>NZ_JAMOIM010000015.1 GCF_026130545.1 Lichenifustis flavocetrariae | reverse complement strand
GCGCCCGCCGCCAACTCGTTGGCAGCGCCGCCGTCGATGAACGCCTTATAGGACCACACTCCCAAACTCGTCAACACACAAAATTCCAAAAACGTCGGAAAATCGTCACCGGATCCTCACATCACCCCTTCGCGACATGCCAACTGTTTGATTTCACTGGCCTGTTGGGCACACCGCAAGAGAGCCAAAAAGGACCGGCTCGGGATCAGGACATTGAAAAGGCTCCCGGAACGCGGGGCCTTGGCGCCAAACGCTCAAGCCAGCCGGAGGCTGGCGAGGCGCGTCAGATCGAATAATCCTCGAAGGAATGTTCGTGCCGGGACGTGACGAACACCGAGTCACCGGGCTTGAGGGCCAGTTCCTTGCTGGCTTCCGACGTGAGTTCGGCGTCGATCGACTCCTTGCGGTCGAGACGTTCGAGCTCGACCCGGACGAGCGGCCCGACCAGGCCGACATGGAGCACGCGCGCCGGGATAGCGTCCCGGTCATTCCCGTTGCGGCTCACCACCACATCATGTGGACGCACCAGCGTCAGGGCCCCCTCCCCTCCCCCGGCGGACAGGGGCGCGTCGGCCACCTGTCCACGGGCACTGAACACGTTGTAATGGCCCAGGAATTGGAACACGAACGGGCTCGCGGGGTTCTCGTAGACCTCCTGGGGCGAGCCGAATTGTTCGATCTGGCCCGCCCGCATGACGGCGACGCGGTCCGAGACTTCCAGGGCCTCTTCCTGGTCATGGGTGACGAAGATGGTCGTCACGTGAATGGTTTCGTGCAACCGCCGCAGCCAGCGCCGTAGCTCACGCCGCACGGTCGCATCGAGCGCGCCGAAAGGTTCATCAAGCAGGAGCACCCTGGGCTCAACCGCAAGGGCCCGGGCCAGCGCGACCCGCTGACGCTGCCCCCCGGACAATTGCGACGGATAGCGCTGTGCGAGCGACCCGAGTTGGATCAGATCCAGCAAGGCATCGACCTTGCTCTTGATCTGCGCGGCATCGGGCCGGCTGCGCCAGGGCTTCGAGCGCAGCCCGAAGGCGATGTTCTCGAACACGCTCATGTTCTTGAACAGGGCATAATGCTGGAACACGAAGCCGATGCGGCGGTCGCCGATGCCTTGCGCTGTGATGTCCTGACCGTCGAACAACACGGAGCCGCCGCCAGGATCGGCGTGCTCCATGCCGGCGATGATCCGCAGAAGGGTCGTCTTGCCCGAGCCACTCGGGCCGAGAAGGGCGACCAGCTCTCCGGTCTCGATCCGCAGGTCGATCTCCTTCAAGACACGGGTCGGCCCGAAGGATTTGCTGATGCCGCGAACCTCAATGCTCATGAGGGAGGACCTGCCTGAAGGGTTGCGCCCGTGTCGCGTCGCGCGGAACGCGCGGCACGCCAATCGATCAAGGTTTTCAACACCAGCGTCACCATGGCCAGCAAGGCGAGGAGCGACGCCACCGTGAAGGCGGCCTGGTTGTCATATTCATTCCAGAGCTTTTCGATGCGCAGCGGCATCGTATCGTTGGCATCCGTATTGCCGGAGACCACCGACACGGCGCCGAATTCGCCAAAGGCACGCGCCGTGCACAAAATAGTGCCGTAAAGGAGCGCCCAGCGGATGTTCGGCAGCGTGACGAACCGGAAGGTGCGCCAGCCGCTCGCGCCGAGCGACAGCGCCGCCACTTCCTCATCCGTGCCTTGCGCCTGCATGAGCGGGATCACGGAGCGCGCCACGAACGGGAAGGTGACGAAGACCGAGGCCAGAACGATGGCGAGCGGCGTGAAGATGATGCCGCTGTTGAAGCGGTCGAATCCGATCGGCCAGCCGCCGCCGAAGCCGCGCCAGGCGATCGAGGTCGGGTCGGGCCAGACGAAATTCGTGGCCCAGGCGCCAAACAGCCCCGTCCGGCCGAGAAGCAGGACGAAGATGAGGCCGGCCACCACCGGCGACACGGAAAACGGCAGGTCGATCAGCGCGATGAGCAGCAGGCGACCGCGGAAGCGAAACTTCGTGACCGCCCAGGCCGCCATGAGGCCGAACAGAATGTTGAGCGGCACGACGACGGCCGCGACGCCGACCGACATGGCGATGGCACTCGCGGTCTTCTCGCTCTGCGCCCGGCGGGTGGAAAGCTTGCGCTTCTCGGCGAGGTTGCGGGGCGGCTGATCGGCGGCGGGTCCGGTGAAGACCTCCGTGTAGGCGGCTACACCTTTCGAGAGGGCCTGCGTGAACACATTGACGACGGGCAAGACGATGAAAATCGTGAGAAACACCACCGTGCCGGCAATCAGCAACCGGCGCCAGACGGGATGACCGCGCGTCACGGGCGGCGCTGAGGCGCTGGCGGAGACAAGAAGGGGCGCACCTGCCATGGACGATCTCGCTCAGGCGGTCTGGCGGCGTCGGACCCAGGTCTCGATGCCGTTCATGACAAGCAGGATGGCGAGCGAGGCCAGAAGCAAGACCATGCCGATGGCGGTCGCCTGCGCGTATTGAAAGTCGTCGAGCTTCTGGACGATCAGAAGCGGCGCGATCTGCGACTTGCCCGGGATGTTGCCGGCGATGAAGATCACCGAACCATATTCGCCCACCGCCCGCGCGAAGGCCAGCGACGAGCCGCTCAGCCAGGCCGGAAAGATCTCCGGGAAGATCACACGCCGGAAGGTCGTGAAGGGCCCTGCCCCGAGACTTTCGGCGGCCAGTTCATATTCGGCATCCCATTCCTGGAGCACGGGCTGCACCGAGCGGACCACGAAAGGCAGGCCCACGAAGATCAACACCAGCACGATCCCGGTCGGCGTGTTGGTATAGGCGAAGTCGAGCCAGCCGAGGCTGTCGGAAGGGATCAAGGCGGGATAGCCCAAGGATGCGCCGGCACTGTTGACGAGACCGGCTAGCCGGTCGCCGAAGCCGCCGATCCAGCCGTCCTTCAGATATAGGTTGCTGAACGTCAGGCCCGCCACGGCTGTCGGCAGCGCGAAGGGGAAATCGATCAGCGCATCGAGCAGACGGCGGCCGGGAAAGCGATAGCGGACCAGAACCCAGGCCGTCATCAGCCCGAGCACGGCATTGCAGAGCGCCGCCACAGCCGAGGCCCCGAAGGTCAACCGGTAGGCGGCCACCACAACCGGGTCGGTGATCGTCGCCCAGAACTCGGGCCACGACAGTTGCGCGGTGCGCACCGCGAGCGCGCCGAGCGGCAACAGTACGAAGCAGGACAGGGTGACGAGCGTGTAGCCGAGGGTCAGGCCGAAGCCCGGTATGACACGCCGTTTCGCGGCGGCTACCAAGCCGCCGGTCTCTCTCGTCGCCCCTGATCCATGTCAGCCGCCTCGCGCCCGCAAACTCGACAGTCTTTGGGGGCTATTGCGCCGGTTTGTAAAGGGAGTCGAACACGCCGCCGTCGGCGAAAAACGTCGTATGTGCCTTGGTCCAGCCGCCAAAAGCCGCGTCGATGGTGAAGAGCGGGACATTGGGGAGATCGGCGCTGTATTTCTTCACCGCATCGAGATTGCGCGGCCGATAGTGGAGCTGCGCGATCACATCCTGGGCTTCCGGCGTGTAGAGATATTGCAGATAGGCTTCCGCGACGGCCCGCGTACCCTTCTGATCCACGACGGCATCGACCACCGCCACGGGAGGCTCTCCCAGGATGCTGGTGGCCGGATAGACGATCTCGAACTTGTCGGCACCGAACTCCTCCTTGGCGAGCCAGAGCTCGTTCTCCCAGTTGATCAGCACATCGCCGATCTGTTTCTGGGCGAAGCTGACCGTCGCGCCACGGGCGCCCGTGTCGAGCACCGGCACATGGCTGTTGTAGAGCGTCGTGATGAAGCTCTTGGCCTCGGCATTGTCGTAGATCGGGAAGGACGTCGCACCCTCCGCGGCGGATTTCGCCGCCGCGTTCCCATCCGGGGTCGTAAGGTCGAAGGTCTTGGCCTTGGCGATCCCGCCCCACACGGCCAGAAAGGCCCAGCGGCCGCCGCCGCTCGTCTTCGGGCTTGGCGTGATGACCTGGACGCCAGGTCGGGTCAGGTCGGCCCAGTCCTTGATGCCTTTGGGATTGCCCTTCCGGACCAGGAACGCGACGGTCGAGGTGTAGGGCGCGGCATTGTCGGGCAGGCGCGTCTGCCAGCCGGATTTGATCAAGCCGGCTTTCTCGATCGCGGTGATATCCCAGCCGAGCGCCAGCGTGACGACATCGGCCTTGAGCCCATCGATCACTGAGCGAGCCTGCTTGCCCGAACCGCCGTGCGACTGCTCGAACGTGACGGTCGCGCCGGTCTTGGCCTTCCAGACCGCTGCGAAACCGTCGTTGATCTCCGTATAGAGCTCACGCGTCGGATCGTAGGACACATTGAGCAGCTTGATGTCCGCGGCGGCCCGCGCGGGGCCGAAGGCAGCCCCCGCCGCCATGGCGCCGAAGGCTCCGACAAGGTTGCGCCGTGTGAGCATCATCGAAAACATCCCGCTGACCCTGGACCCAATGCGGCGTCATATGTCTACTATCTATATAGACTGTCAACTGCAGAGCCCGCCCTGTGGATGTTGGAACAGGGACGCCTTGGCCGGCTTCCGCAAAGGTTCCCGCCGTTTGTCTCGGCCCGGCCGGCGCTTTGCGGCGACATCCGGGCCAGATGGCCGCGTCGGCCCCGATGGGTCAGGTGACGGGGCGTGACCCCGCGATCAGGATATCGACAAGCCGCTTCGCACTCGCCTCCCAATCGGGCGTCGCCGCGACGTTGGCGACACCCACCAGGGCGCGAAGAAGATCAAATGGATCGAGATCGGGCCGGATATCCCCGGAGGCGACGGCCCGACTGACCAGACCATTGATCGCCTGCTTCAGCTGATCGCCCGTTGCGGCATAGAGGTGCGAGGGACCACCGACGATCGAGTTCAGCACGGGCGCGATCAGGTATTTGGTGGCAATATAGTCGACGAAGAGCCGCATCCAGCTGCGCAGTGCGTCGAGCGGCGGGTGCGTGTCGGCCAGGTTGGTGGCGGCCTCCGCGAGCCTCCGCACTTCATTCCGGTAGACCGCCTCGATCAGCGCGTCCCGCGTCGGAAAGTGCCGGTACAAGGTACCGACCCCGACCCCCGCCTCCTTGGCAAGGTCGTCGAGGTTGATATCCGCGCCTCCACGCGTGAACGCGGCCTTGGCCACGTCCAGCAAATGATCGCGGTTGCGTTGCGCGTCGGCGCGCAGCCTTCGGTTGCCCGCCTCCTTCGGTACGTCGATCACATCACAGCCCTTGCAAGCGGAGAAATCCTCCGTATATTTCCGGAATGATCCTCCGCTTATCGCGGAGACGCGTGCCTTCCGCAAGCCTGGCCCCCTTCAGGTGCACGGCGTCGCCGGATCTATGACAGCATGAGGAAGACGTCATATGAACCACGCATTCACCGCGTCTTGCACGACCGAAGCCGTGCTTGCCGGAGTCACTCTGCGCGGCAAGCGAGCCCTAGTGACCGGCGTGTCCGCAGGCCTCGGGGTCGAAACCGCGCGAGCCCTCGCGGCGTGCGGGGCGCATGTCATCGGCGCCGCACGCGATCTCGGAAAGGCTGAAGGCGCCACAGCGCCGGTGCGCGACGCGGCTTGGACGGGGGGCGGCGGCTTCGAGTTGATCGAACTCGACCTCGCCTCCCTGGCAAGCGTCCGCCGTTGCGCGGATGCGCTCACCGCGAAAGCCGAGCCGTTCGACCTCGTCATCGCCAATGCGGGCGTGATGGCGACGCCCTTCGGCCGAACCGCCGACGGCTTCGAGACGCAGTTCGGCACCAACCACCTTGGCCATTTCCTGCTGGTCAACCGCATCGCACCTCTGATGCGCGAGGGCGCGCGACTGGTGAACCTTGCCTCGTCGGGACACCGGTTTGCCGACGTGGATCTCGACGATCCCAACTTCGAGCGCACGCCGTACAGCCCCTTCGTGGCTTACGGGCGATCGAAAACCGCCAATATCCTGTTCGCGGTCGCGTTCGACCGGCGTCATCGAAGCCGGGGCATCCGGGCGGCCGCCGTACATCCCGGCGGCATCCGAACCGAACTCGGCCGCCACATGGATGGTGCCCAGATGCAGGACATGATCGATCACATGAACCGCGACCTCGCCGCCGAAGGTAAGCCGCCGTTCGAGTTCAAGACCATCCCCCAAGGGGCAGCAACGTCGGTCTGGGCGGGTGTCGTGGCTCCAGCCGATGCCGTCGGCGGACGCTATTGCGAAAATTGCCACGTCGGAGAGATCGTGCCCGACGACCAGAAAATCAGTGCGATCAGCGAGGGCGTCCGCGCCTATGCGCTCGATCCCGAGCATGCCGAGGCGCTCTGGTCGAAAAGCGAGGAAATGGTCGGCGAACGCTTCTAAAACAGCGGCTCAAGCCCGGCTTTCTGCCGCGCATCGGAGACGTTCAGCCCAGCGCGGGCTTCTCACCCTGGCATGGCCTTGAGCCGGTCATCCACGATTGCGGCCCTCGAAATGTGTCCCCGACTGGACCAATGCCGTGGATGGCTGTGGCACGCTCGGCCGTGACGGATCCCGCCTCGACCTTGATCGCAGCGCTTGGCGGCGCAGGCGCCTTGAGGGCATAAGACATAGAACCGATGTCGATCGCTCATTCGAGAGCGGTCGGCGACATGCAGTGAAGCGAGCGGCTCGTGACGGTTCAGGTCATCGAAAATCTATGGATTCCGCTTGCCGACGGCGTGCGGCTGGCGGCGCGACTGTGGTTACCCGAAACCGCCGAGGCGACACCGGTGCCGGCCGTCCTGGAATACATCCCCTATCGCAAGCGCGATGGAACCCGCGGGCGTGACGAGCCCATGCACGGCTTCTTCGCAGCTCAGAACTACGCCGCCATCCGGGTCGACATGCGCGGCTCGGGCGAATCGGATGGGCTGCTCGACGACGAATATCTCTTGCAGGAGCAGGACGACGCGCTGGAGGTGATCGCTTGGCTCGCGGCGCAACCCTGGTGCAATGGCGCGGTCGGCATGATGGGCAAGAGCTGGGGCGGCTTCAACGCCCTGCAGGTGGCGGCGCGGCGCCCGCCAGCCCTCAAGGCCATCATCACGGTCTGTTCGACCGACGATCGCTTCGCCGACGACATCCACTACATGGGCGGGTGCCTGCTCAACGACAATCTGTGGTGGGGCGCCATCATGCTGGCCTATCAGGCGCGGCCGGCGGACCCGGCGATCGTTGGCGACGACTGGCGCGCGCAATGGTTGGCGCGGCTCGACCATCTGCCCTTCTGGCCAGCCCTCTGGATGCGGCACCAGAGCCGCGACGCCTATTGGCGGCACGGGTCCGTCAACGAGGATTTCGCAGCCATCGAATGCCCGGTCCTGGCCATCGGCGGCTGGGCCGATGCCTATACGAATGCGGTGCCGCGCTTGCTCGAAGGCCTGCGCTGCCCCCGGCAGGGGATCATCGGCCCCTGGGCCCACATCTACCCGCAGGACGGCGTGCCCGGACCCTCGATCGATTTCCTCGGTGAAGCGACCCGCTGGTGGGACACATGGCTCAAGGGTCAGGACACGGGCGTGATGCGGGAGCCGATGCTGCGGGCCTTCGTCGAAGACCACCGGGCGCCACAGACCACGCTGCCGTTCTCGGCCGGCCGCTTCGTGGCCGAACGCGTCTGGCCAAGCGAAGGGATCGCGGAGCAGGTCTGGCACCTCGCCCCGGGCCGTCTCGCATCGGCCCCCCAGAGCGCCGGGACGCTTTCGGTGCGCTCGCCGCTCTCCACCGGCACGGCAGGTGGCGAATGGATGGGCACGGGCGTCCCGGGCGAAATGCCGGCGGACCAGCGTTACGACGACGGGCTGTCGCTCTGCTTCGATACCCCGCCCCTCGACACGGCGCTGGACATCCTGGGCTTCCCGGTCGTCGAATTGGCGCTCTCGGCCGACCGGCCGCGGGCCCAGATCGCCGTCCGGCTCTGCGACGTCAGCCCGGACGGCGCTTCGCTGCGGGTCAGCTACGCGGTTCTCAACCTGTCGCACCGTGACGGCTCCACCGATCCGGCCCCGCTCGTGCCGGGCGAGACCGTGCGGATTCGCGTGCCGCTCAAGGTCTGCGGGCACCGGTTCCCGGCCGGGCACAAGATCCGGCTGGCGATCTCGACCGCCTATTGGCCACTCGTCTGGCCGGCGCCGGACGCGGCCACGCTGATGTTCAGTCTGGCCGGAAGCCGATTCAGCCTGCCGGTACGCCCGATCGACGCGGCCGAGACGCCGGTCGCCTTCGCGCCGGGACGCTCAGGCCCCGCGACACCGGGCACGCGGCTCCGCGACGGCCGCATGGCCCGTGGCGTCAGCTTCGACCACATCGCCGGCAAAACGACCTTCACGACAATCGGCGAAGGCGGCCTCTTCGGCGAAGGCGTGGTGTGTTGGGATGACATCGGCACCGCCCTGTCGCACGACCTGACCCGGCGCCTGACGATCGTCGACGGCGACCCATTTTCCGCCGAAGCCACGATCGAGCAAAGCTACACGATGCTGCGCGACGATTGGGCGATCCGCATCGACACCAGCCTGGTGATGACCGGGGACGCGGAGAATTTCCGGCTGACCGGCACCCTGAAAGCCTATGAGGGCGACACGCTCGCGGCGACGCGGTCATGGTCGGAGACGATTCCGAGAGTGCATGTGTAGCGTGGCATCGTCCCTTCTCCCGTGCGAACGGGAGAAGGTGGCCCGGCGAAGCCGGGTCGGATGAGGGTCACCTCAGCGCCGAGCCACCCCTCATCCGCCTGCCGGCACCTTCTCCCGCTCACGCGGGAGAAGGGTCGCTCACTCCGGCTTCACCCAGCCGGCCTTGGTCTCTCCGACGAAATCATCGAACCGACCCTCGGCGATCGCCGCCCGGATACCCGCCATGAGATCCTGATAATAGGCGAGGTTCACCCAGGTCAGCAGCATCATGCCCAAGATCTCGCCCGACTTCACGAGGTGGTGCAGATAGGCCCGCGAATAATCCCGCGCAGCCGGGCAGGACGACGCCTCATCGATCGGTCGCGTGTCGTCCGCATGCCTGGCATTGCGCAGGTTGAGCTTGCCGAAGCGCGTGAACGCCTGTCCGTGGCGCCCGGCCCGGGTCGGCATCACGCAATCGAACATGTCGACGCCGCGCCGCACGCTCTCGAGAATGTCGTCCGGCGTACCGACGCCCATCAGGTAGCGGGGTTTCATGGTCGGCAGATGCGGTTCGACCGTCTCGATCATCCGCAGCATGACGTCCTGCGGCTCGCCCACCGCGAGGCCGCCGATCGCCAGACCGTGGAAATCCATCTCGGCCAGAGCCCTGGCGCTCTCGATCCGTTGGGCCTCGACCTCGCCGCCCTGCACGATGCCGAAGACCGCCCGGCCCGGCTTGTTGCCGAAGGCCTGGCGCGAGCGCTCGGCCCAGCGTAGCGAGAGCCGCATCGCGCGTTCGCTCTCGGCCTCCGTGCATGGCAGCCGCACGCATTCGTCAAGCTGCATCTGGATGTCGGAGCCGAGCAGATCCTGGATTTCCAGCGAGCGCTCGGGCGTGAGCGAGTAGCGGCGCCCGTCGATGTGGGATTGGAACGTGACTCCGTTCTCATCGAGTTTGCGGAGCTTCGACAGGGACATCACCTGAAAGCCGCCGGAATCTGTGAGGATCGGATGAGGCCAGTTCATCATGCGATGCAGCCCGCCGAGTTCCGCCACGCGCTCGGCGCCGGGCCGCAGCATCAGGTGATAGGTGTTGCCGAGCACGATATCGGCCCCGAGCGAGCGCACCTGCTCAGGATACATGGCTTTGACGGTGCCGGCCGTGCCGACAGGCATGAAGGCCGGCGTGCGGATCGTGCCGCGCGGGTTGGTGATGGCGCCGGTACGGGCGGTCCCGTCGGTCGCCGCGACCGTGAAAGTGAAATCGTCCATCATGTCCCCCCGGCCCGCGCGATGAGGCACGCATCCCCATAGGAATAGAAGCGATAGCCGGTCGCGACCGCATGCGCATAGGCGGCCCGCATTGTGTCGAGTCCCGCGAAGGCCGAGACCAGCATGAAGAGGGTCGAGCGCGGCAGGTGGAAATTGGTCATCAGCACGCCTACGGCTTTGAAGCGGTAGCCTGGTGTGATGAAGATCGAGGTCTGGCCTTCGAAGGGCTGCACGAGGTCGTCATCGCCGGCAGCGCTTTCGAGGATGCGCAACGCCGTGGTCCCGACCGCCACGATGCGCCCGCCAGACGCTCGCGCGGCATTGAGGGCCGTGGCCACATCGGGTGTCACGCGCCCCCATTCGGCGTGCATGCGGTGATCGGCCGTATCGTCGACCTTCACGGGCAGGAAGGTGCCGGCGCCCACATGGAGCGTCACGCGGTGCATGGTGATACCTTGCGTCGCGAGTGCGGCGGCAAGCGCGGGCGTGAAATGCAGCCCGGCGGTCGGCGCAGCGACGGCGCCACGTTCGGTCGCGAACATGGTCTGATAGTCGCTTTCGTCCGCCTTCTCCTCGGCCCGACGACGCGCGATGTAGGGCGGCAGGGGCATCAGACCGACACGGTCGAGCGCCGCATCGAGCTCGGCCCCGGTGCGATCGAAACGCAACACCGCCTCGCCCCCCTCCCCGCTTCCGATACGCTCCGCCGCGAGGTCGTCGGCCTCGCCGAACAGCAGGCGTTCGCCGATGGCAAGCTTCTTGGCCGGACGCAGGAACGCGCGCCACGTGTCGGCGCTTTCGCGCAGATGAAGTGTGACCTCGATGCGGGCCGTCGTCTCGCCCCGATGCCGGCGGCCGATCAACCGGGCTGGGATGACGCGCGTGTCGTTGACCACCAGAACGTCGCCCGGCCGGAGCAGCGACGGCAGGTCACGAACAACATGGTCGGAGAAGGGCGCGGCGCGGCGCGGCTCGATGGCGAGCAGGCGCGCGGAATCACGCGGTTGCGCCGGGTGCAGCGCAATCGCGGTTTCGGGAAGGTCGAAGTCGAAGTCGTCGACGCGCATAGGTCGAACTCCCTTCTCCCGCATGAGCGGGAGAAGGTGGCGCGGCGAAGCCGTGACGGATGAGGGTATCCCGCGCTTGAGTTTCCCCTCATCCGACCTTCGCTGACGCGAAGGCCACCTTCTCGCTCACGCGGGAGCAGGATTGAGCCTTATCACTCGGCCCGCGCCGTGATGATCCGGTCGGGATCGCGGACGGGTTCGCCGCGCTTGATCTTGTCGACATTCTCCATGCCGGAAGTCACTTCGCCCCACACGGTATATTGCTTGTTCAGGAAGCCGGCATCGTCGAAGCAGATGAAGAACTGGGAATTGGCCGAGTCGGGGCTCTGGGCGCGAGCCATCGAGCAGGTGCCGCGCACGTGGGGCTCCGCGTTGAACTCCGCCTTCAGGTTCGGGTAGCTCGATCCGCCCGTGCCGGTGCCATGCGGACAACCGGTCTGCGCCATGAAGCCTTCGAGCACGCGGTGGAACGGCACGTTATCGTAGAATTTCTCGTTGGCGAGCTGCGCGATGCGCTCGACATGCTTGGGGGCGAGATCGGGCCGGAGGCGGATCGTCACCGTTCCCTTGGTGGTTTCGAGCGTGAGGGTTTTGGGGCTGTCCGTCATTTCTACGGGTCCTGTTCGAGGAAGCGGAGGGCGAAGATCTGCCCCGCAATAGCCGAGCCGAGGCCCGGTGTGAGATCGAGCGGCGTGCAGCGATGCAGGGCCGCGGTGAGCGACTGGTTCAGACTGGATCGCGCGTCCGGCGTCAAGCCCGGATCGGCGTAGGGAATGCGCGGCAGGCCGTTGATCGAGCCGTCCCGCTTGAAGCTCACGCGCAGCGTCACGGTGTTCCACCGGATCCCGGCGATCGTCGCGGGTGGCCGCCAGCAGCGCGCGAGCGCATCGGCCACGTCGCGATAGCGATTGAGGGGACCGGCCTGTTTCGCCCGCGGCGATCCGCCATCGTCCGTCGGGGTCGGCACATCAAGCGAGAAGCCTTGCGGATAGGGGTAGGGTGTCGCGTCCGGGCGCGGCGTGGGTTCGACGACCAGAGGCCCTTCATCCTCCGGGAAGTTGAAAATGGGCGGATAACCCGAAGGCGGGGGCTCTTCGAAGATATAAGGCGGCGGAGCGAGGCCGTAGTCGTCGAACGGGTTGAACGGCAAGCGCCGGACATGCCCATGATGAAAGGGCCGCCCGCGTTGCTCGGCCCCGGCGGTCGCGGCCAGAAGGACGAGAGCGGCCGAAGCCGCCCCGCCCAGCCAACCCGCGCGCCGGGCGAAGATCATTTGGCTCCCTGAGCCATCCTCATGGTGACGATCTTGTCGGGGCTGTCGACCTTGCCGTTGTCGGACTCCGAGCCCTTCTTGATCTTGTCGACCACATCCATGCCGCCCGTGACCTCGCCGAACACCGTGTATTTGCCGTTCAGGAACGACGAATCGGCCAGGCAGATGAAGAATTGCGAATTGGCCGAATCCGGGCTGGAGGATCGCGCCATGCCGAGCGTGCCGCGCTTGAACGGGGTCTCGGTGAACTCCGCCTTGAGGTCGGGGAGCTTGGAACCGCCCATGCCGGTGCCGGTCGGGTCGCCGGTCTGGGCCATGAAGCCGCTGATCACCCGGTGGAACACGATGCCGTCGTAAAAATGCTGACCGATCAGCTTCTTGATCTGCGCGACATGTTTGGGGGCGAGATCGGGCCGGAGTTCGATCGTGATGCGCCCGTCCTTGGTATCGAGGTAGACCGTATTGGCATCGACGGCCGCAAGGGCGGGCAGCGACGTCAGCGTCAAAGCAGCTGGCAACGCGAGCATGAGGTCGCGGCGACGGAAGTCCATAAGTGTCTCCAAATCGAGGTCCAATCGCCGCCTCTCTAGCAGAGGGGCATCGGGCGGCAAACCAAGGGGCGGCAAAGCGGCTCTTTTTGAGGCTTCGGGAGGCGAACGTTCTGACGCTTCGTTCAGTTTCCGCAGCCATCCGGCACTTGGCCGATCGTCGAGGATCTTGGAGAGTGTGCAACCCTGCGGCGCGTCCGATATTCGTGCGACAATGCGGGTCAGGACGAACCCCAGCCGGGTTCGGATCGTATCTTTGCAAAGGAAGCCGCCAATGACGAGTGCCGCCGTGCAAGGATTACGAACGACCGATGCGCCCGAGACGGCCGATGTCGACCGGCGGCGCTGGGTGTTCCGCCACCCGGCGCTCATCCGCGTGTGTCACTGGATCAATGTGGCCTGCCTCACGATCCTCCTGATGAGCGGCTTGCAGATCTTCAATGCTCATCCGGCTCTTTATTGGGGATCGATCTCCACCTTCGAGCATCCCTGGGCCTCGATCGGCGCAGATCAGGACGCGCAACCCCCGAAAGGCGTCACCACGGTCGCGGGCCACAGCTTCACCACGACGGGCGTTTTGGGATTGTCCCGCGACGCAGGCGGCGACATGACGGAACGCGGGTTTCCAAGGTGGATCACTTTGCCGGCCGACCAGGATCTCGCCACCGGACGACGCTGGCATTTCTTTTTCGCCTGGCTCTTCGTGATCAACGGCGCGATCTATCTGGCCTACGGATTTGCGTCGGGCCAGTTCCGCGCCCGCTACGTGCCGACCGGCGCCCAATGGCGGCACATCGGCGCTTCGATCAAGGAGCATCTGCTGTTGCGCTTCGCCGAAGGCGAAGAGGCCAGGCACTACAACGTGATCCAGAAGCTCACCTACTTTGTGGTCGTGCTCGGCCTGCTCCCGATCCAGATCCTGGCCGGCCTGGCCATGTCACCCGGGATGAACAGTGTCACCCCATGGCTGCTGACCCTGTTCGGAGGACGGCAATCGGCTCGCACGATCCACTTCATCGTGGCGGACCTCCTCGTTCTCTTCGTGGTCGTGCATGTCGCCCTCGTGATTCTGTCCGGCTTCTGGAACAACATGCGCGGGATGGTCTCGGGCTGGTATATCATCGACCGCAAGCAGAAGACGGTGCCGCATGTCTAGCCGCAAGATCATGTTCGACCGGCGCAGGATCGTCACGGGCGGCGCCGCGCTGCTCGGCGCCTCGTTGCTGTCCGGCTGCGACGACGTTTCCGAGAAACCCTGGGCGCGCCGCATTCTCGACAAGGACGAAGACGCCAACCTCTACGTGCAGCGCCTCCTGCTGTCCGACCAGAAGCTCGCGCCGGAATATCCCGAGGCCGAGATCTCACCGCAGTTCAAGGCGAACGGCAACGACGACCCCAAGGACAAAGCCTATCGCGGCATGGTCAAAACGGGCTTCGCGACGTTCAAATTGGCGATCGATGGGTTGGTCGAGCGCCCGCAATCCTGGAGTCTACCCGACTTGCGGGCCATGCCGGCCCGCACCCAGATCACCCGGCACGATTGCGTGGAAGGATGGAGCTGCATCGGCAAATGGACGGGTGTGCCGCTCGGTGACCTGCTCAAGGCCGCGGGCCTGAAGCCGGCCGCGCGCTTCATCGTCTTCCATTGCGCCGACACGATGGATGAGGGCGGTCTCGACGCCCTCAGTGCGGATGACGCGGACACCAGCGGGGACGATGCGACCCCTGCAGGCGATCAGGCCCCGGCGTCAACCGGCCAGACGAAAGCGCCTGACGCCAAGATCGCAAAGTCCGCCGGCGGCACAGGCGACGCGTCAGACGTGGGCAGCCACTATTACGAGAGCATCGACCTCGTCGACGCCTTCCACCCCCAGACGATCCTGGCCTACGACATGAACGGGATGGCGCTGCCGGTCGCTCATGGCGCGCCGCTCCGCCTGCGCCTTGAGCGGCAACTGGGCTACAAGATGGCCAAATATGTCATGCGGATCGCCGTCGTGGATCACCTCGATGGCATCGGCAAAGGCGGTGGGGGCTATTGGGAGGACCAGGGCTACGAATGGTATGCGGGCATCTGAACCGGTGACGCCGGCGGCCAACATTGCCAGCTTTTAACCCCTCCGCTTCAGCATAAGCAGAGCTGCAGGTTTGCCTCGGCCCGAGCCTCCCCCTATATGTCGCCTGCACGACGGATGGAGCAAACCAAGCCTCTACCGGACCGAGGCACCGGCGAATATGCATCATCCGCCGGTCGAGGACGCGTTGCGAAAGATCAAGAATGTCGTGGTCCAACCAGAATAACGGCGGGCCCTGGAAGCAGGCTCCAGGTCCCTGGGGGCAAAAACCCACTCCCAATGGATCACCAGACTTCGAGGACATGCTGCGGCGTGGTCAGGACAAGGTCAAAAGGCTCCTGCCGGGCGGTGGCCTGTCGAGTCCGGCGGGCCTAGGTCTCATCGTACTGGCCGCGATCGCGGTCTGGCTGGCGACCGGGCTCTACACGGTGCAGCCCAACGAGGTCGGGATCAACATGATCTTCGGCCGCTATACGGGGAAGACCAACCCGGGACTGCGCTACAATCTCCCCTACCCGATCGGGGCCGTCACTGTTCTCCCGGTCACCAACCGCAACTCGATCGACATCGGCGCCGTGACGCGTGACGACAGCCGCCGCAACGGCGGTGGGCTCCAGGTCTCCCTCGACGTTCCAGAAGAGAGCCTGATGCTGACCGGCGACGAGAACATCGCCGATGTGAAGTTCCGCGTGGTCTGGCAGATCGACCCGTCGCGTCCCGAGGACTTCGCCTTCAATCTGCGCAATCCTCAGGAAACCGTGAAGGCCGTGGCCGAGAGCGCCATGCGCGAGGTGATCGGCAAGAAGAACCTGACCGATATCCTCACCACCGACCGTAAGATCATCGAGCCGGCCGTCCAGGACCTGATTCAAGGGGTGCTGAACGGCTACAAGGCCGGCATCATGGTCATCCAGGTGCAATTGCTCTCGGTGGATCCCCCAGACGAAGTGATCGCCGCCTACCGGGACGTGACGGCCGCACAACAGGATCTGCAGCGGCAGCGCAACGAAGCCGATGCCTATGCCAACCGGGTCGTTCCGGAGGCGCGTGGTGCCGCGGCGCGCATCGTGCAGGAAGCAGAAGGTTACAAGGAACAAGCCGTGCAGGAGGCACAGGGTCAGGCGTCGCGCTTCGACCAAGTCTACGCGCAATACAAGAATGCGCCGAAGGTGACACGGGAACGGATGTATATCGAGACCATGGAGCAGGTGCTGGGCGGTTCCAACAAGGTGATCACCGACAACAAGGGCGCGGGCGTCGTGCCCTATCTCCCGCTCGGTGCCCTCGATGCCAAACCGGCCACCGGAGCCAAGCCATGAAGCCCGCCTTGGTCGCGGCCCTCGCCGCCCTCGTGGTCATCGTGATCGTGGTTGGTGGCACGTTCTTCACGGTCGCCCAGACCGAACAGGCGCTGGTGCTCTATTTTGGAGAGCCCGTGCGGGTGATCAACAAGCCGGGCCTCAAAATGAAGGTCCCGTTCGTCGAGAACGTCGTTCTGCTGGACAACCGGATCCTCGACCTCGAGACCCCGCAGCAGGAAGTGGTGGCGGCCGACAACCAACGGATCCTCGTGGACGCCTTCGTTCGCTACCGGATCACCAACCCGCTGACATTCTACCAGAGCGTCGGGACCGTGGTGCGGGCCAATAATCAACTGGCGTCGGTGATGAACTCGGCCCTGCGACGTGTGCTCGGCGAGTCGACCTTGCCGCAGATCATCAAGGAAGACAGGGCGCAGTTGATGGTGAAGATCCGCGATCTCGTCAATTCCGAGTCGAGCCGGCTTGGGCTCTCGATCGACGATGTCCGCATCCGGCGCGCTGACCTGCCCCGCGAGATTTCGGAAAAAGTCTTTTCCCGTATGATCTCCGAGCGGGCCCGTGAAGCCGCTCAATATCGCGCACAGGGCGCCGAACAGGCTCAAACGACCACGGCAGATGCCGACCGCCAAGTCGTTGTGCTGAAAGCCGATGCGCAGAGGCGCGCGGACGAATTGCGCGGAACGGGTGATGCTGAGCGGAACCGGGTCTTCGCGGCCGCCTTCGGCAAGGATCCCGACTTTTTCGCCTTCTACCGCTCCATGCAGGCCTATGGCGCTTCGCTCAAGGGAGCCGACACACGGTTTGTGATCTCGCCGAGCTCCAGCTTTTTCCGCTACTTCCAGGATCCCGATCAGGCCATCGCGCCTCCGGCAACTCCCGGAGGCTGACGGCTTCGTTCAAGTTGCCGCAGAGCCGACGTGATGCGAAGCTCGTCGAACATTCTATAGTGGAGGGCCACCCGCATCCGCGGGGCGCCGGGACGGGATTGCTTCATGACACCGGAGTCTGTCTCTCATCCTCCGCAGGCGCGCCACCGCAAGCAGATCTTTCGCATGAGGGTTCGGGCCGTGGCAGCCCTGGTAGGCTTGGGCGTGTCCCTGGCCTCTCCATTGGCAGCCGTGACCCCGGCGGCGGCGAAGGGCACTGAGTCGCTCGCCGACTTGGCCGACAGCGTCGTCGATGCCGTGGTCAATATCTCCGCCGCTCAGGTTGTGGGCGACAATGGCGCCAAACCTTCGCTGAAGACCATGCCTCAACTGCCGCCTGGCACGCCGTTTCAGGATTTCTTTGAGGAATTCTTCAAACGCCAGCTGCAAGGGAAAAAAGAACCGGGCGCTCCTGACGCGCCGCCGAAGAGCCGGCGCTCCGCATCCCTCGGCTCCGGCTTCATCATCGATCCGAGCGGTATCGTCATCACGAACAACCATGTGATCGAAGGCGCGAACGAGATCACCGTGATCCTGACGGATGGCCGCAAGCTCAAGGCGGAACTGCTCGGGACTGACGCCAAGGTCGACGTCGCGGTGCTGAAAGTGTCCTCCGACAAGCCGCTGAAGTCGGTCAAATTCGGCGACAGCGAGAAGATGCGGGTTGGCGATGCCGTGATGGCGGTCGGCAATCCCTTCGGGTTGGGGGGCACGGTGACGGCCGGCATCGTGTCGGCACGGAACCGCAACATCGACAGCGGACCCTACGACGACTACATCCAGACGGACGCGGCGATCAACAAGGGCAATTCCGGCGGCCCTCTGTTCAACATGGCCGGTGAGGTGATCGGCATCAATACAGCGATCCTGTCGCCATCGGGCGGTTCGATCGGAATCGGTTTCGCGACCCCTTCCGAGACTGTCATTCCCATCATCGATCAATTGCGCGAGTTTCACGAAGCGCGACGGGGCTGGCTCGGGGTGCGCATCCAGCCGGTCGACGAAACGATCGCGGATAGCCTGTCGCTCGGGACCCCGCACGGGGCGCTGATCGCCGGCGTCGACGATAACGGGCCGGCAAAACCGGCCGGCCTTCTGGCGGGCGACGTTATCGTCACGTTCGACGGCAAGGAGGTGAAGACATCGCGGGACCTCCCCCGTCTCGTCGCGGCCACGGCAGTCGGCAAGGAGGTGTCGGTTTCGGTCATCCGCGATGGCAAGCCGCAGAACGTCACCGTCAAACTGGGGCGGCTTGAAGACGGCGAAAAACAAGCGTCGGCAGAGACGAAGACACCCGCTGACGCGGTGCCTCCGGCCCCCTCGTCGGCCTTCGGCATGCAACTCTCGCTTCTGACCGACGACGTCCGAAAGAAATTTGCCATCAAGGACAGCGTGCAGGGGGTCGCGGTCGCCAGCGTCGATGCCGGCTCTCCGGCTGGCGGCAAAGCCATCAACGCCGGCGACGTGGTGGTGGAAGTCAACCAGCAAAAGGTCACAACACCGAAGGATATCGCCGACCGGGTGCAAAGCTTGAAGGAGGCCGGACGTCATTCCGTTCTTCTCCTGGTTGCGAACCCGCAAGGCGAGGTCCGCTTCGTAGCGATCGGCCTGGATTGATCAAAACGGGATTTTTGCTGTCATTGTGGGGGTTTGCCGCACATATTGGGCGGCTTCCGTTCAAGGCTTGTTTACTGCGGGTCGGTATGGTGTGACCGGAAAGATCTGCGTTCACGGCGGTATTCAGGCATGGCTCGACGTACCGCTTCCAGAAGGGTGGGTTTAGATCAGAACCAAGAGCGGAATCTTGCCGACCTTCTGATCGACCATCTGATTGTTCCGACCTTTGTCATCGACGGTGATTGCCGCGTCGTGATGTGGAACCGGGCCTGCGAACGCCTGACACAACTAAAGGCCACCGAGGTCCTCAACACCAGAAGTCACTGGAAGGCCTTCTACCTGGAGGAGCGCCCGTGCCTGGCCGATCTCGTGGCTATGGGGCGCTATTCCGAGATCGAAACATTTTTCAAGGATTGGGACGGATTCGAACTTACGGACTTTGGTGTTTCGCTCGAAACGACCTGCCCCATGCCTCGTCTTGGCCGCCAGATGAGCCTCGCGTTGGATGCTGGGCCGATCTACGACGACTCCGGCTTTCTTCTCGCCGTCGTGCAGACGCTTCGCGACGTCACGGCGCAAAAGGAAGCGCAGCACGCGCTGCAGCATCTCGCAGCGCGAGACGGACTGACCGATCTCCTCAATCGGCGGAGCTTCGACCTCTCCCTGTCCACTGAGCTCCGTCGCTGTGAGCGTGAAGGCTTGCCGCTTTCGCTGCTGATGATCGACATCGATCAGTTCAAATTGTTCAATGACCAGTTCGGTCATGTGGCGGGTGATAACTGCCTGAAAACCGTGGCTTATGCGATCCGCGGCGTTCTGCGAAGCCGTGATGCCGCGGCACGCTACGGCGGCGAAGAGTTTGCCATCGTGCTGCCGGGTACGCCGCGTGAAGGGGCCGAGGCCCTTGCCGAGCGGGTCAGGGTCGCGGTTGAACATCTCGGGATCAACCATCCCGGCTCGTCCGCGAACGTCGTAACCCTCAGCATCGGCTGCAGCACTGGCCACGAGGTCAACCTTCTGCCGCAGGATCTCATTTCATCGGCGGATGCGGCCTTGTATGCGTCGAAGCGAGGCGGGCGGAACCGCACCACCTTCGCTCAGGCCTATTCGTCATCTGTCATCCTTTTCTGAGCCTGAGCCATCCCCAAGTCCGGGCCGACTGACGTCGCGCTGAGGTGCGGCAGCTTGGATCAGCCGCCTGCCCATCGCTGGCGGCCTTGCCGAATGGCCAAGCTCCCTGTCCTGTGATGCCGTTTTCATCGTTGAGCCGGAACCGCTTCCTTACACATTTGTTAGCCGCCCGGGGCCATGTGACTGGCTCCCGTCGATGCGACGGAGAAGCCGGTGACGCGCTATTTTTTTCATGTCTGCAACGGGGAGCACATCGAGGACAAGCTCGGGATGGAACTCGCCGGTCTTCAGGACGCGCGTCTCGAAGCGATCCAACGTATCGGCAGGTTCATTACAGAGCATCCAGACCAGTGTTGCACCACGCATGACTGGCGCATGGAGGTGACCGACCTCAAAGGGTTGCTCATGTTCAGGCTCGACCTTGACCTCACAATGGTCGAAAGCCCGTCCACGGGCCGCTGAAACTGGGCCTCTCCGGGCGATGTTCCGATCTTCGGGTCTCTCACGGTGAATTGCAATCCGCCCTGCTGCCGCCTATATGTCGAGCTATTCCCTTTCGGATGGTTTGATGTTCAGCCTCGTGGAAGCCGAAGCTTCTCGGGTCATTGAAAAATATCGCCTCAAGCCCTCCCGATCGCCAGCCTGCGAGGAGACCCGATGAGCGACGCACCCTTGATGCCGAAAGCCACAGCTGTTTGGCTGATCGACAACACATCGTTGACGTTCGAACAGATCGCCGACTTCTGCAAGCTGCACCCGCTTGAAGTGAAGGGCATCGCGGACGGAGAGGTCGCGACCGGCATCAAAGGGCACGATCCGATCACGTCGGGCCAGATCGGCCGTGAGGAACTGGCTCGCGCCGAACGCGACAAGAACCATATGCTCAAGCTTCAGGTGTCGAAGGTCCGCCTCCCGCCGATGAAGAAGGTGCGTGGACCGCGCTACACCCCCCTTTCGCGCCGTCAGGACCGGCCGAATGCCATCCTGTGGCTTGTGCGCAATCATCCCGAGCTCAAGGATGCGCAGATCATGCGGCTCGTCGGCACCACCAAATCGACCCTGCAGGCGATCCGGGATCGGACGCATTGGAACTCCGCAAGCCTGAGCCCCATGGACCCGGTGACGCTGGGCTTGTGCTCGCAGATCGATCTCGATTTCGAAGTCGGGCGCGCCGCCAAGGATCGGCCGGCGGTCGAAGAGGATCACGGCCAGACCCTCATGCCTGCCGAGTATACGACAGGGCGTCAGAGTCATGAGCCTTCGACGGAAGCGGAAGTGTTCGGGTCTCACGGCAACAAGAACAAGCAGGACCGGGACGACATCGATGTCGCTTCCGTGTTCGGACGTTCGTCGAACTGACATCGGCGAAGAAGGCCGAGCGCGACTATCCGCGCTTCGTCTTTTCGGACACCTCCTTGTCTCTGCCTCCAAGGTCTTAGCAACCACGTGTTCACGGTTTCCCGCTAGAGCCAGGGCGACGCGGGGAGAGGTGCGATGGAGTTGGGAGCGGCACGGCTTGCGCGATTGTTTCGGCGGCGGGCAGCGCCAGCCGTTGCTGCCCTCGTTTTCGTCGCGTTCGCGTCGCTCACAGGCTTCCTGTTCCAGATCTCCCGGCAGCTCGACCGGCGCGCCGCCGAACAGGCGGCGACCTTCGCCCACAACATCATCGAACAGAGCAGCGCGCGTCTCGAAAAGGACGTCAAAAGCTACGCGGCTTGGGGCGAGGCCTATCAGCACCTCCACGTGTCGACGGACTTCGAATGGGCCTATGTCCGCGAGAATATCGGCCCGCTTCTGTTTCGGGACTACGGCTATGACGATGTCCTCGTGGTTGGGCCAACCGGCGCTGTCACCTATGCGCTCCTCAAGGGAGATCTGGCCGTGTTGGCCACCGCTCCCGACGTCGACGGCCTCGACCGGATGGTGGGAGAGGCACGCGCCGCTGCGCCTCAGAACCAGAGCAAGCCAATTTCGGGTTTCCTCAAAATGGATGGCCTGCCATTCCTCGCAAGCGCGGCGGTCATTTCGACGGGCGGCGACCCGACGATCTCAGAGATTGCGGGACCTCCTTCGGTCATGATTTTCGGGATCGCGCTCACGCCGGCGCGTCTGAACGCGATGGAACAGGGTCTCCTGCACAATCTCCGCTTGGCGAATGCGACGGACGCAGACGCGGGTCAGCCCCTCTTCCGCGCGACAACGTTCGATGGTGGTAACACGGTCCGGCTGACCTGGACCCCCGAGCAGCCGGGACGGCATTTGCTCCACACGATAATGCCTCCGTTGTTATTAGTCGGGGCAGCGGTCGGCGTCCTCACATCCGTTGTCCTGGCGCATGCCATGCGGATGGCGCGCATGATCGACGCCAAATCCCAGGAGCTCGCAGAGGCGCACGCACAAGCGAAACACGCTGCGCAGCACGACGCGCTCACAAATCTGCCGAATAGGACACTGCTGCACGATCATCTCGATCGGCTCTGCAACGGCTCCGGACCGGGCAATAGGTTCGCCGTGCTTTACCTCGACCTCGACGAATTCAAGTCCATCAACGATTCCATGGGCCACCGCGCCGGCGATATCGTCCTGATCGAGACGGCGCGGCGGCTCAAGACGGCCGAACGGCCAGGCGATCTCACGGCCAGGGTTGGAGGCGACGAATTCGTCTTGGTGCTCAGCCACGCGTTTGCAGATGACAGCATTGACGAGGCCTGCCGCCATCTCTTGAAGGTCGTTCCCGGCCCGATCGACTTCGACGGCATCGCCATGAAAGTAGGTGTCTCGATCGGCGTCGCCGTCGCACCGGACCATGGACGCGACCCTGATGCTCTTCTCCGCTGCGCCGACATGGCCATGTATGAAGCCAAGAGAGAGAGTGGCAGCACCTATCGGGTCTTCCACGAAACCGTCAGCGGTCAGGCGACGCCGCCGCTTGCCGGACACGATAGGCTCTATAATTCACCAGCGCCCGAACACGTCTCGCTGAACACATCGACCTTTGCGGCCTGACCGATCCGAGTTCGTCGCTTGGCCAACGCGGCGAGCGGCAGAAATCAGTGGGCGGCGAGCCAAGCCTTCATCTGCGTGATTTCCTTCTCTTGCGCCGCGACGACGTTCGTCGCGAGAGCCCGCAGGGTTGGATCCTGGCCGTATTTCAGCTCGACCTGTGCCATCGCGATGGCACCCTGGTGATGCGGAATCATCATCGCGGCGAAGTCCTTGTCGGGGTTTCCGCTGGGCTTGACCATCATCCCCTTCATCATGGCGTCCATAGCGGTTTTGTTCGCTCTGTCGGCCGGGGACGCACGATGGCCCATCACCATCTCGGCGGCCGACACGAAGCTGGTCGCTCCCACGAACACCGAGGCCGCGACCATAGCAGCACGTATCATCTGAAACTCCCGTTTGGATTGATGGTGAGTGTCGACACCCGCAGACGCATCTCCGTCGCAGAAGCCGCCCCCCTGCCCATAGCTGCACCACCTGTCTCGACTCGGCTTCTTGACGCTTCTTGTGGACCTTCCCACTGTTGGAAGGTCAAGGACGAAATTCGGGGTCTTCGATGCATATCGGACAGGTCGCCACGATGTCGGGTGTTTCGGCCAAAACGATCCGCCACTATGAGAGCATCGGGCTTATCGAAGCCGCGGACCGAAGTGCCGGAAACTATCGATCCTATAGGCCGGACGACGTGCACAGGCTGCGCTTCATTCGCCGCGCCCGCAATCTCGGCTTCCCCATCGACCGGATCCGCGATCTCTTGAGGCTCTGGAGCGACCGGGATCGATCAAGCGCCGATGTCAAAGCGATCGCGCTGGCGCACGCTGCCGAACTCGATCACAAGATCGCCGATCTCCGCGCCATGGCCGCAACGTTGCATCGTCTCGCCGACGCGTGCGAAGGCAACGACAGGCCGCATTGCCCGATTATCGAGTCGCTTGCCGGGGATGATGGCGCGCCTGGCCCTTAAGCGAACGACACGACCGCGAAGCAGTGCCAGGCATCTACACTAGAATTATTTCAAATAAAAAGACCAAGTGTTCTAACTTTGGAATTATTATCATCTTCGTAGTTGGCGCTGATTTGGGTTGCGGTTCTTTCTACACTATCTGTATAGATCCCTCGAAATCTCGGGGGACTCTATGCGTAACTTTGTCAGGTTCGTTGCGGCGTTTGGCCTGTTCGGCGCCGGTGTTGCTCACGCGGACACGCCCAAATTGTCGACGGACGAGCTCGACAAGCCGATCGCGGCCTACAAATCGTATGTCGCATCCGAGGTGGAAGCCCTCGTGGCCAAGACCCGCGTCTTCGTCGACGATGTGAAAGCCGGCAAGCTCGCCGAAGCACAGGCCGCCTATGCCCCGGCTCACATGCACTACGAGCGCATCGAACCGATCGCTGAACTCTTCAACGACCTCGACGGCAACATGGACGCACGCGAGGATGATTTCGAGAAGAAGGCGGAGGACCCCAAGTTCATGGGATTCCATCGGATCGAAAAGGGCCTGTTCGGCGACAAGAGCACGGCGGGGCTTGCCCCCGTGGCCGATCAACTGATGGCCGACACGCTCGAACTGCAGAAGCGGCTTGCCGATCTGAAGATTACCCCGAAGGCCTTCGTGGGGGGAACGGCAGAACTGATCGAGGAAGTGGCCTCGAAGAAGATCACCGGCGAAGAAGACAGATACAGCCGGACCGACCTGTGGGACTTCCAAGCCAATATCGATGGCGCCCAGAAAATCGTGGCGCTGTTGAAGCCGATGCTAGTGAAGCAGGATCCAACGCTCCACAAGAAGATCGACACCAATTTCTCGAAAGTCGATGCGATCCTGACGAAATATCGGAGTCAGGCCGGCTTCGAAAGCTACGAGAAGCTGACCGACAAGGATCGTCTCGCCCTCAAAGGCCCGGTGACGGCGCTGGCGGAAGATCTGTCGACCCTGCGCGGGCTGTTCGGGATCGAGTGAAGTCGCGCGCACATCGTTGACTGACTTGGGCCGCGGCCGGAAGGGTGCGGCCTTTCTGTTGCGCGCCACCCGTCAGAAAGCCGTCCTGGCTCTCAAGGCTGCCGCCAATGTACCTTCGTCGAGATAGTCGAGCTCGCCGCCGACCGGCACGCCATGCGCCAGCCTCGTGACCAATAGGTCGAGGTGGGACACGAGGTCGGTCACATAGTGGGCAGTCGTCTGGCCGTCCACCGTCGCATTCACGGCGAGGATCACCTCCTTGACGCTCTCGGCGACGATCCGCTCGGCGAAGCCGGACAGATTCAGGTCGTCGGGACCGATGCCGTCGAGCGGCGACAACGTGCCGCCGAGCACGTGATAGTGGCCTCGCACCACGCCGGCCCGTTCCAAAGCCCAGAGGTCCGCGACCGTCTCCACCACGACCACGACGGACGGATCACGGCGCGGGTCGCGGCAGATCGTGCAGGGATCGGCCGTGTCGATATTGCCGCAGGCCGTGCAGGTGACGATGCGCTCGCGTGCAACCCGCATGGCGTCGGAGAGGGGTGCAAGCAGTTCCTCGCGCTTGCGGATGAGATGGAGCGCGGCCCGGCGGGCTGACCGCGGCCCCAAGCCGGGCAGGCGGGCCAGGAGCTGGATCAGTTTCTCGATTTCCGGACCGGCGACGCGTTCCGCCATCTCAGAACGGCAGCTTCATGCCCGGCGGCAGGGGAAGACCGGCCGTGAGGGCCTTCATCTTCTCCTCCTTCTGGCGTTCGACCTTCTTGCGCGCTTCCTCATGCGCCGTGACGATGAGATCCTCCAGGATCTCCTTCTCGTCGGCCACCATGAGCGACGGATCGATCGTGAGCGACTTCAACTCGCCCTTGCCGGTCACGATGGCTTTCACCAGGCCGCCGCCCGATTGACCTTCGACTTCCAGACGTTCGAGCTCGGCCTGCGCCTCGCCGAGCTTGGCCTGCATGGCCTGCGCCTGCTTCATCAGCCCCATCACGTCACGCATCGCCGTCTCCTCTCCTTGCAGATACTTTGCAGTGCCCTTGAGCCCGCCGCCGTCGCAGGGGCATGTTTCGGTGCATCAATCGCGACCGTCATGGTCTGCGAGCAAGTCGTCGGGCCTCGGGCCCCTCTCACAGATCGTCATCGGTCACGATATCGTCGGTATAGCCGACTTCGTCGTTTTCGAAACGCGGCGGCTCCGCTTCGACTGCGGGAGGCGGCTCGGCCTCGATCGTCCGAACCGTGAGGGAAGAGCCGGGAAACATGTCGAGGACCTGGCGCACCAGGGGATCGTCCGCAACGGCCTGACGTTCGGCCTCGGCCGCCGCGTCGGCGCGCTCCTTGACGGTCGCGGCGCCGCCGACGGCCGTGATGGCCACCATCCAACGCATCCCGGTCCATTCGCCAAGCTTGCGCATCAGGGTCGCGGCCAGCGTCGGCGAGCCCCCGGGGGCGAGTTCGAACTCGATCGAACCCTCCTCGAAGCGCACCAGGCGCACGTCACGCTCCAGCGCCACTTTGAGCGTGATATCGCGATTGGCCGCCGCGAGGGCCACCACATCGGCAAAGGAGCGCGCCCGCGGTTGGGACGAGGTTGTAGGCGCCGGAGGCGCCACGCGGGGCAGCGCAGCCGTCGCCATGCCGGAACGTGCACCGCCGCCGCCATAGGTCGGCGCCGGTCCCTTGATGGCGGGCGGCCCCGCCTCGGCGGGAGCCGAAGCCAACTGCCGGAGCGCCTCGTCGGGCGTCGGCAGGTCGGCCGCGAAGGCGAGGCGCACCAGCACCATTTCGGCCGCGGCCAGCGGGCGCGGCGATTCCTTGATGTCGCCGAGCCCCTTCAGAAGCATCTGCCAGGCGCGGGTCAGCACCGGCAGGCCGAGCGCTCCCGCGAAAACCTGGCCGCGAGCCCGTTCTTCCCCGGTCAGCGCCGGGTCCTTCGCGGCGTCGGGCACGAGTTTCAGCCGCGTGACCAGATGCACGAAATCGGCGAGATCGCTGATGACGCTGAGAGGGTCGGCTCCCTGATCGTAAAGGGCCTTCACGCCGGTCAGCGCCGCCGCGATCTCGCCCTTCATGACCTGCTCGAAAAGGTCGATCACCCGGGCCCGGTCGGCGAGACCCAGCATGGCGCGGATCTCGTCCTCGCCGATCACATCGGCACCAACGCCCGACGCCAAGGCCTGGTCGAGCAGCGACAGGGCGTCGCGCACCGATCCTTCGGCGGCGCGCGCGATGAGCGACAGCGCGTCGGGCGTGACCGCCATCCCCTCTCGGGCACAGATCCCGGCCAGATGAGCGATCAGCACAGGAGCTTCGATGCGACGCAGATCGAATCGCTGGCAGCGCGACCGCACCGTCACCGGCACCTTGTCGACCTCCGTGGTGGCGAACAGGAACTTGACGTGTTCGGGCGGTTCTTCGAGTGTCTTCAACAGGCCGTTGAAGGCCGCCTTGGACAGCATGTGGACTTCGTCGATGATATAGACCTTCGCCCGCGCCATCACGGGGCGGTAGCGCGAACCCTCGATCAGCTCACGAATGTCGTCGATGCCGGTGTGGCTTGCCGCATCCATCTCGATCACGTCGACGTGACGAGATTCGATGATGGCCTGGCAATGCGTGCCGATCTCCTCCATCAGGATGGTCGGCCGATCGATTTCCGCCACGCCGTCACGCGCCGCGCGGTGATAGTTGAGGGCACGCGCCACGATGCGGGCCGTCGTGGTCTTGCCGACGCCGCGCACACCGCTCAGAAGATAGGCCTGGTGGATACGGCCCGAGTCGAAGGCATTCGACAGCGTGCGCACCATGGCTTCCTGACCGATCAGGTCGGCGAAGCTCGAAGGCCGATATTTGCGGGCCAGGACGCGATACGGGGTGGCGGCGGGCGATCCGCTGGTCCCATCAACGAGGCTCATGACATTCTCGCCCGAAGGCACGCCCCGCGCCCGAAGCGCCGAGCCTGATGCCGCCGCCGCACGGCAGCGTGAGTAGGAGGCTGGACAGAGACCCGCCCGATCTCGTTAGGGCTGCTTCCTTCCGGACCTGACCCGGTTGGCGAGTGGAACGTCCACCGCCAACCTCCCGAGCCTCAAATGGACCATGACGCGCGATTTCGCAAGCAGGGGATTGCGGATTTGCGGGCTTCTCGGAGGTTGGCATTGCTCTTCCGACCCGAGGCGTTTTATCGATCGCCAAACGCTTCCGATCCGGGTCTATGAAGACTCCACCTTTGACCACCGACGAGCCACGATGACCTTCGCGCTTCACCCGCGCCTCGCTGCCGACACGCTGCCGGCGGGAGACCTCGGCCTCAGTACCGTCAGGCTGATGAACGATGCGCGGTTCCCCTGGCTCATTCTGGTTCCCCGCCGCCCCGATCTCGTCGAGATCTTCGACCTGACGGCCCCTGAACGCGCCACCATGATCGAGGAACTTGCGACGCTTGCGAAAGCCCTGCGGGAGGTGACCGGCGCCGTGAAGATGAACGTCGGTGCGCTCGGCAACCTCGTGCCGCAATTGCACCTGCATGTCGTGGCCCGTTTCACCCACGACGCCGCCTGGCCGGGACCGGTCTGGGGCGCAGGACGGGCCTCTCCCTATTCCACCGAAGCCGCAGCGGCTTTCCTCGGGACGCTTTCAGGCGTCCTGGCGCCGCTTTGACAATTCTGGATCTCCCCATGTCCCGCTACCACTTCCATCACGACCATCTCGGCTACGCCGGCAATGTGCTCGACCGCCTTGCTGCGGCTCGCGACCATGGCAACATCATCCCGGCCCTGCTGGACGCTCCCGGCACCCGGTTCGTGGCATTCTCAGGAGACCGCGTCCTGTTGCGTGGCATGCCCGAAACCGACGACCCTTGGTTCAAGCGGAGCGAGGTGCAGGGGTTGGGTGTCCCGACCGAGACGGTCTTTCTCGGCCGAGGCCTGGGGGGCGCGGTCTTCGCGGTCCGGTTCGATCCGCCGGCCGAGGAAAGCGAAAGCGCGCCCCCCGCCCGTGACCTGCGTGCGATGGCCACGGCCGGCGTCGCTCCGGCCGCGACGCTCGGCGTGCTGGCGGAGGCAAAAGCGCTGTTGCACTGGCATCGCAGTCATCGCTTCTGCGCCACCTGCGGCCATCCGAGCGACCTCGCCGCCTGGGGCTGGCGCCGCGAGTGCGCGCAATGCGGCACACATCACTTCCCCCGCACCGACCCGGTGGTGATCATGATGGCGGTCTCAGGCGACCGCTGCCTGCTCGGCCGCCAGCCACGCTTCGTGCCCGGCATGTATTCCTGCCTGGCCGGGTTCCTCGAGCCGGGAGAAACGATCGAGGCGGCGGTGCGGCGCGAGCTGCAGGAGGAATCGGGAATCGAGGCCGGGAACGTCACCTACCTGGCCTCGCAGCCCTGGCCCTTTCCGGCATCGCTGATGATCGGCTGTATCGCCGAAGCCGTGTCGGAGACCATCACGATCGACCGGACGGAACTCGAAGACGCGCGCTGGTTCACCCGCCAGGATGTCCGCGCAATCCTCGCCGGGACGCATCCGGGTGGCATTCTGTGCCCACCCCCGATGGCCATCGCGCATGGCCTGATGAAGGCATGGGCGGAGGCGGATTGAGCCACCTTTAGGCACTGGCTGGATCACGCAAAGGGTCGCGAGAAACCATCCCTCTCAGAAGGTCAGATAACGGCATCTGGCCTTCCGCTATGCAGGCGACCGCGTTCAACTTTATATTCATTCCAATATACCACTTTTTACTTGTTCTATTTCTAGATTAAACTATTTGACGACACCCTAAAACTATCGAAGAACCTCGCCGGCCTGTTGTGCAGGACGAAGGAGTGGTCGTGACATTGTCGTTTTTCAGCTTTCGAGGCGCATTGCTATCCCTTGTCGTGGCCGTTCCCCTTGGGGGAGCCGCACGCGCGACCGAGACGATCACGGTCTACAACGCCCAGCACGAGAGCCTCGGCAAGGAATGGGCCGCCGGTTTCACCCGCGACACCGGGATCAACGTCGTGCTGCGCAACGGCGGTGACACGGAATTCGCCAACCAGATCGTGCAGGAGGGCGCCGCCTCCCCGGCCGACGTGTTCCTCACGGAAAACTCCCCGGCCATGACATTGGTCGACCAGGCCGGGCTCTTCGCTCCGGTCGATCCGGCCACGCTCGCGGAAGTGTGCGAGACCTGCAAGGCGGCCGATGGCCATTGGGTGGGAGTTGCGGCCCGTAGCACCGTTTTTGCCTACAACAAGACGAAGCTGCAGCCGGCCGACCTGCCGAAATCCATCATGGACCTCGCCGAGCCGGCCTGGAAGGGCCGCTGGGCCGCTTCGCCCACGGGCGCGGATTTCCAGGCCATCGTCAGCGCCATGCTGCAGCTCAAGGGCGAGGCGGCGACATCCGCGTGGCTCAAGGCCATGAAGGACAATGCCGTCCCGTACAAGGGCAACAGCACCTGCATGAAGGCCGTTAATGCCGGGCAGATCGAAGGGGCCGTGATCTATCACTATTACTATTTCGGCGATCAGGCGAAGACCGGCGAGAACAGCGGCAATGTGGCGCTTCACTATTTTCGCAATGGCGATCCGGGCGCCTTCGTGAGCCTGTCGGGCGGCGGCGTACTGGCGTCCAGCAAGCACCCGGCGGAGGCGCAGGCCTTCCTCAAATGGGTCGCCGGCAAGGGGGGCCAGGAGGTGCTGAAAACCGGAACGTCCTTCGAATATGCGGTTGGGGTGAACGCGGCGTCGAACCCGAAGCTCGTCCCTCTCGCCGACCTGCAGGCGCCCAAGACGGAGCCATCCACGCTGAACAGCAAGGCCGTGACGGACCTGATGACCAATGCCGGCCTCATGTGACCTGAGCCGGAGGGATCCGGCCGCCGCATGAGCATCGTTCGTCGGACTGCGGTCCCGCCGGCCTTGGCGGGGCCGGCTCTCGCTGTGGCGCTGGCGGCCCTGCTCCCCATCGCCTTCGTGGCGATCATGATCGCGCAGGCCGGGGGGCCGCTGATCTCGGCCCTCGTGTTCCGGCCGCGCGTGGGGACACTGCTGGTCAACACGGCGCTGCTCGTCGGGATTGCCGTGCCGCTTTGCGTCAGCCTGGCGCTCGGCCTCGCCTGGCTGACCGAACGCAGCGACCTCCCCGGCGCACGACTTTGGGCGTGGGCCTTCCTCTTGCCGCTGGCAATCCCGGCCTTCGTGCAAGGCTATGCCTGGGCCACGGTGGCGCCAAGCCTCAACGGCCTGCCGGCCGGCCTGCTGGTCTCCGTGCTGGCCTATTTTCCCTTCGTCTATCTTCCAGCGGTCGCGGCGCTGCGGCGTATCGATCCGGCGTTCGAAGACGCCGCGGCATCGCTGGGTCTGGCTCCCTGGGCCGCTTTCAGGCGGGCAGTGCTGCCGCAACTTCGCGTGGCGCTCTGCGGCGGCGGGCTCCTGGTCGGTCTGCACCTTCTGGCCGAATACGGTCTCTTCGTGATGATCCGTTTCGATACGTTCACCACGGCCATCGTCGACCAGTTCCAATCAAGCTTCAATGGGCCGGCCGCCAACATGCTGGCCGGTGTGCTGGTGCTCTGCTGCCTGCTGCTGTTGCGCGTCGAGGCCGCGATCCGGGGCGGCGAACGTCACGCGAGAGGCGGCTCGGGCGCGCCGCGCCCTGTAGGCCGGCGGCAGCTTGGCCGCGCCACCTTCCCGATCCTGGCAGCCTGTGGGCTGCTCGCGGCAGCCTCGGTCGGCGTACCGCTCGTGACGCTCGGGCGCTGGCTCGTCGTGGGGGGCACTGCGATCTGGCAATGGGATAGCCTCGGCCCCGCCCTCGGCCAGACGGTCGTCCTTGCGCTGGCGGGTGGACTCCTGACGACCTTGGCGGCCCTGCCCGCTGCCTGGATGTCAGTGCGCCTGCCTGGGTCCGTGACCCGCATCATCGAGGGGAGCCACACCCTCGTCGGCGCGCTGCCAGGCGTCGTCGTCGCCTTGGGGCTCGTCACCTTCGCGATCCACGCCGCGCCCTCGCTCTATCAGACGACCCTCACCCTGCTGCTGGCCTATGCGGTCCTGTTTCTGCCGCGGGCGTTGATTGCGCTCCGCGGCAGCATTGCGCTGACACCGATCGAGCTGGAGCGGGTGGCCGCAAGCCTTGGCCGCTCGCCTGTGGCGGCACTCCTGACCGTGACACTGCGCATCGCGGCCCCGGGCGCGGCGGCCGGGGCTGTCCTGGTCGCGCTCGGCATCGCCAACGAACTGACCGCCACCCAGATGCTGGCGCCCAACGGAACCCGCACGCTCGCCATGGCGTTCTGGGCGCTGAGCGGGGAACTCGACTATGCCGCCGCCGCCCCCTATGCCCTCATCATGATGCTTGTATCCCTCCCGCTCGTCGTTCTGCTGCGCGCCCGCTTCCGGCCCGGCGCGCCGTGAGTGGGCTCGATCTGCAAGGCCTGCGCAAGACGTTCGGCAGCATGGAGGCCCTCGCCGGGGTCGACCTTCGGGTACCGTCAGGCAGCCGGACCGCCATCGTCGGTCCCTCAGGCTGCGGCAAGACGACCCTGCTGCGGTTGATCGCCGGCTTCGAGCAACCCGACGCGGGGCGGCTGGCGCTCGACGGCCGCGTGCTCTTCGGCGAGGGTGCGCCGGTGCCCAGCCACCACCGCAACATCGGCGTCGTGATGCAGGATGGGGCCTTGTTTCCCCATCTCAGCGTGGCCGACAATATCGGGTTCGGACTGTCACGACGAGACCCCTCTCGCGCCGGCACCGTGGCGGGCCTGATGGATCTCGTGGGCCTGCCCGGCGCGATGCGCGACAAACGGCCGGACCAATTGTCAGGCGGCCAGCAGCAGCGCGTGGCGCTCGCCCGCGCCCTGGCGCGCGAGCCGTCACTGATGCTCCTCGACGAGCCCTTCTCGGCGCTCGACACCGGCCTGCGCGCCGCGACCAGAGAGGCCGTGGCGGCGCTTCTCGCCGCAAAGGCCATAACCACCGTGCTGGTGACCCACGACCAGGCCGAGGCGCTGTCCTTCGCGGATCAGGTGGCGGTCATGCACGACGGGCGGTTCCGCCAGATCGGCGCGCCTCGCGACCTCTATCTTCGACCCAAGGACGCCATGGTGGCGGCCTTCCTGGGCGACGCCATTTTGCTGCCGGCCACCGTGGCGCAGGGCAAAGTCGATTGCGCCTTGGGGTGCTTTGCCGCGGATCTCTCGACAGATCCGGGCCCGTGCCAGCTCATGCTGCGGCCCGAACAACTTCATGTCTCGACGATCGCTGAGGCCCCCGCCGCCGCATCGACCGGTGAGGTCGTCGGGATCAGCTTCGGCGGTGCCTCCTGCACGATCCAGGTCCGGCTGGCATCGGCCCCCGACCTGCCGCCGTTGCGGCTGAGTGTTCCAAGCCGAGCCGAACACCAGATCGGCGAGGCCGTCGCGGTCGCGGTCGACGGCCCCGTCCACATCCTGCCTATTTCTTGAGGTGCGGTCCGATCAGCGACAGATCGGCCGGCCCGAGCCGGTCGTTCGCCGTATTGGCCTGATGCCAGTAGGGGTAGGCGAGTGGCGTCTGGCTCACGGCGTCGAGCCGCGCCCGCTCCTCAGCGCTGAGCGTGAGTTCGGCGGCCTTCAGGTTGGTGGCGAGCTGTTCGTCCGTCCGGGCGCCCACGATGACGCTGGTGACGCCTGGCCGGCCCAACAACCAGCTGAGCGCAACGGCCGCACCCGACGTGCCGCGCGCTTCCGCGATGCTCACAACCGTATCGACGATATCGTAGAGTTTTTCCGTGTCATGGACCGGCGGCTCGGTCCATTGATTGAGCTTGCGGCCGGAGGGCTCCGCTTGGCCACGCCGATACTTGCCCGTCAAAAGACCGCCGGCGAGCGGGCTCCAGACCAGGATGCCCAGGCCCTGGTCAATCGAGATCGGAACCAGTTCCTGCTCGGCTTCGCGCGCCTGCAGCGTGTAGTGGATCTGCTGGCTGACGAAGCGCGGCAGGTGGTTGCGTTCGGCGATGCCGAGCGCCTTCATGAGGTGCCAGCCGGAATAGTTCGAGGCGCCGACGTAGCGGACCTTGCCGGACTGGACCAGCGCATCGAGTGCCTCGAGCGTTTCGTCGAGCGGCGTCAGGCCGTCCCACTCGTGCACCTGGTAGAGGTCGATATAATCGGTCCGCAGCCGCCGGAGGCTGGCCTCGCAAGCCCGGATGATATGATGGCGCGACAGGCCCCGGTCGTTCGGCCCCGGTCCCATGGGAAAGCGCGCCTTCGTGGCGATCAGCAGATCATCGCGCTTCGCTTCGACGATCTCGCCGACGATCTCCTCGGAGAGGCCGGCGGAATAGACGTCGGCCGTGTCGAACAGGTTGATGCCGGCCTCGACGCACATGTCGATTTGCCGCCGCGCCCCGGCGACATCGGTATCGCCGACCTTGGCGAAGCCGCCTTTGCCGCCGAACGTCATGGTGCCCATGGTGAGCACCGAGACCTTGAGGCCGGACCGGCCGAGCTGTCGATATTCCATTTTTCCCTCCAGTGTTATAGGTTCGATGCAATCAATCTAGGTCGCCACGGCATCGCGGGCCACCTCCTGGCGCTCCAATCTGATGCCGTGGCGGTCTCGGGCCATCCTGATCAGGGCCTCGACCTGTTGATGCCGGGTCGTCTCGGTCCATTGCAGGGTGGAGACCGCCAGGGTCGCCACCTCGGCCACCACTTCGGCATTCAGCTCGCCCGAGACGCCGATCGGGAGGCGGCGGAGCAGAAGATCCGCCAGGTGTACGACCTGCTCGGTCAGGATCACGGCCCGGATCTCACCTGTGGTGTAGCCCGGAAGGCTTTCGAGAGCCGCATCAGGGCCGTCACGGTGCGACAGGAGCGCCTCGGCCCGCGTGCCATAGCGGTCGAGCAGGGTTTCGGCCCGCGCCGCATCGATGCCATGCGAGGCCACGACTCGCGCCACCCATGCGCGGCGCTCAGTGGCCGAGACGGGGAAGCCACGGCCGCCGCCGATCGGAACGAACAGCGTCTCGCTCCGCCGCTGCCGCCCGAGCGCCTTCAGCACCACGTCCGAGGTTTGAGCCGCAAAGGCCCGGAACGTCGTCCATTTGCCGCCCACGAGCGACAGCAGTGGGATGCTCGTGCCCGGCAGCGTGTCACGGCCGATCGAATGATCGCGGCTGATCTCGCCGGGATCATCGACCTGCGCGGCCGGGAGCGGACGGATCCCGGCGTAGCGGTAAACGATCTGGTCGAGGCCGAGCGGCAGGCCGGGAAAGACCTCGCGCACCATCGCCAGCATATATTCGGCTTCGCTGTCCTCGCAGACGACCGTATCGGGATTGGCGGCCGGGATGTCGGTCGAACCGATCAGGGCATGGCCATAGAATGGGTAGACGAGGCAGATGCGTCCGTCGGGCGAGCCGAAATAGATCATGTGCCCGTCGAGCTGCCGGACCAGCTCGGGATTGTCGACCACGAGATGGGCACCCTTGGTGCCGCCGATGTAGCGCTTGTTGAGGCCGATCGTCTGGTTGACCGTATCGATCCAAGGGCCTGCCGCATTGACGACCACGCGCGGCGCGACCGTCACAGTGTCTCCGGTCACGGTATCGGTCAGGGTCACGCAGCCGCCGGCAGCGGCTGTTACGGCCGTGTAGTTGAGGGCTCGGGCGCCCGGATGTGCCGCCTCTCCATCGGCCACCAGTTCGAAGCAGAGGCGCTCGGCCTGGGTGACCCGCGCGTCGTAATAGGTCGACACGGCCAGGATGTCCGGCGCCATGGCGGGAAAGCGTCGGCGCGTGGCGGCCCTTAACGCCAGACCGTGCCGGGGCATCACCTTGTGCTTGCGCCCGAGCCAGTCGTAAAGCGCGAGGCCGAGTTCGACGATGAAGACGCCGCGGTCGGCCAGCTTGGCCTTACGGCCGAAGAAGCGCTTGATCGACGGCACGACGCCGCCGCCATAGGAGCGGATCGGCACCGCGGTCGGAAGTGGCTTCACGAGATGAGGGGCATTGCGGAGCAGCAGGTTGCGCTCTCGGGTCGATTCCGCGACGAGGCGGAACTCCCCTGTCTCCAGATATTTCAGGCCGCCGTGAATGAGCCGCGAGGGTGCGGCGCTGGTGCCCGAGCACCAATCCCCCTTGTCCACGAGCAGGCAGTCGACGCCCTGCAGCGCCAGATCGCGGAACGTGCCGGCGCCGTTGATGCCGCCACCGACGATCAGAACGTCGAGCTGAGGATGGGCCTTCAATCGATCGAAGGTCGAGGCCCGGGAGGACGTGACGGGAACTAGGGACATCGCGGCCATCCTGGAAATCTGTCAGTTCGTCGTCCAGCCGCGACACCCTCCATCCGGAGGCGTCGCAGGCCGCTCACTCTAAAGAGCGTGGAGGACCGTCTCACTTCGCCGGACGCATCGACGTCGTCTCGGTGGCCGACCAGAACGGCCGGACCGCCTCCACCAGACCGAGATAGCGGTCATACCGGCGGCTGAGCGCCGCCTGGCGGTCGGGATCAGGGACGTAGCGGGCAGCGATCCGGCACGCACGCGCGACCGCATCATCGAGCGACGCGTAAAGGCCAGCCCCCACACCGGCCACCAGGGCCGCCCCGAGCGCGCCGATCTCGGTGGCCTCGGGGATCTCAACCGGCAGACCGAGCGCGTCGGCGAAGAGTTGTGCCGTGCGCGGCGCGGACGACCCGCCCCCGGTGATCGAGGCACGATCAACAGGGAAGATGGAGCGGAGCACGTCAACGTGAAAACGGTGGTTGAAGACGGCCCCCTCGATCACGGCGCGCAGCATGTCGGCCCGGCCGTGCCACGAGCGCAGGCCGAAGAAGCTGGCGCTCGCCGGCGCATTGTAGGGTGAGCCATACAGGAACGGGTGGAACAAGGGCGCGTCCGCGGCGGTCGGTGCGGCGAGGTCCGCCTCGATCTGCGCCCAGAGCGCAGGGCCGCCCCCGGCATCGGCCTCCCACTCGGCCCGAAAGGCCGTCTGCAGGAACCAGTCGACCGTGTTCGACGAAGCTGGCGAGATGGACATGTTGTTCCATTGTCCGGGCTTCAGCCCGGCGCGGGCCGCGCAACGGGCATCGACCACCAGGCGGTCCGACAATGTCTCGTTGATGCTGAAGGTCCCGGCCGTGATCGACAAGGCGCCAGGATCGAGATTGCCGAGACCGACGCAGCTGACCGTCACGTCATGCATGCCGCCTGTGACCGGAGTCCCCGCCACCAAGCCGGTGAGCGCGGCCGCCTCGGCCGTGACGCGCCCCATGGAGCCGCTGCTCGGCAGGATCGGCGGCAGAGCCGGCCTAACGGCGGCGAGGTCCAGGATCGACAGGATCGCCGGGTCGTAGGCCTGGGTCTGCGGGTCGGTGAAGGCCGTGCTGGCATCGGTGGGATCGGTGGCGACCACGCCCGTCAGGCAGGTCCGAAGCCAGTCCTTGCAGAACATCACGTGGCCGATGTGATCGTAGCGCTCCGGCTGATGCCGTTTGATCCAGGCCAGCAGGGTCGTCGCGCTATAGGGATAGGGCCGCTGCGCCGAGAGTCGTTCGACTGCCGCCAGTTGGCCGGACGCCGCCCACTCGCCCGTGATCGCGAGGGCGCGGCTGTCGACGGATTGGATGCCGCAGCCGAGAGGCCGTCCGGCGCGGTCGACGAGGTAGAGCCCGTCGCCATGCGCCGTCACGCCGATGGCATCGACCCGCTCTGGCGCCGTGCCGCTCTTTGCCAGCGCGTCCCGGATCGCGGCGGCACCCGCACGCCACAAACCCTCCATGTCCTTTTCGACGAAGCCCGGCCCGGGATGCAGGGCCTCGGTGCGGCGGCCGCCGGTTGCAATCGTCCGGCCAGCTTCATCGAACAACACGGCTTTGACGGACGTCGATCCACAATCGAGGCCCAGCAGCATGGATCTCTCCCAGTTTGGCCGCTCTTCGGCGGTTTTTCCTCGCTGGCAGGATAACATTCCAGCTTGACGGATAACACAGGAATGTTACGAATATCACGGCGAATGTGATATTCGCTTTAAATGCCGCTGAATCGTCACATAAGTTGGCGGGAGCGGACCGGAAACGTGCGACGAGCGGGCAGATGATCGACAAGCCGGCCCCTTTGGCAGAGCAAGAACCGACGCTCGATACCGCCAAGCCGGCGCTCGCGTTCAATGGCATTTGCAAGGGGTTCGACGGCATTCCGGTGCTGCGCGATCTGACGGCCCGGTTCCTGCCCGGCACCGTGAACGTCCTCGCCGGCGAAAACGGAGCCGGCAAAAGCACCCTTTTCAAGATCATCTCGGGGCAGCTGACACCCGATCGCGGTGTCCTGACGATCCACGGTGCGCCGGTCTATAGTTTCGTGCCCCGCCATGCCCAGAAACTGGGCGTCTCCATCATCCCGCAGGAACTGCTGCCGATCCCCGACATGAAGGTGTGGCAGAACCTGCTCGTCGGCCGGGAACGCACCCGGGCGCTTGGTCTCCTGCGCCGGGGCGAAATGGTGTCGGAGGCTCGCCGGCTCCTCGGCGAGTTCGGCCTCGACATCGACCCCGAGGCTCCGATGCGGCGGCTTGGCGTCGCCGCGACGCAGATGATCGAGATCATCAAGGCCACGTCACGCGATTCGACCATCGTGCTCATGGATGAGCCGAGTTCGTCGCTCAGTTCACGCGAGACCGAGCAGTTGTTCCGGGTCATCCGCCTGTTGCGCGCGCGCGGCGCCTGCATCCTCTACACCAGTCACCGCATGGAGGAGATCGAGCAGATCTCCGACACGGTCGCGATCATGCGCGACGGCGCCATCATCCGGCATGACCCGACCGCCTCGCTGACGGAACGCCAGATCATCACCGACATGGTCGGGCGCGACCTCGAAGACATGTTCCCCAATCGCGAAATCAAGCGCACCCGGAAGCCGGTCATCGAGGTCAAGGACTTCAAGGTGGCTGGCTACCAGGCCCGCAACAATTTCACGGTCCATGCGGGTGAGATCCTCGGGCTTGGCGGCCTCGTCGGCGCCGGGCGCAGCGAGCTGCTCGAGGCCCTCTACGGGTTGCGCAAGGCCGAGGGCGAGGTCTGGCTCGACGGCAAGCCGCTGGGCTTATCCAATCCCGCCGCGTCGATCCGCAACGGCATCGCGCTCGTGCCCGAAGACCGCAAGCTCGCGGGCGTGCTGACATCCCTGTCGATCCTCGACAATGTGACGTTGCCGCATCTCGACCGGTTCACGGGCTCGGGCGGGTTCGTCGACAATGCCGATCGGCGCAAGCGAACCCTCGACGTGCTGAAGCGCACGCGGGTGAAATATGCCAAGCTCGGCCAGACGGTCGCCCATCTCAGCGGCGGCAACCAGCAGAAGATCGCGCTGGCCCGGTGGCTCGTCACCGACGTGCCGCGTCTGCTCATTCTGGATGAGCCCACCCGCGGCATCGATGTCGGAGCCCGCAGCGAGATCTACCGCCTGATCCACGATCTCGCCGAACAGGGGGTCGCGGTGCTGCTCGCCTCCTCGGACATGCCGGAACTGATCAATCTCAGCCATCGCATCGTCGTCATGCGCGGGGGCGCCATCGTGGGTGAACTTGGGCGCGAGGACGTGAACCAGGAAAGCATCCTGCGGCTCGCCATGGGAAAGACAAAAGATGCAGCCTGATCAAGCCGCCCTTTCTTCGGCCGACCTCGCTTCGGCGGCGGCCGCTCGTCCGAAGTTCAACGCCAAGGAGCTCTTGCTCCGCTACGCGCTGGTCCTCGTGTTGTTCGTCTTCGTGGCGGTGCTCGGGGTCTCAAACGCTAGCTTCTTCACGCTGTCGAACTTTAATGTCGTGCTGCTTCAGGTCTCGACCAACGCCCTGCTGGCGACTGGCGCGACCTACGTGATCCTGACGGGCGGCATCGACCTCTCGGTCGGCAGCGTCGTCGGCATGGCGGGCGTGGCCGCCGCCATGGTGGCGCAGCGGGACGGCACGCCCTGGACCGTGGCGGCCGTGGCGACCGGCATTCTGGCTGGCGGCGCGATCGGGCTCCTCAATGGGGCCCTAGTGGCCATTGCCCGCGTGCCGGCCTTCGTGGCGACCCTCGGGACCATGACGATCGCGCTCGGCATCGCCTATGTTCTGAGCGACGGCCAACCCATCTCGGGACTGTCGGACCCATTCCTGGCCGTCAGCGACCAGTTCTACGGCTTTCCCGTACCGGTGTTGCTGATGATCCTGGCCGTGCTGTCGTCCTGGGTCCTGCTGACCCGGACGCGTCTCGGCATGCACATCTATGCCACGGGCGGCAATCCGCAGGCGGCGCGCGTGGCCGGCGTCGATCTGCGCGCGATCCGGCTCACCGTCTACACGATCAGCGGCCTTCTGGCCGGGCTTGCCGGCGTCGTGCTCGCCTCCCGGGCGACGGCGGGCATTGCCACCACCGGTACCGGCTACGAGCTCAACGCCATCGCGGCGGCGGTCATCGGCGGCATCAGCCTCATGGGCGGTCGCGGTTCGATCTTCGGCACGGTGTTCGGCTTCATGATCATCGGGGTGCTCGATAACGGGCTGAACATCCTGAACGTCTCGCCCTTCTACCAGCTGATCATCAAGGGCGTGATCATTATCGGGGCCGTCTACATCGACTCGGCCCTGAACCGGAAAGACGACTGAGCCCCGTCGACCGTCGCCAAGCAAAGCTCACGGAGAGGAAGCCACATGATGTCCAAGCGCACCGGCCTGAAAGCCGCCCTGTTCGCCACAGCCGCCCTGATGTTCGCCAGCCCGGCCTTCGCCGACAAGGCCAATCCGGTCATCGGTTTTACGGCCTATGACATGACCTCCTTCATCGCCTGGGGCAAGCAAGGCGCCGAGGCCATCGCCAAGGCCAACAACGCCAAGCTTCTGTGGCAAAGCGCCAAGAGCGATGTGAACACGCAGATCTCTCAGATCCAGCAGTTCATCAACCAGAAGGTCGACGTCATCATCATCGCGGCGGTGAATTCATCGACGCTCGGACCGCAGATCGCCCAGGCGACCGCCGCCGGCATCCCGGTGATCGCGACGAACCTGTCGATCAGCGGCCCCGAAGCCGAGAAGCTTGTGTCCTACGTCGGCCCGAACGATGTCGGCGCCGGGGAGCAGGAAGCGCAGGCAGTCGTGGACGCCCTGCACGGCAAGGGCAATGTCGTGATCATGCAGGGGCCGGTCGGCCAGTCCGGTGCGATCGACCGCACCAAGGGCATTCAAAACGTGCTGGCCAAGAATCCCGACATCAAGGTGCTGGCCATGCAGCCGGCAAACTGGGAGCGCACGCAGGCCTATAAGCTGATGCAGGATTGGCTGTCGCGTTATGGCAAGGACATCAATGGCCTGATCTCGGAAAACGACGATATGGCGATCGGCTCCATCCAGGCCCTGAAGGAGAAGGGCCTGAATGGTAAGATCCCGGTCTCGGGCGTCGACGCCATCAAGGACGGGTTGCGCGCGGTCCGTTCCGGCGACATGATCCAGACGAACTTGCAGAACGGTGCGCTTGAACTCGGCATGGCCGTGCAGGTCGCGATCAATCACGTCCAGGGCAAGGAAGTCCCGAAGGAGGCGATGCTGCAGATGCCCGGCATCACCAAGGCGGACGTGAACAAATATTACGACCAGCTCTTCGACAATGCCGACAAGTTCATCGCCGGCCTGCCGGAGCTGATCAAGGCCAACATGGCCTCCGGCAAATACGCCAACCAGTAAGGTCGCCTCTCCTGCCGTCCGGCTCCCGCCGGGCGGCAGCCACCTCGTTCAGAGACATCCCGCCCACGTGCGTGCCCTGCCCACAACGCTTGCCGACCAGCCGGTCCGCACAACAAGTGACGGCTCGCCACCTTCTTCCGAGGAGGGTGAAGGCGTCGGCGGTGGTGCGGCCTCCGCCCCGCCAGAGCTGGACGAGGCCGCGCCGGATAGAGGACGCAGCGCCGGCGCCATCGACAACCGGCGTAAGCTGATGCTGGAGCAGATCGTGCGACGCGGTTCGGCGCAGGTCGACGAACTCGCCGCCCGCTTCGGCGTGAGCCGGATGACGATCCATCGCGATCTCGATGCGCTTGCCGAGCGCGGCATGGTGCGCAAGCAGCATGGCGGCGTCACGATCCACGAATCGAACACGGTGGAGAGCAGCTTCTCCTACCGCACGCATCTGGCTGAGCGACAGAAGTCAGCCATCGCGCGCGCCGCCGCCGATCTCGTGCAGCCCGGCCAGTCCATCATCCTCGACGAATCGACCACGACGCTGCTGATGGCGCCGCACCTGCTGAGCCGCACGCCTCTGCATGTGATCACCAATGGCATCGCCATGATCGATCAGCTCAAGGAGGCGCATGGCATCCAGTTGATCGGCCTCGGCGGCACCCATAACCCGCGGCTCAACGCCTTCTTCGGCCTGATCTGCGAAAACGCCATCGCGTCGCTCAGGGCGAACATCTGCTTCATGTCGACCTCGGCGGTGCTGAGCGGCGTCGCCTACCACCAGGACGAGGAAGTCCTGAAGATCAAGCGAGCCCTGATGAGCATCGCGCAGACCCGGGTGCTGATCGTCGACAGCAGCAAATTCGGTGTGACGGCCTTGAACCGGCTCGCCGCGCTCGACGCCTTCGATGTGGTGATCACCGATGCCGGCCTGCCGGCACATGACCGCGAGCGTCTGGCAGAGCAGAAGGTGAATGTCACGATCGTCGATGCCTGAACTCGCACCGCATGCCAACGACAAGAGGAGGAAACCTAGGATGGATCGTTTCGACTTCGACACCGCTTTTTCTTTGCGCAACCAGACCGCGCTCGTGACTGGCGGCGCGGCCGGCATCGGCGCCGCCATCGCGACCGCGCTCGCGGCGCGGGGCGCCCGCGTGGCGCTCGTGGATCGCGACCCTGCCGTCATGAAGGCCGCGCAGGCGCTGGGTGAGGGTCACGTCGGGATCGAAATCGACGTGACGGCTGATAACGCGCCGCAGCAGGTCGTGGACCAGGTGGTCGCACAATTCGGCCAACTCGATATTCTGATCAATAACGCCGGGATCGTCCGCCTCGCTCCCGCCGAGGAGGCCACGCGCGTCGACTGGGACCTGACGCTCGCCGTGAACCTGACCGCGCCGTTCCTCTTCGCGCAGGCCGCCGGCCGCCACATGATCGGCCGCCGCACCGGGCGGATCGTCAACCTCGCGTCGCAGGCCGCGACCGTGGCGCTGCAATCCCACGTCGCCTATTGCACCAGCAAGGCCGCGATCGTCGGGATGACCAAGGTCATGGCCCTCGAATGGGGTCCGCACGGCATCACGACGAACAGCATCAGCCCCACCGTGGTCGAAACCGAACTCGGCAAGAAGGCCTGGGCGGGAGAGGTCGGCGAAGCCATGAAGAAGCTGATCCCGTCCCGCCGCTTCGCCCAGCCCGAGGAGATCGCGCTCGCGGTCCTCTATCTCGCGAGCCCGGCGGCCGCCATGGTCAACGGCGCCGATCTCGCGATCGACGGCGGCTACACGATCCAATGACGAAGGACGCTCCCGTGCCTCTCAATCGCATCATCAACGATCCCGACGACGTCGCGGCGGAAGCCCTGGCCGGCATCGTGGCGGCCCATCCGGATCTCGTCATCACGACGCCGCATGCCCGCGTCTTCCGGGCCGTGCAGCCGGTGACGAACCGGGTCGGTATCGTGACCGGCGGCGGCTCCGGCCATGAGCCGGCCTTCATCGGCTTCGTCGGCCCCGGATTGGTCGACGCGGTCGCAACCGGCGAAGTCTTCGCCTCGCCGACGGCGCGCGCCTTCGAGGCCGCCTTCAAGGCGGCGGACGGCGGGCGCGGCGTCGCTTGCCTCTACGGCAATTATGCCGGCGACAACATGAACGTGAAGATGGCCGTAAAACTCGCTGAACGCGACGGACTGACGGTCAAGACCGTGGTGGCCAATGACGACGCCGCCTCCGCCCCGAAGGACCAGATCGGCAAGCGCCGGGGTGTCGCGGGCGAGGTCTTGATGTGGAAAGCCGGCGCGGCGCTTGCGGCGGAGGGCGCCGACCTCGATGCCGTGATCGGGGTCGCCCAGAAGGCGATCGACAGCACACGCAGCGTTGGCATCGGCCTTTCGGCCTGTACGATCCCGGCCGCTGGAAAGCCCAATTTCACCATCGAGCCCGGCATGATGGAAGTCGGCATCGGTCACCATGGTGAGCCGGGCGTGGCCGTGATGCCGGTGAAGCCCGCGCGCGAGATGGCGGCCCTGATGCTCGACACGATCCTGCCCGACCTGCCGTTCGGCCGGGGCGAGGACGTGGCGGTGCTGCTCTCGGGTCTGGGCGCCACGCCCGTGATGGAGCTCTACATCCTCTACACGCATGTGGCCGAGATCCTGGCGGCCCACGGCCTGACGATCCGTCACCGCTTCGTCGGCAATTATTTCACCTCGCTCGAAATGATGGGGGCGTCGATCACGCTGACGCGTCTCGACGGCGAACTCGACCGGCTGATCGGCAAGCCCGCGCGCTCGATCGGCCTCACTGTTCCGGGAGCTTGAGCCATGACCGACAGCGTTGATTTGACAGCCGCCGGGCCGATCCTCGGCGACATGGTCAAGGCCATCGTGGACAAAGCCGCGTACCTCAGCGAACTCGACGGTGCCACCGGCGACGGCGACCATGGCGTCAACATGAGCAAGGGCTTCCGCATGACGGGCCAGCGGCTCGCTGCGGCGCCACAGGGCCTCGGCGAAGGCTTCGGCACGCTTGCCGAGACGCTCCTCGACGAGATCGGCGGCTCGATGGGGCCGCTCTACGGCAGCTTCTTCCTCGACATGTCGACCTTCCTGCGCGGCCGGACCGTGCTCGATCGCGACAGTTTCGGCCTCATGCTGCGCAAGGGCATCGCGGCCGTGGTCGACCTCGGCGAGGCCAAGCAGGGCGACAAGTCGCTCGTCGATGTCCTCGTCCCGGCCGCGGATGCCTATGAGGCCGCGGCGGCGCGCGGAGAGCCCTTCGCGGACTGCCTCACCGCCCTCAAGGCGGGCGCCGACCGGGGCTTCGAGTCGACCCGCGACATGGTGGCGAAGATCGGCCGCGCGAGCCGCCTCGGCGAGCGATCACGCGGCTTCCATGACGCGGGCGCCGCCTCGTGTCGCCTGCTGCTCACCACGCTGGCGGATGGATTGATCCGGCAATTGCCGTCGCGCGGGTAAGATCGAGGGAGTTCACTCCCTCGTCCCACTGAACCTGCCGTCTTATCTGCAAGCTTATATTAAGGTGCATCGGGTCCGACTGTTCGCCGATGGCTGGTTTTGACCCTTCGACCCGCAAGCGGCGCTCGGATTCACACATTGTCCGAAGGCCTGGCGCGGTTTTCTCCCCTCTCCCTTGTGGAGAGGGGAATTTCATGAAGCTCCGCCGAGAGATGTGAATGCGGTCGCCGCTTACAGGGCGAAGGGACACAGCACCCGCCGAGCCCCGTGCATGCTCGCAGTGGGTCCGGTTACGCGATAGCTTCATGTCCCGAGGAGGAAGCTTGGCATGACCAGCAAACAAAAAATCGGTGTCGGCCTGATCGGGTCGGGCTTCATGGGCAAGACACATGCGCTCGGCTTCGCGACAGCGAGCCGGGTCTTCGACCTGCCGTATGATGTCGATCTCGCGGTCCTAGCGGACGTCACCGCACCGGCCGCCGCGCGGGCCGCCCAGGCGCTCGGCTTTCGCCGCTCGACCGGCGACTGGCGCGACCTGCTTGACGATCCCGAGATCCAGATCATCGACATAACCACACCCAACACACTTCACCGCGAGATGGCGCTGGCCGCCATCGCGGCCGGCAAGCATGTCTATTGCGAGAAGCCTCTCGCGCCGACGTCGGCGGACGCTTGGGAGATGACGAAGGCGGCCGAGGCGGCCGGCCTCATGACCCAGGTTGGTTTCAACTATCTCAAGAACCCAATGCTCGGGCTCGCCAAGCGCCTCATCGCGGATGGGGAGATCGGTGAGATCCGCACCTTTCGCGGCATTCACGCCGAGGATTTCATGGCGGACGCCCGTGTGCCCTGGGCCTGGCGCCTCGACCCGTCCGGCGGCGGTGGTGCCCTGGCCGATATCGGTAGCCATATCCTCGCGACGGCGCGCTATCTCGTCGGCCCCGTGATCGAACTCATGGCCGACATCGCAACCCCCATCGCGGCCCGTCCAGTCAGCCAAGGCGCGACCGAGACGCGCGCCGTCGAGGTGGACGATGTCGCCCGCCTGTTCCTGCGCTTCGAGAACGGCGCCACCGGCAGCCTGGAGGCGAACTGGATCGCGACGGGCCGCAAGATGCAGCACGATTTCGAGGTCTACGGGTCTAAAGGCGCCATCGTGTTCACCCAGGAACGCTTCAACGAGCTCGGGGTCTATTTCACGGACGACAAGACCGGTCTGCGCGGGTTCCGCACCATCTTCGCCGGGCCCGAACACGAACCCTATGGCGCCTTTTGCGTCGCCTCGGGCCACCAGATCGGCTTCAACGACCTCAAGGCGATCGAGGTGCGGGACTTTCTCGTTGCCGTCGCCGGGGGTGAGAAGCTCGGGCCTGATTTTGCCGAGGGGGCCGAGATCCAGTCGCTGGTGGAGCTCGCCTATCGGTCGGCGCGGGAGAAGCGTTGGGTATCGACGAAGAGCACCTGACCGCGACGGCTTCCCGGGTCTCTGCAAGGCGTCATCATCCACGTCATTGCGAAGCGGCGAAGCCGCTGTGGCAATCCATGAAGCGTCGGGGACGTGGATCGCCACGCTTCGCTCGCGATGACAACCAAGCGATAGAGGTGGAGGCACTCCGCTCCCAAGCGGGACTCGGCTTGGCCCGATGACCCTCCCGGCAGCGAGGCCTGGCTACTTGCCTTGCTTCGCGCGTCGGAGCGCCTCCGCCAGCGCGCCTGAAGGCTCGGCTGCGGCCGCCGGCCGCGCTGCGGGTGTGGATGGCGCGAAGCTGCGCGGGGTCTCACGGGCAGGCCGCTCCGGCTTGGCGCCGATCTCATCGTCGAGCCGAAGCGTGAGCGCGATGCGCTTCCGCGCGCGGTCGACTTCCAGCACCTTGACGGTCACGGTATCGCCCGGTTTCGCGACGGCCCGTGGGTCCTTCACGAAGGTCCTGCTCATGGCCGACACATGGACAAGACCGTCCTGGTGCACGCCGATATCGACGAAGGCCCCGAAGGCCGCCACGTTGGTGACCGTGCCCTCGAGAACCATTCCGGGCACAAGATCACTGAGTGCCTCGACGCCCTCCTTGAAGGTCGCGACCTTGAAGGCCGGGCGCGGATCGCGGCCGGGTTTTTCGAGCTCCGCGAAAATGTCGGTCACGGTGGGCAGGCCGAAGGTCGCATCGACGAAGCTCTGCGGCTTCAGCGCCTGCAATGTCGCGGCATTGCCGAGGATCGCCTTGAGCGGCGTCCCGGCCGCCTCCAGAATGCGGCGGACCACCGGATAGGCTTCGGGGTGGACGCCCGAGGCGTCGAGCGGATCCTCGCCGCCATTGATGCGCAAGAATCCGGCACATTGCTCGAACGCCTTCGGCCCGAGCCGCGGCACCTTCTTCAACGCCTTTCGTGATGGAAACGGCCCGTTGGCGTCACGAAAGGCCACGATGCCCTGGGCAAGACCGGCGCCGACACCGGACACGCGCGCCAGCAACGGCGCCGAGGCCGTGTTGAGATCGACCCCGACCGCGTTCACGCAATCCTCGACCACCGTTTCGAGCGAGCGCGACAGTTTTCCCTCGCCGAGGTCGTGCTGGTATTGCCCGACGCCGATCGACTTCGGGTCGATCTTGACGAGTTCGGCCAGCGGATCCTGCAGACGACGGGCGATCGACACGGCCCCCCGGAGCGTCACATCGAGGTCCGGCAATTCCTGCGACGCGAAGGCCGAGGCCGAATAGACCGAGGCGCCGGCTTCCGACACCGTGACCTTGGTGAGACCCAGCTCCGGCCGCGCCTTGATGAGATCGGCGGCCAGCTTGTCGGTCTCGCGCGACGCGGTGCCGTTGCCGATCGCGATCAGTTCCACCCGATGCTGGACGGCGAGCCGCCCCAAGACCGCGAGCGCCTCGTCCCATCGCCGCTGCGGCTCATGCGGGTAGATCGTGACCGTCGCCGCGACCTTGCCGGTCGCATCGACCACGGCCACTTTCACGCCCGAGCGGAATCCGGGGTCGAGCCCCATCGTGGGGCGCGATCCAGCCGGCGCCGCGAGAAGCAGATCCCGGAGGTTGCCGGCGAAGACCCGCACGGCCTCGGTCTCGGCCGCATCCCACAGCCGCGTTCGCAGATCACTGGACAGGCCGGGCAGGATCTTGCCGCGCCAGGCCTGCCGCACGGTTTCACGCATCCAGATGTCACCCGGCCGCCCGCGCTCGCTAAGCCCGAAGCGCATCATGATCCGCGGCTCATAGGGGCTCGACCCTGGTGGGGCCACGGCCGGCTCGGCATCGAAGGTGAGATCGAGCACACCCTCCGTCTCGCCGCGAAACAGCGCCAGGATGCGATGCGACGGCAGTTTCGGGAACGGCTCGGCGAAATCGAAATAGTCGCTGAATTTGGCGCCGGACTCGGCCTTGCCCTTCTTGATCTTCGAGGTCAACCGTCCCCGCGTCCACATGGTCTCGCGCAGCGGGCCGATGAGGTCGGCCTGTTCGCTGAACCGCTCGACCAGGATCGCGCGCGCGCCTTCGAGCGCCGCGGCAGCGTCGGCAATGCCCTTGTCGGCATCGACAAAGGCCCGCGCCGCCAGGGCCGGGTCGCGCTCGGGCTGGCCGGGAAGGAGGTCGGCGAGGGGTTCGAGCCCAGCCTGCCGGGCCGCCTCGGCCTTGGTCCGGCGCTTGGGCCGAAATGGCAGATAGATATCTTCGAGCCGCCCCTTGCTGTCGGCTGCCCGGATCTGGGCAGCCAGGGCCGCGTCGAGCTTGCCTTGCTCGCCGATGGATTTCAGGATCGCGGCCCGGCGGGTTTCGAGATCGCGCAGGTAGGTGAGCCGTTCTTCGAGACGTCGCAACTGCGTGTCATCGAGCGCGCCGGTCGCCTCCTTGCGATAGCGCGCCACGAACGGCACCGTCGCGCCGCCGTCCAGCAGGCCGACGGCGGCCGCGACCTGCGGCTCACGCACCCCGAGTTCGTCGGCGATCCTTTTATGGATTTCGTTCATGCCCTGCCCTCGGTGATCGGTCTTCAGGCCGCGCCGGCGAGGCGAGGGCCATCCTTGTGCGCTTCATTGGGTGTCTTAGACGCGCGTCCAGTTTGGGTGGCCAGCGGGCCGTGTCACGTGATGGCGACGATCTCAACCTCGCCTCCCGCCACGGTGGCCGTCTCGCCGATGCTCTTGCCGAGCAGCGCCTGCGCCAACGGCGACACATAGGACACGGACCCGCGCGCCGCATCGGCTTCATCCTCGCCGACAATGTGGAACACTTGCCGCCGCCCATCCGCGCGGTCGACCGTGATGCTGGCGCCGAAGCGCACGACGTCCGCGTCAGGTGTGCGCTCGACGAGCTCGGCGCTGGCACGGCGCGCCCGGTAGTAGCGGAGATCACGGGCCGCCTGGGCCATCGCGGTCCGGTCACTGCGCACGTCGCCGCTGGCCTGCGCGGCCGTGAAGGCCGCTGAAGCGGCGGCCAAGGCCGTGTCGAGAGCCGCGAGACCCTCCGGAGTCACGAGATTGCGATGCGACGAGATGGGACGGTCCGGGAGGTGAGCCGCGGCAGCCTCGACATCCTCTTCGCGTGTGAAAGCGACGGCCATGATGGCGTCTCCCGTTGCCTCGCCGGGCCACATCCAAGCGGCGGACCGACACCCCAAAGGTCGTCGATAGCGCTGAACCTCGGCGAGGTCGAGGCGATGATCAGGAGCCGACCGGCCGATCCCCGGCGTGGAGGTAGACCCGGGCATAGCGGCCCCCAAGCCCTGTCAGGATTTCATAGGGAATCGTGCCGCATTGGGCCGCCACGTCGTCGAGCGTCTGGTGCGGCCCGATCAGTTCGACGAGGCTCCCGAGCTGCAAAGTGCCTTCAGGCAAGGGTGTGACGTCGAGCGTGATACTGTCCATCGACACGCGGCCGACGATCGGCAGGCGCGTGCCGTCGAAGAAGGCGGCACCTCTATTGCTCAAATGGCGCGGCCAGCCGTCGGCATAGCCGACCGCGATAGTGGCGACGCGCATCGGGTAAGGCGCGTGGAAGGTTGCGCCGTACCCGACCGCGGTGCCGGCGGCCACTTGGCGCACCTGGATCACGCGGGCGTCGAGACGCAGCACCGGCATGAGCCCCTCGCCGACGCCGGGAGTCGGACTCACGCCATAAAGCGCGATGCCGGGGCGCGCCAAATCGTAGCGGAACCGCGCGTCGAGCAAGACGCCGCCCGAATTCGCCAGCGAAAGAGGGGCATGGGGCACGAGGGCTCGCAAACGTTCGAAATTCTGCCACTGCGCCGCATTGGCGGGGTGGTCCGGCTCATCGGCGCAGGCGAGATGGCTCATCACCAATCGCACGTCGATCGCCTCGATGAGATCCGGCCGCGTCGCCAGGCTCTCCACCTCCTCGGGCGAAAGCCCGAGACGCGACATGCCGGAATCGATCTGGAGCACGGCGGGAAGCCGAAGGCCGTCCTGTCGGCCGATGCGCGCCCAGGCCTCCACCTGTTCGAAACCGTTCAGGACGGGCACGAGCCCCGCCGCCGCACAGGCGGGCTCGGCGCCGGGTTGCAACCCATTCAGGATGTGGATGGTCGCGTCATCGGGGAGCATCGGACGAAGGTCGAGCCCTTCGGACAGGTGGGCGACGAAGAAGGCGCGGCATCCCGCCTCGTAGAACGCCGGGGCAGCGACGGAGGCCCCGAGCCCGTAGGCATCCGCCTTGACGACCGCCGCGCAACGGGCGGGGGCGGCACGTCCGGCCAGCCAAAGATAGTTCGATCGCAGCGCTGCGAGATCGACCGTCAGGATGGCGCCGGCACTCGCCAACACTTGAGGGTCGGTACGGCTTGGGGACACACTCACCTCTTCACGCGGGGTCGAGTGTCCATCATAGCTCCAAATCTCGGCCTCTGCCGCCCTTCGCATGAACATCTCCCTTTGCCACGGCACAGACGGCCCGACGTCGAGAAGGTCGAAATTATCCCTCAATCCGGCGTTAATACACATATGTTATAAACAGGCTGCTATTTGTTCCTTTCGCGGTTTTCAGAATGGCAGCATTTGAAGAAGTGCCTCGCTCGATCAAAAGGCTGCGCACCACGGAAGAAACCTCGGTTTTCGAAAGCGCTCTCGACTGTCTGCCGGATGGTGTGCTGATCATGCGGGACGATGGGACGCTGGTCTATGCCAATGCGGCTTGCGGGAAGACGTGGTCGGTTTCGGAGGAACTGCTTCGTGTCGGCGATGAAACAGCCCTCGCTGCCAGAGCGATGCACTTGCTTGTCGACCCCGTCCAGTTGATGAGCGAGCCCGAGCGTCTCCGCAACACCCAGGAGACCTCCGAAGACGAACTCCTGTTCAAGGATGGGCGGATCGTGTCGCGGCGCAGCGTACCTTTCGAAAAGGGAACGGGGCTCGAAGGTCGCATCTGGATTTTCAAGGACGTGACCGAGGCGCGCCGCGCAGCCGTGGACGATCTGACCGGATTGCCGAACCGGCACGCTTACGTCCGCGATTACGCGCGGGCCGTCATGGCTCACCACGACGATGGCTGGTTCCGGTCGGTCGGCATCATGGATGTCGACAATTTCAAGAGATACAATGACATCTATGGCCATGCGGCCGGAGACACCCTTCTGCGGCAGCTGGGCGCACTGTTGCGGGAAGCGGTCTCGAATCCTGGCGATCTCATCTTTCGCATCGGTGGCGAGGAGTTCTTGATCTTTGTCAGAAGCGAGCGCCACGTCACGATCACGACGTTTTTCGAAGAGTTGCGCACCCGCGTCCAGATGGCGACGATCGAGCATGCCGGGAACCTGCCATACGCGGTTGCCACGGCCTCCTTCGGGGTCGCGGTGTTCAAGGGCGCAGGCGATCCCGAAAAGGTCTTCAGGCGCGCCGACATGGCGCTCTACTGCTCGAAGTCCGCTGGCAAGAACAAGGTCACCCTTGCGGCCGAAGAAATGCCGGCTCCGGCTGCCGAGTAAGCCGATGTCGTCCGTCCTCTCGAAGAGCCAACAAAGCCGCTTCTTGGCCGCTTGAAACTTGGAGCCGATACGGCGCTCCCAGCGCGGCCCGATAGATCAGGAGACGGGCTTCATTTCGCGGCCTTGTGGATCGCAAGCGGCCCGGACGCCTGTGTTACAGGCATCACTTCGATCGTGTTGATGTTGACACGCGGCGGCAGGGTCGCGACCCAGAAGACCGTTTCGGCGATGTCGTCGGGGGTCAGCGCATCGGCCCCCTCATAGAGCTTCGCGGCCCGCTCGGCGTCGCCTCGGAAGCGCACGGCCGAGAACTCCGTGCCGCCGACGAGCCCCGGCTCCACATCGGTCACCCGCACACGCGTCCCCAGGAGATCGGCCCGAAGGTTGAGCGAGAATTGCCGCACGAAGGCCTTGCTGGCCCCATAAACGTTGCCGCCCGGATACGGGTAGGTCGCGGCGATCGAACCCAGATTGACGATGTGTCCGCGGTTGCGGGCCACCATGCCGGGCAGCACCGCGCGCGTGACGTACATCAGCCCCTTCACGTTGGTGTCGACCATGGCGTCCCAGCCATCGAGGTCGGCGGACTGAGCCGGTTCGAGACCGACCGCGAGACCCGCATTGTTGACCAGGAGATCGATCGCGGCGAACTCGGCCGGGAGGGCTTCGATCGCCGCCAGCACCGCGGCGCGGTCGCGGACGTCGAGCACAACCGGATGAACCCGGTCATGGCCCAGGTCCGCCGCGAGCGCGTGCAAGCGCTCCTCGCGCCGCCCCGCCGCGATGATGCGGTGGCCGGCTCCGGCGAAGCGGCGGGCGATGGCCGCGCCGAAACCCGAGGTTGCACCTGTGACGAGAACGATCATGGTCTTGCTCCTGGCGTAGGTCTGAGCGCTTCGGAGGGGCTGTGAGAACCGTCCTGGAGACGCCATCAAGGCTGAGCCCATAAGCTTTGGCACGAGGCGTCGCAACCTTCGGAGTTGACGACGCTCCCTGCCCGACCTCAGCTTGCAGACGTTCATCCGGGCATCTGCGAAAGATGCAGCCGCAACCCAAGGACGACGCCCATGATCCGCTTGTACTTCCACCCGACACCCAACCCGGCGAAAATCGCTTTGTTCCTGGAAGAGTCCGGCCTCGCCTATGAGTTGATCCCGGTCGACACGAGCAAAGGCGAGCAGCACGAGGCGGCCTTCCGGGCCGTCAATCCCAACGGAAAGGTGCCGGCCATCATCGACACCGAGGGACCGGGTGGCCGGCAGGTTCGGGTGTTCGATTCGACGGCCATCCTGCTTTATCTCGCCGAAAAGACCGGCCTTTTCCTAGGATCTGCCGAGGACAGGCCGGAATTGCTGTCTTGGCTTCTGTTCATCGCCTCCGGGCTAGGGCCGTTCTCGGGCCAAGCGGTGCATTTCCAGCATGCGGCACCGGCGGGCCTCGACTACGCGGTGAACCGCTATCGGCGCGAGATCGAGCGGCACTACCGCGTCCTCGACGATCATCTCGCCGACCGGACCTTCATCGTGGGTGACAGCTACACCATCGCCGACATGTCGGCCTGGGGATGGCTCGACCGCGCCTCGCGCGTGCTGAAGACCGACGCCGACCCGCTGGCCGCCTACCCCAATCTCAAACGCCTGATGGCGACGGTCGAAGAGAGGCCGGCCGCCGCCCGCGCCCGGGACGTCGGCAAGAACCATGCTTTCAAGAAGATCAACGACGAGGAAACCAAGCGCGCGCTCTTCCCGTCGAACTATCCTCCGGCCGCGTAGGAGCCCCCGCTCGTCGCGCGGCGCGCGCCTGTAACCTTCACGACGGAGCGGCGAAGACGGAGGATCAACCCGCAGCGGAGCCTCCCCCATGATCTCGCGGATTTTTGCAGCCTGTACGGTCCTGGCCTCCCTTTCGGCTGCCGCCGTGGCGGCCGAACGGCCCGTGGTCGTCGAACTCTTCACCTCGGAGGGCTGTTCGTCATGCCCGCCCGCCGACGCCTATCTGTCCGAACTGTCCCGCGAGCGGCGCGATGTGCTGCCGCTCGCCTTCCATGTCACCTATTGGAATAGTCTCGGTTGGACCGATCCGTTTTCTCTGGCGGCCGCCACGCAGCGTCAGAGCCGGTATGGGGCGCGTTTCGGCGACGGGTCCTATACGCCCGAATTGGTGGTCGACGGCCGCAAGGGACTGGTCGGGTCGGAGCGGGGTGAGGCTGAAGCCGCCATCGCGACCGCCCGGCACGCGGGGCTCACGGCCGCGTCTGTGACGGCGACCCGGCAAGGTAGCGCGGTTTCGATCAATGTCGGCGGCGGCCGTGGGAGCGGGCGCGTTATCCTGGTCGGCTACGACGCCCAGCATCACACGGCCGTCGGGCGGGGCGAGAACGGCGGCCGCACATTGACGGAATCAAATATCGTGCGTTCGATCCGCGCCATTGGGCAGTGGACGGGCGCGCCCCTCACCCTCGACGCGGCAGCGCCGGCCGGCGAGAAGGCCGCCGTTCTGATCGAGGCGCCGGACGGCAGCATCATCGGTGCGGCCCGGGCCGATGCGTCGTGATCGGCACACCGTAATGACCCGCCCGCTCCTGCTTCGCGCAGCCTACCTCGCCGGCACCATGTTGGGCGTGTCGATCGGCCCGGCCGGCGCCGCTGCTACGGACTGGATCGGCGACGGACAAGCTGCGGTGCGGCTGGTCACGGCCTCCGACACCGCCAAGGACGGCATGGTCACGGCCGGATTGGAGTTCCGCTACGGGTCGGGGTGGCATGGGTACTGGCGGACGCCCGGAGATGCCGGCATCGCGCCGGTCCTCGATTGGTCGGCCTCGACAAACCTCAAGACCGCCGCCCTCTCATGGCCCGCCCCGACCCGGTTGATCGTCTCGGGCTTACAGAACAGCGTCTATACGGGGCAATTCACCCTGCCGGTCGCGATCGGCCTGACCGATCACCAGGCTGGGACACGTCTCGCGCTGAGCGTCGACTATGCGGCCTGCGGCAAGGTCTGCGTCCCAAAACACGCCGACCTCGCGTTGAACCTTGCTGCCGGCCCGGGGGCCGCGTCGGCCGAAGCAGCGGGTCTCGCGGCCGCACGCCAGTCCGTGCCCCAGTTGCCCGCAACCGCCGGCATCGACGTGGTGCGCACGGCACTCGAAGGCGCCGGACCGGACCGCCGCCTTATCGTCGTCCTGCGAAGCGCCGCAGCCCCTTTCATGGCGCCCGATCTCTTCGTTGAAGGCGCGGGCGCGGGCCTCCCGCCGCCGCCCACGGTTCAGCTTGCGGACGGTGACAAGACTGCCGTGTTGACCACCTCCCTCGCCACCGATCCCGCCGCCCCACTCACGCTCACCGTGGTCGACGGGCCGAGATCGGCCACCTTCGCGGGCCCCGGAACGGTTGCGCCACAAGCCGCACGTCCGCCCCTCACCCGTTGGGCCATTCTGGGCTCGGCGCTCCTGGGCGGCCTTATCCTCAACCTCATGCCCTGCGTGCTGCCGATCCTCTCGATCAAGCTATTCGCCCTGGCCGGCTACGCGGGAGCCGGACGGGCCGCGGCGCGGCGCGGCGCCCTGGCCACGGCCGCCGGCATCCTGACGTCGTTCCTGCTGCTCGCAACCGCATTGATCGTACTCAAATGGTCCGGCGCGGAGCTCGGCTGGGGCATTCAGTTCCAGCAGCCCTGGTTTTTGGCCGGGATGGCGGTGCTCACGACGTTGTTTGCGGCGAGCTTCTTCGAATGGCTCCCGATCCGTCTGCCTCAGGCGATCGCCCGACTGGGCGGTTCGCCCACGCGAGGCCCTCTCGTCGGGGCGTTTCTCAGCGGCGCCGTCTCGACGCTTCTGGCGACACCCTGCTCGGCGCCTTTCGTGGGCACCGCGGTCGGCTTCGCGCTTGCTGGCGGACCGCGGGCGATCCTGGTGATCTTCCTCAGTCTCGGTCTCGGCATGTCGCTGCCGTTTCTGGCGGTTGCGATCCATCCTGGTTTGGTGGCTTGGCTGCCTCGGCCGGGAGCCTGGATGGTGCGCCTGCGCCAGGGTCTCGGCCTGTTGCTGCTCGGCACGACGGTCTGGCTGCTGGTCGTCCTCGGAAGCGTCGCGGGCACGGTGGCCGCCGGAGGGGCCGCGAGCCTCCTTGCGATCACACTGGCCTTGCGGGCCTGGGTGGCTTATCGCGGCCGGATCGGGGAGCCAGGTTGGCCAGGACTCGCAACGGCCGGCCTCGCGATGATGACGGTCGCGGCCGCCAGCCTGCCAACGGCCGCGCTTCCGCAGCGCAGTGAACCTTCGGACAGTTGGCAAGCCTTCGATCCGACCGCGATCGACAGGCTCGTTCGAGACGGCAAGACGGTGCTGGTCGACGTCACCGCAAGCTGGTGCCTCACCTGCAAGGTCAACGAACTGACCACACTGGATACGGCCGTCGTCCAAGCCCGCCTTGCGCAGCCCGGAACGGTGCGCATGCGCGCCGATTGGAGTCGACCCGACCCGGTCATCTCGGCGTTCCTCCAGCGTTTCAGCCGCTTCGGCATTCCGCTCGATGCCGTCTTCGGGCCGCACCAACCGGGCGGCGAAGCACTGCCCGAACTTCTCACCGCCGGGATCGTCGTGCAGGCGCTCGACGGAGCCGCTATCCGACAGACCGACCTCGCGAACACGATGCCGTAAGACAATCGCGACTGAGGTCAGTCAGGGTCCCGGTGCAGGATGCCGTCGCGCGACAGGAACCCCGTCAGCGTGCGCTCCTCGTGGCGTTGCCGCCATGTCTGCAGCCGGTCCAGCCCTTCAAGCAGGAGGCGGCTTGCTGCCGAATCGGCGGCGCGGTTGCGCAGCTCCAAAGGGTCGTCGGACAGATCGAACAGCACAGGCGGAAGACCGGCGAAATGGACGTATTTCAGCCGCTCGGTCCGCACGACCTGAAGGTTGCACCATTCCGACGGGAGGCCCAGCAACCGCTCCATCCGCTTGTTGCGGATATCCCGGAAATCGAAGCTCCAATGAACCTCGTCGCGCCAGTCGGTCGGCGTGCCGCCGTTCAGGAAAGGGAGAAGGCTCGCTCCATCGCAATTACGCGGGGCATGCAGCCCCGCACAGGCCAGCAGCGTCGGCATCAGGTCGATCGATTCCGTGAAGGCCGTGACGGTGCGGCCTCGACCGAGGTTTGCTTCGGGCCGCGGATCGCGGATCAGCAAGGGAATATGGGCGGATTGGTCGAAATAGCCGGCCTTGCCGAGCATCCAATGATCGAACAATTGTTCGCCATGGTCGGCCGTGAACACCACGATCGTCTCGTCCCATCGGCCGCTGTCGCGCAGCCCCTGGAACACCCGGCCGAGGTGATGATCGACCTCCAACGCCAGACCCGCATAGATCGCCCGGACACGCCGGATCGTGTCCTCGTCGGCATCGCGCGAGCAACCTCTGAGGCCCGGCGCGAAGGCCGCCATTTCCATGCCGTCCATGAGAGCCCCGACGAGCGGGTTCTGGGCGGCCTCGACCTCAGGGCGCGCGCCCCGGACCGGCATGGCGACATCGGCGGGATCGATCGCCGCATGGTAGGGGGCCGCCGCCGCGAAGGGCGGATGCGGCGCAATGAACGAGAGATGCGCGCAGAACGGTGTCGTGCTGGCGACGGTGAGCCAGTCAAGGAACCGGTCGGTCAGAAAGGCCGTTTCGCTGTCCTGCTTGGCGAATGCGGCCGGCGCCCCGAATGCCCGTTCCGCGAAGATGCCGGCCCTGCCGAGATCCGGCGTCGCCACCGCGTGGCCCTTCCGTTTCAGATGCGCCAGCCAGGGCGTGGCGCGCTCTGTCAACAGTGTGTCGACCGCCATCCCGGGACAGACGTTTTCGTAATCGCCATTGTCGGGGTCGAGATCGGGTTTGCCGCGCGGGTCGAGCGTCGTGTCGGTGTAACCGAAGAGCGTGGGCCGATAGCCGGCGCGGCGCAGTTCCGTGAACAACGTCGGATGTCGGGCATCGAGCGGCACGCCATTGCCGATCGAGCGATGCTTGTGGGCATAAAGGCCGGTGACGAGTCCGGCACGCGCCGGGCCACACGGGTAGGCCTGACAATAATGGGACGCAAAGCGGGTGGCCTCCGCCGCAAAGGCATCAAGATGCGGCGTTCGGGCAAACGGATGCCCGGCGGCACCCAGCAGGTCGCCCCGCCATTGATCGACCGTGATGAGGAGGATGTTCGGACGGCGGCGTGTCAAGGCGGCGTTCCTGAAGAAAAATCCGCGATATCGCGGCTGCACCCGGGGCTCCGAGATCTCCGCGAGGACAGGGGCCGGACGGGTTCACATCCGGCCCCTGGTGTCACCGCGGCAAGTCAACACGGGACACGGCACCCGACCATCAAGGCTTATGCCGAACCGAGTGTCTCAAATCGAGAGTTCTGATGAAGGACCCAGATTTGCACCGACTCTTGCGCTCTCAATGTCGACAGAGGATGAGCGGAATGCTTGCCTCCATGGTGCGAGCCAGGAGACGCAGGTCTTCCGGCTCACGCGGGCTTGTTGCGACCTGATGGATTTCTCGTTGAAAGCGGGCATTGCACCCGCAGGTCGGTAGTCCACCCGAAGGCGTGCAGGCATCGTGGTGCATACAGGCCGCATCAAGCGCATCGGTCGGCGGCAAGCCTGGGCCGTTGTCGCCGATACCACAGTAGTTTCCGTGAAAAACGCCATTGACACGGGGCGCCGCGTCGGCGTCCGCCGGATCCTCCTGAGCTGATGCGCCCGAAGACACTCCGATCAGCCCGGCCACACACCAGATCCCGATCCATTTTAGCATTTCCAGTTCCCCAAAGGCTGCCTCACTGCATTTCGCGGAGTAATGCTGCGGTGCAGGAACAGGTTCCTTGCCGAACCCTAAGCGGTCGACACACGCCGGCACAGCGACTTTTTTGGCGGAATAGATCCAAAGCTTACGCGGCCGAGATCGCGAGGTAAATTCCATTTACCTAAATATTTTTTGCCGCCGCTCGAAATAGAGGAATAGAATTCGTCAACTGTATTTATCGGCATTTGAATAGGATTTTCCTGGTCTCCTTACGGCATATCACCAGGATCTCCCCTATGACCAAAATGCCGACCGGCCTTCTCGCTCTTCTTTTCCTGTGCCATTTCGGCGTGTCGGCGGAAGCGGCTCCCATCACCCTGACACTCGACGCTCCGCTCTTCGATTCCTCCGGTGCGCACACGACATTGACCGGGTCGTTGCTCTACGATGCGGATCTGATGAGCGGCTCCGGGTCGTTTCAGATCGACGGATACAGCAACAGCTTTTCCGGCTTTGCTCTGGCGCTCGACACGGCACCCGAGGAGCCGCCCGCGGACATCGCATTCTGGACCTCGATCGGGATCGTGTTTTCGGGCACTGCCGATGACGGGTCGTCACTCTATTTCAACATCGATACGGCCCCGACTTCGATGCTGTCCGACAACGTCACTTTGAGTATCGGTGGATCGAATACCAGCTTCTATTCCAGCGCCGCACCGTCGAGTGTCGGCACCCCGAGCGAGCCCCCCTTCGTAGACCCCGATTCCGACCCCACGGGCGTGTCTGCGGTTCCACTGCCCCCGGCCATCTCCCTGTACGGCAGCGCTCTCGCGATGCTGGGCCTCGCCGGTTTCGGCCGACGGGTCCTCGCACGTCAAAGAGGCGCCGCCCGACGGGGCATCGGCACCCGATCGCGATATTCGGTCGAAGTATAGCGGTCAAAGCCTTATGGACGTGACGGGCCCGCTCAGGCGCTGCCCTCGGTCCTCCCCGAGCGGCATCGGTCGCAGAAGCCGTTGAAGGTCGTGACCACGCTGTCGATCTCGATCCGATACCGCTGCGCCAACGCCGAGAGATCGGTTACGGGCAGACTATAATCCACATCCTCGACGCAGCCGCATTCCACGCAATGGAAATGCGCGTGTCCGGGTCGCGCCGGCTCGTAGAGCGCCGAGGCACTGCCCGGCAGTCTCACTTCAAGCACGAGGCCGAGATCGCGCAGCCGGTCAAGCGCGCGATAGACAGTGGAATAACCGATCCCCGGTTGCAACTGCCGCGCCGCCGCGTGGATTTCACTCGCGGCAGCATGATGCCCTTCGGCCTGCGCGCAGAGGACGCCGTAGATCAAGCGGTAATTCTTCGGCAGCTTCGGCCGCCCGGCGCCAGGCTCCATCACGTCACTCAAAACAAGCTTTACGAAACACCGTCCAAGCGTGCTGTACGGCACAAAGTGAATATCAGTGTCATTCTAAAAAGAAAACCGCATCGCGTCAGCCTCAGGGCTGCGATCTTCATCCCCTATGGAGCGGTCGCTGAGCGGCGTCAAACCCGCTCTCATAACCCGCGGTGTCATCGGTCACGACAATCCGTCGACCGAGACTATGAAGCACGCCCAAGGCGCTCGTGCTTCGCACGGTGTGGCAATTCTCGCCTGGCAGCGACGGTCAACGCCTCGCCCATCGCCGGGAGCGCTGACATCGACCTTGAAAGGGCCGCTGGTCTCATGGCCTGGTACGCGAAAAAACGCTTGCTCTCCGTAGGGTCCAGTGGCCACAAGCCAGCCGGACGATCCACAGGAGACAAGCGCATGGCGGATATCTCGGACGACCTGCGCACGGGTGCGCTGTTCTATCACCGCAACCCGCGTCCCGGAAAAATCGAGATCCAGCCGACGAAGCCCCTCGGCAACCAGCGCGACCTCGCGCTCGCCTATACGCCGGGTGTGGCGATCGCGTGCACGGCCATCTTCGACGACCCGGCCGAAGCCGCGACGCTCACGTCGCGTCAGAACCTCGTGGCGGTCGTGACGAACGGTACGGCAGTGCTTGGGCTCGGCAATATCGGGCCCCTCGCCTCCAAACCCGTGATGGAGGGCAAGGCGGTCCTGTTCAAGAAATTCGCCGGCATCGACGTGTTCGACATCGAAGTGGCCGAAAACGACGTCGACCGGCTGGTCGATGTCGTGGCCGCCCTCGAGCCCACCTTCGGCGGCATCAACCTTGAAGACATCAAGGCACCCGAGTGTTTTGATGTCGAGGATCGGCTGAAGGCCCGTATGGGCATCCCGGTCTTCCACGACGACCAGCACGGTACGGCCATCATCGTGGCGGCCGCCGTCGTCAATGCGCTCGAATTCGCCGGCAAGACCATCGAGGCCATCAAGGTCGTGACCTCCGGGGCGGGCGCTGCGGCGCTGGCGACGCTGAACCTGCTCGTGACGCTCGGGGTCAGGCGGGAAAACATCTGGATCACCGACATCGAGGGCGTGGTCTACGAGGGCCGGACGGCCCTGATGGACCGCTGGAAGGCGCCCTATGCGCAACCCACCGACAAGCGCACGCTCGCGGAGGTGATCGAGGGCGCCGACGTCTTCATCGGGCTGTCGGCCGGCGGCGTGCTGAAGCCCGAGATGCTGGCCCGCATGGCGCCCAGCCCGCTGATCATGGCGCTCGCGAACCCGACGCCGGAGATCATGCCCGACCTTGCCCGCAAGGCGCGGCCCGACGCCCTCATCTGCACCGGCCGGTCGGACTTTCCGAACCAGGTCAACAACGTCCTGTGCTTCCCCTACATCTTCCGCGGCGCGCTCGACGTCCAAGCCTCGACAATCAACGAGGAGATGAAGGCGGCGGCGGTGAAAGCCATCGCGGCGCTGGCGCGGGAAACGCCTTCCGATGTCGTGGCGCGGGCCTATGGTGGCGAGGCTCGGCCCTTCGGGCCTGAATCGCTGATCCCGAGCCCCTTCGATCCCCGCCTGATCCTGCGCATCGCCCCGGCGGTCGCCAAGGCCGCCATCGACAGCGGCGTGGCCCGCAAGCCGGTCGCGGATCTGCGGGCTTACGCGGAATCGCTCGACCGCTTCGTGTTCCGCTCGGGCTTCATCATGAAGCCCGTCTTCACAGCCGCCAAAGCCAATCCGAAGCGCGTGATCTATGCCGAGGGCGAGGACGAGCGCGTGTTGCGTGCCGTGCAGGCCGTAATCGAGGAGAAGCTCGCCCATCCGATCCTGGTCGGGCGGCCTTCGGTGATTGAGACCCGCATCAAGCGGTTCGGACTGTCGATCGCACCCGGCCGCGACTTCGAGCTCATCAACCCCGAGGACGATCCGCGCTATCGGGATTACGTGGCCGAGTATCTCGCGGCCGCCGGACGCAAAGGCATCACGCCGGACGCCGCCCGCACGCTCGTGCGCACCAACGCCACCGTCATTGCCGCGCTGGCGGTGCGGCGCGACGATGCGGATGCGATGATCTGCGGCCTCGAAGGCCGGTTTCGTTCAAACCTCCGGCACATCGAAAGCATCCTGGGCCTCGCGCCGGGCGCGCAGCGGATGGCGGCGGTCAGCCTGCTGATCACCACCAAGGGCGCCTATTTCCTAGCCGACACCCATGTGATCGAGGAACCCACGGCGGAGGAGATCGCCGATATCGCCATGGCCTGCGCCACCCATGTGCGGCGCTTCGGAATCGAGCCCCGGATCGCGCTTCTGTCCCATTCAGATTTCGGCGCCATGGATTCGAAATCGGTCGTCAAGATGCAGCAGGCCCTGGCGCTCGTGCGCGCCCGCTCGCCCGATTTCGAGATCGATGGCGAGATGCAGGCCGATACGGCGCTGCTGCAGATGATCCGCGACAAGGTGAACCCCGCCTCGACCCTGAAGGGCGAGGCCAATGTGCTGATCATGCCCAATCTCGACGCCGCCAACATCGCCTTCCAGCTCGTCAAGGTGGTGGCCGACGCGCTCCCGGTCGGGCCCATCCTGATCGGGCCAAGCCGGCCGGCCCATATCCTGACACCCTCGGTGACGGCCCGCGGCATCGTCAATGTCACGGCTTTGGCGGCCGTGGAAGCACAGCCGCATTCGTGAGCACGGTAGGAGCCGCTGCGTCCATGCGATGAGACAAGGGTCAGACATCTTTTGCACGCCCGGAACTGTGACGTCATCCCAGCGAAGACGCATCTCGTCGGACGTCTTGGAAGTGTTAAGAGGCTGAATTTGTTGCGCAACAGACAACAGATTCCACGCAGCGTTGATAGCGCGGCCCGACTGCAGATGATCGCAGCCGCAGCCGCAGCCCTGCTCGTCGTCCTGGGAACCGGCCGCGCCGAGGCCATCGTCGGTCCCTCGAGCGAGGCATCAGGCGAAGCCGCCGGCATCGTCATGGTTTTGAACCATTCAGGGCGAACCGCTGGCTTCTGCACGGGCGTAGTGATCGCCCCTGATGTGATCATGACAGCCGCGCATTGCGTGCCCGAAGGAGCCGACCTCCGGGTGCATTATCCTGGCCCCGGCCAGAACCCAGTTCTGCTCCCGGTCGAGGCCGTGGCGCGCCACCCGGACTATCGCCCCGATGCGATCAGAACGCGGGAACGCTCGATCGACCTTGCCATAATCCGCTTGTCGGCCCCCCTGCCCGACCGATTCACGCCCATGCGCCTTAGCGCCACGGACGGCGTAAAGCCAGGCCTTCCCTTCACCATGACGGGTTACGGCGTGACCCGCGAGGGTGACGGCAGCTCGTCCGGTCGCCCGCGACGCACGACCCTGCAGGCGCGGGCGCCGCTCTCCGGCGTGCTTCTCTGGGCCGAGGACTCAGCTCGGCATGGGTCCGGCGCCTGCACAGGAGATTCCGGAGCGCCGGTGATGGCGGAGGGCAGCACCACGGTCACCGCCCTCGTGCTCTGGTCAGCCGGCCGCGCGGGACGACAGTGCGGGGACCTGACCCAGGCGTTGTGGCTTGGGCCTCAAAAAGCCTGGATCGACCAGATCCTCATCTCATGGGGCGTGGCGCCAGCATTTTAGACTTCTGAGCGCCCTTGCGTGTCCATTGCGCGATGGACCACTCTCCCCTGTTGTTCGTGCTGGCAAGATTGCGTTGAAACACGCACGACATTGTCGCGCACCAGGATCGACTTGCGGCCGCATCGGCAGACCTATGTCGAACATTACGATTTGCCCACACTACGAAACCCCGTTCCTTCGCCTTCGTAGCTCCGATCCCACGCCATGGGCGGCATTACACCGACCCCGGCGTGGAACTGGAGAGATTGAATGCTCAAGATCAAAGGCCTGCGCACCCTGACGTTCGCGGTGGCCGTTGCGGCCGGCACCGCGTCTGTCGCCTACGCGGCCGACCCCATGGTTGGCGGCGCTCCCATGATGGCCAGCAAGACCATCGTCGAGAACGCGTCCCAAGCCAGCACACTCACCACGCTGGTCGCGGCCGTCAAGCAGGCCGGCCTCGTCGAGACCCTGTCCGGGCCCGGCCCCTTCACGGTATTCGCCCCCACCAACGCGGCTTTCGCCAAGCTTCCCAAGGCGACGGTCGAGGCCCTGATGAAGCCCGAGATGAAGGCGGATCTCACGAAAATCCTGACCTATCACGTCGTGCCAGGGAAGATCGACGCGGAGGAAATCGTTAAGGAGATCAAGGCAGGCGGCGGAAGCTACAATATGAAGACCGTTGAGGGCGAGACCCTCACGGCCAAAATGGATGGGGAGAAGGTCGCCCTCATCGATGCGAAGGGCGGCGGGGCCATTGTGGAAATTCCCGACGTCTATCAATCGAACGGCGTCGTGCACGTGATCGACAGCGTGCTGCTGCCGAAGTAACGCCTCACCCAATCAACCCGCAACCGTGAATCGAGGGCGCTGTCTCAAAGGCGTGATTCGTCCTCGGTCGCAGCTTCACGCTTACGTTTGCCGAGGATTCCGATTCGGGATCCTATGGATGTTGCGGCCTGTGAAAAGGCATGATCTGCGGCGGCGCACGACTGCGACGCCGCACCCTGTCGTATCTAACCGGCGCCTGTCAGCGTGTCGTACAGAAGCTTGAAGTTCAGCAGCAGGATGACGCCGGCGACGGTCCACGACAGGACGGCCACCCAGGTCGGGATGACGAAGCGCCCCATCTTGCCCTTGTCCGACACGAACTGGACGAGCGGCACGACCGCGAAGGGCAATTGCATCGAAAGCACGACCTGGCTGAGCACGAGAAGCTGCGCCGTACCTCTCTCACCATAGAGCGCCGTGACGGCCACGACCGGAATGACGGCAAGGCCCCGTGTCAGAAGCCGCCGCGCCCAATCGGGAATGCGCAGCCGCAAAAAGCCTTCCATGATGATCTGGCCCGCGAGCGTCGCCGTGACGGTCGAGTTGATGCCCGAGGCCAGCAGGGCCACAGCGAACAGGGTCGAGGCGACGCCGAGGCCCAGCAGCGGCGACAGGAGCCGGAACGCCTGCCCGATCTCGGCCACATCGGCATGGCCCGTATCATGGAATGCTTTGGCGGCCACGACCAGGATGGCGGCGTTGACGAAGAGCGCCAGCATCAACGCGATGGTGCTGTCGGTCGTGGCCCACCGGATCGCCTCGCGACGACCGGCGTCGTTCCGATCATAGGCGCGGGTCTGCACGATCGATGAGTGAAGATAAAGGTTATGCGGCATCACGGTGGCGCCGATGATGCCGATCGCGACATAGAGCATCCCGGGATTGGTGAGGATCCGGGTGGTCGGGACAAAGCCGGCCAGCATCGCGGCGACGGGCGGCGCCGCGGCGGCGATCTGGATCGCGAAGCAGGATGCGATCACGAGAAGCAGCGCGATCACGAAGGCTTCCAGAAACCGGAACCCCTTGTTCATCAGGAGAAGCAGCAGAAAGGCATCGAGGGCCGAGAGAAGCGCACCCCCGACGAGCGGGATGCCGAACAGGAGCTGCAACGCGATCGCGGTCCCGATCACCTCGGCGAGATCGCAGGCGATGATCGCGAGCTCGCAGGCGAGCCACAGCATGATGTTGATCGAGCGGGGATAATGGTCCCGGCATGCCTGCGCGAGGTCGCGGTCGGTGGCGATGCCGAGGCGCGCCGAGAGCGCCTGCAGCAGGATTGCCATCAGGTTGGAGATCATGATGACGGAGAGCAGCGTGTAGCCGAATTGCGCGCCGCCGGCGAGATCGGTGGCCCAATTGCCGGGGTCCATGTAGCCGACCGACACCATGTAGCCCGGCCCCAGGAAGGCCAGGAATTTATGGACCCAGCTTCCTCCCGTGGGGACGTGAATGCTGGCGTTTACCTCGGGCAGGCTCGGTCGTGCGTCGGTCTCCGGGCCGGAAAACCGCCAAGCCGGGCGGACGGGCGCAGCCTCTTGCAAAGGTGACATCTCGGACTCGCGATCATGCAGCTCCGGATAAGAGCGATTTCCATTTAAGTTAGCCTAAGCTAACTTCATGTCAATGGCATAAGTCTGTGGCTTGGATCTAACTAGATGATGCGAAACTAACGAGATGTCGTGCCGATTGCGCCGAAGGCCGGTTCAAGCTAGGTCCCGCTGTGCGAAAAGCCGCGAGTTGTGCGACAGCCGATATGGACAAAGCCGAGGATCGACGTTGCGTAGAGGCCGAGCCGACCCAGGCACGTCGTTTCAGCCAGGCCCGGACAGCCCGCTCGACTGCCATTCTGGAGGATTACGCCGAGTTGATCGCCGATCTCACCCGCGAGCACGGGGAGGCCCGGACGACCGACATTGCACGACGCCTCGGAGTGACCCTTCCCACAGCGAACAAATCACTGGCGCGGCTGAAACGGGAAGGCCTCGTCACCGCGCGTCCCTATCGAGGAGTGTTCCTGACCGAAGCCGGAATGGCGATGGCCGAGCGGGTTCGAGCGCGACACCGCCTTGTCGTGGATGTCCTGGAAGCCCTGGGCGTTCCGACGGATGCGGCGGAAACAGACGCGGAAGGCATCGAACACTATATTTCGGAGGTGACGCTCAAGGCGTTCAAGCGGTTCCTCTGCCGCGAGTAACGCCTCGAAGCTGTGATGGTACCCGTGACGGCTTGAAACGGTCACAATCCATCATTATCTCCCCTGTAGCGCATTATTCGGCCCGGCTCTTGACGCTTCTTTAGCGGAGAGCTGCAAGGATCTGGAGACGAGGGGGCAACGGCCAAATTGGCAGCCTCTCAGATTGCGCTTCTGTAAGACATCTTCAACATCGCCGCTCGATCTTGAGCGGCCCAGGACTTCATGCACATCTCAACGACTACACAAAGACCATCGTCACGTCCGTACAACAAGGCCCGTTTCCTCGCCGCTGCGTCGCGCAAACCGACGGCTACGTGGCGGCCCGAAAACTCCAGTCTGACCCGCGAGGAATTGCAGCAGATCGTTCTCGAACTGCTCGGCTGATCCCGCCCATCAGAGCTTCGGCATCACGGGACACCATCGGCTATCGCGAGCATCGGCTTGCCCCTTGTGAACAATCCCATGATGTTGGCATTGTGAGTTTAGCTGACCACAATGCCGCGAGGGTTGGCGCCCAGCCGGACAGGGCCAAACCAGAAGCATGTCAACCCGACTAGACCAGTGGGCCTTCGCTGACACCTTGAGTGATGGCATCTATGGGGTCGATCCTCAGGGGCGGTGCAGCTTCATCAATACCGCGGCCCTCAGATTGCTCGGCTACGGATCGGCCGATGAACTCGTCGGTCGCAATATGCACGACTTGATCCACCATACCCGACCGGACGGCACGCCTTTTCCGGCCGCCGCATGCCCATTGTTGCACACGCTCACGAGCGGCCGGCCGGTGCGTTTGGACAATGAAGTGTTGTGGCGCAAGGACGGGACATCGTTCATCGCCGAATATTCTTCGTTCCCCCTCTTCGAGGCCGGACCGGCCCCTTCGGGCAGCGTGATCACGTTCAAAGACCGCACATCGGTGGCAGGGGGGCAAAGCGCGACGCAGCAGCCGATCGAGTCGCTCTGGGGCAGCGTGGAACGCCGACGGGCCGAGGAAGCGCTCCGCGAAAGCGAAACGCGGTTCCGTACGCTGGCCGACTCTATGGCGCAACTCGCCTGGATGACCGGCCCCGACGGAGCTATCAACTGGTACAACCGTCGGTGGTATGAATATACCGGGACCACGCCCGACGAGATGACCGGCTGGGGGTGGAAGAATGTCCATCATCCGGACCATATCGAGCGCGTCGTCGCTCATATCAGCGAATCTTTCGCCACCGGAACCCCGTGGGAAGATACGTTTCCCTTGCGGGGAAAGGATGGTCAGTACCGCTGGTTCCTGTCACGGGCCCTTCCGATCCGCGGCCTTCCTGAGGCGGGAGAAACAAAGGGCCGCCTGATCGGCTGGCTCGGGACGAACACGGACATCAACGATCTGCGCGAAGCCGAAGAACAGCTGAACGCCGCCATGCAGGCCGCCGAGGAGGCCAACAAGGCCAAGAGCGAATTCATCGCCAACATGAGCCACGAGCTTCGCACGCCGCTGTCGGCCATCATCGGCTATAGCGAGATGATGCAGGAAGAGATCGGCGATGGCGCCGATGGGGCCGAACTGACGCCCGACCTGCAGAAGATCGAGGGCAATGCCCGCCATCTGCTTGGCCTGATCAATGACGTGCTCGACCTGTCGAAGATCGAGAGCGGCAAGATGGAGGTCTTCGCGGAAACCTTCGATGTCGCCGTGATGGCCCGCGATGTCGCGTCGACCGTCCAGAATCTCATGGCCAAAAAGGGCAACGAGCTCGTGGTGCGGCTTGAGCCTCGCCTGGGGTCGATGCAATCCGACATTACCAAGCTGCGTCAGATTCTGCTGAACTTGTTGGGCAATGCCTCCAAGTTTACTGAAGGTGGCACGGTCACGTTGTCGGTGATGCGGCTGCCCGGCGGCAGCGGCGGGGATTGGCTGGTCTTCAGGGTTGCGGATACGGGCATCGGCATGACCGAGGAGCAGCTCGGACGCTTGTTTCAGCGATTCAGCCAGGCTGATGCGTCCACCACACGCAAGTTCGGTGGGACGGGCCTCGGTCTGTCCATCAGCAAGGCGTTTGGCGTCATGCTGGGTGGCGATCTTTCGGTCGATAGCGCGCAGGGCCAGGGAAGCACGTTCTCGGTGTTTCTGCCCGCCGTGCTCATTGATCCGAATGCGGCGGCGTCCGGCGATCCCGCACCCTCGACTGCGGTCGGTCCGGACGATGTGCTGCTTGCCGACGGGAGCACACTTCCGATCGTGTTGGTGATCGACGACGATCCCGGGCAGCGCGACCTGATGATCCGATTTCTCGGCCGCGAGGGCTTTCGCGCCTGCACGGCGGCCGATGGCGCGACGGGTCTCGAATTGGCCCGGAGTCTTCATCCGAAGGCGATCCTCCTCGACGTTACCATGCCGGGCCTCGACGGCTGGTCGGTCCTGAGTGCCTTGAAGGCCGACCCGGACGTGTCGGACATTCCGGTCATCATGGTCACCTTCGTGGACGAACGCGGCCTCGCGGCCTCGCTCGGCGCCGCCGACTACGTGATGAAGCCCGTCAAATGGGAAAGCTTCCGGCAGGTGATGGAGCGCTATCGCGACTCCGAAGGTTCTGTGCTGGTGGTCGAGGACGACCAGGACATGCGGCACCACATGCGATCTGTGCTGGAGCGTGACGGTTGGAGCGTGGTGGAGGCCGGAGACGGCCGGGCCGCTCTCGAGCGGGTCGCGGAGGCGGTGCCGCGCGTGGTGCTTCTCGATCTGGAAATGCCGGTGATGGATGGCTTCGCGTTTCTGCGCGCCTTCCGGACCGCAGCGGGCTGCGCCGAGGTCCCGGTGGTCGTCCTCACGGCGCGGGACCTGACACGCGAGGACCGCAAACGCTTACAGGGCGCCACTGAAGTGTTGAACAAAGGCGTCACCAGCCTCGCTGCGCTATCGCGGGAGTTGAAGGCCGTGACGCAGGCAGCGGACGCGGAAAAGAGACAGTTGGCCTAGCCGATCCAAGTTTCTGAACGGGCTTTTCCCGATAAGGCCCCTCCGGCGACTCAAGATGAAGAGCTCCGAGTCACTGCATCGAAAACGAGGACACTTTCTCCGCCGTTAAGGCGGCAGCTCTGCTTGACCGTCCGCCGTCACCACCTCACGGTGCGAAGAGCAGTGCCGCGAGCGACAAGATGATGGCGGTCGTCACCGCGTTGAGCGCCATGCCCACACCCGCGAAGGTCCCGGCGACATCGTCCACCTGAAAGGCCCGCGCGGTGCCGAACCCATGCGCCGCGACGCCCGCAGCGAAGCCACGTGCCCGGAAATCCGTGATGCCGAGCACGTTCATCATCGGCGTCACCACCATGGCGCCGATGACGCCGCCGCTGAGCACGATCACGGCCGCGAGCGTGGGAATGCCGCCCAATTGCGCCGCGACCGCCATCGCGACGGGGGTGGTGGCCGCGCGGGGCGCGATGGAGGCCAAAAGCTCGCGCGGCGCACCGAACAAGGCCAGGACCGCCACCGCGCTGCCGATGGCGGTCAGCGAACCAGCGAAGAGAGCGACGACAAGGGGTTTCGCGACACTCCGGATCAGGACGCGATTGCGCCAGAGTGGAACGCCTAGCGCCACCGTTGCCGGACCGAGCAGGAACGTCAGCATCTGCGTGCCGGTCGCGTAGGTGTCGTATGTCGTGCCGGTCGCAAGCAGGATGCCAATGAGGATCGGCGTCGACCACAATACGGGATGGCAAAGCGGGTGCCGTCCGCTGCGACGCGACAGCATGTCGACGCCCTCGAAGACCACGAGCGTGACGGCGAGCCAGAGCAGTGGTGTCGACGCGAGGCTTCTCAACGATGCCATGAGGTCGTTCATCGTGACGGGCTCTCCTGACGGCGGGCGACGACACGGAACACCGAAACGGTCACGAGCAGCGTCAGGATGGTCGAGATCGCCGTTGCGATCACGATTCCCGCGCCATAGCGCGACAGGATCGCCCCTTGCTGCATCAAACCGACGGCGGCCGGAACGAACATGATCGAGAGATGCGCGATGAGCCACGTCGCCACCGCGCTCAACACGGGTCTCTCACGGGGTCGGATCACGAACCATAGAAGTAGGAGAAGAAGGCCAAGGACTGCGCCGGGCAGCGGAATGCCGGTCAGGCGATGGAGGGCCTCGCCGAGCAATTGACACATCAGCAGCAGAGCGATCGCGCCGATCATGGAACCATCCGTGCGAGGAACGCGGCTGGGCCGCACTGCGACAGCAGGATAGAAAGCTTCGCGGATCAACGCATCCCGCTTTACGGCATGACAGCGATCCTGACCCGGAACGGCTATGCCACGCGGAACACGCCCGGAAGCACGGGTCCCGGGTTTGCTTACCGTACCGACCGCGCCGGCAGCGTGCCGGTGAGCGCGTCCTGCAGCGCCGCGTGGAAGGCGGCCGGGTCTTGGATCTGCGGCGCATGTCCGAGCGTCGCGAATTCCACAAGCTTCGCTCCCGGAATAGCTTCGGCGGCGGCTTGGCCGAGAGCTGGGTAATGACCCAGCGCGGCGCGCACCTCCGGAGGCGCCAGATCCTTACCGATGGCCGTGATGTCCTTGTCGCCGATCATCAGAACCGTCGGGACGCGAAGGTGCGCGAATTCGTACACCACGGGTTGGGTCATGATCATGTCGTAAAGGAGCGCGGAATCCCATGCGACCGCGTCCCGTCCCGGTCCACGGTAGAGACCCGCCAGCATCTGCACCCAGGGTTCGAACCGGGGCTGCCATGTCCCGGCGTAGTAGGTGGCTTGTTCATAGGCGCGAATCGTGTCGGCCGTGGTTTTCAGATCGCGCGCATACCATTGGTCGATGCCGATGGGAGGCACCCCCTTGGCGCTCCAGTCCTCCAACCCGATCGGGTCGACCAGGACGAGCTGCTCGGTCGCATCTGGAAACATCAACGCATAGCGAATGGCCAGCATGCCGCCGGTCGAGTGGCCCAGCATGACGGCGCGATCGATGCCGAGATGCACCAGGAGATCGCGTGTGTTCTGGGCGAGTTGGCGAAAGCTGAACTGATAGGCGGGTGGCTTGCTCGACTTGCAGAAGCCGATCTGGTCGGGCGCTACGACGCGATAACCCGCTTGGATGAGGTGCCGGATCGTCTCGTCCCAGGTGCCAGCACAGAAATTCTTTCCGTGCAGCAGGACGACCGTGCGGCCGTTGGCAGGGCCCTTTGGCGCCACGTCCAAATAAGCCATGTGCAGGGTTTGCCGCTGCGACTCGAAGGCGAAATCCTGCACCGGAAACGCATAGTCGAAACCTTCGAGCCTTGGACCGAAGGCGGGTTGGTCGGCCGCAATGCCTGGCCGAACGCTCGCAAGAATCGCGAACCCTACAGCCGCGACTGCCAGAAGCTTGGATCTTTGCATCCAGGCGTCGGGTTACTCGTCGAAGAAGATGCCGCCCGACTCTGGCCCACGAGGATTGTCGTTGAACGGCAAGCTGAATTGACCGGGCAGGGTCGACTGGCCGAACTTATCCTGCGCGAAGCTTGTATAGATCGGCTGGTGCAATGTCGTGTTGGCCGACAGATAGCTGTCCTGCGTGCCGACCTCGGCCGCTGTGCCCATGTCTAGCCAGCTGCGGCGGTTGACGGTCAGCGGCGGCGCCGCCACGGCATGAACCACAGCCACATGGCGTCGCCCCTGCTGGGCCTGGGCAGCGGCCGGCAGCGCGAGAGCGGCGACAACCGACAATGCGGCGGCTGAAAGAAGGAAACGACTCATGTGAGGGCCTCTGATTCGCATCATCTGACGAGTTAACCAAAAATCCGCCTCGAAGTTCCTAACTTGAGCGCAACAATTACATCGAATCCGATTTATTCGGCCGGAGCGGAAAAGAGCCCGTTGGGGCGGAGTGGCCTTGGGTCCGCGCGTCGAGCGAACCGAGGCGCGCCTCCGCGCCGCGGCCGATCGAACACCCTTGGCCGCGTCGCTGTTCCGCGGCCACGAAGACATCGCGTAGTGGAATGTCGTCGCCGGCTGAAACAAGATCAATCCTGTCGAGCGTGCAGGCCAGCGTCACCGGGTCGACCGGATGCTCATCCGTTCCGCAGGCCAGGCCGCTGACGTCGAGGACACTGGCTGTACCACTGCGGCGGAACGCAAGGCAGCTGGCCGATCCCCCGGCTCGACTGATGGCAACGCCGGTGACCTCGAAGGGTCCGAACCGCGTCGGCACCGTGGACGTGAGGCCGCTCCGTACGACGGCGAGCCCCGCCCCGGCCGCCAGGCGTGCCGCATCCAGGAAGGCCGTGGTTTGCGCGGTCATCTCGGCGCCTTTCCGGTAAAACAGCAAGCGGAGAAAAGCCTCGCCCGGCAGCGGCACCCCATAGGTCAGCGTGTCCTGCCGCGCCGTGCCCTCAAGGTCGCGCCGGGCTGTATATCGGAGCGGCAGCTTGCCATAGGGGCCGCCGGCCAGATCGTAGGTTTGAAACGGGCGGTTGACCTCGATCCAGACCGGGGCAAGCGGACCTGTCGGCCGGGTGGGCGACAGGGCCGGCATTGCGGCCGGCTCCGTCCCCAGCGTCGGAAGAAGCACGAGAGCGACGAAAGCCAGGACGACGGTACCGCCGCAGAGGGCAAGTGCTGCGCTGAGGTAGGATCCTCGCCGCCGCAAACGAACACTGGGTGCCTCGCCCATCTCGGTCGTGAAGGTGAGGCCCGCGCGCAGCCGGCCGAAATCGGCGGGGCCATGCGGGGTTGCGGAAAGGGTCATCGGCAGGCTCGGCGAACCGTTCTCGCGGAAACGGCATGGCGACCCTGCGTCGGCGGCCGTAAGGCGATCCTTACCGGCACGCGACAACGCACAACCAGAGTCAATGCCGACTTACCGGCCGCGACGACATCGACCTGCCGCGCGCGTCGGACGGCCGCGTCCGAGCCACGAAGGCTCGACGCCCTTCCGCCGATCGCATAGGCTCTCCGCAACGGCTCGGGAGCAGGTGACGGCGTCTTGTGGGTTCTTAGGCCTCTGATCCCTTTCTGCGCAATCCTCGTCGGCCCGGCGACGGCGCGGCCCGCCGACCGGGTGGATGTGGCGCTGGTACTGGCCGCCGATGTGTCACGTTCGATCACCACCGAAAAGTTCGATCTGCAGCGCGAGGGATATGCCGCGGCCATCCGCGATCCGCAGGTGCTCAACGCCGTCGCCTCGGGCCCCAACCATCGCATCGCGGTCGCATTGGTCGAATGGTCCGGCGCCGGGTCGCAGGCCGTCGTGGTCGATTGGACCCTGATTGAGAGCGCGCGGGACGCCGAGGTCTTCGCGGGCCGGACCCTGGCCGCGCCCCGCGCCTTTGCCAATCGAACGGCCCTCGGGGCCGCTCTGACCTTCGCCAGGACGGTTCTGGCGCAATGCCCTTACGACGGGGATCGAAAGGTGATCGACGTGTCAGGGGACGGCACCAACAACGACGGCATGCCGGCCGGAGACGCCAGGGACGCCGCGCTCGCGGCGGGCGTCTCGACCATTAACGGTCTGGTCATCCTCAGCAGCGACACAGGTTCATCTTACCTGAAGGATCACGAGAACCCGCCCGGCGGTCTGCAAAGTTACTATCGGCAGAATGTCGCCGGGGGCACGGGGTCTTTCGTTCTTGTGGCGAAATCCTTCGAGAGCTTCGGTCGCTCACTGGTCGCAAAGCTCGTGCAGGAGATTTCCTGACTTTGACGCTTTAGAGGGGGTGGGTTCATGCCGGATGCCGCAGCCGACCAACGCCCTCCCGACATGCTGGTTCGGTTCTGGGGGACGCGGGGCTCCATCGCCTGTCCGGGGCCGGACACAACGGTCTATGGCGGCAACACGGCCTGTGTCGAGGTCCGCTGCGGCGACCGCCTGATCGTGCTCGACGCCGGTAGCGGCCTGCGCCCTTTCGGACGCCTGTTGTCCAAGGCGAGCGAGCCGCTCGACCTCGATCTGTTGCTCAGTCATTGTCACGTCGACCATCTCATCGGCCTGCCGTTCTTTCAGCCGGCTTTCAACAAGACGACATCGATGCGGCTTTGGGCCGGTCACCTGTCCCCCCGGGATCATCTCGAGGGGATGCTGTCGCAGCTCATGGTGCCGCCGCTGCTGCCGATCACGCCGAAGACCTTCCGGGCGGACATCACCTACCGCGATTTCCCGGCCGGCGATCAACTCGATCTCGGCGGCGGCGTCCTGGTGCAGACCGCCGCGTTGAACCATCCCGGGGGCGCCACCGGGTACCGGATCGAGTATCACGGTTGCGCTGTCGCCTATGTGACCGATCACGAGCACCTGCCCGGTGGCCCCGATCCGGCCCTCGTGGCCCTGGTCCGGGACGCCGACCTCGTGATCTACGATTCCACCTTCACACCGGCCGAATACCTCAATCGCGTCGGCTGGGGCCATTCGACCTGGGAAGCGGGGATCGCGCTGGCGGAGCGGGCGGGCGCCAAAAGGCTGGCTCTGTTCCACCACGATCCCGCCCGCGACGACGAGGCCCTCGATCACATCGAGCGGGAGGCGGCGGCAAGGCTGCCGGGGGCTTTCGCGGCGCGCGAGGGGCAGGTGCTGATGTTCAACGCGCCGCGGGGCGATGGCGACGGGATTCCATGACGCCGGTTTGGCGCGAAGCCCGCGTGAGAGCTAGTATTGCGGAGTTGTCAGGTTTGAATGAAGGGCCACAACATCGAAAGGAGGAGCTGCGCAAATAACTGTCCTGCAAAGCGAGGTTTACGAAGCTTTTCGCGCCATAGATATCCCAGAAGACAAAGCCATAAAAGCTGCCACAGCACTCAGCAAGCGGGACGACGACGTGAGCAACATCAAAGCAGACTTGCTTGTGCTGAAATGGATGCTCGGCTTTGTGCTTGCATTCCAAGTTCTCATCTTTGGTAAGCTATTTATCCACTGACTTTGGTCGTGGAGAGTGACAGACGCACCAACGAGCGTCTGGGCTAAGCAGCAGAAATGACCGGGGTGGATGAACACGCGTTACCGTCTGCTCGTGCGTGTGTTGCAGTCGCCCTTCTTCCCACTCAAGGCTGTCGCGCTCACATGTCTCGAAATGATGCCCAGATTTCTTGTCTGCCTTGTGCAAGAGGAGAAGACGTGGCTCTCCGTCGTTGGGCGGGGCCGATGGCCACCTGCGGGGAAAAGGTCCGGTCGCGAAGTGAGACGCGGAGCGGGGACATCCGGTCTAACGTCTAGCGGCTGAAAACCGCCTGCCCTTCCGCCCGCACACTGCCGCCCATCTTCACGCAGGTGTCGGTGCCGGGCATCTTGACGTAGCCCTCGCCCAGATAGGCGCAGGCGGCATCCGACTTTCGCGGCGCATCCTCCCTTTGTGGGCGCGGCGGGTCCTTCGCAACGGCCGCTCCGGCGGACAGACAGATCGCGGCCACCAGTATCCTGCGTCTCATCGTTCCCCCGTTGGCCCTTCGAGCGTACCTTCGATCGCAGGCAAATCCGGCAATCCCGCGACGCCTCGCCCGGATCTCAGGGCTTCACACGCGGAAAGCGCGCCATCGCCTCGAGATCGTCGAGGTCGATCGTGTTGCGCATATATTGCCGGGACGCGTCCGTGAACGGCTGGAAATCCCACGGCTTGGTGCGTCCCGTCATGAGCGCGGCATCGACGAGACGGCGGCGGCGCTGCGATTGACGCACCGCCGCGTCGAGGGCCTTGAGATTCCAGCGCGACGCCACCTCGCTGCCAAAGGCCGCCACGACCGACGCCATGTCGGTCTCCTCGGCCCGATTGAGCCTCTCGTCCGGATCGGCGTCGAGGTCGTAGAGCTGGTCGGGGTCGCCAGGCGCATGGATGAATTTGAGGGCGCCGCGCCGGATCATCACCATGGGCGCCACCGCGCCTTCGGCGAGATACTCACCCAGAACCTCGTCGTGACCGGCGCGGCCCCCGAGATGCGGCAGGAGCGACCGCCCGTCGACGGGGCTCGCGAGGTCGGCGGCCAGATCTCCGCCCGCCAGTTCCACCAGGGTCGGCAGCACATCGATGAGCGAGACGGCCTCGGGACGCCGGCCGACCGCGATGCCGGGGCCGGCCGCGATCAGCGGCACGCGGGCGCCCCCCTCGAAGAAGTTCATCTTGTACCAGAGGCCGCGCTCACCCAGCATCTCGCCATGGTCGCCCAGGAACAGCACCACGGTGTTGTCCGTGAGGCCCGTGCTGTCGAGCGCGCGCATCAGACGCCCGAGATGGTCGTCGCAGAACGAGATGGCGCCGTAATAGGCGTGGCGGGCATTGCGGATCTGCTCGTCCGTGATCGGCTCGGCATCCATGGCGCAGACATGCCGGACCCGGGCCGTGTGCGGGTCCAGAGCGACGTCGCCTTTGCGGACGCGAGGCATGTCGATCGCCTCGTGCGGGTAGAGGTCCCAATAGTCGCGCGTGACCGCGAACGGATCATGCGGATGGGTGAGCGAGGCGACCATGAGGAACGGGCGGTCCATGGGGCTCCGCACATGGTCGAAGATCGCGCGCTCAGACGCGAAGGCCACTTCCTCGTCGAAATCGATCTGGTTGGTGCGAACGCACAGGCCCGCCTCGGTGACCGAACTCATGTTGTGATACCAGCTCGGCCGCTCCTCAGGATGGTCCCAGTCGGGCGTCCAGCCATAGTCGGCGGGATAGATGTCGGTGGTCAGCCGCTCCTCGAAGCCGTGCATCTGGTCCGGCCCGCAGAAATGCATCTTGCCGGACAGGATCGTCCGGTAACCGAGCCGGCGCAGATAATGCGCGAAAGTGGGCAGGTCCGCGCGAAACTCGGCCGCATTGTCGTAGCCGCCGGTGCGCGAGGGCAGCGCGCCTGTCATGAAGGCCGTGCGCGAGGGCGAGCAGAGCGGCGAATTGCAATAGGCCTTGTCGAAGACGGTGCCGCGCGCCGCGAGACGGTCGAGATGAGGCGTCTTCACGAGCGGGTGGCCATGGATCGGCAGGAAGGCGGGATTGAGCTGGTCCACCATCACGATCAGGATGTTGGGCTTGGCGTGCGTCACGGCGGCTCTCTCGTAGGATGACGCCGGCACTCTGGGCGAATTCGATTGCGCGGCGCTGCCCGCCCGGCGATCCGTTCTTGCCTGCGCACGACTATGCCGTCGGGTCTGCGTCAGCCACTCTGCGCGGCCTCGACAGGAGATGATTCGGATATGACGCGCGTCACGGCATTACGGTTGGCTTTCGGCTGGGGGACGGTCGCGCTGTTCCTTCTCGCCGGGCCGGCGATCTTTGCGGCCGCCGGTCCGGGGCTTGGCAGCCTCGCGGTGTTCCTGTGGCTGCTCGGCGCCATCATGTGGTCGGCCTTCGGCGTGGTGCACGAGGCCGATGAACTGGCCGAGATGCTCGGCGAGCCGCTCGGTACGCTCATCCTCACCCTGTCGATCGTGTTGATCGAGGTCGCGCTCATCAGTGCCGTCATGCTGGGCGCCGCGGAGCCGACGCTCGGCCGCGACACGATGTTCGCGGTGCTGATGATCGTGCTGAACGGTGTGGTGGGACTGGCGCTGCTGCTCGGGGGCTGGCCCTACCGGGTGCAGAGCTACAATTTCCAGGGCGCCACCTCGTTCCTGGCCGTCATCCTGCCGCTCACCGTGATCGCGCTGATCCTGCCGAACTTCACCCGCTCGACGGCGGGCGGCACGCTGAGCCACGGCCAGGAGATCGCCTTCTCGCTGTTCACGCTCGCGCTCTACGGCACATTTCTGGCGCTGCAGACGGGAAGCCATCGCGATTTCTTCGTGCTGCCGGATGAAGGCGAGGTGGAAACGGCCGCGACGCCGCCTGCGACGCACGCACGCCCGACCAAGGCATCCGTGCTCTCGCATACCGCCCTGCTGCTCGTCTCCGTGCTGCCCGTGGTGCTTCTCGCCAAGCAGCTCGCCAAGGTTCTCGACGGCGGCATCAAGGCCCTGCACGCCCCGCCTGCACTTGGCGGCGTGCTCATCGCCATGATCGTCTTCACGCCCGAGGCGATCGCGGCCATGCGGGCGATCTCGCTCAACAAGCTGCAGCGGACCGTCAATCTCTGTCTAGGGGCCGCCGCCTCCACGATCGGGCTGACCGTACCGGCGATCATTGCGATCAGCCTCGTGACAGGTCAGAATATCGTGCTCGGCCTTGATCCAGCCGAAATGGTGCTGCTGGTACTGACGCTCGTCCTCAACCTACTCACATTCACGTCGAAGCGAACGACGGCGCTGCATGGCGCCATGCACCTTGTCGTCTTCTGTGTGTATGTCACCTTGATCTTCAACCCCTAATGGGCAGAACTATCAGCCGAATCATTCCTCTTGGCTCCAGTTCTGGCGAGACACGCTCTTGATGCTGAAAACCGCCTTCGTCGCGGCCCGGGACCGACGGCGGCTTGCCACCATCGTGGGCGTGTTGCTGGCCTATGGGTTCGACAAGGTTGTCGACCGCATGGGGCTCCGAGCCATCGCCCGCATCGTGGCTTGGCGCACGCCGCACGTGGATGTCACGCGGCTGACCCGGCCCCAGCGGGTGCGCCGTGCCATCGAGGCGCTCGGTCCAACCTTCGTCAAGCTTGGTCAGATCCTCGCGGCTCGCCCCGACATGCTGACCCCGCAATGGACCGAGGAACTGACCAAGCTCCATGCCGGGGTCGCTCCCCTGCCCTGGGAGACGATGCGGCCGCTGCTTGAAGCCGAGCTCGGTGGCTCGCCTCACGACATCTTCGCCGAATTCGACACGACCCCCATTGCGTCGGCGTCCATGGCCCAGGTCTACCGGGCCAAGCTCGATACCGGCGAGGAGGTAGTGGTCAAGGTGCTCCGCCCCGGCCTGCAGAAGGTCATCGAGGCCGACTTGCGGCTGATGAGCCACGGCACTCGCATCGTCGAGCAGGAGTGGAAGGAACTCGCGCGCTACCGGCCGCAGGAGCAGATGCGCCATCTCGCCCAGGCGCTCGCCGGCGAACTCGACCTCGCCAACGAGGGCCGCAATTGCGAATTGCTGGCCGCGCTTTTCGAAGGCCGCGACGATATCGTGTTTCCCAAGATCTATTGGGAATGGACCACCGAGAAGGTGCTGGTCCAGGAATTCATCCACGGCATCTTCCTCACCCATCAGGAAAGCCTTGAGGCGGCTGGGCTCGACCGCGTCGTACTCGCCCAGCGCGGTACGGACGCGTTTTTGCAGATGGCGCTCGTCGAAGGGACGTTTCATGCCGATCCGCATCCGGGCAACATCCTGGCGCTGCCCGGCAACCGCATCGCGCTCATTGATTTCGGGGCCATCGGCCGCCTCACGCAGAAGCGCCGCAATCAGCTCCTGATGCTGATTGGCGCCATGCTGAACCAGGATGCGGACGGCCTGATGGCGGTGCTGCTCGACTGGAGCGGCGCGAGTTCGCCCGACCTGACACGGCTTGAGGCCTCGTCGCAGGCCTTCGTGCACCAGCACACCGGCAAGGTGCTCAATCTGGGTCTCGTGCTGACCGACTTCATGACCATGGCGCGCGAGAACGACCTCGCCATGCCCACAGATCTGGCGATCCTGTTCAAAAGCCTGGTGCTGGCCGACGGCGTCATGCGTCAGCTCGATCCCAATTTCGATCTCTTCACGGCGGCCGGCCCGACCGTGCAGCAGACGATGCAGGCCAAGTTCTCGATGGCGGGGCTGAAGGCCAAACTCGAAGCGGTCGGCGCGGGTCTCTTCGGCGCCGCTTCGGAACTGCCGACCCTGATCCATCTGCTGCTGGTTCGCATGAAGCAGGGCAAGATCACGGTGGAGATCGAGATCAAGGGCCTCGACAAGATGACCCGTGCTCTCGAACGCGCCGCCGCCCGCGTCGCCATCGCGCTGGTGGTCGCTGCCTTCACGTTCACGCTCGCGCCACGCCTCCTCAATCTCGGACAATCCGTCTTCGTGGGCGTCACCGTGGTGGTGTGCCTGATCGGCATCGGCTGGATCACCCTCCTCAGCCGGAACAAGATGCATTGAGGTCGGAACTGCCGGGAGAGAACAACCCCTCGTTTTGAACCCGGAAGACGCACAAGGATGCGGGTTCGCTTCCAGGCACGGTGCCGCGGCGCTTCCAACCTCGTCTGACAGGCTCTAATGTCGCGCTCCGGGGGCGCCGGATGTTTGTTACGGCGCAGAACAGGAGGGTGCCGTGCCGTATCGCAATGTTCTGGTCCCGGTCGAGGAGCATTCCCGCATCGCCTCAGTTCTCGCAACGGCGGTTCTGATCGGCCGCGTTTTCGAGTCCTATCTGCAAGGCGTGCCGCTGGCCCCTGACATCTCGGATATCGTGATCGCCGACATCTCGATCGGCGCCACTGTGTTCGATGCCCGCGCGCGCGAGGTTCTGTCGGACCGGGCCCTCAAACAGTTCCAGGGCGCCATGGCGCTCCATGACGTGCCGCACTACGTTCCTGGCAGCCACGATTTCTCGCATATGTGGCTCCCGACGATGATGAGCGACAGCGCGCTCGGCCCCTACGCGCGCATCTTCGACATGATCGTGGTGGGAAAGCCTGGCTCGAACAATCTCGATCCTCGGCAGGCGACGTTCGAATCGGTGCTGTTCGAAAGCGGCCGGCCGGTTTTGATCGCACCCGACAAAGTCCCGCCGACACTGGGGGACACGATCCTGATCGCCTGGAACCGCTCGTCTGAGACAGCCCGCACGCTGCATTTCGCCCTCCCGCTGCTGCGCCGGGCCAAACGGATCGTCATCCAGACGATGGACATCTATTCGGTGCCGGGCCCCTCAGGCGATCAACTGGCTCAGGCGCTCGCCCGCGACGGCATCATGGCCGAAACCGTGACGATCACGGGCAAGACCGACAACGAAGGACCATCCATTCTTGCGAAGGCCGCCGAGATCGGCGCCGATCTGGTGATCAAGGGCGGCTACACACAGAGCCGCCTGCGACAGATGATATTCGGCGGGGCGACGAGCCACGTCCTGGCTCATTCCGAACTGCCGGTGTTCATGGCGCATTGAGGCCGGACGGCCTCGCTGTCGCTTTTGAGCCGGCAGCCTCGCCTTGCGGAGAGGTCCCCGTCCCAAAAGAAAAAGCGGCCGAAGCCGCTTTCTCCACTTCGTATAACGTGAAACGCGTTAGCGCTTCGAGAACTGGAAGGAGCGACGCGCCTTCGCCCGGCCCGGCTTCTTACGTTCGACCACACGCGAATCGCGGGTCAGGAAGCCTTCGCGCTTCAACACAGCACGCAGTTCCGGCTCGTAATTTGTCAGCGCCTTGGACACACCATGGCGCACCGCGCCGGCCTGTCCCGACAATCCGCCGCCCGCCACGTTGACCATGATGTCGTATTGCGACACCCGGCCCGCGATCTCGAAGGGCTGGTTCACGATCATGCGCAGCACGGGGCGCGCGAAATAGGTCTCGAAAGACCGCTCGTTGATGATGATCTTGCCCGAGCCGGGCTTGATCCACACGCGGGCGATGGCATTCTTGCGCTTGCCGGTCGCGTAGGCCCGGCCTTCCTTGTCGAGCTTCTGGGTATAGACCGGCGCCTCGGGCTGCGTGTCCGCGGTGGCCGACTTCAGGTCTTCGAAGGAGGAAAGTGTCTCGGCCATATCAGGCGGCCCTCAGGTTCTTGGAATTCATGGCGCCGACATCGAGCGGCTTCGGCTGCTGCGCCTCGTGCGGATGCTCGGTACCCTTGTAGACGCGCAGGTTGCCGAGCTGCTTGCGACCCAGGGGCCCGCGCGGAAGCATGCGCTCCACGGCCTTCTCAAGCACACGCTCCGGGAAGCGGCCTTCGAGGATGAACTTCGCCGAGCGCTCCTTGATGCCGCCCGGAAAGCCCGTGTGGTGATAATAGACCTTCTGGTCTTTCTTGCGGCCCGTGAACACCACCTGGTCGGCGTTGATCACCACCACATTGTCGCCGTCATCCATATGCGGCGTGAAGGTGGGCTTGTTCTTGCCACGCAGGTGCATGGCGATGACCGAAGCCAACCGACCGACCACCAACCCTTTGGCGTCGATCAGCACCCACTTCTTTTCAATGTCGGCTGCCTTGGCCGAATAGGTTTTACCAAACATGAGCGACAAAAGTCCGTTGTATAAACAAGCAAGCGCCCGGAGGGGCGCCTGTCTTGCTGGGGTACATAACGGAGCCGTGACACGCAGTCAATCGCGACGCGTCGGCACGTCAAAAACAAAACTGAATGAAAACAGCATCATAGACGATAAGGTATTTGGATACCTCAATGTTTTTCAATCCACTTGAAGGCTCCGGAAGCTTTGCGAAGAAGTCAAACCGATTAACGCTGTGGAACGGCCTTTGCGGGTCAGCGCGGGCGCGTTACGGACGGAACGCTGGAATTGAGCGAGACGAGATATGACGTGGCGCAATCCCTCCGATGAGGCCATCCGCACGCTTTTGACCGAAACCCGGACCATCGCCCTCGTGGGCGCGTCAGCCAATCCGGCGCGCCCGGCGACGGGTGTGCTGCGCTGGCTTCTCGCGCGCGGCTATGTCGTGACGGCTGTGAACCCTGGCCTGAGCGGCACGCTTTTTGGCGTCCCCGTGGCAGCGCGGCTGGCCGACATCGAGGGGCCCATCGACATGGTGGACGTTTTTCGCAACAGCGCGGCCGTGGCGGCGTTGGTGGACGAGACGCTTGCGCTTCCTGTGAGGCCGCGCGTGATCTGGATGCAGCTCGGGGTCGTGAACGAAGCCGCAGCCGCGAAGGCGGAAGCGGCCGGCCTGACGGTCGTGATGGACCGTTGCCCGGTGATCGAAGCGGCCCGGCTGGGATTGTGACTTGCGGGCCGAAGCCCCCCGCATCAGAGAAGGACCGCCGGCGATGAACACGAGACGACGCGTTTGGGCCGCCTTGGCGGCCCTGCCGCTTTTGGCCCTGGGCCGGAGAGCCGCCAAAGCCGAGGCTCCACCCTCCCCCACCGGCGGTCCGGGCGAGACAATGTTGACCGTCTTCCTTCGTCACGACGAGACCAAGACGGTCGACGAGATCAACCAGCACCTGAAACAGACCGGCTGGTTCCGCGACTTTCCGCCCGAGGGCGTCACGGTGGTCTCCTGGTACGTCATGATGGGAATAGGGCAAGTCGTCACCCTCCGGTTTCCAGCCGAGAAGCTGCGCGACGTGAACCGGCTGATCGAAGGCGAAGCCTGGGGCGGCTACCGGACGGAGTTCTACCCGACCTATGATTATCGGGGGCTCTACGAGCAGTTGAAGAAGAAAATGGGCTAGCCGATCCCGCCTCCGCGGCCCTAGTGTGGCGCCAAGACGGAGCTCAGACGCCTCGAACGGAGTTCTCGGCCGACCTCATGGCCGCCCGACGCCATAAGGCCGCGAACTTCCTTCGCCGTGATCGAGAGCATCCGTCGCAGGGGGAACGCTCATGACGAACAGCACCAACGGCCACGACCATCCGGGCTTCGCGACGCTCGCGATCCATGCGGGCGCCGCACCGGACAAGACCACCGGCGCACGCGCGACGCCGATCTACCAGACCACGTCCTTTGTGTTCGAGGACGCCGACCACGCGGCGGCGCTGTTCGGCCTGGAGGCCTTCGGCAACATCTATACCCGCATCGGCAATCCGACCTGCGCGGTCTTGGAAGAGCGGATCGCGGCGCTCGAAGGCGGCACCGCAGCGCTCGCGGTCGCGTCGGGCCATGCGGCGCAGCAACTCGTGTTCCACACGCTGCTGGCACCCGGCGACGAGTTCATCGCCTCGAAGAAGCTCTACGGGGGGTCGATCAACCAGTTCAACCATGCTTTCAAGAACTTCGGCTGGCAGGTGAAATGGGCCGACCCGGACGACCTCTCGACCTTCGAGGCGGCGCTGTCGGAGCGCACCCGCGCGATCTTCGTTGAATCGATCGCCAATCCGGGTGGGGCGGTGACCGATCTTGCCGCCATCGCGGCCATCGCGGCCAAGGCGCATGTGCCACTGGTCGTCGACAACACGCTTGCGACCCCCTACCTGGTGCGCCCCTTCGAGCATGGCGCCGATATCGTGGTCCATTCGGCGACGAAATTCCTCGGCGGCCACGGCAATTCGATTGCCGGCCTGATCGTCGATGGCGGCACGTTCGACTGGCTGGCCGACGACAAATATCCGAAGCTCTCGCAGCCCCGGCCCGATTATGCGGGCGTGACGCTCGGCCAGCGCTTCGGTAATTTCGCCTTCGCGATCGCGGCCCGCGTGCTGGGCCTGCGCGATCTCGGGCCGGCTTTGTCGCCGTTCAACGCCTTTCTGGTGCTGACCGGCATCGAGACCTTGCCGCTGCGCATGCAGCGCCATTGCGACAATGCCTTGGCGGTGGCGGAATATCTGGCCCAGCACCCGGCTGTCGCGACGGTGAACTATGCGGGGCTCGCGGGCGACCGCTACCATGCGCTGGCGCAGCGCTATTGCCCCAACGGGGCCGGCGCGGTGTTCACCTTCGGGCTCAAGGGCGGCTATGAAGCGGGACGCCAGCTCGCGACCTCGCTCAAACTCTTCTCGCATCTCGCCAATGTGGGCGACACGCGATCCCTCGTCATCCACCCCGCCTCGACCACCCACCGGCAGCTCACCGACGACCAGCGCATCGTCGCCGGCGCCGGGCCCGAGATCGTGCGTGTGTCCATCGGGATCGAGGACGTGCGGGACCTGATCGCGGATCTGGATCAGGCGTTAGGCAAGTCAGGTTGAGGCGAGTTGGCCAGGCACGTCGGGTGCCGGCAGCCTGGGCGTTTTGAGGGATCACGACGATGAGAGAGGGCGGGTGTCTGTGCGGGTCAGTCCGTTACAGGGTTGACGGAGACCCCGTGTCGAGCGGGATCTGCCACTGCGTCACATGCCGGCGCGCGGCCTCAGCACCGGCCCTGCCTTTTGCGCAATTCGCTGTCTCGGATTTCTCTTTCACACGGGGAGAGCCCGCCGCCTTCCGATCTTCTCCCCACGTCGTTCGGACCTTCTGCGGCCGATGCGGATCGCCGCTCACCTACCAGAATGACCGACACGCCACCTCGATCGACATCATGACATGCAGCCTCGACGATCCGAACACGCTCCCGCCGACATTTAGCGTCTGGGTCAGTCATAAAGTCGCCTGGGACGCCGTAGCGGAAGGCCTGCCGGCCTACGCCGAGAGCAGATCGGAGCCGGCGGATTGAGTGACGGCTATCAACGCTTCAACCAAGCTTCGCGGCTATGACAACCCACGCCGATGCACCACCGCCATGCTGAACACCACCATGGCAAAGGCCTGATGAGCCAGCGCCGCACCGAGCGGCACGACCCACAAAAGCGTCGCGATGCCGATGGCGGCTTGGCATGCCACGAGTCCCGCCAATGCGACGGCCCGACGCGCGGCTGCGGTCCCGGGGACTGAGCGAGCGACCTGGATCGCGTGGAGGAGTGCCACTCCGAGGACCAGATAGGCCAGCATGCGATGATCGAACTGCACGGTCGTGACGTTCTCGAACAGGTTGCTCCATAGCGGTGCCTGGAAGAACAGCGAGGCCAGCGGGGGGATGAGGTGGCCCTCCATGGCGGGCCAGGTGTTGTAGACGAGACCGGCCCGCAGGCCGGCCACGAGGGCGCCGAGGCCGATCTGGCAGAACACCAGGATCATGAGCGCCGTCGCAACGCCGCGCAGGCCGGCCGGCACCGCTTCACGACGGGCTCTGAGCCCCTGCGCCATCCACACCACGTAGCCGAGCGTGAAGGTGGCAAGCAGCAGGTGGGTGGCGAGCCGGTACTGCGAGACTTCGGTGCGTGCCGTGAGACCGGACTTGACCATCCACCAACCCACGGCCCCCTGCAGGCCGACGAGGCACAGGAGCCCGACGAGGCGCGGCTTTAGGCCGCGCGGCAGCCGCCCGGTGATCCAGAACGCTGCCAGGGGCAGTGCGATCACGAGGCCGAGCGCGCGGCCGATCAGGCGATGGGCCCATTCCCAGAAGAAGATCGCCTTGAAGGCCGACAGCGTCATGTCGGGATGCAGCGCGAATTGCGGGATCTGCTTGTAGGCGTCGAATTTGGCGTCCCAGGCCGCCGCCGTGAGCGGCGGGATGGCACCGAACAACGGCTCCCATTCGGTGATCGAGAGGCCGGATTCTGTCAGCCGCGTCGCGCCGCCGACCAGCACCATGAGAAAGATGCAGGCGGCCACGCCCCACAACCACATCTGGACCGCACCAGCCCCTCGGCGGGCCCGCGGCCGAGCGATCGACGCGGCCCCGAAGCCGATGGGCGTGACAGAATGGTCGACCGACATGATCCTCGTCCGAAAAGCGTTCCCGCCGTGTCGTTGGTGGTTTAATGGGGGACGAGGCGAAAAGCCATTGGTGCCCTGCCGCAGGCCGGGCCGCAACTCTCGGGTGCCCATGCGTCGAAGATCACGCAAGTTCCTCGGGGCCTGCGTCATGCTGGCCTTCGTCTGCCTCTATGCGTTCGTGGCCATGGTCGTGGCGCAGAACGACCACATCCGCAACGCCAGCAGCGTGCCGCAAGCGCTTTTCTTCATCGTCGTCGGCCTTGCCTGGATCCTGCCGTTGATGCCGCTGATCCGGTGGATGGAGCGACCCGACGCCGACGAACCCGAAGCACGGATGGGCCGCTGATCAGTCGGGCGAGAGACGGCGTCCAGGATTCCACAGCGCGAAAGCCGCGCCCGAGAGCAGAACATCCAGCGCTCCAAGGTCCTGCCAAAGGCCGTTGATCGAGATCCGCGGCAGCGCCATCGCCCGCGCGGCGTGGCCCGGGAACAGAACGCCCGGGCGGGTCGTCACGGCCGCCGCGAAACCATGCGCCGCAGCGGCCGCAAATTCCCGGGCGCCAGCCGCGTGAGGGCCGCCGAACGGATAGGCGAGGTGCCGCACGGGCCGCCCGAGCCGCTCTTCGAGGGCCTGTCTGGCATCGCCGAGTTCCCGATCAAGGGCGTCCAGATCGAGCAGCGCCAGATTGGCGTGGGTCGCCGTATGACAGCCGATCGCCGCGAGCGGATGCGAGGCGAGCCTCTCGATTTCGTCCCAAGACAGGCAGAGATCGTCGACCACCGCACTCGGTGACGGGTGGATGCCATCGGTCAGGTAGGCCATCAGGTCGTCCACCTCGCCCGGCCGCCGTCGTGCCATCAGCCCCGCCAGCTTCGCGAAACTGCGATCCTTGTCCGCGGGCGTCTCGGCCGGCAGCGTGCGTGGGACGCCATCGAGCGTGAACCTCAGCCGGGGCAAGCGCCGCACGATCGCCTCCAGTTCCACCCACCAGAGCCGCGCCGTGCGGTCGGCAAAACCGCTTGTCACGAAGACCGTGAACGGTGCCGCGTGACGTTCGAGCACCGGCAGAGCATGAACGACATTGTCGCGAAAGCCGTCGTCGAAGGTGAGAGCCACGACGGGATCGCGTGTGCGGGCCGCAAGATGCGGCACGATTTCATCAAGGGGCACGATGCGGTAACCCTGCGCCTTCACGTGCCCCAGCACCGCGTCGAGGTGGTCGGGCGTGATCTCCAGCAGACGGTTCGGCGCGAAGCCGCGCTCCTGCCAGGGCTGCACGCGGTGGAACGTAAGAATCGCGCCTTGCCCGCGCGTCAGCGGTGCCATCATGCGGTGCAGGCCCGTCAGCGAGAAGGCCTTGAACCCGGCACCGATCAGCCTGTGTTTGAATGCGGCCATGGGTTCGGCGGTACCCCTCAGTCCACGACCCTGCGACAAGAGCCCGTTGAGACTTCCTTGTTAGAACGGGAGGGTAACCGATCGGTTTGCGTTTCACCTATGCAGGTTCTTGCCGCCGCTGCCGCCCACGACATGAGCCCGACCCGTCGGCCTCGGCTTGCGCGCGTCGCGGTGCTGCAGGGAATCGCGACCGCGCGCCGCACGTGGGAGGATCTCGCCGAGCGCGTCCCCTGTTCGCCCTATCAGCGACCCGCGTGGCTCGTACCCTGGCTGGATACGCTTGGCGGTGGAGCGGCGGCGGTCTTCGTGGTCGGCTACGACGCCGAAGGTCGTGCCATCGCGTTGCTGCCGCTTTGCCTCCGGCGATTGCCGGGTTTCACCCTGGCCGGCTTCCCGGGCGGGCACGATGCGAACACCGGCCTCGGCTTGTTCGACCCCGCGGCACTCCTCGACCGCGCCGCGATCGAGAATTTTCTCCAGGCGGCCGCGGCGGAAGCAAGGATCGATCTTTTCGTCTTGCGCCACCAACCTCACGAGTGGGCGGGAACCCCCAATCCCCTTGCAATCCTGCCCCAGGCCGCGAGCCCGAGCTTTCAGCATCTAACCGAGCTCCGACGGCCCGCAGAGGCTTTCCTCGCACAGACCTTGTCCAAGCGGACCCGGAAGCACATCCGACAAAAGGAAACGAAACTCGCCGCACTCGGCCCTGTCGCGTATGAAGTGGCCACGACGGCCGAACAGGTCGCAGCCTTCGCCGAGGCCCTTGTTCGGTACAGGGCGACGCGCTTTGGCGGCCGGCGCGGCCATGAGGCGTTGGTCCGGCGCTTCCTCGAGCGCAGTGGCCTGCCGGAGGGCAATGGGGCACCCGCCGTCGAACTTCACGCGCTGACCTGTGGCGGCGACATCGTGGCCGTCTTCGCGGGTACCGGGCACCAGGGCCGATTCTCGGGAATGATGATATCGTTCGATCCCGATCCGCGCTGGGCGAAACTCAGCCCGGGCGAACTCCTCCTCGCGCGGGTGATCGCCTCGAAATGCGACGCCGGCTTCAAGATCTTCGATCTCGGCATCGGCGAGGCGCGCTACAAGGATGTTTTCTGCCCCGTCGTGGAGCCGCTGTTCGACACGATCCGGGGCGCATCATGGCGCGGACGCTTGGCGGCTCCCGCGTGGCGAGTTCATCTCGCGGGAAAACGCGCGATCAAGCGGACCCCGTGGCTGTGGTCGCGGCTCAGCTGGCTGCGGAGCGTGACAAGGTTCGCACGGAGGTAAGCGCGTCCGTCAGGCCGCTTCGCCGTGCGACACGAGCTCCACGGCGTCGCCGGCGAGTTCCACCGTCAAGACCGGAAGGTCGTCGAATTCGTCCAGTCCGAGGATGGCCCGGCAGGCGTCGCGGCGCGTGGCCCCGACCGACTCGTCCGACGCCAGTACCAGCACGTCCGTATGTTCCTGCGCCAGAAGGCCGGCGAAGACACCCGATGCTCCGATTCCGCTCATCAGCACATGGTCGTAGGTTTCGGCCAGGGCATCGAGCACGTTGGCGATCCCCTCCTGGTCGGTCTCCAAGTCGGCTCCGGACGCCGGCAGGACGCCGGCCTGGATCAAGTGCAGCCTGGACTGTGAATCCCGATGGATGACTTCCGCGAAAGAAGCACGTCCGTCGAGCAATTCGGCCAGACCGTCGCCTTTCGCGGTCCCGGTCATCTCGCCATGGGGCGTCGCGATCCGCCCGGCGGCGCTTGCCAGATCGACCGCGATGGTGCGTGACGAGCGGGAGAGGGCACGTCCCAGTCGGACAGCGACCGTGTTCGACCGCGCGGAGAGCCCGACGTCGAGAACCAGGACCCGAAGCGCCTGTTCGGGCTGCTTCAGCGCGGCGAGCTCGTCGACGAGCACCCCGATCGGATCTGAACTCCGCGCGGGACGCATCATGGCGGAATCGGTGGCGGCCACGACCGCATCGGGTTCGGCACGCGGGTCGAAGGTCGGCTTCAGCGCCGGCTCTTCCGCAAACCGTGCCGGAAATTCCTCCGGCAGGCTGATCGGCAGGCTCACGCCTCTGTCGCTTCGCGCAAAGGCGCGGCCGGACAGAAGTTCGCGGGCGATCAGGATGCCGAGCGACAGCAAGGCGCCCGCGATCGTCATGATGGTGATGATCGGGAGTTTTTTGGGAAAGCTCGGCAGTTGCGGTGCGACGGCACGCGAGATGATCCGGGCGTCGGCCGGGTTCGATCCCGCATTCTCGCGCGCCAATGCCTCCTGATATTTGGAGGTGTTGAACTCCAACTGGTCTTTCAGCAGCCGCGCGTTGAGATCGAGTTCGCCGAGCTTGACCTGATCGGGGCCCGCGGCCCCGACCGCGTCCTTCTGGGTGTTGATGGCGGTCGTCAGGTTGTCGACACGGCCCTGCGCGATGCGGGCATCGCTATCGAGCCCTCGCACTACCTTCTCGGCGACCGTCCGCAACTGAGCGTCGATATTGGCGAGTTGAGCGGTCAATTCCTGCATGCGGGGATGGCCCGGCAGCAGAGTACGGCCCTGTAGAGCCGCCTCGGCTTGAAGTGCGGCACGCTGTTCGGACAGGCGGCGGATCAGGTCGTTGTTGGCCACATCCGGCACTTCCGTGATGCGGCCGGCCCGCACCATGTCGCGGATGAGCTTGGCTCTGGCCTGTGCTTCCGCCTCGGTCGAGCGGGCCTGGGCCAGTTGCGTGGTCATGTCGGTCAGTTGCTGGGACGACAACGAATTGTTGTTGGCGCCGAGCAGGAGACCCGACTCGCTGCGGAACGCCTGTGCTTTGGCTTCCGCTTCGGCCGAGCGGGTGCGCAGGTCGGCCACGAGGCCGCGGAGCGACTCGGCCGCCGTGTGGGCGGCCTCACGCTTGGCGGAGGATTGCACGTCGAGATAGAGGCTCGCGACGGTATTGGCGGCACGGGCCGCGAGATCCGCATCCCGAGATTCAAACTCGATCGTCAGCACGCGGGATTTCGTGACCGGGAATACGGTCAACCGGTCGAAATAATTGGGAAGGATTCGCTCTTCCGAGGGTGTGCCGAGCGGATCTCGTTGCAGCCCGAGCAAGATGAGCAATCGGCTGACCGGCCCGACGCCATTGGCGAGGGGATCGAATTCCGGATTGCCCTTGAGGTCGAGGGCCTTGATGGCCTGGCGGGCCAGATCGCGCGATGACACGAGCTGAACCTGGCTCTGCACGGCCTCGTCATCCGGCAGGGGCTGCGCCTGGGTATCGGCGTTGCCCAGACGAGTAAAATAGGCTTCCTGGCTCTGGATCAGAACCTTGGTCTCGGCCGTGTAGCGCGGCGCGATGAGGTTGACTGCAACCGCACTGACCACGAAGCACACGAGAGCCGGTCCGATCAGCCAGCGCTTCTGCGCTTTCAGCCGTCGACCCAGATACGAGACGTCCAGGTCCCGGCGCGGCAAGCCGTCACCAGGAAGTTCGTCATCGTGGAGGTCACTGACCATGCCTGCCATCCCCGCACCACACCCTGACGGCTCACCCAAAAGGGCCGCGAATCAGAGACGACACGCCGGTGCCGACGGATGCAACGCGACGAGTTAACGATGGTCAGGGTTGAGAACCGGTTAAGACCCAGCGGAAATTCATTAAGCGATGGTCATGATCGCCGCGGCCTAGCCCGCGCGGCGCTAAGTCGTCAGGGTTGACGCGGCCGGGTCAGGGTGTCGAGCACGATGGCGGCGGCGCGATCGCTCGGGGTCTCGCCGTCCGCGAGCCGCATCAGGCCTTCGAGTCGCGCAAAGGCGTCGAGCTGCCGGGTCCGAGCCTCGCCATCCAACAAGAGAGGCGCGAGCGCGTCGGCCAAGCGTGCAGGGGTGCAATCGTGCTGGATGAATTCGGGCACCACGAGCGCATCGAGGATCAGGTTGGGCAGCACGATCGACGGCACCTTGATTACGTATTTTAACCAAGTCTCGAACGGCGCGACCTTGTAGGCCACCACGGTCGGCACGGCCGCGAGAGCCAGTTCCACCGTCACCGTGCCGGACGCGGCAAGTGCCGCCCGAGCCGACCGGAACGCGGCGAGCTTGGCGGCCTCACCGAGCACGATGCGGGGTTTCAGCGTCCAGCGCGCGGTGCGGGCGCGGATCTCATCGGCGAGGTGGTCGACGGCCGGCAAGACCAATTCAACAGGACCCACACGGGCGGCCACGAGCGCGACCGCGTCGCCGAAATCCTGGGTCAGGCGACGGATTTCGGAGCGGCGCGATCCGGGCAATACCAGGAGAACCGGGGGGCTCGCTCGCCGTCGTTCGGCTTCAGCCGCATTGGGACGCAGTTCGTCCAGACGCTCGATCAGGGGATGGCCCACATAGGAGCAGAGCGGTCCCCCGAGGCGGCGATGCGCCTCAGGCTCGAAGGGCAGCAGCGCCAGAACATGGTCCATCGAGGCCCGCATGGCCTTGGCGCGCCCGGAGCGCCAAGCCCATACGGAAGGGCTGACATAATCGACGATCGGAATATCGGGCCTTTGTCGCCGGACGAGCTTGGCGACCCGATGCGTGAAATCCGGGCTGTCGATGATGACAAGGGCGTCCGGGCTGTCGGCCACAACGGCGGCGGCGGCTTCGCGGATCCGACGCAGCAATGTCGGCAGGCGGCGGATCACCGGGACGAAACCCATGACGGCGATGTCGGCGAGGGGAAACAGCGACCGCAGCCCCTCGGCCTCCATCCGGTCGCCGCCTATGCCGGAAAAGACGATGGGGCGTGGGGATCGAGCCCGCAGCGCGCGCATCAGCTTGAAGCCGAGCTGGTCTCCCGAATGCTCACCGGCGATGACAGCGATGCGCAGCGTCTCGGGCGGGACGCCACCTGCGCCTCCCACCTCAGGATTGCGGCTCAACCGGCATCCCGGGGGACGCAAATCGCACGGTCGCCGCCTTCTCGAATGAAGACGATGATCTCTTGCACTTCGGCTTGTGTCGCGAATTCCGCCGCGACATCCTCGACCCGCTCCTTGAGGGTGCCATCGGGCGCAAACAACAACCGGTAGGCGCGTCGCAGCTCATGGATCCGTTCGCGCGAGAAACCGTGCCGCTTGAGCCCGACCACGTTGAGACCGGCCAGATAGGCCCGATTGCCGAGGGCCATGCCATAGGGAATGACGTCATGCTCCACCCCGGCCATGCCGCCCACAAAGGCGTTGCGGCCGATGCGAACGAACTGATGCACCGCCGCGCCGCCCCCCATGATCACATGGTCACCGACACGGCAGTGGCCGGCCAGCATGACATTGTTGGAGAACACGACGTGATTGCCGACGTCACAATCATGCGCCACATGGGCATTGGCCAGGAAGACGCTGTTGTGGCCGACCCGCGTCGCGAGCCCGCCCTGGGCGGTCCCCGGGTTCATGGTGACGCCCTCGCGGATCACGCAATCCGGACCGATCTCGAGCGTCGAGTCCTCGCCGCGAAACTTGAGATCCTGCGGCTCATGTCCAAGCGAGGCGAACGGAAAGACGCGGGTCCTCGCGCCGATGCGCGTCCGCCCCGCGACCGCGACGTGAGACAGGAGCGCGACGCCGTCTTCGAGCGTGACCTCCGGCCCGACCGCGCAAAACGGGCCGATCGTGACGCCGCGACCGAGCCTCGCTTCGGGAGCCACCACGGCCATCGGGTGAATGATCGTATCCCGCGCGGAAGCAGGCTCCATCGATTGCTCGCCCGTCATGACCTCTGCCCGCTCCCCGATCCGCGACACGTTCAGCGGTCCCTCACCTCTTGGCATCGTCCATCACCAGCATGGCGCTGATTTCGGCCTCGCACACGATCGCGCCGTCGACCTTGGCCTCGCCCTTGTACCACCACATGTTGCGCCGCTTGTTGATCCGCACGAGATGGTATTCGAGCGTGTCGCCCGGGCCGACCGGTTTGCGGAATTTGGCCTTATCGATGGTCATGAAATAGACGAGCTTGGGCGTATCCAAGCCTTGCGCCCTGACGCAGATCGCGCCGGCCGTCTGTGCCATCCCCTCGATGATCATCACGCCCGGCATCACAGGGCGGCCGGGGAAATGCCCCTGAAACTGCGGCTCGTTGAACGTGACATTCTTGATGCCGATGCAGGACTCGTCCGCCTTGATGGCGACGATCTTATCGACCAGCAGGAACGGATAGCGGTGCGGCAGACGCTCGAGCAGTTCAAGAATGTCCATGGTCGCAAGGGTCCCGCCATCCTCGCTGGCCAGGGGTGACGGGGTCGGGGCGTTCATCTCATCCTCTTGATCGAACAGCGTTTCGTTTGCAGCCGGCATGGCACACCCGGCTCCGGAAGGAAAGCGATCAGGATTCACGCTTGCTGTCTCGGCGCACCAGCCGACGGATGTAGGCTTCCTGGCGGAACAGGTCGCGAACCGGCTGGGCCGGACTGCCGGCCCAGCGCTCGCCGGCCGGCACATCGCTCATCAACCCCGCCTTGGCACCCACCTGAGCGCCCGTGCCGATGGTCAGATGTCCAGTCAATCCCGCTTGGCCGCCCGTCATCGCAAAATCGCCGAGCGTCGTCGAACCCGAGATACCAGTCTGCGAAACGATCACGCAGTGACGACCGATCACGACGTTGTGAGCGATCTGCACCAGATTGTCGATCTTGGTACCCTCGCCGATCACCGTGTCGCGCACGGAACCGCGATCGATCGTCGTGTTCGCGCCGACCTCGACGTCATCCTGAATCACCACCCGGCCAATCTGCGCGACCTTCGCATGCCCACGGCCGCCCAGCGCGAAGCCAAACCCGTCCTGGCCGATGCGGACGCCCGCATGCAAGATCACCCGATTGCCGACAAGCGCGTGGACAAGGGTCGCATGTGGCCCGATTGAGCAGTCTCGGCCGATTTTGACATTGGGGCCAATCACGGCATTGGCGCCGATCACCGAACCGCTTCCGATTTCCGCGCCCGGTCCGATGACCGCACCCGGATCGACCGTCACGTCTGCCTCCAGCCGCGCCTCGGCATGCACAAGCGCGCTGGGCGATCGCCCAACGGTGCCGAAGACGGAAGCCGGCCGTAGTGCGGCGGGATACATTCGGGCCAGAACAATCGCGAAGGCGCGGTAGGGTTCGGCGCACACGAGGGGCACGGTCGTCGCGGGCAACCGGGAGGCGAAACGCTGGGTGACGAGGCATGCGGCCGCCACCGTCGTGGCAAGCGTATCTGCGTAGCGCGCATTGTCCAGGAACGCCAGGGAGCGCGGTCCGGCGTCGGACAGCGGACCGACGCCGTCTACGGTACGCGCGAGGTCAGCGTCCGGCGGCGTCTGGGCTCCCGTCCAAACCGCGATGTCGGCGAGTGGAACGGGGTCCGGTTGCCGAAAGAAGAAAGTCGTGCTGCTCATGGGGCCTTATAGGAAAGCCCGCCCGCGAGCGCCACCCACCTGCCGTGCAAAAGGCCTCCCGGTTGGGGAGACCTTTGCGCTGACGCGGATCAGGAGTTCAGAACTTCGTGCCGCCCGAGAAGCGGAACGCCTGCGTCACGTCATATTTGTCCTTGCTCAACGCATAGGCGTAGTCGAAGCGCAGCGGCCCGAGCGGCGAGTTCCAGATGATGCTGGCGCCGACCGACGAGCGGATCGCGTCCGAGTCCCGCACGGTCACGCAGGTTCCCTGCGTGTAGAGCGGTGAGGTGTTCGACGGCACGCAAGCCCCGCCATTCGCCGTGAAGTTCGTCTTCCCATTGTAGCCGAACAGCGACCCTGCATCGGCGAAGACAGCTCCCTTGAGGCCCAAATCGCGTGGCAGGCCATACAATGGGAACTGCGCTTCAAGCGAGGCCCCGTAGTAGTGGGAGCCGCCAAGCGGGTTGTACTTGTAGTTGGCCGGGTCGCTGATGTCGCGCGGACCGATACCGCCGGGGGCGAAGCCGCGGACGAGTTGCGGTCCCAACTGGAATTCGTCGGCGATCCTGATCTGCTTCTCGCTGCCGAAACCCGTGATGTTGCCGCCCTGCACGTGAACAATCCCGACGATATCGTCATAGATCGGGTGGAAGTAGCGGAGGTCGCCGGCGGTTCGGAAGAACTGCGAGTCACCACCAAGGCCGGCGACATCGTTCCGCAGCTCGACTGTCAAACCGCGCGACGGGTTGCTGAGGTTGTCAAGCGTATTGTAATTGAGGTTCACACCAGCAAGCGACGTCAGCGTGTCGCCGACCGACTGTTTGATGGCAAGCGAGGCTTCGCCGTTGGTCAAGCAGTTGTTGTTGACCGACAATGTCCCGGCCAAGGCGCCGTAGCCCGGAGTTGTTCCATTAATCGGATAGGTACAGTCGTTGTAGGGAGAGCCGCTCTTGTTCGGGATCGAGATTTTCGTGTTGTAGATCGAGTAGTGCGGCGACACCGAGAACTCGTCGGTGACCGGGATACCGAACCTGACGGTCCCACCGGTGACGAAGGTCGAGTATTCGGCATATTGCGTGTTGTCGTTCTCCTTCGCGAAGAGATCGATGCCGCCGGCGATCCGGGTGTCGAACAGGTAGGGCTCCGTGAAGGACAGGTCGATGCCGCGGGCATTCTGTCCTTCCTGCGCCGCTACACGAACATAGTCGCCGCGCCCGAGGAAGTTGGTTTCCGTCACGGCGACCTCTGCGATGAACCCATCCGTCGTCGAATAGCCGCCAGAGATCGAGAAGGACCCCGTGGGCTGATCTTCCACATCGACGTCGATGATCACACGATCGGCGGACGAACCGGGTTCGTTGGTGATGCGCACCTTCTTGAAGAAGCCGAGCCCGTTCAGGCGTCGCTCCGCACGATCGATCAAGACCTTGTTGTAGGGGTCGCCTTCGCCGATATCGAACTCGCGGCGGATCACATAGTCGCGGGTCCGGGTGTTGCCGCGGACATTGATCCGCTCGATGTAGACGCGCGGACCCTCGTCGACGACATACTGTATCGAGACGCTGTGGGCTGCGGCATTGCGGTCGCCGCGCGGACGCACCTGGGCGAACGCATAGCCGAGTCGGCCGGTCTCCCGGGTGAGGACATCGACGGTCTTTTCCACGTCGTCGCCATTGTAGACGTCGCCGGCTTCCGTCCGGAGGAACGGTGTCAGCTGCTCGGACGTGACGCCCCTCAGACGGGAATCCACGGAGACGGCCGCAACCTTGTATTGCTGGCCTTCCTCGACCGCGATCGAGATGTCGTACCCTTTTTCTTCGGCGTTGAATTTCACATCCGTGTTCACGATGCGGAAATCGGCATAGCCGTTGCGCAGGTAGAAGCGGCGGATCAGCTCCTCATCGGTCGCGATCTTGTCCGGATCATAGACATCCGAGGTCTTGAAGAACGAGATGAGGTTCATCTCCGTCGTCTGCATCAGACCACGCAGCTTACGGGCCGAAAAGGCTTGATTGCCCGTGAACTCGATCGACTTAACGCCGGTCTTGCTGCCTTCGTCCACGGTGAACACGAGATCGAGCTTGCCGTTTGGCAGATCGACGGTCCGGTAGCTCGCGGTCGCGTCAGCACGGCCGGCACGGCGGTAGATCTCTTGGATTCGGCCGATATCGGCCTGCGCGACGGCCGGATCGAAAGCCCCGCGTGACTTGGACGACACTTCGACCGCGAGTTGCTCGCTCTTGATCTTGCTGTTGCCCTCAAAGGCGACGCGATTGATGACGCTGTTTTCCGTCACCGTCACGATCAAACCGCTCGGCCCCTGCCGGGTTCTCACGCTGGAGAACAACCCGGTATCCTTCAGGGACTTCACGCCTTCGGCGGTGCCGCTCGTGAAGTAGGACCGGATCGTGTCGGTATCGACCCGATGGTTTCCCTCAACCGTGATCGGTTCAGCCGAGGCAGGCGCCAAGCACCCGAACCAAGCGAAAGCGCAGAGAAGAATAAGCGCAACTCGATGCAATACGCCGCGAGGAAGTTGCATGTAAGACCGGTCCCGTCCTTCTGGGCGCGGTTTTGATCCGCTCCCCTTCACTGGCCTGTCGTGGTGATTGCCAGTGGCGCCGAGGCACTCTTCGGCAGCCCACCATCACTCTTGAGGCAAGAAGGCTTCTAGCCGGTTTACAAAATCCGGCAAACCAACATTCTCCCATTAGCAAAGGCAAAGTTTTTCAGCGTGACCGCCACGACACTGAATCGTGGCATTAGCCATGAACCAGCCGCAATAGGTCGTTGAATGTGGCGAAAATCATCAGCATCGACACAATTGCAAGGCCGAAGCGAAAGCCGATCTCTTGGGCGCGCTCACTGAGGGGGCGTCCACGCGCGGCTTCAACGAGGTAATACATGAGGTGGCCGCCATCGAGCAGCGGCACCGGCAGGAGATTGACGAAGCCGATCGACACCGACAGGAACGCCGCGAGATTGAGCAGTGCCCCTAGCCCGAGCTTCGCGACCTCGCCGGATACCTCGGCGATCCGGATCGGGCCGGAGATCTGCGACGCGGTTTCCCGGCCGACAAAAAGCCCCCCGATGTAGCTGAGGGTCCGGTCGACGACGAACCACGTCTCGCTCGCGGCCGCTTTGACGGAGCCACCGGCCGTGAAGGTTTCGGTCTTCCAGTCTTCGGGCTTGCTGGAAGCCGTCAGCCCGAGAACCCCGATCCGGGAGGAGCCGAACGGCCCGCTCACGTCCTTGCGTTCGGGGGTCGCGGTCAGGGTCAGGTCGGCTTTATCGCGCTGAACCTCGAATGCGAGAGGAACGTCGCTCGAGGCGCTCACGACTTTCTGCATCTCTGTGAAGCTGTTGATCGCAGTGCCGTCGATGGCCAGGATCACGTCCCCCGATTTGAACCCGGCCCTCGCGGCCGGACTGTCGGGGATCACGGTCTCGATCCGGGGGATCAGGATCGGCCGGCCGGATACATAGAAGCTGGTCGAGAAGATCGCGATCGCCAGAATGAAGTTCGCGATGGGGCCGGCAGCCACGATTGCGGCACGCTTCCAAACCGGCTGCGCCGCGAAGGTCACCGCCCGGTCGGCCGGTTCCATTCCCTCAAGCTTCTTGGGGGATTGGGCACTCGCCGCATTCAAGTCGCCGTGGAATTTGACATAGCCGCCGAGCGGGATCATCGCGAGGCGCCAGCGCGTCCCATGACGATCGTTGAAACCCGCCAGTTCCTTGCCGAAACCTAAGGAGAAGACGTCCACCTTCACGCCGCACCAACGGCCAACCAGGAAGTGGCCCATCTCGTGGAAGAACACCACGATGGTCAGGACGAAGAGGAACGGCACCACATAGCCGAACAGCGAAGTAAGGTGGCCGAGGATCATCGTTGGCTCCCGGAAGCGACACAGTTCACAATGGCAGCGACAAGCCTGAAAGGCGGCACCATGGAGCCGAAGCCCCGGGATCCCGTCGCCGATCCCCTACGCATGGTTTCCGATCCCTTAACAATGCTGTCTACTCGCCCTCAATCCAAGAGCCCGGCCGCCAATTGTCTCGTTCTATGGTCAATGGCGAGCGCCTCGCTCACGTCGGCCGGTTCGCGCGCAACGCCGGCTGCCAGCGCCGCCTCGCAGGCTCTTTCAACCACGACAGCGATTTGTCCGAAGGTGATGCGGCCATCGACAAAGGCCTGCACGGCGATCTCGTTCGCCGCATTCAGGACGGTCGGCAGACCTTGGCCGGCCGCGAGAGCCTCCATGGCGAGGCGCAGGGCCGGGAATCGCACGAGATCGGGGGCCTCGAAGGTCAACGAACCGACGGCGGCGAGGTCGAGCTTCCTGGCGCCGCTTTCGATCCGCTCAGGGTAGCTGAGACAATGGGCGATCGGCACACGCATGTCGGGCAGAGCCAAGCCCGCCGTGACCGATCCGTCGGCAAACGACACGAGGCCGTGCACGACGGATTGCGGATGAACCACCACCTTGAGCCGTTCCGCCGCGACGCCGAACAGGTGATAGGCCTCGACGAGCTCCAATCCCTTGTTCATGAGGCCCGCCGAGTCGATCGTGACCTTGGGGCCCATTGCCCAATTGGGATGCGCGAGCGCTTCCGCCTTGGTGGCTGAGGCGATCCGCTCGGCCGTCCAGGTGCGGAACGGGCCGCCCGACGCGGTGAGCGTCATGGTCTCGATCGTCGTCCAATCGGCATCGCCGAGCGCCTGAAAGATCGCATTGTGTTCGCTGTCGAGGGGGAGCAGGCGCGCGCCCGAAGCCGCCGCCGCCCGCATTGCGGGTCCGCCGGCGCAAACCAGGGTCTCCTTGTTGGCCAAAGCCACCGTGCGGCCGGCCTCGATGGCCGCAATGGTCGGAGCCACACCGGCAGTGCCAGCGATGGCCGCGATGACGACGTCAGCGGGCCGGAGCGCCGCCTCGACCACGGCCTGCGGTCCTGCGGCAGCCTCGATACCGGTGCCGGCCAGTCGCGTCTTCAGGCTTTCATAACCGGCGGGATCGGCCACGGCAGCAAACCGGGCGCCCAATTCGATGGCGACACGGCCGAGCCCGTCTCCATCGCGCCCCCCAGCCACCGCCGCGACCGTGAAACGGGCGCGCTGCAGTCCGAGAACCTGGGCGGTCGACCGGCCGATCGACCCCGTGGCACCCAAGATCGAGACGGACCGCCGCGGCGCCTCCCCGCCCCGCACGCCCGTTGCGTTTGCCCCTTGCACCATGCTCATCGGAAGTCCTCCTCTTTTCTTGTTCTACCAGGTCATCAGACCGGCCGCCGACGCGTGCACACCCTCTCGCAGCAGGCCAAAGCCAGCACCAAACACCGCCGCCGCCAGAAATCCGTCAAGCCTGTCCATGACGCCACCGTGCCCCGGAATCAACCAACTCGAATCCTTCACCCCGAAGCGCCGCTTGAGCGAGGATTCGAAGAGATCGCCGGCTTGGGCCACGATCCCGGCGAGAAGACCAAGCGGAAGGAGAGGCCAATGCGCCCCCCATCCGGTCGAGACCGCGAGGCCCGCCAGCGATCCAGATCCGATGCCGACCAGGAATCCCGACCACGTCTTCGACGGCGAGACGCGGCGCCAAAGCTTGGGGCCACCGATCAGGCGACCGCCGAAATAGGCCATGATGTCGGTGCCCCACACCACAGCGAAGAGCCACAGCACGGCCTCAAGTCCCCGACTGTCCGAATTGCGCAGGTTCAACAGCGCAAGCGGGAGAAGACCTGCGTAGACCACGCCCGCGCCGCTTGTAAGGGGCAGATTCCGCCCGAGAAGACCCGTCGCCAGGGCGCCGGCAATCAGCACCGGCAAGGTCCAGACGTCGTGTCCGGAAAGATTGGCAAGAACCGCGATCGTGATGGCTGCCGCACCAGCGATCAGCCGGCCCGCGTCACGGCCCGCACAAAGCAGACGCTGCCACTCCCAGTGGATCGCAAGGGCGGCGAGCCACCACAGGAGGGCAAAGGACGGGCCACCGGCCAGAGCCGTTCCGGCCGCGACACCGACGAGGACAATGCCGGACAGAACCCGCGGTACGAGATCGGACAGATCGACCCGCCGACGTCGCTCACCCTTAAAACTCGCCGCAGGTGCCTCTATTGGACCCGTGGGCCCGGTCATAGGGCCGTTTTCACCTTCAGGGGTCCCTCGGCCGTCGTTCCGCCAAAGCGGCGTTCGCGTCCCATATAGGCGGCCAAGGCCGATTCGAGCGCACAGCGGTCGAAATCCGGCCAGTGACCCGGCTGGAAGACGAATTCCGCATAGGCGGTCTGCCACATGAGGAAATTCGACAGGCGCTGCTCCCCGGAGGTTCGGATGATCAGGTCCGGGTCGGGAATACCGGCAGTGTCGAGGTGGTCCGCAACCGTCTCTGTCGAGATGGAGTGAGGGGCGAGTTCACCCGCCAAAACCCGCTCGGCGATCCGGCGGACCGCTGCGGCAAGTTCCTGCCGGCCGCCGTAGTTGAAGGCCACCACGAGGGTCAGACCCCGGTTGCGGTGTGTCAGGTCCTGGGCCTCGTCGAGCATCCCGACGATGTCGGGCTTCAGACCGTCGCGGGTCCCGATGATCTTCACGCGCACGTCGTGTTGATGGAGTTCCGCCAAATCGTTGCGGATGAAGCGTTTGATGAGGAACATGAGGTCCGCGACCTCTGCGGCCGGCCTGCTCCAGTTTTCGGTCGAGAAGCTGTAGACGGTCAGGTAGCGGATGTTGAGCTCGATCGCCGCCCGTATGGTCCGCCGCAGGGCCTCGACGCCGCGCCGATGCCCTTCGATGCGTGGGAGCCCGCGCGCCGCGGCCCAACGCCCGTTGCCATCCATGATGATGCCAACGTGCGCCGGTACGGCCGGCCGATCATTCGGCGTCGCGTGATCGAGATCGGTCATCTGTCCCACATCCGTCATGCCAGTCGCGACAGCTCTAAACCTGCATGATTTCTTTTTCCTTCGACGCGATCAGCTGATCGACCTCGCCGACGGCAGCGTCGGTTGCCTTCTGCACCTCGGTCTGAAGTCGCTTCTCTTCATCTTCGGCAAGGAGCTTGTCCTTGAGCGATTTCTTCAGCTGGTCGATACCGTCGCGACGGACGTGACGCACCGCCACGCGTGCCTCCTCCCCGTATTTGTGGGCGACCTTCACCATCTCCTTGCGGCGCTGCTCGTTGAGCTCGGGGATGCGAATGCGCAGGATCTGCCCCTCGACAACGGGACTGAGCCCGAGGTTCGAGTCACGAATCGCCTTGTCGACGGCGTTGACCATGCTCTTGTCCCACACCTGAACCGCTAAGGTCCGGGCCTCGGGCACGCTGATGGTGGCCACCTGGTTCAGTGGCATGGACTGGCCGTAGGCATGCACCTGAACGGGTTCGACCAGATTGGCGCTGGCACGCCCGGTCCGTAGCCCGGCCAGTTCATGCCGGAGCGACAGAATAGCGCCCTGCATGCGGCGCTTGAGGTCATTGGTGTCGAATTGCGCGCTCAAAGTTGTTGACTCGTCGATTGCTTGACATGAAATCCTGCCGCACCGCCCTCAGACAGGGGCCGATCGTGCGACGACAACGCCCGCGACTGCTTGGCCCGATCCATTACGCACGAATCGGGTCCGTCTGTCGATGAAAAGCGGCTCATCAGGGGGTCACGAGCGTGTAACGGCCCTGTCCGGTCAACGCTCGGGTGATCGCACCCGTCTCGCCGATGGAGAACACCATGATGGGAATGCTGTTCTCTCGAGCGAGAGCGAACGCCGCCGTATCCATCACGGCAATGCGCCGCTCGATCGCCTCGTCGTGGGTCAGTCGAGCCAGCCATTGGGCTTGCGGATCGCGCTTGGGATCGGCCGTGTAGACGCCATCCACCTGCGTCGCCTTCATGACCACGTCGGCCGACAGTTCCGCGCCGCGAAGCACGGCGCCGGTATCCGTGGTGAAGAACGGATTGCCGGTGCCCCCGGCCAGGATGCAGATCCGCCCCTTGGCAAGATGATGCAGCGCCGCCTGCCGTGAATAGGGTTGGCAGAGCGACGGCATCGGGATCGCCGAGAGCGCCCGGGCCGCATGACCTTCGGCCTCCACCGCCGCCTCGATCGCAAGCGCGTTCATGACCGTGGCCAACATGCCGATCGAGTCGGCCCGCGCCCGCTCGATCCCCTTATCGGCGCCCTGCATGCCGCGAAAGAAATTACCGCCCCCCACCGCGACGGCGATCTCGGTTCCGAGCTTCGCCGCGTCGACGAGGTCTGCGGCGATTCTGCTCAGCGTCGGCGCGTGCAATCCATGGTCGTCGGGCCCGGTCAGCGCCTCCCCGGACAGCTTGACCATGACACGCTTGTACATTCCGGCTTGCGATGCTTCGGTCATGGACCCTCTTGGGCGAGTGCGACACGCGTCGGCACGGTTCTTTGCACAGGATGGGCACAAAAAGAAAGCGAGCTCGATCGCGGGCGGGCAAGACGAGGTTGGTGGTTGGATCAACGGGCTCCGACCGCGATCCACGTCGAAGGAATCGGGAACACCGCCGCGGAGAGGTCTCTCCGGCCTATGCCGTTATCGTCACCGGTCGCTTGAGTTCCTTCACTCCAGGACTGAGATCCCGGTCCTTCAGCGATCGATCCGCGTGATGAACCAGCCGAGGAGCTTGGTCCAGATCTCATCCTTGCCGACTTGATCCTCCACGCCATGGTCGAGGTTCGGGTTGTCGTTGATTTCGATCACCACGACACCGCCCTCGGGGGTCTCCTTGAGGTCGACGCCATAAAGGCCACTGCCGATCGCGCGGGCGGCCGCGAGCCCGGTCTGCAGCACGGCCGGCGGGGCATCGGCGATCGCCACCGTCGTGTGGCTTCCCTCCCGGGCGGCCCCGTTCTCGCCATGCTTGATGATCTGCCAATGCCCCTTGGCCATGTGGTACTGGCAGAGAAACAGGGGTTCGCCGTCGAGCACGCCGAGGCGCCAGTCGAAAGCCGTCGGCATGTATTTTTGCGCGAGCAGCAGATCGGTATCCTCGAAGAGCCTGCCGGTCAGCGCTCTCAGGGCGGCGCGATCCGCGACCTTGTGCACACCTCTCGAGAAGGAGCCGTCCGGGTCCTTGACCACCATGGGCCAGCCAAGCATCGCTTCGGCGCGGTCGAGGTCTTCGTCGTCGGCGAGCATCACGGTGGGCGGCACCGGAATGCCTTTTCCCTGCAGCAACTCGTGCAGGTAGACCTTGTTGGTGCAGCGGATCATCGAGACGGGGTCGTCGATCACCGGCATGCCTTCCTGCAGCGCCCGGCGTGCAAACCGGTAGGTGTAATCGTCGATCGAGGTCGTGGCCCGGATGAACAAGGCGTCGAACTCCGCCAGTTCGGCGAGCTGCTTCTTGGTGATCGGCTCGATGGCCACCGCCATCTTCTCGCCGATCCGGGCGAGATGGCGCAAAGTCTCGGGCGAGGAGGGCGGCATCTTCTCGTGGGGGTCGTGCAGCACCGCGATCGAATATTTGGCGACCGGGCGTGCCTTCGGGCCTCGCCAACTCCGCTGCGTGTGCTGTTCCAATGCGTCTCTGAAAAACCGGAGTTCGCGCGGCTGAAGCTTTTGCAACGGGCACGGGCGGATGCGCTCGATCCGCCAGCGCTCGCCCACCGTCACCGAAATGCGGAGAGCCGGGCAACGAAACCAGTCGAACAGCAGGCGGCCAAACGCTTCGAAGCGTGTGTCCTGGGCGGCGCCGAAGCAGCAAAGGAGTTCGAAATCCTTGTCGTCATGCGCTTTGGCCTTCTGGGCGCAGCGCGCGAGCGCATGCTCCAATTCGGGCAGCGCGTGCTCGTAGAGCTTGCGCTCGCGCAGCTCCAGCATGGTCTCGACGGTCGGGATGATCCGGTGACCCCGCGCCTCGGCAAGCAGAGAAGCGTAGTAGCCGCTGCTCTGATAATCATAGGACCGGGACAGGTTGACGACCTTGGCACGGCTCGCGCCCGAAAAGAGCTTTGGGCGAGCCAGATAGTCCCGAGTGGTAATCACCTTGTGAGGGGTATCGGCATTGGGGAAATCCCGTTCCTGGTCGACCAGGATCACCCAATCCGTCATGGCGTCCGCTCGCTGCTACGGCCGCCCGGAGGTGCGATCTCTTTCTCGAACCGCAAGGCTGCCGTGCCGTCTTCGTAATAATCCGGGTAGTGCCCGAACTCGTGGTAGCCCGCCTTGCGATAGAGCTGGATCGCAGGTTGATTGTCGGCGCGCACTTCGAGGCGCATTATCGTGCGGCTATGCTCGGCCGCGGCGGCCTCGCAGGCGGCGAGAAGGCGCCCGCCATGGCCGCGACCGGCCTGATCCGGGTGGATGGCAATCGAATAGAGGCGCGCCAACCTGGACCCGCGGCGGAAGGCCAGGATTGCATCACCCACGATGGCGCCGGTCGCTTCGAGCACCAGAAATCGCGCCGTCGGCGTCCCGATGTAGTAGCGCAGGCTGCGGCGGGACAATTGGTCGCTGTGGAACACGGTCGTTTCCAGCGCCTCGACCGCATCGAGGTCGGCCAGGGTCGCGGCGCGGATGCGGGCCGCGCCGGCCATCGATCGTGGAGCGGCCGGAGACACCACGTTCAGAGCGCGGGCTCGGGCACGAAAATCAGGCGGTTGGCGCTTTCCACGGGAAGGTCCAAGTTTCGGTCAACGCGCGATTGCCTGATTTCAGGAAGGCCCGCAGATCCGTGGACTGGCCGGGTGGCAATTCGATGTCGATGGCGGCCCTAAACCCATCGATATGCGGATTGGGCACCAGGAACGAGCGGGTGATGGTGCCGTTGGTCGATGTCGGGACCACGCTGACCAGCGACGGGTCCGGCACGAAATAAGCGAGATCGCCGCCCGTGAAATCGATCAGGAACCGGCGCGACCCGGGGGCCACAACCTCATCTGAGCCGAGCGAGCGGGCCAAGGTCTGGAAGGTTCGGGCCACGCGTCCGCCGGGCGAGAGGCGCGACAGATTGAGGCTCGCCGTGATCGTATAGGAGAGCGTGATGGGGCGACCCGCCTCGACCGTTTCGTTCGGCACCCAGAAGGCCACGATATTGTCGTTTGTTTCGTCCGGGGTCGGCAATTCGACGAGTTCGACCCGACCCTCGCCCCAGCCCGTCTTGGCCTCGACCCAGTAGCTTGGCCGCAGCTCATAGGCGAGATCGAGATCCTGGTAATCCTCGAAGGTCCGGTCACGTTGCAGCAGGCCGAAGCCCTGCACCGCCTTGTCGAGGAACACGGAGGTCTCCATGGCCTCCGGATTGCGCAAGGGGCGCCAAATCCACTCGCCGGTGCTCGAATGAAGCAGCAGCCCGTCCGAATCATGCAGTTCGGGGCGGAAGTCGCCCTTGATGCGCCTGTCGTTCTGGCTGGTGAAGAACATCGAAGTGAGAGGTGCGAAGCCGAGCTTCGAGCCGGAGCGCCGTGGGTACAGGGTCAAGCTCACTTCCATGACGCTGTCGACGCCTGGATAAAGGTCGAAGCGATAGGCCCCTGTGGCGGCGGCGCCGTCGAGCAGCGCATAGATGGTCACGCGGTCGGCATTGGCGTCCGGAGTCTCGATCCAGACCTCGCGATAGAGCGGAAATTCCTCGTCGGGCAATCCGGTCCCGACCGCGAGGCCACGCGCCGAGATGCCATAGCGTTGGTCTCTACCGAGAAAGCGGAAGTAGCTGGCGCCCAGGAAGGCCACGACCTCGTCGAGCACGTCAGGACGGTTCAGCGGATAGAGGAGCCGGAATCCCGCAAATCCCAGGTTGACCGGAAGCGGCTGCTCGACCTTGGTGCGACCGTAATCGAACAGCGCCGAAGAATACGGGACAGGCGTCGCGAGACCCTCGCGCACGATATTGACCGTGACGGGCTGCGGGTAGAGATGGCCAAGATGGAACATCTCCAGCCGGAACGGTCCACCGCCGCTGCCCAGAAAGGCCTTGTCGCGGCGGAATCGAATGTCCCGCCAAGCATCGAAACTGAGTTTCGCCAGCACGTCGGGCAGCGGCGGCGGGCTCGCCTCGAAAGGCGCGCTGGCGAGGTCGCGGGCGCGTTTCACCACATCGTCGAAGCCGAAATGGGCGACAGGCTGCCCGGAGACTTGCTGCGCGTGGCCCCCCACCGGGATCACCATGGATGCCGCTCCCGCGGCAAGGCCCGCACACAAGGTCCGGCGGTCGACATTGGCCATTCACGATCCCGTTCAAGCATCTGGGCGGGCTCAGGGCCGCCGACGCGTTCACCTAAGCGGTTGGCCGGTTCCGGGCAAGCGGGCGGACCGGCAAGACCGATGATGCTGATCGCATTCCGGTTCCGCCCGCCCATGCGAGGTAAAGACACGCGATACGTAATACGGAACGCGTTGAAGGCCTTCGATCCTGCCTAGACCGCTGAGAGGCTCGCCTCGCGGACGTTCGCGAATGTCAAATCCGGGATCGTCTCGGCGGCGGAGTTCAAGAATACCGCCACGCTGCAGGATGGTAGACGTGGCGCCGGAGCAAAGTCCGGACGCCCCGCCACGACTGACCTCTCCGGCCTGCTCAGACCATGCTGGCGACTTCAGCCGCGAAGTCCGTCGCCTCTTTTTCGACCCCTTCGCCGAGCGCGAAGCGGGCGAAGCCCGTCAGGGCGATCGGTGCCCCGACGGTCTTTTCGGCTTCCTTCAGGGCTTGCGTCACGGATTTACCCGTGTCGTGGATGTAGGCCTGATCGAGCAGGCTCACCTCCTTGAAGAAGGTCTTCAGACCACTGTCGACGATCTTTTCCAGCACGTGAGCCGGCTTTCCGGCGTTCTTTTCGGCCAGAACGTTCTTCTCGCGTTCGATGACGGCGGGGTCGATGCTGGCGTGGTCGAGAGCGAGCGGGCTCGCGGCGGCGATATGCATGGCGATCTGCCGGCCGAGTGCCGTAAGGGCCTCCGTGCCGCCGCTCGATTCGAGACCCACGATCACGCCGATCTTGCCGAGACCTTCGCTGACCGCATTGTGCATATATTGCCCGATGACGCCCTGTTGAACCGCGACAGAGGCCGCGCGACGCAGGGTCATGTTCTCACCGATCGTGGCGATGGCGTTGGAGATCGCCTCCGCGACCTTGCCGCCGCCAGGATAAGCCGCCGCCTTCACGTGTTCGACGTCGCTCCCCTGTTCGGCCGCGACCGTCGCGATATTTCGGACGAGCTTCTGGAAATCGTCGTTGCGCGCCACGAAGTCGGTCTCGGAATTGACCTCGACCACCACGCCTTTGCCATTCCGGACCGCAATCGCGACGAGGCCTTCGGCGGCGACACGATCGGCTTTCTTGGCAGCCTTCGACAGGCCCTTCTTCCGGAGCCAGTCGATCGCGGATTCGATATTTCCTTCGGTCTCGTTGAGAGCCGTCTTGCAATCCATCATGCCGACGCCGGTCTTCTCACGAAGATCCTTCACCATCGCGGCGGTGATCTGGGCCATTGGAGTTCCTCGTAGGTTCGGACAGGAGCCGGCTTCAGCGGCTCAATCAGGTGCGGACGCGCAAAACAACGCCAGGGACGGAGCCCGACACGGGCTTTTGTTCTCCTGCGTGATCTAGGATCGCGCCTTTTCTAAAGCAACGGGGCCCGCGAAGGCCCCGTCGGATCTCGTCTCCAATCGTAAAACGATCAGACGGCGGCCAGCGCTTCACGCGCCTGCAGGGTCCAGCCTTCACGCTCGATGCGGCCACTGAGCTTGAGGTCGTGGTCGAGCTTCTGCGCGTCCGCCGGGGTCATGGCCGCGAGCTGCCACCAATGATAGACGCCCGCATCGTTCAGCTTCTGGATGATCTGCGGGCCGACGCCGTGCAGACGGGACAGGTCGTCGGGTGCACCGCGCGGCGCGGAAAGAAGCTCGAACAGCTCGCCCGTTCCCTCGTCACCATTCGCCGCATCGCCAACCGCCGCCGTCTCGACCTCGGGCAGAAGTTCAGGGGTCGGCTCTTCGAACGATCCGACGTCGACGCCGACCGAGCCCTGGCTGCGCGAAATACCGTCGATCGCGGCGCGGGCGATCAGGTCGCAATACATGCTGATGGCGCGGCTGGCGTCGTCATTGCCCGGAATCGGATAGAGCACACCGTCGGGATCCGAGTTCGTATCCACGATGGCCGCCACTGGAATGTTCAAGCGTCCCGCCTCCTTGATGGCGAGTTGCTCCTTGTTGGTGTCGATGACGAAGATCAGGTCGGGCACGCCGCCCATGTCCTTGATGCCGCCGAGCGCCTTTTCGAGCTTCTCCTGCTCGCGGGTCAGCATCAGGCGCTCTTTCTTGGTGAGACCCTGAGCGCCCGATTCGAGCGTTTCCTCGACCTTGCGGAGGCGGTTGATCGACGCCGAGATCGTCTTCCAGTTGGTCAGCATGCCGCCGAGCCAGCGGGAGTTGATGTAATATTGGGCCGAGCGCTTCGCCGCATCGGCGATCTGCTCGGACGCCTGGCGCTTGGTGCCGACGAACAGCACACGGCCGCCGCGCGCGACCGTGTCGGACACGGCCTGCAAGGCCTTATGCAGCAGCGGCACCGTCTGGGCGAGATCGATGATGTGAATGTTGTTGCGGGTGCCGAAGATGAACGGCGCCATCTTCGGGTTCCAGCGGTGGGCCTGGTGGCCGAAATGAGCGCCGGACTCGAGAAGTCCGCGCATCGTGTAATCAGGAAGTGCCATAAACAGTTTCTCCGGTTCTGACCTCCGCGAAAGCTTGGGCCGCGAACGCAAACAAAAGCCCGTCTCGGCGCCCCTGCGATGGCAGGATGCCGGGAGCGAGCGTCAGGCTCAGCATGAGCGGCGGACCAGAGTTTTGAAACGCGGTCTACCTTGCGTCCACAGCCACCGGAGCGAACCCTTGAACAGGGTCGCTATTCCTTCGCGTGTGGAATGGCGCGGCTTATAGCGGGCGGACCCGCCGGGCGCAAGCGCAATGGGAGAGTAACACGGGTTGGATTCGGGCTTCCATGACGAGGCCTGGTTCGGTTTGAACATCGTCTCCGACAAATCCGCCTCGGATGGTCTTTGCCGACACACGACTGAGCCCGGTGCTCTCGGGCCGTCTGAACCAGACCCGCCCCGCTGAGCATGTGGCCGCCTCAAGCAGCCGCGCTAACGCACCACACGTGAATCAGCCCGGTGGCAGGACATCGGCCATGCGTCGAACGTCCCAGGTATGAAGCCAATCTTGACAGTTTAGCTTCATATAAATATCTAGCGCCTATGACGAAACCTACTGCCGCCCAAGATGCGGCTGCCTTCACCCTCGCGGGTGACCTTCGTGTCGTCCTCGGCAAGCTCAAACGTAAGTTCCGCGCACAGGGGAGCTTCAATGAGCTGACGGCCTCCCAGGTCTCGGTACTGTCGCATCTCGAACGCGACGGTCCCGCGACCATCTCCCAGCTCGCACGTGCGGAAGGCATGCGCCCACAATCCATGGGGGCCATCGTCACGGTGTTGGAAGCGGCGGGGCTCGTGCAGGGGACTCCCGACCCGACAGATGGCCGCAAGGTCCTTCTCTCGCTGACCCAGGACTGCATCGACCGGGTCGCCGAGGCCCGTGCCGCGCGCGAGGACTGGCTGTTCCGCACCATCCAATCCGAATTCACGGCCGCCGAGCAAGCACAGCTCGCGACCGGCATCGCCCTTCTGAAACGAATGGCCGAGCTCTGAGAGAAGGTTTCCCATGGCCGTCACCGCACTCGATCCGACCACAGCACTCATCGTCATCGATCTCCAGAACGGGATCGTGTCGCTTCCCGTCGCCCACCCGGTCGAAGACATCGTTCGTCGCGCAGCGGAGCTCGCGAAAGCCTTTCGGCATCACGCGCTGCCCGTCGTCCTGGTGAACGTCATCGGCGTTCCGCCCGGCCGCACGGAGCAATCGCGGTTCCGCGGCGCATTTCCCATCGGATTTGCGGAGTTCGTGCCCGAACTGCCCCCACAAGCCGGAGACCATGTGGTCTCGAAAAAGACCGCGGGAGCCTTCACCAAGACAGATCTCGAAGCCTACCTGACATCGAAGGGCGCCACGCAGGTCGTGATCGTCGGTGTCGCCACCAGCATGGGGGTCGAGTCGACGGCCCGGCAGGCCCATGAACTTGGATTCAACGTCACGCTCGTCGTCGATGCCATGACGGACATGGACTCAGGCTTACACGACGTCACGATCGCCAAGGTGTTTCCTCGCATCGGCGAGACCGGCACAACGGCCGACATTCTCGACCTCCTGAACCAGCGGAGCGCGTGATCATGGGCTGGCTCCCCCTCATCGCCTACTTTTTCGGCGGTGCTTTCCTGTCCAACGCCATCCCGCATCTCGTCAGCGGTGTCAGGGGCGAGGCTTTCCAGAGCCCGTTTGCGAAGCCGCCCGGCAAGGGGTTGTCCTCCGCGACCGTCAACGTCCTTTGGGGCGCCTGCAATCTGCTCGTCGCTTATCTTCTCCTTGTCCAGGTGGGCAGGTTCGATCCGCATTCGCCGGTGGATGCGGGCGCCTGTGGCGCGGGCCTGCTCGTCATGAGCCTGTTCGCCGCGAAGGCCTTCGGGCCGCTCCACGGCGGTGCTCGGTGAGTGACGCCGGTCCGAGTGTCGCGGACGATACGCGGCTCGATCCCGCGATATGGCGCATCGCCGCCGTGGCGGCGATCGGCTCCTTCATGGCCCAACTCGACGCCACCGTCGTCAACGTCTCCCTGTCAAGTCTTGCGGCAGAGCTGCATGCGAACATCACCACCGTTCAGTGGGTGACGAGCGGCTATCTGCTGACGCTGGCGCTCATGCTGCCGCTCAATGGCTGGCTGGTCGACCGTATTGGCGCCAAGAAGCTCTATCTGGGCTGTTTCGTCGCCTTCACGCTGTCCTCGACCCTTTGCGGTCTCGCTTGGTCGGCCGGATCGCTGATCGGGTTTCGTATCCTCCAGGGCATCAGTGGCGGCCTTCTCGCGCCCATGGCGCAGATGATGATCGCCCGCGCGGCCGGCAAGCGCTTCGCGCGGGTTGTCGGCTTCGTGGCCGTTCCGGTTTTGCTGGCGCCGCTCCTCGGCCCTGTGATCGCGGGCGCAATCCTGCAGTTCGCCTCTTGGCGTTGGCTCTTCCTCATCAACCTGCCGGTGGGGGCTCTTGCGCTCGCACTGGCCTCTGCGTTTCTGCCGAGCGACGCAGGCGAGACGCGACCGCGCAGTCTCGATTTTATTGGGCTGGCGCTCCTGTCGCCGGGCCTCGTTCTCTTCCTGTACAGCTCCGACCACCTGGACAACCGGTTCGGATGGGCCTCGATCGCAGCCGCCCTGGTCCTGTTGGCGCTGTTCGCCATATCGGCCTGGAAGAAGGGTGACGCCGCGCTGATCGATCTGCGGCTTCTCACACGCAAGGCATTTTCGACATCGTTGACCACCATGTTCCTGACGAACGGCGTGGCGTTCGCGGGCCAGATGCTCGTCCCCATCTACCTGATCCGCCAATGCGGTCTGTCACCGAGCGAGACTGGCTGGCTGATGGCGCCCCTCGGCCTCGGCATGATGTGTACATACCCCTTCATTGGTGCTCTCACGGATCGCTTCGGCATCCGGCACCTCGTCGCTTGCGGCGCTGTCCTGGCTCTGGTTGGCGTGGCGCCGCTCGTCTACATGGCCGCCCACGGCATGAACTTCATGCTGTTCGTCGCCGCGCTTTTCGTTCGTGGTGTCGGCATGAGCACGATCGGCGTGCCGTCGATCTCGTCCGCCTACGCCGCCGTTGCAAAGCAGGACCTGCCGATGGCGACGGGCGCGATGAACATCGTGCAGCGTCTTGGCGGTCCCACGCTGACGACCGTGGTGGCGACCTTTCTGGGGTGGCGAACCGGGCTTGCCTCATCGCCGAGCCCGCTTTCGAGCGCCTTCGCGGCCAGCTTCGTCCTGCTGTGCGGGCTGCATATCCTGTTATTTCTCGCCGCGCTGCGGCTTCCCGTCAACATCGACCGCCAGCCCATACAGGCAAAGCCCTGACCGCGCCTCACCGGAACAGGAGCACGATGGTCGAAGGCGGTTTCGCCTGCGCTTCTCAGGTAGCGAGATCAAGACCCGGCGGCACGTCTCCGGTCATGAAAGAGGCGAGATACATTTTCCCCAACGTGTGTTTCGCCAAGGCCGAGCCAGGTATGATCTGCCCGGACTGAACAGCACGTTGAAATTCAGAAGAGCTCAACGCCGAACGATCCTCATCCCCCAGAGGCCCGGACATGGCTGCCGAGGCGCTCAAGAGAACGCCTGCGTAATACAGGCGGGTCAGTGCACGCGCATGTGTCAGTCGCTCAAGCGTCAATGCCTCCGGCCTGCGCCCTAGAAACGACGTGAGCAGTGCCTGCTCCAACTCCTGCGTACGGGCGAAACCGTCCAGAGCGATCGCCACGTCGACCAAAGGATCGTTGCGATAGGCCGACTCCCAATCGATCAGCCACAGTCGCTCTCCGTCGAAGAGGATGTTGCGCGGGACTGGGTCGTTGTGGCTGGAAACGGACGATGCTGTGTCCCAGACGTAGCTGGCCCGCAGTTGCGCCAACCGCTCCGTACAGGGATCGAGGACGCCGGAGGCGAAAAGCCCTGACTGGCACACCCACCACCAAAGGCGACCCACCATCTCAGGATATTCGATGAAATGCGGGAAGGGCCGTGTGCCCTGCAACGAAGCCAGCAGCCTGCCAACCGCTTGCGCAAGAGCATGCGGACCACCCGGAAACAACCTGAGCGGTCGCTCCTCGACGAAATCCATGACCGCAACCCGAGCGCTCTCATCGATATGGTAGATTTTCGGCGCGATCCCGGCTTCAGCGGCTATTCGCATCGACCGATATTGGTGCGGGTTGCGAAGCGGGCTTGCAGGGCCCTCCACTCGGACAAGGTAGGATCGGCCCTCGATTTCGACCCGGAACGGGAACGCCCCTGATGCGCCGCCGCCGAGCGGCGCGATGAAATCCGCCTTCTTTGAGCCGAATGCGATTTTCAGGGCCAGACGCACGGCGTCGCGCGTCTGAGCGCTCAAGTCGTCGAGCAGATCGTGTGCCATGGCATATTGTGTCATGGCGGGCCGGTTCTTTCCAATACGAGCCCCCGAATCTTCGACGCGTCAGTCTGTGACGTGTATTCGCGTCATAAATTGGCAGGCTCGACGGCTCTCGAATCAACAATGCGGTTCAGATCGACATCAGAATCATTCTTTTACTGACTTGAAGAACGAGCGCCGATCGGTCGATCCGGTCCATGATGCGGAGCTTCGGCTTCACTGACCCGGAGATCGACGCCGTGGTTCCCGTGAGGGTTGGTCCTTGAGGGTATGGCCCTAGCGAGCCGCGTCCTGCGGCTTCGGTTCAATCACCGATTTCGGAGAGAAGGGCCAACATCGCAACGCGCCGTTTCCCATCCACGAAACCGAGCAGCGAGGCCGCCGCGGCCGTACGGGTGCGGGCCGCTAATTCTGCGTCGCTGACCTCGCCCGCCGTCCAGAATGACAGCACGCCCCGAAATGCCACCGCGAGTTGATCCGGCAGCACAGACCGAGCAAGGTCGATGAGTTCCGGATTGAGACCATTGCCGTCTCCCAGTGCCTGCGTCCACAGGGCGCGCGAGCGTGCGTAGACCTGCCCCGGCTCTCCGCCCGGTGCTCCAAGCGTACCAATGATGGCGCGATTGACCTGGGGCTCGGCCAGCATCACAGCGGCCGCGAACTCAACGGCCACAAGGACACGATCAGCGGCGTCCCCTTCGGGCTTCGCTTCGTCGAAGCGCTCGGCCATGGCGGCGATGCGCTGAGCCGATAAGGCATGCATGATCGCGACCTTGCTGCCGAACTGATTGAACGGCGTGGCGAAGCTGACCCCTGCCTCGGCCGCAAGTTCCCGCATCGAGAATTCAGCGCTCCCCTTCCGCAGCAGCCGTTCGGCCGCCTCGATCACGCGACGGCGCATGGCGTCGGCCCGCAAGGTGGGCGGTTGAGAAGCGGACTTGCTGATCGCCATGGCAGTATCTATATCATGATATAAGTTTAGGACTCAGGATCTCATCATGGCCCAACCCAAGACCTTTCTCATCACTGGCGTCAGCTCCGGCTTAGGGCGCGCCTTTGCGGCCGGCGCTCTGGCGGTCGGCCACCGCGTCATCGGCACCGTGCGGCGACCAGAGGACGCCGAAAGTTTCTCGCGCCACGCCTCCGGGCACGCCTTTCCGCTCCGTCTCGACGTGACCGATTACGACGCTGTCCCAGGGGCTGTGCGCAAGGCGGAGGAGTCTGCCGGTTCCGTGGATGTGCTGGTCAACAATGCGGGCTACGGCCACGAGGGAGTGCTGGAGGAAGCCTCCATGGATGAACTGCAACGCCAGTTCGCGGCCAATGTGTTCGGACCGGTGGCCATGATCAAGGCGGTGCTGCCGAGCATGCGTGCGAGGCGGCGCGGTCATATCGTCAATGTCACCTCCATGGGTGGCTTTATCACCATGCCGGGCATCAGTTTCTATTGCGGGAGCAAGTTCGCGCTGGAAGGCATCTCGGAAGCGCTCGGCAAAGAGGTCAGACCATTCGGCATCCAGGTCACGGCCTTGGCACCCGGCCAGTTCCGCACGGATTGGGCGGGCCGCTCGATGGATCGGACACCACGCAGCATCGCCGACTACAATGCGGTCATGGACCCGATCCGGGCCGCCCGGCAGGCCAAGAGCGGCAACCAGCCCGGCGACCCTGACAAAGCGGCGCAAGCTCTGCTCCGTTTGGTCGAATCTGAAAACCCAACGACCCGGCTGTTCCTCGGCGAGGATGCGCTGGGGCTCGTGGATCAGAAGCTCGATCAGATGAAGGCGGAGATCACGGCGTGGGATGCGCTTTCCCGCTCGACCAGCTTTGGTGCGTAGGAAATGGGAGCCGTCAGAGTGTTTGCGCGGCGTGGTGCGTCTGAGTCTCGGTCATTTGTTATAAGCACACCCAAAATGAACCAGGCCACTCCAGTCAGATCCGGATCGTACGGTTCATGGTGGGTGGAATGCGAACCCTTCGCGCTGGCCTGGGTCGTTTGGGGGTCCGGGTGTCGCCTCCCTGCTGATCGGCGCCAGCCGGACGGAGCAGCTGCGCGAGAATTTGGCCGCGCTCGACATCGTGTTGTCCCCCGACCAGCAGGTACGCTTGGACGCCGCGGGGACGCTGCCCCGGCTCAATCCCTGTTTCATCTTCGACCTGGCGCGTCCCGCCATCTTTGGTGGGCGGGACGTGCGGCCGTGAAGGTGAGATCGACGGCGCGTCAGGTCACGCTGCGGCGCGGCCTTCGAACGCTTGGCGTGCCCGCTCCACCTCATCCAGATGCTCCATGGTCCAGGCATAGAGCGCCTGAAAAGGACCAAGCAGCGAGAAGCCGAGCGGCGTGATGGCGTATTCGACCCCGATCGGCGAGGCCATGATGACCCGGCGGGAAATGAGGCCGTTGCGTTCCAGCCGCCGCAGGCATTGTGTCAGCGCCTTCTGCGTCACTCCCTCCAAGTGCCGCTTGATACCGTTGAAGCGCATGGGTCCTGCGTCCAACACGCTGAGCACCATCATCGACCACTTGTCGGCGATCTGGTCGAACAGCAGGCGAGTGGGACAGTTCACGTCAAATTTCTGGCAGGCGGGCATGGGTTTCCTCGGCGATACCTAGGCGATTGCAAGTGCGTTCTTGCGCCCTAGTAGCACATGTATACCTTTCGCGACAACCCACGAGAAAGGCTACCCCATGACTTCGACCGACGTTCTGTTCCGACCCTTCCGCATCGGCTCCATGGAGCTGGCGAACCGCATCGTCATGGCCCCGATGACGCGCAGCTTCGCACCCGCCGGCATCCCCGGCCCGGCGCATGCCGCCTATTACCGGCGGCGGGCCGAAGGCGGCGTCGGCCTGATCATTTCGGAGGGCACGGTGATCGACCGGCCGGCGTCGCGGAACAACCCGGGCGTCCCGTTCTTCCACGGTGACGCGGCACTGGCGGGTTGGAAGGGCGTGATCGATGCGGTTCATGAGGGCGGTGCCAAGATGGGCCCGCAGCTTTGGCACACCGGAGCGCTCAAGAGCTTCCTGACGGAGTGGGTGCCGGACTCGCCCGTCGAAGGCCCGTCTGGGTTGGAGGCACCGGGCGTCGAGCGCGGCGTCGCCATGGGCGATGGCGACATTGCCGACACGATCGCCGCCTTTGCCCGCGCCGCCAGCGACGCAAAGCGCCTTGGCTTTGACACTATCGAACTGCACGGGGCGCACGGCTACCTGTTTGACCAGTTCTTCTGGGCTGCCACCAACCGGCGGACCGATCGCTACGGCGGTGCCACGATCGGCGAGCGCTCGCGATTTGCCGCAGGGGTCGTCGCGGAGGTCCGGGCGAGCGTCGGCCCCGACTTCCCGATCATTCTGCGTCTCAGCCAGTGGAAAGTGCAGGACTTTACCGTGCGGCTCGCGGAGACGCCCGATCTCATGGCCGACTGGCTGATGCCCCTGGTAGGCGCCGGCGTTGACGTGCTGCACTGCTCGCAGCGCCGATTTTGGGAGCCGGAGTTCCCGGACATTGATGGCGAACAGGGCCTGAACTTCGCCGGCTGGGCCAAGAAGCTGACCGGCGCGACTACGATCAGCGTCGGCTCGGTCGGCCTTGCGGAAGACTTCATGGGCGCATTCGGCGGCGAGGGCTCGTCTACGGCCAAACTCGACAAACTCGTAGAGCGGATGGAACGCGATGAATTCGACCTGATCGCCGTCGGCCGCGCCCTGATCGCTGATCCGGCATGGGTGGAGAAGGTACGGACCGGCAATAGCAGCGCCTTGAAGGGCTTCGACGCCGCCGCGCTAGCCGAACTGGTGTAAGTGGCGATTGTTTTTGTGGTGGCGGACTGACCCAAGCCTGACGCCTGAGGTCGGTTCGCTATGGATATAGCGAAACCGGACCTGGCCTACGGCGTTCCTGCGCCCACTTTCGACGGCGCTCTCACAGAGCCGGCGGCACCTATAGAAGAAATCGAAACGATCCCGCCACGAGAATCGCCACCACCACGCGCCGTCATTGAATCTGCAAGTCGCCGAGAAAGGTCTGGATGGCCTGCGAGGGCACGAAGTGTTTGGCGAGCCCGACCGTGCGGACCACATGCTCGCCGTTGACGATCAGCCGGAGATGCTGCTCGATCTTGCTTGACATGATGCCGAGAAGACAGTGCCGGTCGGCATCGAAGACGCCGGAACCCGAGTTGCCGGTCGAATAGACGTCCCTGATCGAAGCGGCGAACTTCACGCGCATGTCGGGCGGCAGGACCTCGGGCGCGATGATGGCGGATGTCGTCACCTTTTCAGGCGTCGCGACCACGACGGCCTCACCCGGTTGCGGCGCTCCGGCGCAGATGGCGGCATGCAAGCCGGCAAGTTCCGGCGGGACCGGATCGGCGATCTTCAGGACCGTCAGGTCATTGTCGGGGTAGCTCCCCTCCTTGACGATCGACGTCGGCAGGGCGCGACCGGCGACAACCACCTGTGGCTGCGTCAGGATGCCGTGCCCGGCCACATGGGCCGCCGTGACCACGAACCCATTCCCGAGATAGATTCCGTAGCCCGGCCAGGTTTGCGCGGGCGTGCGCTGCACGTTGACCGCGAGCGCCTTGACGTCGATCGCAGGCGATGTCTCCGCCGCCGCGGGCGCCGTGACGGCCACGCCAAGCATCGCCACGCGGATCGATCTTGCGACACGAGCGAGCATGTGGACCCCCTCTCGCACCCTCGACCGCCATGAGCGTCCGCCATGACGGATCTGTCAATCGACAAACACCTACAGGATGAGCGTGTGGTCGACATCCAGCGGGTCGAGCAGCGTCGCGAAGCGGAACACGGCGCCATCCAGGGTACGGCGGATCGGTCCGACAGAGCGCGAACCGACGCGCAGGACCGTCGCGAATTGTAGATCCGTGATCGCGGCCTCGACCGCGACGCCGCTCATCGACACGTCCACAATACGGGCCGGAACCTCTTGGCCGTCCTGCATATGAAGTGTCGTGACCCTCTGACCGGGAACCAAGCGGCGGTGCCGCCGCGCGCCTTGTCCCCTGGCATCGAGCGGCGGCACCAGACTTGGTACGCCACGCGACGCGGGCTCAGGCACGAAGGCGACCGACCGGCGACCGAAAACGGACGCCACGGTCAGGAGGGCCAAGACCAACACCACCCCGGCAAGGCCCCAACGCTCCCAGGCAGCATCGTGATGACCTCCGACCATCATCGACCGTATGGCGATCGCCAGCAGAATCACAAGGGACACGGCCAGCAAACCCGCGATAGCTGGATGCGGCAACCTCTGAGCCGAGCGCAGGCCTGAGTTCAAGATGTCGTCGTCACGCCTCTCGTCCATAGCGCCTCCAAAATTCGAAACGGAAAGGCGGCTCGAACGACCCCAAACGGGGCCGGAGGTGCTCGATGTCGACACGAAGCCGTCCTGACCAACGTCAAGCGTCTCATATGACTCAAGAAACTCGCTGAGCGCTGCGGTCATCTTGCACCTTTCTCGTCTCGGTGCATGTTTGCCGCATGAACGTTGAGAGCCCGTATAGTTTGTCGAAAATGCCCCGCACATATGAGGAAGCACGGAAAAGGATTCGTTATGTGTGAATTCAGCAACCAGCAAATTTTGCTAAGGTCGTCGCAACAATCAGGCGTTCAGAGATTGTAAACCATAAGTACTGGGCATGGTAAAAACCCCTGCCCGTCCGGATATCGAAAGACGCCAGAAGCCGGCGCCCCGTTTAGGACGCCGGCTCTGCCCGCCATGGCAAGTCAACATGTGGGCCGTTTGAGAATGCCATAGATTTGAAGCGGCGCGCGCCCTTCGATAAGAAACGGTTAAATTGTCGGGCTGCTGCACAAACAGTCGAGCACCCCCTGCCGCGAGGCGGTTAGGACTGAAGGCACGCGAGTGTATCTGCCTCCGGCATAAGGCCCCGGACATGGCGTCGATGCCAAAGCGCGAAGAACAGCAGGCGCCACGCCAAGAGGCCATGGGCCTTGTCGCGACTGGCGAAGACATCCAGCACGGTTTGCGGTCGGCAGAGTTCGGCGACGCCCGGCGCCTGCGCCACGAGCGGACCGAGCACGCCGGCCCGGGTCGAGATCCATTCCGCCACCGGCACCGTGAAGCCGAGTTTCTTGGCGAAAGGCCGCGCTCCGTTATTGGCATCCGCGAGCCAGCGACGCAGCAGATACTTGCCCTGCCCGTGTCTGAGCTTCAACGTGTTCGGCAGCGGAAAGGCGAAATCCGCCACCGCCCGGTCAAGCAGCGGCGTCCGGCCCTCGAGACCGAAGTGCATGAGACATCGGTCGAGCGCCACCAGGACGGAATGGGGAAGCCAGTCGACGAAATCGACGGCCTGGGCGCGTTGCAGGGCGTTGTAGGGCATGACCGCCATGGCGGCTTCCGCGGCCGCGATGCCGTCACGCCAGCCTGTCAGTCGCTCGCGAAACAGGTCGAGGCCGTCGCAGGGGCCGTTGGGACGGCGGCTCCGCCCTCCAAGCCAGCGCGGCAGCATCTGGCGGCGGTAACGGCGGTAGCCCGCGAAGAGTTCGTCGCCACCAATGCCGCTCAGCACGACCTTGACGTCCTCGGCGGCCCGCTCAGCGAGGAGAAACATCGGCACGATGGCATAATCCGAGACCGGATCGTCGAGCGCCGCGCAGATCTCGGGGAGCCGCTGCCAGAACAGATCGGCCGTGATGGGAACTTCCGTGTGCCGGGCGCCTGCCGCTACCGCCATGGCCCGGGCGGTCTCGCGCTCGTCGTGGACGCCTGTCTCGGGAAAGGCAGCCGTATAGGTGCGCACCGGCGCCGTGTTCAAGCGTGCCATGGCGGTCAGGATGGCCGACGAATCGATCCCGCTCGACAGGAACAGGCCATAGGGCACGTCGCTGCGCTGGTGCATCGATACCGTGTCGTCGATCACCTTGTCGATCGCGTCGCAGGCCTCCCTTTCGCTGACGCGGCGAACCTGCGCGGGCAGCACGGCGGGTCCCATGCGGCGCTCCACGATCGTGCCCTGCTCGACGACAAGGATCTCGCCCGGCAAAACACGCCGGATCCCCTCGAAGATCGTCTCGGACCCGGTGGTGAACTGAAGCTGCAACGACTGGTAGACGGCCTGTGACCGGATGGTCGGCTCCGGGGCCGCCGGTGTCGCGGCCTTCCGCGCCGCCACGATGGCCTGCGGTTCCGAGGCGAACAGCAGACAATCGGGCTCTTCGGCGTAGTAGAGCGGCTTGATGCCGAAGGGGTCGCGGGCCAGCACGACGCGGTCGCTCGCCGGATCGTGCAGCGCCAGGGCGAACATGCCCCGCACGTCGTTCAGAAAGTCGAGGCCATGCCGAGCGTAGAGGGCAAGGAGCGGCTCGCAGTCGGACCGGGTGCGCCAATTCGTGCCCGGCATTGCGGCTTTGAGCTCGAGATAATTGTAGATTTCACCATTCGCCACAAGGGCGCGGTCGCCATCGTCGAACAAAGGCTGGTCGCCGGTGTCGAGATCGATGATGGCCAACCGTTCGTGCCGGAAGCCGACGCCGCCGCTGAGATATTCGCCCGACCCATCCGGGCCGCGATGGCTCAAAGCCCCGCCAAGGATCGCCAGCGCGTCCCTATCGACCGGCCGGTCGGCCTTCATGCTCAGCCCGGCAATCCCGCACATCTGCCTGTTCTCCATGGACCCCGAAAATCGAGATGGGGGGCGCGGCACGTGGTGTCACGCAGGGCGGCTTTCGAGCAAGGACAAAGCACCAGGGCCTGGATCAGGCCTCAATCGTCGTAGTAGGGGGACCGGGTCACACGAGCCCACGCCCGGGCCGCGAACAAGGTCACGGCGATCACAGCTGCACCCACACCACCGAGAATATGGTCGGCCAGGCCGACACGGCGGACAGGCGTCGCGCGTGGGATCGGGGACCCAGAGATCTGCATCGTCGCCGTCTTCCACCGTTAACCTTAATGTCAAGATGATCGGTTTGACGCTCACGTCAAGGGATGGCGTGTTCGATGTGGTCCCCAGATGGCGTGCCGACGGAATAAGGGAGCGCGATGATCAAATGCCACGATGCAGCGCGATCGAAAGCGGTTGCGCCCTTCTCCAATGACTGTTGAGGGTGAAATGCGGGCCAAGCATAGTCCGATAAACACTCATGCTGGCGCGTCAGCAGAGAAAGCGTGAGTAATCTCATGTCGTCTGCGAAACACGCCGAGCCAGACGATCGTCAGCGTGATCGCCGAAATCGCCAGGGGGATCCGTAGACCGGTCCAGTTTGCACCCATTCCCACGGTCAACGTGCCCGCCGCACCCGCAATCTGTGTGAACAGGAACAGCGTGGACATGACCCGGCCGCGCCGGGCGTCGTCGACGTGCGACTGCATCAGCGAAACGGTTCCGGTCCGCCTCGTCTCGCCGAAGAAGCCGAACAGCAGCATTCCGAACAACGCGATGGCCAACGCGGTCGCGCCGGCCAGCACGTAGACCGCGACCGCGAAGCCGAGCACGGCCCACAGCACCCGAGACGCGGTGGCTGATCCAAGCCCCCCATAGGCCAACCACAGCGCCGCGACGGTCGCTCCGATCCCCGCCGCGCTGAACATGGTCGCCATCGTGCCCACACCAAGTTCGAGCACCATGTTCGTATAGGCGGGCATCATCGAATTAATCGACGCCGCGATGGCATCACCCACAAGAACCAAGACCAGCAAGGCCGACAAGCCCCGGTGGGTGATGATGTAGTTGATCCCCTCGAGGAAGTCGGTCTTCATCGAAGCCCGCGCCGACCGACCCTGCGCATAGGCCGGAGGAGTCCTCAGCAGCGCCGTCGTGCCGAAGAAGACCGCGTAGCCTACGACGTTCACGATGAAGGCGAGCCCCGCGCCCCAATGAACAAGAATCCAGCCTGCCATAACGGGCCCGGCGAAGATGGCGAACTGGGTGTAGGCCGCACTGACACCGATCGCCGCCGCGAGCTTTTCCTTCGCGACGAAGCGGGGAAGCAGCCCGTAGGAGGCGGGAATACTGAAGCTGTGAATGAGACCGTGCGCGACCGCGCTGATGCAGATGACCGGCAGGGTGAGATGCCCAGTCAGCGCCAGGGCCGCCAACGCGGCCGACTTGATCCAGTCGAGCGCATAGGCCCCCATCAGGATGCGGAGTCGGTCGTGCCGGTCGGCCAACACGCCACCGAGTGGCAGGAACACGATCGTCGTGACTGTCGTTGCGGCGGAGACGAGCGCAAGCCACGTCGTGGAATGGGTGGCGTCCCATGCGACCCAGGAGAAGGTGATGTTCTGGACGAAATATGTGATCCAGGACGTGATCGAACCGATCGAGTAGATCCGAAAGTTGCGATCCGAGAAGGCGTTGCCGATGCCGCCAAGCAACTGCGCCATCCCTCATCTCCAGTCTGATGAAGGCGGAGGATAGCCCACGCAGCCAGGTCTGCAACGGGCCGAATCCCGCCAAAGGATCGGCTGCCGGCACGCTCCTATGGATCTCTGTCCGAGCAATGCACAGAGACCAGGTCAAAACCGAGCACCGTCTTGAAGCGGGCAGTTGCCTTGGCGGCCCGGGAGGCCAAGCCAGCCGAGCAAGACTTCAGGGCCCCACCTTCAGCATCACGGGCTGGCGCATGAGCACGCGGTCGCCCGTAATGCTGCAGCCCGCGACCGCCATGCTGGCGAAGTAGAGGTCGGCGGTCGCGCCCACGTCATCGAAATTGCGACCTTGGGCGGCTGGATCGATCAGCGACGGATAGGCGATCATCCGGGCTCCGGCGTGGCAGGGGTCATCGTAATTGGTGGCACCCGCCAGGATCAGCCGGGGTAGGCTCCAATGCAGGAGATCGTGCGACGTCGCGGCATAGAGGCCTGAGACCGGGAACACACCCGCGTCCTTGGCGGCCTGGAACACGGCAAACCAGATCCCGCTGCCGCGCTGCCGCGAAAGGCTGCCGACCGGCGCCGGAAACGGAGCGATGGTCTGGCAGTGCGGCGGCACATGCGGCGGCGTGCGATAAGGATCGCCGAAGCGCACGGTAAAACTGGTGCCGTCATAGGCCCGCCACGCGGCCGGATCGTCGGGATCGCGCGTGCGGAACAGGCACACGCCGCCCTCCTGGCCGTCCCAGCCGGTCGTCGAGCTCATCATGTAGAAAAACGTGCCGTCCGACACGATGTTCGACGGATTGAAGAAGCCGCGATGCCGGCCTTGTTGCTCGGTCTGCGGGAACGGCGCCGAGGCCACGACGGGCGCGGCGGTCTTCGCGAAGGTGGCACCGCCGTCGGTCGACCGCACCGCCAGCACCGTGTTGAACCAGCACTTCATGTATTCGGAAAAGCGGCAGCGGCCGGGGTGTTGGTTGGCCTGATACTCGTGGTGCACGAGTGCATCGACTGAGCGTCCGTCCCGCGTCCAGGTGGCGGCGATCCAGCTGCGGTCGTCATAGGCGGCCGGGTCGGGATTTTCATGGGCCAGCAGGGCCGAGCGGCAGGATAACTTGAGTTGATCGAGACGAGGGCCGACCAGTGGATGGTTCGTATAATGCAGTCCGAACAGCACGACCTGCCCGTCGGCGCGGCGAAAGGCGCGGGCCGGCGTATCCGGCACGTCGCTGCCGTCGCAGCCATCGCGGGCCGGCACGAACACCGCCTGCGCGGGTCCGGCGAGGTGGACCTCCGGGCTCGGAAGGCCGGCCGCCGCCGCAAGGCGCGGGGATGCAAGCGCCAGCATCCCACATACGATCCAGTGCCACCGCCATCTCGCCATCGAGCCCTCCCGTGGCATCCAGCATGCGCGTGACACTTTAACACCCCCACACGGGGCCCCCTCGTTTTGACTGAAGCTGGCGATGGAGACGTGGCGGTGTCCGAATCGGGCCCCGCGCTCGCCGCCGGGGTTGAGGACGATGCGGCCGGATCGCGCCTTGCTAAGCGGCCGTGGCCAAGGGTTTGGCGCGGTCGACCCGCGCCCGCTCGTCGGGTGAATTCATGACGCGCCACAAGTCGCTGCGACGCTGAGTGTTCAGCCAGAAATCTGGGCTATTGCCAAACACCCGCGCTAGAATGAGAGCCGTCGCCGCCGTCACGTTGCGGCGGTCGTTGCAGAGTTCGTTCACGTGCTTGCGCTGCACGCCCATCGCCTCGGCCAGCACCGCCTGCGTCAGGCCGAGCGGCTGCATGAACTCTTCCGTCAGAATTTCGCCGACGGTGGCCGGCTTGCGTGTGGTCATCAACATGGCGTCACCTCATCGATAGCCGTGGTCGTCGAGATGGTGAATGACGCAGTCTGTCGGCGCCAAGCAAGCGCAGAGACGTGATGTGATGCGTTCGTCATAGTGCGTAAGGCCGTCGCTGGACAGCACGTGATTTTTGGGTCGAGTTTGGGGTTGTACTCGCATCGATTCTCTCTGTTTGAACATTACAGCGACGGCTTGAATCGCCGCTACCCGGTAAATCAGCATCATGACACGCTCTAAACCGGACTGGTTCGCAATCAGCGAACATTCCACCTGCCAAGTCATGGCACGCATTTCCGCTGCCGTGACGGCCAACGACATGGTGCTACAAGTGAAGTCGGCATCGATGTTGGCACATTGGTTCGTTCTCGACACGCTGTTGCTGGCAAACCGAGCGAACCGCGACGGAATGCATGCCAACGCTCTCGCATTGACACGACAATGCATCGAGGCGATCGGCGTCATCGAATTGGGCGTATGCGGCCATGCAGATGCCGAAGCGGAATTGCTGAAATGGGATGCGGATGAGCTGACGCCCGGCAAACTCCGCGCATGGCTACAAGCAAACCTTTGGTCACATTACGGATCAGGCCTTTGGGACGAGCCCTGGTCTACGTTCATGCGTGAGTTCGCGAGCGCGATTCAACCCTATGCGCACTACGGTCGCGGCATCGCGCAATGGCAGCTTCGCCTGAATCGCCTTAACGACGCCAACGAACCGGCTACGGATTCGCGCGCGATCGTCGAGATGTCTCCACGCGCTTATGATGCACAGAAGGCGACACGCATCACGCTCTTCCATGCTCTGCTTTCCTATGTGCTCGGCCGGATTTGGTTGGCAGCGAACCCGAATGACGCGGAATTCGCCAAACTGATGGCACGGCTGGGCGAGGCGCTCGGCAAGTCACGCTATCTCGACGGACATCAGACCAATTGGGGTCGGCAGTTTTGGGCGATGGTCTGGGAGCGCGGCGGCGGGACGATCCTGGAATAATGCCCGCGCGATCCCGTTGGACCGTCAAACCTCCACACGTATAGAATGTCTCCCTCGACCGAAACCTGCCGCGCCACAGGGGATAACCTGCCACCCACGGTTGACCCGCTTTTCGACCGCATGCACTTGATCCGCGCTGACCGGCGAGGGAGGCCAATGAGGATCGACATCGACATGGGTACGGCTGCGGCTCCAGGCGGAACAGCCGCGCCGGTGATGCTCGATCTCGAAGAGCTGCTGGCAACGCGGCTTCTGGTGCAGGGAAATTCCGGCTCGGGCAAGTCGCACCTGCTGCGCCGCCTGCTCGAACAGAGCGCGCCGCACGTGCAGCAGGTGGTGATCGACCCGGAGGGGGATTTCGTGACCCTGGCGGAGCGGTTCGGCCACGTCGTGGTGGATGGCGACCGCAGCGCCGCCGATCTCGAATGTATCGCCGGGCGGGTGCGCCAGCATCGCGTCTCGGCCGTGCTCAGCCTCGACACGCTCGACGCGGAAGCCCAGATGCGGGCCGCGGCCTTGTTCCTCAATGCGCTCTTCGAGGCCGATCGGGCCTATTGGTTCCCGGCTCTCGTGGTGGTCGACGAGGCGCAATTGTTCGCGCCCGCCGTGTCGGGCGACGTGGCCGAGGACGTGCGCAAACTGTCGCTCGGGGCCATGACCAATCTGATGTGCCGTGGCCGCAAGCGGGGCCTCGCCGGCGTCATCGCCACGCAGCGCCTGGCCAAGCTCGCCAAGAACGTGGCGGCGGAAGCTACCAATTTCCTGATGGGCCGCACCTTCCTCGACATCGACATGGCGCGGGCGGCCGATCTGCTTGGCCTGGAACGACGTCAGGCCGAGATGTTCCGCGAGTTGCAGCGCGGCCATTTCGTGGCGCTCGGCCCGGCCCTCGCGCGGCGCCCGTTGCCTGTCAGGGTAGGCACAGTCGAGACGGCGCCGCGCGCCGGAACGCCCAGCCTGATGCCGCTACCCGACCAACCGGCGGCCGAGGCGCGCGACCTCATCCTGGCCCCCGTGCCGCTGGAGATCCGCGCACCCGTGGAGCGCCGCGCTCCGACGCCGGCTACCCCCTCCATGAAGGAAATTCTGGAGCAGATCGTGCGCGACCGACCGGCCGTCACAGCCGTCGATGAGGATGTCGAGGCGCTACCGCAGCCCGAACGCGAGGCGGCCTATCGCATTATCGTTCACGATATCCTGCAGGAAACGGATGCGCATTTCCGGCCCGAGACCCTGCTGTACCAAGATTTTTGCGTCCGCTGCCGCATCAAACGCGTCGGCGGGGCGCCGCTGCCGTTGACCGAATTCAAGCTCCTGATCAACGCGGGGCGCGCCGGTCTCGATCCGGAGCGGGCCGGGCACCCGGACTGGCTTCGGGCGATCGACATCGCGCGGGAGATTCCCGACGATCTCCAAGCCGTGTTCCTGATTGTCGCCGCGGCCGCTATGACAGGAGCGCCCTGCCCCAGCGATGCCGCCATTGCGGCGCTCTGCGGCCAGCACGCGCCAGGCCGGGCGCGCAGCCGCCTGCGTCACCTCGAAAAGAGCGACCGGCTCGTGGCCCGGTCCGGCCTGTCCGGCTCGCGCGCCATCGTGGTGCCCGATCTCGGTTGGGAGACCGGCTGGAACGACCCTGCGGCCGATGCGGCCGCCCGCTCGCCCGGACTGGAGCGTTTCGCGGCGGAATGAACCGGCGACGAAAGCGCCGCCCGCCGGGTGCAGGATTCATCTCCTGATCGGGACGGAATGACCAGATGTTGCGATTGATCGGTTTGGTGGTCGTGGTGCTGTTCGTGCTTTCGCTCGCCCATGGGGAACGCACCGGCGGTGCCAACGCCCGCGCAGCGACGTTGGCCGACCACCTGACTGGCGCCCTGGCGGACGGTGTCCGAACGCTTGGCGATATGGTGTTCGGCCCTTCCGATCTGGGACCCGACGTGCCGGACCTGCGCACGCTCGCCAAAAGCCTCGACGGCCTCAGCCGCTCGGCCGACGGCGCCTCACGGCGCGCCCTCGCGGCTGTCGTGATGCGCTCCTGTCCCTCCCTCGGCCTGACGTGCCAACCCGCCGCGCCGAGCGTGACGGATGACGTGGGTCCCGTGCCGCGCCGGAGACCTCAGGGCGTCGAGCAGCGCTGAGACCGTCCGGCTGAGGCGTGTTGGCCTGACCGGGTCATCTCCGAAGAAGACACCCGCCCGGTCGGGTCATAAGCGATCAGTTGGTGCGTCGTTCCTCCACCACCACGGTCTCGACCATCGACGAGTCATCGTAGAGGTTGCGCGCCACGACGCCTGCGATCATCGCGCCCGCGATGGGGGCGATGATGAACAGCCACAGCTGCGCGATATACGAGCCACCCGCGAAGAGGGCGGGCGCAATGCTGCGGGCCGGGTTCACCGACGTGTTGGTGATCGGGATGGAAATCAGGTGAATGAGGGTCAGGGCCAAGCCGATGGGAATCCCGGCAAAGCCGGTTGCAGCGCCCTTGGACGTCGTGCCGATGATGATCATCAGGAAGAAGAACGTGAGCAAGAGCTCGGCGAGAAAGCACGACAGCATCGAATAATGGTTCGGGCTCAGATCGCCGTAGCCGTTCGACGCGAACCCGCCCGGCACCCAGTCGGGTTTTCCCGAAGCGATGATATAGAGCACGCCCGACGCCAGGATGGCGCCCACCACCTGAACGACGATGTAGGGCACGACGTGCTTGTTGGCGCAGCGCCCGGCCGCCCAGAGGCCGAGGGTCACGGCGGGATTGAAATGACCGCCGGAAATATGCCCGACCGCATAGGCCATGCTCAACACGGTCAACCCGAACGCAAAGGCGACACCCGTAAAGCCGATGCCGAGTTGGGGGAAAGCCGCCGAGACGACTGCGGCACCACAGCCGCCAAAAACCAGCCAGAACGTTCCGATGAATTCCGCGGTCAGTCGCCGCTGCATATCGTTATGCATGGATCGATCGCTCCGATAGTTTCTTGGAACAGGTCGGGGCCAGTCGATCGCCAGAACCCAAAACGTGTCACAAAATCAAGCAGTTCGCAGCGCTGATGCAGAATGACCGATGCGTGTAGATTGTAGCTTAACTAAGGGTACGGGGCAACACGAGATCGCCCGCCCCTTACGCTCCGCGAACGCTGGATCATAGGACTCGGTTGTTCCACCCAGGGTAAGTTCAGCCGAAGCCCGAACCACACGCGTGGCATAAGCGAGCCTAGACATCCACCGCGTGGCTTTTCCCGAAGGTGGGAGCCACGGGGGGAGCATAACTCAGGGATGCGGGGCGACTCTCGAGGTGCCCTCAGTCAGCGAGGCCGCAGTGCATGTGGTCGTTCGCTGGTTCCTTCGCGGCGTCCAGCATCTTGCGATAGTAGTTCTTGATTTCCGTGAACTGGCCGACCGTATCCTGCGACACGGTCTTGTCGACGGCCAGCTCCCCGAGACAACGTTCGATCTGCGCGCCGTCGTCGGCCACGAGCGCCAGTGTCTGTTTGGCGGCCGAACAGAAGTTCGCATTGTCCTGCGCCTTCTTGGCCTTGGCCATGACGCGACCGAATTCCGCGATCTTCGCATTGTCGCTCTTGATCGCCGCGATCGTGGTCTTGCAGGTGTCGGGCAGGTGCGCGACATCCACGACCGCGAATGCCGACGTGCCGCTCCACGCAAGCATGATCAAACCGGCGGCAAGTCTCATTGTCCCCTCGCGAAATGCCCTGGCCCAGTCAGGGACGCTGATGTTCTAAAATGCGGCGGCGCCTGTGTGAAGGGCCCTTGGCAGGAGTGGTTAGCGCGTCGCCCATAAAACGAGGCGCAACACCAGCCAGGGCAGCGTCAGAACAGCCATAAGGCTGCCGACAAGTCCCATCAGCAGCAGTCCTGTCCCGATCAGGGTTTTCAGGACCGGACGACTGTCTCGATCCGAAACGATGTGGCTCATGATGGTTGCCTCCCGATGGCGTTTCGGGCGGCGTCGCAACTTCCGTACCGTAAGCTGCGGTCGACCGCTTCACCCGCGGGCGCGGTTGGCCAGAAACCAGCCGTAGGCGCCTGCGATGCCGTCCCGCAGTGCGATCGTGGGTGACCAGCCGAGAGCCCGCAGCTTGTCGGCCCGCATCAGCTTGCGCGGCGTGCCGTCGGGCTTCGACAGATCGTGCACGATCTCGCCCTGGAAACCAACGACCTCGCAGACGAGGCGCGCCAGATCCAAGATGGCGAGATCCTGACCCGAACCGACGTTGATGTGCTCCATCGCGGAATAAGCTTTGAGGAGAAAAACCAGCGCGTCCGCGCAATCGTCGGCATGCAGGAACTCGCGCCGTGGGGTGCCCGTGCCCCAGATCGTCAGGCTCCGCTGCCCGGCCTCCTTGGCCTCATGCGCCTTGCGGATCAACGCCGGCAGGACATGGCTGGACTGGGGATCGAAATTGTCACCGGGTCCATAGAGATTCGTCGGCATGGCCGCGATATAGTCGCGGTCATGCTGCCTGCGATAGGCCTGGACGAGCTTGATGCCGGCGATCTTGGCCACCGCATAAGCCTCGTTGGTCGGCTCAAGGGGCCCGGTCAGAAGAGCGTCCTCGGCGATCGGCTGCTCCGCCTGTTTGGGGTAGATGCAGGACGAGCCGAGAAACAGGAATCGCGCGACGCCGTTGCGATGCGCGGCCTCCACGAGATTGGCGGCGATCATCAGGTTGTCGTAGAGAAAATCGGCCGGGAATGCGTCATTCGCCAATATGCCGCCCACCTTGGCGGCGGCCATGACGATCGCGTCCGGACGCTCGGCCGCCAGGAAGCGTTCGACGGCGTCCTGCCGCTTCAGGTCGACCTCCTCCCGCCCGACGGTCAGGATCTGGCATGGCTCCGACGCCAGGCGGCGCACCAAGGCGCTGCCGACAAGACCGCGATGACCCGCGACCCACACCCGCTTTCCAGCGAGATCGTACACGTCAGCCGTCCCTCATGATCGGCGCGGTCAGCATGACCTTGAGGTCCTCCCGCACCATTTCGGAGACCATGTCGCGCACCGTCGTCGTATGCGCCCAGCCGAGCTTCCTCCGCGCCTTGCTTGGATCCCCGAGCAGCAGATCCACCTCGGTCGGCCTAAAATACCGCGGATCGATCTCGACGAGGCAGCGGCCGCTCGCCGCATCATAGCCTTTTTCCTCCACGCCCACCCCCTCCCAGACGATGGTGATATCGACCTCGGCGAAGGCCCATTCGACGAATTGTCGGACCGGTGTCGTGACCCCGGTCGCCAGCACATAGTCGTCGGGCATCTCCTGCTGCAGCATCAGCCACATGCCGTGCACGTAGTCCTTGGCATGGCCCCAGTCGCGACGCGCGTCGAGATTACCGAGGTAAAGCTTGCCTTGCCGTCCCAGATGAATCGCAGCCGCGGCCCGGGAGATCTTGCGGGTCACGAAAGTCTCGCCGCGCAGCGGGCTCTCGTGGTTGAACAGGATGCCGTTCGAGCCGTGCAGGCCATAGGCCTCGCGGTAGTTCACCACGATCCAATAGGCATAGAGCTTGGCGACGCCATAGGGCGAGCGCGGATAGAAGGGCGTCGTCTCCGACTGCGGGACTTCCCGGACCAGGCCATAGAGTTCGGAGGTCGAGGCCTGGTAGAAGCGTGTGCGGCCTTCGAGCTTCAGGATGCGGATCGCTTCGAGCAGCCGTAAGGTGCCTAGCCCGTCGGCGTTGGCGGTATATTCCGGGGTCTCGAACGACACCTGCACATGGCTCTGCGCCGCGAGATTGTAGATCTCGTCGGGCTGGGTTTCCTGCACGATGCGGATCAGGTTGGTGGCGTCGGTCAGGTCGCCGTAGTGGAGGATGAAGCGCGGGTTCTCGACATGCCGATCCTGGTAGATGTCCTCGATCCGCCCGGTGTTGAAGGACGAGGACCGTCGCTTCACGCCGTGCACCACATAGCCTTTGTCGAGCAGCAAGCGTGCCAGATAGGCGCCATCCTGCCCCGTGACCCCGGTGATCAATGCGGTCTTGGTCATCATCAAGTTCCATGAGGGTTCAATCATCGGCCCGCACGGGCATGGCGTCAAAGCCTTGTTTAGGCTTCTTAGAACGCCTCGAAACTGGTTGACGCCGGCCTCCACGAGGTAGATGTTCAGGTACGTGTTCAATTGGACCTGTGTCCCCACGTCTATGCCCGCTTTGGTCGGGTCGCCCTTTGCGCCGTCACGCGCAGCGCGCCTGACCGAAGCTCCCAACATCTCACCGGACTGTGTTTGGCCAGATGGGCCGGCACATTCCTCATTGGGAACGAACGATGATCAGCCTCAAAATCAACGGGTCGACGCACGCGCTCGACGCCGATCCCGATATGCCGCTCCTGTGGGCCATCCGGGATCTCCTCAACATGACGGGCACCAAATTCGGCTGCGGCATCGCGCAATGCGGGGCCTGCACGGTGCATCTCGACGGGCAGCCTGTCCGGTCGTGTCAGACCGCGATCAGCGATGCCGCCGGTCATGAGATCACCACGATCGAGGGCGTGAACGGCAAGGTGGCACAAGCCGTCCAAGCCGCCTGGCAGGAGCTCGACGTCGTGCAATGCGGCTACTGCCAGTCCGGCCAGATCATGTCGGCGATCGGCCTGTTGTCCCAGACGCCGAAGCCGAGCGACAACGACATCGAGAGCGCGATGGACGGCAACGTCTGCCGTTGCGCGACCTACGGCCGCATCCGTGCCGCCATCCACGACGCCGCCAACCGTCTCGCCTGAGGACAGCCGCCATGTATGCCAAGACCATGCTTCGACGGCCCGAGGCTGATCGCTTGCCCGTGCCGACGGCTCTCAATCGGCGTGATATCCTGAAGGCCGGCGGCGCCGGCGCCCTCGTGATCGGGGTGCTGATCCGCGGCGGCCGCGCCTATGCCGAAGAGGCAGCGGGCGGCGGCAAGGCCATCGCGCCGGTGGCGGGCGACCCGCCGCGCCCCAACGCCTTCGTGCGCATCGCGCCCGACAACACCGTGACCGTGATCGTCAAACATCTGGACAAGGGCCAGGGCGTCACCACCGGCCTGCCGACGATCGTGGCCGAGGAACTCGATGCCGATTGGGGACAGATGCGGGCCGAATTCGCGCCTGCAAATGCCCAACTCTACAACAACACCGATTTCGGACCCATCCAGGGCACAGGCGGATCCTCCTCGGTTCACAATAGCTGGACCCAGCTCCGCAAGGCCGGTGCCGCGGCCCGCGCCATGCTGATCGCGGCCGCGGTCGACGAATGGAAGGTCCCGGCGACCGAAGTCACGGTCGAAAAGGGCGTGCTCCGGCACAAATCCGGCAAGCAGGCGACATTCGGTGAGCTTGCCGCGAAAGCGGCGCAGCAGCCCGTGCCGCCGGAGGTCCATCTCAAGGACCCGAAGGACTTCACGCTGATCGGCACGAAGCTCCATCGGATCGACCACATCGTCAAGACCAATGGCACGGCGATCTACGCGCTCGACATCCGCCGGCCCAACATGCTGACCGCAGTGCTGCAGCGGCCGACCCGCTTCGGCGGCACAGTCAAAAGTGTCGATGACAAAGCCGCGCGTGCCATCAAGGGCGTCGTCGACGTCGTGACGGTGCCGCAGGGCGTCGCCGTGCTGGCCGAGAACACCTGGGCGGCGCGCCAGGGCCGCGACGCGCTGAAGATCGAGTGGGACGATTCGAAAGCGGAGATGCGCTCCTCCGCCGAGATGCTGGCCGATTACAAGAAGCTCGCGGCCACGCGGGGTTCGATCGCCGCGAAGGCCGGCGACGCCGAACAGGCGCTCGGCAGCTCGGGCAAGGTCGTGAAGGCGGAATTTACCTTCCCGTATCTCGCGCATGCCCCGATGGAACCGCTCAATGCCACGGTCGAGAGGGCCGCCGACGGCTCTTACGACTTCTATGCCGGGTCGCAGTTCCCCACAATCGAACAAGCGGTCGCGGCGGCGACGCTCGGGGTCACGCCCGACAAGGTGCGCATCAAGACGGTTTGGGCCGGCGGCTCGTTCGGCCGCCGCGCAACGCCGAATGGCGACTATTTCGGCGAGCTTGCCGCCATCATGGCCAAGACCGACCAGAAACGGCCGATCCATCTCGTCTACACGCGTGAGGACGACATCAAGGGTGGACGCTACCGGCCGATGTTCTACCACGCGATGGAGGCGGCGCTCGACACGAACGGCGGCATCGCGGCCTGGCATCACAGACTCGTAGGTCAATCCTTCATGAAGGGCACCGCCTTCGAGCCCGTGATGTTCAAGGAGGGCGTGGACGCGACGGCGGTCGAGGGCGTGGCGGACATGCCCTACGCGATCCCGAATCTCCTCGTCGAATGGCACGATGCGCCATCGCCGGTTTCGACGCTCTGGTGGCGGTCGGTCGGCCACAGCCACACCGCGCAGGCCGTCGAGGTGATGATGGACGATCTCGCGCATGCGGCGGCCAAGAATCCGGTCGATTTCAGGCTCGCGCTCCTGAAGGATCACCCGCGACACGTGGGCGTTCTGAAACTCGCGGCCGAAAAGGCGGGCTTCGGCAAGACCATGCCGGCCGGACAGGGCCAGGGCGTGGCGGTGCACGAAAGCTTCAACACCTACGTGGCCATGGTGGCGGACGTCACGGTGAAGGACTCGAACGTCAAGGTCGACCGCATCACGATCGCGGTGGATTGTGGCATTCCGATCAACCCGGATGTGATCAGGGCACAGATGGAAGGCGGGGCCGGATACGGCCTGGGGGCGGCGCTGCGCAACCAGATCACCTTCGACAAGGGGATTGTCGATCAGGCGAATTTCGACACCTACGAGCCCTTGCGCATGAGCGATATGCCGGTGATCGACGTGCATATCGTTCCCTCGGCCGAAGCTCCCACGGGCGTCGGCGAACCCGGGGTGCCGCCGGTGGCGCCCGCGGTCTCGAACGCGGTCTTCGCCGCGACGGGCAAGCGTCTTCGCTCGCTTCCCTTCGACTTCGACAGCCTGAAAGGCGCCTGAACCGGTTCCCTCGCTCCGCGAGGGACCGCTCGACCCTCCGATCGGTCCTGCCTATGTCGGGAACTGATCGGGATCTTGGCACAGCGCCGCCTGAGCGATCATTCGTGGCTCCGGCGGCGTTCTTCAGCCTCCGCTTCGCACGCAGAGATCGATTTTGCCGCCTGCGGCCCTAGAATCAGGTTCTCGGATCCGAACAAGGACAGCGCATCATGAGCGACATGACACTATGGGGCTTCGACGGTTCGACCTATGTGCGGACGGTCAAGATGCTGCTCGCCGAAAAAGGCGTGACCGACTTCAAGCAGGTCCCGCTCAACGTGCTGGCCGGCGATCCGAAACAACCTGAGCATCTGGAACGGCATCCGTTCGGCAAAGTGCCGGTTCTCGATCACGACGGCCTGCGCATTCTCGAAACCAGCGCGATCGTCCGCTATCTGAACGACGTGCTGCCCGGCAAATCCCTGGTGCCCGCGACACCGAAGGATCGCGCCCGCATGGACATGATCATCGGACTTGTCGATTCCTACGGCTATGGCGCTCTCACCGGCGGCGTCGCGGCCTATTCGCTGTTCCCCGATTTCGTCGGTGGCAAAAACGAGGAGATGCGACGCAGCGGTATCGAGAACGGCCGCAAAGTGCTGGATCTCGCAATGAAGGTCAGAAGAGATTCCCCCTTCATCGCCGGCGATCTGAGCCTGGCGGACCTGTATCTGGCGCCGATCCTGTTCTACGTCGGCTTGACTCCGGATAAGGATGCGGTCTTCGACATTGCGGGTTTTGGCGATTATTGGGCCCGGATCGAGGCGCTGCCGAGCTACAAGGGCACCGAGCCAAAATTCGACTGACATTTTCAAGGTCCTACACGGAGGCCGGGGGACGAGGCATCGCCGGCAAAGGGCGTTCCTCCGGGCTGCGACTTGACGTCCAGGTTGGAGGGTTAGCCTCTTGGCGCTCGTTCGGTCGGCGGCGTGCGACTTGACCCCTCGGCCATGTCAGGCGACAGGAACGCGTGACTTTTCTTCTCGCCCATTTGTCCGATGCCCATATCGGGCCGCTGCCGAAGCCCCGCGCGCGCGAGCTGCTGGGGAAGCGTCTGACCGGCTACATCAACTGGAACCGGCGCGGTCGCCTGCACGACATGGCCATGCTGGCGCGGCTCGTCGCCGACATGCAGGCGCAAGCGCCCGACCACATCGCCATGACGGGCGATATCCTGAACATCGGCCTGACCGCTGAATTCCCCTTTGCGCGGGATTGGCTGGCCAGCCTCGGTCCCACCCACGACGTGAGCTTTGTCCCGGGCAACCATGACGCCTATACGCGCTCGTCGGCCAAGCACGTTTCGGCCACCTTCGCGCCCTGGGTCTCCGACCAGCCGGCCTCCGGTGGAGCGCATGAGGTCGAGTTTCCCTATCTGCGCCGACGCGGCGACATCGCCCTGATCGGCCTGTCCTCGGCGATCCCGACGGCTCCGTTCCTGGCCTCGGGCGCCCTCGGCCATGAGCAGCGCGATATCTTCGACACCCTGCTGGCCCAGGCGTCCCGAGAAAAGCTCGCGACGGTCGTGATGGTGCATCATCCACCGAACGAGGCCGGCGCCTCGACGGGCCGCGGTCTGCGCGACGCTCGGAAATTCGAGGACATCATCGCGCGCCACGGCGCGGATCTCGTCATCCATGGCCACAACCACAGGTCGAGTGTCGCCCTCCTCGAAGGTCCGCGCGGCCCCGTGCCTGTGGTCGGGGTGGAATCCTGCTCGGCCGTGCCCGGCACGCCGGGTCATCGGGCCGCCTATCACCTGTTCCGCTTCGAACGCGCCGACGCGGCCTGGACCATCACGGGCCTCAAGCGCGGGTTCGATCCCGCCACCGGCGAGTTCGCGATGACGCGGACGCTCGATCTCGCACGCGGGCATTGAGGCCGCCTCGCGGCGCTAGCCTTTCGCAGGCACCAGCATGACGAGCTTGAGGTCGTCATAGCCCGCCGGGTGCAGGGTCATCTGCTCATAGTGGACGGGACCCGCTTCGGGGTGATTGAAGCGCCTGAGCCCACCCTCGCGGCCAAGCACGTCATTGGCCTTCCAGAAACCCGCGAACGCGGCGCTGTCCCGCTGCATCTGTGTGGCGAGAGCCGCGACGGCTGGATCGGCCGCCCGTCGGCTCGTATCGGCGCGGAATTCGGCGACGAGCCGGCGCGCCCGCTCGTCCCAGTCCACGATGAAGCCGCGGGCCGTCGGGTCGAGGAACACGTAGCGCAGCAAGGACAAGTCTGCGCCGCCGAGCCAGCCGGCAAAGAGATGGAGCGCCGGCGCGTTCCAAGCGCAGGCCTGCCACAGGCCGTCGAGACAATAGGCCGGGTGAGGCGTGGACGCCAGGATCTGCTGCAGCACCGGCGGTATCGCCATCGGCCCGACCGGAGCCGCGATCGCCGGATCCTGCTTGCGGGTGAGTTCGAACAAATAGGCACGTTCGGCGCGGCTCATCCGCAAGGCTTCCGCGAGGCGCGCCAGGGCGGCCGGCGAGACGGAAATGTCGCGACCCTGCTCGATCCACGTATACCATGTTGGGCTCATTCCGCAGAGCTGGGCGACCTCTTCCCGCCGCAGGCCAGGGGTCCGGCGGCGTCCCTCCCGGCTGTCGCGGAGCCCTACATCAACCGCACGCAGCCGCTCGCGGTGGCTTCGCAAGAAAGTGCCGAGATCGTGAGGCGTGTCGGGCGGCATGCTGGAACTCTTTATACCAGCATAAGTACTCGGCTTGTTAGCGCATTCGATTCGCTTCACCGTCACGGCGCAGATGGAGAAGACCGATGAACGAGACCCAACATAGTTTTGTCGCCGACCACTACGCCCCCCGCGCCTCCGCCTATGTGGCGAGCGCGGTGCATAGCGGTGGCCCCGACCTCGACCGCATCGCCGAGATTCTGCGCGCGACAGCACCGGCCCGCGTGCTGGACCTCGGCTGCGGCGGCGGCCATGTGAGCTATCACGCGGCCCCGCACGTCGGCGAGGTGGTGGCCTGCGATCTGACACCCGACATGCTCGACGAGGTGGCCCGCACGGCCGCGGCGCGCGGCTTGAGCAACATCACGGTGCAGCAAGCGGCCGCCGAACGCCTGCCCTTCGCCGATGCTTCGTTCGACGCCGTGCTGTGCCGCTTCACCGTTCACCACTGGCACGATCGACAGGCCGGCCTTCGGGAAGCGCGGCGGGTGGTGAAGCCCGGGGGGTTCGGCGTCTTCATCGACGTGGTTTCGCCGGCCCATCCGCTCCTCGACACCCATCTGCAGGCGATCGAGCTGTTGCGTGACGCCTCGCATGTGCGCAACGCCACGGCGGCGGAACTGGTCACCGCTTTAGAGGATGCCGGATGGAGCGCGACGGCGCTATCGGGCCGCAAGATGCGGATGGAATTCGACTCTTGGACGGCGCGCACCCGCACGCCCGACATCTGCAAAGCCGCGCTGCGTCACCTGCAGGCCCATGCAAGCGCCCCGGTGCGCCGCTATTTCGCGATCGATGCGGAGGGCGGGTTCGACCTCGATTCGATGCTGTTCGAGGTGACGCCCTCGCTTCTTTAGGTCGGGCGCCGTCAACCGGTCGCTAACCCAAGCCCTCAACCCGCCCTTAAGGCCGGTGATCTAAGCCTCTGCTGTTCAAGGAGGCTTTTAATGGGCAGGACAAACGGCGGCGCACCGAGGCGATCCGGCAAACGCCACTGCTTCGGGATCGGAGCGCGTCTCGGCCTCGCATTCGCCGGCCTTGCGGGCCTGACTGCCGTCGCCGGCGTGTCCAGTTCATTCTTCGCGCTTCAGACCATGGGGATTGTGAAGACCCTCGGCACCAACACGTTGCCGACCGTCACGGCCTCCATGGCCCTGGCGCAGGGCAGCGCGGTTCTCGCGGCTGAGGCGCCGGCGCTTGCACGCCAAACCGATCAGGCGTCACTCGACCAGGAGGCCAAGAAGGTCGCGGGGCTGCTGGCAGAGCAGAACAAACGCCTCGAGACCCTGCGCACCCTTCTGCCTGATCCGAGCACGCTCGATGCCGCCACCAAGGCCAGCGCGGCCCTGGGTGGTAAAATCGAGGAACTGAGGGCCTTGACGGCCAATCGCATCGCGGTGGCCACGAAGCTCGATGGCCGCAGCGCGACGCTGCGCACCAGCTATCGTGATCTGACAAACCTCATGCAGCCGATCTCGCAGGGCTTCGAGACCAGCGTGGGCGCGTCCTTGAAGAGCCTGCAGGCTTCCGGGTCCGATGGAGCCGTCGCCAAGCGGCTGGCCGAGGTCGAACTCCCGAGGCTGCGCAACGCGCTCAGCCTGCAATCGAACGCGAATCTCGCCGCGGGCATGCTTGCCGCGGCGCAAAACATCGCACAGGGCGACGCCGCCAACGACATCAAGACCTTCTATCAAGGATCGGAAATCGACCTGACGAATGCCATGGTGATGCTGACCGAGGGAGCCGATCACGACAAGGCGCAAGCCTTGACGCGCACCATCCTGGGCGGCGGCACCGGCCTCGACAGCATCTTTTCGCTGCGCGATCAGGAAACCCAGATCGAGTCCGACGCTGAACTGACGGGGTCCGTTCTGGCCAAATTTTCGGCCGATCTCGCGACCGAAGTCGACAAGCTCGTCAAGACCGAGCAGGAGGCCGCCACATCGGCCCTCGCTCATTCAGACCAAGTCACCCGCTTCAGCCTGATCGTCAACGGCACGATCAGCGTGCTGGTTCTCCTCGCCTCGCTCCTGGTGGGCTGGCTCTATGTGGGACGCGTTGTAATCCAGCGCCTGACGCGGTTGTCGAGCGCGATGGACCATTTGGCGGCGGGCTCCAGGACCGTCACGGTGGACACGGCGGGCCAGGACGAGGTTGCCGCCATGGCGGCGGCCGTCGAGATCTTCCGCAGCAACCTCATCAAGGGGGATGCTCTGGCGGCCGAGACGGCGCGCCTCGCCGCCGAACAGGAGCGGGTGCGGGAACACGCCGACCGTGAGCGCGCCGAAGCGGCGCGCTGCCAAAGCGAGGTGGTGGATGGACTCGCGGCCGGTCTCACGCGACTGGCGCAGGGCGATCTCACGGGCCTGATCACGCAGCCGTTTCCCGACGGCTACGACGGCCTACGCCGCGATTTCAACGCCGCGCTCGATCAGCTCCGGACGGTCGTCAGCGCCATTGTCAGCGACGCCGATACACTGCGTTCAGGGACAGGCGAGATCTCGACCGCCACCGACGACCTCTCACGACGCACCGAGCAGCAAGCCGCGACGCTCGAAGAGACCGCCGCCGCGCTCGATGAGATCACCGCCACGGTCCGCACGACCAGCGAAGGCGCCAACCATGCCCGCGACGTCGTGACCGGGGCCAAGCGGGACGCGGAGGAGTCAAGCCGCATCGTCGGCGAGGCAGTGGGCGCCATGCGGGGCATCGAACGCTCGGCCGGACAAATCGTCCAGATCATCGGCGTCATCGACGAGATCGCGTTCCAGACCAATCTCCTGGCCCTGAATGCCGGCGTCGAGGCGGCGCGGGCCGGCGACGCGGGGCGCGGCTTCGCGGTGGTGGCCTCGGAAGTCCGGGCTCTGGCGCAACGGTCCGCCGAAGCCGCCAAGGAGATAAAGGCCTTGATTTCGGCGTCATCCTCCCAGGTCAGCCAAGGTGTCGAGCTTGTCGAACGCACCGGCGACTCACTCGGCAGGATCGCGAAGCAAGTCAACGAGATGAATACGATCATCGGCGAAATCGCCGCGGCCGCCAAGGAGCAGACCACGGGCCTCGACGAGGTGAATCGTGCCGTGAGCCAGATGGACCAGGTCACGCAACAGAATGCCGCCATGGTGGAGGAAACGACCGCGGCGAGCCGCAACTTGGCGGGCGAGACCGAACGCCTGGTCGCACTGGTGAGCAGGTTCCAGACCGGGTCGGGTCCGGCGAAGGCGGGAACCCGACCGGCGCGGCGCCCGGGTCCCGTGGCGGCTCTCAAGCCGACAGGGCGCGGCGGAGCCGCACCGAAGCCGGCGCCCGAATCCCAGACGCAGGATTGGGAAGAGTTCTGAGGCCCAATCGGCGATCTCGGGACGGCGTGGCATCGCTCCTGATGACACGCCCTTCCCCCCATCGTCGCGGGCGCTTACATCTCCCCTATGAGTCGCCCGCAACAAAAACTGCTGCCCGATCCGCTCGACGCCGACCTGCCTGACGAGGCCGAGGCCGCGCTGTTCGACGGCGACGGCACGGAGGATGATTTCGAGGAGGCGGCCTCCGGCGTCGACCTTGGGCTCGATGACGAAGCCGCGCCGGCCTCGGTGCGCAGCGGTGCCGCCATCATTCGGCACCATTGGCGACATCTGCCGCTCGGCCCGGGCGTCTACCGGATGCTCGGCGCCGACGGTGAGGTGCTCTATGTCGGCAAGGCCAAAAGCCTGAAGAAGCGAGTGGCGAGCTACACGCGCGCGGCCGGTCACACCAACCGCATCGCCCGCATGATCGCCGCCACCGCCAGCATGGTCTTCGTCACGACCGAGACCGAGACCGAGGCGCTGCTTCTCGAAGCCAATTATATCAAACAGATGCGCCCCCGCTTCAACGTGCTGATGCGGGATGACAAGAGCTTCCCGTATATCCTGATCACCGGCGATCACCGCGCGCCGCAGCTCGTCAAGCACCGCGGCGCCCGCAACCGCAAGGGGGACTATTTCGGTCCCTTCGCGAGCGTCACGGCCGTTAACCGCACCCTGAACGCCCTGCAGCGCGCCTTTCTGCTGCGCTCCTGCACCGACAGCTATTTCGAGAACCGCACCCGGCCGTGCCTGCTCTACCAGATCAAGCGGTGCTCGGGGCCATGCACCCAGGAGGTCAACGACGACGAATACCGCGATCTCGTGGGCGAGGCGCGCGGTTTCCTGTCAGGCAAGAGCGGCCTCGTGCGCAACCGGCTCGCCGAGGAAATGGTCCAGGCGGCCGAACTCCTCGAATTCGAGCGCGCCGGACGGCTGCGCGACCGTATCGCGGCGCTGTCGGCCATCGTGGGGTCGCAGGGCATCAACCCGAAGAGCGTCGAGGAGGCGGATGTCTTCGCGGTGGGCCAGGAGGCCGGCCAATTCGTGGTGGAGGTGTTCTTCTTCCGCACCTTCCAGAACTGGGGCAACCGTGCCTTCTTCCCCCGTGCCGACAAGAGCTTCGGGCCGGCCGAGGTGCTCGATTCGTTCCTGGTCCAGTTCTATCTCGACAAGCCGCCGCCCCGGCTGATCCTGCTGTCGCACGAGATCGAGGACCGCGAGGTGCTCGAAACCCTGTTGAGCGAACGCGCGGGCTACCGGGTCGAGATCGCCGCGCCGCAGCGGGGCGAGAAGCGGGAGCTCGTCGACCGCGCCGCCCAGAACGGTCGCGAAGCCCTCGCCCGCAAACTGTCCGACACGGCCAGCCAGGAGAAGCTGCTTGGCGCGCTCGCGGCGGCCTTTGCCATCCCCAAAACGTTGCGGCGCGTCGAGGTCTACGACAATTCCCACATCCAGGGCACCAATGCGATCGGGGCGATGGTGGTGGCGGGGCCTTCGGGCTTCATGAAGCAGCAGTACCGCACCTTCAACATCAAGGATCAGAGCCTCACGCCCGGCGACGATTTCGGCATGATGCGCGAAGTGCTCGGCCGCCGCTTCTCGCGCCTGATCAAGGAAAGCCGCCCACGCTCCGATCCGGCCGTCGATGGCGAGGCCCCACCGCCCCCCGAACCGGATGACGCGCCGCTCTGGCCCGATCTCATCCTGATCGACGGCGGCAAAGGCCAACTCGAAGCGGTCCGCGCGATTCTGGCCGAACTCGGCGTGCCGGTGCTGTTCGGGCCGGACGGGAGCCCTGACGGCGTCGCCGTGGTGGGCATCGCCAAGGGGCCGGACCGCAACGCCGGCCGCGAGACCTTCTTCGCGGCGGGCCGCGATCCGTTCAAGCTCGGGGAACGCGATCCGGCGCTCTATTTCGTCCAACGCCTGCGGGACGAGGCGCATCGCTTCGCCATCGGGACGCATCGGGCGCGGCGCAAGAAGGACTTGACCCGAAGTCCGCTCGACGAGATCGGCGGCATCGGTCCCGCCCGGAAGCGGGCCTTGCTGCACGCTTTCGGCACCGCCAAGGCGATCGGCCGCGCAAGCCTCGACGATCTCGCCCGCGTGCCGGGCGTCAATGCCGCAACCGCCAAGCGGATCTACGACTTCTTTCATGAGCGGGCGGGGTGACACCCCGGTCGATCCGACCTTGACGCGACGCGCCTCCCCATGCTCCCTCCCCATATGGCCTTTTCGACCGTCCAGCGGACCAGCCCAGCCTGGAACCTGCCGAACATCCTCACCTACGGGCGCGTCCTCGCCGTGCCGGTTCTGGCCGGCTGCCTGCTGTCGACCGATGCGTTCTGGATGCGCTGGCTCGCGCTCGGCATCTTCGTCGCGGCCGGCATCTCGGATTTCTTCGACGGCTATCTGGCGCGCGCCTGGCACCAGCAATCCTCGCTCGGCCGCATGCTCGACCCGATCGCCGACAAGCTTCTCGTCGCTGCGACCCTGATGGTGCTCGTCGCCGACCGCACCATCGCGGCCTGGTCCCTGTGGGCCGCCATCGTGATCCTGTGCCGCGAAATCCTCGTGTCCGGCCTGCGGGAATTCCTGGCCGAACTCAACGTGTCGGTTCCGGTCACCAAAGTGGCGAAATACAAGACCACGCTGCAGCTCATCGCGGTCGGCTTCCTGATCGCCGGCCCGGCCGGCGATGTGGTGCTGCCCGGCACCACTATCATCGGTCTCACGCTGCTTTGGATCTCGGCCCTCCTGACCCTCTATACGGGCTGGGACTACATGAAGGCCGGGATCAAGCACGTGGTGGAGTGACGCCATGAAAGCCCTCTATTTCGCCTGGGTCCGCGAACGGATCGGCAAGGGCGAGGAACAGTTGTCGCCCCCGTCTCATGTGGGCACCGTTGGCGAACTCATCGGCTGGCTGAGCGGGCGTGGCGACAATTACGCCTATGCGTTCGAGAATGCGTCGACCATCCGGGCGGCGCTCGACCGCACCCATGCGCGGCACGACGCGCCGATCGCCGGGGTGCGGGAGGTGGCGTTCTTCCCGCCGATGACGGGCGGCTGAGATGCGGCGCATCGCGGTCACGGCGGACGTCTTCGACGCGGCGCACGAAACGCAGGCCCTGCAGGGCGGCCGGACCGATGTCGGTGCCGTCGTGACCTTCGTGGGCTATTGCCGCGACGAGGCGGGAACACTCACGGCGCTGGAGCTCGAACATTTTCCCGGCATGGCGGAGGCCGAACTCGAACGCATCGCCATCGAGGCCGAGCGGCGCTGGCCGCTGCTTGGTCTCAGCATGATCCATCGCCATGGACTGATTCGTCCGGGCGAGCCGATCGTGCTCGTCGCGACCGCCTCGCGCCATCGTGCCGCCGCCTTCGCGGCGGCCGAATTCCTGATGGACTTCATGAAGACCGACGCCCCGTTCTGGAAACGCGAGCATCGGGACGGCAGCGCGGCCGACCCACGCTCCGCCGAGGCCTGGGTCGAGGCCAAGCCCACGGATGACGCCGCCAAAGCCCGATGGTAGGCCGGCGATATATTACACGGCTCCCGCCCGGACACGCTTGAGCGCGTAAAGCGCGTCCAAGGCGGCCTTCGGGGTCAACTCATCCGGGTTGATGGCGTCGAGCGCGTCGCGTAACGGATCGGCGCGCGGTTCGGCGAAGCCCGCCACCGGCGCCGGGGGCGCGGTCACGGCGAAGAGAGGGAGATCGTTCACGAGACGGGCGACCGGCGCGGCGCGTGACGTGGCTTCGAGCTGCGCCAGCACGCTGCGGGCCCGCTCAATGGCGGCACGCGGCAGTCCGGCGAGCTTGGCGACCTGGATGCCGTAGGACCGGTCGGCGGCACCCGGCAGAACCTCGTGCAGGAACACGACATCGCCCTGCCACTCGGTGACCCGCATGGTGAGGTTCTGCAGGCGCTTCAGGGATTTGGCGAGGCCCGTGAGCTCGTGGTAGTGGGTCGCGAAGAGCCCCCTTGAGCGATTGACTTCGTGCAGATGCTCGACCGCCGCCCAGGCGATCGACAGTCCGTCGAAGGTCGCGGTGCCGCGTCCGATCTCGTCGAGGATCACCAGCGCCCGCGGGCCTGCCTGATTGAGAATCGCGGCGGTCTCGACCATCTCGACCATGAATGTCGAGCGGCCGCGCGCCAGATCGTCGGCCGCGCCGACGCGCGAGAAGAGACGGTCGACGATCCCGATGTGGGCGCTCGTGGCCGGCACGAAGGATCCGGTCTGCGCCAACAGCGCGATGACGGCGTTCTGGCGCAGGAAGGTCGATTTGCCGGCCATGTTGGGGCCCGTGACCACGGCGATCCGGCCACCGCCCTTGGCTTGGCCGCGTGGCGGGGTTCCGCTGAGATCGCAGTCGTTCGCCACGAAGCCCTTGCCGCGCGTGCGCAGCGCCGCCTCGACCACCGGATGCCGCCCGCCTTGAATCGCGAAGGCCAGGCTCGTGTCGACGCTCGGCCGCACCCAGCTTCGGCTCGCGGCGATCTCGCCCAAGCTACAGGCGACGTCGATCGCGGCGAGCCCGTCGGCGGCAGCCCGGATCGCCGGAGCCGAAGCCAAGACGGCGGCGGCGAGCCGGTCGAAGACGGCGAGTTCGAGCGCCACCGCCTGACCGGCCGCGGCGGCGATGCGCTGATCGAGTTCGCTGAGTTCCACCGTCGCGAAGCGCATCGCGCCCGCCATGGTCTGCCGATGGATGAACAGCGCGTTCTGGGGCGGCTTCAGCCAGCTTTCGCCGGTCGCCTGGCTGACCTCGATGAAGAAACCCAGGACGGAATTATGCTTGACCTTGAGCGTCCGGATGCCGGTCTCCTCGGCATAGCGCCCTTGCAGGGCCGCGATGACGCTCCGGGTCTCGTCCCGTAAGGCACGGGTCTCTTCGAGCCGCGGGTCGTAGCCCCGCCGTACGAAGCCGCCGTCGCGTTTCTGCAGCGGCAGATCGTCGGCCAAGGCGGCCGCGAGACCCTCCACGAGCTCTTGACCGACCGCTTGCGCCGCGGCGGCGGCGGCAAGGAGTTCGGCGGGCAGGTTCGAGGCCGAGTTCAGCAGCCCGGCCACGGCGCGGGCGGCCGAAAGGCCGTCCCGCAGGGCCGCGAGGTCGCGCGGACCGCCCCGATCGAGCGCCAGCCGCGAGAGGGCGCGGGCCATGTCGGGCGCAGCCTTGAGAAGCGCGCGCAGCCGGGTGCGGGTGGCGCCGTCCACGAGCGTCCAGGTGACGGCATCCAAGCGTTCGGCGATCGCGGCTGGATCGGTCAGGGGGGCGGCGAGACGCTCGGCGAGGAGCCGGCCGCCGGCCGAGGTCACGGTCTGGTCGATCGCGTCGATCAGCGAGCCGGCGCGCTCACCCCCGAGCGTGCGCGTGAGTTCGAGATTGGCCCGCGTCGCCGGGTCGATCTCCATCGCGCCACTTTGCTCGATGCGGCTCGGCGCCTGCAGTTGCGGGCGCGCGCCAACCTGGGTGCGGGTCACATAGGCCACGGCTGTGGCGGCCGCCGCGATCTCGACGCGGGAGAAGCGGCCGAAACCGTCGAGCGTCTCGACGCCGTACCAGTCGCGCAGCCGTCGCTCGGCGAGGCCCGCCTCGGCGAATTCCCGTGCGACAGGCGTCACGGCCGCCTTGGATTCCGCCACCATGTCGGCGACGACGCCGTCGGCATGGAGCGCATCGGCCAGCACGATCTCGCTCGGCGCGAGCCGGGCCAAAAGGGCCGGCAGGCTTCCGGACGGCGTCTCGGCGACCGTGAAGCTCCCGGTCGAGATATCGACGGCCGCGACGCCGAAGACATCGCTTTCGGCGAGGCGCGATAAGGCGACGAGATGGTTGGCGCGCGACGGTTCGAGCAGCCGGTCTTCCGTCAGCGTCCCCGGCGTCACGAGGCGCACGACAGCCCGTTTGACCACCGACTTGCCACCGCGTTTCCGGGCTTCGGCCGGATCTTCGATCTGCTCGCAGACGGCGACGCGGTGGCCGAGGGCGATCAGGCGGTGAAGGTAGTCGTCGGAGCGATCGACAGGCACACCGCACATGGCGATGTCCTCCCCCTGATGCTTCCCCCGCTTGGTGAGGACGATATTGAGCGCCTTGGCGGCGATCTCCGCGTCGTCAAGGAACAGCTCGTAAAAATCGCCCATGCGATAGAACAGCAGGCAATCGGGGTACTGCACTTTGATGCCGAGATATTGCTGCATCATGGGTGTGACGCGCGCGTCGTCGATCGTGCCGACGGACGGTTGAGGCGTCTCGCGCAGGTCCACGGGTCGGGCGGCGGAATTGGACATCGGCCGATGCTAGCAAATGTGGCTCCGCGGCGCACGCCTCCGCGTGCCACCGTCCACTGTCCTGTGAAGCATGCCGAGAACGATCGATGTCGCTCGTCGCGGAACCGCCTCGCGACCCGTACGCAGAGAAATCATGCGGCAGATGGGGCTTAAGGCTTTCGCCAGAGATCGAGTCGTTCGACTATTCACTTCCGCCGCAATGTCCGAAGATTATCCACAAAGCGATCCCGGTGCAGCCAAAGAGGCCGGTTGGGGCTATCGGGGTTCCACAGGCATCGGCGGCGTCACGAGGCACGGAGCCACATCGACATTGGCACCCGAAATACCGTCATTGCCCCGGCCCGAAGCGCTTCCGACCGAACGTACCGGCGTCGAGCAGATCGAGGCCGTGTTCGGCACCGTCACGGTCGGCGTGTGCGGCGCGGCCTTCGCGGCGGGAAACCTGGCGGCTGTGCTGTGTCATCTCGGCGTCTTGGGATGGCGCACCGGAATAACCTGGACGTCCTATATCGCGATCTGCGCGGTGGGCCATATCCTGCTTTGCCGGGCCTATCGGCGGTCGCGACCTGTTGGCGATCGTTGGCGCCTCTGGGCTCATCTTTTCACGGCGATATGCCTTGCCGAGGGGATTGGTTGGGGCTGGGCCCCGATCGGATTGACAGTTGGCGGCAATTCCGACGTGAAACATCTCACGGTCTTGATCATGGCCGGCGTCGCCGCCGGCTCGATCCCGGCTTTCAGTCCCTACCTGCCGGCTTTCTTTGCTCTGTTTCTGCCGGCAACCATCCCCGCCTTGATCGCGGCCTTGCTCTCCGCCGATCCGGTGCAACACGCAAGCTTTACACTCGTCCTCCTTTTTATCCTTTTCATCGGGGGTCTCGGAGTCAAAGCCAACCTGTCCTTCAAACAGCTTGTCGGCCTGCGCATCAGGACCGAGGAGATGGCGGGGGATCTGCAGCGGCAGAAGGACATTGCCGAACAGGCGAACAAAGCCAAATCGACCTTCCTGGCCGCCGCCAGCCACGATCTCCGCCAGCCCGTTCACGCCCTCGGCCTGTTCGTCGGCGCCTTGCGTGGCGTCGCCTTGCCGCTCGAAGGACGCCGGCTCGTCGAACAGATCGAGGTCTCCACCAACGCGATGGACAGCCTGTTTACCGCGCTCCTCGACATTTCCCGGCTCGACGCAGGCGCCGTCGAGGTGCAGCGGCAGCCCTTCGTCATCGGATCGTTGCTGGATCGCATCTGCCGTGATCACGCCGAAGACGCAAAGCTCAAGGGCGTCTCGCTGAAAGCGAGAGGATGCGCGGCCGTGGTCGATTGCGATCCCGTCCTCCTGGAACGCGTCGTGCGCAATCTCGTCTCGAATGCGGTGCGCTACACCGAACGGGGACGGATCCTGGTCGGCTGCCGTCGACGCCAAGGCGAGGTCTTGGTCCAGGTCTGGGACACAGGGCCGGGGATCCCGCCCGAACAGCACGACAAGATCTTCCAGGAATACTATCAACTGGGCAATTCGGAGCGCGACCGTGCCAAGGGCCTTGGCCTTGGACTCGCCATTGTCCGGCGTCTGACCGATCTGTTGGGATGTCGGCTCAAGCTCCAGTCGCGCCCCGGCCACGGCTCCTGCTTTGAGGTGTCCATTCCTATGGCCTCAGGTCCGGGATGGGAGATCGAACCCGCTGGCGGAGACGTGTCCGGTGCTCCGGCGCATGGGCTGATCGTCGTCATCGACGACGAAGAGGCGATCCGCGCCGCCATGCAAAGCCTGCTGACGGGGTGGGGATATGACGTAGTGGCGGCCGCTTCCGGTGACGAGGCGATCCGGAGGCTCTCGACCTGCCCTGTCCAGCCGGGCCTCCTCGTCTCGGATTATCGGCTGCGCGAGGGCGAAAACGGCATCGATGTCATCGAGCGGCTGCGTTCCGAATACAACGAACCGCTGCCCGCATTGCTGATCACGGGAGACACGGCACCGGACCGGCTTTCCGAAGCCCAGGCGAGCGGCCTTTTGCTGCTGCACAAGCCGGTGTCGAACAGCAAGCTCCGTGCGGCAATCATCAATTTGATGGCGTCCGCGGACGCAAGTGAAGCCGCGCGGGAGGAACTCTCGGTCGACAGTTAAATGACGCCGGCTTCCCGGCCCGCCGCCACCGCCTGGGTACGATTGACCACATTCAGGGCCCTGAAGATCGCCGTGACATGCGCCTTGACGGTTTTCTCCGCGATATCCAGTTCGAACGCGATCGCTTTATTGGATCGCCCCTCGCTCAATTTTCGTAGCACGTCGATCTGACGATCGGTCAGGACCGACCGGCCTTGGTCCGTAACTGTCCGCAAAGCGGTGTTCGGCGCGGCGCTCACCTCGGTCAGAAGCAGCGGCGGCAGGTAGATGTCGCCGCTCAAAACGAGTCGTATCGCCGAAAGAAGGGTCTGCTGGCCGGCGGATTTCGGAACATAGCCGAGCGCCCCCTGCGCCAACGCCTTGCGGGCATCCTGCGGGTTTTCAGAGGAGGACAGGACGACGACAGGCACCTCCGGCCGGGCTTGTCCGAAGGCCGAGATCGCCTGCCAGCCGTCCATGCCGGGCATGACGAGATCGAGAACCACAACATCGAGATCGGCATGCTGCGTGAGCAGCCGAAGGCCCTCCGCGGCAGTGCCGGCCTGCAGAATGACCGTCTCCGCACCGATCTGCCGGAACAGCGCGACAAGGCCTTCTCGGATGATGGGATGATCGTCCACGATCAGCATCTTCATGCATCAGACTATGGAACGCGAACACGGCTGCAGACAAGCGGACCAAGGTCTGCTGCAACGCCTCTGGTCCTACGACCGTCGCGGGACTTTCGTCCAATTGCGCGCCCTTTCAGATTAATTAAATCTCATGTTCAGGAGCCCAAATCCGGGGTGATGCGGCACATCGAAGAAAGTTCTGAAGATGAATCCGAAATACGCTCTAATGGCCAGCCTGCTTATTCTTTCCACTCCCAGTGCGGCCCGCGCAAGCTCATTATTTGTTCTTGGCAGCACCTTTCAGGTCCAGGCCGGAAATTCACCGGATAACTTCACCGATACTGTGACCCTGACGCCTGGCACCACGGCTCTCGATGGTGGGGCCGTGAATCTGACCCTGTCGATCGTCCCGGCAGGCGGAGGCAGCGAGTGGCTCGTTTTCGACTATACGACTGCGAATGGTGGTCCGTTGGCGAGCTACAATGCAAACTGGACCATCAACCAGGTCGGCCTCGACGCTGCGGTTCCCGTCAATTTCATTGCGGCCTTCTCGAAATTCTCCGTCAACGGCACGGCTCAGACGCCAAGTTACAGCTTCTTCGGCGGTTATTCGGTCGAGGCCGATCCAGTCCCGGGAGGGACCGGCATGGGTCTCGGGGTCGGTGGCTTTGTGGCGCCGCTCGGCTCAGGTCCACTCGGTGGCCTCGGTGCTTTCATAAACCCTTGGGGCTCTTACCTCAGCAGCGCAGGGATCGATCCCAATGCGGTGAACGGCTACGAACAAGCGCTTGAATTCAGCCCCGTCACGCTCTCCGCCGTCCCGCTCCCGGCCTCTCTTCCGCTCTTCGGGACGGCTCTCCTGGGCTTTGGTGCCGTTCGATACGGGATGCGGCGCAGAGGAAAAGCCGCAACGGCCTGACGCCCCAGCCACCGAACTGAAACAGCGGCGGCTCACCGGGGAGTTGCCTCCCGCCCGACATTCTCCAGCACAACGCGAAAGCGCCATCGGCTCATCGCCGTTGGCGCTTTTTGCTACGCCGAGATGCTCCCTCCGCGCTGGCTTGGTTCGAGACGAGAACGAGCCTCGACCGAGGCTTGTGATGCGAGGGGCTGCGTGCTTAACACCGTTCCAAAGGGAGCGGAAACAAACATCATGACCGACACAGGAAGCCGTCGCCCGAAACGGCCGACCATCACCGATCAAGAGGCGCTGCACTTTCATTCGCAAGGGAAGCCCGGCAAGCTCGAAGTGGTGCCGACGAAGCCCATGGCAACGCAGCGCGACCTTTCGCTGGCCTATTCGCCGGGCGTCGCGGTGCCGGTCAAGGCGATCCACGAGGATCCCTCGAAAGCCTTCGACTACACGTCGCGTGGCAACATGGTGGCGGTGATCTCGAACGGCACCGCCATTCTCGGCCTCGGCAACCTCGGCGCACTCGCCTCGAAGCCCGTGATGGAGGGCAAGGCGGTGCTGTTCAAGCGTTTCGCCGACATCGATTCGATCGATCTCGAGGTCGATACGGAGGATGCCGACCAGTTCATCAACGCGGTTCGCTATCTCGGCCCCTCGTTCGGCGGCATCAACCTCGAAGACATCAAGGCGCCCGAGTGCTTCGTCATCGAGGAGCGGTTGCGCGAACTCATGGACATTCCGGTGTTCCATGACGACCAGCACGGCACGGCCATCATCGCCGCCGCCGGCATGATCAATGCCATGAAGCTGACCGGCCGCGACATCCGCGAGACCCGGCTCGTCTGCAACGGGGCGGGCGCGGCCGGCATCGCCTGTCTCGACCTCATCAAAGCCATGGGGTTCGCGCCCGAGAACGTGATGCTCTGCGACACCAAGGGCGTCGTGTATCGCGGCCGAACGAGCGGCATGAACCAGTGGAAGTCGGCCCACGCGGTCGAGACGGGCAAACGCACGCTCGAAGACGCCATGGAAGGGGCCGACATCTTCTTCGGCCTCTCGGCCAAAGGGGCGCTGACGCCCGCCATGGTGAAGAGCATGGCGCCCAACCCGATCATCTTCGCCATGGCGAACCCCGACCCGGAGATCACGCCGGAAGAGGCCCATGCGGTGCGGGACGACGCGATCGTGGCGACCGGCCGCTCGGACTATCCGAACCAGGTCAACAATGTCCTCGGCTTCCCTTACATCTTCCGCGGCGCCCTCGATGCACGGGCGACCACCATCAACATGGAAATGAAGATCGCGGCCGTGCATGCGCTGGCCGATCTCGCTCGCGAGGATGTGCCGGACGAGGTGGCGGTCGCCTATCAGGGGTCGCGGCCGCGCTTCGGGCGCGACTACATCATCCCGGTGCCGTTCGACCCGCGGCTGATCCATACGATCCCGCCCGCCGTCGCCCGCGCCGCCATGGACAGCGGCGTCGCACGACGGCCCATCGTCGATATGGACGGCTACAAGGCGCAGCTTTCGGCGCGGCGTGATCCGGTCGCGGGCGCCCTGCAAAGCATCATGGAGAAGGTCCGGCGCTACCCCAAGCGCGTGGTCTTCGCCGAGGGCGAGGAAGAACAGGTGCTGCGCGCGGCGCTCTCTTTCGTCAGCCAGGGGCTCGGCACCGCGATCCTGGTCGGCCGTGAAGACCGCATCAAGGCCAACGCCAGCCTGGCCGGTCTCGATCTCGCCGAGGTCAAGGGAATCGAGATCCACAATGCGGCTCTGTCACGCCGCAACAGCGTTTACGCGCAGTTCCTCTACGAGCGCCTGCAGCGTAAGGGCTTCCTGCTGCGCGACTGCCAGCGCCTGATCAACCAGGATCGCAACCATTTCGCCGCCGCCATGACGGCGAACGGGGATGCCGACGCCATGGTGACGGGCGTCACGCGCAACTTCTCGATCGCACTCGAAGAGGTGCAGCGCGTCGTCGGCCATCGGCCGGGCCATCGGCTCATGGGTCTGTCCATGCTCATCGCGCGCGACCGCACGGTGCTGGTGGCCGACACGGCCATCACGGAACTGCCGAATGCGACGGAACTGGCCGCGATCGCGGTCGAGGCCGCCGGAGTCGCGCGCCGGCTCGGCTATGAGCCGCGCCTGGCGCTCCTCGCCTTTTCAACCTTCGGCTATCCCGCCGGCGAACGCACCCGGCACGTGCAGGAGGCGGTCGAAATCCTTGACGGCATGCACGTCGATTTCGAGTACGACGGTGAGATGGCGGCCGATGTCGCGCTGAGCCGGGAGCGCATGGCCGCCTATCCGTTCTGTCGGCTGTCCGATACGGCCAACGTGCTCGTCATGCCGGCTTTCCATTCGGCGTCGATTTCCACCCATATGTTGAAGGAGCTCGGTGGCGCGACGCTGATCGGGCCGCTCATCGTAGGGCTCGACCGCCCCGTCCAGATCGTCCCCCTGGGGGCGAAGGATTCGGACATCGTCAATATGGCGGCATTGGCGGCATTCAACATTGGCGGTTGAGAAGATGACCTGCCTCGCGGTACAGGTAACGCTACGGTAATGCTGCACTGCGGGGTATCATGCGGGTTGCAATGATCGGCTCGGGCTATGTGGGCCTGGTGTCAGGGGCCTGTTTCGCCGATTTCGGCCATGTGGTCACCTGCGTGGATCTCGACCTGGCAAAGGTCGAGGCGCTTCAGAAAGGCAAGATCCCGATCTTCGAGCCTGGCCTCGAAGAGCTCGTCGTCAACAATGCCAAGGACGGTCGTCTCGCTTTCACGACCGATCTCACGGCTGCGGTCGGCAAGGCCGAAGCCGTCTTCATCGCGGTCGGCACGCCGTCGCGGCGCGGCGACGGTCATGCGGACCTCTCCTACGTCTATGCGGCGGCCCGTTCCATCGCGGCGGCCATGCAAGGGTTCACGGTGGTGGTCACCAAGTCGACCGTGCCGGTCGGCACCGGTGACGAGGTCGAGCGGATTATCCGCGAGGAGCGCCCGGACGCCGATTTCGCGGTCGTATCGAACCCCGAATTCCTGCGTGAGGGCGCGGCCATCACGGATTTCAAGCGGCCCGACCGCATCGTTGTCGGCACCGACAATGCACGCGCCCGCGACGTCATGTCGGAACTCTATCGGCCACTCTTCCTTAATAGATCGCCGATCTTGTTCACGAGCCGTCGCACGTCGGAGCTGACGAAATACGCCGCGAATGCGTTCCTGGCGACCAAGATCACCTTCATCAACGAAATCGCCGATCTCTGCGAGAAGGTGGGCGGCGATGTGCAGGATGTCGCCCGGGGCATCGGCCTCGACAATCGCATCGGCACCAAGTTCCTTCATGCCGGCCCCGGCTATGGCGGCTCCTGCTTTCCGAAGGACACGCTCGCCCTGGTGAAGACTGCGCAGGATGCCGGGTCACCCCTGCGCATCGTCGAGGCAGTGGCGGCGGTGAACGAACGTCGCAAGAGTGCGATGGCGGAGCGGGTGATCACGGCCTGCGGCGGTTCGGTAGTGGGGAAGACGATCGGTCTGCTTGGTCTCGCCTTCAAGCCCAATACGGACGACATGCGGGAGGCGCCTTCGCTCGCCATCGTGGCGGCGCTCGAAGAGGCGGGCGCGACGGTGCGGGCCTATGATCCCGAAAGCATGGCGATGGCCAAGCCCCTCATGCCAACCGTGATCTATTGCAAGGACGCCTATGATTGCGCCGAGGGCGCCGCGGCCCTGGTTCTGGTGACCGAATGGGACGAGTTCCGCGCCCTCGATTTCATCAGGCTCGGCGAGATCATGAGCGCGAAAGTCCTAGTTGACCTGCGCAACGTCTATCGGCCCGAGGACCTGCTGCGGCGTGATTTCGCGTATACGGGCATCGGCCGAGGGACGATCTGAGCGACAGCATTGCAGACACCAATCCCAGCGTCTCGATAACAGCGCTGGTAAGCGAATGTTGCGTTGGCTAGCGTGCGGGGATTGAGCGCACGCACGAGGCGAAAAACCGCAACGCCGATCCAATCTCCCGCGCGTGGTCGGCGTTGGTTGCGATGGTTTGAGGGCTCTCATGTCGCCCGAGCAGCGGCAGCGCGAGCGTCGCACCTTGGACGATAAGGCCCGACATCGTGCTTAGAATTTCGGTCAACGCGGCGCGGACATGCGTGCCGCGCGTCGTGGCATGGAAGAGGGCGATGGGTTTGCCGGGAAATTCAGGCCCCCCGACAAGCCAGTCGAGCGCATTCTTGAAGGCGCCGGGCACGCCATGGGCGTATTCGGGGCAAGCGACGAGCAGGCCATCGCAGGTGTCCACGGCCGAACGGAAAGCCGCGACAGCCGCAGGTGGGGGTCGCCCGGGCTCATCCAGATCCGGATTGAACAACGGCAGATCGCCCAAGCCATTGTAGACGTCGACCCGAAGATCCGGCGGCGCGAGGAGCCGCGCCGCTTCGAGAAGCGCCGTGTTGGTCGAGGCGCCGCGTAGGCTGCCCGACAGACCGAGAAAACTTAGGGGACGCGCCGGCATCCCCTCACACGGACACCTGCGCACCCAATTCCACCACCCGATCGGACGGAATCGAGAAGAAGTCCGTCGCGGTCGCGGCCTGTTTCGACAGAGCGATGAACAGGAGATCCTGCCAGCGTGGCATGCCGGAATTGGGTGAGGGCTTCAGCGAACGCCGACCGAGGAAGAAAGACGTCGTCATGATGTCGAACTTCAGCCCGGCCTTGCGCAGATTGGCCAGCGCCGCCGGCATGCGGGGCAGTTCCATATAGCCGTAGTGGAGGATCACGGTCGTGAAGTCGTCCGAGATCTTCTCGATCTGGAATCGGTTCGCGGCGGCCACGCGCGGCTGATCTTCGGTGCGCACGGACACGATCAGCACGCGCTCATGCAGCACTTTATTATGCTTCAGGTTGTGCATGAGGGCCGAGGGGGCGACATCGGGGTCGCTCGTCAGGAAGATGGCCGTGCCAGGAACCCGTGTCGGCTTGCTTTTGCCCAGCATACGGATGAGGTCGCGCGTCGAGATCGAGTCCCGGTGCGTCTTCTGCGACAGAAGCGCCGTGCCGCGCACCCAGGTCCACATGATCAACATCGAGCCGACCGCGAGAATGAGCGGCACCCAACCGCCATCGAGCACCTTCACGAGATTGGCGATCAGGAACGCGAGGTCGATGACCAGGAAGAAGCCGATGACCAGCACCGAAGTGATGAGCGGCCAACGCCAGAGATAACGCACCACGAAGAAGGCGAGCAGCGTGGTCACGACCATCGTCCCGGTCACTGCGATGCCATAGGCATTGGCGAGCGCGTCGGACGACTTGAACAGGAACACGAGCAGCAACACGCCGATCAACATCAATCGGTTCGCCCGTGGCACGAAGATCTGCCCTTCCGTCGTCTCCGACGTGTGCTGGATTTCCATGCGGGGCAGTAGCCCAAGCTGAATCGCTTGCCGGATCAGCGAAAAGGCTCCGGTGATCACGGCCTGGCTCGCGATGACGGTCGCCGCGGTGGACAGGATCACGAAGGGGATCAAAGCCCAGCCCGGCACCATCAGGAAGAAGGGGTCCTTGATGGCGGCCTGATCCTTCAGCACCAGGGCTCCCTGCCCGAGATAGTTCAGGAGGAGTGCGGGCAGGACGAAGACCAGCCAAGCCAATTGGATCGGACGGCGGCCGAAATGGCCCATGTCGGCATAGAGCGCCTCGGCGCCCGTGACGGCCAGGAATACCAGGCCGAGGGTGACGAAGCCGGAGCCACCGCTGCCGAACAGGAAGGCGAGGCCGCGCAGCGGGTTGAAAGCCAACAGCACCTGCGGCGAATCGGCGATGTGCCAGATCCCCAAGACGCCGATCAGCGCGAAGAAGACCAGCATGATAGGGCCGAAGAACGTGGCGACCTTGGCGGTGCCGGACCGCTGCACGGCGAAGAGCGTGATCAGGATCACCACCGTGATGGGGAGCACGTAGGGAATAAGCCCCTGTTCGGCGACGCCGAGCCCTTCGACGGCGGACAGGACCGAGATCGCCGGCGTGATGATCGCATCACCGGAAAACAGCGCGGCTCCAGTGACGCCAAGCAGGAACACGACGCGGCCGCGCCGCTTCAGCACCCCTTGCGCGAGCGCCATGAGGGAGAGCGTGCCGCCCTCACCCTTGTTGTCGGCCCGCATCAGGAAGATCACATATTTGACCGTCACCGTGAACACGAGCGCGTAGATCAGAAGCGACACGACCCCGATCACCTCGCGGGGCGTGGCGGCGGTCTCGCTCGTGTGATGCAACGCTGTTTTCAGCGCATAAAGAGGACTTGTGCCGATGTCGCCATACACGACACCGATCGAGCCGAGGACCATCGGCCAAAAGCCGGTCTTGGCGCCATGGCCTTGTTCCTGACCCGCCTCAGCAGTCGCGGGCGAGACCGATGTATCGCGCATGGTGTTCTGCGTCATTCCAATCGTCTCGGACCCACTTTGCGAAAGGGTCCTCAGGGCGCAAGGGATATATCCGTTCCGACACCGCACGAGAAGGCCCCAGCATTAAATCATGCTGCGACGCCAAAATTTCGTCGTGACACTGTGTCTCGGCTCTGCGCCCTCGATCTCCGTACCTCGTCGGCTGGACAAAGCGGGGTCGTGCCGCCAAACCCAGGCGCATGACCAAGACCCCGGTGTCCTTGCCCATCGAGGCCGTTCGCGACGATCTCGTCCAGCTCCTGCGCGACGGATCACGCGTCGTGCTGGTGGCTCCCCCTGGCGCAGGCAAGACGACGCGGGTCCCCCTCATGCTGCTGGGCGAGCCTTGGACCGCCGGCGGCCGGCTGATCATTCTGGAGCCTCGTCGCCTCGCCGCCAGGGCGGCGGCAGAGCGCATGGCCGCGTCGCTTGGGGAAAAGGTGGGCGAGACCGTCGGCTTGCGGGCGCGTTTCGACACGCGGGTATCGGCCCGAACGCGCATTGAAGTGGTCACCGAGGGTGTCTTCACCCGCATGATCCTCGACGACCCCGCGCTCGACGGCATCGCCGCAGTCATCTTCGACGAATATCACGAGCGCTCGCTCGACGCCGACCTCGGCCTCGCGCTCGCGCTCGACGTGCAGGGGGCCTTGCGCGACGACCTGCGCCTCCTCGTCATGTCGGCAACGCTCGATGGGGCCCGGGTGTCAGCCATCCTGGACGACGCGCCGCTTCTCGTCAGCGAGGGGCGCGCCTTTCCGGTGGCGACGCGCTATCTTGGCCGCGACCCCTCGCGCGACATCATGAATGATGTCGTGGCCGCGGTCCTGCGGGCCCTGCGTGAGGAGGAAGGCTCGGTCATCGCCTTTCTGCCGGGCCAGCGGGAAATCACCAGGGCGGCAGGATTGCTGGCCGAGCGCGTCGCATCCACGATCGATATCGCACCGCTGTTCGGCGCCATGGATCGCGCCGCACAGGACCGCGCCGTGCAACCGGCGTCCCCAGGCCGGCGCAAGGTGGTGCTGGCCACCTCCATCGCCGAAACGTCGCTCACGATCGAGGGCGTCCGGGTGGTGGTCGACAGCGGACTGACGCGCGCGCCGCGCTTCGAACCCGATATGGGCCTGACGCGGTTGGAAACCGTGCGCGTGTCGCGCGCCGCGGCCGACCAGCGGCGCGGTCGCGCGGGACGCACGGAGCCGGGCGTCTGTTACCGGCTGTGGGAGGAAGCCGGGAACGGAGCCCTCCAGGCTTTCGCGCGCCCCGAAATCCTCGATGCCGACCTGTCCGGCCTTCTCCTCGATCTTGTGGTATGGGGCGTTCGCGAGCCCGCGCAGCTGCGATGGCTGGACCCACCCCCCGCGCCCGCCGTCACGGCGGCCCGGACCATGCTCCAGGATCTTGGCGCCCTCACGGTCGAGGGCGCCCCCACCGCGATGGGGCGCGACATTGCGAGCCTTGCCCTGCCGCCACGGCTGGCCCGCATGGTGACGGTCGCGGCCGGACGCGGCGTAGCGCAGCGCGGGGCCGAGGTTGCCGTACTGCTGATCGAACGCGCTCTCGGGGGCACCGGCACGGATGCGGAGGATCGGCTCACGCGATGGCGTCAAGACCGCTCGGGCCGCGCCGATTCGGCGCGCATCCTCGCCCGCTCGCTGGCGCGTGCCGCCGCAAGGTTTGGGGATGGCACCGGTGGGGATCACGAAGATCTGAGCGCCGGCCACCTCCTGGCTCTCGCGTTCCCCGAGCGGATCGCGAAGGCCCGTGGTGCGCCAGGCACATTTCTTCTTGTGAACGGTCGTGCGGCGTCGGTCGAAGCGGCGGACCGGCTCGCCCGGGAACCCTTTCTGGCCGTAGGGGAACTCGTCGGACGCGCCGCGGCGACCCGCATTCTGCTGGCTGCACCTTTGACGCTCGAAGAGATCGAGGCGGTCGCGGGCGACGCGATCGAACGGATTGACGAAACGCGATTCGACAAGGAGCGAGCTGGCCTCACCCGCCGCGAACAACGTCGGCTCAGGGCGTTGGTGCTGACTGAGCGCATCCTCCCGCTCGAAGCGGGTCCGGAGACAACGGGCCTGCTTGCGCGCGGCGTGGCCGATCTCGGTCTCGATCGCCTCCCCTGGACCAAGGACCTGCAGCAATGGCGGGACCGGGTCTCGTTCCTGCGTGGCGCCGAGGGTGATCCCTGGCCGGACTTGTCCGATGCAACCCTCGCCGTATCGATCGAAACCTGGCTGGCCCCCTATCTCGCTGGCAGGACAAGGGTCGCCGAGATCGATGCTTCGGTGCTCGATCAGGCCATCAAATCCCTCCTGCCCTACGATATGGGTCGCCGCCTTGCCCAAGAGGCCCCGACGCATTTCGAAGCCCCGACCGGATCGCGCCTTGCCGTGGACTACAGGGGCGAAGGCGGCCCGGGCATCGCTGTGCGGGTGCAGGAATTATTCGGGCTGTCGACCCATCCGGCTCTCGCGGGCGGCCGCGTGCCCCTCGTGCTGCACCTTCTCTCGCCCGCCAGTCGGCCAATCCAGATCACGCGCGACCTGCCGGGCTTCTGGCGGGGCTCCTGGGCAGCGGTCAAGGCCGACATGAAGGGCCGCTATCCCCGCCATCCCTGGCCGGACGACCCGGCCGCCGCGCTGCCCACGACACGGACGAAGCCGCGCGGTACTTAACGTCTCCTCAGATCTACTGTGTCAGCCGAGGCAAGCCAGATGTTGCGGCCTTGAACATCGCCTTCATGGCATCATCGATGCCCTGCGAAGGGGTGACGGTGAAGAACAAGTTAGGGGAAGCGCAGCCTTGGAGATCCGTAGGAATTTTACTGGAAATTGGAGCAACGTAAGATTTGTAGGTGTTATCATTATTGATGGGAAGATATGTCGTATACAAGATGGCAATCTTGATGCCTTGAGCTTTCATTGATTGGCACTGTGACAGCGCAATAGATGAGCCCGAAGAAAACGTCGAGATCAGCCTGTGGCTGTTGCTATTGAAATTCCCAGTCAGAGTGTTCGAAAGGTTCGGCGAAGCAGTACCGGGAGGGGAAGTTTGCGTCGACGGCGAAACCCACTTGTCGGGCTTGTTGTTGGAGCCGGAGCCGGTTCCCACAGGCTCGTCCTGCACACCATCCGTGACGACGAAGAGGTAGGAAATCGGGCTTGAGCTCGTGAGCCCATTCCCGCTCTGCGTGATGATGTTCGACATGTAGCTGAAGGCGGTGTCGTAGGACGTCTGGGTGTCCCGGTGGTCAAAGTACGAATAGGCGAGGTCGATGTTCTGTGCCTGCGAGGCGACATCGCTCAGATTGGAAGAAAGCGTCGCGATCGTTTGCAAGACATCGCTGAACGTGTAAATCGCCGCGTTGTATTGATTGGGGTACTGCTGATTTGCCGTCGCGGAATCAAACAGGTGTTGAGCCGCGATTCGTTCAACGTCGATGCGCGTCACGACGTTGTTGTTCTTGGCGATATGGTAGTTGTCGCTCGTGTTGTCGCCGGTGATCCGTCCGCTGCTAGACGTGTGTTCGTGACACGCGAAGGCGCAACCGCCGGTCAACGATTGCAGTTGTGTGATGTCATCTACCGTGGCACCGATCCCCATCGAGGGAGAATTGTCGAGCAGCAAGTAGAAGTTGGCGTAAGCCGGGATGGGCGCCACAGCCACGGCCGATCCCGATAGGAAAAGCGTCGGGACTTGAAACAGCGAGCCGAAATTCGTCGGTACGGTGGCCCGGTATTTCAGGGTTACCTGCAGGTTCCCATCAACGTAGCCGGAGGTGAGGGAGACGCTGACGACGGTAATGTTGGAGGCGTTGCCGAGTTGCGCGTCGAAGCTGGCTCGGCCGGCGTCCTGGGTCGTTTGGTCGAGGTTCGGGTTGGAGGATTTGGAAACTGCGTGGAGCACAGCGGCGTCGGCGGCCGCGTCAAGCCTCCGCTTCGCCATGATGCCCGTGGCAAAGTCGTCTGCGAGCCCGATCAAACCGATCGCCGGCAGCAGCGCAAAAGCGAAAATCATGCCGATATTGCCGCTCAGATCATTGCGAAAGGCAAGGAACCCTTTGATGAGCGGCTTGAGCGAGGCGAGCATGACGGATCCGGCAGGACGCGGCTTACGGTCTATCCCCCCGAACCTGGCACAGTAAAATCTAACCAAATGCCGGCCTGTCACGTTGTATATCCCAGGCAAGGTTGAGCAATCCCGTTGTCACCCGAAACAATCTGATATTTGATCATTGGCGTCAGCCGCGCCGTCGCATAGGCGGATCGCCGGATCGTGATGCCGTCAAAAAATCGAGACTGGAACAGTGGTCTCATCTGGTAGACCACGTCGGCGACAATAATCGTTCCGGGTGCGAAGACATGGACCGGCAGGGTCGTTGGAGATGGAGCAGCATTGTCGGGCGCCGACATCATCGCAATCGAGCACGATCGCGGCGCATCGCCTCCAGACCAGACCGCGCTGGCCGAATAGGTGCAATTGCTCGAGCAAGACGGGTCCGTTGTGAAGGTGACGGCTGCCATCGAGATAGAGATTGTGGAAGCCCAATCGACGTTGCGTCTATTGCCTTCGGACAGGAGCGAAGGATAGGTCAACATGGCGGAATCGTGATAGAATTGCACATCCTGATAGTTTATCGTCCCCAAGCTATTCTGCGCCAACATGAGGCTTATGGAATTTGCAATGGACTCCACGCGGTCACAGGCAATGACATACCGCAGCATATCGGCGCCTCCGAGAAGAAGCAGGATGAACACCGGGGCGAAGCATGCAAATTCGACGGCGGACAAGCCTCTTCGATCAACTATAAAACCTGCTCTCCGAGGAGGCGCGCCTTCAGCAGGTCGCCGCATAGCTGTGCTCGAATGGTTCATTCTTGAAGACGGACGTTTGCGCGACGAAATGGACGTTCTCGCCGTTCCATGACACAGACGAGAGCGCCGTCCAGAACGGACTGATCGTAGGCATGGCGTAGAAAGATTGAAGGAAGACGTGCACGCTCGGCGCTCCTGGACAGAAGCTTGTCTTCGAGTTGTCCATCGGCAACGGCTGGAGACCGGACCGATCGGATTTGACGAAAGCATAGTACCCGGCGGGGCTCGTTCCGACATTGGCCGTCCGGATGTCCAAGATGACCCTTGAGCAGGACATCCCGAGCGGAAGGGCGGCGCAGAACACGTTCAAGCGGAACTGATCGGCGCTCATGCCTTGCGCGGACACCGTGCCAATTTGGATCGCGCGCATCGCCTTGTCGGTGGCACGCTCAAGGAAGACTGAGCAGCAGAAGAAAAAGCCGACCTGCATCGTCTCTAGGATCAAGGTCAGGGCGACGAGTCCAAGCAGCGCAAACTCCACCGCTGCCGCCCCATGCCGATCCTGATGAAATCTCTTGAACAAGATGCTCTCGGTAGTTTTTACCTGCGACATACTGAAGCATATCTGTTAAAATACGCTTATATTGCTGGCTAACGGTTTGATCTCCCGAAGCCGCTTTAGTCCCGCTTGTCAGTCCTGCAACGCGTTCCATCAGTGCAGCATTTGAAGAATTAGAAGACCCGACCCAAGGTTGGTCGGTGACGCTTGCAAGACCGACCGTTCGCAGCGGAGAAACTTGCGTGAAACGCGGCCTGCAGCTCGACAACTCCGAGGTAGCTTCCGGGTCGCGGTCGCCGCTTCGTTAGGATGGCGAAAAAGCCCTCGACGGCGTTGAGCCGGGAGGCGCTGGTCAGGGTGAAGTGGAAGGTGATGCAGGGGTGGAGGGCGAGCCAAGCGATCACGCTCGGGTGCTTATGTGCGGCGTGATTATCGCGGTTGACGTGCATGGCCCTGGCGGCCAGGACGGTTTTTTCGACGGCCTTGAGGAAGGATAAACTCCTGATGGCAATGGCCTGCCTGCAAGCGCCGACAGCCCTTTCCACCATGTCGAGAGCCGCGAACAGCGTCATTGTGCCGTGGTGCTTGTAGTCAGCGTCAGGGTGCCGGCGCGCCACCTCCTTGGGCGACCCCGCGGCATGAGTCCGAGCGCTTGGATCTGGCTTCTGTCGTCAATCGCAAGCACCGGGCATGGGCGGCGGATCGACATCCGACCCTACGATGTCGCGAACCTTGGCTGCGAACTGAGGATCGTTCACGAGTTTGAAGGTGCGGATCCGGCGCGGCGCTTATTGGCGGTAGATGCCTACGAAAATGACGACCTCGGCCGAACATCCTGGGCCGGTGCCTCAAGCAAGGTTAACCTCCGCCTGGATTGCCGCCACCCTCACGATCGCAGATCCGAATATTTGCGAGAGTTCTAACGTCCGAGACGGGGAACGGCGAGCCCGAGTCCCGAACACTGCCCGCGTCGGACGCCAGTCCGACGCCAGCTCCCTCCACCGTCGAGCGACTCATCGCCACGCCACTTCGAGACGGTCGCTTTCGTCGGATCGACCCGGTCGAGTTCCGATCCGTGCAGCCGCTAAGGGCTCGCCCGAATTTAACTGCTCTGATTGCTGTTTGAGGAGGGGTGGATGGTGTAATTCCAGTCGCCATGGAAGGG
>NZ_JAMOIM010000157.1 GCF_026130545.1 Lichenifustis flavocetrariae | reverse complement strand
CGCGACCCTCGGCACAGGCGACATCAACCTGCTGCAGAAACTCGGCAGCGATCCGCTTGACCGAAGCTTCACTCACGGTGCGCCTCCGGAACGCAGATGCTCGCCAGAGGCAGTCCAAGCCGCCTTCACATAGCCGAGCATCTCCTCGGGCCCCATGCCGTCTGTGAGCTTCGACATTGCCGCAGCGCCTTGCCGGACATATTCGGCGTAGAAGCCCTCACGTATCTGCCCAACGTCGCGCATTGCGTCGATCATCCCCTGAGCCATGAAGCGGGGGACGATGGTCACGATGCCCTCGGGCGTCGCGATCGTTTCGACATCATCCTTCCATTTGCTGGTGCGTAGCTTCGCGTTCAGTTCACGCCGGACCCCGCGCGGTAAGACCAAGCAAGCGTGCAGGTCATCGATGGAAAGCCACGGACATTCGCGGCCGCCGCTCGGCGGTGCAAAGAAGCGCAGGTTGGCAAGCCCCACGGCGCCGATAGGGATCGGCTCTACAAGGGCGCTCATGCTGCCACCTCACAATCGACACCCTGTGGCTCGGGAGCCATCGCGAATGCCGCGATCGCGAGACAGCGCTGTGTTTCTGACATCGGCAGACCAGCAAGCCCGCAGTAGCCGAGAAGCTCACGCGCACATCGAGGAACGGCACCCTCCGCGAGTGGAGCAAGCCAGGGAGGGCAGTCCCAGTTCAGCCTCGCTTCTGCAACGGCGCACCGGTGGCCGCACACCGCTCGGAAAAGTCCAGGACTACCTGATTGCGCATGTCGGCGAGCCGGTTCCGGTCAAGCGCATGGCCGATGCTGCCGGCACAAG
>NZ_JAMOIM010000156.1 GCF_026130545.1 Lichenifustis flavocetrariae | reverse complement strand
AGGTAGCCCTGGATCAGGCGAACGCCAAAGTCTTGCAGGACGCCCAGCTCACCGATGGTCTCAATACCCTCGCAAAGGGGGGTGACCCCGAGTTCCTCAAGGAGGCGGAGTATGTGACGCAGGATTGAACGCTTTACCGGATTCCGATCAATCCCACGGATCAAGTCCATGTCGATCTTCACAATGTCCGGCTGGTATTGTGCGAGCAGGGCGAGACCGGCGTTGCCGGCGCCGAAGTCGTCGATTGCGGTCCTGAAGCCGATCTCCTTGTAGGTCGCCATGATGTTCATGACATGCGTAACGTCGAGCTTCTCAGTCTCCGTGAACTCGAAGATAATCCGATCGAGGGGGAAGCCCGTCCGCGTCGCCGCCTCCAGTGTCAGTTTGATGCAGGCGCGGGGTTCATAGACGGCGTTTGGCATGAAGTTGATCGAAAGGCACGCGCCGTCGTCAGCAAGGCGGAGGCTCGCCGCGAGTTCGATCGCCTTGACCCTGCACATCTGGTCGAAGGCGTAGCGGTTGGTCTCGTCCACGACGGAAAGGATGGTGTTCGCCCCCTCTCCGTTCGGGCCACGGACAAGGGCTTCGTGAGCGAAAACTCTTCCGGACGAGATGTCGACGATCGGCTGGAACGCCATTGAGAAGGGCTTTGCGAACCCGCCGCCGTTGCGGCATCCCTGGCACCCGGTCGACATGATCCGACATCTCTCTCATCGTTGCGGATAATCGTTGCGGATATGAGACCCGAACCGGGTTAACTGATCTTCAATGTCCAACGAGGTGAGCCACTCGAAGATTAATATAGTTCCCAAAACGTGATCAGCC
>NZ_JAMOIM010000155.1 GCF_026130545.1 Lichenifustis flavocetrariae | reverse complement strand
TTTCCGCATTTGCGGATTTCCTTCGGGCGCGTGCCGTTCAATTCATCGTCGCGGACAGCGCGCGCCCTGATGGCCAGTATGAATCAAGCACTCGGTCTCGACGCCTTCAACTTCACGCTGGCCGGCGCACGGGAGGGCTTCGGCCCCTTTCTCGGCGTCTACCTCCAGCATCAGGGGTTCGATCCCGCCCGCACCGGCTTCGCCATGAGCCTCGCCGGCATCGCTGCGACGGCGCCGCTCGGGGCGTTGATCGACCGCATTACGGCCAAGCGCGCAGCCGTGGTCCTGGCCATCACCTGCATCGCGATCGGCGCGGTGCTCGTCGTCGCTTCGAAGCAGCTCTGGATCGTGGCGGCCGGGCAGGTCTCATCGGCATTGCCGACAGCAGCCTGGCGCCTCTCGTGGCCGCCCTGACCCTGGGCCTCGTCGGCCGCGAACGTTATGCCGACCGCGTCGCGCGCAACGAGGCCTTCAACCATGCCGGAAACGCCGTCAACGCCGCCCTTGCAGCCTTTCTGGGCTACCTGTTTGGCCTGGGCTATGTCGCGGCGGCGATCGGCGTGATGGCTTTGGCGACCGTGATGGAATTCATCCGACCGGACGACGAACTGGTGGTCGTAAAGCTCGATCGGCTCGGCCGCTCAACGCGCGACGTTCTGAACCTCGTGCATGAGCTGGAAAAGAAGGGCGCCGCGCTCACCGTGTTGGACCCAACTTTTCGACCAGGGACGCCACCGGCTCGATCCTGGTGACCGTTCTCGGCATGGTGGCCGAGATGGAGCGCAAGTTCATCCGCGAGCGGCAGCAGACCGGCATTGAGGCGGCGAAGGGCAGGGGCGTCTACACCGGCCGAAAGGCGACGGCGC
>NZ_JAMOIM010000154.1 GCF_026130545.1 Lichenifustis flavocetrariae | reverse complement strand
CTGGCGCTGAATGAACCGATGACGCTCATGGTGGTGATCTCCCGTTTGTCGAAGCCCGCGTCCGTCACGGCCTCGATGGCGATCCAGGTGCCGGGGGCGATCGTCGCCGCATCCGCAAGGACCGCAGCGTCATCGGAGGACGGCACGGGCTAGGCTTTTTGTCCCGCGAGGATGCGGAACGCAGGGGAAGAAGGTTGGCGGGCGCCGTTGCGGCAGCCGATCGAGGCGAAGCCGGTCTCCGGTCAGGTCAGCCAATCAAAGGGCCACTCGGGCGCGGGCATGTCGAAAAACCCGGGATCCTTGTGCGCGTCGATCAGCCTTCAACGCCGGGCTCCGCGATGCCCTTCCGACGAAGCTCCTCTTTGGCCTCCGCGCCCTTCTCCAGCGACAGCCCCATGGAACGGAGCACCGCTTCGGTCTTCGAGAACTGCACGTCGGCATAGGCCACGATCTCGATGTGGTTCCCCCCAAGGGTCGATGAAGTTGAACGGGCGATCCACCGCGGTCGCCCCGGCGGCTTGGGCCGCAGCCATGACCGTGCTGCGGTCGTCCACGACCAAGCCGAAGTGGCGATTGGTGTCGGGGGACTGCTTTCGGCCGCCGATGAGCGCCAGGAACTGGTCGCCCAGGTCGATGAATGCCATGGCGGTGTGGCCATCGCCGGCCTTGTGGGTACCCCGGAGTTCAAACGCGAACACGCTGCCGTAGAAGCGAACAGCCTCCTCGACGTCACCGACCTCAAGGGCGACGTGGTTCAGGCCGACGAGGCGGGGCTTGTTGGGATCCATATAAGTAGCTTCCTTGTGCCAGTTGCGGGTTTCTCAAGCTCAACGCTTCGACATCGCCGAGCGGTTCGGGTTGTTCCCCGCAAGGGATTAAGGCTGGCGGGCGGCGC
>NZ_JAMOIM010000153.1 GCF_026130545.1 Lichenifustis flavocetrariae | reverse complement strand
GGGCTCGCCCGAATTTAACTGCTCTGATTGCTGTTTGAGGAGGGGTGGATGGTGTAATTCCAGTCGCCATGGAAGGGGTCGCGGGTGATGGGGAGGGTGGCCATTTCGCGGTCTGAGACGATGGTGCCCTTTGGATAGGCGTTGCTGTCCAGTTCGCAGTGGACCGTCAGTCCGGTTTCAGTTGTGGTGGCGCTGATCAGGTCGATGATTACCCGGTAACTGACGAGAGGTTTGGCTCTCCAGTTCATCGAGATGAACGAGAACAGGCGGTGCTCGATGGCATTCCATTTGCTCGTTCCCGGCGGCAGGTGATGCACGACGATGTCGAGGCCGATCTCGGTGGCCAGCCGCTGCAGTTCGCGTTTCCAGAGCCGGACACGCGAGCCGTTGCTTCCGCCGCCATCGGCGGTGATGGTCAATCGGGTGGCACGAGGATAGCGCGCCTGTCCGATGTCCTGCCACCAGCGGCGGATCGTCTGCACTGCAAAGGCCGACGTGTCGCCACTCATGCCGACACTGATCCACCCGGCATTGGAGGCCAGATCGTAGATGCCGTAGGGGACCGCACGACCGAGGTCTTTGATGAGAAAGTCATGCACCCGCACCTGTTCGGGCCGACCTTGAGGGCGCCATTCCCGACCCCCATTCTTGAAATCGCCGACAAGCTCCTTCTTCTTGGTATCGACCGAGATCACGGGCTCGCCGGCCGCCAAGGCGGCACGCACGCTCTCGTTGAGATGACGAAACTGCGCGTCGCGATCGGGGTGACTGTCCCCTTCGCGGGTCTTCTGATTGGACTGCAGCGAGAACTTCTGCCGGTGCAACAACTCACGGACGAGGGTCCGTCCCACCCGATGGCTCTTGGCCACCAAGGCCCGCGTCAACTGCGATATGCTTTTGCAGG
>NZ_JAMOIM010000152.1 GCF_026130545.1 Lichenifustis flavocetrariae | reverse complement strand
GTCCCACGTCCACTCGTTGGCCGGCTTGGGCGCGAGCGCCTTGCCGAGATATTTTTGGGCAATTTCCCCGTAGGTCGCTTTCCAGCCGTCGTCGGCCAGGAGCTTCTCGATCAGGTCCTTGCGGACATACATGAAGTGCATCGACAGGTCGGTGGGCACACCGAACTGTTTTCCGTCGTATTGCATGGTCTTGAGGACCGTCGCCCCGAACGTGTCCGCCGCCGAGGCCGGCAGGGTGATCGGGTCCATGAAGGGCGCGTATTTGCCGAGCGAATAGGTCGCCACGAGATTGACGTCGAAGGTCGTCGAGCCGGCCGCCATGTCGGCCTGCAGCTTGTCGAAGAAGCCTTCGCGATTGAAGAACAGCAGCTTGACCTTATCGTCGTCGGTGCGGCCCGGCTGCGCGTTGTAGATGTCGGCCACCTTGCGCAGAGCGATCTCCTCGGGGCCGCCTGGCCAACCCGCGACGGTGACCTCCGCCGAGGCCGACAGTGTTCCCGACAGCAGGGCGCCCAAGGCGCCCGGAAGTGCCGAGGTCCGGATCCATCCACCGAACAAGCGTTTCATGCTTCACCCTCCGGCGCTGCTGTGATGGCAAGATCGGCAATGCCGATCAGGCCGGCATCGGCGCCGAGCGCGGCGGCGCGAATCCGTGGTCGCATCAGCGCCGAAAGCGGCGCCAGATGGCTTTCGAGGCGGTCGAGATAGCCCGGGGCGAGGCCGAGGCCGCCGCCGATGATGATGCTATCGGGGTCGAGTTCGAGATGGAGCCGTCGCAGCGCCAGGGCGAGCGGTGCGATCGTCAGGTCGAGGAGCGACGTGGCCCAATGCTCGCCTTGCAACGCCGCCGTCGTGACGGCCGCCGCCCCACCGTGTCCGGTGGCCATGCGGGCCAACGCCGCTCCG
>NZ_JAMOIM010000151.1 GCF_026130545.1 Lichenifustis flavocetrariae | reverse complement strand
TGCAGTAGTTGAGATTTGATCGGACATATGGTGTTTTTAGGCTGAAGCGTGAGCCGAGGCCGGATGCGGAGTGGTCAGGGTTCGGAGCATCCGGCCTCGGCGTTTTGCAAGGACACGACCATGACGAAGGATCAGAAAGTCATCCGAGCGAAAGTGGGCCTTTTGGAATTGGCCAGGCAGCTCGGCAATGTGAGCCAGGCGTGCAAGATGCTCGGCTACAGCCGCGACAGCTTCTATCGGTTCAAGGATTTGTACGACACGGGCGGCGAGGTGGCGCTGCAGGAGCTGACGCGTCAGAAGCCGCTTTTGAAGAACCGCACGGCACCCGAGATCGAGGCGTTGATCGTGGCACTGTCGCTGGAGGTGCCGGCATTTGGCCAGATCCGGATTGCCAATGAGGTGCGTAAGCGCGGCCATTCGATCTCGCCGGCCGGGGTGCGCAGTGTGTGGCAGCGGCACGATCTGGAGACCATGAAGAAGCGGTTGAAGGCGCTGGAGGCCAAGGTGGCGCAAGATGGCCTGGTGCTGACCGAGAGCCAGCTTGTCGCGCTTGAAAAGGCCAAGACCGAGAAGGAGGCGCACGGCGAGTTCGAGAGCGAGTGCCCCGGATATTGCGGCGCGCAGGACACCTTCTACGTCGGCAACATGAAAGGGGTCGGACGGATCTACCAGCAGACCTTCATCGACACCTACGCCAAGGTGGCTTTCGCCAAGCTCTACGACCGCAAGACGGCGCTGACCGCAGCGGATCTCCTGAACGACCGCGTGGTGCCGTTCTATGACGCGCAGGAGGTGAAGCTGACCCGTGTCCTGACAGACCGCGGCACGGAATATTGCGGCAACCCGGAGCACCATGAATACGAGCTCTACCTGGCGGTCGAGGACGTCGACCATTCCCGCACCAAGACCAAAAGCCCGCAGACGAACGGCATCGTCGAGCGCTTCCACAAGACGGTGCTGGACGAGTTCTACCGCGTGGCCT
>NZ_JAMOIM010000150.1 GCF_026130545.1 Lichenifustis flavocetrariae | reverse complement strand
CCCCCTTTATGGATGGCCCGCCCCTCTCCGCGGAGCAGCTGATAGGCTGCATTCGCAACTCAGGTGAGGACGGAGCGGACCCATGCAGCTTTCCATCATCGGCATCGATCTCGGCAAGACGTCGTGCAGCCTCGTGGGCCTGGACGCTGGCGGCAAGGTCGTCCTGCGTCGGCGCCTGCGCCGCGATACCATCATCGCGTTCTGTTCCAAGATCTCGGCCTGTGTGGTCGCCATGGAAGCTTGCTGCGGCGCTCACCACATCGGCCGTGCGCTGGCCGGCCAGGGTCACGAGATCCGCCTCATGTCGCCCGAGTACGTGCGCCCCTATGTCAAGGCGCAGAAGAACGACGACCGGGATGCCGAAGCCATCGCCGAGGCTGCAAGCCGGCCCACCATGCGTTTCGTCACTTTGAAGTCGGAGGAGCAGCTTGACATGCAGACGCTTCACCGGGTCCGCGACAGGCTTGTCGGCGACCGGACGTCGCTGATGAACCAGATCCGCAGCTTGTTGCTGGAGCGCGGCCATGTGGTGGCGCAAGGTCGCGCCAGACTGGCAGTCGCGCTCGCCGATCTGCTCGACGGCGAAAAGCCCGTTCTGACACGTCGCATTCATGAGTTGATCGTCGACATGCGCCGCCAGTGGGATACGCTCGACGAGCGTATCAAGGCTTTCGATACGGAGTTCGCCGCCGCCGCCAAGGCGCAGGACGGTGCGAAACGGCTTCTGTCCATTCCCGGCATCGGCCCACTGAATGCGACGGCCCTCGTGGCCGCCGTCGGTGACGCAGGCACCTTCGCCCGAGGACGGGACCTCGCGGCGTGGCTTGGCCTCGTGCCGCGGCAGGTGACGACGGGTGGCCGACCGAAGCTGCTCGGCATCACGAAGCGCGGGAGCAAGTACCTACGCAAGATGCTGATCCAGGGTGCCCGAGCGGCCTTGCCGACACTGAAAGCCGCGGACACGCCGGTGGGCGCCTGGTTGCGCGGGCTCCTGGCTCGGGCGCATCTCAACAC
>NZ_JAMOIM010000149.1 GCF_026130545.1 Lichenifustis flavocetrariae | reverse complement strand
TCGGGCAATCTTCCATTCACTCCCATCACAGACCCAGAGGCGCTCCCGGTCCGACCCGAACGCCACGTCTCCAACTCTATCGCATCCATGCGCCGACGGCTCACGGCAGATCTCGCCAGAAGCCTGCAAAGATGTCCATGCTGCCTCGCGCGCCACACCACCCCAGACGATCCAACACCCTTGTGACGCAGTAAGACTAACGGTCTTCCTGGCTGTCAGCGACGCCGGGGGCTTTCGCGCGGCCGCCAATTGGTTGGGTCTGTCGCCATCGACAGTGAGTGAGAAGATCGTCCAGCTGGAAACGCAACTGGGCGTGCCGCTGCTCATCCGTACCACGCGCAGCGTTATGCTGACCGAGGCCGGCCGCGGACTCGCCCACCGTCTCACGCCTTTAATGGTCGAGACGCGGGCCGCACTGCAGACGCGGCCAGTTCACAACGGGCTGTGCGCGGGCTCCTGAAGCTGAACGTGACCGGCGCCGTGTTGGTCGACATTCTGCCTCCTCTGGTCGAGCGCTTCGTCGCGACTCATCCAGAGGTGCGGGTGGAAATTATGATCGATGATCGGCTCGTCGATGTCACAGCGGCCGGCTGCGACGCCGGCATCCGATACGGCGAGTATCTGGCAAAGGACATGATCGCCGTACCGATCGGACCGCGGTTTCAGCGATTAGCCCTGGCGGCAGCGCCGCCATATCTGGAAGCACACGGCGTCCCGCTCCGGCCGCGCGACCTTCTGAGTCACGAGTGCATTCGGCTGCGCTTTTCAAGCGGCGCGCTCGTCGGTTGGAACTTGGAACGTGGCGACGAACACGTGCCGATCGATCTACCGGGACGTTTGATCATCGGCGTTGATGCAGCTCCGGCGGCGATCGAGTTCGCCCGTGCCGGCCGAGGTATCATCGCGACATTTGAAAACTGGCTCGACCCCTATTTCAGAAGCGGTGCGCTTCAACCCGTCTGCGAATTCCGATGCAAGCCGGCCGGGTATTCCGATCTGAAGCCGGCCAGCGTTCCGATTTGATGTCGGCCACCATT
>NZ_JAMOIM010000148.1 GCF_026130545.1 Lichenifustis flavocetrariae | reverse complement strand
CCGGCACCGGGCCACCGGTGTAGCCCGAGAGCGTCGTGCCGACGATGTCGGCGCCCGCCTCGACCGCCGCCTCGGCGTCGGCGAAGGTCGCACTGTCGGCCATGCTAAGACAGCCCGCCGACCGCGCCGCGTCCGCGAGGCTCGCGACCGAAGCCAATCGCCCCTGTCGCCGCGTGGCGTCGAAGGCGACGATATCGGCGCCCGCCTCGGCAAGGTCGCTGACGTCGTCCGACCTCGCGGTGATGATGACCGGCGTTGCGGGATCGATGCGCTTGATCAACCCGATGATCGGCAGGGAGGTGACCATGCGCACGGCCCGCAGGTTGGCAAGGCCCTCGATCCGGAGCCCTTGCGCGCCACCGGCCTCCGCAGCACGCGCGAAGGCCGCGACGATCGCGGGACTGTCGAGAGGTCCGCCCGGGACCGGCTGGCAGGAGACGATCAGGCCATTCTTGAGGTCGGACAGCATGGAGCGTGCGGTTCACGGAACGGATGACGATCGCCAAGACTAGGCATTGAAAAACCGGTATGCAACCGGTACTTTTATGGCCTACGAGAGTTCGACGAGGAGGTCGTAGAGATCGCCCCGATAAAGGCTGTGGCAGAACTCGACCGTGTCGCCCGCCTCGTTGAAGCAGCGCCGCTCCATGTCGAGCAACGGAGCGCCGGGCTGCACTCCGAGCCGGTCGGCCTCGGCGCGGCCCGCGACCGTGGCACGCATGCGCTGCAGCGCGCGCACCGGCACCGTGCCCCGCCTTTCGAGGGCGGCGTAGAGCGAATCGTCGACCATCGATGGATCTGGCAGAAAGCGCACCGGCACGATCGACAGTTCGAGAGCAATCGCGACGTCGTCGGCGGTGCGCAGGCGCCTCAGCCGGCAGACCGGCGCACCGGGCGACAGGGAAAGGGCGAAGGCCTCCGCGGGCAGAGCGGGGCCGGTCTCGCGGCCGAGCCAGATGCTGCCGGGACGGAGACCGCGCGCCCGCATGTCCTGCGAGAAGCCCGCGAAGAGCGACACGGGCTTTTCGACCCGATGCGCAACGGCCGTTCG
>NZ_JAMOIM010000014.1 GCF_026130545.1 Lichenifustis flavocetrariae | reverse complement strand
AACTTGGCCACAACAGTCTTGCCCGCGACGGATGACAGGCCGGGCAGCATCGGCGTAAGATCGCACATGGCGGGTGTGGCCTCGCGGAAACGGCGCTGACTGGCCTAGACACCCAATTCATACGCTATCTCAGCCGCTTGCGCCACATCCGCCTACCCACGCTGCATAATCCGGGCTAGCAAGGTTGTTTCCAAACGACTTGCCATCACCGAGGGTGCGGTCACAAGTCAACCTCCGAACCGGGGCGTCAGACGGCTGGCCTTGATGAGTTCCTCAACGGAGTAGCCATATGGTCTGAAGCGCTGTGATCGCATCGTCGAACGCGGCCTGTCCCACCACGGGCCGCTCGCCGGGTATGCGTATCGGTCTCTTGGCGCGCGATCTTGATCAAGGCGGCCACTTTCGAGGTCCCGGCCGCCCCGATGACGACGAGTTCCGCCAATGGGCACGCGGGGCATTGAAGACTTTGGTCTATTGACGCCCGCGAAGTTCCCTAGCCGATCGGCGGCATCCACGTCGGCTGCCCCAACGGGGCTCGAAACCCGCCCAATTCGCTTCGACTCGGGCCGTGGGTTAGATCGTCTTTCCCGAGCGGGCTTACAACGTTCATGTTCTTAAATACGGAGTGCAAATCCGGAGTGTAGAATTTCCTTTCAGATGTCAGTCAATATTGTAGCGTGGGAACTTGCGCATTTCGACCGCAAGCATCGACACAAGCCCAGCCACATAGCCGTCAGATGCATCTTTGGAAAAATTATGACCCGTGATGCGGTTACTGAACCGCTTGGGCACACCGGCAGCTTCCGCGTAAGTAATCCAAGAGTGGCGCCATGCGTGATTCGGGCTCAACTCCTTGTCAAGTTCGACCTTGGACCGGACCCACGATGCAAGCTCAGCGGCGCGTAGTTCCTGGGCACTGCGTGTGGCGCTCTCCTTCTGCTCCCGGTCGCCGACGAAGAGGAATCCGGATGGAGCTGCCTCGACAAACTGCAGGAACCCTTCCTCAATCAGCGCCTCGTGGAGCGGCACCAGCCGCGCGTGCCCGTCCTTCGTTTGTTGCAAGTCCATGATCCACACGTCGCCTTCGCGACGGATGTGCTGCTTTTTCAGCCAAAGCGTTTCCTGGATACGGGCTCCAGAATAGGCGCAGAGCCATGGGCACCAACGTCGCGACGCCGACGCGCGCGGATGGCGTGGATCCGGCTTGACGGCTCTGGCCAAGCGCAAAATGGCGGTGATCTCGGCCCGACGAAACATCTTCTCCCGGGTCGATACCCTTTTCGGCAAGGGCAGTTTGATCCCAGCCGTAGGGTTGCTGGTCGACAGCTTGCCGCCGCTCATCGACATGGGCCACGCGAAGATGGACGATGCGGCAACCAAATCATTTCGGTTGATGGTCGCCGGTGCGATCCCGTCGGCGTCTCGTCTGTTTACCGCCCACGCGAAAATGTCGTCATCAGTCAGGGCACGCCAGTCGCGCCCCTTGGACCACCGATCAAGGCTGGCGAGAGAGGGGCCATAACGGCGGATTGTACTCGCCGCGACCTTGTCGGCCGCGTAGAGCTTCCAGCGCTCGAAGAGGGCACCCACAGTCTCGATGCGTGCCGATTGAATGGGCTTCACACCCACGACTGAAACAGGCGGGCTGAAGGCAGGGAAACGTGCGGCAGCGGGATCGGGGCTGTAATCGCCGTCGATGTTGCGGAGGAGCTTTTGCGCCGCAAAGCGCACGGCTCTTGCCACTTCGCGAACGAGGAGGCCCCGCGTGCCCGCGTCGAGGATGAGGGCCCGTTGGGAGCAGACAGCATCCACGTCCGGGCCGAACAGGTGTTCGAGCGCGTCGTCCAACCGAACCGACGTACCGAATCGATCGATATCTTGATTGAGCTCGAAGGCGAGAAGTTCAGGACCATTCGGCCTTGAAAGTCTGGCGAGCCAGGCGGCAGTCTCCGGCGTCAGATCTCCAAGTTCGTCGCTGAGATCACTTCGCAGGGCTTCAGCATCCACATCGAGCTGCGCCATTCCGTCCTGCAGCCACTCAGGTGTGAGAGCCGGATCGTTCTCGTAGTATTCCACCCACCGACGATAGATATCGCCCGCAAGGGCGACGATCTGCTTGTGAGTGAGCGGGACCGGGCCGGATCGTACGGCCGCCCAGTGTCGCATCAAAGCCTGGAAGGCTTCTCCGAACCGGAGCTTCGCATCAACCGGATCTTTGGTGCGGAGCGAAACAATGACCTTGTCGGAGATGCGTACCGTCGTGAACCGATCGGCGATTGGCAAGGACACGAACGTGCCCTTCACTTTCGCGGCAAGGTCGGCGGGCACGCGAATGTTGAGGTGATAGTTGCCGTTCCCGAGGGCGATGGGACGAGCCATTGAGAGTGCCATGTGTAAGACCGCTGTGTAAGAGCGGGCTTGGAACATCCCTCGGCGTATCAGTAACTTATTGCCAAACCATCAAGAAAGTGATGGTGCCCTGGAGAGGACTCGAACCTCCACGGTGTTACCCACTGGTACCTGAAACCAGCGCGTCTACCAATTCCGCCACCAGGGCAGGCCGGCTGCTTCTAGAGGGAGGGGAGGCGCATTGTCAACTGACGCTACCGGTTGCAGCGACGTTAAGATGCTTTTTCCTATGACCGGACTGCTGCCGCCCTCAATCGCGTCCGGTCTCCTGCAGGCGCTGCATCTTGGCCTCGACGGTCGCATAGGCTTCCTGGCGTGCGATATTCCAGTAACGCAACTGGTCGAGCGGAATGGGCTGGCCGGTGACGCCACAGCGTACGAAGGAACCGGGGCGCACCACGCGATAGTCGCCGTCGCCGAATTCCAGTTTGGCTTCGATGCCGCCTACCGGCTGGCGTTCGTGGCGGTTCATGAGACGGCATCCTTTCGGCCGTGGGACGAGCGGGATAGAGCGAATGCCACGAACGCGCGCCGCCGGCAAATCCGGCTCGCGTTGGTTGCGGACATTCCGCCGAAACAACGGAGCTGGCGTCTCATGCGCCGGGCCGCAAGGGGGCATCAGGTCTCGAACAAGGAGCGCTGAGACGGTGCGTCGGTCCCGGAGGTTTGCCGTCGCGGTCGCGCGGGACGGGGTGCGAGCGTTGTGGAGCGAAGCGTCGGGCCATCGGGCTCCGGGCGCGCCGCCACACGGTCATCGGCGAATTCGACCGACACCAGCGCCATTCGGCGAAAGGCTACGGCCGTGCCGACGGTTGCGCCGTGTTCGTCGCGCACAACGGCGTAGCCGCGTGCCAGCACGCTTCGATAGCTGAGGCTCTGCATCAATTGCGCGGTGCGGGCCAACCTCTGGCGTTGTTCCGACGCGACAGCGCCGCGCGCCCGTTCCAGGCGAGCCCCGAGCGCCTTCACAAGAACTTCCTTGGCGGTGTGCTGGCTTCGGAGATGACGGAGCTGCGCCGCAAAGCCAGCCTGAAGGCGCATCTTGGCGCCGTCGAGCCGGAGCTTTCGGCGTTCGGCCCCTCTCTCCCGCGCTCTGCCGAGACGGTCCCCGAGGCCGATCAGCCGTTCGGCGGTCCGTGCCATCTTGGCGCGGGGAGACTGCGTTCCGAGGCGCGCGGCCCAGCGGGCGAGATCGAGCCGCAACCGGTCCTGCCGGGCCTGTGTGACGGCGGGGAGTTGGCCGGACGCCCGATCGAGCCTCTGGCGTGGCAGGGACAAAATCTCCGACCCGGCGGGCAGGTGGCGCAGGAGGGCCCGGAGCTCCGTCCGGCGCCGGTCGAGCTGCGCGAGCGCCGCGGTGCGTTGCCGGAGCCGTAAGCGTTCGAGCGCGACGGTGAGGTCCTGCAGAACCGGCAGCGCGAGTTCGGCCGCGCCCGTGGGGGTCGGGGCGCGGAGATCGGCCACGTGGTCGATCAAGGTCCAGTCGGTTTCGTGTCCGACCGCCGAGATCAGCGGAATGACGCTTTCGGCGACCGCGCGCACCACGGCCTCGTCGTTGAAGCCCCAGAGGTCTTCGAGCGAGCCACCGCCGCGCGCCACGATGATGAGATGCGGGCGCGCGAGGCGGTCGCCCGCGCCGAGCGCGTTGAAACCGCGAATGGCGGCCGCGACTTCAGCGCCACTCGACTCGCCCTGCACGCGCACGGGCCAGACCAAGACATGGCGGGGGAAGCGGGCCGCGACGCGATGGAGAATATCCCGGATCACCGCGCCGGTCGGCGAGGTGACGACACCGATGACGCCGGGCAGGAACGGCAGCGCCTGCTTGCGGGCCGCATCGAACAGGCCCTCGGCGGCAAGCCGCAGACGGCGTTCCTCCAGGATCGCCATGAGGGCGCCGATGCCGGCCGGCTCCAGGCTCTCGATGACGATCTGATAGGAGGATTTGCCCGGAAAGGTGGTGATCTTGCCGGTGGCCACCACCTCCATGCCGTCTTCGGGCTTGATGCGCATGCGCGCGAACGCCGTCCGCCACACGACCGCATCAATGCGCGCGCCCTCGTCCTTCAGGCTGAAATAGGCGTGGCCGGAGGAATGCGGCCCGCGATAGTTCGAGACCTCGCCGCGCAGCCGCACGAAGCCGAACCGCTCCTCGACGGTACGCTTCAGCGCGCCCGACAATTCGCTGACCGAGAGTTCGGGCACGTTGCTGCCGGCGTCCTGGCCCGCGATGAGGTCGGGCTCGGGGGCAGCGTCGGCACGATTGATGGATCTGCGAGGCATGGTAGAAGCCGACAATTCCTTTTTCCCGGGTGAGCTAGTGCCCGTCCAGCCGGTTGTGTCAATGAATGTGCTTCTTCTCGGCTCGGGCGGGCGAGAGCATGCTCTCGCCCAGGCGTTGTTGGCCAGTCCGGGGATCCGCCGGCTGATCATCGCGCCCGGCAATCCGGGCACGGCGCCGCTCGGCGACAATGTGGCGGTCGCGCTCGACGATCACGACGGTCTCCTCGACCTCGCGCGCCGCGAGGCGGTCGACCTTGTCGTCATCGGCCCCGAAGCGCCGCTCGTGGCAGGATTCGCCGACCGCTGCCGCGCCGTCGGGATCGCGGTCTTCGGGCCGAGCGCCGCGGCGGCCCAGCTCGAAGGCTCGAAGAGTTTCACAAAGGATCTGTGCCGCGACCTCGACATCCCAACCGCTGCCTACGAGACGTTCACGGCCGCCGCACCCGCGAAGGCCTATGCCCGGGCCGGCGCCTTTCCGGTGGTGATCAAGGCGGATGGGCTCGCGGCCGGCAAGGGCGTCATCATCGCGGCCGATGTCACGGAAGCCGAGGCCACCATCGACGAGATTTTCGGGGGCCGGTTCGGCGGAGCTGGTGCCCGTGTCGTGATCGAGGCGTTCCTGGAGGGTGAGGAGCTGTCGTTTTTCGCCCTCTGCGACGGCACCCGGGCCGTGGCTTTCGCCTCCGCCCAGGACCACAAAAGGGTAGGCGACGGCGACACCGGCCCGAATACGGGCGGAATGGGCGCGATCTCGCCGGCCCCGTTGATGACGCTCGGGCTCGAGACAGCCATCATGGATCGGATCATTGCGCCGACCCTCGCCGGCATGGCGGCGCGGGGGATGCCGTTCCAGGGCGTTCTGTTCGCGGGGCTGATGGTGGGCCCGGATGGCGCCCCGAAGCTCATCGAATACAATGTCCGCTTCGGCGACCCGGAAGCCGAGGTCATGATCCCCCGCCTCGACCAGGACCTTCTCCCGCTCCTTGCCGCTTGCGCCCATGGCACCTTGCCTGAGACGCCACTGCGGTTTCGCGACGAGTTCGCGCTCGGCGTGGTGCTGGCGGCACGCGGCTATCCGGATGCTCCGGTGACGGGCACGCCGATCGGCGGCCTCTCCGATGCGGCGGCCGCCGCGCCTGATGTCACGGTCTTCCACGCCGGCACACGGCAGGAGGGCGGGACCCTTGTGGCGGCCGGTGGCCGGGTGCTGGTGGTGACGGCTCGGGGCGCGACTGCCCGGCAGGCGCAAGCCCGTGCCTATGCGGCCGTCGATGCGATCAAATGGCCGGGGGGATTTTGCCGTCGCGACATTGGCTGGCGCGCGGTCGAGCGCGAACAAACACCAGGATCTGGCGTCTGCTGACCACAGCGAAGGGAGATGTAAACGTGGAGGATCTTGCCGACCTATATCCAGGTTTCGCCTCCCGCTATGTCGCCACAAAGGCGGGGCGCCTCTTCGCCCGCATCGGCGGCCGCAGGGCGCCGCTGCTTCTCGCGCATGGATTCCCGCAGACCGGTGCGATCTGGCACCGGATCGCGCCCGCCTTGGCGGAGCGCTTCACGGTCGTCATCCCGGACCTTCGCGGCTACGGCTGGTCGGCCGCGCCCGAAAGCCAGGGCGGCGCCGGCTACACCAAGCGCGTGATGGGATCCGACCTCGTGGCCCTGATGGAGGAGCTCGGCCATGCCCGGTTCGCCTTCGCGGGACACGACCGCGGAGCCCGCATCGGTTATCGGCTGGCGCTCGATCATCCCGGCCGCCTCACCCAGCTCGCGCTGCTCGACATCATCCCCACCTTTGCGGTCTGGGCCGCGATGGAAGCCGGTGAAGACGCCGCGCCGCATTGGCGTTTCCTGGCGGAGCCCGAACCCGGCCCGGAGCGAAAAATCGCCGAACACCCGCAAGCCTATTACGAGGATCTGCTGCGGAATTGGAGCAAGGCCAAATCCCTGGATGTGTTCGACCCGCGCGCCCTTGCGCATTATCGGGCGGGGTGGGGGGATCCCTCCCGCATTCATGCAAGCTGCGAGGACTACCGTGCGGGCGCAGGACAGGACAGGCAGGCCGACGAAGCGGACCTCGCGGCGGCTCGAACGATCGACTGCTCGACCCATCTCCTGGCGAGCAGCGATTATTTGTCAAAGCATGGCAGGGAAGAACCTCTGGCGGTCTGGCGGCGCAGCTTTGCGCCGGAAGCGACAGGCGTGACGATCGACTCCGGTCATTTCCTGGCGGAAGAAAATCCGGAGGCGACCGGCGCTGCGCTTCAGGCCTTTCTGGCAGGTTGAAGCGAAACACTCGCGTTCGGCAGGGCAGAGAGCAGGGCCGTGAGGCAGCCGCGCGTCCCGCCGTCGGCGATCCCGTCGACCTGGTCCGCTCTGAAATGCAGCTGGAAAGCCCGCACCACAGTCTCGGTTTGCGTGTCGTAGACCCCGGTCGGCTGGACACCATAGCCATATTGGGCCAGCGCGGCCTGCAGCTCGACCACGGCATCACCTACCGCGCCGGGGCCGAGTTCCGCCGCGGCCTCAGCACGCGACGGGTTTTCCGGCCAGTGGCCCACGCCGGCGACCGCTAGCCGCGCCCAGGGAAAGCGCTCGCCAGGATCGCGCTTGCGGCCGGGTGCGATGTCCGAATGGGCCAGGACACGCTCGGGCGGGACCGCATGCCGGGCCGCGGTATCGCGGCAGAGCGCGATGACGGCCTCGATCTGTCGATCCGGAAAGGCGGGCAGGTCATGGTCATGGCCACCGTTCACGATTTCGATACCGATGGAGGCGGAGTTCAGGTCGCTCACGCCGGCCCAGACGGACCGCCCCGCATGCCAGGCCCGCCGCTCCTCCGGCACAAGCTGGAGAATGGCCCCGCCCTCGGTCACCACATAATGGGACGAGACTTGGGAGGCCGGATTGCAGAGCCAATCCACCGCCGACGGTCCATCCTTCATGCCCGTATAGTGCAGCACGATCGTGTCGGGCCAGGCAAGATTGCCCAGCCGCTCCCCATGATTGGGTGAGGCATAGGAGCGTTCAATGCTCGCGAGCGTCGACGTGAATCGTTCGGACACTGTGGCGGCTCAGGCGATCAGTAGCCGTAATATCGCAGGCAGATCTGGTTGCCGTAGGCGTCGTAGCCGAAGCGTGCGCAGGCCGGTGGTGGTGGTGGCGCATAGACGACGGGCGGCGGCGGTGCGCCGTACACGACCGGCGCAGGCCGAGGCGTGGCGGCGGAGCCGACGATCGCTCCGGTCGCAGCCCCGAGCGCTCCACCCACCAGAGCCCCACCGGGCCGTCCCGACGCCAACCCGCCGATCAGCGCACCTGTGGCACCGCCGAGAACAGCGCCGTTGGCGGCGTTCTGCTGTTGCGGTGTGTAGCACCCCGAAAGCAGCAAGGCCGACGCCATGGCGCCGGCTGCCAATATCTTAATACGCATGTTCTATCTCTCCCCGGCCGCATTTGCGCGGCTGCCCCTACAAGATCAGCAGCCAACAAAGCAACGCTTTATTCTGAAGATTCGCTGAACAAACCAGATCGGCGGCTTCGCGAGTTTCAGTACAAAACGTAGAAATCCGGCATGATCTTGCCGGGAAGCCAAACATGTTGACAAACCACTTTCCCTCTTGGTTCTCCAATGAACATTGTCTGACGGTGTTGTATTTAAATCACGCTGGCGGCTTAGAGAACACTGCGCGGGCGCTGATAACACCGTATCGCCACATTTCGCGGACTGCTTGAGGCACCGCAACGGTAGGAAGCCAGTGAATTGCTGATCGAAAAATGCGCCGCCCTGAGCTTCGTCATTGTTCTCGCCACCTGCACGATCGCGCAGGCCGAGCCCATGGCGTCTCGCTTCCAAGGCGCGGCCGTTTACGACAAGCCCGCCCCGGTGCCGGAACCGGTCGTGCCTGCGCCCGCATCGCCTGCGGCGGCGGCAACGAAGCCAAACCCGCATGATCGTGTTGTCGCGCTCGGGCGACACAAGGCGCAGCGCAAGGTCGCGAGCCGTGACGTGCCCTTGGCTCCCGCCCCTCAACCTGCTGCCGCGACGCCCATTGAGGCGGCTTCTGGACCGGTCGAGCCGGCGGCACCGACGCTCCGCGATCTGGTGTCCAAACACGCTCGTGCGAATGGTGTGCCGGAAAATCTGGCTGCCGCCGTCGTCAATATCGAGAGCCGCTTCAACCCGAAGGCGCGGGGCGGCAGCGCGCTCGGCCTGATGCAGATCAAATACGATACGGCACGGAGCATGGGTTACGTCGGCGGCATCACCGCCCTGATGACACCGGAGACCAATCTGCATTTCGGCATGAAGGTCCTGGCTGATGCCTACAAGGCGTCGCGTGGCGATATCTGCATGACGCTGGCCCGCTATCAGTCCGGCCACCTCGTGACACGCGTGTCGGCCGCCAATCGCGCCTATTGTGCCCGTGCCCGTTCCTATATGGCGCGTGCGTCCTGACGCGAAGGTCGCAGGCGTTCGCCTTAATTGCGTCGTGGACTCCGGCAATATGATCCCTAAGACAGGGGATGTGAGGCAGCGCCGCGCGTGAGCCGGCTGTGTCGGATGCCGTTGCGAATCGATGACACGAAGGCCCGTTCACGCTGACCTCTCTTTGCGTCTGGGGCTCCAGACGTCATCTCGCTGGCGGATTCTCGCGCATGGGGTGAGCCGAGGAGCGGGGGAAAGCGTCTTCCTCGCGCCATGAGCATTTCGGATCTCTTCATCCGCCGACCGATCGGCACGACGCTTCTCTCCGTCGGGCTGTTCCTCATTGGCGCGGTCGCCTATTTTCAATTGCCAGTGGCAAGCCTGCCAGGCATCGACTTTCCGGCCATCCGGGTGAATGCCAGCCGGCCCGGCGCGGATCCCGCCACGATGGCCGCGACCGTCGCGGCCCCGCTCGAGCGCCGTCTCGGCGAGATCGCCGGGGTCAACGAACTCACCTCCTCGTCGTCGCTCGGCGCGAGTTCGATCTCGATCCAGTTCGACATGACCCGGAACGTCGACGACGCCGCTCGCGACGTACAGGCCGCGCTCAATGCGGCCGCGACCGACCTGCCGAGCGACTTGCCGAGCCTGCCGACCTACCGAAAGGCCAATTCGGCGGCCTTTCCGGTGCTGATTCTGGCTCTGACCTCGAAGTCACTGCCGAACACGGCGCTCTATGACGCGGCCGACACCGTGATCGCCCAGAAGATCAGTCAGGTCGAGGGGGTGGCCGAGGTCACGGTCAACGGTGCCGAACAGCCGGCGATCCGGGTTCGGATCGATCCCCAGCGGCTGGCCGCGATGGGACTGTCGGTCGACGCCGTCCGGACAGCGCTGACCAACGCCAACCCGGGCCAGCCGGTCGGTTCCTTCGACGGGGCGGATCAGTCGGAAACGCTCGCCACCAGCGACCGGATGTCGACGCCCGAGGAATTCGGCGCCATCGTGGTACGGGCGGAGAACAATACGATCGTGCGGCTGCGCGACATCGCCGATGTGGCCCGCGGCGTGAAGAGCCGGCGCGCGGCGGGCTGGTACAACAAGGACCCCTCCGTCCTCCTCATCATCACCAAGCAGCCGGCCGCCAACGTCATCGACACGGTCGATCGGGTGAAGGACCTGCTGCCGCAACTGCGCCGCTGGATTCCGGCCGGCGTGGAGATTTCGATCTTCACCGACCGGACGGTGTCGATCCGGGCGGCGGTGCGGGATATCCAGTTGACGCTGCTGCTGACCGTCGCGCTTGTGATGGGTGTCGTGCTCATCTTCCTCCGTCGCGCGACACCGACGCTTGCGGCTGGTGTGGCCGTGCCGCTCTCGCTTGCCGGGACCGTGGCCTGCATGTGGGTCGCCGGCTTCTCGCTCGACAACCTGTCCCTGATGGCGATCACCATCTCGGTCGGTTTCGTGGTCGACGACGCGATCGTCATGATCGAGAATGTCGCCCGCAACATGGAAAAGGGCATGACCGCGATGCAGGCCGCCTTCGTGGGCGCGCGGCAGATCGGTTTCACGGTCATTTCCATCAGCCTGTCGCTCGTGGCCGCCTTCGTGCCTCTGGTCTTCATGGGCGGCATCGTGGGGAGCCTCTTCCGCGAGTTCTCGCTCACCCTCACCTTCGCGGTGCTGATCTCGACGCTCGTCTCCCTGACCCTGACCCCCATGCTGTGCGGTCACTTCATGAAGGACGAGCACGGTCGCGCGCCGACCCGCTTCGACCGGATCGTCGAGGGTGTGCTCGGCGCCATCGTCGGGACCTATGCGTGGACGCTGCGCGTGGCCCTGCGCCATCCATGGATGATGCTGCTCGTGATGGTGCTGACGATCGCCCTCACGGTGGAATTGTTCAAGACCGCACCGAAAGGGTTCGTCCCGAACGACGACACCGGCCTCATCATGGGCATGACCGAAGCCGCGCCTTCGGTGTCGTTTCCCGAAATGTCCCGGCTGCAGCAAAATCTCGCTGCCGGCGTGCTGACCGACCCCGCGGTCGACGGCGTCGGCTCCTTCATCGGCGGTGGCGGCAATTCATCGGTCAATCAGGGGCGGCTCTTCATCAGCCTGAAGGACGAGGACGCTCGCCCGCCGATCGAGGAGGTCATCGCGCGGCTGCGCCGCAAGCTGTCCCATACGCCTGGCATCACGCTCTTCATGGTGGCGATCCAGGATCTGAAGGCCGGCGCCCGTTCCGGCAAGGGGTCCTATCAATATACGTTATGGGACCCGGACCTCGACGAACTGCAGGAATGGCAGACCAAGGTGCTGGAGCGGCTGCGCAAAGTACCGGGGCTCGTCGATGTCTCGACCGACCGCGAGCAGGGGGGGCTGGAAGCCCGGATCGTGATCGACCGGGCCGCCGCATCCCGCCTCGGCGTCCCGATCCAGGCGATCGACGACGCGCTCAACGATGCCTTCGGCGAACGGCAGGTCTCGACCATCTACACACAGCGCAACCAGTATCACGTGGTGCTGGAGGTCGCGACGCGCGACCAGCGCGACCCGGCCGATCTCTCCCGCATCTACGTGCCGGGCACGGCTGGCGTCCAGGTGCCGCTCGGGGCTTTCACCCGCATCGAGCGGGGCACGTCCGCCCTGGTGGTGAACCATCAGGGCGCGTTCCCGTCGGTGACCATCAGCTACAATCTGCAGCCCGACGCGAGCCTCGATCTCACCAGCCAGGCTGTGACCCAGGCCGTGGCCGAGATGCATCTGCCCGACGGGCTGCATGCGGACTTCTCGGGCGACGCCCTCGTGTTCCAGCAAGGCGCGTCGAACCAGATCATCCTCCTCCTCGCGGCGCTTGGGGCCATCTACATCATCCTGGGCGTGCTGTACGAAAGTCTCGTCCACCCCCTGACGATCCTGTCGACGCTACCCTCCGCGGGCCTCGGCGCCCTGCTGGCCTTACGTCTGGTGAACATGGAATTGACGGTGATCGCCTTCGTGGGGATCATCCTGCTCATCGGCATCGTAAAGAAGAACGGCATCATGCTGGTCGATTTCGCGATCCACGCCGAGCGCGATCAGGGCATGACCCCGCGCGACGCGATCTATGCCGCCTGCCTCGAACGCTTCCGCCCGATCCTGATGACGACGCTGGCGGCCCTGTTCGGCGCCATGCCGATCGCCTTCGGCACGGGTGTCGGGGCGGAATTGCGCCGCCCGCTCGGCGTCACCATCATGGGCGGCCTCATCCTCAGCCAAGCCCTCACGCTTTATACGACACCGATCATCTACCTCGGCATGGCCCGCATGAGCGCGCGATGGCGCGCCCGACGCGGACATGTGCCGACGCTATTGCCTGCACCTGGTGAATGAGACCGTTGCCTCCGATATCCGCCTGGGCGCCCCAGTACGGTCGAGCCGACATGCGTTTCGCCGGCGATTCGCTTGGAAATCCGAGGAAATGGCCGGGCTGCGACCGCCCGTCCGACGGGTCCAATCGCAAGTGAGGGGCACCACACGAAAATGCGTTTCGCGTACGCTAAGGGCGAACAGAACGTGTCCGCAACTCCGTCCCAAGCCGGATGTGTTCGGCTACCCGTCGTATCCTTAGGCTGTCGGACACTTCGGCGCTGATCGTCAGACCAGCGTTTCAATGCCAACGGCCCGCTCCCGACACTCGTCGAACGTTTAGAGCGCCCGGTCTTGAGCCGCTTCCCGGAGGCTCGCTTGAAAGACGGCGAGGTTGCGATCGCCTCGGCCCGCAATTGGCCAGCAGCGGCTCGCCGTCCTCACACGCCTTGCTTTGGACGCTAAGGACGGTATTCCAGTCATGGATGCAGGCGGAGGAGGGTGAGCCACGACGCCAGTCCTGAACGAGCACTGTCGCTACCGTCCCAAAAGCGCTCAGGAAAGTTTGCTGAGCAGCATCATGGTCCAAAGCATCATACGCCCGATCTTGTCATGCGTTTCATCGCCCACGGTCCTATCAGCGCTTACCCGACTGAATGCCTCTGAAGGGATGTAAATCCATCCTCGCGGCTTCGCCAATGGATTCCGCGTCGAGCCATCCAACGGCACGCTGCCCTTTATAGCCTCCAAAGGGTGCGGATTCTGCGTTATCCACCAGTTCACCGCGCCGCTAAGCACTGGCGTGGTCAGGTGAACACTACGGGATCCCGGCTTCAGAGGACGGCCTCCTGGTCTTATGTGCTGGCCATCGAAATCTATTATCTCGCGAATGAGCCCGCTGCTGCCGATGTTATTGACGAACCGGTTGAGATGATTCACGCCGGAAGAGAAGCTGGCAACGCCAATTGCCTTCAGCGATCTCTTCTGCACTTTCACTGCCTCTCCAACAGCCATCGCAATGGGGTCCCGACTGATTTCCATTTGGATCGCGGTCATGATGTCGTTGAGTGTTTCGACGCCTAGACTTGCAAAAAGATTGTGTTTCGCGTTGTGCGACGCATTGGTCGTGTAGGGTACGATGAGGGTCATCTTCTTCGCGGCCGCCATTTGCGCGCCGAGGCTCTGGAGGTAATTTTTTTCGAGTCCCGTCCAGGTCCCTCCGGAAAAGGTCTTGTAACCGCCGTCGCTCGGAAGCGTGTCGGGGTAGAAGTAGATATAGCATCGAGAAAAGTCAGTGGTCCCCTCGGGCACTGCCGCGCCGACCCAGAATGTCGCGCCGTCCTTCTGGATTTCCAATCGGAGTTTTATCATCGCCCCTGTGGCGACACCTCCGGCGAGTTTCGCATCCGGGGAGAAAGGGCTGACCAAAAATGGCGCCACGCTGCTCGGCAGAACCGCTTGAAAATTAAAAATTTCCGGGAACAGAGGAAGCTGTTGCCTGTAGCTCAAGACCTCGAGCTCGGTGAACTCGGCCCCCATCGCTTCCTCCTATCTGCACATCGAACGTCGCCGTGGCATCAGGGGTGATGATCACCGCCTGCTGACATCACTGACCTCATCAATCAGAAGGATTGACGCTCGCCATTTTCAACGTAACTCATCTCCTTGTCTGTGATGCAGATCACAGACCGCCTACGAGAAGTATATCGGCAGCATCGGCTGCACCTATATGTTGCGAGCGACCACGCCCTTTGTCGACGCGGCTCCTTCTGTCTAGGTCTCTGGCTCTATGTACGCAATCGATCGCCTTGGACGCAAAGCGGAATGTCGACTTTCGGCCAGTCCGTCAATGGCAACTTTCCACCAAAGCCGGTCGTTCAGCATCCGTTCGCGCTTGGTGTAGGTAAACCTCACTTTCGTGTTGTGACCCCAAGTGCGAGGACAAGCTGACGCGACTGGGATGCCGCCGCGAGTTCGTTGAGCATCCGTTCGGCAGTTCCGCGCATCAGGCATAGCCCCGTTTGGACACGCAGGGGTCTGGATTTGGACCGCCAAGGATCTAGCGGGACGCAGCATGAAGCAAAGGGAGCCGCCAGTGCTATGCTGCGCAGCAATCCGGAGCCAGCAATGCCTTTGACCCATATCGATGAACCCGCCGAAGTCGATGCCTTCGGCATACGCTTCACGATGGATCATTACGGGGAGCGTGTCCGATGCCATGCTTTTCGTTCGGCAATCACCGCGATGGCAGATCATGCGGCCACGAGCGATGAAGACCTTTTGGCCATGTTCGAGCTGAACCGGCCTTTGTACGAACGTCTTGCCAACAACCTGTTCGATGCGGGGCATCGCAATCCCTGGATCGAAGTCTACCTGGTTCCTGCTCAGCCTGCGTAGACGCCACCCTGTTCGACGCGATGCGGAGTAGTATCCTAAGCTTGGCCTGAATTCTCCCATGCCTGCCGGAGCCGCTTTCCCTCGCCGACGAAAGAGTCGCCGGTGAAGGTGCAAGAGCTCATACGATCGACTCTGAAATGTCGATAGTCGGCGCGCAACTCGCACCAGCCACCGAGCACGATGCCGTCGATCCAATAGGTGAGGGTCAGCGGCATGACGGTGCGGGTCGTGCTCTGCGCCGAGACGTTTCGGTAGTCGAAACGCAGCTTGCGCTCTTCGCGGATGGCACGGCGCACCAACCCGCAATCCGTCTCTGACGACGGAATGTTGCTCCAGGAGGAGGTGCGGAGCGCAACCTCATTGAGAGAGCCGGCTTGCGGAGGAACAACGTCGGCAAGCTTCTGGCGCACGCGTGCCGCGGCCAGCCGCAGCCCGTCGTCGCGGGTTCGGTCAAGGAGAGCGAGCCCGACAACGACCGCCTCAAGTTCCTCGACCGTAAACATCAGGGGCGGCAAATCGAAGCCGCGCCGCATCACATAGCCGATGCCCGCTTCGCCTTGAATCGGCACCCGCATGGCCTGGAGCGTGGCGATATCGCGGTAAACCGTCCGCTTGTTCACTTCCAGCGTGGCCGCGATGACGTGTGCCGGCATTGGCGCCGGCGCACGCCGCAGAACCTGGATGATCTCAAAAAGCCGGCTGGATCGGCGCATGGCGAGTCTCCGCCAGCACTTTAGCACGAACACTGCTGACAGAGCGCTGTCAGTGGGGCTCGCCTATGATCGTTTCACTCACGACAAGCGGAGCGGACACCATGGCGAGCGGCTTCGAAACTTATTCCGTCACCATGCGTCCGTTGCTGCTCATGACGGTGCAGACGCCGGTCGAAGACGTCGAACGCATCATGGCAGCGGTTACCGCGATCACGCCGCTCGTCATGGGTGCTTACGACAGCAACGCCTTCGTGAGCGGCCCGGGAACGGAACGATATCGGCCCCTCGAAGGTGCCGCTGCCGGGGCGGAAGCGGACATCCGCTCCCGCCCCGGTGTCGTCGAGGTCAGCTTCGAATTGCCGGATGACCGGGATCTCACCGAAAAAGTGGTCGAGGCCGTCTTTCAGGTTCACAGCTACCAGGAGCCGGTCATCCGCCTCCAATCCATTCTCGCAAGCCGATCGAAGGGGCACGATGACAGGAAAAACCCAAATCGCTGGTGGAACACGACCGGTGACTGGAAAGGGCGCTCCTCGGTCTGACCCCACCGTCGATCGCCATCGGGCGCAGTATCGGCTCGGCCTGGTTCAGGTCATGGGATCAGCGGTTGCCTGGAGTATGGCCGGGTTCTTTACCCGCCTCATCCATTTGGACACCTGGACCATGCTGGTGTGGCGCGGCCTCTTCGGCGCTCTTGGCATCGCAGCCGTTGCGCTCACGATCGAGGGACGCGACGCTTGTCGTGACTTTCTTCGACTGGGCCGGGCCGGGTGCCTCTATGCGGTCCTTTCGGCGGGCGGCATGGTGCTGTTCATCGCGTCCCTCCGGCACACCACGGTCGCCCATGTCGCCGTGATCTACGCCACCGTTCCGTTCTTCGCCGCGGCGCTGGGCTGGATTGTGTTGAGGGACATTCCATCGCGATCCGCGGTCGTTGCGAGCATCGCGGCGCTCATCGGCGTGATCGTCATGGTCGGTCTCGGGCACGATGGCGGTTTGTCCGGCGACATGCTGGCGCTCGGTATGACGGCCGGCATGGCCGGAATGATGGTGCTGGCGCGCCGCTTCGGAGATATGCCGGCTCTCGCGGCGGCGGCCCTCTCCGCCCTGTTGAGTGGGCTTGTGTGTTGGCCGTTCGCCCAACCTCTCGCTCTCAACGGTGCCGATCTGTTTCTCCTGGCGCTGTTTGGGCTCGTCAACTCGGCCACGGGGCTCGCGCTCTTCACCCTGGGAGCCCGTCTGCTGCCGCCTGTCGAGACCGCACTTATCGGCGCGCTCGACGCGCCGCTCGCGCCCTTGTGGGTTTGGCTCGCCTTTGCCGAGGTCCCAAGCAGTGGCACGATCCTGGGTGGCCTCATCGTCTTCTGCGCCGTGGCGGCTCATTTGGGGCTCGCGGCACGTCGGACATCGCGCTGACATCGAACAGCGAGGCCGCACGGAGATGGCCGCAAGGCAGCTACCCCGCCTCGGTCACGAAGTCACATATGGGAAGCGAAGGATGCCTGCGTCCCGACTTGGTCTCCGCCTGAGACGACGGCAAAAGAGCCAGCCCGCGTGTACCCGCTCCGCGGCGTCGACCCAATCGTACCGATGACCTCGATCCTTTGGGATCCCTCGTCACCAGGAAACGGCACATATAAACCAAAAGGGCGGCGCCATCTCGCGGCACCGCCCGGAAACATTGAACCAGCAAGGGTTACTTCTTGCCGAAGCTCAGGCCCGAGAAGCGCGAGTTGAAGCGCGACAGACGGCCGCCGCGATCCATCAGCTGCTGTGAGCCGCCGGTCCAGGCCGGGTGGGTGTTGGGGTCGATGTCGAGGTTCAGCGTGTCGCCTTCCTTGCCGAGGGTCGACCGCGTCATGAACTCGGTGCCATTGGTCATAACGACCTTGATCATGTGATAGTTGGGGTGTGTCGCAGCCTTCATGGTCCACCTTCGGGTTGTCGCGCGCCAAATGGGGCTCGCGACCCCGGAACAGCAATCCGCGATTCAGAAAAAGTTGCGCCGCTATAGCGCAGGCGGGCGCAGCGCACAATCTTTTCCACGTGACTTTGAAACGCTCTAATCTGAGACTACACGTTCCTTTGACGGCAGGCCGCCGCCGCAACGCTGATCGGTCCGTTGAAAAAACGCTCTGCTTCCGCCAGACCCACCGCCGTACTGGCCAGTCTGAAACCGCTGTTGCCCTACGGGTTCCGCTACAAGGGGAGGATCGTGGCGGCGCTCGTCTCGCTGGGGCTGGCATCGGCCGCGACCCTCAGCGTGCCCCAGGCGGTCCGGCGCATGATCGACTTCGGCTTCCAACCCGAGAAGGCCGGCCTCATCAACGCCTATTTCGGAGCCATGCTGGGCATCGTCGCCGTGCTGGCGATCGCCTCGGGCGCCCGCTACTACCTCGTGATGACGCTGGGTGAGCGGGTCGTGGCCGACCTACGGCGCGACCTTTTCGCCCATTTGAGCGGGCTCGACGCGAGCTTCTTCGACACGGCCCAAACGGGTGAACTCATCTCCCGCCTGACCGCAGACACGACGCAGCTCAAAGCGACTTTCGGCTCTTCCGCTTCGGTGGCCCTGCGCAATCTGTTCCTGTTCGCGGGCGCCATCGCCATGATGGTCTTTTCGAGCGCGAAACTCTCCGTGCTGGTGTTGGTCGCCATCCCGGTGATCGTACTGCCGCTCGTCATCTCCGGCCGCTCGGTCGGCCGGCGGTCGCGTCGTGCGCAGGATCGCCTGGCCGACGCGACCGCCTTCGCGGCCGAGCACCTCGGTGCGGTTCGGGTGTTGCAGGCCTTCGGGGCGGAAAGGGCGACCAGGACCCGCTATGCCGCCGCGATCGAGGCTGCCTATCGGGCCATGGCAGAGGCCATCGGCGCGCGCGCCACACTCACCGCGGCCGCGATCTTCCTCGCCTTTGCGAGCGTGGTGGCGGTGTTGTGGCTCGGCGCCCATGACGTGATCGCGGGGCGCATGTCGGGTGGCCTCCTGTCGCAATTCGTTCTTTATGCCGTGTTGGGTGCGTCGTCGCTCGGCCAATTGAGCGAAGTGTGGAGTGAATTGTCGGCGGCAGGTGGCGCCGCGGGCCGGATCGGCGAATTGCTCGCTGTCGTGCCGCGCATCGCGGCGCCCGCGCATCCGGCCATTCTTCCGACGCCTGTTCGGGGCGAGATCCGGTTCGACGGCGTTCGTTTCGCCTATCCGGGCCGGCCGGATGCCAGCGTGCTGCATGGCCTGTCCTTCACGGTGCGTCCGGGTGAAACGGTGGCGCTCGTCGGCCCGTCCGGCGCTGGCAAGACCACGGTCTTTCAATTGCTGATGCGGTTCTACGACCCCACGGCCGGCCGCGTCCTCCTCGACGGCGTTCCGATCGAGACGCTCGATCCGCTGGCCCTGCGCGCCGCGCTCGCGCTCGTGCCGCAGGATCCCGTGATCTTTTCGGCGAGCGTCGCCGACAATCTCCGGTTCGGCCGTGACGACGCCTCGGACGCGGAGGTTCACGCGGTGGCGCAACGGGCTGCCGCCGAATCCTTTATCGAAGCCCTGCCCGAGGGCTACGACACCCGCGTCGGCGAACGGGGGATGACATTGTCGGGGGGGCAACGGCAGCGGCTCGCGGTGGCGCGGGCCATGCTGAAGGACGCGCCCGTCCTGCTGCTCGACGAAGCCACCTCGGCGCTCGATGCGGAAAGCGAGCGGCTCGTGCAATCCGCTCTCGAGACACTCGAGAAGGGCCGTACCACCCTGGTCATCGCGCACCGGCTCGCGACCGTGGTCAAGGCGGACCGCATCCTGGTGATCGATGGCGGCCGGCTCGTCGAAGAGGGCACCCATGCGGAACTGCTGGCCCAGAACGGACTTTATGCCCGTCTGGCCCGCCTACAGTTCGATGGACACCGGCAGGCGGCCGAATAGGCCGCGGTTTCGCCGGAATCCTCGTCGATCACCATCGCGCTTTTCGAGGGGCCCATGTCCGAACCCGCGCGTCTTTACCTGATCACGCCTGTCGTTGCCGAGGCGGGCCTCTTCGTGTCAGCTTTGACGGCCGCCCTGCGGGCGGCCGACGTGGCCTGCGTGCTGCTGCGGACGCCGGCGCATGACGATGGGCGCCGCCGCAAGGTCGCGGCCGCGCTGACGCCGCTCGTGCAGGAGCAGGGCGCGGCCTTGCTGCTCGAAGACGATACGCGGGCCGCAGCGGCGGTCGGCGCGGATGGCGTGCATCTGCGCGGGCCCGGTGACGATCTCGATCAAGCCCTTCGCAGCATGAAACCCGACCGCATCGTTGGGGCCGGCCAGCTGTTGACGCGCGACGACGCCATGATGGCGGGCGAGAGCGGGGTCGATTATCTGCTGTTCGGCGACGACGCCGAGGTTCCGCCGCTCGACGCGCGGGTGGCCCATGTGGCCTGGTGGGCGGAAATCTTTCAGGTGCCCTGCGTGGCCTGGGCGCACAGCCTGGACGAGGTGGAACCGTTGGCCACCGCGGGCGCCGACTTCATCGCCTTGGCGGATGCGGTGTGGACGGATCCACGTGGACCTGGAGCGGCTGTCGCAGCCGCCGCAGCGGTTCTCGAAGCCGTCGCGCAACGCGCGAGCCTTGCTGGTTCGGAGCAGGTGTGATGGCAGCCGGAAGGCGGTCCGCCTGCTGGGCCGGGCTTTTGATGGCATGGCCGGCTTTGGCGCAGGCCGAAGACACGGCAACCGGTTTCGGCGCCTTGCAGACGCCGGCCGGTGTCGTCGCGCCGGTTCCAGACCTTGCCTTCGGGGCCTTTCAGCGCGGCTATTTTGCCACGGCCTTGAAGGAGGCCATGGATCGCATCGCGAAAAATCCGCATGACGGCGCCGCCATGGCGCTCGTGGGCGAAATTTACGCCCAGGGGATGGCGGTCAACAAGGACCTCGCGGAGGCGGCGCGCTGGAACAAGCTCGCCAGTCTCCAGGGCAACCGCGAGGCCATATTCGCGTATGGCATGGCGCTGCTCGAAGGCAAAGGCGTGCCCAAGGATCGTGTCGCGGCGCAGACCTATCTCGAAAAGGCCGCGGAAGCCGACCATCCGGGTGCGCTCTATAACCTTGGCATCATGGCGATCCAGGGCGATCTCAAGACGCGCGACTTCCCCAAGGCGGCCGCCTATTTCCAGAGAGCGGCCGATGCGGGGGACGTGGATGCGCTCGAAGCCCTGTCGGCGCTGTATCGCCAGGGGCGCGGCGTGCCCCAGAACCTGCCCAAGGCGATCGACCTCCTGAAACAGGCCGCCGACGGGCAAGATTCAGGGGCTGCCGTGCAATATGCCATCATCCTGTTCAATGGTGAGGGCGTGCCGAAGGATGAGGCGGCGGCTGCCAGGTATTTTCTGCGGGCCGCCGCGGCCGGCAATCCCATCGCCGAGAACCGGGTCGCGCGGCTCTACGCGGCCGGCCGTGGCCTTGCCAAGAACGTCGTCGAGGCCGCACGCTGGCACGTCCTGGCGCGGGCGGCGGGCATCAAGGATGCCTGGCTCGACGGCATCCTGACTTCGTTGACACCAGCGGAGCGCACGAAGGTCGAGGACCTGGTCAAGCGGCAACTGGCCTTCTGATCGCCGCGAATGGTCGTTGCACGCGGGCATTATGCATCACAGCAGGGCGCTGTAGGACCGCATTGCCGATCGGTCCGGCAAGGACTCCTCGCCGCAGGGCCGCCCGGCGCGGCATTTCACGCTATATCTCGGTCGGAATGACGACGTTCTTCACGGCCGATACCCATTTTGGCGACACTCACGTGCTTCGCATGCGTGGTCACGTGTTCAAATCGGTGGAGGATCATGACGAGGGGCTGATCCTTCGTTGGAACGAGACCGTCGCGCCGGACGACGAGGTCTGGCACCTTGGCGATTTTGCCGCAGGGGCGAGCCGGGCGCGCTGCAGTGAGATTTTCGGCCGTCTCCAGGGCGTCAAGCGGCTCGTCCGCGGCAATCATGACACCAATCGCGTGCTGGACCTGCCCTGGGCCACCGTGGTCGAGAGCGCGCGCACGACGGTGTGGGACGCGGGAGCGGAATGGCGGTTCTTTCTCGCGCATTACGCCCATCGGGCCTGGCCCGGTCTGTGGCGGGGCACCCGTCACCTTTACGGCCATACCCATGGCACTCTGGCCGACACGCGCCGCTCGTGCGACGTCGGCGTCGACGCCTGGGATTTTCGTCCCGTGGCGGTCGCGGCAATCGTTGCGCGTCAGGATGCGGCCACTTTGTTGCCCGAGGAACTTGTCCGCGACGGCGCCTCTTGAAGGCGGCGTCCGACACGTGAAGCCCGAACCCTCAACCGGAGATCCCGATCGTGCTGATGATGGCGTTCGTCGCCGCGACCTTGTTCTGGGCGGCTGTCGCGTTCTATTTGTCCCACCGCCAGATCGCCTATGTGCGCGCCCATCGTGACAGCGTGCCGCCGGACTTCGCCGCCACCGTCACGCCCGCGGAACATCGAAAAGCCGCCGATTACACCATCGCCCGCGAGACGCTCGCACGGCTGGAGACGGTGCTGGACACGCTGATCACGCTCGGCTGGATCGCGGGTGGCATCGGGGCCCTGTACGGACTGCTCGCCAAGATATTCCCGCCCTCCATCGGCCTTGGCGTCGCGTTTCTGGTCGTGACCGCCGTCGTACGCGCTGTCCTGGCCCTGCCGCTCGATCTCTACCGTTCCTTCGTGCTCGAACAGCGCTTCGGCTTCAACCGCACGAACCTCCGCACCTTCGTGGCCGACCGCTTGAAGTCCGCACTGATCGCGCTTGTCGTCGCGGTCCCGCTGCTCGCGGCGGCCCTCTGGGTGATGAAGACGTTCAGCGGTCTATGGTGGCTGTGGACCTGGGTCGCCTTGGTGATCCTGATGGTCGCCGCGCCCGCGATTTACGTGCGGCTGATCGCGCCACGCTTCAACCGCTTCATGCCACTGGAAGACGGCCCCCTGCGGGCCCGTATCGAAAATCTGCTCACGCAAGCTGGCTTCCGGGCTTCGGGCCTTTTTACCATGGACGCATCGCGCCGGACCGCGCATGGCAACGCCTTCTTCATCGGCTTCGGGCGCGCGAAGCGGATTGTGCTGTTCGACACGCTCCTGGCGCGCAGCACGGTCGACGAAGTGGCGGCCGTGGTGGCACATGAGCTCGGCCATTTCCGCCACCGTCATGTGTTGTTCGGGCTGTGTCAGGGTGCCGTCACCCTGCTGATCGGGCTCGCGGCCTTCGGTTGGCTGTGCCAGCAGCCTTGGCTCTTGCCCGCCTTCGGCCTCGAGGCGCAGGATCATGCGCTCGATCTCTTCGTCTGCATGCTGCTCGCCTCCGTGGTCGGACCGCTGCTGACCCCGCTGACCAACTGGGTCTCCCGCCGCAATGAATTCCAGGCCGATGATTATGCGCGGCGTGCGGTGGGTGCCGCGCCGATGATCAGCGCTCTGACGGGACTCGCGCGCGACAATGCCTCGACGTTGACGCCTGACCCGGTCTACGCCTTGGCCCACTACTCGCATCCGCCCGTGCCGATCCGGGTCCGCCATCTCCGGGATGCGGCACCGTCGGATCTGGTGATCGCCTGATAGGGTCGGGGCCTCCGTCGCACGGGCGTTCCTCGACACGTCGCGTCCGTTAAGCAATTAGCCCGACAGGCGGATTCCGACCGGCAAGTCGGGAACCAACCACCCTAACATCGGTTAATCGGCAGCTTGTCCGTTTCGGACAACGTCAGAAAGGATCTGAACATGAGCAGCACGACCGATAAGGCTTCGGGTCTCGCCAACGAGGCGGTTGGGAACATCAAGCAGGGCATCGGCAAGCTGGTCGGCTCCGAGAAGCTGCAGGCCGAGGGGTTGGCTCAGGAAGCCAAGGGTGAGGCCCAGAAGACCGCTGGCGACGCCAAGGCCGCGGTGAAGGACGGTGCCAACAAGGTGGCTGACACGATCAACAAGGCGATCTGATCCCGCCCGGCTGCGGCCTGCAGCACCGCTGCGGGCCGCCAAGCCAGGCGAACGCCTCTTCTCCAGTCTTTGCAGGTCGCATGAACCGCAACATCCTCTACTTCATCGTCGGCGCGCTCGTGGTGGTGGTCGCGGTCCTCGGATACCAGAGCTATCAGGACCATCAGCAGCCCGATGGACTGCAGATCAATGTCGGCAAGAACGGGGTCGACGTGAAAAGCAAGTGACGAGACAGAGGCCTCGTCAAATGTGGTGTCGCTTCTGCCGTCGGCGTAAGTTCAAGCCGCGCTGGCGAGCGACGGCGGGTTGAGCCGCTCGATGAGCGCCGTTTTCACCTCCTCGGCCCGCTCATTGTCCACCTGGCAGGTCCCGGCGGCCGTGTGGCCGCCTCCGCCATATGAGGCGCAGACCGCCCCGACATCGACGGGCGAACCGCGATCGAGGATCGACTTGCCGATCGCGAAGACCGTGTTCTGCTTGCGCAGGCCCCACATCACATGCGCCGAGATGTTGCACCCGGGGTGCATGGCATAGATCATGAAGCGGTTGCCCGCGAAGATCGGGTCTTCTTCACGCAGGTCCAGCAGGCAGAGCTTGCCATGCACGGTAGCGCAGCGTCGAAGCTGGGCCGCGAATTGCTCGCGGTGGGCTTCATAGAGGGCGACGCGCTCCCGTACGTCAGGCAGAGCCAGGACCTCATCGACTGAGAGGTGCCGGCATTTGTCGATGAGCTGCATCATCAACTCGTAGTTCGACACGGTGAAATCCCTGAACCGGCCGAGCCCGGTGCGTGAATCCATCAGGAAGTTGAGCAGCGTCCAACCGGTCGGGTTTAGGATCTCGTCCCGCGAGAACTGGGCGGAATCGGCCTTGTCCACCGCATTCATAAGGTCATCGCCGATCTTCGGAAAGGCGGCCGCCCCGCCGAAGTGGCGGTAGACCACATGGGCGGCCGAAGGCGCTGTCGGATCGATGATATGGTTCGGCTGAACCTCCCCATTGCGATCCATTTCGCTCGAATGGTGGTCGAAGGCCAAATGGCAGCCGGGCACGTAAGGCAGGTTGGTGATGATGTCGCGATCCGTGATCGCGACCAAGCCATCCTGCATGTCCTTGGGGTGGACGAATTTGATCTCGGCGATCAGCCCTGACTCGCGGAGCAGCATGCCACAAACAAGTCCGTCGAAATCGCTGCGCGTGACGAGCCGATAGGGTCCTACAGACATGAGCACATCCGGGTCGTTGGGTCGCGATCACGTGTAGCGTCGATGTGCTAAGCGAATCCTGAGTCGGTGGGACCGCATGGGGACAGGGTCAATCGCGTCTGAGCCGGGATGCTCGAATGCGACGGACCGAGGCTGCGGTTTGGTCCTCGGCCTCGCAAGGAGCCGTTGGCTGATCGGAGCCATTGCGATCCGATTGTCCCCTCTTAGGCCAACGCGGATCGGACGCCGGCTCGCCTCGGCGGCACCGGCTTGCTAGGGTGGCGTATTTGGCGGCGGCACCTCCGCGGCCGGCGCCGTCGGAGAGACCCCCCATGTTCGTCTCCATTCTACGATCGTTTTTCTTTGTCGTTCTGCTGGCCGGCCAGGTCTCGGCCGAGACCCTCGTTCTTCCCGACAAGCTGATCGACCTGCGCTCCGCCGCGGGCGAGACGCTGCTGCTCGAGACGAAACCGCTCGAAGCCTACCTGCCGATCAGCGTCGCCTTCGAAACGCAGAAGAACCAGGCTTTTTGCGGCGTCGCCAGCATGGTGATGGTGTTGAACGCCATCAAGGCACCCGCCCCGACCAGCCCCGAATACCAGCCCTTCGCGATGTTCACGCAGGAGAACGTGCTGAATGACGCGACCGAGGCCATCCTGCCGCGCGCCGTGCTGCTGCAGCAGGGCATGACGCTCGACCAGCTCGGGCGTTTGCTGGCCCTGCATCCACTCACCGTCGAGGTGCATCACGCCGAACCCGGCGGCCTCGACGCCTTCCGAAAGGCGGCTGGCGACTATCTCGCGGCCCGGGACCATTTTGTCATCGTCAACTATCTTCGACGGGCGATCGGGCAGGAGCGCGGCGGCCACATCTCGCCGCTCGCCGCCTATGACGCCAAGGCCGACCGTTTCCTGATCCTCGACGTCGCCCGCTACAAATACCCGCCCGTCTGGGTCACGACCGCCGACCTCTTCGACGCCATGAACACCACGGATTCCGACAATGACAACAAGACGCGGGGCTATGTGCTGGTGGCTGGGGCGGCCGGCGCGAAGCCGTGATGACAGTGGGTGTGGAGGTGGACGAAGTTGAGGGCGGCTTGCGCAACTCCGCCGGATCGCAGGCTCGAAATCGCGAGATGCGGGTGTGGCGGCGTTCCAGAGGAGGAACCTCCGTCGCCTTCCACCGTATCATCGACGGCCGAACATCGTGTGCGTCTCCACCCCGTCCATCAGCCGAGCGATAACTGTTTCAAGGCTTTGGCCATGTATTCGATGAAGACACGGACCCGATGGGGGATCGGACCACCACCGACGTAGAGGGCGCTGATCAGTTCGAGATCACCCGGATTGTAAGCCTCGAGGAGCGGAGTGAGCCGTCCTGCGGAGATGTCGGCGGCGACGTGAAACGAGCCAAGCCGTGCGATACCGACGCCGGCGAGCGTCATCTGTCTCATGGTTTCGCCATTGTTGACGATGAGGTTGCCTCGGACGGGCTGTTCGATATTTCGACCATCCTGCCGGAACGGCCAGGTCGGCCATCCCCGTCGAAAGTTGAACGTGAGGCAATCGTGGCCGGCGAGGTCTTCGGGTAACTGGGGAATGCCGCGGCGTTCCAGGTAGGCCGGCGCCGCACAGATGACGCGCGGACTTTCCCCGAGCTTGCGGGCGATGAGCCCGCTGTCCGCCAAAGTTCCCATGCGGATCGCGACATCCGCACGTTGTGCCAGCAAATCAACGATGTCGTCGGTCAGGCTCAGATCGACGGTCAGATGCGGATTGTTTTCGAGGAAGCCCCGCAGGGCCGGCGCCACGAACATCGAACCGAAGGGGATCGAGGCGTTGATGCGGAGCCGCCCACGGAGCGCCCCGCCGGATGCCGCCTGGTCGGCATCGTTGAGATCCTGAATGATGCGCGTTGCGGCATGGTGGAAGGCTTCGCCTTCCTCGGTCAACGTCAGCGCTCTGGTGGTGCGGACCAGGAGGCGCGCGCCGAGCCTCGCTTCGAGGCGGGCGATCAGCTTGCTCACGGCCGAGGGCGTGAGATCGAGACTGCGGGCCGCAGCCGAGAAGCCGCCTTCCTGGACGACACGGGCGAACACCTCCATTTCGCCAGACCGGTCCATGGCTATGCGCGGCATTGGTGAAATCCAGTCACAAGTCCTTTGCGCCTTATGGGAATAGCGACGGTGGGGACCAAGGGACAAATGTTTTGCAGACACATTTGCCCGGGATCTCATCATGGACCTGCAACTCGCCGACAAGACGGCTCTCGTCACTGGCGCCACAGCCGGCATCGGGCTCGAAATTGCGCGCACGCTCGCTGCGGAGGGCGCGCGGGTCGTCATCACGGGCCGAAGCCAAGCGAAGCTGGACGCCGCCATCGCGGACATTGGCTCCACGACCAACACCAGGGTGACCGGCATCATGGTGGATGTCGCGGCGAGCGATGGTGCCGCGACGCTCGCGGCCGCCGTCGACCGGGTCGACATCCTGGTCAACAACCTCGGCATCTACGAAAGCAAGGCTTTCGCTGACATCGCCGATGCCGATTGGACCCGCCTGTTCGAGGTGAACGTGATGAGCGGGGTTCGGCTGTCGCGCACCTACATGCCCGGGATGCTGGAGCGCAACTGGGGACGGATCATATTCATCTCCAGCGAATCCGGCATCGCGATCCCGGCGGACATGATCCACTACGCCACCTCCAAAACGGCGCAGCTTTCGATCTCGCGCGGGCTCGCGCAGTTGACGCGCGGTACCAACGTGACCGTCAACGCCGTGATGCCCGGGCCGACCCGTTCCGAGGGGATCGAGGCTTTCCTGCGAAGCCAAGCCAAGGATCCGTCCGCCCCGATCCAAGAGATCGAAGCGGAGTTCTTCGCGACGGCCCGCTCGGCCTCGATCCTCCAACGAATGATCGACGCCAAGGAGGTCGCAAACCTCGTGGCTTACCTTGCGAGCCCACGCTCATCGGCGACCAACGGAGCCGCGCTGCGCGCCGAGGGCGGCCTCATCAATACGATTGCCTGAAGAGACCACTGGTTTCTGCTGAAAAGCAGTCCTCCGCAGAGCGCGGCCCTGGCGATCACGCAAGCCGCAGTCGGAATGTGGATCGCGGTACATGAAAAGCGGCCACGTTTGTCGCAAGCGAATTGTGTTTTGTCGCCAACCGCGACATCGACGTGGCCGGCCAGGTCGAACAATCATCGGGCCTTGCGTGAGACAGAGCCTTTCAAGAGGCTCGGGGAACGGTTAGCGAGGCATTCGTGGCTGCGGCTTCATCGGCCCTGGCTTTCACAGGAGAGACGGCCAGCAACGCGGCCATCGCAAGGGCCGCCGGCCCCGGTCGCGCCTGTCTGGTCATTCGGCGATCGACGGCACCAAGCTGCGCACTCCTCCCTCCGCCGCCCTGTCCCGCAGTTTTCTTGAAGGTCAGGAGGTCGGCGTTGAGCTGATCGGCGTTCGTGTCCGGCTACTCGTAGGGGAAGCCGGGGGTGAACTGAGTGGTCGCATTGCGGAGAAGCTTGCCGCCTGCACCCGGATGACCTTGACTTCGTCCGATGGTGAGGCTGCCATTCTTCTCTCCTGATCATCCTGGAACCAGTTGATCGCTCAAGCTGTCGGGTCGTGGTTCGTTCCTGGTGAGTGGTGCGGCAACGCTCCTTGCCGCAGTCTTCCTTCGCGGCTCAGCGCGGCAGCAGGTTTGTTTTGGCGAGGTCGATCACTTGATCGCCGCGGCCGCTCATGACGGCCCGGAGCAACCACAGGCTGAAGCCCTTCACCTGTTCAAGGCCGATCGTCGGCGGCATGGAGAGTTCGTTTGTGGCCGTCACCACGTCGAGCAGCGCCGGGCCGTCGTGATCGAGGATGCTCTGGACCGCACCGGGAAGTTCGCCCGGGTCCTCGACGCGGAGCGCGTGGATGCCCATGGCCCGTGCCATGGCGGCGAAATCCGGATTCTGGAGGTCGACACCCGTCTCGACGTAGCCCGACGCCTTCATCTCCAGCGCCACGAAGCCCAGCACGCTGTTGTTGAAGATCACGACCTTCAGGGGGAGCTTGGCCTGGGTCAGGGTGATGAGATCACCCATCAGCATCGTGAAACCACCATCGCCCGCCAGCGCGATCACTTGTCGTCCGGGCTGGGCCGCCTGAATGCCGATTCCCTGCGGCATGGCATTGGCCATGGAGCCATGCACCAGCGAGCCAACCAGCCGGCGCTTGCCGTTCATCTTGAGGTAGCGCGCTGCCCAGATCGTCGGCGTGCCAACGTCGAAGGTGAAAACGGCATCGTCGCTGGCCGCATCGCTGACCACCTTTGCGAGATATTGCGGATGGACCGGTTTGTGGCCGGGCGTACCTTTGGCGAGATCGTCCAGTCCCTCGCGGGATTTCTTGTATCGCGCGAGCGCGTCATCGAGGTGCAACCGGTCCGTCTTGACCTGCAGACGCGGCAACAGTGCCGAGATCGTGGCCCCGATGTCGCCGACGAGACCGAGGTCCAGCTTGGCGCGGCGGCCGAGATTTTCTGGGCGAATGTCGACTTGCGCAATCCGGGCGTCGGTCGGCAGGAACTGCTTGTAGGGGAAATCTGTGCCGAGCATCAGCAGCACCTCGCAGCTGTGCATGGCGGCATAGCCGGAGGAAAACCCGATGAAGCCGGTGAGCCCGACGTCATAGGGATTGTCGTATTCGACATGGTCCTTGCCGCCGAGGGCATGGACGATCGGGCTCTTCAGGGCCTCGGCGAGTCGCATCAGCGGCGCATGTGCCCCCGCGCAACCACGCCCGCAGAACAGGGTGACGCGCTCGGCGCCGTTGAGCAGGTCGGCGAGAGCGTCGAGTTCGGCCGGCTGCGGTTGAACGATCGGCGCCGCGGGAATGAGGCTGCGCTTCGGCGCGATGGCTTTGTTCGGCGCAGGCTTCAGCGCGACATCGCCGGGGATCACCACCACGGCGACGCCGCGCAGACCGACCGCCGCGCGAATGGCGTTCTCCAACACGAAGGGCAGCTGGTGCGGATCGGACACGAGTTCGCAATAGTGGCTACACTCACGGAACAGGCTCTGCGGATGGGTTTCCTGAAAATAGCCGCCGCCGATCTCGGCCGAGGGGATCTGGGCCGCGATCGCCAACACCGGCGTGCGGCTGCGGTGGGCATCGAACAGACCGTTGATGAGATGCAGGTTACCCGGGCCGCACGAGCCGGCGCAGACCGCCAGTTCGCCCGTGATCTGCGCCTCGCCGGACGCCGCGAAAGCCGCCACCTCCTCGTGACGGACATGCACCCAGTCGATGGTGCCACGCTTCCGCAGCGACTCAGTCAGGCCGTTCAGACTGTCGCCCACGACCCCGAAGATGCGCTTGACGCCAGCTTCCTGCAGTGTCTCGACGATGAGATCGGCGATATTATCGATCGACATGGGCTTCTCCGAAGTTGAAGGGGATAGACCGGCCTAGGCGGTTCTTGGCACGAACGGGCCTGCGTCGGATTATGGGTAGGGCTCCGACGGGTGAACAGAGTGTCACCCGAGCCGGTCTCATGCCAAAAGATGCAGGAACCGTGGATCGCGGGAACCACCACCGAGGGCACACAGGACGCGACGCTTTTGACGGAGCGTTGGGCTGGGGGTCGTCACGCTGGGGATATCGGCCTTTCTCGGCCACCTCTCACCGGCAACGTGACGGGATTTCCGAACCGGACTCTTCCTTCACCCTCTACCCACCAGCCGAAACCGGACAGGATAATGAGATGCACCATTGGCTGCCGGCAATGATATTCATTGGAGTCATGAGCATCGCCGGTGTCGCCCTCGCAGATGATACACGCTGTGCCTCCAACGTCGATCTGGTCCAACTCAAGCGTGGCATTATCGGAAATGAGAAAATCGCGGTGGCCGTGGCGCTGACTTACCTCACGCCGATCTATGGAGAGGACATGATCAGCCGCGAGATGCCTTTGCGAGCAAGCCTTTCGGGCGGTATCTGGACAGTGAACGGCACCTTGCCTACCGCTTTAGTCGGTGGGACGGCCCAAATACTCCTCTGTCAACGGAATGGGGCGGTGCTGAGCATCATTCACTCCAAATAAACGAACGACGGCTTGACCGCTGCGTCCATCCACGGTCGCTTGGCGCGTCTAGACGACAAAGCACCGCTGATGTGAACTGGATCGGCGGTGGCGGGCAACTGAACCAATGTCAGCCAAGGACCATAGGAGACATCCGAGAGGAGGTCTGCGCCGTTGGCGAGCCTCTCATCAGCGCCTGCGGTAGCCGCCGCCACTTTCTGAGAACGACGACTCCGCGACCGAAACGCTATTCCGCGGCTGCCGCCTCTTTGACCGGCTCCTGCAGAGCAGCCTCGATGGCCTGATCAACGCGGTCCAGCCAGACGAATTCCAGCTTGTCGCGCGCATCCTCGGGAATCTCATCGAAATCACGCCGGTTGCGGGCCGGCAACATGACCCGCGTAATCCCGGCCGCCGCCGCGCCGACGACCTTCTCCTTGATGCCGCCGACGGGCAACACGAGTCCGCGCAAGGTGATCTCACCCGTCATCGCCGTGTCCGGACGCACCGAGCGGCCTGTGGCGAGCGAGGCGAGAGCCGTGAACATTGCGACGCCTGCACTCGGGCCGTCCTTGGGGGTGGCGCCTGCCGGCACATGGACATGGATGTCGTTGCGCTCAAACCAATTCGCCTCGATGCCGAGCGAGGCGGCCCGGTTCTTGAGAAGGCTCAGCGCCGCGTGCACGCTCTCCCGCATCACATCGCCGAGTTGACCGGTCACCATCAGGCCGCCCTTGCCGGGGTTGCGGGTCGCCTCGATGAAGAGGATTTCGCCGCCCACCGGCGTCCACGCGAGCCCGGTCGCGACGCCTGGCACGCTCGTGCGGACCGCGACCTCGTTCTCGAAGACCGGGCCACCCAAGATCGAGGTCAGATCGTCCGACGTGAGTACCACCCGGCCGACCGACCCTTCGGCTATACGCACCGCGGCATTGCGCAGCATCCGGCCGATCTCGCGCTCCAGGCTGCGCACCCCGGCTTCGCGTGTATAACCGGCGATGATTCCCCGAAGGACGGCGTCCTCGATCGTCACCTGATCGGCCGCGAGCCCGTTCGCCTCGATCTGTCGCGGGACGAGGTAACGCCTGGCGATCTGGAACTTCTCCTCGAGCGTGTAGCCGGGGAGTGAAATCACCTCCATGCGGTCGCGCAAAGGACCCGGAATCGTGTCGAGCATGTTGGCGGTCGAGATGAAGAGGACGCGCGACAGGTCGAAGGGCACGCCGAGGTAATTGTCCCGGAACGTGCTGTTCTGTTCCGGGTCGAGCACCTCCAGCATCGCGGCCGAGGGATCGCCCTGCACGCCACGGCCCATCTTGTCGATTTCGTCCAGCATCATGACGCAGTTGCGCGCGCCCGCCTTGCGCAGACCCTGGATGATGTTGCCCGGCAGGGCCCCGATATAGGTCGAACGATGCCCGCGGATCTCGGCCTCGTCGTGCACGCCACCAAGGCTTACCCGAACGAAAGGCCGACCGAGTGCCCGGGCAATGGACTGCCCGAGCGAGGTCTTTCCCACACCGGGCGGCCCGACAAAGCACAGGATCGGCGCCTTCCCGTTCGGGGCGAGCTTGCGCACCGCAAGGTATTCCACGATGCGTTGCTTGATCTTCGTGAGTCCGAAATGCTCGGCATCCAAAATCTGTCGCGCAGCGGTGATGTCGATCGGCTTCGACTCGGGCAGGCGCCAGGGAAGGTCGACCAGCCAGTCGAGATGGTTGCGCAACATGCCGGTCTCCGGCGACGCCTCGGGGCTGCGCTCGTAGCGGCGGAGTTCCTTGCGCGCGACCGCTTCCGTATCGGCCGGCATCCCGGCCGCATCGATCTTGGCCGCAAGCTCCGCGACCTCGGCCGCCTTGCCTTGATTTTCGCCTTCGCCGAGTTGTCGTTGAATCGCGGCCATCTGCTCGCGCAACACGGCCTCGCGCTGGCGTTCGTCGAATGTCTGCTTGGTCTGACGGCCGATCTCGTTGGTGATGCGTAACACCTCGATGCGATGAGCCAGGAGGGCCGTCACCTTTTCCATGCGGCTCATCTGGTTGGCAGTCTCGAGCAGTTCCTGTTTCTGGTCGGGCGTGATGTCCAGATAGGCGGCGACGAGATCCGGCAGCACACTCGGGGATTGTGTGCTCTGGACGGCCTGGACGAGGTCGGCGGGCACCTGGGGCAGCAACTGCAGGGTCTCGATCGCCAGCCGCTGCAGGTTCAGTCGCGTCGCCTCGATGGCCGGTCCCGTCTGGTCGACCTCCTCGATCCGCAGCACCTTGGCGGCCAAGAAGGGGCGCTCGCGAAGATAGTCGGCGACTTGGAAGCGCTGCACTCCTTGCAGCACCACATGCTGGGTTCCATCCGGCGCACTGAGGTAGCGCAGCACGTTGCACAGCGTCCCGATACGGTGGAGGTCGATCGCCGCCGGCTCCTCGTCCTCGGCGTTGCGCTGCATCAGGAGGCCGATGGGTTTTTCGGCCCGCACGGCGGCCTGCGCGGCCGCCACGGACCGCTCTCGCCCAAGCGATACGGGAAACACCGTACCTGGAAAGATCACCGTGTTGCGGATCGGCACGATGATCAGCGCATCCTCGGGAAGGCTGTTGAGAGGAAGCTCGGACGAGCTCGAACCTGCGCCGTCGGGCGCGCGCAGCAGGGAGAGAGAGCGCATCATCGGGCGGCCTTGTGCAGGCTGATCACCAGGCAGCCGTCCCGGGCCGCACTCTCGACCGTGTCGTAGCGGCCGGGCGGCACAGGGATGCGACGCTCGAAGCGGCCCTGCGGCAGCTCCAGGCGGTGAATCACAGCAGTCAGCAACTCGCGGGGCAGCACCCTGCGTCCAGAGACGACGAGGCACCCTTCTTCGAGAACGGCCTCGACTTGATCGGGTGCGACACCAGGAAGAGCGATCAGGATGAGGACCTGGCTGTCGGTCTCGATCACGTCGACTGGCGGCTCCCACGCGGGTCGCCGCGCCGTAGTCCGTGGCCGGAAGAACTGGTCGTGCAGGCGGTCGGCCCGCGCCAACACCGCGATGGCCTCCGACCACATCCAATCCTGAGGAACCTGCGCCATGCTAACCTCAAGTCTCATTGTGAACAGTCATGCTCGCCTGCGGCAGCGAGGTCGGCTCAACGTCTTCATCGAGCGGGAGCCCTTTTCTTCAATATCGTGATGGTGAAACGGGAAGGTCAAGTCTCGGCTTCGCACACGATCGTGAGGCCGACGATGTTCAACGCCATGAGGAGAGCCAATTGCGAGGGAAATTGCTTGCCTCGTTCGTCCTGGGCGACAAGATGGATCGTCGCGGTCATTCCTGCCGCGAGATGGAGCCCGTCCGGCCGCTCATCCATGGCAATACGGACGGGGATGCAGCGGGCAAGCAGAACCCAAGTGAAGATGGGCTTGACGGCCGCCCAGTGTCGCCGGTTCTTTAGAAAGGCGGTACCCATGACCAAGACGTGCTCCCATCTCGACCAGATCCACACCGTGCGTCCGAGCGCGCGCGGCTGCGAGGAATGCCTGCGCATCGGCAGCGCCTGGGTTCACTTGCGGCTTTGCCGCACCTGCGGTCATGTCGGCTGTTGCGACGAGTCTCCGCATCGCCATGCGACCCGCCATTTCCGCGCGACCGCCCACCCCACCATGGAGGGTTACGATCCGCCCGAAGGATGGGGCTGGTGCTACGTGGACGAAGTCTTCATCGACCTCGGGACAGACACGACCCCGCAGGATGGGCCGATCCCCCGCTTCATCTGAACACGGCGGTCGAGGCGACGTGATCCGGAGAGCAGACCATGCCGTAGTCCCTCGTGGGCCGGCGCGTCATCCGCCGGATCGGGCGTCATCGTGACAGGCGGGAAACGGCTCCGTCAAATAGCACGGATAACGGCACTTCTGACGCCGCGACACCGCGCTGTCGATCTCGACGACGTGCAATCGGTGCCCGGGAGAGGTCAGGGCGAGCAGGCTTTCGTCCGGCGCGTAAGCGAAAGCCCGGCCGCCGAAGTCGGGCCCGTTACCGATGATCGGCGGGATTGTCGCCAAATGGGGCCGGATTGCACTCACAATTGATGACCTCGGGCGGCTGCATCGAGGTCAGGTGAGCGGTCACCGATCGATTGCCCCGCGCGTAGTGCCTTTCGTCGCGATGCCGAAGGGCGCCTTCAAAAGCTGCTGCACGTGCAGCAATCGAGACAGCCAGAAGGTGATTCAGATCAGCATCAAGTCTCGTAGCCGATCTTTCGCGTCCAAGCCGCGTGAGCATCGAGATTTCAAATACTTCCGCCACTCGCCCCGGACGGCCTGACTCGTGTCAGCGTCGAGACCGTCGCCATCACCAAGACCACGCGGCTCGCCAGGCGATAGCCGCTTTCGAGAACATCCGAGGCGCAGGCCTCGGCACCTCGTTGCCCCGTCTCATCTTTGCGGAACGGCCGCCGCCTCTACGCCGCCTTCTTCTCCGCGATCTTCACCAGCGCCTCCAAAATCTCCCGCGTCCCCTCCAGCCGTTCCGCCGGCTTGTCGAACTCCCGCAGGAACGCGATGCGCATGTCGGGTCGAACCTTGGCCCTGGGCCCTTCTCCCTGCACCATCTTCACCAGACCAGCCGGGTTCGCGAAGGAATTGTCGCGGAAGCCGATGATGACGCCCTTGGGGCCGGCGTCGACCTTCTCGACGTTGGCGCGGCGGCAGAGCGCCTTGACGCGCACGAGCTTGAGAAGCAGCCGCACCTCGTCGGGCATCTCGCCGAACCGGTCGATCAGTTCGGCCCCGAAACTCTCGATCTCCTCGTCGGTGTCGAGGGTCGAGAGGCGGCGGTAGAGGCTGAGGCGCAGCGTCAGGTCGGGGACGTAGTCTTCCGGCATCGTCACCGGCACCCCAACCGTGATGGAAGGCGACCAGGCCTCCTGGGCGATCTCGGTGCCGCCCGCCTTCAGGGCGTCGATCGCATCGCGCAGCATCTGCTGGTAGAGTTCGAACCCGACCTCCTTGATGTGGCCGCTCTGCTCGTCGCCGAGCAGGTTGCCGGCGCCACGCTGGTCGAGGTCGTGGCTCGCGAGCTCGAAGCCGGCGCCCAACGTGTCGAGCTGTTGCAGCACCTTGAGGCGTTTCTCGGCCTGCGGGGTCGGCGGCTTGTTGGCCGGAATGGTGAAGAGCGCATAGGCGCGCGTCTTCGAGCGGCCGACGCGGCCGCGCAACTGGTAGAGCGCGCCCAGGCCGAACATGTCGGCCCGCCACACCACGAGCGTGTTGGCACGCGGGATGTCGAGGCCGGATTCGACGATGGCGGTCGCGAGCAGCACGTCATATTGCCCCTCGTAGAAGTGCGACATGCGCTCTTCCAGCTCGGTCGCGGCCATCTGGCCATGCGCCATGATGAACTTGCACTCGGGCACCTGTTGGCGCAGGAAGCTCGCCGCCTCCTCCAGATCCTCGATGCGCGGGCAGACGAAGAAGCTCTGGCCACCGCGATAGCGTTCGCGCAGCAAAGCCTCGCGCACCAGCATCTCGTCGAACGGGAAGATGGAGGTCCGCACGGCGAGCCTGTCGACCGGCGGCGTCGCGATGATCGAGAGGTCGCGCACGCCCGTCATGGCGAGTTGCAGGGTGCGGGGGATGGGGGTGGCGGACAGCGTCAGCACATGCACGGCCGCGCGCAACTCCTTCAGGCGCTCCTTGTGGGCGACGCCGAAATGCTGCTCTTCGTCGATGATGACGAGGCCGAGGTCCTTGAAGGTGACGCCCTTGCCCAGCACCGCATGGGTGCCGACCACGATGTCGACCGTGCCATCCGCGATGCCGGCGCGGGCCTGTCTCTGGTCGGCGGCCGTCACCATGCGGGAGATCTGCGCCACATTGATGGGCAGGCCGGCGAAGCGGGTCGCGAAGGTCCTGTAATGCTGGCGGGCCAGCAGCGTGGTGGGCACCACCACGGCCACCTGGGCACCGTTGATGGCCGCCGCGAAGGCGGCGCGCAGCGCCACCTCGGTCTTGCCGAAACCGACGTCGCCGCAGATGAGCCGGTCCATCGGGTGGCCGGATTCGAGGTCCTTCAGCACCGCCTCGATCGAATTCGCCTGATCCTCCGTCTCGTCATACGGGAAGCGGGCGCAGAATTCGTCGTAGGAGCCGAGCGGCGGTACGTATTTCTCGGCCGCCTTGGTGGCGCGCTCGGCCGCAATCGCGATCAGCCCGTGGGCGATCTCGCGGATGCGGTTCTTCATCCGCGCCTTGCGGTTCTGCCAGCCGGCGCCGCCCAAGCGGTCGAGCACGACCTCCATGTCTTCCGAGCCGTAGCGCGACAGGAGTTCCAGGTTTTCGACCGGCAGGTAGAGTTTGGCGTTCTCGGCGTAGTGGATTTCCAGGCAATCGTGCGGCGCCTCGCCGACCTTGATCTGCTGCAACCCGATGAAACGGCCGATGCCGTGATCGACATGCACGACGATGTCGCCGGCCGACAGCGAGCCGACCTCCTGCAAAAAGTCCTGTGCCCGGCGCGCCTTCTTGCGGTTGCGCAAGAGGCGGTCGCCGAGCAGGTCCTGCTCGCCGATCACCACGAGGTCGCCGGCCTCGAAGCCATGCTCCAATGCCATGACGCCCATGGCGACATGCTGCTGCTTGGTGCCGAACGCCTGCGTCAGCGAGGAGACGAGCTCGATCCATTTCAGACCGTGCTCGTTCAACACGCCCTTCAGACGGTCGCGTGAGCCGTCGGTCCAGCCGGCGACCAGCACGCGGCGGCCGTCCTTCTGCAGCGTCTGGATATGCGCGACGGCGGCGTTGAAGACATTGGCGCTCTCATCGGCCCGCTCCGCCGCGAAATCGCGCCCCGGTTTGCCGCCGCAGTCGATCGCGGTCTTGGCCGCGACATCGAAGGGCGTGACCTGCGCGACCGGGATAAGCTCAAGCGTGTCGGCGAAATCCTCCGCCGTCATATAGAGTTTGTCGGGCGCCAGGGGCTTGTAGAGGCTGCCGTCGCCCTTGAAATTCGTGGCGGTCTTGCGGTTCTCGTAATGGTCCTTGATGATCGCGAAGCGCTCGGTCGCGGCGTCGCGCGCCATCGGGTCGAGCAGCACAGGCGCTTCGCCCAGATAATCGAACAGCGTGTCGAGCTCGCCGTGGAACAAGGGCAGCCAATGTTCCATGCCGGGGTGGCGGCGACCTTCGCTGATCGCCTCGTAGAGCTGGTCGCCGCGTGTCTGGGCCCCGAACTCGGCCACATAGGCCTGGCGGAAGCGGCGGATCGTGTCGGTGGTGAGCTGCACCTCGCTCATCGGCACGAGGTCGAGCGCGCGCAGCTGCCCCGTGGTGCGCTGGGTTTCCGGATCGAAGGCGCGGATCGATTCCAGCGTATGGCCGAAGAAGTCGAGCCGCACCGGCGCCACCATGCCGGGTGCGTAGAGGTCGACGATGCCGCCCCGCACCGCATAATCGCCCGTGTCCCGCACCGTGCCGGAGCGTGAAAAGCCATTGGTCTCGAGCCAGGCCGTCAATTCGTCGGTCGAGACCGAATTGCCCGGCACGGCGGAAAAACTGTCCTTGGCGACGGCGCTTTTCGGCGGCACGCGCTGCACCAGCGCCGCGACCGTGGTTGAGAGGATGCGCGGCCGCTCGCGCGAGCTTTTGGATCGGGCGAGCCGCGACAGAACCGTCATGCGCCGCGCCGCGATAGTGGCGGAAGGCGAGACGCGGTCATAGGCCTGGCAATCCCAGGCCGGGAAATCCAGCACCTCGACATCGGGTGCCGCGAACGCGAAGGCCTCGCGGAAGGCCGCGGCACGCTGCGCCTCGCGCGCCACATGCACCAGCACCACCGGCTTGTCCTCGCCTTGCCGGGCCAAAGCGCGGGTGAGGTCGGCCGCCACGAAGGCGTCGAACCCGTCCGGCACATGGGTGAGGGTGAGGTGGTCGCCCTTGCGCAACGCGGCGGTCGCGCGGGCGACATCCGTCAGCGCCGCGCGGGCCGGGGCGGCGACGGCCTGGGGAGGCTTCGCCGCGAGGGTCTTGGTGGCAGGGGCCATGAAACTCGGGTCTTGTGGTTCAGATGTTGGGGTTCAGATGGAAGGCGCAAAGCCGCCGGAACACCGGCGTATCATAATTGGCCGGCGTTTCCGCCATGCCGGAGACCCAATCGAAGACGTCCCGATCATTGGCTTCCATGAGGGCTTCGAGATCGTCGACCTCGCGCTCCGACAGCGCATTGATGCTGGCCTCGGTGAACCGCCCCATCACCAGATCCATCTCCCGCGTCCCGCGATGCCACGCCCGAAACACCAAGCGCCGGCGCCGGGCATCGGGGCCCGGGGGGGTGTCTGCGGCGGTCTGGGTCATGCGGGTGCGCTCGGGTGGTGGTGTCCGAGAGATATATAGAGGGGATGGGGGTGGGGTGCCAGCGGCGGTGGAGGTGGATAGCGGGATGGCGACATTTGTCTACAGCAACCATGCGCTGGACATGCTGGTTGAGCGCAGCCTCGAGCGGGCATGGGTCGAGCGGACGGTGCTGGCGCCCGCGGCAATAGAACTCGATCCAAAACACACAGATCGAACACGGGCCTATCGTGCGGTTCCGGAACGGGACGGACGCGTGTTGCGCGTGGTATATAGTCGGTACGATGACCATATTCGGATCATCACCTTGTTCTTGGACCGTGGCCGGAGGCATCAGCGATGAGGACGAAATACGATCCTGAAGTGGATGCACTGTACGTGCGGTTTGCCGATGCGCCGGTTGTGGAGACCGAGGAGGTGCGGCCGGGGGTGATGTTCGACTTCGATGCGGAAGGACGTATCGTGGCCATTGAGGTGCTGGATGCGTCAGAGCACTTGGCCATAGGCCGTCCCGATTTGGCACAGCTGACCGCAGCTTGATCAGATGATCTGAGATTGGAGTATGCAGGGTCTCCTCATTGCTAGCCTATCGCTTATCGGTGTGTTGATTGGCGCAACACTGCAATATGCTTACGGGCAGCGCCTGGAAGCCAAAAAATTGCTGAGCAACCAGAAGGCTCTTGCTTATACCGATTATTTCAAGGCGGCGGCAGGCCTCAGTCAGGGTCGAACAGCAGATCTGTTGGCTCTTACCGCTGATGCGAAAACGAGGATCTGCTTATTCGGAACCCCCGATGTCGTAAGAGCGCTTAAGGATTTAGAAGAAGTCGGAGCCATCCTCTCTGAACCAAAGGGTCAAATAGCCATGGCGGCTATCATGAACGCGATGAGAGCCGACTTACTTGGTACCCGATCTGTTCCTGGAACGAGCGATTTGAGTGCTGTCCTTTTCGGGATGCAATAATCGAATTGCCCAATTTGACGGTTGCCGCACCTTTCCAAAGTGCACCGCCTCGATCCAGGTCAACAGAAAGCACAATTATCGTTGGCGTCGCATCAACGGCATCATCGAGCCGACATGGCATGACAACAATTGCGCCGATGCCGACCGGGCCCCAGAGCGGATGGGCAACGACGCGGTGGTCTACGAGGCGCGGGAGGGCATCGACCTCGCCGACGCGATCACCTGGGCCAATGGCTTTGCCTGTCTCGTGACGCTTTACCTTTATGACGAGGGTCAGGGTACGACCTGACCGCAGTTCCTCCGTGCCACTGAACCGTCCTCATTCCGGACGCAGCGCAGCGGAGATCCGGAACCGGGGAGCTTCGGCGTTGGACGCTGGAGCACACCGGTTCCGGGTTCGGCTGCGCCGCCCCGGAATGAGGCACTTGCTTGCGTTCGGAACCTTGGCGAAACTCGGGCGTCGCCTTGGGACACTCGCATGCCGTGCCACGTCTGTTTGCTGTCGAGCCGGCCCTACGGGACGTTGTACCTTGGCGTCACACGGGATCTCGGGCGTCGCATCGTCGAGCACAAGAGCGGCGTCACGCCGGGATTCTCGGCGCGCTATGGTGTGCATCGGCTTGTCTGGATGGAGGATCATGAGCGCATCGTCGATGCTATCGCCCGGGAAAAGCAGCTGAAGAAGTGGCGTCGTGATTGGAAGATCGCTCTGATAGAGGCGGTGAATCCAGGCTGGGCCGACCTGTTTCACACGCTCAACAACTGAACCATCCTCATTCCGGACGCAGCGCAGCGGAGATCCGGAACCGGGGTGCCTCGGCGGCGATCACTTGAGCACACCGCTTCGGGTTCGCCTTCGGCGCCCCGGAATGAGAGCCGGTACCGTGCGAAAGTCTCCTTCATGCATCGCGTTCGCCGTGATGCCTCGGGGCTGGCCGAGCCACCACCCCGACCTCCACCCGTCCGTCGCTGAAGCCCGTCACGATCTCCAGTCCGTTCGCATGCAGCAGCGCATGAACCTCGGCGACGTGATGGGCGACGAGTCCAGGGTAGAGCGGCACGGGAGGTCGGGTGCCGGGCCGGGTGCGGCTTTGCATTTCGGCCGACTGGGCGTCCGTCACGAAGAACCGCGCCGCAAGGCGGCCTTCGGGGGCCAGGGCCGCCGTGACGAAGCCGAAGAAGCGATCGAGGTCGTCGAGCGTGAGGAAATTGAGGACGCGGCTGGCGTGGATGAGGTCGAACGGGGTCGCGAATTGAGCGGCGGACAGCGTGCGGAGATCGGCCTGGAGAAACGTGACGCCCGCCGGGAGGGCGCCGCCTGCGGGATCGACGATGTCGAAGGCCGTGACCCCATGACCCGCGCCGGCAAAGCGCGCGGCCGTCACGCCGCTCGCACAGCCGACGTCGAGGATGGCAGCACAGCCCTGGCGCGTGGCGAGCCAGCCGTCGATATGGGCATCAAGCGTGTCGTAGCGCCACCGCGACCATTCATGGCCGAAATATTCGCCGTTCGGCCCGCAAATCGGCGGATGCGCGGCAATGCCGTCCCGCTTGAACCGCTCCTCGTCGAAGCCTTTCAAGTCCTGCAGAGGTCTCACGTCGAACATGGCGTGCGCCTGTCTGGCGAGAAGGTCCGTGAAATCCTGCGGCACATGGCTGCGGCGCTCTCCCTTCTTGCCGGACGGGCGTGATAGGGGATGCGGCATGAACCCCACGCCCTGAACCTCCCGCCCCGGCGCGCGTTGGCCATCGCCCTTACCGCGAAGGAACACCCATGAGCTCCTGGACCCTGTCCGACATCGCCAAGAAGATGAAGGACTTCGATTTCTGTTTTCTCTCGACCCATAGCGAAGGCGGCACCATCGCGGGCCGGCCGATGAGCAACAACGGCGACGTCGAATACCAGGGCGACAGTTTCTTCTTCACGTCGGACGACACGCTGACCGTGAAGGATATCGGGCGCGACCCGAAGGTGGCCCTGTCGTTCCAAGGGCCCAAGAGCTTGTTGGGCAAGCCGGGACTGATGATCGCCGTCGAGGGCCAGGCCGAACTGATCCGCGACAAGGCCGCGTTCAAGGCGCATTGGACCTCCGATCTCGAGCGATGGTTTGCCGATGGCATCGACACGCCCGGCCTCGTGCTCATCAAGGTGCATGCCGCCCGGATCCATTACTGGGACGGGGAACAGCAGGGCGAGGTGAAAGTATAGCACGTCCTCTGAACGTCGGGATGGCGACCAAGCCCTATTGGCCCAAGCCTGATGGCGTCGGACTGGCCGTGCGGCTCACGCCTCGTGCGAGCCGGAACGGTCTCGACGGCGTCCGGACGGAAGCTGACGGGCGCCCGGTGCTCCAGGTCCGGCTCGTGGCGCCGCCGGTTGAAGGGGCCGCCAATGCCGCGCTGACGAAGTTCTTGGCCGCGCAACTCGGGCTGCGGCAAAGCGATATCACCATCCGGTCCGGCGAGCGGTCACGCGTGAAAATTCTCGATCTCGCCGGTGATCCCCTCAGCCTTCTCCCGCGCCTCGACGCGTGGGTGCCCGACCCCAACGGGCCGGCATAGGGCAGGGGAGAAGCGTTACGGCCGACAATAGAAGGGCGGGAAGGTGCTGGCGGTGCCGGCATTCATCGACAGCACCACCATCGTATTCGCAAGCTTCAGTTCCTCGGGCGAGCGGGCGCAGACATCGGCCCGCCGGGTGCAGTTCGAGGCCAGGAAGGCTGCATGGCTGTCGAGAAATGCCCGCCCCAAGCCCTGCGGTCCTTGGTGCGCCAGCGCCTGCGACCAGGCGCGCTTGTAGCGGACGCATTTCACGTCATGCCAGCTTCGCTCGCGTGACGTGTCCGTTGCGGACACGCTTGCGGTTGAAAGAGCCGTAGCGGCGGCCACAATTATCAATTTGCCGATCATTTCACCCTCGGGGTCTCGGGACGAGGGTGGAAGCATCGGCGCCGTCCGAGGTCAACCGGAGCGCGCCCTCAGACTGTCGCTTGAATGGGCGTCCAGCCGTCCGGACCCGGCATGAACTGTGGGATATGGGCCAGGCCATGCACCAGCGCCGCGTCGGCGCCGAGCACGTCCCGCCAGTCATGGGCCTCGGTCAGGACACAGCCAATCCCGACCACATCGGCGCCGGCCGCGCGCAGCAGCCGCAGGGCGCCTCGGACGCTGGATCCCGTGGCGATCACATCGTCGACGAAGAGCACACGCCGGCCTTTCAGCAAGGGGACTGAGCGGCGGTCGAGCAACAGTGTCTGCTCGCCTTTCGAGGTGATCGACGAGATCCGCTCGGTCAGCGCGTCGCCGAGATGAATCTTGGGCGATTTCTGCAAGATGACGTAGTCGTCGAGGCCGAGCGCCCGCGACACTTCGATCGCGACCGGAATCCCCAGGGTCGCCGCACCGACGACGACGTCGGGCCGGAGCGGCGCGCAACGCTCCGCAAGCTTCTGACCCACATGGGCCCCGAACCGCACCCCGAGGTCGATGATCATCATGAGCGAAATGGCGAAATCGGGCTTGATGGGAACGATCGGCAGGTCGATGCGCAGACCGGCCACATCGACCGGCCAGACCAGGTTCAGCGGCATTTCGGGTTCTGTCGTCATCGAAAAAACCTCTCGGATCATGGGCCGCGCCGGTCGCGGCCGGCCACCGCGACGCCGTCCAATAATCATGCCGCTGCCACCTGTCGAACGCAGCCTGGCGCGGCGCGAGTGCGATCAACAGTGAAGTTTGGCCTCGAACGCCGACAGACCACGCGGCGAGGCATCTCCACGCTCAGAATGGACTTCGGGGGCTTTGCTTCGTCCTACATCAGTTTGAGTCGATGTCCGAAGTTGGGGCGTTGTGGCCAGGATCGTCTCGTAGGCGGCCTCTGCAAGCAGCCGGTATCCGCTGTCGGTCATGTGGACTCCGTCCTGGCCGATCAGGTCTTCCGGACGGATCAGCTTGTCGCGCACCCATCGAGGCATCAGCGTTAGACGATCGATGAACGCGACATTCTCGTCCCGCGCCACGGCTCTGATGGTGTCGGCGTAGACGGTCAGCTTGGTCATGGCGGTCGGGTCCGGGTTCCATTGTGGACCGATCAGGATGACGGCGCTTCCAGCCGCACGCATCGCTCTCAGGCCTTGACGCAATTTGTCCGGGAAGGTCTCCAACGCGTGGCCGTGCAGCGCGTCGTTGCTGCCGAGCTGCCAGATGATAAGGTTGGGCCGGCGTGAAAGGACGTCCCCGTTGAGGCGCCGCAGCATCGCATCCACGTCCTCGCCGTTGATGCCCCGGTTGACGACGTCGACCAGCGGACCCGCGGGCTCGGATTTGGCGAACAGCATCTGGAGCTGCGCCGGGTAGGTCGATGCCTCGCTGCTCGCCCCATAGCCGCGCGTAGTGGAGGAACCGAAGGCGACGATCTGGAACGCACCAGGGCGTGACCGCGTCGGTGGCGCGGCGGAATTGCTCCGTGTGTCACCCATCCGGGCGGCGATCGGAGAGTGAAAAAGGAAAAAGGCCGGCAGGAGGATGACACAGATGCCGAGCAGAAAGCGAAAGGTCGATGTCATGCGCCGTCGCAGCACGGTTCAGATCCCCTGTGAAGCGTGGGCCATCGCGAAGTCAGAGGGCCTCGCAGTCACCTTCCGGTTTCGATCGAGCCAGATGGCCAGGCCGAGGTGCCCCGCGAGACCGGTGAGGTTGACGGCGATCTGCACGACGGGTTGTCGCCCAAGGTCCTGGAAGGCGATCCGGCCTATCAGGGCGAGGAGGCAGCCGGCCGAAAAAATAGTCAAGGAGTGACGTCCGCAGGCCGTGAGGGAGTTCAGCGCCGGCCAGGAGGCCGCCGCGGCGAAACGTGAGGAGGTCAGGATAAGGTAGAGGAACGCAAGGCCGTGCAGCACGCGCCACGGCGGCGCCAACACCTTCCAGTCGGTGTCGAGCGCACTGCGCGGAAACATGGCCTCGGCCAGCGACGGCCACTGGTTCCAGCCGTCCGCGGCAATGAACGCGTAGACGAGATAGGCGCCGCAGAGGAGCCTGGCGGCAGGGGGCGGCGTGATGATCCAGGACGTGCGGCGCCGGATGCCGAGGCCTGCTGCGGCTCCCGCCACATAGACCACCTGCCATGTGAACGGATTGAAGGACCAGGCCGCCGCAGCAGCGCGCGCGTCAATTTGATTGGGCAGGTTCCTATGCGTCAGGATGGCTGTCCCGTAGACAGCCAGCGATACGGCAAGCGTCGCCCAGAGGCTACGTTGCAGCCCGAAGATGATCAGCGGCAAAGTCAAGACGAAGACGATGTAGAGCGGCAGAATATCGAGATAGGCTGGCTGCGCCTGCAAACTCAATCCTCGTATGATACCGGCGAGCCCGTCCTGGATCAGCGGGTTGAGCTCTGTCGGCGGTCGCCCGTTGCAGAGGTATCTGAGGATCAACACCACGGCTGTCGTGAGAAGCAGCATCGCATGTGCGCCCCAGATCGACACACAGCGCATCGCGATCTTCCGCAATCCGGCGCCAACACCCCGCTGCTCGAACACGCGCGAATAGACCAGAAAGCCCGAATAACCCGCCAGAAACACGAAGACCTCTGCGGCATCGCTGAAGCCGAAGCACCGCAGCGTTAAATTCGACAGGGAATTATAAGGGATATGATCGAAGAAGATCATGATGAGAGCCAATCCCCGCAGCAGATCGACGCGCGGATCGCGGCGGCTGACGTGGCGGTCAGGATCCGTGTTTCGCCACGACGACATCCATCACGTCCGTTCTTTTGCTCTCATGCTGGAACGATGCCATCACGATCCTGACGAAGATCTAAAATGATTCCTCGAACCGTCTCGTTCGGTCCGGATCGCATGAAGGACGGTTTCGGCCATCCGAGCCCTGTTCCCCTGGTCCGCCGCCTTGCGCTATCAAGGCGCAGCCTTTCCGAGCCGCGATGCGTCCGACACTTCTCAACCCTCTCTTCACCGCGGCCAAGACGTTACACGGCGTGGGCGCCAAGATCGCGCCGCTGCTCGACCGGCTCGTCGGCCGCGACGCCCGGACGATCGATCTGGTGTTCCATCTCCCCACCGGCGTCATCGACCGTCGCAGCCGGCCCAAGATCGCCGAGGCGCAGCGCGATCAGGTCGTGACCCTTGAAGTGCGGGTGGTCAATCATCAGCCGCCCGGGCAGAGCCGCAGCGGCAAGGCGCCGTTCAAGGTGCTGGTCGAGGACGAGACCGGCGACGTGACGCTGATCTTCTTCCACAACAGTCCGGCCTGGATCGCCAAGAGCCTGCCCGTAGGAGCCACGCGCTGGATCTCGGGGCGGCTCGACCAATGGGACGGCCATCTGCAGATGGTGCATCCCGATCGGGTGATGACCGCCGAGGAAGTGGCCACGATGCCGGCCGTCGAGCCGATCTATGGGCTCACCGAGGGGCTGTTTCCCCGTGTGCTTTCCCGGATTGTCGCCGACGCCCTGGCGCGGGTGCCCGTATTGCCCGAATGGCTCGACGAGAATCGCGTCATCCTCCGCGGTTGGCCGGCCTTCCACGAGGCGATCGCGCGCCTCCACGGGCCGCAGACGCCGGTCGATGTGGAGGCGACGAGCCCGGCTCACCAGCGCCTCGCCTATGACGAGTTGCTCGCGAGCCAATTGGCGCTGGCCAGTGTCCGGGGCCGTCTGCGGCAGGCCGACGGACGGCGGACCCTGGGGACGGGCGTCCTCGCGGGCCAGCTCGAAGCCATCCTGCCGTTTCGCCTCACCGACGGGCAGGCGCAGGCATTGGCCGAAATCCGGGCCGATCTCGCGGCGCCCGAGCGCATGCTACGGCTGCTGCAGGGCGATGTCGGCTCGGGCAAGACCGTGGTGGCGTTGCTCGCCATGGTGACGAGCGTCGAGGCCGGTCGCCAAGCGGCCCTCATGGTGCCGACCGAGATCCTGGCGCGCCAGCATTTTGAGCGCTTGGCCGCGCTTGGCGCGCAGGTCGGCATCAGAGTCACGCTCGTCACCGGGCGCGACAAGCCGAAGGAGCGCGAGGCCAAGCTCGCCGCGCTGGCGGCAGGCGAGACGCAGATCGTGGTGGGCACGCATGCGCTCTTCACCGACCCGATCGCCTTTCGGGACCTCGGCCTCGTGGTGGTCGACGAGCAGCATCGGTTCGGCGTCAACCAACGGCTCGCCCTGGCCGAGAAGGGCACCGCCGCCGACATGCTGGTGATGACCGCGACGCCGATCCCGCGCACGCTGGTGATGACGGTGTTCGGCGACATGGATGTATCGATCCTGCGTGAGAAACCGGCCGGGCGGCAGCCGATCACGACCGTGCTCGTGAATGCCGAGCGGCTGGAAGATGTCGTGGCCGGTCTTGCCCGGGCGATCCGCGACGGTGCCCGGGTCTATTGGGTCTGCCCCCTCGTGACCGAAAGCGAATTCGTCGACCTCGTGGCGGCGGAGGACCGCTACCGTGCGCTCCGCGAGGCCTTTGGGGATGCGGTGCGCCTCGTGCATGGCCAGATGAAGCCGGCCGAGAAAGATGCCGCGATGGCGGATTTCGCCGCCGGACGTGCCCAGATCCTCGTGGCCACCACGGTCATCGAGGTGGGCGTCGACGTGCCGGAGGCTTCGATCATCGTGATCGAACATGCCGAGCGGTTCGGGCTCGCCCAGCTGCATCAATTGCGCGGCCGCGTCGGCCGCGGCCAGGCGAAATCGAGCTGCGTGCTGGTCTACAAGGGCCCGCTCGGCGAGACCAGCGAAGCGCGTCTGCGCGTCATGCGCGACACCGAGGACGGATTCGTCATCGCCGAGGAAGACCTGCGCCTGCGCGGGGAAGGCGAACTCATCGGCACCCGCCAATCCGGCCTGCCGACTTACCGGGTCGCCCGGCTCGACGCTCATGGCAGCCTTCTTGCCGCCGCCCGCGAGGAGGCCGCCGCGATCTTCGCCGCAGACCCGCATCTGCAATCGGAGCGCGGAGAACGGCTGCGGACGCTGCTTTACCTCTTCGAGCGCGATGCCGCGGTGCGGCTGCTATCGGCCGGGTAGGTCATCTCGACCGCTTTAGCGCCGTCCAGCCTGACTGACCCGGTCGGCATCTCTACCCGAAAGAACTTCGCACATTCGAAACCGAGAACAATGGCGGGCTGGCCGACATCAGACTGGTGTCACGACTCAAGGCTGTCATCGTGACGTCGCAGAACCTTGGCCTTGTGTGCCGCGCTGTAGCTGCGCCGTCTCGACAGAACCGACGAGCGGATATCCGCGCCGAAGAGCAACCCTACGGCGGACGCGCCTACGTTAAACTTGAGTTCCTCGTCTTTGCCGGGGTGAACCGCGATGAGGCCGCAATTCTGTCCAAGATCCTCACGGTGATGAACCCGGACGGCCAGCCGACCTGCGCTTCTGGCCCAGGCGACCCGCGACGCCGTGATCGCCGAGGGACGCGGATCGGACAGTCCCTTCTTCATCCTGGATTGGGAGTGAAGGCTTCATGACCCGACACGAAACCTTCGTGGATTTCGCGGCGTCCTGCGGCGTCGATCTTGGCGCCGCCGCGGCCCGGCCCGGCCCGCTCCGCCTGTCCGATGTGTGGCGCGAGGGGCGCCTGGGCGGAGATGAACTGGCACGGCTCGTCGCCGCGTTCCACGATCTGCCCCGGCTCGATGTCGAGACTCTCGAACAGGCGCGGTTCCCGATCGAGGCGTTGTCGCTGCCGTTCCTTCGCGAGGCCCACCTGCTGCCGCTTGATGCCGGCACGGGCCTCCGTCTCGCGGTGGCCGATCCCGGCGACCGCGACTCTATCGCCGCCGTCAATCTCGCGCTTGGACAGGCGCCACCCCTCTGTGTCCTCTCCATCGAGGAACTCGACCTTCTGTTCGCGCGCCTCGGACGGGAGCGATCGATCGAGGCCCGGCCGACGCTCGCCGGGGTGGATGTCGCGGAGCCGGATACGATCGAGGCGTTGCAGGATCTCGCGCGCGGGGCGCCGGTCGTGCGTGCCATCGATGGGATCCTCGAACGCGCGCTCGACAGCGGCGCGACCGATATACATTTCGAGACGGGCCGCGAGGAACTGCAGATCCGTCTGCGGGTCGACGGCCTGCTGCGCCTCGATCAGGTGCTGCCGAAGAGCGCCGCCCCGGCCGTGATCTCGCGCGTGAAGATCCTGGCCAATCTCGATATTTCCGAGCGGCGGCTCCCGCAGGACGGGCGCGCGGCCGTGATGATCCGCAACACCGAAGCCGACCTTCGCGTCGCCGTGATGCCGACCATGTATGGCGAGACAGCGGTGTGCCGCATCCTGCTCAAGGATGCCAAATTGCTCGACTTCGCCCGTATCGGCATGTCGGCGGCCGTGCGCGGCGCTCTCGAACGGCTGCTCGCCGAGCCGCATGGCGTGCTCATCGTCACCGGCCCGACCGGAAGCGGCAAGACCACGACACTGGCGACCGCGATCTCGCTCCTGAACCAGCCGACACGCAAGATCGTCACCGTGGAAGATCCGATCGAGTATCAGTTGCCGGGCATCCACCAGACGCAGATCAAACCGGCGATCGGGCTGACCTTCGCGACCGCCCTGCGGTCGTTCCTGCGCCACGATCCCGACGTCATCATGGTGGGCGAGATGCGCGACGGCGAGACGGCGCAGATCGGCATCCAGGCCGCGCTGACCGGCCATCTGGTGCTGACGACGCTTCACACCAACTCGGCCGTGGACGCAGTGGTGCGCCTCGCCGACATGGGGGTCGAGCCATTCCTCATCGCCGCGAGCCTGCGGGGCGTGGTCGGCCAGCGCCTCGTGCGACGCCTCTGCGAACGATGCCACGCCCCCGATCCCGAGCAGAGCGAAGCCGCCGCGGCGCTTTGCCGAAGCCGGAATCTCCCGCTCCCCACGGGCATGGAGTACCGCAAGGCCATGGGCTGCCCGGCCTGCGGCCAGACGGGCTTCCGAGGCCGGATCGGCGTCTTCGAAGTCGTGGCTGCCGACAGCACGGTGAGAAGCCTCATCGGCAGCAAGGCGGACGCGCAGGCCCTTCTGGCTGCGGCGCGTCAGGCCGGAACCACGACCATGCTTGAGGATGGGCTGGACAAGGCCGCGCGCGGGCAGACCACCGTGGGCGAAATCCTGAGAGTGTGCGGATGACCCAGTGGTGGCGCTTCCCGCCGTTTCGAAGATCGAAGCCGGCGATAAGAGCGGCGATCTAGCGGTTCGTGCGGTGCTGACGCACTACTTCGGCGCGAAACGTGCGGCGCGAAAACTCGCCAGGAGCGGGTGAGGCTCGCCCGACGCGATCTCCTGAGCCAACAGTTCCCCGGCGATCAGGCCGAGCGTCGCCCCGCTGTGGCTGAAGGCCACGTGATAGTTCGGAATCCCTTGAAGGGGGCCGAAAACCGGTTCGCCGTCCAACGGAATCGGCTTCGGGCCAACCCCGTAGGAGTCGAGGACAAGCCGAGGATTGCCTTCGAGAACCGCCGAGGCTTCATCGAGCAGGCCTTGAACGGTGCTATCCTGCACCGCATAGGTCCCGTCCGGTCGTGTCACGACCTCCTCCTCCGACCAGCCGGAGTCGAGCACGAGCGCGCCTGTCGGGGTCGGCCGGATGGCGACCCGGGGCGTGTTCAGGACGGCCCGCAAAGCATGGTCGACGGGTTTTGTCTTGACCAGCAGCGAAATGGGGGTGGCATCCGGAATCGTGATCCCGACTTCGGCCACGATGCTCGGCACGGCCGGGCCGGTCGCGAGGAGCAGCGCGTCGGCCTCGAAGCGACCCGCCTCGACCGTACTGACGCCGACCACCCTCCCTCCAGCGAGGTCGACCTTCGTACGTCCGGCATGAGCGACCTGCCGCCCCCCGAGCGCCGCGAATTCGGCCAGGAGGAGGTCGATCAGGGATGGAAGATCGACCCATCCTTCGCCGGGATTGAAGATCGCCCCCTTCGTCGTGATCGCCCGGGCATCGACGCCAGGCGTCACGGCCGCCACGTCATCCTTTGACAGCAGCCTGGCATCGTAGCCGATGCTGCGTTCGTGAGCATGAGCTGCGACGATCCCGTTCCCGGCATCGTCGGCATCCCAGGTCAGACCGCCATCGAAGCGCAACCACGTCGCGTCCGTATGTCTGGCCGCCAGCGTCCTGTACCGGTCGATGCCGATCATCCGAAGCTGATGATAGGCGGCCGAGCGCATCCGTGACGAGTTGAGCCATGACAACGAACGTCCCGACGCCCCGTCGGCGAAACCGCCTTGTGTCACCAGGGTCACGCCGACGCCGAGACGGGCCAGTTGGAGGGCCGACGAGACCCCGAAGACGCCGCCACCGACGACGACGACGCGGTGAGCGGAGTAGGATGCGGTCATGTTGGAGATGCCTTGTTGAAGTAGGGAAAGCCGGAGCGATTGCCGAAGGTCAGGGCCGTTCCCAGACCTCGGATCGACCGGAGCGGAAGAAGGCATCGATCACCCGCATGTTCGCGACGGCGTCGGCGATACCCCATTCCAGCGGCTGCTCGCCGAGCACGGCTCGGGAGAAGGCGTCGCCCTGCGCCGTGTATTGGTTCGACGGCGGCAGGTCGATGATCTCGCGACCGGTGCCCGCGAGGTCGCGACCGTCGTCGACGACGATGCGGGTCGCGAGTTCGGCCGGGGCGTTGAACGGGATCTCGATCCTGATACGGCCGCGGATGCCCAGGATCTCCACGCTCTGGCACGGGACGAGCTGGGTGGCACAGGTGAAGGCGAGATGCCGGCCTCCACCAAAGGCCGAGAGGCCGCTCATCATGCGATCGGTCCGCAGGACGGGATCGTTGTCGAAGAGCCCGATGACGCGCTCCGGCTCGCCGCCGAATATGTAGCGTGCCGTGTTGATGGCGTAACAGCCGATGTCGTAGAGGCCGCCACCCCCGATGTCGGCCTGGTTACGGATGTTGGCGGGATCCGTGAGATAATAGGAGAAGATGGTCTGCACGGCGCGGACCTCGCCGATCCGGCCCGCCTCGACCAACGACTTGGCTTTGCGCCATTGCGGATGGTGTCGCACCATGAAGGCCTCGGCGACAAGCCGGCCGGTGCGTTGCGACGCCTCGGCCAGTTGCTGCGCACCCGCGGCATCGAGAGCCAGGGGTTTCTCGCACAGCACATGCTTGCCGGCCTCCAGCGCCTTCAGGGTCCAGGGCACATGCAGGTGGTTGGGGAGCGGATTGTAGATCGCCTCAATGGCAGGGTCGGCGAGCAACTCCTCGTAGCTGGCATAGGGGCGTGCGATGCCGAGCCTTTCGGCGGCGGCCTTGGCCTTGGCGCCATCCCGCGACGCGATGGCCACGACCGCCGAGCGCTCGCCACGCTGCATGGCCGGTATCACGCTCTCGGTGCCGATCTGCGCCGTGCTCAGCACACCCCAATTCACCTTGCGGGTCATGATTGTTCTCCCTGTATTGCGAGCCGATCCTTCGACCGGCCCGTTCTAACCTCGGCTCAGAGCACTTCCGAGAGGAAGCGCCGCAAGCGCGCGCTCTGCGGATTGCCGAAGATGGCGTCGGGTGAGCCGACCTCCACCACCCGACCCTCGTCCATGAAAACGACCTGATCCGCCACGCGCCGCGCGAAATTCATCTCGTGGGTCACGACCACCATGGTCATGCCGCTCTTTCCGAGCCCCGCCATGAGCTTCAGCACACCTTTGACCAGTTCCGGATCGAGGGCGCTCGTGACCTCGTCGAACAGCATCAACTCGGGTTCGAGCGCGAGGGCGCGGGCGATCGCGACACGCTGCTGCTGGCCGCCGGACAGATCGATCGGGCGATGATCCATGCGGCTCGCCAAGCCGACCTCCGAAAGGCGCTGGATGGCGATCCGCCTCGCCGTACCCGTTGCGACGCCTTTGACCTTGCGCAGCGACAGCATGACGTTGCCGAGCGCCGTATGATCCGGAAACAGGTTGAAATGCTGGAACACCATGCCGACCCGCCGCCGCAACCGGTCCGGCTTGATGTCGAGGACGCTGCGTCCGTCGAGACGGATGTCGCCGCCACGCGGCTCGGCCAGCCGGTTGAGGCAGCGCAGCAGGGTCGACTTGCCGGAGCCCGAGGGACCGATGATACAAGTGATGCTTCCGGCCTCGGCCGCGAGATTGACCTTCTGCAGCACCTGATAGTCGCCATAGAACATGTCGAGATCGACGACTTCGAGCCGCGCTCCTTTGCGACGCGTTGCGGCCGTGCTCTCCGGCGCCTGTGGGGCCGGAGCCGCGCTTGTCGCCTCGTCGAGTTCACCGACCTCCTTGAGGCCACTGGTCGGCGCCTTGATGCGGCGACCGCTGCGGAGCCGACGGTCGATGGCATTCACGAGATGCGTCAACGGCACCGTGATCAGCAGGTAGAAGATACCGGCCAGCATCAGCGGCGACAGGTTGCCGGACACGACGGCCTGATCCTGGCCCACCCGGAAGAGTTCGCGTTCAGACGCAAGAAGCCCCAGGAAATAGACGAGGCTCGAATCCTTGATGTTGCCGATGAACTGATTGACGAGGGCTGGCAGGACGCGCCGCACGCCCTGCGGGATGACGATGAGCCGCATGCCTTTGGGATAGGTCATGCCGAGCGCCCGGCAGGCCTCGATCTGGCCGCGCTCGACGCTCTGGATGCCTGAGCGGAAGATCTCCCCGATATAGGCTCCGGCGATCAGGCTGAGGGCCAGAATGCCGAGCGGATAGGGCGAGGGCCCGAAGATCTGCCGGCCGATCCGGGCAAAGCCCTGACCGATCAGCAGGATCGTCACGATGGCGGGCAGGCCCCGGAAGACGTCGGTGTAGATGCGGGCCGGCGTCCGGATCCACGCCGATCGAGAGATGCCCATCACGGCCAGCAGCATGCCGATGGCGATTCCGAGCAGCGTCGAGGCAACGGCAAGGATCAGTGTGTTCTTGAGGCCGACCAGGATCATGTTCGGCAGCACCGCCGCCATAGCTTGCCAGTCGAAGAAGCTCCGGTTGATGGTCTCGAACCAGTTCATGTCGATTCTCTGCAGGCCCCGTCAGGCGCGCCACCGGCGCCGGCTGAAAACGGTGCCGAGTCCCGGAGGGTCGGCCCCGCGGGGTTACTTCTTCGGCAGGTATTGGTCGGGCATCGGGGAGCCGGGAAACCATTTGAGGTAGAGGGTCTTCCAGGTGCCGTCCTGCATGGCCTCGTGCAGCGCCTTGTTCAGGGCAGCCCGGAACGGGTCATTGCCCTTCTTCACCACGAAACCCGCGGGAGCATCGAACGAGGGAATGTTGATCGCGAGGGTCAGGCCCTTGTACTGCTCGCCATATTGCTTGGCGGCCTCGTAATCGAGGAAATGCGCGTCGATCGAACCGCTGTTCAGCGCCGAGAGGGCCGAGTTGTTGTCGGGAAAGTTGACGAGGTCGGCCTTGGTGAAGTGATCGCGGGCATAGGTCTCCTGCAGAGTGCCCTGGACAACGCCAAGACGCTTGCCGGCGAGACCGTCCACCGTCTTGATCGCGGGGTCGGCAGTCAGCACCGTCAGGTACCCGGCCAGATAGCCGTCCGAAAAGTCGACAGTCTTCTTGCGGGCGTCGGTGGTGCCGATCGCCGCGACCGCCACATCGAAGCGGCCGTTCGCCACCGACGGAAGCAAGGCTGAGAAGTCCTGCCCTGTGAAGGTGACATGATCCTTGTCGAAGCCGATCCGGCGCGCCACGTCGCGGAAAAGTTCGACATCGAAACCGCCGAATTGGCCGTTGCTGTCGGTGAACGTGTAGGGCTTGGCGTCGCCCATGCTCCCCACGCTGATGGTCGAGGGATCGATCAGATTGTAGGGGTTGCCGGCCGGTGCCGCGAAGCCCGCGGCCGGCAGCAGAAACCCACCCGCAACAGCGGACAACAGCACCGTGCGGCGATCAAACCTGTTTGTCATCGTCACCTCCCACCAGAAGAGCCTTATGCGAAGCGTCGAAAGCCATCGCCTCTCGCCTCAGGCTGAGTCATTCTCAAGAACGACCGCTGAGACCGGTCTCTTATGCAAGTGAAACCGGTCTCACAAGCATTTTTAGGTCCTTGACGTAGATTTGTGCGCTCGCTAGTGCCCGTGCATGGAAAAGCGGCCGACGATGCACAAACAGGTCACCGTCGCGGATGTGGCCCGCATGGCCCAGGTGTCGAAAGCGACCGCCGCACGAGCACTGGGCGACTACGGCACGGTCGGCGCCGAGGTGAAACAGCGCGTGATCGAGGCGGCGCGGCGCCTCGACTATCGCGTGAACGAACTGGCCCGCACCATGGCGACGGGCCGCTCGGGGACGATCGGCGTCATTGTCGGCGACATCGAGAACCCGTTCTTCGGCCTCGCGGTCCGTGGGGTGAGCGACTGCGCCAAGGCCGCCGGCTTCGACGTGATCCTGTCGAACTCCAGTGAGGACATCGTCGAGGAACGAGCCGCCGTCGACGTGATGTTGGCGAAGGGAGTGGATGGCCTCATCGTCGCGCCGGCCATGATGCGCGGGACGGCACATCTCGAAGCGGTTCTCAAACGGGGTCGGCCCCTGGTTCTGCTCGACCGTGACGTTCCGGGCCTCGATATCGACACGGCCCTGGTCGACGGCAAGGCTGCCACGAAAGAGGCCCTGCGCCTTCTGGTCGAGGCCGGCCACCGCAGGATCGGCTATGTGACAGCCACCGAGGCGCCCAGTCCACGCTATACCGGCTTGTCCGACATCACGCTCAGCACAGTGTTGAACCGCATCGCCGGGTTTTTGGAGGGCGCGGCCGAGGCGGCGCTGCCTGAACCGGAGCGCTACATCCGGTTTGGAGCAAGCAGCGGCGTACAAGGGCAGGGGATCATCGGCGACCTCCTGTCCGCGCCCGACCGCCCTACGGCCATTCTGGCGTCGGATAGCAAGATCGCGCTCGACGTGATGCGGGCGGCCCGCAGTGCCGGACTCGTGGTGCCGCGGCACTTGTCCCTCGTCACCTTCGACGACGCGGATTGGACCAGCGCGGTTGAGCCGGCCATTACGGTCATCGCCCAGCCGACCTACGAGCTCGGACGGGAGGCGGCACGGATGTTGATCGAGCGCATCCAAGGTGAACGGATGGCGCCGCGCCGTTGCCTGCTCGCGGCAAAGATCATTGTGCGTGAGTCAGTCGCAAGACTGGAGGTGCAGGATGTGAAACATGAACCCCGTCGCAAAACATCCCCAGCCAATCAGAAGTAACCGCAATGGCCATCTGGGTGTTAAAACGCGACCAGTCTGAACCCTAGTCACCTGTAACTAATTGACGATGCAGCGAAGTCTGTGCTCTAAGGGTCGCTCTTCGTGCGACGTATGCTCCCTCTCCCATGTTGAAGACCAGCGTGTCCACAGATGGACAGCCTGGCATCGCGTGGGGCCGTTTTCCGGCGTTTTCTCACACCCGACGACTGAACCGTTCGGCAACTATATTTCACACCGGCCCTGGTGCCCGAGGCCGGCGCATGATCTTCTAACTGAAAGAGAAGTGGGGGGAGGTGGACCATGCTCATGGTCGTGAATGCATGGATGCTGGGCCTCGCGATCCTTCTGCACCTGATCGACATCGCGCCCGAGATCGATTTCGGAGATTAGCGAAACATCCAGAGTATCGCCTCGACGACGCGTGCTAAAAGCGCGGTGACCCATGCTGTGCTGAGAATGATCGCAGACGCGATCAAGGTGAAACCAAACAGTCGTGTTTTAAGTGCTGCAATTTGATTGAGATTGGGTCGGCGGGAGACCTTCATATTCATTCCCTCCAACAATGACCTCCCACACACGATACACGCTGAAGTTGACAAAACCTTAGCCTCCGCGCGAATGGACGCGCAAGACCTGTTTTTTCAACCCTGAGATGCGCCTGAGCGTTATGACCGATGCGAGGACGCGGCCGCGCTGCGCCTCGTCACGTGAGGCCGCACAGCGGCACAACCAGCAGGCCGAGCGATCCTGCTTCACGAGAGGGAGTCGTTGCAATCTGTGATTGCATAAGTCAGTTTGGATGGAAAACCATCGCGGTAGAGCCGGTGTAAGCATGAGATCTTCCATTGGGATCGTCATTTTGCTCATGGGCACACCCGCCTTCGCAGAGATGAAGGCGAGCGACTTTTCCGCAGCGTGCAGCAGCCCACCTGGATCAGCGGCCGACCAGCTCTGTGCGGCCTATGTCAACGGGCTCACGGCAGGCATTCTCGTCGATCAGGCGGCGCGACTTGATGGGACCCAGATCTGCCTTCCAGAGGGGATCTCAACGACAGGTGTCCGAGAGACCTTGAAAGCCTATTTGGGCGGCGACGCTAGAACCGCTCAACTTCCGGCGGCCGGCCTCATCACTGCAGCTCTTCAGGCAGCATACGGCTGCAAAAGGACCGCTCCACCTTCGCCTGTTCGGGCAAGCCTATCTCAGCCCTCCCGGTAAATTGTTTCTGGATCGGGGCATAGTCGGCCCAGGGTCTCCCGTGCCAGCACGGCCCTCCCTTATCTTTCGGATCATCTCCGCATTGCGCACGGATAGGCATCTCGCAGGCTACGGTAGACCAGCACGCCAGCCTCCACCTCCCGCTGCGCCGCATGCTCGACGACGTATTTGCAGGCAATATTCGTCAGGTGATCGGCCGGGATATCGGAGCCTTTCGGGATGCAGAACCGCTTCGGTGCTCCGAGCCGCACATTGAACGCGTCGACCGCACCGAGAATGTAGTAGCTGGCGCGAGGCTCGTGTTTGACGCACATGTCGGCGAGGATCGCGCCGGTGATCGTGTCAGCTTGGCTCGTCGAAAGACTCAGCGCCAGCAATCCAATTCCGAGCAGGGGCGCCTTCATTTCGGCAGATAGCCCTTCTCGCGAAGATGTCCTTCTACCATCGTGCGGATCATCTCAGGTCTTGTTGGCTTCGAGTCTGGCTGTTCGGCGATACAGACATCGAGTGCCGCGAGCGGGTCAGGCTGAAAGCCTACGAGAACGGGCTCGCCGCGCCCCGTTGCTGGGCGTCCCCGCGAGTTGTTGATATCCCGGCCTAACGTCATTGTTATTGGATATCATAAAAACCGGCCGACGAAAGGCCGGAACCTTTCTGGCGGATGCATGAGCGCCGGCCACCTCGATCAGCGACCATGGGCAACTGGCAGTCGTCAAGACCAAGCGCAGGATGTTCACGACCGGCCGCGCGACGATGTGGGATTGATCCGGTTTGGTCGGGGAACCATCATTCAAGCTACAAACGGCGCCAATCGGGCTTTCAGCCGTGGCGTCAACCAATTGAGGAAAACCCTGAGCTTGAGCGGCATGGGCTTTCTCTCCGTGTAGAGGATTTGGACCGGCAAGGGCTCCTTCTCGAATGCCTCCAGTATAACGACGAGTGTGCCGGCTCTCCTCTCCGCCTCCATTTTGTAAGCCATGACGCGAGCAATCCCGACGCCCAGGACAGCCGCTTGGACGGCCGCCTCCGATGTGCTCACGGTAAGTCGCGAGCGAATAGGGGTCGCGACTTCTACACCGTCTTTCACAAACTTCCAGACGCGCGGGGGGCCGACCTCGTCGACGGTGATGCAATCATGATCGGACAGGTTGTCCAGGGAAACGGGCGTCCCTCGACGGGCGAGATAGGCGGGACTCGCGCAAGCCACCACCCTGATCGAGCCGATGCGGGTCGCAACCATGCTGCTGTCCGGCAGCGGCCCAATCCGGATTCCGACGTCGATGTTGTTCTCTATCGGGCTGAGCACCCGATCGCTCAGCAGAAGACGCAAGTTGATTTCAGGATAGACGGTGAGGAACTCGGAGGCGAGCGGCAATAGGTGCAAGTGCCCGATCCCCCACGGGGAGGTCGCGGTCAGATCGCCTGTCGGCGTTCGATATTCTCCAGAGGCCTCCCGCTCCGCATCCTCGATCTGCTCGATGATGCGTTTACACGCCGCGACATAGGACCGGCCCGCCTCGGTCAGCGACATCCGACGAGAGGACCTCTGAAACAGCTCCACGTTCAGGTGAGCTTCGAGATCGGAAAGTTTGCGACTGATCGTCGGCACGGAAACACCGATCTTTTTCGATGCCGCGGACAGACTGCCCGTTTCCGCCACGTTGACGACCACAGACATTGAGTCGAGGCGGTCCATAAGGTCCGTCCTTCCAGAATGCGAAAAGGTTGTTTTCAACAATACCGCTGGTCATATGAAGGGCAATTGGTTAAATGCTACACGCTAGGTTTTTTGTAAGCATTTTATGCTTCGGCTGGCCCCGAGCGAGCCAATATAGGTCGCGTCAGCGCGGCCGATACGATCTGTATCAAATTAGAGGCTAAGAGGCAGCGTGCCCGAAATGTTTGTCGCGACGCTCAGCAACCGGTCGATGTGATCCTTTCCAACTCGTCGCGATGTCAATCTCGAAAGTAAATTGAGCCGCAATCGCTTTCGCGGCTGAAGAAAACGGCGACTAGCCACGAGCCCCGCCGAGCGAGCGGCTCGGCCATGCTCAAAGTCCGGAGGAACCGCGCGATGGGTACCATCACGACGAGAGACGGCACCGAGCTTTATTACAAGGATTGGGGGTCAGGCCAGCCAATCGTGTTCAGCCACGGCTGGCCCTTGAGCGCCGATGCGTTCGAGGACCAGATGTTCTTCCTTGCGAGCCGAGGGTTTCGCTGTATCGCCCATGACCGGCGCGGTCACGGTCGTTCCAGTCAGTCCTGGGCAGGCAATGACATGGACACCTACGCCGACGATCTCGCCACCTTGGTCGAGTCTCTCAACGTGAAGGATGCCATTCATGTCGGCCACTCAACCGGCGGCGGGGAAGTCGCCCGCTACATTGGACGTCACGGTACCAAGCGGGTCTCCAAAGCGGTCCTGATCAGTGCCGTTCCGCCCGCCATGCTAGAAAGCATAGCCAATCCTGGCGGCCTGCCGCTGGAAGCCTTCGACAAGCTTCGAACAGCCGTGCTGGCCGATCGCTCGCAGTTCTGGAAAGATTTGAGTCTGCCGTTTTACGGTTACAATCGCCCCAATGCCGTGATCTCGGCTGGCGTGCAAGACTCCTTTTGGCTGCAGGGCATGTTGGCAGGCCTGCCGGCCTCGTATTTCTGCATCAAAGCCTTTTCGGAGACCGATCTGACTGGTGATCTCCACAAGTTCGACGTTCCAACATTGGTGCTGCATGGCGATGACGACCAGATCGTTCCCATCGCGGATTCAGCCCTGCTTTCCTCCAAGATCGTCAAGGACGCCAAGCTGGTCGTCGTGAAGGACGCGCCGCATGGCATGTGCACCACCCATAAAGACCGCATCAATGCCGAACTGCTCGCCTTCATCAAAGGCTGACACTCGGTCTTTGCTCGCGCGGGTCCGGTCTCGATCCCGTGCCATTGCGTCACCCCGACCAGTTCCTGGAGCGATCATGCGACACCCGTTCCGAGCCCCGATCTTTCCATCAACGGCGGCGTCGCTGATGCTCTTGGCGGCGGCTCCCCTGGCAACGGCCCATGCCGGGGCGCCGGCCTGCAGGTCCGGTACGTCCGGGATGCCGGTGGTGCATTACCAAACGGCAAAGATCGACGGGGCCGACATATTCTACCGCGAGGCTGGCCCGTCCGGCGCACCCGTGGTCGTGCTTCTGCACGGGTTTCCGACCTCCTCGCACATGTTCCGGAATCTGATCCCGGCTCTGGCCGACTGCTACCGCGTGATCGCACCCGACTATCCGGGGTTCGGAGAAAGCGCGGCTCCCGATCATACAACCTTCGCCTATACGTTCGAGCACTATGCCGAATTGATGGATGGCCTCCTCGGGCAGGTCGGCGCGAAGAGCTATGCGATGTACGTCATGGACTATGGAGCACCGGTCGGCTATCGGCTCGCCCTCAAGCACCCCGAGCGTGTCACCGCCCTTATCGTGCAAAACGGCAACGCCTATGAGGAAGGCCTCAAGGCGTTCTGGGACCCGATCAAGGCCTATTGGGCCGATAACTCGAAGGCGCATCGGGAAGCCTTGAGTTTCCTTGTCTCACCGGAAACGACCAAGTTCCAGTACACCGACGGCGTTGCGGACGTGTCCCGGATCGACCCGGACAATTGGGCTCACGATCAGGCCCTGCTCGACCGTCCCGGCAACAAGGACATCCAGCTCGACCTCTTCCATGACTACGGAAGCAACGTTCCGCTCTATCCGCAATTCCAGGCCTTCTTCAGAGACAAGAAGCCTCCAACGCTGATCGTCTGGGGCAAGAACGACAAGATATTCCCGGCGGACGGCGCGGGACCCTACCTTCGTGATCTTCCCGATGCGGAAGTTCACATGCTCGACACCGGCCACTTCGCGCTTGAGGACAAGGCCGATGTCATGGTGCCCCTGATCCATGACTTCCTCGACCGAAAGCTTGCTCCGCAGTGAGCGGCGCGGCTCACCGCATGTCGCAAATCTGAACCGATCGGATGAGGGAAGGGATGGTCATGGCACACGGCCAGAAGATGTCGCGGCGCGGATTTTGCCTGTGCTGCCTATCGGCCCCGGCGCTCGCTGCCGGCACATGGCTCACACCCCGCCAAGCCTATGCGGAAGCGCTTGGCATTGTGGAGCAGATCAAATCCGCGGCTGTCACAACGCCGATCACCATCCACCGGCTGCGCGGCGACATCGCCGTGTTGGAAGGGTCCGGCGGCAATGTGGCAGTCCTGAGCGGCCCGGACGGCAAGGTCCTCATCGATGCCGGAATTGCAGTGTCCCGCCCGCAGGTTGCGACCGCGCTTGCGGCTCTGGGCCCGGAGCCCGTCACCCACCTGATCAACACGCATTGGCACTTCGATCACGCCAACGGCAACGAATGGTTACACGAGCTCGGCCCTAAAATCCTGGCCCATGAAAACACGCGCAAGCATCTCCTGACGATGCAGCGGGTCGACGACTGGAGTTACGATTTCCAACCGCTCTCCGCGGACGCCCTGCCAACCGATCTCTTTGCCGACGAGCGAACCCTGAGCCTCAACAACACCACCATCGCCCTCAAGTATTATGGGCCGGCCCATACCGACAGCGATATCTCGGTCTACTTCAAGGAGCCGGATGTGCTGCACACCGGTGACACGTTCTGGAACGGGATCTACCCCTTTATCGACTACTCGACCGGCGGCAGCATCGACGGTTCGATCCGAGCGGCCGATGCCGACCTAGCAATGACGACCGACAAGACCATCATCATCCCCGGCCACGGCCCGCCGGTCAGCAATCGCGCCGAACTGCAGGCGTTTCGCGACATGCTGGTCGGCGCGAGGGCCAGCGTGGCCGCCTTGAAGAGCAGCGGGCATTCTCTGGACGCAATCATTGCGGCCAAACCGACCGCCGCCTTTGACGGCAAATGGGGCAAGTTCGTCATTGGCTCGGCGCTCTTCACCAAGCTCGTCTATGAGGGCGTGTGATCGTGACGCAAGAAGACCCGTCCTGTTTCGGATCTGGAAAATCGCCGTGCCTGCAGCGCTTCAGCATATCCTCGCCACGCTGGCCGCGACCCTGATGGTCAACGGTGCAGCATCGGCGCAAACCGCGAGGGACATCCGGGGGCCGTCGCCGCTTGTCGCCATCGAGAACGAGCCCGCACCCAAGCTGATTGTCGATCCGCCGCTTCCCGAGCCGCTGGCCCTTGGTCACGTGTTCATCCAGTACCGTTCGGAGAACTTGCGGATCGTTCCGGTCTTCGGCAAGGGCGCACTCCAGGTCTCGCCACGCATCGGACACGTCCACATCACCGTCGACGATGCGCCGTGGCACTTCGTCGACGCCAGCGGTGAGACGATCATCCTCGTCGGCCTCGTCCCCGGTCCGCACCACGTGCTCGTCGAACTCGCCGATCCCACCCATCATGTGATCGACCGACAGACGGTCCGGTTTCTGGTTCCGGAACAGCCAAGTGCTCAATGAGCCGAGCGCCGCGGGCATGCACCGGACCTGCACGTCACCACCGCACTCCCGACGGAATGCAGATCGATGTCGGAGGTCTAGGTTGTCCAAAACTCCACGATCCTCAATCTTCGGCTGAATGCACCCCGGCGATGCTCTCCGTTCCAAGTGCGGCTCTGGATCTCCCGCCGCGCGTTCTCGTCCGAGACGCCGGCAACGGCGAGACGATGATCGCCTTTCACCCAATCGGAGAGATGCTCCGCGGCCTGAGAGTGTCCGACGAGTTTGCTTTACGGCTGGAACCCGCTCAAAATCTGCCCATCGATCCGGTTCTGTCTTGGGCGCCTGCTCCACCGTGGTGATCGGAATCGCGCTTCTCGAACACGGTTCTTGAGCGGCGGGCGCGGTTCCACGACCATGATAAGCGCAAGAGAGGCACCATGACCGAGATCGACGCTTACGACATTCTCATCCTCGGCGGCGGCAAAGCCGGCAAGACGCTGGCGATGGATCAGGCAAAGGCGGCAAGCGGGTCGCCGTCATCGAGGCCGGCATGATCGGTGGCTCCTGCATCAACATCGCCTGCATCCCCACCAAGGCCCTGGTCCGCAGCGCCGAGGTCGCCGAGACGGTCCGGCATGCCGGCTTCTTCGGCACTAAAGCCGGCGACCTACATGTGGACATGCACCGCGTCGCGGCGCGCACGGCCGAGGTCGTCGCGGACATGGTCGACTTCAACCGACGCGCCTTCGCGGCGAGCGGGTTCGAGTTGGTGATCGGCTGGGGCCGCTTCGTCGCCCCCCGGGTGATCGAGGTCGAGACGGCAGGAGGCATCCGACGTTTCACGGGCGAGCGCATCTACCTGAACCTCGGCACCCGCGCCGCGATCCCGCCGGTGACCGGCCTCCGCGAGGCGAGCCCCCTGACCCACGTGGAGGCCCTGAAGCTCGATGTCCTCCCCACCCATCTTATCGTGCTCGGCGGCGGCTACGTGGGCCTCGAAATGGCGCAGGCCTTCCGGCGGCTCGGCAGCGCGGTCACGCTGATCGAGCGCGGGCCGCGTCTTGTGGCACGCGAGGATGACGATATTGCAGCGGCGATCCGGGACCTCTTCGTCGCCGATGGCATCGACCTCGCCATGGGTGCCGAGATCGTCGCGGTCGAGGGACGCTCCGGCGACCACGTCACGGTGACCCTGTTCGACGGCCGAAGTCTGTCGGGGTCCCACCTTCTGGTCGCCGCTGGCCGCGAGCCGATGACACGCGATATCGGCCTGGAGGTCGCGGACGTCGACCTCGACGGGCGCGGCTTCATCAAGGTCGACGAGCGGTTGCGGACGTCGGCGCCCGACGTCTGGGCGCTGGGCGAGGTCGCGGGCAGCCCCATGTTCACCCACGTCTCGCTCGACGACTACCGCGTGGCCAAGAGCGGCATCACGGGCGGCGACCGGACCACGAAGGGGCGCCTGATCCCGTCATGCCTCTTCATCGACCCCGAGTTCGCCCGCGTCGGCCTGAGCGAGGGCGAGGCCGAGCGCTCGGGAATGTCCTATCGTGTCGCGCGACTAACGGTCGACGTGGTCCCCCGCGCCCGCACCCTTTCGAAACGGACCGGGCTCATGAAAGCCGTCGTCGCGGCGGACAGCGATCAGATCCTTGGCTTCGCGATGCTCGGAGCCCAGGCCGGCGAGGTCCTGGCGGTCGTGCAGATGGCGATGCTGGCCGGCCTGCCGTACACCGCCTTGCGCGACGGCATCCTGGCGCATCCGACCATGTCCGAGGGGCTGAACATGCTCTTCGGAACCGGCTTCAGCGCTCACCCGTGACGACAACAACGCGCACCCGCCGAGAGATGGTCGGATGCCGTCGATGCTCCATGATGCAGGCATCGTCCCTTCAGAGAAGAAGGGAAGCGGCCGCCCAGTCTTCTTGCGCCCAGCGTTTCAACATCAGCGCTTCCTCCCAGCGGTCCGACAGTTCTTCGCCGTTCACATCCGTGATGGCATAGTCACGCGGCCCGAGTTCGCAAAGGAAGATGCAATCGTCGGCGGCTTCCGCCCGCGCCTGCCACAGCGCGAAACCCCGGCGCCACCACGCCCGGAACGTGTCGATCCAGACTTGGTGTTGGGGGAAGTGGAGCGGCAGTTGCACCTGGCAGCGGTTGGCGACGCGGCCCTGAAAACTGTCGGCTCTGGTCAGGATGCGTGTGACGTAATCCTGATAAGCGGCAGTGATGGGCTGCATCATCTCGCGGTCGACGACATAATGCGAGAGATCCGCACTGAGGCGCATTTCGGGGATGAGATCGAGCAGCAGCAGCGTCGAAAACAGATCGTTGGTGATGCAGTTGCGGTGCGTCTCGAACTGCAGCGGCACACCCTCTTCAGCGGCAATCCGCAGCCACGCGCGGATCACCTCCGCCATGTCGGCCACGCCAAGCGGCATGACCTGACCGACAACGATGACGAAGGGCGATCCGATGTCCTTGGCGAGGTGGAGAGCCGGGCGCAGCTCCTCGATCGATGTCGGAAAGGCGGTGAGCAGGCCGCGCAGGCCAGTGCGGACGAAGTCCGGCACCGTGGCGCGGGCCGCCGTGAGATCCATCGCCCCGAGGTCGACCGCCATGCCGTCGAAGCCCGCGTCGCGGACACGATCGAAGCGTTCGGGGATGGGACGCTCGGGGGTTCCCGGACGGCGGAGCTCGGTGGCCCAGAGAGATTGATAGACGCGAAGGCTCACGTCCCTTCTCCCGTGTGAACGGGAGAAGGTGGCCTTGCGAAGCAAGGTCGGATGAGGGAGTTCCCGGCGCCGCGTTGCCCCTCATCCGTCACGGCTTTGCCGCGCCACCTTCTCCCGCGTAGCGGGAGAAGGAAGGCATCAGTGGTCACGCCCGCACCCGAGGTGCGACGGGCTCCAGATCCGTGTCGTCGCTGATCCAGATCTTGTCGTCGGAATAATCGGCCTCCGTCCGGCCGTTCCAGAAGGCCTTCACCACGGCCCATTGAAAGCCGAGATAGGTCATGGCTTGGGGCTTGCGGCCCTTCTCGACGAAGATCGTCTTGTGCAGTTCCGGCAGCTTGTAGCAGGGCACGCCCGGGAAGGCGTGATGGGCGGTATGGTACTGCATGTTCCACGCCATCCAGCGCATCACGGCATTGGTGCGGGTCGAGCGGGTGTTCTCGGTGATCGTGTCGACATGCGGCAGGCCGAGATGCTCAATCGTGTTCTGCAATTGATGCACGGGTTTCAGCGCCAGCATCGGCAGAAGCCAGAGCTGCAGGGCCAACCAGCTTCCCGTGAGGACCGACACGAACGCGATGAGGGCATAGCCGGCCAGGTGCCAGCGCGCCTCGCGGATCACCTCCGGCTTGCGGCTCTCAGGGATGTAGGGCTCGCTGACGATGCCGAATGAAAACCGCAGGATGCGGCGGGCGCGTGTGTACCAATAGGTCGGGCCGAGCACCCAGAGGAGATAGGAGGTGAGCGAGTAGCGGTCCCGCGCGAGTTCGCCATCGCCCTCCCAGTCCTGCGTGTAGCGGTGGTGGGCGAAATGCTGGATCTGGTCGAAGTCGCGCGGGTAGAACAGGACGAAGCCGAACAATCGCCCGAAAATCTCGTTGAGCTTCTTGGTTTTGAATACGGTCCAGTGGCTCATCTCGTGCTGGCCGGCGTAGAGGAAGTTGAGGAGCGTGCCGTGCACCACGAAGACCGGCACGGCCCACCAGCTTCCCCAGGTGTAGATCAGCGCGGCGCCGGACAGCGCGATCGCGCCCAGATGGCTTCCGAGCTGCACGAAGCCGGCGGCATCCGATTTGGCGCTTAGGTCCTTGAGACGCGCCGGCGTGATCATATCGCGGCGGCCGAACACTTCATCCATGGTCAGATCCTCAGGCAGTTTCGGGGCGCTGCAAGGCCATGCGGCCCAGAAGCACCAAGGTTGTGATGACGATCAGCACGACCGACAGGGCGGCGATGGCGGGATCGATATTGTCGTGCACGCCCATCCACATGAGACGGGGGAGCGTCACAGCGTTGACGCTGGTGATGAACAGCGTCACGCCGATCTCCTCCCAGGACAGGACGAAGACCATGAGGGCCGCGCTCAGCACGCCGAACCGGATGTTGGGCAGAATGATCCGGAAGGCGCGCTGCAGGACGCTCGCCCCGAGCCCGCGCGCCGCGAGGTCGATGCGGCGATCGACTTGGGCCAGCGCCACGAAGATCAACACCACCGCGAACGGCACCGTCATCACCACATGGGCCAGGGTGACGCCGAGCCAAGTGTCGTATCCGACCAGGGAGGAGACCTGCGACAGACCGGTGAGCAGGAAATAGAGCGTCATGGCAGAGACGACCGGCGGGACGATCATGGGCAGCAGCACGAAGCCGACCAGCACGGCCGCAAAGCGCGGCTGGTACATCCATACGCCGAGGGCGAACGCAAGGGCGAGCCCCGTCGCGATCACGCTCGTGACGAGCCCGATTCTTAGGCTCAGCAGGATGCCGGCGATCCAATCCGGATTGTCGATGAGGTCGCGGTAGTGGAGGAGCGACCATGTGCCGTTCGGCATGGTGAGGAAACGGGCGGGCGTGAAGGAGATCGGCACCACGGCCAAGAGCGGCAGCAGGAGAAACAGCGCCACGCCGGTCGCAAGGGTCAGGGCCGCGGGCCCGGGGCGCTGAAGCGTCATCGCGCGCTTCCCATGAGGGCCGGCCGCGCGAAGCGGAACAGAGCGGCCATCAACCCCATCACGACAACGACCAGCATGACGCTGACCGCCGCGCCAAGCCCCCAATCCGGGCTCTGAAACATGCGCAGATAGACGAGTTCGGCCATCATGATGCTGCGGCCGCCGCCCAAAATGGCGGGCGTCACGAAGAAGCCGAGCGTGAACACGAAGACGATCAAGGCCGCGCCAATCACGCCTGGCGCCGTCATCGGCAGGAAGACGGACCAGAAGATCCGCAGGCGCGATGCGCCGAGCCCTCGCGCGGCGAGCAGCACCCGTTCGTCGACGGCCCGCATGGCGGAGGCCAGCGGAAACACCGCGAAGGGGATCAGCACATGCGTCATGCCGGCCACCACGCTCGCCTCGTTGCGGACCATGCTGAGCGGACTGTCGATGAGGCCCGCGGCCTGCAGCCAAGTGTTGATGAGGCCGCGGTTGGAAAGCAGGGCGAGCCACCCGAAGGCGCGGGTGAGTACCGAGATCCAGAACGGCACCAGGATGCAGAGTTCCGCGACCCGCTGCTGCCACCGTGTTCCCCGCACCCAGACATAGGCGATCGCGTAGGCGGCCGCGACCGACAGCGCCGTCACGGTCGCGCAGATCCGGACCGTGCGCACCAGCACCGAGAGCACGAGCGGATCGCCGACGAGCTTCTCGTATTGCCCAAGGCCGAGCGTCGGCATCGTCACGCTCCATCGCGCGATGCCAAGGAAGGGGATCACGTAGACGAGCAGCAGCAATACCGGCAGCGGGGCGGTGAACAGGATCTGGGTCAGCTGTGGTGTGCGCAGTCGCATGGAACGGCTTCGTGCAAGAGGTCTTCGCCCGCGCCGGCGGGAGAAGAGACGTCGATTGTCAGCCCGAGATGATCTTGGTGTAGGTGTCGAGCGCCGCGCCGTAATTGTCGGCGTACCAGGGCATGTCGAGTGGGATCTGGACCTTCATGTTGGCGGGGTCGACCGGATTGTATTTCTTCTGATCGGCCGGGATCAGCGCGTCGGTCGCGGGATTGGCCGGCCCCTGGCCCAGCATGTCGAACATGATGAGCTGCTTTTGCGGATCGGACGTGCTGGCGATGAATTTCATCGCGGCGTCCTTGCCGCCCGGATTGTTCTTGATCACGGCCAGCGACCCCGGCGAGATAAGGCCCTGGTCCCAGATGAACTTGACCTGGCCGCCCGGATCCTTGTCGAGCAGCGACGCCCGGGTCGACCAGATGAGGCCCATGGAGGCATCGCCGCTCAACATCACCTGCTGGCTTTCAGCGCCGCCGCCCCAGTAGGAGACGACATTGTCCTTGAAGGCCGCGATCTTGTCATGCGCGCGCTTGAGGTCCAACGGGTAGAGCTTTTCGGGTGCGACACCGTCGGCCAGCAGGGCCGCTTCCCACATGCCGGTGCCCCATTTGTAGAGCGACCTCTTGCCCGGAAATGTCTTGGTGTCGAAGAAATCCGCCATGCTCTTTGGCGGGTTCTTGCCGAATTTCTGTGCGTCATAAGCGATGATGTAGGAGAAGAAATAGGTCGATGCCGCATAGTCCCAGGCAAAGCCCGGCCGCATCTTCGACTTGTCGACGATCGCATAGTCGATGGGTTCGATCATGCCTTGCTTGCCGAGCGAGATGGCCGAGAACGGGTCGGCGTCGACGAGGTCCCAGGTCGGTTTTCCGCTCTTGAATTGCGCCGTCATGGCCCCCTCGGTGGGGCCCGTGCCGTCTTCCTTCACGGTGATGCCGGTCGCCTTCTCGAAGGCCTGGCCGTAAGCCTTGTCGTAGGCCTTCAGAGCGTCGCCGCCCCAATTGACCAGCACCAATTGCTTGTCGGCCGCCCGTGCCCCGCCGGCCTGAAGCGCCAAGGGGCCTCCGCCCAGGACCATGGCGGCGAGTTGCGTGAAGCGGCGGCGGCTCAACGCGCCCCGCTCCACTTGGTCGGCGAGGAGTTCGAGGCAGTCTTTCTGGAAAGCGTCGTTCACGCACGTGCTCCTTGGGTTCAATGCGGTTCGGGAAGAAGAAAGCCCTTGTCGGCCGGCCATGTGACCCACAGATCCGGCCCCTTGGACAGGGCGGCGGCGGCGGCCTCCATGGGCAAGGTGACACTCAGCCGGGTCCCGCCCGAGGTGGCAAGGGCAAGCCGCATGGCGGCGCCGAGATAGGTAGTCCCGGTCACGCAAGCCGCCACGCCGTTGTGGTCTCCCCGTCGGGTGGCGCAAACCGACATATGTTCCGGCCGGATCGCGAGCGTACCGGTCGCCGCCGCATGGTCCTGACTTGGGGCTTTGATCGCATGTCCCTCGAACAGACCGCTCGTGCCGGCCGCGCAATGGCCGACACGCTCGATCGGTAGGAGATTGATCTCGCCGAGAAACTCCGCGACGAAACGGCTTTCGGGCCGCTCGTAGATCGCCTGCGGGGTCGCGATCTGCAGCAACTCCCCGTGGTTGAAGATCGCCACGCGCGACGACAGCGAGAGCGCCTCGCTCTGATCATGGGTGACGAACACGAAGGTCGTGCCGAACTCGCCGTGCAGGCGCTTCACTTCGTCCTGCATGCGCCCGCGCAAATGCTTGTCGAGCGCCGAGAACGGCTCGTCGAGCAGCAGAACCGGCGGCTCGAAGATCAGCGCCCGGGCGAGCGCCACGCGTTGCTGCTGCCCCCCGGAAAGTTTCGCGGGCCGCTTCTTCTCGTGACCGACGAGACCGACGCGCGCGATCATCGCATCGACGCGCTTGGCGATCTCCTCGCGCGGAACTCCCCTGACCTGGAGCGGAAAGGCGACGTTCTGTTCCACGCTCATGTGCGGGAACAACGCATAGCCCTGGAACACCATGCCAAAGGAACGCGCCTCGGCCGACCGTGTGGTGATGTCGGTCTCCTCGCTCGTCAGCCGCCCGACTGTCGGTTTCTCGAAACCAGCCAAGATCATGAGAAACGTGGTCTTACCGGAGCCGGACGGCCCCAGCAGGGTCAGGAATTCGCCGGGTGCGATGTCGAGCGAGATATTGTCGAGCGCCCGGAACGACCCGAAGGCCTTGCCGATCCCCTCCGCCTTCAATCCGACAGCCCGCGTCGTCACTCCGTCCCGCTCCCAGTCCTCGATCAGATGTTACTGGCGTGGTTCGCTCACGACAAACGAAGATCGTTCAAGGGTTGCGGCAATTTCTTTCACGGCACTGCCGAATTCTGTGGCGCAACTGCCGGTTTTCTAAGCTGGACGGAGCACCGGAGCGGTCTGGGCCAGCCGCGATTTCAGCCAATCCGAGAGGGCGTGAATGGCGGGATTGGCGCTGCGGCGGTCTTCGGCGACGAAATAGTAAGCCCGGTTCGACCGGATCGCCAGATCGAAGGGGCGGACGAGGCGGCCCGTGTCGAGCGCCTGGCGGCAGGTCAGCTCATCCCCCATGGCAATTCCTTGCGCGGCACTTGCGGCGGCCAGAACCAGGTTCATGTCGGAAAAGACGACGCCCTGTTCGAGATTGCCCGGCGCGAGACCGGCGGCCGCGAACCAGCGGACCCAGTCGTCGTGATCGTTGAGGTGCAGCAGCAGGGCGCGGAAGACGTCCCGCGGCTCGGCGAGGCCGCCGATCTGGTTCAGGAGCACAGGGCTGCAGAGCGGGGTGAATTCGACGGCACTGAGCAGTTCCACCGAACAACGTGGCCAATTTCCATCGCCATAGGCGATGAAGGCATCGACCTCCGGGGCGTTGACATCGTCGAGTCGGGCCGGTGTGACGATGCGCAGGGCCACGTCGGGGTACAATTGCTTGAACTCCGCCACATGAGTGCAGAGCCAGAAGGAGGCGAAGCCCGGCGTGCAGCTCAAGGTCAGTGCGCCCCGGATGCCCTTTTCACCATATTGCACCGCCGCGTCACCGAGCAGCGTGAGCGCCTTGCGGACATCCACCGCGTAGCGGCGCCCCTGCGGCGTCAACGTCGCGCCCTTGCCGGCGCGTTTGAGGACGTCGAAGCCGAGATCCTGTTCGAGCAGCCGCAATTGATGGCTTACGGCGCTGCGGGTGAGGTTCAGTTCCTCGGCAGCCCGCCACACGCTGCCGTGGCGGGCAAAGGCCTCGAGGGCGCGCAGGGCCTGGGTGGAGGGAAGGCGCAAGGAAGGCTAACTGGGGCCGGAAGGGTGTATTCCTTCACGCGTCATGCAGAGTCGCGGGCCGATGGAAGGATGCTGGATCTTGTGCAAGGATCGCCCGGTCTCCAACTGTTTGCCACACGAGTGTAGCGGCTCTGTGGTCGATGAGAAGCGCTTCGAAAGAGCTGTGACGTCCACGAAAACGACGGCTGGCGCAGCGCGGCGAGTCGTGAGAGACGTGACCTCAGCCGGGAGACCGCATGAAGCGCGTGCCTTTTTCTGAATCCGTCACTGGGGTTGGCGGCACCCATCCCGATGCCGGCAAGCCGCTGTCGTCCTTCCGGCGCATCACGATCGTCTGCAACGACTGCGGCGAGGCCACTGTGCTCGACGAGCCGCAACTGGCCGACCTCACGGCCGTGCCGACCTTTGGCGATCTCGGCCGGCTCGCTTTCTGTCGCGCCTGCCGCGACAGCGGCGCCACGGGTCCGGCCAATGTCGAATTGCGAAGCGAGACGGCCCGAACCGTACCGCCCGAAGAGCCGGCCTGGTCGTCGAAGGAGGTGTTCGGCGACGACCGCTCCGATCCGTTTCCGACCCTGCCGCGACGTCCGATGTTCGGCCGCTGAGACACCAGCCTCGACTGTTCGTGAGACCGAGGATCTCGGCTGGCCGTCGGTAAAATATAGCCGACCCGCTCATCTCAGATCGAATGCGACGTCGGCCGCTTAGCTGCGGTCGCATCTGACCAAGCCGCGGCCATCCATCCGCTCACACTTCTCCGTGCATAATCATAAAGGGAGAAGCGCAAATGAGTGGCAATCGTGGCGTCGTCTACATCGGACCCGGCAAGGTCGAGGTCCAGGATATTGCCGATCCGAAACTGCAAAGTCCCGACGGCAGGCGCATCGAGCACGCCGTCATCCTGAAGGTCGTGTCGACCAACATCTGCGGCTCCGACCAGCACATGGTCCGAGGTCGGACCACCGCACCCGCCGGACTCGTGCTCGGTCACGAGATTACCGGCGAGGTGATCGAAAAGGGGCTTGATGTCGAGATGCTCGACGTCGGCGATCTCGTGTCGGTGCCCTTCAATGTGGCATGTGGGCGCTGCCGGACTTGCAAGGACGGCGACACGGGTGTCTGCCTTCACGTCAACCATGCCCGTCCGGGTGGTGCCTACGGCTATGTCGATATGGGCGGTTGGATCGGCGGCCAAGCCCGTTACGTGATGGTGCCCTATGCCGACTTCAACTTGCTGAAGTTCCCCGACCGCGATCGGGCCATGGCGAAGATCCGCGATCTGACGATGCTGAGCGATATCCTTCCAACCGGCTTTCATGGCGCCGTCAAAGCCGGCGTCGGCGTTGGTTCGACCGTCTACGTGGCGGGGGCCGGACCCGTGGGGCTGGCGGCTGCGGCCTCCGCAAGGCTGCTGGGGGCGGCGGTCGTCATGATCGGCGATTTCAATGCCGAGCGCCTCGCCCACGCGAAGTCGGTCGGCTTCGAGCCGATCGATCTCGGCCGGCACGACAAGCTCGGGGAACTCGTGGCCGCAGTGGTCGGCGTGCCCGAGGTCGATGCCGCGATCGATGCTGTGGGATTCGAAGCGCGCGGGCATGCTGGCGGCGAGCAGCCAGCGGTTGTCCTGAACCAGATGATGGAGGTCACCCGGGCCGGCGGCGCGGTCGGCATTCCGGGCCTCTATGTGACCGCCGATCCGGGCGCTGCCGAACAGGCTGCCAAACAGGGCAGTCTCAGCCTGCGTTTCGGCCTCGGCTGGTCCAAGGCGCTGTCGTTCCACACCGGGCAGACCCCGGTGGTGCGCTACAATCGCCAGCTCATGAATGCGTTGCTGTACGATCGGTTGCCGATTGCCAAAATCGTCAACGCCCAGGTCATTTCGCTCGACGAAGCCCCAAGAGGTTACGAGGATTTCGACAAGGGTGCGGCTGCCAAATACGTGCTCGACCCGCACGGTCTCGTGGCGAAGGCCGCCTAAGGAGCCGCGCGCGCTTCCGCCGCAAGGCGACGGTCTGACCGGGGCTCTCCGGGCGTATACAACGGGGATCGCCCTCGAAGGGCGGTTCACCGCAAGGATATCAATGACCGACGACGTGGCCGGCAGGCGAAAGGTTCTGGAGCTGATCGAGGGGATGGACTACGCCCTCTTCATCACGCGAGGCCGGGACGGTGCGCCGCTGCATGCGCGCCCGATGGCCTATCGTTCTGTGGAGGGCGACGGCGATCTCTGGTTTTTTACGAAAAAAGACTCGCGCAAGGTCAAGGAGGTCGAGACGGATCCGCAGATCCTCGTGAGCTTCGCCGACCCGAAACAGCAGCATTTCGTCTCGATCAACGGCAGGGCCGAAATCGTGGCGGACCGCGCCACCGTCACAAAGAACTGGAGCGAGATCTACCGCGCCTGGTTCCCTGGCGGGCCGAGCGATGAGAATGTCGTCATGATCCGGGTGCATGCGGAGCGGGCCGAATATTGGGACACGCCGACAAGCGCGCTTGTCTATGCGTTCGGTTACCTTAAGGCGGTCGCTACCGGCCAGCCGGCACGGGCAGGCGAGATCGGCACGGTCGACCTCGCCTGATGCGAAACTGCCGGGATCGATGAGGATTTCCAGCTTTCTGCCCGAACCCGACCGTCCGACGCGGGTTGTCCCCCATATGGACGAAGTAATGGGCGGCGCCCCTCGAAACAGGTCCGGATTGGGCGTGTCGCGCCGCAGGCAGGATGGGATGTGGCCTGCACGAACCGCGGTACCACCGGTATCGTGTCTCAGGGCCTAGGGCGACGGGTTCCCTCATGCCGGAGCCTTCGTTTTACCTCACCTCAAGGAGCCTCGCCATGCAGCGCAAAGACATCGATGAGGTTGGATTCGCCATTCTGGAAACCGAGCTTGCGGAAAAGCAGATCCTCCCGGGCGACATCATTGCCGTGATCGGCCGGCACGATCAGCACGGTCAGGTCATTCTGATCCAAGCGGGTGGGCTCTACCTCGCGCTGGCCGACGACACGAGCGGCATCGTCGGCTATAACGAGCCGATCGAGAGTGACGCCTCCTAACTCTCACGCCACCGTCAGCGCGCGGCGGATCCAGCGACGGGACCAGCCAGGTCCGGACACGATATCGGGGTGCCGACAAGCGGGACATCGACATTGGACCGGGCCGCCCAATCTTCGATCGGCCGACCCGTGATCCGCTGCACGTAGTCGTGTGTTTCCGGCGCCAGCGTGCGGCGGCCCTTCAGCCATCCCGTGACGCGCGCCGGGCCGCCATTGTAGGCCGCCGCCGCAAGCCCGAGATTGCCGAAGCGCCGCGTGAGGTCCCGGAGGAGGGCGGCCGAAGTCGCGATCGCGCGCTCGGGATCGAAGGGATCGTTGAGCCCGCGTTCCTGGGCGGTTTCGGGCATGAATTGCGCGATGCCGAGGGCACCGGCCGGACTGACCACCTGGGTGCGGAAACTGCTTTCCTGCCACAACAATCGCGCCAGGAATCCGGATGGGAGGTGTTCCTTGGCCGCGATCGCTTCGATCTGCCGGCACAGGGCGCCCTTCGGCTGCGGTCCTGGACGGCTGGGTTCTCCAGTCTCGCCCGCAACTTCGACGGGTAGCGGCCCGTTGAGCGGCCGGGGCGTGAACGACAATTTGATGCGGCCCGTTGCGATCAGGGGGGCCGCGGTCGCGTCTCCGCCGACGCCAGCCATCACGATCCCCATCCATTGCGGCCGGAACTGCGCAAAAGCCCCGGCCCCAAGCGGCCAGGGCATGCAGGGGCCGAACGCCCGGTAGCAGGTGGCCCGGTTTCGGTAAGCACGTGTGTGCGCCACATAGTCGGCGCGCGCCATCGCGAAGGCGCGGCGGCAGGTCGCGACATCGTAGGCTTTGGCCTTCTCGCAGGCGATTTCGGTCGCGAACGGGCGTCCCGGCAGCGCGAGGGCAGGGTGCCCGAGCAGAAGCAGAGCCACCGCGACGAAGAGCTGCCGAAAACCCGCTCGGCCCCTTATGACCATCACATTGCGCCTATTCGTCGCGCGGATGACGCTCGGCATCGAGCTCGTCGGTAGGCTCGCCTTTCGGCCCGATCGATTGGATGGTGGCGTGCCGGAGCTTGTCCTCCCCGCGCAGGTGCCGGACCCGCGCCACGAGGCCCTCGCTCACCCAGGAAGCGCGGCGCTTGGCGAGAGCACCGCCGAGGCGCGCCCGTGGCGTGCCTAGTTTCTCGACGCGCGACCAGAAGCGATCCCTCTCTTTCGGCTTCAGCGTCACGACGGCATCCCCGACATAGCTCGGATGCTTGCCGAGTGTCGCGAGAAGCGCCACCGGATGGCCGGCGGCCGAACGCTCGATGCCCAATATGCCGTAATCGGCGATCGTGAAACTCTTGATCTTCAGCCACGCCTTGCTGCGGCCGCCGATGTAGCGGCTGTCCGCGAGTTTGGAGACGATGCCTTCCAGTCCATGGCTGTCGGCGGCGCGGAAAAAGGCCGGGCCTTGGCCCAGATGCTCAGGGCTGAAGAGAATACGGGGCGAGGATGTCGCCTCCAGCAAGTCCTTCAGGTGCCGGCGGCGCTCTCTCAGCGGCAAGGTCCGCAGATCATGCCCGTCGAGCTCCAACAGGTCGAAAGCGAACAGGACGAGACGGTCGGGTGCCGAAGTGATCGCACGGCGCAATGCCTTGAAGCTCGTGAGCCCCGCCTCGCTCTGGACACACAATTCACCATCGAGGATCGCCGAGCGACATTGCAGGTCGCGTCCCGCCTCGACAACAGGCCCATATTTCGCGGTCCAGTCGTGTCCGTTGCGCGTATAGGCATGGACCACACGCTCCTGCACGGCGAGTTGCGTCCGGTAACCGTCGAACTTGATCTCATGCACCCATTCATCCCCCTCGGGCGGATGCGTGACGAGGGTCGGCAGCATGGGCGCGACATAGCCCGCATGCGGGAGGACGGGGCGAGGCATGCCGTACTGGGTTCCAGGCGGAAAACTCCAGCAGCATGGGCGCGAGGCCTCAAGGAACCGTGAAGCCGCGGCATTGTCCGGAGCGGCGGACGGAACCTAACCGCGCGACCGGTGTTCAAACGGAATTCGGAGTGCCGCCATGCAAGCTCACGATGATCTCGACACCGTCCTGCAGAAAATCCGTGAACTCGCGGAGACAGCGAGCAACCAAGCTGGGGTGCCACCCGCTGTAACAACGATCCTCAGCGAGATCGCGACCTTGGCTCGCGTGCGCTTTGACGACACGCCTGAACCAAGCGATCTTCCCTCCACCGAAAATCAAAGTCTGTGACGATCGCTGTCGTGAATCACAGGGGCGTCGAGCCGACGCCCCTGCAAAATTGACGATCAGGCCGCCAGCGCCGGGTAGTCGGTATAGCCCTCTGGTCCCGACGCGTAGAAGGTCGCCGGCTGGGGTTCGTTCAGGGCCGCGTCTTTCTTGAAGCGTGCCGGCAGGTCGGGGTTGGCGATGAAGGACTTCCCAAACGCAACCGCATCCGCGTCGCCGGCATCGAGAGCCGCCTGAGCGGCAGCCTTGCTGATATTCTCGTTGACGATGTAGACGCCGCCGAAAATTTTCTTGAGTTGCGGCCCGAGCCGATCCTCGCCCAGATGCTCACGGGCGCAGATGAAGGCGATCTTTCGCTTCCCGAGTTCTCGGGCCACGTAGCCGAAGGTTTCGAGCGGCGTCGAGTCGCCCATGTCATGCGCGTCCCGCCGGGGCGCGAGATGCATGCCGACGCGCCCCGCGCCCCAGACGTCGATACAGGCATCCGCCACTTCGAGCATCAGCCGGGCCCGATTTTCAATCGAGCCGCCGTAGGAATCGGTACGCTGGTTGGTCTTGTCTTGAAGGAACTGGTCGAGCAGGTAGCCGTTTGCACCGTGAACCTCGACGCCGTCGAAGCCCGCGGCCTTGGCGTTGGCGGCGCCGCGCCGATAGTTCTCCACGACGCGGACGAGCTCGGAGGTTTCCAGCGCACGAGGTGTTTCGAAGGCCTTCATGGGTCGCAGAAGGCTGACATGGCCGGCGGCCGCGATGGCGCTGGGTGCCACCGGCTTCTCGCCGCCGAGGTAGACCGGATCCGAGATGCGTCCGACATGCCAGAGCTGGAGGGCGATGCGGCCACCCGCGCGATGAACACGATCGGTGACGCGCTTCCATCCCTCCACCTGCGCCTCGGACCAGATGCCGGGCGTGTCGGGATAGCCGACGCCTTCCGGGGTCACGCTCGTGGCTTCCGAGAGAATGAGGCCGGCGGACGCCCGCTGTTCGTAATAGCTGGCCATGAGGTCGTTCGGAATACGTCCGCCGGCACGACAACGGGTCAACGGAGCCATCACGATCCGGTTGGGCAGGTGGAAATCACCCGCAATCAGGGGATCGAAGAGATCTGGCATTACAGCGTGCCTTTCAAGGTAAGTTCGATATTTTACCTTAAAAGGGCTCTGCTGCACTGCGTCAAGGGTTCGCTGCCGCCGGCCAGGAACTCTAGCTTCCTGGCGTCTTTGCTCCCCGCCAGGCCCGCTCGAAGGGCAGACGCCACGCGTGGGGGGCGACGAGCTGGTGGATGGATTTCGGTCCCCAGGAGCCGGGTTGGTAGAGGCGGACGGGCGGCGGCGACTCGAGCAACGGCACCGAGACTTCCCAGAGCCGCTCGATGCCGTCGGCGGTGGTGAACAGCGTATGATCCCCCCGCATCGCGTCCAAGATCAGGCGCTCGTAGGCTTCGAGCACATCGCCGATCAGGCCCGTGTCGTTCATGGCGAATTGCAGGCTCAGCTTGTCGAGCCGCATGCCGGGGCCGGGCCGCTTGCCGTAGAAGGACAGCGACATCTTCGAGGCATCGGCGAGATCGAATGTGAGATGGTCGGGCCCTTGAGCGCCGACGCCCGAGCCCGCCGGAAACATGCTCTTCGGCGGCTCACGGAACGCGATCGAGATGATGCGCTGCCCTTCGGCGAGCCGCTTGCCGGTGCGCAGGAAGAACGGGACGCCGGCCCATCGCCAATTGTCGATCCAGCACTTCAACGCGATGAAGGTTTCGGTTTCCGACTCCGGATCGACGCCCTCTTCCGACCGATACCCGACATACTGGCCCCGCACGACATTTGCCGGGTCGATCGGCAGCATGGACCGGAACACCTTGTTCTTTTCCTCGCTGATCGGCGCGGGTTCGAGGGAGGTCGGCGGCTCCATGGCCATGAAGCCAAGGATCTGGAACAGATGTGTCACCACCATGTCGCGGTAGGCGCCTGTCGCCTCGTAGAAGCGTGATCGCTGATTGAGGCCCAGCGTCTCCGGCACGTCGATCTGCACGTGATCGATGAAGTTGCGGTTCCAGATCGGTTCGAAGAGGCCATTCGCGAAGCGAAACGCAAGAATGTTCTGCGCCGGCTCCTTGCCGAGAAAATGATCGATGCGGAAGATCCGGTCTTCTGAAAATACCTCGTGCAGCTTTTCGTTGAGCGTCACGGCGCTCGCGAGGTCCGTCCCGAAGGGTTTCTCCATGATGATGCGGGCGCCGTCGGCGATCCCGGCCTCGGCGAGGAGGCGGACGGCCGGGAGTGCTGCTTCCGGTGGAACACTGAGATAGTGGATGACCCGGCTCTCGCCGGAAAACGAAGCGCGCGCCTGATCGACGGCTGCTCTGAGGGCCGCGGCACCGGCGCCCAGCGGCACGTAGTCGAGGCTCTCGGCAAACGCAGCCCACTCGGCCTCGGTGGCTTTTCGCGCCGAGAACTGGTCGAGAGCGCCGCGTGCCAAGGTCCGAAAGGCTTCGACATCGTGCTGGTCGAGCGAGACGCCGATGATGCGGCAGCCGGGAATGAAGCCGGAGCGGGAGAGGTGGAACAGTCCAGGCAGAAGCTTGCGCCGGGCCAGGTCGCCGGTGGCTCCCACGAGAACGACGACCTGTGGATAGCCCGGCCCAACCCCACGGGCCGACTTCTTCAAACGCATGTCCTGCATGATGAAACCAACATCCGCAAACGGTCCCGCGAGCGTCGGCCGACAGGGCGGTCCGGCGATCCACGGCTCAACCTCATCGCGGATTTAACACCCATTTCTGCAGGCTGGGTTAAGACATCTGTGACCCGTCAGCTCGAAATTTAGGCGGATCGAGGCTCCGGGCTGCAGGCAACAACCGCTTCGTGTCAGAGAGGCGTGCAAACGGCGAAAGAGGCGCTGCGGTCGCAGCCGTTGTGCCGTCCCGCAATCAGGCCGCCCGAAGGCTCATATCGACGGCGGGAATGTCATTGCTGTGGAGCCGGCGGCCGATCTCCTGGGTGACGCGTGTCCAATGTCCAGGCTCCGAGACCTTGATCAATCCGATATCCTCGCGCCAGGCTAGGTTCGCGGCCACCTTGTGGGCTGCGTCGCCCCAGATTTTCATCAGCGCATCAGCGTCGGTAAGCACGCGAGCTTCCGTGTTTCGAGGGCTGAAGGGCCAAGCGGCGAAGAGTGTGGCGAGATGCATGGCGATACCTTTACGGAGACCGATACGAAAACTGTGAAGCGCCGCAGCCGGAGGTGTGAAACGGTGCCGGTTCGGCGAAAAACATGAAACCTTGGAGAGGACCCGCGAGCCTATCCCCTCACCCTCGCACAACTCGGGAACAGCCATCGTTCGCCCGCCCATCCGTGCAAAACCCCGCCGGTCTTGCGACAGGCGGGGTCGAAGCCGGTGATCGAAATGAATTCCTTAAAACAACATGAAACTACCATTCGGCTCGAAGGACATGCATCCCCCAAATGGAGGAGAATGGCGGTCGGCCGCATGATTCTGGCGCCGCTTCCTCGTTGACCAGATTCAGGGGGGCCGGCGAGCGGCGACAACGCGAAGAAGGCGCCCCGCCCTGAGGCGGGGACGCCAGTTTTGTCGTTTAATCGATGAACGAGTAAGGGATGTTTGAAACGCGGTCAGCAAACCACGGATGAGTGCCGCCGCGTATAAGGCGAATGACGTATTGCCGCATCCATGCCGGCATGACGAGTGAGCGCCGCCGCCTTGTGGACGACGAACGCCTCACCTCGAACGTCGCTTGGCCTTCCGCCCGGAGCATGGCCACGAATACGGGACGTGGCCGGCATGCCCGACCACTTCGAGAATTGTCGAAGTGGCACCATCGGGCGATGCTGCCGTTACTCCTTGTTGGATCTCCGCATCTGAAAGCGCGTCCCGATATCGTCGCCGCGCCCGGCCGCCGGCGTGGTCGGTGACGCCTCCGTCAGCGCGCTCAGCATCGCTCTATAATTGGTGACATAGCTGTCCACCTTGTTGTGCCCGTCAGCTGCCGTCTGCGCCGCAGCCAAAATGGCGGCCACGATCTTATCGGTTTCGTTCATCGTCACACTCCATTTGCCCGGGAAAATAAGCTTCGGCCGTCTTGGTGCGGATCATGGCCGCAGTCACGGCATGAAACAATTGGCCGCCGCGCGGACTTGCTGCTGCATCCATTCAAGGATGCATCATGAAATCTCTCGCCTGTCTTCTCGGTTCCGCTTTCTCGCTCTTCGCGGGGTTGGCGATTTCCGCAGCATCGGCTCAAACCGCCCTCTCAACCCAGACGGCCCCTGGCCATACGATCGGCATCGGTCCGAACTCCCCCGGAGGGAGTAGCGGCTTTGCGCCAAGCACCGGCGCCGGCACGCCGAACGCCACCGGCGGCCCTTTGCCGCGCGGCCCGAGTGCACTCAAGCCGAGCACCGGAGCCGGAAAGGCCAATGGATCCAAAAGCGCTCCGATGATGGCGAATGGCGTGCGGAAGATCAACTGAACGCCGACTCATATCGCAGTCTCAGGCACAACGGAGGTTCGCTCATGTCGCAGCTCGAACGGCGTCGGTTCATACAGGTGAGCGCGGGGGCTCTTGCCGGCGCGGCTTGGGCGTCGACGCCAGCCGCGAGTGCGCCGGAAATCGATTCGGGTCGGGTCGCGGAGGGAAAGGTCACGTTTCCATCCTGGACCGCGACCACGGAGCGACCCTCCGGTGGGCCCCCCAATCCGCTCCCTCTGAACGAACGGATCGGCTTCGCGGTCGTGGGCCTTGGGCGACTGGCGCTCGAGGAAATACTTCCGGCCTTCGCGGAAGCCAAACAGGGGCGGCTCGTTGGTCTCGTAAGCGGCACGCCCGAGAAGGCGAAGCTCATTGCGGCGCAATACGGCGTCGATCCTCAATCGATCTACGGCTACACGGATTTCGAGGCGCTCAGGAGCAATCGGGCCATCCAGATCGTCTATGTCGTCACGCCCAATGCCTTGCATAAGGAATACGTGATCGGCGCCGTGGGGGCCGGAAAACATGTGCTCTGCGAAAAGCCGATGGCGACGGGGTCGGCCGACGCGCAGGCTATGGTCGATGCAGCCGCAATGGCTGGCCGCACTCTGATGATCGCCTATCGGTCGCAGTATGAGCCGCACAATCGCGCGGTGCAGAAGATCGTCCGCGAGAAGCCGTTCGGACCTGTGGGACTGATCGATGCCATCAACACGCAAAATATGGCGGCGCCCCAGCAATGGCGCTTGAAGAAGGCGCTTGCGGGCGGTGGCGCGCTGCCGGATATCGGGCTCTATTGCCTGAACGGGGCGCGGTTCATGTCGGGCGAGGAACCCATCGAGATCTTCGGCCGCACCTGGAGCGCGCCGAACGACGAGCGTTTCGGCGAGGTTGAGGAAAGCGTGTCCTTCATGCTGCGCTTCCCGAGCGGGCTCATCGCCAATTGTTTTGCGAGTTACGGCCTGCATGAGGCGCGTCGCATGGGGCTGCACGCGCCCGGCGCCAGCGTCAATTTCGAGAATGCCTTCGCGTATACCGGTCACCGCCTCACGGTGGCCCATCGCGAAGGTGAGGCCGAATCGGTGGACGAGCGCCGGCTCGCGGCCAAGAACCAGTTCGCGCTCGAAATCGACCATATGGCTGAATGCGTGCGAACCGGCCGTAAGCCCCGGACCCCGGGTGAGGAAGGGGTGCAGGACCATAAGCTGATGGAGGCGATCTATCGATCGGCCGAGTCGGGACAGCCGGTGAAACTCGATCCCGTCGAGACCGTGGATGCCACGCGTGGCCCGATTCTGTCGGACGAATAGGCCCTAACGACCCTAAGCCAGGGCGGCGTCGATCAGGCGAAGCTCGGCGCGACCGCCGCCGCCGTGCCGGTTGACCGACAGCGTGCCGGCGAGATGCACCGGTCGGCCGAGAGCGGCGCGCAATCCGTCCCCCAGGGCCGTGCTGCCGGCCCGGAACGCGACCGCGGTCAAGCGCGAGCCATCGGCCGCCTCGGCCGTCAGCCGCAGGTGATCCGTCCCGACCGGCTGCACGGCCTTGAGGCGATGCGTGGCAAAGACGATGACGGGTTCCGGATTGCCGGCGCCATAGGGGCCGGCCCCGTCGAGCGTCCCGACCAACTCGGCCGTCAGCGCTCGTGCGGTCAGGATGGCATCGATGTGAAGCGCAGCTTCGGCCCGCGACCGCGCGACCGCGCTGCCGATCGAGTCATCCAGGAAGGCCCGGAAGGCCGCGATCCGCTCCACATCGAGCGTCACCCCGGCCGCCATGGCGTGGCCACCTCCCTTGATCAGGAGCCCGGCCTCGACGGCCTCCTGAACCACGCGGCCCAGATCGACGCCGGGAATCGACCGGCCCGAGCCCGTGGCGCGGCTGCCTTCGATCGCGAGCGCGAAGACCGGCCTGTTGAAGCGCTCCCGCAGACGTGAGGCCACGAGGCCGACGACGCCCGGATGCCAGCTTTCCCCCGAACAGACGATCGTACGCCCGTCGGACGCCGCCTCGCTGACGGCCGCCAGTGCCTCCACCTCCGCCTCATCCACCGCCACGCCCTCGACGACACGGCGCTCGCGATTGAGGCGGTCCAATTGTTCAGCGATGCGGCTCGCCTCCACCGGATCTTCGGTCATCAGGAGGCGTGCTCCGAGCGCCGCATCGCCGATGCGGCCGCCGGCGTTGATGCGGGGACCGATCAGGAAGCCCAAATGGGTGACGGCGGGGGGGCCGTCCGCCCGCGCGACATCGAAGAGCGCCCGCAGACCGGGCCGGGCACGATCGCGCATCACCGCGAGTCCCTGCGTCACGAAGGCCCGATTGAGGCCGGTGAGGGGCACGACGTCGGCCACCGTGCCGAGCGCCACGAGGTCGAGGTCGGCCAGGAGGTCGGGAGCGGGTCGTCCGGCCCAGAACCCCTGCTGCCGCAGCCGTCGCGACAGCGCGACCAGCACCATGAAGACCATGCCGGCGGCGCAGAGGTGGCCGAGCCCCGACAGGTCGTCCTGCCGGTTGGCATTGACGATGGCGACCGCCGGGGGGAGGGCCGAGGCGGCGCGGTGGTGATCGATGACGACCGTGTCGAGCCCGAGCGCTTTGGCGGCCGCGAGCGGGCCGGGACTGCCGGTGCCGCAATCAACCGTCACCAGCAGGGTCACGCCCTGCGCGGCCAGCCGGCCGATGACGGCTTCGTTCGGGCCGTAACCTTCAGTGATTCGATCCGGGATGTGGATGAGCGGATGGAGGCCGGCGCGTCGGAGGAACGAGCCCAACAACGCCGCCGATGTGGCGCCATCCACATCGTAATCGCCGAAAATCGCGACCGTCTCGCCAGTCGTCACGGCGCGGGCCAGGCGGTCGACTGCGACCGGCATGTCGACGATCGTGTCGGGATCGGGCATAAGGGCGCGCAGGGTCGGTTGCAGATGGCCCTGGCAAGTCTCGACCGTCACGCCTCGCCCCGCGAGGACCCGAGCCAAAAGGTCAGTCAGGCCGTGATGCTGCGCCAGTGCCAGCGCGTGGGTCTGGCCGGCCGGATCGAGACGCGCGCGCCATGCGGCGCCGAGGAAGGAGCGGTCGACATTGAGGAAGGGCAGGCCTGAAATCACGGCTGGCTGTTTGTTTCTGATTTGTTCACGGTTATGAGACGACTTGTGGCATAGTCGATTTTGCGAATGTCATCGAGTGGGATGTGATGGACGAGAGTGATCTGTTCGGAGGTGATCGGGACGGAGGCGAGGCGGTGCCCGTGCGGCCCGTGCCGCCGGCGCGCGCCCGTAAGGCCGCCGAGCCTGCGCTCGGCACGCCGGGCGAGGCCGGCTACACAGCCGCTTCGATCGAGGTGCTGGAAGGACTTGAACCCGTCCGCCGCCGCCCCGGCATGTATATCGGTGGCACTGACGAGGCGGGGCTGCATCATCTTTTCGCGGAGGTGATCGACAATGCCATGGACGAGGCGGTGGCCGGCCACGCCACCTTCATCGAAGTGACGTTGGAGAAGGACGATGTCGTCACCGTGACCGACAATGGGCGCGGCATCCCGATCGACCCGCACCCGAAATTCCCCGGCAAATCGGCGCTCGAAGTCATCATGACGACGCTGCATGCGGGCGGCAAATTCGATTCCGGCGCCTATCAGACGTCCGGCGGCCTGCACGGTGTCGGCGTCTCGGTGGTGAACGCGCTCTCTGAGCGGCTCGACGTGGAAGTGGCGCGCGGGCAGATGCTCTACCGTCAGAGTTTTTCCCGCGGGCTCGCGCTCGGGCCGCTGGAGACGGCGGGCCGCGTGGCGAACCGGCGCGGCACCCGTATCCGGTTCAAGCCGGATGTGACGATCTTCGGCGCGGAGGCGCGGCTCAGCCCGGCGCGGCTGTTCAAGATGGCGCGCTCGAAAGCCTATCTGTTCGGCGGCGTCGAGATCCGCTGGCATTGCGCACCCGATCTCATCGCCGGCACGTCCGTGCCAGCCGAGGCGACATTCAAATTCCCGGCTGGACTCAAGGACTATCTCGCCCAGGACACGGAGGGCCGGACCCTCGTGGCCGACCAGTTCTTCACGGGCAAGATCACGAAACCCGGTGGTCACGGCTCGGTCGAATGGGCAGTGGCCTGGTTGGCCGACGATGATGGTTTCGTTCATTCCTATTGCAACACGATCCCGACCCCCAATGGCGGCACGCATGAGACGGGGCTGCGCTCGGCGTTGCTGCGCGGCCTCAAGGACCATGCCGAGCGCATCGGCCAAACCAAGCGCTTCGCGGCCGTCACGGCCGACGACGTGATGCTGAACTGCGCCGGACTCTTGTCGGTGTTTATCCGCGAGCCGGAATTCCAGGGGCAGAACAAAGGCCGGTTGCAGACCGTGGAGGCTTCCCGGATCGTCGACACGACAGTGCGCGACGCTTTCGACCATTGGCTGGCGTCGGCGCCTTCGCAAGCCTTGAAACTGGTCGACTGGAGTGTCGAGCGGGCCGACGAACGCATGCGGCGCCGCGCCGAGAAGGACGTGGCCCGCAAGACCGCGACGCGCAAACTCCGGCTGCCCGGCAAGCTCGCCGACTGCTCGAATAGCGCCGCGCAGGGGTCGGAACTCTTCATCGTCGAAGGCGACTCGGCGGGCGGGTCCGCCAAGCAGGCCCGCGACCGCGCGAGCCAGGCTGTCTTGCCGCTGCGCGGCAAGATCCTGAACGTGGCCAGCGCCACCAAGGACAAGCTTGCCGGCAATCAACAGCTCGCCGACCTCGCCCAGGCGCTCGGCTGCGGCACCGGCTCGCAATATCGCGACACGGACCTGCGCTACGACAAGATCATCATCATGACGGATGCCGATGTCGATGGGGCACATATCGCTTCGCTCCTCATCACCTATTTCTTCCGCCAGATGCCGAAGCTGATCCAGGGTGGCCATCTCTTCATCGCGGTGCCGCCGCTCTACCGGCTGACGCAGGGGACGAAGTCGGTCTATGCGCGCGACGACGCCGACAAGGAGCGTCTCATCCGCGCCATGAAGGGCAAAGTGGAGATCAGCCGCTTCAAGGGCCTGGGCGAGATGCCCATGCAGGATCTCCGCGACACCACCATGCATGCGATGAAGCGCACTCTGCTCAAAGTGATGGTGGTCCATGAAGAGGGAGACGATACGACGGCCGCTGCCGTGGAGCGCCTGATGGGCAACAAGCCGGAAGCGCGTTTTGCCTTCATCCAGGAACGGGCACCCGCCGCCGCGGCGTTGGTTGATCTCTGACGAGGGCACGTCACCCTCTCGATCAAGCCACCGATGCGTTGCAAATTTAACGATTGCTCCACTTTCGATGCGCGAAAGCCAGGGCGGGTCAATGATTTTATTGACTTTGAGCCGATAATACTTATGTCAAACGCGACGGCGTTGAGAATATCGCGCCTCATGGCTGGCGGATGTGCATCAGGTCGGCCTTAAGCGAAGCGCACCCACGGAGGGTCGCGCCGTTTTGCTCGGCTTTGCCAGAATAGCGACATATGAGTTTTCAAGACCTCGGACTAAGTGACAAGGTCGTCCAAGCCGTGGAGACATCCGGCTATACGACACCAACGCCGATTCAGGCCGAAGCTATCCCGCACGCCCTGAAAGGCCGCGATATCCTTGGCATCGCACAAACCGGCACGGGCAAGACGGCGGCCTTCACGCTCCCCATGCTGTCCCGCCTCGAACAGGGTCGCGCTCGGGCCCGCATGCCCCGCACCCTTATCCTGGAACCGACCCGCGAATTGGCCGCCCAGGTCGAGGAAGCTTTCATCAAATATGGCGCCAACCACAAGCTCAACGTCGCGCTCCTGATCGGCGGTGTCGCCTTCGGAGAACAGGAAACCAAGATCATGCGCGGCGTCGACGTGCTGATCGCGACGCCAGGCCGACTCCTCGATTTCTTCGAGCGCGGCAAGCTGCTGCTGACCGGCATCGAAATTCTGGTGATCGACGAAGCCGATCGCATGCTCGACATGGGCTTCATCCCGGACATTGAGAAGATCTGCAAGCTCGTGCCCTTCACGCGGCAGACCCTGTTCTTCTCGGCCACCATGCCGCCGGAGATCACCCGGATCACCGAACAGTTCCTGCAGAACCCGATCCGCATCGAGATTGCCCGAGCGGCCTCGACGACGCCCACTATCACCCAGGGTCTTGTCGCCTCAGGACCCGGTGCCGCCAAGCGCGAAACCTTGCGCCGCCTCATCCGCGACGCCGAGAACTTCAAGAACGCCATCATCTTTTCCAACCGCAAACGCGACGTCGCGCTGCTCGCCAAGTCGCTCGAACGGCATGGGTTCTCGGTCGGCTCGCTGCATGGCGACATGGACCAGCGCGCCCGCATGGCCTCGCTCGACGCGTTCCGCAACGGCGATGTCAGTCTCATCGTCTGCTCGGATGTGGCAGCCCGCGGCCTCGATATTCCGGAAGTCAGTCACGTCTTCAATTTCGACGTGCCGACGCATCCCGAAGACTATGTCCACCGTATCGGCCGCACCGGACGTGCGGGACGTCTTGGGACCGCGCTGTCGATCGTGACGCATTCCGACACCCGTTACATCGAGGACATCGAGAAGCTGATCGAGCGCAAGATCGATTGGACCGGTAAGACACTCGACCAGGTCGGCGAGGGCGAGGCCGTGGAAACAGCGCCGCGCGAGCGTGACCGGGGTCGGGATCGCGAGAGAGGCGGCCGGCGGCAGAGCCGGGGCGCATCTTCCTCGGCAAGTGTGCCCGCCCCTGAGCGGCGCCCCGCGCCACAAGCGGCCGAACGGCGTCCGGCTTCGTCACCCCAGCCGCAAGTCGCGCGTCCGCCGCGCGCCGAAGCTCCGCGCTCCTACCGACACGCGTCGGAAGATGACGATGTGGCCGTCGTGGGATTGGGTGATCACGTTCCTTCGTTCCTGCTCCGGCCCGTGAAGCTTCCTCGGGCGAAGGCTCAGTAGTGGTGGCACCTCATGACTGAGGTGCCACGGTAGCTGGGAAGACCTTGATCCGCAGCGCGGATCAGACCGCGCCTCCGCTGACCAGCGTGGCGAGTTGATCCGTGCACTGGCCCCAGCCCTGGTGAAATCCCATCGCCTCGTGGGCCTCTCGGTCGGCGTTGGTCCAGTGCCGCACGCGCGCCGTGTAGCGCGTCTTGCCGTCTTCGTCCTCGAAGGTCAGGACGACGGTCATGAAGGGCTTTTGCGACGGTTCCCAGGCCCGGACGTAGGCATCGGTAAAGACGAGCCGCGCGTCGGGTTCGACCTCAAGATACACGCCATGCATTGGCATATCCTGTCCGTCCGGGCTTCGCATGACGATGCGGCTTGATCCCCCCGCCCGCACATCGAGCTCGGCTTCGACCGTCATATAGGGTTTCGGGGCAAACCATTGTTTCAGCAACGCAGGATCGGTCCAGGCGTGAAACAATTTGGCACGCGGCGCGTCGATCAATCGGGTGAGGACGAGGTCGCGGTTAAGGGTCGGTTCTTCTGTCGACATGAGCAACTCCGGTTGGGGCGAAAAGGAAACAGCGTGCCAAGCGCCAGTTTGCGCGGCCTGGGATTATCCGCCGTCCTGCGAAAACACAGCTTCATCCTGCCCATGGGCGTTCTGCAATAAAGCGATATCCAGCTTACGCATGGCCATCATCGCCTTGAAGACCCGGTTTGCCCGCTGGCGATCCTGGTCCTTGAGGAGGTCGCCCAAAATCGTGGGGACGATCTGCCATGACACACCGTAGCGATCGGTCAACCAGCCGCATTGCTGCGCGGTGCCGCCCTCAGTGAGCTTGACCCAGAGCGTATCGATTTCGTCCTGTGTCTGGCAGGGCACGAACATCGAAATGGCCGGCGTGAATGTGAAATGCGGCCCTCCGTTCAGCGCCATGAACGTGCGGTCGAGCAACTGGAACGTCAGCCCAACGACCGACCCTTCCGGTCCCGAAACGGTTTCAAGGATCTTGCTGCCAGGAAAAATCGACACATAAAAGTCGACGGCCTCCTGGGCTTTACCGTCGAACCACAAAAACGGCCTGATCGTCTCCACGATATCCTCCCCGTGAGGCGTTCCCAGCTCCTGGCGACTCGGTCGATTGTCCGGCTCGACCTTCGCCATCCGCGCGGACACATGGCCGCGAGAGCTTCAAGCTGGCGAAGCGGAAATTGATCTCAGGCGCCGCGCGTGATCGGCGCATTCATGGCCCAGGTGACACCGAAGGGGTCACGCAATTGGCCGTAGCGGTCGCCCCAGAACATATCGGTGAGCGGCATCACGACGGTCGCACCCGCATCGACGGCGCGTTGCCACGAGGCCTCGATGTCCTTGACCGGAAGCAGCAGGTTGAAGCCTTGGGCCGGAACATAGCCGTGGCCGTGTTCGGGAAAACAGTCGCCCAACATCACCGAGCTGCCGTTGATATGGAGATGGACATGCATTGTCCGCCCCTTCTCGTCGGCCGGCATGGCCATCGCGACTTCGGCCCCGAATGCCTTTTTGTAGAATTCTGCGGCTGCGAGCGCCCCATCAAGGCTGAGATAGGCGATGACGCCGCCCTTTGTCTCGATGGCGGCGGGTTGGGTCGTGTCTGTCATGCTGTCCTCCTCGGCTAGGCTGGCCATCATCGGCCGATCCTATGCCAAGGACGCGACGGTTGATCGTGAGCCGACAAGGCATGCGGAATTTTTTTTAGGGCGGCGCCGGAACGCTGTCCTGCGTCAGACGGTCGAGATGCTGGCGGATATGGGACGCCTCGGCCGGAGAGCGGGCGAGCGCGATGGCACGATCGAAAGCCACCTGCGCCTCGGCCATGCGGCCGAGTTCTCGCAGGAAGGCACCCTTGGCGCCAAAGAAATGGAAGTAGGCCGAAAGCCGCGGCTCCAATGGAGCGATGAGAGCTAAGGCCGCCGCCGCGCCCGACAGTTTATGCACCGCGACCGCCCTATTGAGCGTCACCACGGGCGAGGGCTGCAGGCGTTCGAGGGCCGCATAGAGCGCGTCCATTTGGGCCCAGTCGGTGTCCTCGGCCCGTGCCGCGCGGGCGTGGGTCGCGGCGAGTGCCGCCTGAATCTGGTAGGCGCCGGGACGGCGATGGCGCATTGCCTTGTCGATCAGCGCCAAGCCCTCGGCGATGCGCTGGACATCCCACAGCCGGCGATTCTGGTCGTCGAGCAGGATGATGGCGCCATCGGGGTCGAAGCGGGCGGGGGAACGAGCGTGCTGCAGCAGCATGAGCGCTGTCAGTCCCATGATCTCCGGCTCTGCCGGGAACAGCCGCAGGAGCAGGCGCCCGAGCCGGATCGCCTCACCACAAAGGTGAGCGCGCATCACGGCGTCGCCTGCAGAATACCCTTCGTTGAACACGAGATAGATCATGGCCGCGACGGCGGCGAGGCGTTCCGCGCGCTCGATGGCACCGGGAGCCTCAAATGGCACCTCGGCCTTAGCGACCCTGGCCTTGGCGCGGGTGATGCGCTGCTCCATGGCGGCGTCGCCGATCAGGAAAGCGCGGGCGATCTGCGCGACTGTCAGTCCCGAGACAATGCGCAGCGCGAGCGCGATCTGCTGGGTGTGCGGCAGATCCGGATGGCAGCAGATGAACAAGAGGCGCAGGACATCGTCGCGGTAATGCGCGCCATCGAGCCGTTCAACGAGTGGAACCTCGCTGTCGTCGAGGTCGGAGATCATCTCGTCGGGTGGCAGCGCCGTATGCCTGGCCTGCCGTCGCACGCCATCGAGCGCGGCATTGCGGCCGACCAGAATGAGCCAGGCGGCGGGATCGCGCGGCGGTCCGTTTTCCGGCCAATGCTTGAGCGCCCGCAGGCAGGCCTCCTGGAAGGCTTCCTCGGCCGTGTCGAGATCACGGAAATAGCGGAGCAGGGCGCCGATCACCTGGGGGCGGGCCGCCGTGAGTGCCCCGGCGATCCAAGCCGCCTCGGTCACGGGTCCGTCCGCGGGTCGGGCAGATAGAGCGACACAGGCCGGAGCTCGTAGGCGCCGCCCGGATTGGCGGCCGCCAGATCGCGCGCGATGGCGAGCGCTTCATCGAGACTTTCGACGTCGACGATGTAGAAACCGAGCAACTGCTCCTTGGTCTCGGCGAAAGGACCGTCGATCACGAAGGGCTCGGTCGCCTTCCGCAGCGTCGTCGCGGCGGTCGTGGGCAGCAGCCGCGCGGCCGGGCCAAGTCTACCGGCGGTCTTGAGCCTCTCGTGTACGGTCCCGAGCCGCGCCATGACCGCATCGTCCTCCTCCTTGGTCCAGGAATAGACGACGTCTTCGTCATTGTAGCAGAGGATGGCGTAGTGCATGGCGGCTCCTTCCTCGTCTAAGGACGAGGGACTATGGGCGGAGCCGACAGGGATTGGCAAAAGATTTGGGCACCGGCCTCGGACACAGCGAGGGGCCATCGGCGAAAGTTCAGATCTCCAAACCGTGCGCGCCGCCCACCACGTGAATGGACAGAGGCCGTCCCGCGATGGCCCGGCCCAATTCCGAGGTCACGTTGACCGGGGTGCAGCGTCGAAGCGCGTCGAGAACGTCGGCGACAAACGCTCTGCGATCGCTCATCGAGCCGATCAGCCGTGAATAGGTGATCATGGGCTTGCCCAGGATCGCGCCACGGCTGTTCAGGCTGAGCCGGATCGTGATCTCAGATCCGGCCGGATAGTCCTGTGTCCGGGTACAGGATGCGAAGGCCGAACCGAGGTCCTTCAGTGTCGAGACGGGCGCTCCCCCGGCGGTCAGCGTGAAGGCGATCACAGCAAGGAATCTCACCATCGCGATGCCGCCTGTCTCTTCTCCATGAGGCCCGGCCTTGAGTGTGCGACGAGACCGGGTCGTGGTCGCTTTATTTCGACGCCACCGAACGACGATGCGCCACCAGGCCGGCCGTGGAACTGTCGAGCCCATCCGTCGCGGCTCCTGCATCGCTGACGATCGGCACGAGCTTGCTGGCCAGTTCCTTGCCGAGTTCGACACCCCATTGATCGAATGGGTTCGTGTCCCAGATCGCCGCCATTGTGAAGACGCGGTGCTCATAGAGCGCGATCAGCCGGCCGAGCGTGCGTGGGTCGAGGCGGCGGTACAGGAAGGTCGAGGAAGGCCTGTCGCCGGAGAACACCTTGTGGGGGGCGAGACGTTTCACCTCGTCCGGCGCCATGCCGCCCTTCTCGAGTTGCGCCGCGACCTCGCCGATGTCGCGGCCTTGCATGAGGGCCTGGCTCTGGGCGAAGCAATTGGCCAGCAGCAGGTCGTGGTGATGAGCGTCGGCCTGCGTCGGCTCCGCCGCCACGAGGAAATCCACCGGCACGATCTCGGTGCCCTGGTGGATCAGCTGGAAGAAGGCGTGCTGGCCGTTGGTGCCGGGCTCGCCCCACACGATCGGGCCTGTCTGCGCGGTGACGTGTGAGCCGTCCAGATGCACGCTCTTGCCATTGCTCTCCATATCGAGCTGCTGGAGATAGGCGGGAAAGCGCCCGAGCCGCTGGTCATAGGGAATGACGGCCTGGGTCGAGACACCCTGGATGTCGCGATAGAGCACCCCGAGCAGCCCCATCAGCATGGGGATGTTCGCCTCGATCGGCGCCTGCCGGAAATGCGTGTCGATCTCGAAACCACCGCGCAGGAATTGCTCGAACTGCGCGGGCCCGATGGCGATGACCAAGGCCAGCCCGATGCTCGACCACATGGAATAACGGCCGCCCACCCAATCCTTGAAGCCGAACACCCGTTCGCTGCCGATGCCGAATTTCGCCACGAGATCGAGTTTGGTCGAGACGGCCGCGAAATGATGTTTCACCGCCTCTTCGCCAAGGCCCGCCACGATCCAGTCGCGCGCGCTTTGCGCGTTGGTCATGGTTTCCAGCGTCGTGAAGGTCTTCGAGGAGATGATGAAGAGCGTCGTCGCCGGGTCGAGCGCCGCCACCGTGTCGCCGAGATCGGCGCCGTCGACGTTCGATACGAAATGCGTGCGCAGGCGTGGGCTGGAGAAGGGCGTGAGCGCGCGGGCCGCCATGGCGGGCCCAAGATCCGATCCACCAATGCCGATATTCACCACATCCGTAATGGTCTTGCCGGTTGCGCCCGGGATCGAGCCGTCGCGGATGCCCGTGGCGAAGGCCGCCACCTTCTCGCGCGTGGCGATCACGTCCGGCATGACGTCTTCACCGTCGACCATAATGGGCTCGCCGGAGAAATTGCGCAGCGCCGTATGCAGCGCCGGCCGATGCTCGGTGGTGTTGTAGGCCGCGCCGGAGAACATCTTGTCCCGCTTTGCCTCGACCTCGCTGTCCCGTGCGAGCTGCACGAGCTTGCCGAGCAGCGCATCGTCGATCCGGTGCTTCGAGAAGTCGAACAAGAGGTCGTCGAGTTGAACGTGATATTTGGCGAAACGGCCTGGATCGCTCGCAAAGGCCGCCTTTATGGAAACGGGTTCTTGGCCTTCAAGCACTTTCTTCAATTCCGAAAGGGCTGCGCCGTTTTGGGATCCGGTCATGTGAACACCTCGCTCAGAAGCCGTATGGCCTGTCGATGTCCATAGCATAGGGCGCGGTGGGAGAAAGGGACCAGCCCGACGGTCTGTTCAATCGATCTTGCTCAGCTATGCGCAGCGGCCGCGTCAAAGTTTCCGCCGCCGCCGCCCTGCCGTCCTTCGCGGCGCATGTGTGGCGAGGTGCTCTGTCAGGCTTGTCGTGACCGAGCCAACCCGTGCGCGATGACGCAGAGCAGTTCGAACGCCATGGTGGCCCCGGTCAGCGCCGTTAGGCCGCCGATGTCGAAAGGGGGCGCCACCTCGACGACGTCGGCGCCCACGATGTCGACGCCCTCCAGCAGGCGCACCATGGCCTGGGCCTCGCGTGTCGTGAAGCCACCGATCTCGGGGGTGCCGGTGCCCGGCGCCATGGATGGATCGATGCAGTCGATGTCGAAGCTCACATAGGTCGGGCCATCACCGACGATCCGCCGCGCCTCGGCCATCACGTCCGTGGCTGAGCGGGCGACGAATTCCTCCATGTAGAGAACCCGGATGCCCTGGGCGCGCGCCCAGTCATGCTCGCCGGGATCGTAGATCGAACCCCGGATACCGATCTGAATCGTCCGTTTGGGATCGAGCAGGCCCTCCTCGATGGCGCGGCGAAAGGGCGTGCCGTGGGTGTAGCGGTTGTCTCCGAAATAGGTGTCGTTGGTGTCCGAATGGGCATCGAAGTGGATGAGGCCGACCGGCCGGTGTTTGGCGACGGCCCGCAGCGCCGGCAACGTCGTCAGGTGGTCGCCGCCGATACCGAGCGGAATTGCTCCCGCCGCGACGATCTCAGCAATGCCGGCTTCGATCCGGGCGAGACCGTCTTGCAGGTCGATGGGATTGACCGACAGGTCGCCGACATCGGCGATATTGGCGAGGTTGAAGGGTTCGATCTTGGACACATGGTGCACGCGCCGCATCAGGCTCGACTGATTGCGGACCTCGCGCGGGCCATGGCGGGCGCCGGCGCGGTTGGTGGTGCCGCCATCCCAGGGGATGCCGTAGAGAGCGATGTCGAGCCCCTGCGCCGAGGGCACGAAGGGCAGGCGCATGAAGGTCGCCACGCCGGCATAGCGCGGCACCTGTGCGCCATCGACCGGCTGGTGGTGTCCTGATTGAGCGTCGGTCATGGGTCGAACTCGTCGCGCACGGCCCGTGCGATGTTCACAGGGCCATCGTTGAGCACCGCCTCAAGCCGGACGATCCAACCGCAACGAGAGCATCATTGATGTCTCTAGCACATTCTCATGTTCGAGCGCGATGCCGCAGCCGACCTAAAGGCCCCGAGCGGTCAGGCGGCCTCCACCAGTGAATCGATGCGAAGCGGCAGATCCCTCAAACGCTGCCCCGTCGCGTGGTAGATCGCGTTGGCGATGGCGGCCGAGGTGCCCACGATGCCGATCTCGCCGATCCCCTTGATGCCGAGCGGGTTTACCAGCGTGTCCTCCTCGGGCACCATGATGACTTGCACATCGACCACATCGGCGTTCACCGGCACGAGGTAATCCGCAAGGTTGGTGTTCACGTAGCGTGCGGCATTGGCGTCGATCTCGGTTTTCTCGTGCAGGGCCGAGCCGATCCCCCAGATCATGCCGCCCATGTACTGGCTGTGCGCCGTGCGGGTGTTCATGATGCGGCCGGACGCGAAGGCGCCGACGATGCGGGGAACGCGGATCTCACGGGTGCGCGCATGCACCCGCACCTCGACGAACTGCGCCCCGAAGGCAAATTGGATGCGGTCGGGCAGTTTGGCGCCGCCGATGGGCTGGGCGGCGCCCTTGTAGAGCATCTGCATGCCGCCCTTCGCGGCGCCGTGCGGCATCCATTCGGCATATTCCTGGACCGAGCCGAGACCCCGCTCCTTCAAGGTCGCGACGAGGTCGACCGTGGGAACCGCACCCGTACCATTGTCGCCGAGCTTGGCCCGGATGGCGTCGCAGGCCTGTGCCACGGCCGAGCAGACGCTGGCGGTCGAGATCGAGCCGCCCGACACCGGGGCGGGCGGCAGGTCCGTGTCGCCCATGAGCACCTGCACCTTGCCGACTGGCACGCCAAGCCGCTCGGCAGCCGTCTGGCCGGCGACGGTGTAGATGCCGTTGCCGATCTCATGGCTGGCCGCCTCGACGCGCGCGGTGCCGTCCGGAAACAGGCTGACCCGAGCGGTCGCGGGCGCCATCTGGGTCGGATAGGCCGAGGTCGCGCAACCCCAACCGATCAACCAGTCGCCGTCGCGCATGGAGCCGGGTTGCGGGTTGCGCTTGGACCAGCCGAATGCCTCCGAGGCCTGGTCGAAGCAGGGCATCAACGTGCGGCTGGTGTACGGAAGGCTCTTGATGGGCTCCTTCATCGTGTCGTTGAGGCGGCGCAGCTCGACCGGGTCCATCGCCAGCGCGACCGCGAGTTCGTCCATCGCGCTTTCCAGCGCGAAAAAATAGGGCGTCTCGGCGGGCGCCCGCATGAAGCCGGGTGTCGAGCGGTCGGCGCGCACGATCGTCACGTTGCTGGTGATGTTGGGGCAGGCGTACATGCGTGTCGACGCATCCGTGCCGGCCACCGCATAGGGGTCGGGTCGGGAGGTGACTTCGAACCCGTCGTGGCTGAGGGCCTGGAGCTTGCCGTCCCGCGTCGCGCCGAGCTTGATGCGGTGCTTGGTTTCGGCCCGGTAGGTGGCGACAGTAAATCCCTGCTCACGCGTCGGCACGAGTTTGACCGGGCGGCCCAGCTTGCGTGCAGCGATGGCGACGAGCGCGGTGCGCTGAGTCAGGGCGCCCTTGGAGCCGAAAGCCCCGCCGATGAACGGACTGACCACCCGCACCTGGCTCGGCTCGATGCCGAGTTGGGTCGCCAGGCCGTTCTTGAGGCCGTAGACGTTCTGGCTCGGCTCGTGAACGGTCAGCTGGCTCCCATTCCAGCCGCATTGGGTCGCGAAGAGTTCGATTGGATTGTGATGCTGGGCCGGTGTCGAATAGGCGACATCGATTTTCACAGGCGCAGTCGCATAGGCGGCCGCGAAGTCCCCGACCTTCGGGTCGTCGTGCTTCTTGTTCTGCGTTGCCAGCTCCTGGTCGACGGCGCCCGGTGACTCGAAGGTTGCGGTGGGTCGATCGACCTCGTAGTCCACCTTGACGCGATGCGCGGCATCGCGGGCCACCTCGTAGGTGTTGGCCAGTACGACCGCGATGGTCTGACCACCGTAGGCGATCTCGGCGGAGCCGAGCGGCAAAATGCTGTTCGAAGCGGGACCGCCTTCGGTGAAGAACTTCACCTTCCGGATCGCCTCGCCGATGTTCTCATGGGTCAGGATGTCGAGAACGCCCGGCAACGCACGGGCCTCTCTAAGGTCGAACGATTTGATGCGGCCCTTGGCGATGGCGCTGCTGAGCAGGAACGCATAAGCGACATCCGGCAAGGCGACGTCGGAGGCGTACAGGGCCGAGCCCGTGACCTTGGCGCGGGCGTCATAACGCGGAACGGGGTCCCCCATATTGGCCTTGGGGGCAGGTGCGGCTGCGTCGACCATGATCAACCCTCCAGCGTTGCGGCTTGCAGCAGCGCGCGCACCACGGTTTTCTGGCCGAGCGTCACCTTGTAGGCATTGTGGGTGCGCGGGGCCGAGCCCACGAAGGCCATGCGGGCAGCCGCGGTCGCCGTGGCCTCGTTCAGCGGCTTTCCGATCAGCGAGGCTTCCGCGTCCCGTGCCCGCCAGGGCACCGAAGCGACACCTCCCAGTGCGATCCGGACATCCTTGACGGTATCCCCATCGAGATGAAGCGCGATGGCGGCTGAGGCGAGCGCGAATTCATACGATTGTCGATCGCGGATCTTCAAATAGAGCGACCGGCGCGTCCAGGGGCCCGCCGGTATCGACAGCGCGGTGATCAACTCGCCCGGTGCCAGGGTCGTCTCGATATGGGGGGTCGAGCCCGGAGGCTTGTGCAAGGTCGCGATCGGGATGGTACGTGACCCTGACGGTCCTGCGATGTCGAGCGTGGCGTCGAGCGCCATCAAGGCCTGGGCGAAGTCGCCGGGATAAGTGGCGATGCAGTCCTGGCTGGCGCCCAGGATCGCGTGCTGCCGGTTGAGCCCGTCGAGAGCCGCGCAGCCCGATCCCGGATTGCGCTTGTTGCAGGCCGACCACGAGGTGTCGCGGAAGTAGTTGCACCGCGTCCGCTGCAACAGGTTGCCGCCGAGCGTCGCCATGTTGCGAAGCTGGGCGCTCGCCGCCAGCGTCAGGCTCTGTGCCAGAACCGGATAGGTTTTTATGACCGCGGGATGGTCGGCCGCGGTCGACATCTTGACCAGGGCGCCGAGCCTCAGACCCGCATCCGAGATGGCGATGCTGCCGTGCTGAGGCTCGAGAGGGGTGATGTCCACGACCCGGGCCGGTTGCATCACGTCGAGCTTCATCAGGTCGAGCAGGGTCGTGCCGCCGGCCAGGTATTCAGCGGGAGCGCGGCCCTGGATCAAGGAGGCTTCCTTGAGCCCGTCGAAGGCGCGCGGAGCACTTTCTGTCGAGGCGGCGCGGTCGTACAGGAAGGGACGCATCGGCTCAGCCCTCCATCTGGGTCTTGGCCTGGCGCACGGCCGCGACGATATTGGGATAGGCCGCACAGCGGCAGATGTTGCCGCTCATATATTCGCGGATAGCGTCGTCGGTGTCGGCGTGACCTTCCTTGACGCAGCCGATGGCGGACATGATCTGGCCCGGCGTGCAGTATCCGCACTGGAAGGCGTCATGATCCACGAAGGCCTGCTGCATCGGATGCAGCGGCCCATCGGCCCGCGCGAGCCCCTCGATGGTCGTGACAGCCCGATCCTGCACCGCAACCGCGAGCGTGAGGCAGGCCAGGGTCCGGCGCCCATCGACCAGGACAGTGCAGGCCCCGCACTGACCGTGGTCGCAGCCCTTCTTGGATCCGGTAAGTCCGATATGATCCCGCATCGCATCGAGCAGCGTGGTGCGTACATCGAGGCCGAGCCGGTAGGCCTCGCCGTTCACCGTGAGGCGCATGTCGAGCGGAGCCTGCGGGTCGGGTGGGGGCAGGGCTTGGGCAGATGCCTGGCTTGCAGCCGCCGCACCCATCAGCGGCAGGGCCGCGGTCGAGGCTGTCGCGCCGAGGAAGCGCCGCCTGCTGACGGAGTCCGGGCGTGTATCGTCTCTGTCTTTCGGCAAGGCTGCCTCCGCAAGTTGCCTCAGAACACGTGAACGGATCGTGGTCCGTTGGCGGCGCAGCGCATCTCGCCCGCCGACGCCCTATTAGCTTCCCCTGTTTGGAGCCATTACAAGGCAGCCAACCGGGACTGATACAAAAGGGCGCAGTTCCGAAGGTGCCGGCGTCACATGATCCGAGGGGCAACAGGCTGCACCACACCTGCTTCTATACGGGCGGCCAAAAGCATCGGTTCCGCTGCAACATCCGGCCGCTTCTCGATGGGGCGGCAATCCGCAATGCCATCGCGATGGACGCGGGTTGTTCGGACGTGGAGCTTTCGTCTCGTCCCGTCGTTAGCATCCGACGACGTTCAGCCGGCGCTCTTTAATGAGTCAGGTAGCGCCCCTACAATGCGCGGAGCTGGTGATCGGCTGAGCCGGCTGACTGAGACTTCGCGGCAGCGGCACGCGAGATCAATGCAAGGAGTTTTCATGGAACATCGGCAACTCGGACGTTCCGGCCTCAAGGTGCCGGTGCTCAGCTTCGGCACGGGGACGTTCGGCGGCAGCAATGAGTTTTTTGAGCGCTGGGGCCGGACCGATATCGACGAGGCGACCAGGCTGGTGGACATCTGCCTCGACGCCGGTGTCAGCCTCTTCGACACCGCCGATGTCTACTCCGAAGGCGCATCGGAGGAGATCCTCGGCGCGGCCCTGAAGGGCAAGCGAGACCGCGCGCTCATCTCCACCAAGTCGACCTTCCGCAGCGGGCAGGATGCCAACGACGTCGGCTCCTCCCGCTACCATCTGATCCGCTCCTGCGAAGCGAGCCTGAAGCGGCTCGGCACGGATCACATCGACCTCTACTTCATGCACGGATTCGACGCGACGACCCCCGTCGACGAGACGCTGCGCGCGCTCGACGATCTCGTGAGTGCCGGCAAGATCGGCTACATCGGCGCCTCCAACTTCTCGGGATGGCACCTGATGAAGGCGCTTGCGACCTCCGAGAAATACGGACTGGCCCGCTATGTCGCATACCAGGGCTATTACTCGCTGGTCGGTCGCGATTATGAATGGGAGCTGATGCCGCTCGGGCTCGACCAGGGGGTGGGCCTGATGGTGTGGAGCCCCCTCGGCTGGGGACGCCTCACCGGCAAGATCAAACGCGGTCAGCCGATCCAGGGTGGCCGCATCGCGTCCGGCGGCGCGGCCGGCGGACCCGAGGTCGATGACGAGTACCTCTACACCGTCGTCGATGCGCTCGAGGAGCTCGCCGGAGAGACCGGCAAGACGATCCCGCAGGTCGCGCTCAATTGGCTGCTGACCCGGCCCACCGTGGCGAACGTGGTCGTGGGCGCACGCGACGAGGCGCAGCTTCGGGCCAACCTCGGGGCGGTCGGCTGGATGCTGAAGGAGGAGCAGATCGCGCGGCTCGACAAGGCGAGCCGACGCCTGCCCGCCTATCCCTACTGGCACCAGATGGGTTTCGACGAGCGCAATCCCAAGCCGACACACTGGTAGACCCGAGGCTGGGGTCCGACCTTCCCCCACGAGGCCGTCACGTCAGTTGTCCGAGGCATGGTCTGAGCTTGAACCAGCCTCGGACTGAACTGCCGCGATTTCGAGCGTGATCGCCTTCGCTTCGGGCGATGGGCGATCACGTCTTCTGCCGCTGGGGGTTACAGCCGGCTGACGACGTTCTCCAGCATCTCCTGGCGGCCGGATCGCGGCCGTGGCGACACGGCACGGCTCTCGGCGGCCGCGGCGATGTCTTCCAGTGTCGCTCCGCTCGCGGCATGGTCGGGCTTGTCCCATCCCGCGTAACGCTCGCGCATTTGCGCGGTGAGCCGACCCTCCTCGAAGAGCTTCGCGGCTTGCAGGAAGGCTTTCGCGCAGACGTCGATTCCGCCCACATGGGCATGCACCAGATCGTCGGGCTCGATCGATTGGCGGCGGATCTTGGCGTCGAAGTTGAGGCCGCCTGTGGTCAGACCGCCCCCCTTGATGACTTCATAGAGTGCCAGAGTGAGTTGCGGCACGTCGTTGGGGAACTGGTCCGTATCCCAGCCGAGCAGCGGGTCGCCGCGGTTGATGTCGAGGGAGCCCAGGATCCCGAAGGCCTGTGCCACGGCGATCTCGTGCTCGAAGGTGTGGCCGGCCAGGAGGGCGTGGTTCTCTTCGAGGTTGAGCTTAACGTCCTTCTCGAGCCCGAAATGCTTGAGGAAGCCATAAACAGTCGCGGCGTCGAAATCGTACTGGTGCTTGGTCGGCTCTTTCGGCTTCGGCTCGATCAGGATCGGGCCCGAAAAGCCGATTTTGTGCTTGTAGTCGACGACGAGCGACAGGAAGCGCCCCATCTGATCGAGCTCACGCTTGAGATCGGTGTTGAGCAACGTCTCGTAGCCCTCGCGGCCGCCCCACATCACGTAATTGGCGCCGCCAAGCGCGTGCGTGACGTCGAGCGCGGTCTTCACGGTGGCGGCCGACCAGGCGAACACGTCCGGATCGGGGTTGGTGGCGGCGCCTGCCATGAAGCGCGGATGGCTGAAGAGATTGGCGGTGCCCCACAAGAGCTTGAGGCCTGTCGCCTGCTGCTTCTCGGCCAGGTAGTCGCCCATCGTGCGCGTGTTCTTCAGCGTTTCGGCCAGGGTCGCGCCTTCCGGAGCCACGTCGCGGTCGTGAAACGAGTAGAGCGGGACGTCGAGGACGCGGAACAGATCGAAGGCCGCGTCGGCCTTGGCTCGGGCTGCCGCCATCGGGTCGTTGCCCCCCATCCACGGACGGATGATGGTCGGGGCGCCGAACGGATCCGTGCCGTTCATCACGAAGCTGTGCCAATAGCACACGGTGAGCCGCAGGTGCTCCTTCAGCGGCTTGCCGAGCACGATCTTGTCGGGATCGTAGAACCGGTAGGCGAGCGGGTTGGTGGAGCCCTCACCCTCGTAGCGGACGGTGGGAAGGTCGGAGAACAGCGTCATGGCAGGTTGTCCCTCATGTAGATATCGATCCGGATGGGATCGGGCTGGTAATCGGCCTGGCCATCGGCCAGGGCTTTCAGGGTTCGGACAGCCCGGCGCACTTCATCGGACGCGTCCTGGTTGATGGCGGCGTCGAAAGTGCCGCTCAGAAGCGCCTCGCGCATGAACGGCGTGAGTTCGTGGCCGATCGCGATCACGTCGCGCGCCCGACCCGCTTCCTCGATCGCCGCCACGATGCCGCGATTGCCGGCCCCCATGCTGTAGACGCCGATAAGGTCGGGCACCTCCCGCAGGGCCGCGGCGACGAGCGGCTTCGTCACCGCCCCGTCGTCGAGCCCCTCGGCCACAGGCAGGAGGCCGAGATCCGGGAAATCCCGCTCGATCACCTGGGCGAAGCCGAGCCGGCGCTCGGCGTGGTCGCGCAGCGTCATCCGCCCCGCGACGGTCAGGATACGGCCACGGCGTCCCCCGGCGAAGCGGCCGAGCAGGGAGGCGCCCACGCGGCCGGCCGCGATATTGTCCGGCCCGATGAAGCGGGCGCGGCGCGAGGGTGTCACGTCCGACACCAGCGTCAGCACGGCGATGTCGTCGGCCGCGACGCGCGCGATGGCGTCGCGGACCTCGGGCGCATCCACGGCCACAACGGCGACACCCATGGTGCCATCGTGCCGGCAGGCCGCGAGCTGCTGCGCCAGCGCCTTCGGGTCGAAGGCCGCGTAGTCGTTGCTCGACACGGTGATCCGTTCGTCGAGCCCGCGCAGGGCCGCTAGTTCGACTTCGCGCCGGACGGACTGCATGAAACTGTTTTGCGGCAGATGTGGCAACAGAAAGCGGAACCGGTATTGCCGGCTGCGGGCGAGGTTGGCGGCGAACAGGTCCTTGCGGAAGCCGAGACGCTCGACAGCGTCCTGCACGGCCCGGACGGTCGCCTCGCGCACGCCTGGCCGTCGGTTCAAGACGCGGTCAACGGTCGCGAGGCTTACGCCGGCCGCCGCCGCCACATCCCCCGCCGTCACCCGCCGCTCCGGCTCCACAACCGCGTCCTCCGTTTGACGAACGTAAATCATCGATCACAACATCGGAGCAAGTACAAATTTGTTTTGTGCGTTGCGTTAAAGTGATGTGGCGATGCACAATAATGATGCTAAGCTTTCATCCCGCGCCGAAATGATGATTTATGTTGCGGTACGTACCTCATGCTGCTAGCGATTTGCGTGAAGCTGGCCTTCCATCAGCGTCTCGCACGCGAAGGGCAGCATGTGCGGCGCGCCGCGCCGTCGGGGGAAGGAAAAGGAAACATGAAGCGTTCACTCGCACATCTTCTTTGCGGCGTCGCGATCCTGGCCGCATCGGCCAGCCTGTCCGGCGTGGCCCAGGCTAGCGCCGACAAACCGGTGATCGGCTTTTCGATCGACGACCTGCGGCTCGAGCGTTGGACCCGTGACCGCGACTATTTCGTGGAAGCCGCCAAGAAGCTCGGTGCCACCGTCAACGTGCAATCGGCCGATGCCAGCGAGGAGCGACAGGTCTCGCAGATCGAGAACATGATCTCGCGCGGCGTCGACGCCATCGTGATCGTGCCCTTCAACGGCAAGGTACTCGATAATGTCATCAACGAGGCCAAGCAGGCCGGCATCAAGGTGGTGGCCTACGATCGGCTGATCCTCAACTCCGACATCGACGCCTACGTGACCTTCGACAACGAGCGCGTGGGCGAGATGCAGGCGCAGGGCGTTCTCGATGCCAAGCCCGCCGGTAACTATTTCCTGATGGGCGGCTCGCCCACCGACAACAATTCGCAGATTTTGCGCGCGGGTCAGATGAAGGTGCTGCAGCCCGCCATCGACGCCGGCAAGGTCAAGGTGGTCGGCTCGCAATTCGTGCCTGAGTGGAGCGCCACCACGGCGTTGCAGATCATGGAAGACGCGCTGACCGCCAACAAGAACGCCATCGACGGCGTTGTCGCGTCGAATGACGCCGAAGCCGGCGGCGTGGTGCAGGCCCTGACCGCACAAGGTCTCGCGGGCAAGACGGCCGTTTCGGGTCAGGACGCCGATCTCGCGGCCATCCAGCGCGTCAAAGCGGGCACGCAGACCGTCACGGTCTACAAGCCCTTGAAATCAATCGCCAGCACGGCCGCCGAGATCGCCGTCGACCTGTCCAAGAACAAGACGCCGACCTTCACGTCCAAGATGGACAATGGCAAGAAGCAGGTCCCGACCATCCTGCTCACGCCGATCTTGATCAGCAAAGCCAACTGGGACGCGGTGGTGAAGGATGGCTTCTACACCGAAGCCCAGGTCAACGGGAAGTAAGCCGGCCTAATCGCCGGATCCGGGCGCCGACAGGCGCCCGCCACATCGACCGCGCCGCTGACGATCTGCTGTCTGCGGCGCGATCCTTTCCCCGCCGGTCGCTCCTTGATCGGCCTTATGGATCGCCGGAACGCCTCATGGCCGAAACCCTGCTCGAGATGCGCGGCATCACCAAGGATTTCGCCGGTGTGCGAGCCCTGAACGGCATCAATCTCACCGTACGAGCCGGCGAAGTTGTGGGTCTCTGTGGCGAAAACGGCGCCGGCAAGTCCACCATGATGAAGGTTCTGTCGGCCGTCTATCCCTATGGGACCTGGGGCGGCACCATCCAGTGGCAGGGCCGCGAGCTCCGGGCAGCGAGTATCCGCGAGACCGAAGCGGCCGGCATCGTCATTATTCATCAGGAGCTGATGCTCGTACCTCAGCTGTCGGTGGCCGAGAATATCTTCCTCGGCCGGGAGCCGCGCGGCTTCGGCGGCTTCATCGATTTCGAGGCCATGTACGCCAAGGCCGCGGCCCTGATGGCCGACTTGAAGATGAGCCACATCAACGTGGCCCAACCGGTCGCCCATTACAGCGGCGGCGAACGTCAGCTTATTGAAATCGCCAAGGCGCTTAGCAAGAACGCCAAGCTGTTGATCCTGGACGAGCCCACCTCCTCGCTGACACGCTCCGAGACCGAGACGCTGCTGGGCCTTGTGAAGGGCCTCAAGGCGCGCGGCACGGCCTGCGTCTATATTTCCCATAAGCTCGAAGAGATCGAAGCGATCGCGGACAGCGTCACGGTGATTCGCGACGGCGCCTATGTGGGCCACGCCGCCATGGCGGACATCAAGGCGAGCGACATCATCCGCATGATGATCGGCCGCGAAATGACGAGCCTCTTCCCGCGCGAGGCGCATCCGATCGGCGAAGTGGTGTTCGAGGCCCGCAACGTGATTTGCCTCGACCCGCAGAACGTCAACCGGCGGCGGGTCGACGACGTATCGTTCCAGCTTCGCCGGGGCGAGATCCTCGGCATCGCGGGCCTGGTCGGCGCCGGCCGCACGGAACTCGTGAGCGCGCTGTTCGGTTGCTACCGCGGCCCTTACACGGCCGAGATCCTTCTCGAAGGCAAGCCGATCACGGTGCGGACCCCGAAGGAGGCCGTCCGCCATGGGCTCTGCATGGTGCCGGAAGACCGCAAAGCGCATGGCATCGTGCCCGACCTCGCGGTGGGCCAGAACATCACCCTCTCGACCCTCGACGATTACACATCCGGCGGCCTGATCGACGAGAACCGCGAGTTGCGCGACATCGACGCCGCGATCGCGCAGATGCGCATCAAAACCGCGAGCCCGATGCTGGCCATCGCGCGGCTGTCGGGCGGCAATCAGCAGAAGGCGGTCATCTCCAAGATGCTGGCGCCCAAGCCCCGCGTGCTCATCCTCGACGAGCCGACCCGCGGCGTGGACGTCGGGGCCAAATACGAGATCTACAAGCTGATGTTCGATCTCGTAAAGCAGGGCATGTCGATCATCATGGTGTCGTCCGAGATGCCGGAAGTCCTCGGCATCTCGGATCGCGTGCTGGTGATCGGCGAGGGTCAGTTGCGCGGCGACTTCATCAACGACGGCCTGACCCAGGAGCAGGTGCTGACCGCCGCCATCACGCCCCTGCCGCACGCGGCATGAACGAGTTCACATCATGACGAGCACCGACAGCCCAAGCCTCACCACAGCCGGCGGCCAGCCCGACACGTCCAAGACGCCGCCCGCGGGCTCGACCCGCGCGGTCGTGGGCGTCACGCAATTCAAGGCCGCCTTCACGCGCTACAAGATCTTGGCGCTGGCCGTGGTCATCGCGATCGTGTGGGTGTTCTTCAACTATCTCACCGACGGCGACTTCCTGACCGCCCGCAACCTGTCGAACCTGCTGCGCCAGATGGCCATCACGGGGATGTTGGCCTCCGGCATGGTGTTCGTCATCATCGCGGGCGAGATCGACCTGTCGGTCGGCTCGCTGCTTGGCCTGCTCGGCGGCATCGCGGCGCTGTTCGATGCGCGCTACCACCTGCCGTTGCCCGTCAATCTCGTGGCCGTGCTGGCGATCGGAGCGGCGATCGGCTGCTTCAACGGCTATTGGGTGGCCTATCGCGGGATCCCGTCCTTCATCGTGACGCTGGCGGGGCTACTCGCCTTTCGCGGCATCCTGCTCGGCATCACCCACGGCGTGACCGTTACGCCCATCTCGCCCGGCCTCGTGGCTGTCGGGCAGAGCTACCTGCCGGCCCTGATCGGCATCATCCTGGCGGCCGCGATGTTTGTCGTGCTCGCGACCGTGACGCTGCGCAACCGGGCGAACCGGCGCACGCACGGCCTCAAGGTGCCGGCCTTCGGCCTGGACCTTGCCAAGATCGCCCTGACCGGCGTGGCGCTCGCAGGCTTCATCGTCGTGTTGAACGCCTATCGCGGCATCCCGACCCCGGTGCTGATCCTGCTCTGTCTCCTCGGTGGCTTGACCATCATGGCCCGCCGCACCGTACTCGGCCGCCGCATCTACGCGATCGGCGGCAATCTCGAGGCGACGCGCCTGTCGGGCGTCGACGTGCAACGCGTGAAGCTCGTCGTATTCGGCCTCATGGGGGCGGCGGCGGCGCTCGCGGGCGTCATGACCACGGCGCGGCTTGCGGCAGGCTCGCCATCGGCCGGCAGCCTGCAGGAGCTCGACGCCATCGCGTCCTGCATCATCGGCGGCACGTCCATGCGCGGCGGCGCCGGCACGGTGGCGGGGGCGCTCATCGGGGCCCTGATCATGGCGAGCCTCGACAACGGCATGTCGATGCTCAGCGTCGACACCTACTGGCAGATGATCGTGAAGGGCACGATCCTGCTGCTCGCCGTCTGGCTCGATATCGCGACCGGCACCAAGAGCGCGTAACGGCGCCCCTCGCGGGCGCGACAACGCGGGCGCTCAAGTCCCGTATCCGTGAGGCGTCTGTTTGTTGAGCGGACGCTGGTGCCGAAAAGCCGAAATCTTGCGCACGACCGATGCTGAGGCGTCCTCTACCCTGGGGATGCGCGGATGCAACGCGGACACCCGCGCGAGCGTCTGGAATCAAAGGGGCTAGAGATGGACCTTGGGCTGAAGGGCTTGCGAGCTGTCGTGTCGGGGGGCACCAAGGGGATCGGACGCGCGATCGTCGAAACGCTGATGCGCGAAGGCGCCGACGTGGCATTTTGCGCGCGTAGCGAAAAGGATGTGGCAGCCGCTGAGGAGAATTTGCGCTCCACGGGTGGTCGGGCCTTTGGCCGTAGCCTCGACATCGCCGATCCGGAGGCTCTGAAAGCCTGGATCGCGCAAGCCGCGTCTGACCTCGGCGGCATCGACATCGTGGTGGCGAACGTGAGCGCGCTGGCCATCGGGGCCGACGAGACGAGCTGGAAACAGAGTTTCGAGACCGACATGATGGGCTGCGTCCGCATGGTCGAAGCCGCCAAGCCGTTTCTTGAAGCCAGCAAGGCTGCCGCGATCGTGAGCATTTCCAGCGTCTCCGGGCGTGAGATCGACTTCGCCGCCGGCCCCTACGGCGCCTTCAAGGCCGCGCTGATCCACTACACGCAGGGGCTTGCCTATCAGCTGGCCGGCAAAGGGATCCGCGCCAACACGGTGTCGCCCGGCAACACCTATTTCGAGGGGGGCGTCTGGAACCAGATCAAGGACGGCAACCCCGAGCTTTACAAGACCGCGCTCGCTCTCAATCCGACCGGCCGCATGGGAACGCCGCAGGAGATGGCCAATGCGGTCGTGTTCCTGGCGAGCCCGGCGGCGAGCTTCATCACCGGCACGAACCTGGTGGTCGACGGAGCACTGACGCGCGGCGTCCAGTTCTGACCCCTTTCCCTGACCCGGTTTCAGCCCCGATGCGCTCTCCCCTCAGCCTTCAAGGCACGCTGCAGGCGGTCGCCGAAGGTGCGTTTCCCCCGGCTCAAGCGGTCGATCGGTGCTGGGCCCGTGCCCAGCACTACGAGCCTGATCTGCAAGCCTTCGCGTTCCTGCCCGAAGCTGCGCCGCCCGCCGGCACGGGTCCGCTCGCCGGCGTGGCGGTCGCAATCAAGGATCTGATCGACACCGCCGACATGCCGACGAGCTATGGGGCTGCCGTGTTGCGGGGACATCGGCCGTCGGCGGATGCCGCCATTGTGCAACGTCTCCGCGCGCGTGGCGCCACCGTGATCGGCAAGACTGTCACGACAGAATTCGCGCACCAGCAACCTGGACCGACCCGAAACCCTTGGAATCTGGACCATACGCCGGGCGGATCGTCCAGCGGCTCGGCCGCGGCTGTCGCGGCCGGGATCGTGCCCCTGGCATTCGGCACCCAGACCATGGGCTCGGTGATCCGCCCGGCGGCGTTTTGTGGAATTGTCGGCTTCAAGCCGACCTTCGGGACCATCCCGCGCGACGGGGTTCACCCTCTCTGTCAGGCGCTCGACCATGTGGGCCTGTTCGCCCGCTGCGTTCCCGACGTGATACTGGCGATGCAGCTCTTGGGCTTTCTCGACCCCGGCAAGATCGGACTCGGCCGGCCGTTGCGTCTTGCAGCCCTGCCGCTGATCGATGCCACGATCGAACCGGCGCAGCGACACGTGATGGACAGCGCCTTGCGGCTCCTGCGCGATGCCGGCCACGCGGTCGAAGATCTCGCGCTGCCATCTGGGTTCGACGACGTTCCGGCCATTGTCGATACGCTCCTGGCCTATGAAGCGGCCGGGCATTTCGGGGCCCTGGTGTCGCAACACGGCGACGCGATCAGCGCGTCGATCCGCGGGCTCGTGATGCGGGGACAAGGGCTTGGGGCGGAGGACTATCGCGCCGCACTGGCGAAGCAGACGGTCCTGCGTGAGGTTTACGCAACGATCGCGGCGCCCTACGACGCGGTCCTTACCATTCCCGCCGCCGGCGAGGCGCCGCACGGCTTGGCATGGACCGGCGATCCGCGGTTCTGCGCGCCCTGGAGTGTGCTGGGCGTCCCGGCCCTCACGGTCCCGGTCGGCTTCGGCCCCTCAGGCCTGCCGCTGGGCCTGCAGGTGGTGGGGCATTGGGGCGGGGACGCCGGCCTTCTCCAGGTCGGCGCCCGTCTCGCGGACCTGTTCCCGCCTATCCACCCACCCCCGGCCTATGGGCAGGACTTCGGGGACAGCATGTGAACGCCCTTGTTGATGGTCACCTTCGTGGTCGACAGCCGGCTGACTCACGAAGCCGTCATTGCCGCCTCTGTCGAAGGCCGATGACTTGCGAGACTACGCGGGTTTACTTGCGGAAATGCTGGCCAGGATGATCGCCGAAGTCGCGACCATCAGCGCGCCGCCGGTGGCGAACACGCCCGCCACACCCGCCAGGGCATAGATCGCGCCACCGCCCGCCGCACCGAAGGTGATCGCGAGCTGAACGGCGGCCACGATCAGACCGCCACCGGTTTCGGTCTCGTCCGGCACCGCGCGCGCCAACCACGTCGACCAGGCCACCGGGATGGTGCCGAAGGCCAGGCCCCAAAGAGCCACGAGCAAGGCCTGCAGGGGTAGACCGGCGTGCAGTCCGGTCAGCCCCAACCCGGCGGCAGCGATGAGCAAGGGCATGAGAGCGAGCGTCAGGCGTAGGCTCCGCTCCAGCAGGAAACCTGCCAGCAACGTTCCGGCGAAATTGGCGAGCCCGAAGCCCAACAGCGTCAAGGCGATCCCGCTGACATCCGTCCCGCCCACGCTTTCGAGGAACGGGCGCACGTAGGTGAAGAGGGCGAAGTGCCCGCTGAAGACCAGCACCACGCAGGCGATGCCAAGCCCGATCCCCGGCCGTTGGAGCACGCTCAATAGCGTGCCGAGCCGGGCGGCACCAAGGTCTGCCAGGCGCGGCAAGGTCGCCATCTGAATAACCAGCGTCACGAGGCCAATCCCGGCCGAGAGCAGAAAGACGACGCGCCAGCCATAGAGGCCTCCGATATAGCTGCCGAGCGGCACCGCCACGATGGTGGCGACCGACACGCCACTGAAGACCAGAGACAAGGCGCGCGGCACTAGGGCGGGCGGCACGAGCCGAATGGTCACCGCGGTCGCCATGCTCCAGAACCCGCCGAGTGCGATGCCGAGCAGCACACGTGCCAGCAGCAGCAGGGGAAGGTTGGGAGCCGCTGCCACGAGCAGGTTGGAGAGGATCAGAAGTGTCGAGAACCCCATCAGCACCCGCCGGCGATCGAGGCCCCGCGTGACCACGGCCGCCAGCAGTCCCGCAAAGAAGGCCACGATGGCCGTGGCGGTGACCGCTTGGCCGGCGAGAGCCTCCGGAATGTCGAGCGCCCGCGCGATCGGGGTCAGCAGGCTGGCCGGGAGAAATTCCGCCGTCACGAGCCCGAAGACGCCCAGCGTCAGGGAAAAGACTGCGGGCCACGAGGCCTGCTGCTCGGCAGCCGGCGCCCATGTCCGTTCGGCATATTCGCTCATCGATCGTCTCTCGTTGCCATCAGTCGGCCGGAGGCTACACGGAGACATCCAGACGATCTATGATAGTCCATCCGAATTCTTTGATCGAGCGTCCTGGTATGCCACAGTCTCAACTCTCGTTGCCGCCGCCGGATCTGATGAGCGAACTGCTTTTGGACATGCGGCTGAGGGGGGTCCAGTATCGCCGGATCGAGATGACGCCCCCGTTTGGGCTCAGTTTCGGCACGGAGCCGGGTCGGGCGCAATTCCACTTTGTCGCGGCCGGCACCGTCTTTCTGCGGGACCCGACCGGCGACATCCACGACCTCGCGCCCGGCACCGCGATCTTTCTGCCGCATGGCGGCGCACACCAAGTGCTCTCGGCCGCGGACCTGCCGGCGCGGGATATCGGCAGCTTCGAGGCCGTACCGGTCTGCGAGAGCCTGTGCGACATCTCCGCCTGCGCCAGTGCCCCCGGCTGTCCCGACAACGCGATCATCTTCAGCAGCTGCATGGAATTCGAGTTGGGCGGGATGCAGAGTTTGGTCCTCCTCATGCCAGCCATCATGCTCGTCGGCACCCTCTCCGACCGCCATCCCGAGATCCTGGCGATCCTGAAAGCGATGGAGAGCGAGGTATGCGGGCGCCGCGTGGGATTTGCCGGTATCCTGGCCCGGCTCGCCGACGTCGTCTCCGCCATCATCGTCCGCAGCTGGGTCGAGTGTGGCTGCAATGGTGCGTCCGGTCTCGTGGATGCCTTGCGCGACCCTCGTCTGGCCAGGGCTATCGCGGCGCTGCACCGTGACCCGGGGCGCGCTTGGACGGTCGCCACCCTCGCGTCGGAAGCCGGCTGTTCACGTTCGGTCTTCGCCGAGCGCTTTCAAAGCCTCACCGGTCTGCCGCCCCTGCGCTATGTCGCCGAGCTGCGCATGCGCCTCGCCGCGCAATGGATCGGCAATGCCAGGATGCCGATCGAGACGGTGGCGGGATCGCTCGGATATGCGTCTCAGGCCGCCTTCAGTCGCGCCTTCAAGCGCGTGACCGGCCGTTCACCCGGCGTGGCTCGCCTTTCGTCCGGCGCCGCGGACAGGCGCGTTCCCCAAGGCGCGGAATAGGCGAACTCACCCGGATCGGGGTTCGTCTGTCGCAGGCAGGGGCGCCATCAGCGCCCTAAATTTCTCCAGATCCGAGGGCGTCGTGGGGTTGTAGATCACCATCGTAAGATCCGGGCGGCCCTCAACCGCGAATGCCGAATATTCGAAGGGAAGAATACCGAGCACTGGATGCCGGATGCGCTTGATTCCCTCGCCGTGGGTTCGGATATCGGTGTCGGCCCACATCTCGCGGAACTCAGGACTCAGCTCGCGGAGCTCGTCGACCAATGGCTGCACCTCCGCCGCGGCTCCCGCGCGGGCCGCATCCACCTTGAAGGCCCCGACCACAAAACGCGCCACGCTGTCCCAATCCTCCTGGGCGGCGCGCGCTCTCGGATCGAGGAAGATGAAGCGCAACACGTTCCGCTCGCTCGGCGGGACCGAGCCATAGTCGGTCAACATCACGGTTGCGGCCCGGTTCCAGGCGACGACGTCCCAGACGACGCTTCTGATCAAGGCGGGACTCGGGTCCAAGGCATCGAGCACACGCTGAAGCCGTGGCGTCACGCCATCGTTCCGCTGGTAGCGCACCTCCGGTTGGCGGCCGAGACCGAGCAGAAAGACATGCTCCCGTTCGACATCCGTCAGCATCAGGGCCTGAGTGATGCGGTCGAGGACGTCGGCCGATGGAGCACCGCCGCGTCCCTGTTCAAGCCACGTGTACCAGGTCGCGCTGATGTTGGCGCGTTGGGCGACCTCTTCGCGACGCAGGCCCGGCGTGCGCCTTCGGCCCGCAAACCCGAAGGCGGCCGGATCGAGCCTTGTCCGGCGGCTTTTCAGATAGGTTCCAAGCGAGCGACCGTCTGCCATACGCGAACCATGTTAGCCATTATACCGGGATAAGGTCACTACTTTAACATGCTTGGCCTTTGCGCGACAGTCCTGGCGTTCCAACCAAGGAGTGGCACTGATGCGCGTGTTTGTGACAGGAGCGACCGGGTGGGTCGGCGCGGTCGTGGTCAAGGAGCTGGTCGGCGCCGGTCATCAGGTCACGGGTCTCTCGCGATCGGACGAGAAGGCGCCGGCGCTGGCCGCGCAAGGTGCGGAGGTGCTCCGGGCCACCCTCGACGACCTCGAGGCTCTGCGCCATGCCGCTTCGGCCTCTGATGCGGTGATCCATTTGGGCTTCAACCATGATTTCTCGAAATTCGCCGAGAATGCCGAGCAAGACCGGCGTGCGATCGAGGCCATGGGCGGCGTCCTGGAAGGCACAGACAAGCCGCTCGTCGTCACGTCCGGCGTGGCGCTGCTCGCGCCGGGGCGCGTCGCGACCGAGGCTGACCAGCCGCCCACCGATCCCTCCTACCCCCGTAAGTCCGAAGCCGCCGCCCAGGCGCTTGCGGCGCGGGGTGTGCGGACCGCGACGGTTCGGCTTGCGCCCTCTGTCCATGGCCTCGGTGACCATGGCTTCATCCCGATCCTCATCGGTCTGGCTCGGCAAAGCGGGGTCTCGGCCTATCCGGGCGAGGGCCTCAATCGCTGGCCCGCTGTTCATCGGTCGGATGCAGGCCGGCTGTATCGCCTGGTCATCGAGACGGGCGTCAGCGAACCCGTCTACCACGCCATTGCCGACGAGGGGATCCCGTTCAGAGCGATCGCCGAGGTCATCGGCCGCCGGCTTGGCCTGCCGGTGGAATCGCGCGGTTCGGAGCACTTCGGCTGGTTCGGAGGTTTCGCCGCCGCGGACATGCCGGCGTCGAGCCAGCTGACGCGGTCCCGACTCGGCTGGGAGCCCACTGGTCCGGGCCTAATCGCCGACATCGACCAGCCCGGATACTATCCGGGGTGACGATCTTGGACCTGCCCGGTCTCTTGGCGCTGCAGCACAGGACGGATCTGCCATGCCCTCGTCCTCGCCTCTGAACATCGCGGTCGTGGGCGCCGGCCGCATTGGCAGCACCTTCGGCTTCCAACTGGCGCGCACCGGCAGGCACGTGGTGACGATGGTGGCGCGGCCGGGCTCGTCGCGACTGCAGCAACTGCGACGTGACGGCGGGATCGTCGACATCAAGGGCGCGCGAGCGGCAACTCGCGTCGCCGATTCGCTCGACGAACAAACGCCTTATGATCTGGTGATCGTCACACTGCTGGCCCACCAGGTCGATGCGGTGCTGCCGGCGTTGCAGCGATCAGCCGCGAAGTGCATCCAGTTCATGTTCAACACCTTCGAGCCCGAGCGGCTGCGGGATGCGGTTGGCCCCGAACGATGCTCGTTCGGCATGCCCTTCGTTCAGGCAAATCTGGATGATGACGGAAAGCTCAAGGCCGTCATCGGTTCCATGGGTCAGAAGACCCTCATGGGCCAAAAACGCTGGGTCGATCTCTTCAACGATGCCGGGTTGCCGGCTGCTCTCGAACACGAGATGACGCTCTGGCTCCGCTGCCACGCTCCGCTCTGCGTCGCCTTCGAAAGCGTTTGCATCGCTGGTCAGCGCCGCGGGGGCGGTGCCTCATGGGGCGAGGTGGTCACCATTGCGCGTGGCGTTCAAGAAAGCTTCGCTCTCGTCAAGGGACTGGGGTACCCGATCTATCCGCGCATGAAGGCTCGACTGAGCGGCTGCCCGGTTTGGGTCCTGGCATCCGTGCTGTGGTTCATGTCGCGCATCCCGTCGTTCCGTGAGCTGCTGGCGACCGGCGGAAACGAATGCCGGGCGCTGGTGGACAGCATGCTGGCGGCCGCTCCTCGGGCAAACCCGCCGGTCGTATCGTCCCGCATCAAAGCCATGCGGCCTCTGTAGACAAAAGCCAGCGACCGGCTGTGGGGACCTCAGGGTCAACGCTTCGAATGCCTACCGGATCACCGTCATCCACTTCCGGTCGTAGATGCCAAGCCGCTTCTTGATCGCGATCAGCGGGCCCGCATCTTTCGCCAGACAGGTCGGGAGCGCGAAGGCCTGTTTGGCCGAGCCGAGGGCGCCGCTCGTTTCGCCGCTGCATTCCTCGATGCGCAGAATGCTTATCACACAGCACGCCGTGAAGAATATGAGAGGGGCAAGGATCAGCCCGATGAGCGCTGCACGTAGATCCGATGGGAAGCGGCGGGACGGCAGATCAAATCGCTCCGGTTCATGATCGTCATTCAATGACGTAGGGGAATGGTGTCAAGCCTTGAACCGCCTTGCAAGTTCTCCAGCCGGAAGAAGCTCGATTGGGAGCAGAAATCTTGATCGAACGGCGCGAGACCGAGCGCCATTGTTGAAGTCGGGTCGCTTCGTTCAGGCACCGCTGCGATGTTCGTATGTCTCGAACGACGAGTGGATGCCAATCGCGCTCGTGGATCCAATTCGGTGCATTGGGGTTCGGCGCCATCTCGCATGCCGATCCCATCTTGAGCATACGGGAACGTTCCTACCATGGTGGAGGTTAAGCTGCGGGGCGCAAGACGATCGACCGCAGGGTATTGAAACGCGGCGCATCACTGGAGGACTGAATGGATAAGAAGACTGTGGGTTTGATCGGTGCCGTGACAGCACTGGCAGCGGCCGGCTCCGCCCCGGCGGCACTGGCTGCGCCTGTGAGCATCGACGCGGCGATGACGGTTCGTTCCTACGCCGATCTGCTGAAGCCCATCCCCAACGCGACCGTACTGCTTGAGGCCTCAAACGCCGAAGAGGCCGCCAAGGCGGAACTGCTTCCTCCGGCCGTGGAGGGCGACGCCACAGTGCAGAATGCCCAATACTACCACCATCATCACCATCACCATTTCGGCCCACGCTTCGGCGGCCCGTTCTTTCACCACCACCATCATGGCTATTACCGGCGGTTCTATCGCCATCACCACCATCATCATCACTTCCGCAATTACGGGTACTGATTAGCTCCACCCAGCGCACTTTGGGTGTGGAAGGGCGGTCCGGTAGATCGCCCTTCGGCTATGCGGCCTTCAGCTTCTCTCCTCGATCAGCGCGAGGCCTTGGCCGCACCAACTATGCGGCGGTAAGTGCCGTCGAAGACGGTGTTGGTCGACGACACCCACTCGGAGTCCGCCGACAGAGTGCTCCGGCTCGCATGGATGCGTCTTGCCTGCATCTCACGCTCGGCGGCTTCCTCCTCGGGCATCTCCACAAGCTCGAACTCGGACTCGGCCGGAACGATCGTGACCTGCATGAAGGGCTCATCGGGGCGAAAGATATGCGTTTGCCCCTCAGCCGGCGACTTGAAGACCATGAACGACATCATCGGCCACCAGTGCCGCAGAACGGCCGGGACCGCGATCGGCACCGTACCCGTGGCATCCGTGTAGAAACGGGGATGTGTCTCGGTCTTGACGGCAAAACCCTCCTCAACTTTGAGGTCGAGGAGGATCTGATACGTATAGTAAGCGGTCCCGAAGCTTCGGAATGGAGGCCATTGGAGACCAGGCTCGGGCGAGGGCCCGAAGTCGCCCTCGAAGGCCAGCATGCCGTCCTGCATGGTGACATGGAGTTCGTTTTCGTAGGGATAGAAGATCTCGATGCCGCCCTTGGCGGCTTCCGAGAAGGGCACGCAATGCCAGGCATATTCGTGCGATCCATTCGCCCGCGGTTCCGGGCGACCCGCCCAACCCGGTATTTCGAGCCGCGTTCGCCGCGGACGCAGGCCGGGATGTTGCATCCTGTATTTGACAGTCGGCATGCTGGTCATTCTCTCGTGGAACCGATGACATAATCCGTCGCCTTGGCAGATATTGAAACCGGCGAGTTTTGTGCCCCTGAGGCGCCAACTCACAACTTCGCTGTCTACCAGTCCGGGATCCTCCAAGTCGAAGACGTTTTCGGTCCCGATCACGCACGTCGATCGTGGTGCTTCTCACGTCTTGGTCGAAAGCAAACACGCATCGGTCTTCGGGATGGGAGGTGACCGACGAAGCCGCGGATGCGAGCCGTTGCGCCCTCGCGTTGCAGCCAAATGCTTCGAATGACAAGTCCGTTGACAAAGCCGGTGCTTTTCCCAATTAGTCGACTATTGGAATTGTTCTAAACTGAACGGGCTTTCAATGAAGCGATTCGACGAGCTGAGCGAACCAGAGGTCTTGGCTCTGGCGATCAGCAACGAGGAAGAAGACTCCCGAGTCTACGCCGATTTCGCTCATTCCCTCCGCGAGGAGTACCCTTCGACCGCGACCATGTTCGACGATATGGCGGCTGAGGAAGGTGAGCATCGGCGTCAGTTGATCGACACCTTCATGGCGCGCTTCGGCGATCACATTCCTCTTGTCCGCCGGCATGACATTCGCGGCAACGTGGAGCGCAAGCCGCACTGGCAGGTCAAGGCTGCCGGGGTCGAGGCGGTCCGCCGCCATGCGGCGCAGATGGAGCGCGATGCCGAGCGGTTCTACCGCTTGGCCGCGAGCCGAACCACCGACGCTGCAGTCCGCAAGTTGCTGGGCGACTTGGCCGACACCGAAGCGCAGCACGAACGGCGAGCAGGCGACATCAAAGCCGACCGGCTGCCGGACGACAAGCGCGGCGCGGAGGACGAGAATGCAAGCCGGCGTTTCGTGCTCCAGATCGTCCAGCCAGGCCTTGTGGGCCTCATGGATGGCTCGGTTTCGACGCTCGCGCCCGTGTTTGCGGCGGCTTTCGCCACGCACAACTCGTGGAACGCCTTTCTGGTCGGCATGGCAGCCTCGCTCGGGGCCGGCATCTCGATGGGGTTCGCCGAGGCCTTGGCGGATGACGGGAAGATCTCCGGACGCGGCACGCCCTATCTGCGTGGCCTTGTCTGCGGTCTGATGACCATCGCGGGCGGCATCGGCCACACGGTCCCGTATCTCATTCCGGAGTTCTACACGGCCACCATCGTGGCCGCGATCGTGGTGGTGTTCGAGCTGCTGGCTATCGCGTTCATTCAGTGGCGCTATATGGATACGCCGCCGGTCTCCGCCGCCGCCAAGGTCATGCTCGGTGGGGGGCTGGTCCTGGCGACCGGCATCCTGATCGGCAACGCCGGCTAGCGGACATCCGGTTCGGTCGGAGCTCATCGGAGAGTAGGTTTGCAAAGCTCAGCGACGACCGAGGCGACGGCAGGATCGGGCGGTGCCTTGCCGATTGACGGTCGCGGGACAAGCACGATCCACGGTCACGCGAAGACGAGCCTCGCCGGCCTCGGACTTGCGGCCTTGGGCGTGGTGTTCGGCGACATCGGGACGAGCCCTCTCTACACGCTCAAGACCGTGCTCGATCTCGCGGGCGGCAAGCCCGATCCGGCGACGGTGCTCGGCATCCTCAGCCTGGTGCTTTGGACCCTGATGATCATCACGACCATCAAATACGTGACGGTCGCAATGAGCCTCGACAACGATGGCGAGGGCGGCATTCTGGCGGTCATGTCGCTCGTGGGAATCAAGAAGCATCGCCCGCTGATCGTCGCGATCGGCCTCTTCGGGGCGGCCCTCATCTACGGCGATGGAGCCGTCACCCCGGCCATCTCGGTGCTGTCGGCCCTCGAAGGGCTGAACATGGTGACACCGACGTTCCAACCCTACGTGCTTCCTGCCGCCGTCGTCATCCTGGTCATCCTGTTCGCGGCCCAGCCGCTGGGCACGGAACGCATCGGCAAAGCCTTCGGCCCGATAATGCTTTCATGGTTTTTGGTCATGGCTTTTCTCGGGCTGATGGGGATCCTGCACCATCCCGCGGTCTTCGCCGCTGTGAATCCTCTCTATGGCCTGCATTATCTGTTCGCGGGCGGCGTCACGGGCTTCCTGGTGTTGGGCGGCGTCTTCCTTTGTGTCACGGGCGCCGAAGCCCTCTATGCCGATATGGGCCACTTCGGTCCGACGCCGATCCGCATCTCCTGGCTCGCGATCGTGTTTCCAAGCCTCATCCTCAACTATGCCGGGCAAGCCGCCATCGTGCTGGAAGGCACACCCACGGATGGAAACATCTTCTTCCGCCTGGCTCCTGGCTGGGCCTTGATCCCGATGATCGGCTTGGCCACCCTGGCGACGATTATCGCGAGCCAGTCCATCATCACCGGTGCCTATTCGATGACCCGGCAAGCCATCCAGCTCGGCTGGCTGCCACGCCTCGCCATCAAGCAGACCTCATCCGAGGGCTACGGGCAGATCTACGTCGGGAGCGTGAATTGGCTGCTGATGATCGTCACCGTTGCGCTGGTCCTCGGCTTCCGCAAGTCGGACAACCTCGCCAGCGCCTATGGCATCGCGGTCTCTCTGACCATGCTGATGACGACCGTCCTGTTGTTCATCGCCATGCGGGAGATCTGGAACTGGAATGTCGCCGCCGCCGGTGCGGTTGCAGCGGTCTTGCTCGTCGTCGACCTGGCGTTCTTCTCGGCCAACCTCGTGAAGATCGCCGATGGCGGCTACGTGCCGCTGCTTTTGGCCTGCGCGGTCTATGGCGTGATGTGGCTCTGGCATCATGGCATGGAGGCGGTCCAGAAGCGTTACGCCGAGGACCTGATGCCGATTGGCGATTTCACGGCCCATACGGTGGCGCAGCAGACACCTCGCGTCCCGGGGACGGCCGTTTTCCTGACCCGGCAGGACACCGACGTTCCGGCCGTGCTCATCTGGCATCTCCTCCGCAACCGAGCGCTGCACAGGGATCTGATCGTCCTGACCGTCAGTGGGGCGGCCGTCCCGTGGATCAACGCCGACAAGCGGCTCGAGATCAAGGAACTCGCCCCCCGCTACTGGCGGGCTCGTGCGACCTTCGGGTTCATGGAGCGTCCCGACATTCCTGCCTTGATCGACCGCATGAAGCACCACGGCTGCGTCGCCGAAATGGAAGACATCACCTATTACGTCGGCCACACCACCGTGACGCATCGCGACGACGGTCAGGGTCTGCCGCGTTGGCAGGAGGTGATTTATGCCATGCTCGAACGCAATTCGATCCATGCCGGTGATTTCCTCCTCCTCCCGTCAGAGCAGACGGTGGAACTCGGACGCCAGATCGCGATCTGATCGTTCGGAGTAGAAATAACTCTTCGCTCCCTTCAACGATCAGTGAGCGACCACGACCTTTCGGCAAAGCGCAAGGTCAGGCCAGTTCGACAGCCCATTTCTCGCTGTCAGCCTCGATTGGCTTCGACTTGCGGATGTGACCGTCGAATTCGACATGGTGCTCGATCAGCGAGCCATCGGGAGCGCGGGCCAAGACCTCGACGTGTTTGGGTTTGCGGCGCGGCTCGCCGACGCTCTCGTGGCCTGCGGCGCGCAGCGACGCCAGGATGGACGCGAGATCGACCGGACCATGGTCTTTGCCGTGCTCTTTGTCTCCGGGTTTCCCATGCTCGATTGCGACCGTAACCCCGTCGCTGGTAAACGTGGTGACCTTCAGTTCCGACGGCTTCATCTCACCGCTGAGCGAGACGGTTTGTCCCCGCTTTAGCGAAACCCGCTCAGCACCACGTGGTCCGAGGTCGGCCAGCATCGGGCCATCCGGGGTCTGCAGCACGAAACGATGGGCGAAGATGTCCCTGATCTCACCGCTCACGGTCGTCAGGTTTGTCTGATCGGGCATGGCTGAACCTTTCTTTCTGTCCTGCCGCCCGCTGCCCAGCCAAGGCAAAGTGCACTGGCTCAGCTCGCGGGTCGGGTTGGCAGCGTCATAGCGAACGTGATCCAACGCCCGCTGAATGGTGTGGTTCAGTTTCGGTTCAACTCTTGCCGGCCGCTTTCTCTAGAAAGGCAGGCCAGGAAGCTCGGTGGTTCCCTCCTGGCGCACGGCCTGCAATTCATTGGGATCGTAGCCCAGCGCTTTCAGGATCGTGGGCGCGATCTGCGTCGTCTGAACGAGCGCCGGCAGTGAGGCGGGTTTCATCCCGGGTGCGCTGACGAGCAGCATGACGCTGCGATCGTTCTGGTTCATGCCGCCGTGTTCCGCGATCTTCTTTCCCGACGTGTAAACGACACCGGGATTGACCCCGACGATGAAATCGGGCGTGCGGCTGTCCGTGGCGGGGTCATTGTAGCTGAGTGCGAGCGCATTCGCGGGCAGGATTTGACCGATGCCGAGGCTTTTCGCGGATTGTTCGAGATAGGCGAGAGCCGCGGGCAACTGCGCGGCGCGCTCCTTCGGCTTCAGCCAGATCAGTGCCGCGTCATCCGCGATGTGGAATCCGTAGCCGGGCATTTTCGTGTAGGGGGCGTCGTCGACCGGCTGCAGCGTGGCCGGATCGATCGGCGACTGGCCGTGCTTCGCGGACACGATCACCAACGTCGAATCGGTCAGCTTGGCCTCCTTGAGCCCTGACATCAGCTCACCGAGCGCACCGTCAACATAGGCGAGTTGCTCGGCCAGCGCATTGCCGGGCGCCGCATCCGGACCCGTATAGCCGCCCACAAGACCCGCCTCGTCGCCCGGACCGGATTTCGGCAGTTTCTGCCCGACGCTGACGGCTTGGAAGTTCAGCCCGAACAGCTGTGGCACGGGCGCTTTCGTGGCGCCGGTGCTGTCGAGGCCCTTGAGCTCGTTCAGTACGGCTTTGACCCGCGCCTCGTCGAAATCACGTTGCGCCTTGAAGCTGCCGGTCGTCTTCACCTTGGTGCCGGGAATGAGGGAATCCTGTTCCAGGGCGAACAGGTCGTCGAGGCCCTTTCCGGACGGTCCGGCCACCCATTCGTAGGCCGGATGCTTGTCCGACCATGCGGTGCGGCCACCATGCTGCTTGACGATCTCGAACACGGTGTTCACGCGGTTGAACGCATGCGGATAGATGGGGGTGCACTTCCCGTCGATCAGCGCGAGCGGCAGCTTTTTCGGGTCGATTTGGGTCTGCGGCTGGCCCGGTGTGCCGCCCGCATCGAGACGCTTCGAGTCAATGTCGATGTCTTCTGCGAAGGGCACCTCGGTGCCTGGTTCCCCCTGGCAATTCGAACCTGCCGGAAAGTAGGTCCGGTCATAGGAATCGTCATAGAACACGCCTGTGGATTTCGGCGTGCCGCCGGTCACCTGGGCCAGGAAGCCCGGGAAGGAATCGGACGGAGTGGTGGTCAATGCATTCGGATAGACGGTGCCTTCGTGGCTCAGGGACGCGAGGGTGCTTTGCGGGTGGGCCGCCACGAAATTCGCAAGATCGATCGCGTGCATGCCGTCGACGCTGATCAGAAGGACGTGCTGATAGCTCGCGCTCGCGGCCGAACTGGCGGCCACGCCGCCGCATATGAGCCAGGCGGAGGCGATCATTCGTCCAAAATGTCTGGTCATTGCAAAGGTCTCCGCAAGCGTCCAGGTGGGGGGTAAATATCGCATGCGACAGTCGCGTGACGGTGCTGGCGGACGAGATCAGGGGGAGGAGCCGAGCGGCTCACCCAAATCCCGCACGACTCCGGCGGCGAGCGTCACGAGGTCCACCTGGCGGGCTGTTCCGGTCGCCGCGAAGGCGGCCTGGAGATGGAATTTCGCGGTGTTGCGCGATACCCCGGCCGATGTCGCGAAATCATTGAGGTCGCCACCGGCCAACAGCCCCGCGACGAGGGCTGCCGCCTGCTTGGACAGGCCGAGAGCCGCTTCGAGTGTCCCCGCGGGATCGCTGGCGGGGCTGTCAGGATCCGAAACATAGATCACGCGGCCGTCTTCGTGGCTGACCGGCGGTTCCGCGGCCGACATGAGCCGAAGGATGTAGGGCCGCAGGGAATGATCGCGTTGGGCCCGGAGGATCAAGGTTGTCCGAATGCCGTTCGGAAGGTTGGCAATGGAGCGAAGGCGGGCTTCCGCCTCCGGATCTTTCGCCCGCAGTCGGCCGGACCGGGTCAACGCCAAGCCATCCGCCCGACCGAGGATGGACCGGGCGCGGGCATTCGCATGCACGAGAATGCCCTGGGGGTCGAAGACCATCACGCCGCTGCTCGCTGTTTCGAGGGCGGCCGCAAGGGTGCGGTTGCGCGCTTCGGACGCGAAAAACGTTCGGCGCAGGTTAATCGCCTGGGCAAAATGGGGAAGCAGACGGGCGAAGGTGGCGATTTCGTCGTCCTCGAACGGCCCCCGCTCGGGACCGCGATGAATCGCAACGATACCGACGCGACCCTCACCGCTGGCGACCGGGCCTCCGAGGGCCTCTTCCAGTCCCAAAGGACGGTAGAACTCGGTGATAAATCGCGATTGTGCTTGGACTTCCCTGCTGAAGAGCCGGTCGGTCGCTGCTGCTTCGCCGATGCCGAGGCGCGCCATGGCCCGAGGTGCTGGATCGTCGGATGCATAGTCGAGATAGCGGGACCGGACTTCAGGACGACTGAACGGCCCGTAGACGAACTGGACATCAGTACTTGGCGCGGTTCTATCGGCATACATGAAGGCCGATGAGGAACAGCCATGATAGACGGCCAGGAGACGTAACGCCTCGAAGAATGACTCGTCGTTGCATGTCCCCGCATAGATCAATTGGGTGAGATGATCGTACTCGAACGGCTGCATTGCGACGACTACATGAAGGGAAATCAGACTCATGGTTTGATCAAGATCAAGGTGCCAGCTCATGGCTCATGAGTCATCGTTTTTCCCGCGACGCCGTTAATCTTGGCGGAAGGGCCAAATGGGGCCGCAGACATGAATAATCGCGCAATTGACTGCTCTCATCTTGATCTTGAGCACGATGCATCCCATATTCGATGCGTCATCTTTGGGCGAACGTATCGAGCCTCCGCGTGCCGCGCTCAGGCGCCGCTGGCGCTAGCTCCCGACCTCCATCCGAATTTGTCGATCCTTCGGTGTGGCAAGGCCGCACTTTTTTTTCTCGGTTCCAGGAGATCGGACCCGTGAGCACCGGTACAGTAAAGTGGTTCAATGCCCAGAAGGGCTATGGTTTCATTCAATCCGATGATGGTGGTCCCGACGTGTTCGTGCACGTCAGCGCTGTCGAGCGCGCGGGTCTGACGGAACTGCGCGATGGGCAGAAGGTGAGCTATGAACTGACCTCCGACCGCCGAACAGGCAAAAGCTCCGCGGATCAGTTGAAGGTTCAGGGCTGAGGCTTCCTGCCCGGTTCAGGGTTCCCGGCTTCAAAGCGCACGATGCGTTCCAAAGCGAGTCGCAACGCTGATCCATCCTTGATGCACGTAAGTCGAAGTTCCTATGATCAGCGGTGGGCGCCGCACCTAAAAAAACCCGCCTGCAATGACCCGAACGCGAGGCATTGCGTTTCATGCCAAAGACCAACCCTTGCCAGTATCCATGTCGGTGGCGGCACGGCGACAGCATTTCGCCCTAGTGGCCAGGAAGTACGATCATGAGTGACACCAAGACGCCCGCGGACGCCGCACGTGAGCGAGCCGAACAGCGGTTTCGCCTGAGCGAGGAACGCCGCAGCGACGCCGAAAAGGTCATGTCCGATCTCAACGCCGCCAAGGTGGCCGAACGCGAGAAGACCGCGCGTCTCCGTGCGCTTCGTCTCGCCAAGGAGGAGCAGGACCAGCTGGCCAAAGCCGAGGTCGCCGCCAAACCGCGCGTCGCCCGCGTTCGACGAGCCAAGAGCTCCGCCTGAACCTGGGCGTTTGGCTCTCCCCACTCGGCCGTTGGCATGGATGGGGACGTTGGTGGCTCGAGGCCGATGATACCTGCTCGTCTTCGGGCGACACGGGCGCCTTCGGAGAGTATCTATCTTTCTCTTGTAGCTGACCGGTTGCCGAGGGGAAGTTGGGTCGCAAGGTAAGGATTGTCGATTGCTGATCTCGGCAGCGGCGACGCAGCCGTAACGGTCTCTTTACGCATGATCCGAGTCATCGCGTTGCCGCGTGTGCGTTCTTGATCCGAATTGGCCGTCTCCGAAATTTCGGATGAATGTCTCGCCACCCGAGATTGAGGACGCTGAACGTGCCGTTTTGATTGGCCGTTCCGGATCCCGTCATATCCTATTTGGAACAGAGATCGCCTTGGTCGGCGGACGTTCACGTCAAATGCTCAAGCGGCGCACCCTTGCGCTTCGACCCCCCATCGCCGATACCCCTTCGCCATGGCTCCACCTCTTCTGAACCTCCAGAACATCCACCTCACCCTTGGCGGAAAGCCGCTCCTGGAGGGTGCGGAACTCTCCGTGTCGCGCGGCGAGCGGCTGTGCCTCGTGGGGCGCAACGGCTCCGGCAAATCGACCTTGCTGAAGATCGCCGCGGGCGTTCTGGAGCACGATGGTGGCACCCGCTTCATGCAGCCGGACGCGACGATCAGGGTTTTGCCGCAGGAACCGGACCTCAGCGGCTATCCCAACACGCTCGCATATGTGGAGGCGGGCCTCGGCCCGCTCGACGACCCGTATCGGGCCCTCGCGATGCTGAACGATCTCGGGATGACCGGCGACGAGGCGCCATCGAACCTCTCGGGCGGCGAGGCCCGTCGCGCGGCGCTCGCCCGCGTCATGGCTCCGCAGCCCGATATCCTGCTTCTCGACGAGCCGACGAACCACCTCGATCTTCCAGCGATCGAATGGTTGGAGTCGGCGCTCGCAGGGCTGCGCTCCGCGCTCGTCATCATCAGCCATGATCGGCGGTTTCTGGCGAACCTCTCGCGAACGACCGTCTGGCTCGATCGCGGTCGCACGCGGCGTCTCGACCGTGGCTTCTCTGAATTCGAGGCCTGGCGTGATCAGGTGCTGGAAGAGGAGGAGCGCGACCGGCACAAGCTCGAACGGCAGATCGTGCGCGAGGAGGACTGGCTGCGTTACGGGGTGACGGCCCGGCGCAAGCGCAATGTCCGCCGCCTCGGCGCCCTATATGACCTGAAGCAGGAACGGCGCGAGGTCGTCCGGGCTGTGGGCCAGGTGAAGATGAGCGTCGCGGAAGGGCGTACCTCCGGCAAGATGGTGATCGAAGCGGAGGAGATCTCCAAGCGCTTCGGCGACCGGGCTATCGTGCGTGATTTCTCGACCCGGGTGCTGCGGCGCGACCGGATCGGCGTCGTGGGTGCCAACGGGGCCGGCAAGACCACGTTGCTGCGACTCCTGACCGGCGTGCTCGAACCCGATTCGGGCACCGTGAAACTCGGTGCCAACATCGAACTGGCGAGCCTCGACCAGGGCCGCACCAGCCTCGAGCCCTCGACCACGCTTGCCGATGCGCTGACAGGCGGCGGCAGCGACAATGTGGTCATCAATGGTCAGCCGAAACACGTCATCGGTTACATGAAGGACTTTCTCTTCGGACCCGAGCAGGCCCGCACGCCCGTCGAGCGGCTTTCAGGAGGCGAGCGTGGCCGTCTGACCCTCGCCCGGGCTTTGGCATTGCCGTCCAATCTTCTGGTGCTGGACGAACCGACCAACGACCTCGATCTTGAAACGCTCGACCTCTTGCAGGAAATGGTGGCCGATTACCCTGGCACCGTCATCGTGGTGAGCCACGACCGCGATTTCCTCGACCGTACCGTGAATGCCGTGATCGCCTCCGAGGGCGACGGGCGGTGGACCGAATATGCCGGCGGGTACACCGATATGGTGAACCAGCGGGGCGTCGGCGTTGAGGCTCGGGCCATCACCCGCGCCACACCTTCGGAAAAATCCGTTGGCGCCGTAGCCGCACCGGCGCGGCGCAAGCTCAACTTCAACCAGAAGCACGCTCTCGAAACCCTGCCGGCCCGCATGGAAACCCTGCGCGCCACGATGGCGAAATTTCAGGCGGTTCTCGACGATCCCGAACTCTACAGTCGTGACCCGAAGCGTTTCGCCAAAGCCAGCGATGCTTTGGCCAGGGCAGGAGCCGAACTCGCGGCCGCCGAGGACGAATGGCTCGAGCTCGAAATGCTGCGTGAGGACGTCGAAAGTTAATTTGCATTCCGTCATTCCGGGAATTGCGGCGCGGCGCGGCGAATCGACGTCGCGACCGGGAACGAGGTGCCAGGGCTGAGCATTTGTTCCGCGACGGCGGGACCTTAGCCATGACGGATTTGCACGAGACGAGAAAGTCACCGGACCTTGCCGGGCTGACGGTGTTGACCTTGGCGACCCTTGCCGTCTCGAAGGCCTTGACGTCCTGGCGCGCCCCTCGGGCACAACGGGCCTCTTCCCCACCGGTCTATCCGGGGGTGGCAGCACCCTCCCGCGTTCCCGCATCGCCCACCGCCTTGCCGACAGCCGGCGGCCTCGTCGCCGCGCCCGTCGCGCATCCGCCGGGCCTGTTCGGAATCATCCGCAGCATCATCGATCGCTTCAGTCGCGACAATGCGACCCTCATGGCGGCCGGCATCGCCTTCTATCTACTCTCCTCGATCTTCCCTGGGCTGGCGGCGCTCGTCTCGATCTACGGTCTGGTGGGTGATCCCAACGATGTCAGCCGGCAGATCGCGCCCTTTGCCGGTTTGCTTCCGCCCGAAGCCATGAAGCTTCTGACCGATAGCCTGCAGGGTTTCATCAAGAGCAGTGCCGGATCGCACGTGTCTGTGGCTCTCGTCACAAGCCTGCTGATCGCCTTGTGGAGCGCCCGCGCCGCCATGGCCTCCATCATGACGGGGCTCAACATCGCCTACGAGGAGGTCGATCAGCGCTCCTTTCTGGTTCAGACGCTGGTCTCGCTCGCCTTGACGCTGGGAGTCCTGGCGTTCGTTCTCGTCGCTGTCTTCGCCATTGCGGTCGTCCCGGCCATTCTGGCGCTGTTCTACATGAGCACTCTCGCGCAAGCCGCATTGATCTATGGGCGCTGGCCCCTGCTGGCCGCCGTCGTCGTGTTCGGCTTCGCGGTGCTTTACCGTTATGCGCCCTATCGCAGCCATCCGCGCTGGCGTTGGATCACCTGGGGCTCGGCGATTGCGACCCTACTGTGGCTGCTCGGATCGATCTTGTTTTCGTTCTATGTCGGCCATTTCGGCTCCTATGATGCCACTTACGGGTCCATCGGGGCCGTCATGATTCTGCTGTTGTGGTTCTGGTTCGGTGCTCTGGTCATGATCCTCGGGGCCGAGATTGATTCCGAGCTCGATACGCGAGCCACCAATGGCGGCGCCCCGACGGCAGGGACGCCGCCGAGCGCAGGCCCGCCGCGCGGCCCTTGATCCCGGCGGCAAGCCTCGTTACCTCCGACCCGTGTTTCGTGGGGGTGCGGTCGTGGCTCTTCATTTCGTCCCCAGTGAGTATCAGGCCCGACTGACGCGGCTTCAGGCCGCGATGGCGGAGGCAGAACTCGATGGAATGCTGCTCTTCGCCCAGGAGAGCGACTACTGGCTGACCGGCTACGACACGTTCGGCTTCTGCTTCTTCCAATGCCTGTATGTGGGTGCGGACGGCCGGCTGGCGCTGTTGACGCGATCCGCCGATCTCAGGCAGGCGCGGCGCACATCGATCCTCACTGACATCCGGATCTGGAAGGATGCCGCGGATGCCGATCCGGCGCGCGACCTCCGGCGGATGCTTGAAGATCCTGGCGTCCAAGGAAGGCGCCTGGGCGTCGAGTTCGACTCCTACGGTCTGACCTATGCCAACGGACTTCGTCTGGCGGCGGCTCTCGACGGCTTTTGCGAATGCCACGATGCGTCGCGTCTCGTGCCGCATCTCCGCGCCACCAAATCGCCCGCCGAAATCGTCATGGTGCGGGAGGCGGCGCGGCTGTCGGATGCCGCTGACAGGGCCGCCCTCGACGCTGTCCGGCCGGGGACTGACGAAGGCGCGATCCTGGCGGCGCAGCACGCCGCGATCTTCGCCGGCGGCGGCGACTATCCCGCCAACGAGTTCATCATCGGCTCAGGGGCCGACGCCCTGCTGTGCCGCTATAAGGCGGGCCGCCGTCGGCTTGACGCCTCCGACCAGATCACCCTCGAATTCGCTGGCGCCTTTCGGCACTACCACGCCGCCATCATGCGGACCGTGGTCGTTGGAGAGCCGCGACCCCTGCATGTCGCCTATCATGCCGCTGCGCGCGAGGCGCTCGCGGCTTGCGAGGCCGAATTCCGGCCGGGCCGCACGGCGGGCGATGTCTACGACGCCCATGCCCGTATCCTCGACGCGCATGGACTGAACCAGCATCGCCTGAATGCCTGCGGCTACGCGCTCGGGGCGAAGTTCACGCCATCCTGGATGGACCCGCCAATGTTCTACGAGCGCAATCCTTTCGTGCTCGCGGACAATCAGGTCTTCTTCGCCCATATGATCCTGATGGATTCCGTGACCCAGACGGCCATGTGCCTGGGGCGGACGTCCCTGGTGACCGCCGCAGGCGCAGAACCTCTCAACGCGCCAGATCTGGACCTGATGGTGAAATCGCGTTAGGCCTTCCTTAACAAATCTGAGGGCGCACGAGTTCCGCGCCGCTGTCTCGGGAGGTTCCTTGCTGTTCGTTGCTCGTCCTGCATGGATCGTTCCAGCCCTCGCCTTGATGCTTGCCGGTTGCGTCGACAATATCCCGGATGTTGCGGTGGCCCGAGGTGATGTGCGCAACGCCATCGCCAAGGGCACCATGGCGAGCCCACGTCCAGCGACGGTGGCCTTGGCGAGCCTCGAAGGCGCGCCGGCGGCGCTCGCCGACCGGTATCGCGCAGTGTTCGATCGTGCGGCCGCCGATCGGGAGATCACCGTGACGGACGCCAAGGCGGCCCGTTACCTCGTGCGGGGCTACCTCAGCGCCTACCCGTCCGAGAGCGGCACCGATCTCGCCTATGTGTACGATATCTTTGACGCGAACCAGCGCCGTGTCGAGCGCGTCAATGACGTGTTGACGGTTCCGGATCACGCAGCCGATGCCTGGGCCTTGCTCGACGACAAGACCATGGCGAGCCTCGCAGGCCGCAGTGCCGACGACCTCGCGGTCGCGCTCGCCGGGATGCCTGAAGCGCGGCAGAGTCTCGCCGAAGCGGCGGGATCGACGGCCCGGACCGCGAACTGAGCGGGAAAGTTCCCTGAATGACGGCCGCCCAGGTCGACAGGCCCGCATTTCGATGATGAGTATTGTGCAGGCACGACGCCCTCCTCACCGATGGCAGTTGCTCAGCGCGAGGTGATCTGGCTTTGACGAGGCTCCTTTGAGCCGAAAGCCCTGCAATGATCGATGTCAGCGCGCTTCTCACCTACGTCGCGGTGGTCCTCGGATTGTTTCTGATCCCGGGTCCCGCCGTTTTGCTGGTTCTCGCGCGGGCGGCGGCTGGGGGCCGCCGTGTCGGCTTCGCTACGGGTCTTGGCATCGCCTGCGGTGATCTTCTTCACACATTGTTCGCCACTGTGGGCCTGTCAGCCGTGCTGATGACGTCGGCGCTGGCGTTCAGCATCGTGAAATATGCGGGCGTGGCTTACCTGATTTATCTCGGTGTTAAGTCCTTGCTGGAGAAAAGCGAGGATCTGCACCTCGCCGCCACACGGCTCGTCGATGCTCGCCTCGCATTCCGCCAAGCTATCCTGGCAGAGCTGCTAAATCCCAAGACAGCCCTGTTCTTCCTCGCCTTCCTGCCGCAGTTCGTGCACCAGGATCACGGGGCGGTGACGACGCAGTTGGCTCTTCTCGGACTCGTCTTCGCTGCCATGAGCGCTGCTTATACCGGGCTGATCGCGCTTGCTGCGGGCCAGGTCGGACTTTGGTTGAGCCGCCATAGGCGGATCGGCCGCTGGCAGGGCCGCATTGTGGGCTCGATCTATCTCATTCTGGGTGCGAGGTTGGCGTTCCAGGAGAGATGAACGGTCCCGGGCCCGGCCGTGTCCGATCATCCGCTTGGTTTTAACCTTGCTGGCTGCTATGGGCCGCGCATGACGACGCACAAGCTCGACAACATTCGCAACTTTTCCATCGTGGCCCATATCGATCACGGCAAGTCGACGCTGGCTGACCGGCTGATCCAGACGACCGGGACGATGGCGAAGCGCGACATGGTGGAGCAGGTGCTCGACTCGATGGATATCGAGCGTGAGCGCGGCATCACCATCAAGGCCCAGACCGTGCGGCTCGACTATGTGGCGCAGGACGGCAAGAGCTATGTCCTCAACCTGATGGACACGCCCGGCCACGTGGATTTCGCCTACGAGGTTTCGCGCTCGCTCGCCGCCTGCGAGGGCTCCCTCCTCGTCGTCGATGCCAGCCAGGGCGTCGAGGCCCAGACGCTCGCCAATGTCTACCACGCGCTCGATGCCGGACACGAGATCGTGCCGGTGTTGAACAAGATCGATCTGCCGGCGGCCGAGCCCGACCGCATCAAGCAGCAGATCGAGGACGTGATCGGGCTCGATGCCTCGGAAGCGGTCGAAATTTCGGCCAAGACGGGTCTCAACATCGAGGGTGTCCTGGAGGCCATCGTCAAGCGCCTGCCGCCACCAAAGGGCGATGACACGGCGCCCCTGAAGGCGCTGCTGGTGGACAGCTGGTACGACGCCTATCTTGGCGTGGTCGTGCTGGTGCGCGTCATCGACGGAGCCCTGAAGAAGGGATCGCGCATCCGCATGATGGGCACGAATGCGACCTATGAGGTCGACCGCATCGGCGTCTTCAAGCCGAAGATGTTCGATGTGCCGACCCTCGGCCCTGGCGAGATCGGCTTCATTACGGCGCAGATCAAGGAAGTGGCCGATACGCGCGTGGGCGACACGATCACCGACGAGCGCAAGCCCACGGCCGAAGCGCTACCGGGGTTCAAGCCGGCCCAGCCGGTCGTGTTCTGCGGCCTCTTCCCGGTCGATGCGGCTGAGTTCGACGAGTTGCGGGCAGCCATGGGGCGGTTGCGGCTCAACGACGCGAGCTTCTCGTTCGAGATGGAGAGTTCGGCGGCGCTCGGCTTCGGGTTCCGCTGCGGCTTCCTTGGCCTCTTGCATCTCGAGATCATTCAGGAGCGGCTCGAGCGCGAGTTCAACCTCGACCTCATCGCGACCGCCCCCTCCGTGGTCTACAAGATCGCCATGCGGGATGGCTCGGAGATCGACCTGCACAATCCGGCCGACATGCCGGACATCATGGGGATCGAGGAGATCCGTGAGCCCTGGATCCGTGCCACGATCCTGACGCCCGACGATTACCTGGGCGGCATCCTGAAGCTCTGTCAGGAGCGGCGCGGTCAGCAGATCGACCTCAATTATGTCGGCAAGCGTGCCATGGTCACCTACGACCTGCCGCTCAACGAGGTGGTGTTCGACTTCTACGACCGCTTGAAATCGATCTCGAAGGGCTACGCCAGCTTCGACTACGCCATCACCGACTACCGGGCCGGCGACCTCGTGAAGATGTCGATCCTGGTCAATGCGGAGCCCGTGGACGCGCTCTCGATGCTCGTGCACCGAGATCGGGCCGAGATGCGGGGACGCGCGATGGTCGAGAAGCTACGGGAACTGATCCCGCAGCACATGTTCCAGATTCCGGTTCAGGCAGCGATCGGGGGCAAGATCATTGCGCGCGAAACCATCCGGGCGCTGCGCAAGGACGTGACCGCCAAGTGCTACGGCGGTGACGTCACCCGCAAGCGCAAGCTGCTTGAGAAGCAGAAAGCCGGCAAGAAGAAGATGCGGCAGTTCGGCAAGGTCGAAATCCCGCAGGAGGCCTTCATCGCGGCCCTCAAGATGGACAGTTGAGACGCTGTCGGAACACGCGGCAGCAAAACCACGGTTTGGAAATATCGGTCCCGGGGAGTATCGGGGCGCCCTTCGCCTGCGTTAGGTAAGGAGGGAAACGAGGCGGCATGGCGCGATGGGATGCGCGCCCGCGGCACGGCCACGTGGGGGACCCTTGCGCATATTTGCGGCGATCATGTCCGGGCTGGCTCTGACAGGCTTTTCGGCATCTGCGACCGAGGCGGCGACACGTGCCGCCGCGACCTGTGCCAGCTTCATGCAGGACTATCCCAAAGCGCTCGGGACCTTTCGGGTCAGCTTCGAGCGGCCCTTGACGATCACGCGCGACCTCTTCGGCGGTGATGACGGGATCGATGTGCATATCCTGGCCACCAATGCGGATGTCGACGGGACGCTCAAATGCAAGGGCGATGCGTTCCGTCGCTTCGAAGTGCGGATCTCGGGAACTGCCGATGCCGCGACGTCCGCCAATTTCGCGCAATTTCAGCAGGCGGCTCTAAGCACACTGTTCGGGTGGGACCGCGCCAGGAGCGCCACGGTTGTGGCGGCCATGAGCGCCGATGCGGATGAGTACCTGCGCGCCTCGATCCAGCGCGGCGACCTCTATCGGTCCGGCAAGGTGGAATACCACCAGGGTGGTCTCTACGATCTCGGCGTGATCTGGACCGAAGCGGACCATACATTCGTGGTCACGACTCAGGACGGGCCTTGAACGTGTCGCATTTGAGATGAATGCATTGTATCGCGCCGAATGCCAATTTGATTTTTGCGCTGTGATGTGTTAGTCACAAAGAACGACATCTGTCGTTCGAGGATCTCAGTCCTGACCGCCGTCTAATCTGGCTGCGGTCGCGAGAGACGCGGGTCTGCATGAAGCGGAACAGGCAAAGTGTGCATTACTGCGTTCGCCGAGTCTACACACGACCGACCGTCTGTTACCAATCCGTCCCCAGGACTTCGACCTTCCTTGGTCGATTCGCGTTAGCGCCATCCTGACCTCCTCCTTGCATCACAAACCGCGCCTCTGTCCAGTCACCTGAGCGCGATCCTGTTTCAAAGTCTTCGCTGAGTCCGGATGAACTGGACGGCAAGCCAAAAGGGCGCACCAACGCCCACTATGGAGAATATCAATGTCGGATAAGGCAGCAATGGCCCGGGTGTCGTCGGCGCGTCCCGGAGGCGAGCGCATGCCTGCCGATAAGCTCGTTCAACGACCGCAGATGGGCAAGCCTGGCATTCCGACGAAGACCGACACGACCCTGCGATCCAGCAAGCCGGCAGGGCGTAATGGTTTCAAGGCTTTGGATTTCGTGGTCTACCCCGCTCATGGCGTCGGACAGATCGTTGCGGTCGAGGAAGAGGTCGTCGCCGGCTTCAAGCTTGAGCTGTTCGTGATCAGTTTCGCCAAGGACAAGATGAAGCTGAAGGTGCCGCTGCCGAAGGCAGCCAGCGTGGGTCTGCGCAAGCTGAGCGAGCCGGACGTTCTGAAGCGTGGTCTCGATACGCTTACGGGTCGTGCCCGTGTCAAGCGGACGATGTGGTCGCGGCGCGCACAGGAATACGAAGCCAAGATCAATTCGGGTGACCTGATCGCCATCGCTGAAGTCGTGCGCGATCTGTATCGTTCCGAGGCGCAGCCCGAGCAGTCCTATTCCGAACGTCAGCTTTATGAGGCCGCTCTCGACCGCATGGCCCGGGAGATCGCCGCCGTCGAAAAGATCACCGATGGTGAATCTCTGAAGCTCATCGAAGCTCAATTGCAGAAAGGCCCGCGCCGGACCGCAAAGGTTGAAGCCGACGAGGACGCGGAGGAGGACGATAGCGATCCGGAGACCGTCGAAGCCGCGGCCTGATCCACAGGCTCGGCAAGGGTTTGAAGGGCGGTGCTTTGGCGCCGCCCTTTTTTGGTGCACGGCACGGCATGGCATGCACTGGTTCCGACGTAAGGTTTGCGTTAAACCTTTACTCGCGACGGGGACCAGGCTGACGGCACGCGCCGGCCGGTGAAACCGCCTCGGACAATCACCGCGAGAGTTGCCATGATCGACCTCTATTACTGGCCGACGCCAAACGGTCACAAGATCACGATCTTTCTTGAGGAAACGGGGCTTCCCTACCGCATCCTTCCCGTGAACATCGGCGCGGGTGATCAGTTCAAACCCGACTTCCTCGCGATTGCACCCAATAACCGCATGCCGGCGATCGTCGATCACGATCCGGCAGTGGGCGGTGCGCCGATCTCGGTCTTCGAGTCGGGGGCGATCCTGCTCTATCTCGCCGAGAAGACCGGTCAGTTCATTCCCAAGGAAACCCGCCAGCGTGTCGCGGTGCTGGAGTGGCTCTTCTGGCAGATGGGGGGGCTCGGCCCGATGGCGGGTCAGAACCACCATTTTTCTGCCTACGCGCCTGAAAAAATCCCCTACGCGATCAATCGCTATGTCAACGAGACAAATCGTCTTTACGGCGTGCTCGACCGTCAGGTGGCCAAGACAGGGGCATCTCTCGCGGGTGACTACTCGATCGCCGATATGGCCGCCTATCCTTGGATCGTGCCCTACGAGCGGCAGGGTCAGAAGCTCGAAGACTTTTTGCACCTGAAACGCTGGTTCGAGACAATCCGCGAACGGCCCGCCACCATCGCGGCTTACGCCAAAGGTGACACCGTGAACCGGCCCAAGGAAATGTCTGAGGCCGATAAGAAGATGCTGTTCGGCCAGACCGCGACCTCGCATCGCGCCGTCTGACCACGCCGTCATTGTCACCGAGCAGACCGAGCGACGTCTGCTCTCATGCAAACACGTATAGACGCATCAATCCGATTTGACGGCAAAGTGGTTCGTGGCTTGCGATGCAACATCGTTGAGGAAAGGACAAGGGAATATGGGATCCATGATCAAACTGACAGCGTCCGACGGGGTTTCGATCGGCGCCTACCGCGCCGAGCCGAGCGGGACGCCCCGCGGCGGCATCGTAGTGCTGCAGGAGATCTTTGGGGTGAACCATCATGTTCGCAGCGTTGCGGATTTCTACGCGGGCCATGGTTACCTCGCGATCGCGCCAGCCCTGTTCGACCGCGTCACGCCCGGACTTGAACTCGGCTACGACCAAGAGGGCATTTCGACCGGCGCCGAGACGCAAAAGCGGACGGTGCCGAAAGACACGCTTGCCGATGTCGCAGCTGCCATCCACGAGGCCGCGGCGGCCGGCAAAGTCGGCGTGGTCGGCTACTGCTGGGGTGGAACGCTCGCCTTCGCGGCGGCGGCAAAACTGTCTGGTGTGGCCTGCGCGGTCGGGTATTACGGCGGCGGCATCGCGTCGATGCTCGACTTGAAGCCCAGGGTTCCGGTCACGCTTCATTTTGGCGAGAAGGACGATCATATTCCGATGTCGGCCGTCGATGCGATCAAGGCGGCACTGCCGGATGTTCCCGTCTACACCTATCCGGCCGGGCACGGCTTCAACTGCGACGAGCGCGGCAGTTTCGACAAGCCGAGCGCCGATCTTGCGATCAGCCGCGTGCTTCCGTTCTTCAAGGATTATGTCGGCTGAACCCAAAGAGCGGGGAGGAATGATCGCGGATCAGAAATTGCGCTTGTCCCTCCCTGGCTCCTCTTGCAGCGATCGTAAGCAACCCCCAAATGTAGTCTGCGCGGGCCATAATGGACGCGCAGGAACGGCGTCTCGCAAGAGACGCCACATGTCGCTTCGCAAGAGGATATGTCATGCGTCAGTACGATCTCTCCCCGCTTTACCGCTCGACCGTTGGTTTTGACCGGCTGTTTTCGCTGATCGACCAGATGTCGGGGGTCGAAGGCACCACACCGTCCTATCCGCCCTACAACATCGAGCGGACCGGTGAGAACAATTACAGGATTTCAGTCGCGGTTGCGGGCTTCGCCGAGTCCGACCTTTCGATTGAAACCCGCGAAAACACGCTCGTGATCCGTGGCGCCAAAAACGCAGGCGAGGGTCAGGCGCCGAAGCCGGAAGTTCTCTACCAGGGCATCGCAGCCCGCGCGTTTGAACGCCGCTTCCAGCTTGCCGACCACGTTCAGGTCACCGGCGCGACTCTCGAACATGGCCTACTCCACGTGGAGCTCGTCCGCGAGATTCCGGAAGCCCAGAAGCCGCGCCAGATTCCGATCGGGGCGCAGGGTTTGAAGATCGTGGAAGTGCCGAAGTCGGCCGCCGCGTAAAGCAAGGCTGCCGCTGCGCATAAGGCGGGAGCCACGAGGGTGCCTTGGGCACCCTTTTTATTGCCCGATGATCAGAGCGCAGGCGGGCCGCCAAGGTATGCCTCTGAGGGCACGGTCTCTTCTTCCGCTTCAGGGCTCTGCCGCGCGATGCCCGCCCGAGCCTCAGGATCTCTTGCATGAGCCGGGTCGAGCTACATTTAAGGTCGGCACGGGCTCGACAGGGAGCTTGCAACGGTTCCTGATGCAGAGAAGCTCCGAAGCGTGAATCTCGCAGCACGCAGTTGAGATCTGGCGTCCTTCAATTCAGGTTGAAGAACCTAGAATCAACTTGGATCCTGCGCCTCAATCGAGCGGTGCGACCGGCACGTCGGCGGATTTTGGAGGTTCTGCGGGTTTGGCTTGCGTCGAAGGCTGATCCGCCGGCTTGCCCGCTGCAATTGCCGCGGGCGGCTTTGCCTCATCGGGCTTGCGGGTGCCCGGAATGCGCAAGGGATCGATCACGACCGTGGTGGCTCGGGTGCTGCTCGGCGGAGCCGGTTGCGGCGCGGTCGCCGGCAGCGTGGCTTGGGACGCTTCAGGCTTTCTGGTCGGTGCGGGCACGGTGGGCGGCGGCAGTGGGGTTGCGGTCACCGGGGCGACATCCGTCCGGGTGACGACACGCGGCTCCTGACGCGGCCGTTGGCGTGGCGGCGGCTCGGCGCGCGGGACACCGAAGCCGCCATCGGGATCGGCCAGTCCGATCGGCGGACGGGGCGGGGGAGAATCGTCCCAGCCACGCGTCAGATGGGAGAAAAAGGAATCGTCCGACGACGGCGGTCGCCTGAAATTTGAGGGCGCATCCGGGACCGTGCGATCCGGCCGTGCCACATCGACGAAGAAGCGTTGAACGATCTGACCGCTCTCGGCCGCAATCACGAGCCTCTCTCGTCGCTGCCGCCGATCGACCACGTCGGCCACATAGACGCGTCCGTTGCGGTAGAGCGGTCCGATCAAGCGGAAGCCGTGACTGGCGATCGTATCCTGGACATCCTCTGGGGACGCCTCGCTCGATCCGAACCAGCCGAATTGGGCTGCCGCGGGCCGGGTCGCGCCAGGCGTCAGCAAAACAGCGAGCACAAGCCCCGACAGGGTTAGGGCCTCAGCGCCGCACCGTCTCAGCCATTCGAACGGCTGCCCAATCATATTCCGTCCTCGTCGCGAACCTTCACAACCCGAACGCTAGCGCGGCAATGCGGCGGTGGTGCGACGCGGTGGGGTTCAGCTTGTCGCGCCGACGCTCCCAGCGGTGGCCGAAGTCAATCCGCTGCCCTTTCGAGTTCGAGGAAACGATCGATTTCCGCGGGCTCCGTCGCGAAGGAACACAGAAGGCGGACGAAAGTCTCGGTCGGACCGGGACGCTGCGCAACCGGCAGGTAATCGGGGTCCCAGTCGTAGAACATCGCGCCCGCCTCACGCAGTCGCGCGATGCTCGCGTGCGGCAAAATCGCGAAGACTTCATTGACCTGCCGGGTCCAGGGCAATCGGACGGAATTGCGAAGCTGCAAGCCGTCGGCCAAACGCTTCGCCATGGCATTGGCATGTCGCGCGAGGTCGAGCCAGTGGCCTTCCTCAAGGTAGGCTGCCATCTGCGAGCCGAGGAAGCGACCTTTGGACAGGACGTGGCCGCCACGTTTTTGACGAAACGGCAGCGCCGCCCCCGCCGCCTTGTCGAAGACCAGGATCGCTTCGCAGGCCAGCGTGCCGTTTTTGGTCGCCCCGAAGGACAGCACATCGATGCCGACCTCATGGCTCATGGCCGCTGGTGTGCACCCGAACGACGCGACCGCATTGGCAAAGCGAGCGCCATCCATATGCACCACGAGCCCGTTCTCATGTGCAATCCCGGTGAGCTCCCGCAATTCGCCGAGCGTGTAGAGCGTGCCGCTCTCCGTGGCCTGCGAAATGCTGAGGCAGGCCCCCTGTGCCTGACGGACGACGCCACGGGGAAAGCGGCGAAGCGTCGTGCGGAGGGCGTCCGGATCGATCTTGCCATTCTCGCCCGGGACACCCACGAGCTTGCCGGCGGCCGTGTAGAATTCCGGGGCGGCGCATTCCTCGTCGTTGATATGCGCGTGCTCATGGCAGAACACGACGCCTCCGGGCGGCACGACGCTGGCGAGAGCGAGGGCATTGGCCGCGGTGCCGGTGGCCACAAGGGCGATGGCAGGCTCGGCTGCGAAAATCTCGCAGAGCCTCCGCTGCGCTTCGACGCTGTGCGGATCGCCGCCATAGGACGGCAGGGTCCCGGCATTCGCACGGACGATGGCCTCAAGAACGTGGGGGCTCGCGCCCGAAGTGTTGTCGCTGGCAAAATTCATGAGACGGCGCACGCCCGACGGAGAGGTCGTTCAAAACCCGCTGCTGCTTGCATCAACAGAATTGAAGTCCCGCAGCAGTCTCCCATGCTGCGATCCTTCAACCAGGGTTTTTGTACCGATCCTGAATGGTAAGACTGCAAACAATCTCGCCTATGTCATCCACGAACGACCCGTCAACCTCGCTTTCGGGGATTGCTGGATTGCACGAATGGGGATGCGTTCCTCCCAGGCCCGATCGACGCTCTCGCCCGCCTTAAGCATTGTCCCGCAATTGCGTCAGTGACCACGCGATGGCGGGTCGGGCCGGGAAATGTCCGGCAACCACGATCTGGTCGGTGCGCCGCGGTCCTTCGGCGACGGCGAAGAAGATGCTTTCTTCGACACGTGTCTCCTGTCCACCGGCTTCGAAGATCCAGCGATCGCCACCGCCGGTCGAAAGCAGGACCGCCTTGCCATGCTCCAGGACAGTCGCTTCGACCGCGGGATGCATGTGGAAGCGCAGGACGAAGTCCTGCGCTGACGGCGGGCCGCGATGCTTGCCGGCCGGCACCATCTCGTCCCGACCGAAAAGGCCGCTGCCGTCTTGCGCCAAGGTGAGCTTGCGCTGATGCAGCAGCCCAAAGTGCTTGGCATAACCGTCATGCGAGGCCTCAAGCCCCAGGGCATCCGTCGTGCCGGCGGCCCGCACGGTCACGGATTTCGGCCCGGCCATGATCTGTCGTCCATACCAGCGCTGCCATCGACCCTCCGCCATGCTGCTCGATGAGGCGTAGCCCAGCACAAGCGTCGAATGGGCCGCCGTGGAGCGCGCGGCCTCATTGACTCGTGTGTTCGACGAGGACGGTCGACCGCAATTGACGAAAATGCGTTGCGGGCCCACGGAGAATTCGAACGACAGTGTTCCGGCATGGGCCTGCTCGGAAAAGAGCGGCGGCGGCGGCCGGCCGACGTCACAGATGAGAAGCGCCGGGCCGGCTTCCAGCCGCCGATAGCCCGAATGAGGCGCATTGGCCAAGGGGCGTGTGTGGCTGTCGTCATACATGAGGACCGTTGCCAGGACGTCGGGCTCGGTCACCCCCATGCCGTTGAAAAGCGCAAGACTGCCGTCACCGTGCCGAAACATGCGAATCATCGGGAGAATGCGGTCGATCGTGGCGAGCAGCGCCGGAGGGACCGCCGCGCCCCGCGCCGCGTAGGCTTGGCGCAGTGGCAGAAGATCGAGCAGGAGTTCGACCAGCAGTTCCGGGTTGCGCGACAGGTGGCCACCATCCGGAAGGATCTGGCGTCGCAACTCCTCATTCAGAACGCGCGACCCCATCTTTCGGGCTGGTCCGAGCCCTTCGGCGCAGAGACCCGTTTCCGCCAAGGCAATCGCGGCGAGCAGCCGCGATGATCCCGCAAGGCCGTTGTTCAGCGCGGACGCCAAGGTACCCACCTGCCGGCCCATGCTCTTCATGAACTTGCGATAGAAAACCGCATCCGGGGGGTCGAGAATCAACGGCGATTGGGCGAGCCAGGAGAGGAGACGTCGGGCCACGACGTCGGGTTGCCAGGCCAAGCTGGTCCGTCCCGGCGTGCAATGGCCGATCCAGTCCTCGACGAGCGCGCGGGCATTGGCCCGCGCCAACGGCGTGTCAGCGGCCCGAAGATGCCGCAGCCAGCCGAAGCCATGCAGGGATCGGGCCCAGGACTCGCTCGGCGGCACAATGTCGAAGGGCGACTGCCCGTGGGCATCGACGAACCGACCTGCGAATACGAGATGTCCGGCGTAGATATCGTCCGCGACCGTGGGATCGGCCGTGCGAATATCTTGCGGCGCGATCACCAGGCGTTCGGGAGATCCTTGGTTGAGCCGGCCCGTGAGGCGGAATGGATGTGTGAGCAAGCGAAGGGAACGCTGGCTTTCAATACGTGCGACGTTCGCGGCCAACGCGACCGTCTCACCCACGCTTCTGATCAATGCCTCCGCCCATTCTGACCTTGCACCCTCTTTGGACCTCGTCGAGCCATCGTGGTCCCGCCGCTCATGCGGGGGACCGCACCACTCCCTTTTTCAGGATGATATTGCCATAGAGACGCCGCTCGCCGGTCGCCACCAACGTGAAACAGGCTTTGGCGCGCGCATAGAACGCGAACCGCTCGAGAGAGGCGAGACGAAATTTCTCGCCTTCGTGGCGAAGCAGGAGATCGCGAAACGTTTGGAAGATCGGCTGCTCTGCTTGAGGCTGTCCCACAACCTCCATGCGCCACGCGGCCTCCGGCACGAACTCGTCGAGTGGCATGACCGACAAGATGGCGTCGAGTGCCGCGCTGGCCTCGATCCCGCCGAGGCGGACCACCGGCGGCCCCATGCTCTCCGCCGGGAAGTTGCCGTCGACGATCGCCAATTCGTCCCCATGTCCCATCGCCCGCAGCGTCCTCAGAAGGTCTGGCGTGAGAAGCGGGTCGATCCCCTTGAGCATTGGTCGATTCCTCCTGATTTGCTTTGCGCCAAGCTTGAACCACGGGGCCGGGTCTGACAATGAAAAGCCGCGACGCGACAATGCCGTGACGCGAAACGCCCGGGGACAGAACGCAAATGGCATCCAAGCTCGATCAGTTGCGGGCAATCACGACCGTGGTTGCCGACACCGGGGACTTCGAGGCGGTGCGTCGCTTCCGTCCGACGGATTGCACCACCAATCCGACGCTCATCCTGAAGGCGGCTCAAAGCCCGGCTGGGGCCGAATTGATCGAGGAAGCCTGCCTGTGGGGGCGCAGCCACCATGGCATGACGAGCCGCGTGGCCGATCGCCTCACAGTGAGTTTCGGCGCCGAACTGGCCCGCATCGTGCCGGGCCGCGTGTCGACGGAGGTCGATGCCGATCTGTCGTTCGACACCGAGGCGACGCTCACCAAAGCCCGCGCCTTCATCGCGGACTATCACAGCCGTGGCATCGAGCGCGACCGGGTGCTGATCAAGATCGCGGCGACATGGGAAGGCATCGATGCGGCACGCATCCTTCAGCGCGAAGGGATCGACTGCAACCTCACTCTCGTCTTCAGCCTGGCCCAGGCCGCCGCCTGTGCCGAGGCCGGTGTGTTCCTGATCTCGCCCTTCGTCGGGCGAATCTACGATTGGCATGTCAAGGCCGTGAACAAGACCTTCACTCCCGAGACCGATCCGGGCGTCCGCTCGGTCCGTCAGATCTACGACTACTACAAGGCCCATGGCATCACGACGGTGGTCATGGGCGCCTCGTTCCGGACGCTCGGCGAGATCGAGGCATTGGCCGGCTGCGACCGGCTGACGATTGCGCCGCAATGGCTCGAACAGCTCGGACAAGCCGAAGGCCCTCTGCCGCGTATGCTTGACCCCATGCGGCCTGCTGCCTCCGTACCCGCGCGTATGAATCTCGACGAGAAAACGTTCCGGTTCCTCATGAACGAGGATGCGATGGCGACCGAGAAGCTTGCCGAGGGCATCCGGCTCTTTGCCAAGGACCTTCGCGCCTTGCGAGAACTGGTGTCGCAGCGGCTCGAAGGCTCCGTCGATCCTCTCGCGGCCCCCCTGTCCCAGGAAATAGGCTGACGCTCCCGGCGGCACGACGTCGTTGATCACGCTCTATGATGCGCAAGGGACGGTTCTGCCGACCGGCTTCGATGGTCGGGGCCTCCCGAGCGGGGTGGTCCTGATCGACCTGCTCCGTCCCGACGCGTCCGAAATCGCCTATGTCGAGCGTGTCACCGGACTGACGCTCCCCAGTTCGCACCGCATGTCGGAGGTCGAAGTCTCAAGCCGCCTTGCGATGCAGCGCAACGCCCTCCAGGTGACTTCGCCGATCGTCTACCGAACCAACGACATCGCGGTGAACACGTCGCCAGTGGGTTTTCTGCTGTCGGCCCGCTTGCTGATTACGATTCGGTTCGTCGAGCTCAAGGCTTTCACGGACTTCCTCGAACAGAAGCCGTTTCGCATCGGCGATCCGTCGCAGGCCCCGATGGAATTATTTTTGGGCCTCGTCGAAACCATCGTCGACCGGATGGCGGACGCCATGGAACAGATCGGCGTCGACCTCGACCGGATGTCGCAGCATATCTTCCAGCCCGACGTCGATATCGACGTGGCGACAAAGCCGGTTCACGCCGAGCGCCGCCTCAGCCGATCCCTGAAGACGATCGGACGGAATGGCGATCACACGTCGCATGCCCGCGACAGTCTTCTCGGGCTCGGACGTCTTGTTGCCTACGTGGGCACCCATGCCGAGGAGCGGCTCTCGGCCAATGCCAAGAACCGCCTCGAAACCCTGAAGCAGGACATCGCCTCTCTCAACGACTACCAGAACCGCCTCGCCGATAAAGTCCAGTTCCTGCTCGATTCAACGCTCGGCTTCATCAACATCGAGCAGAATCGTCTCTTCAAACTTCTGACGATCGCCTCGGTCGTGGGTGTGCCGCCGACCTTTGTGGTGGGCCTTTATGGTATGAATTTCAAAAACATGCCCGAATACGACTGGGCCTATGGCTACGAATGGGGCTGGGTGCTGATCGTCATCAGCGTGGTGGTCCCCATGGTCTGGCTGAAATGGCGAGGCTGGTTCTGACCCTCGGACCGTGCGACAGCTTGACTTGCCGGCCAGCTTGCCAATCTTTCGCAAGACGGCGCTGGGGCCCGCGGAGAGTACGTCATGGAGTGGGAACAATCCCGCCGATCCGACAATATCGAGGACGTTCGCGGATCGGGATCTGACGGCGGCGGCGGGGGTGGCATTTCGGTGGGCGGTGGCGGCCTGGGGATTGGCGCCATCATCATTCTGGCCATCATCGGCTATGCCACGGGAATCGATCCCCGGATTCTGATCGGCGGCGCCGAAACAATCGTCAACCATGGCCAAAGTGCACCGACCAATGACGGCGCCCAGCCGCAACAGCGCCAACAGGCCCGGAATGCCGGGGCGCCGAAGGATCAGATGGGCGATTTCGTTTCGGCTGTCCTGGGCGAAACCGAAGATGTGTGGAGCCAGGTTCTACCCCAGCAGAAGAACGTCCAATATGTCGCGCCGAGACTCGTGCTCTACAGCGGCGTGACGCGCTCGGGGTGCGGCCAGGCTCAGTCGGCGATGGGGCCCTTCTATTGCCCCACCGATCGCAAGGTCTACCTCGACATGGCCTTCTTCAATGACATGCGGCAGAAGCTCGGCGGCGGCGGTGACTTCGCCTATGCCTATGTGATCGCCCACGAAGTCGGCCACCATGTGCAGAACCTGCTTGGTATCTTGCCCCGCGTTCATGACGAGATGGAACAGGCTGATCGGACGGATGCCAATGGCCTTTCGGTCAAGCTCGAGTTGCAGGCGGATTGTTTCGCCGGTGTCTGGGCCGCCAATGCCGATCAGAAATTCCATATTCTCGATGCGGGTGATGTCGACAAGGCGCTCAATACGGCGGAAGCAATTGGGGACGATCGTCTGCAGAAGTCTTCGCGCGGCTATGCCGTGCCGGACAGCTTCACGCACGGGAGTTCGGCGCAGCGCAAGCAATGGTTCACGACCGGACTGAAGACCGGCAAGGTGGATGCCTGCAACACATTCGGCCAATAGGCGAAAACCTTACGGGACATCTCAGGGAGGATCGACCATGCCGCGGCTTGACGAGACCCGCGCGTTCCTTCCTCTCGGGATCGCGGTGCTGACCGTGTCCGACACCCGCACGGTCGATGACGACCGCTCCGGCGACCTGCTCGCCGGCCGCCTGTCGGCCGCCGGCCACAAGCTGACGTACCGGGCGATCGTGCCGGATGACGTCGCGGCGATTCAGTCAGCCGTAAAAAACTGGATCGCCGACGCTGCCGTGGATGTCATCATCACGACGGGGGGAACGGGGTTCACCGGCCGCGATGTGACGCCTGAAGCGTTGGAACCTTTGTTCAGCAAACGGATGGACGGGTTCTCGTCGGTCTTCCACGCGCTGTCGTTCGCGAAGATAGGCACCTCCACGGTGCAATCGCGTGTGACGGCCGGGCTCGCGGAGACGACCTTCATCTTCGTTTTGCCAGGCTCGCCAGGCGCCTGTTCGGATGCATGGGACGGCATCCTGCTGCATCAACTCGATTATCGCTACCGACCCTGCAACTTCGTCGAGATCATGCCGCGGCTCGACGAGCACTTGAAGCGCGGCGCAACCCCGGCGTGACCGCCCTCAATCGCCGCCCGCCCAGGCGCGTGTCTTGAAGGTTCGGCGTGGGCGAACCTGCCGTTGAAGGGCTTGGAAGCTATCGGCCGAAACGCCGGTCAGATGTTTGCGCAGGACCACGAGCCCAACTGTCGGGACAAGGCTGGGCATGATGCGGCCGAACCATCCTGTTTCGACGGACTTCACGCCGACGCCACCTTCCAACCAGCCGGAATGCCGTGACGCCAGTCCCGCCATCTCGTCGATCAAGGCGCGGTCGAAGCTGACGCCCGCCAGCAAGATCAGGATCTGCTCGCTGCGCGCCCGGGCCGCGCCCACCTGCAGGGAACGCGCGAAATCCGGCTCGGCCACGAAGCTGCAACCCGCGTAGTCGGCCACTTTGGCGAGTTCCGCATCCGCGGTCGTGGCCACCAAAACGACATCGCGCACGAGACCGTCGACGGCACCGGGCACCAGGGCTGCCAGGGTACGGACGGAATCGCTTGAAGTCGGTCGCCGCCCCGCCGCCGTGCTGGACCCGAGAACCAGAACAGAAATCATGAGCCTCCAACCTCAGCGGACGCTTTTCAGCCGACTTGCTCCTGGCACCCCGACGGCAGCATCGATGACGTTTGAAACCGCAGAAATCAACCATGGAATCTGGCTGCAAGGCGACCGCACCCCGGCTGCCCTGGTCGGTTTTCTTACGCATTCGAGAGCCTTTCGAAGGGAGCCGCGGAGACAGTTCGGCGGAGGTTATTGACCGGCCTCGGTATGTTCTTTATTTGTTCTCTTTGTGGGTCGGCTGGTGGGTAGGGTGGCTCGGGCCCACCGAAATGGGTGCAGATGCCGAACACCGATGCCACGGACCGGATCCCGGCGATGGGACGATCGCTCGATCTTGCCGACGATACCGCGGGTCCTCGTACCGCTCCGCCGAAGCAAGGGCGGGCGCGCAAGATCACGCGGCCCATCCGGGCCGAGGCTGCCGACCCGGTCGATGAGGATCGGCGGCGCGGCCGTGGCACGATCAGCAATCGCTCGGCCCGCTTCGAGCCTGTGCAGCGCGTCGCGGACGATGACGGCTGGGGCACGCTCGAGACGCTTGAGCCGTTCAAGACGACCGTCACGGAGGAACGGCCGAAGACGATCATCACTCGCAATGAATCGCCCGATCTCTCTTTCGACCGCTCGATCAATCCTTATCGCGGCTGCGAGCATGGCTGCGTCTACTGCTTTGCGCGTCCGACCCACGCCTATATGGGGCTATCGTCCGGGTTGGATTTCGAAAGCCGGCTCTTCGTGAAGGTGGGCGCGGCGGAACGGCTCGCGGCGGAACTGGCCGCGCCAAGCTACAAGGCTCGGACCATCGCGATCGGCACCAACACCGATCCCTACCAGCCGATCGAGCGGACCCATGAGGTGATGCGATCGGTACTGCAGGTTCTGGCCCGTACCAATCATCCTGTCGGCATCGTCACCAAGTCGGTTCTGGTCACACGCGACATCGACCTTCTCGCCCCGATGGCCGCCAAGGGTCTCGTCAAGGTCGCCTTGTCGGTCACGACCCTCGATGCGAAATTGGCTCGCACCATGGAGCCTAGAGCGTCCACACCCGGGCGGCGGCTTGAAGCCATCCGTCGTCTGTCGGAGGCAGGCATTCCGGTGGTGGTGATGACCGCGCCGATCATCCCGTCGGTCAACGATGCCGAGATCGAAGCGATCCTGGAGGCCGCTCGCGGCCTCGGCGCGCGGGAGGCCGGCTTCGTGATGCTGCGCCTGCCGCTCGAAGTCCGCGATCTTTTCCGTGAATGGTTGCTGCAACATTTTCCGGACCGCTTGCGTCACGTGATGAGCCTCGTGCAATCGTTTCGTGACGGCAAGGACAACGATTCGACTTGGGGGCAGCGGATGACAGGCACGGGACCCTATGCGGCCATGATCGCGCGGCGGTTCGAGATCGCCTGTGCGCGCCTCGGCTTTCCGAAAACGAGGGCGCGGTTGCGCACTGATCTTTTCGTGAAGCCCGAGCTGGCGGGCGCGCAACTCAGCCTGTTCTGATGCTGGACATCGCGCCGCGGCAGCCCGCGAAGGCACGTGAGGGACTGGCCCTCGCGCGGGAACTCGACCTCTATGCGCGAGGTTTTGCGCATGTCGTGGGCGTCGACGAGGTCGGGCGTGGTCCCTTGGCCGGCCCCGTGACGGCCGCGGCCGTGATCCTCGATCCCCAGGATGTGCCCCCGGGCCTCATGGACTCTAAGGTCTTGCCAGCCGGGGCACGCGATGATGCGGCGCGCGCCATCATGCTCCGGGCCTTGGCGGTCGGGATCGGCTTCGCGACCCCCAAGGAGATCGACGGCCTCAACATCCGGCAGGCGACGTTCCTGGCCATGCGGCGCGCGCTCGCCGCGCTGGCGCTGCGGCCCGATTATGCGCTGGTCGATGGGCGCGACCTTCCGGGGCTTGCGGCTCTGCCGGGCGAAGCCGTCATCAAGGGCGATGCGACCTGCGTTTCGATCGCGGCGGCCTCGATCGTAGCCAAGGTGGCGCGCGACCGGCTGATGATCCGTCAGCATGGTCACGACCCACGCTATGGTTTTCACCGTCACAAGGGTTACGCTACGGCAGAGCACCGGGACGCCTTGCTGAAGCACGGTCCCTCGCGCTTCCACCGGCGCAGCTTCGCACCTTGCGGCCATGAGACCGAAGCCGAAGCTTCCCTTGAGCAGTGTTGAGGCGAGGCCTTGCAGGACAAGACATGGTGACGACGCTCTCGCCCGTAGACCTTCTCGGCGACCTGATCCGGTGCCCGTCCGTCACGCCGACGGAAGGCGGTGCGCTGCAGCTTCTGGCCGGGCTTTTGGCGGAGGCTGGATTTAGCGTCGAGCGTCCGACATTCTCGGAGCCCGGCCTCCCCGATGTCCAGAACCTCTATGCGCGCCTGGGCACCGCGTCGCCCTGCCTGGTCTTCGCCGGACATACGGATGTAGTGCCGCCGGGGGACCTCGGGGGATGGCGCCATCCGCCCTTTTCGGGTGAGATCGCGGACGGCATGATCTATGGGCGCGGCGCTTGCGACATGAAGGGCGGGGTGGCGGCGTCGGTCGCGGCGGTTCTCGCCTATATCGACCGGCATGGGCCACCTCCGGGTTCGATTGCCTTCCTGATCACCGGGGACGAGGAGGGTCCGGCCGTCAACGGGACCCCGAAGCTGCTGGCCTGGGCCGAGGCGCGGGGCGAGCGCTTCGACCATTGCCTCTTGGGCGAGCCGACCAATCCCGATGCTCTCGGCGACATGATCAAGATCGGCCGGCGTGGCTCGCTGTCCGGTTCGGTCACGGTGCAGGGCAGGCAGGGCCACGTGGCTTACCCCCATCGGGCCGAGAACCCGATCCCACCGCTCCTTCATCTGCTGCAGGCGCTGCTGGCGACGCCGCTCGACGGCGGCACGCCGTATTTCGATCCCTCCAATCTCGAAATCGTCAGCGTGGACGTCGGCAACCCGTCCACCAACGTCATCCCGGCGCAGGCGACCGGCCGCTTCAACATCCGCTTCAACGACCTCTGGACACCCGAAACCCTCGAAGCCGAACTCCGCCGCCGGTTGAGCGTGGCAGGGCAGACCGCCCGCACGACGCTCGATCTACATCCCTGCAACGCCCTTGCGTTCCTGACGTCGCCCGGTGATTTCACCTCGCTCGTCGCCGAAGCCGTGACGGCGGAAACAGGGCGGCAACCCGCGCTCTCGACGACAGGCGGCACGTCGGACGCGCGCTTCATCGTGTCGCACTGCCCCGTCGTCGAGTTCGGCCTGGTCGGGCAGACCATGCATGCGGTCGACGAGGCCGTGAGCCTCGCCGACGTGGAGGCGCTGACGCGGATCTACGAGCGGGTTTTGGCGGTGTACTTTTCGCGCTAATGCCCTTGAGGGGGACCGAGGCAATGGCGTTGCTTTGTATGCTCATCGTAGCTCAGTTGATCGCCTGGGCATGGTGGCTCCACAAGCGTCGGGGCGCAACATTCACTGTCGGCGTGGTTGTGGGTCATGAACGCCGCGACAACGGTGATCAACCTGGTCTCCATCCTCGGATTGAAGTCACTACTCTTGCCGGAGAGGTGATCATTTTCGCGTCCAGCCTCGGGACAAGCACGGACCGGTGGCCAGTCGGGACAAAGGTCAACGTCAGAACGGATCGACGAAGGTTAGAGCATGACGATCCTTCGTTTGTTGTGGAAGCGTGCATGTTGATTACGTTAGTTCTGGTCGTCATTTTTTGGACGGCCGGGTAACGCGGCGTCCGGCAGTTGTAAACTGCCTCTTTCCGAACGCCGGACGGTACCTCTGAGTTGATGTGATTTGGACTGCTTCGACTTTCGTCCTCATCTGCGCAGTGCGGCAGCAGGAGCTTCAACACAGCGTGATCCCGGTTGCGGTTGCCCAAATCCCCCAAAAAGTTTACCGGTCTGTAACATTCCGACCCCGCCGTGACCCGTCCGGCCCAACCGTCAGACCCATGCCGCGCACCACAACCAGTCGTCCGCTCGTGATCGCATCCGTGATCGCGGCCATGTTCATGATCGCCATCGAAGCCACGATCGTGTCGACCGCGATGCCGCAAATCGCTGCGCAGCTCGGCGGATTGCAACTCTACTCGTGGGTGTTCTCGTCGTTTCTGCTGACCCAGACCGCCATGACGGTGGTGTTCGGCAAGCTCTCCGACGTCTATGGGCGCCGCCCCGTATTGCTGTTCGGCATTGCGGTGTTCATCGTCGCCTCCGTGCTGTGTGGCTTCGCCACCTCGCTTCCGGGGTTGATCGTCTTCCGTCTCATGCAGGGCGTCGGGGCAGGGGCCATCCAGCCGGTCGGCATGACGGTCGTCGGTGATCTCTATTCGGCGGAGGAGCGCGGTCGCGTCCAAGGCTGGCTGGCGAGCGTCTGGGCGCTTTCCGCCGTGATCGGACCACTGATCGGCGGCTTCATCGTCCAACATTTCTCCTGGGCCTGGGTGTTCTGGATCAATGTGCCGGTGGGGCTGCTGGCGGCGGCCGGGTTCATCGCCTTTCTGCACGAGACCGTCGCGACCAGGCGACATGCGGTCGATTGGCCTGGAGCTATGCTGTTCACGGTCGTGGTCGCGGCCTTGATGGTCGGCTTGACTGAACTCGGCACCGACGACTTACTGACGGCCGGTATCGCGCTCGGCATCTTCGTGCTCGGCCTTGCCCTGTTCCTGATGCAGGAAGCCCGGGCAGCGGAGCCGATGATCAATTTCAGCCTGTGGCGTCGCCGGGCGATCGCGGTCGCCAACGGGGTTTCGTTGCTGGCCGGCGTCGCGCTCGTGGGCCTCACCACGTTTCTGCCCATGTATGTCCAGGGCGTCTTGCGGCAGACGCCGTTGGTGGCTGGTCTCGCCATGACCATGATGGTGGTGGGCTGGCCCATCGGCGCGACCGCGGCCGCGAAGCTTCTGGTGCGGACGGGTCTGCGCGCCCTCTTCATCGCCGGCGCGGTGTTGATGCCGATCGGCGCCTTGCCGTTCGTCTTGTTGACGCCGGCCAGTTCACCGGTCACCGCCGGCATCGGCTCGGCGGTGCTTGGCCTCGGCATGGGATTGATCAGCACGGCCGCGCTCGTGATGGTGCAGGAGATGGTCGATTGGGCGCAGCGCGGCAGCGCCACGGCCGCGAACCTCTTCGCGCGGAACCTCGGCTCCACCCTGGGGGCCGCCGTGCTGGGCGCGATCCTCAACTACGCGCTTGGCCACACGGCCGGCATGGCGCCCATCACGTCGGACGAATTGCGGCACCTTCTGGAGCAAGGAGATCTCGCCGGGTCGGCTGACGCGGCTGCGATCAGAAACGCCTTGCAACACGGCCTCAACCTGACCTTCTGGGGTGTTCTTCTCGTCACCATCGTCGCCCTGGCTCTGGCCGTTTTCGTTCCCACGGTCGCCTTGCGCCGTCCAGCAAGGGAGATCGAGACGGCTTTGGTCGAAGAGGTGACCCTGTAGAGGCCGTCAGTCCACACGGCTCGTGCGGCGCTTTTGTTCGAGCGCAGCGAACGAGAAAAGCTCGATCGGCAGCGCCGTTCCGCCCTGCGTCGCGAGATCGGCCAGGATTTCACCCGCGACGCTCGCGAATTTGAAGCCGTGCCCCGAACAGGGCGAGGCGACGATCACCCGCTTTTCCGACGGGTGCAGGTCCATCAGAAAATCTTCCCCCGGCAGCATCGTGTAGCGGCAGGTCGTCGAGCCGGCGCGAACCCCGGCGGCGCCCGGAAGTCGGCGATGCGCGAAGCCGTCGAGTAGCGCCGTATCCGTGTCGTTGACCGGCGGATTGGGCAGGTTGGGATCGATAGGCTCGTGGAAATGAGCGTGCTTGCCCACTTTGAATCCGTCCGTCCCGATCGACGGAAAGCCGAAATAGGAGCCGGCGGCTCCCTCGTCGCGCAGAAAGACCGGCATCCGTTCGGGCAACGTCACGAAGGCGTCGGCCGGCTGATACCATGCGACCACCTGTCGGATCGGTTGGGCGATCCCGCGTAGCTGCGGCACCAGTTGCGCGATCCAGGGTCCCGTGGCGACGATGACGGTTCGGGCCCGCAGGCGCTCGAAGGCCGAGACGATCGTCACGCCCGCATCGTCGGGCTCGATGGCCGCCACGGCCTCGCCGAACCGCAGCACCGCACCGGCCTGGCCCGCGACTTTGAGGTGCGCCATCACGGCGCGCTCCGGTCGCAGATAGCCCCCTTCGGGTTCGAAGAGACCGACGTCGTCGTCGTCCAATGCGAAGACCGGGTAGCGAGCCTGCACCTGATCGGGGTCGAGGATCTGAAACGGCAGGCCGTGCAATTCGCAGGCGGCGCGCGCGCCGCTGACGATCGTGCTGTCGGGCCGCCCCATCTCAAGCACGCCGGTCACCGTCAGGAGGGTTTCGCGCACCTGCCGCTCCAACATACGCCAGTTCTGATAGGCACGGCGCAACAGCGGCACATAGGAGGGGTCCTCGAAATACCCGAGCCGGATCAGCCGGCTGTCGCCATGCGAGGAACTCAGTGCATGGGCGGGATAATGCGCCTCCAGCCCCACCACACGGCATCCGCGGCTGGCCAGGTGGGCCACGGCGGCGCTACCCATGGCACCCAGGCCGATGACGGCGACATCGAAGCTGTCAGACACGAAAGCAATCCCCAAGGTCTCGCGGCACAGCCGGGCCGGCGGATAGGCGGTGCGGGTCGAGCAAAAAGCGTTGGTTACCGCAGAGCGTTGTCCGGGACAATGCGGCCTCTCCGGGCCGAACTGGCTGAACAGCGCCCGCTTGCAATGACCATCGTGGTCGTTCGGGGCAGGACCATCCACGCGTGAGGGGCAGCCCGGCGTTTACTTTGCCCTTCGCCTCATTGTGAAACCGCGATCCGGCAGGTCTCTTTTTGCTTTTCCGATCAACTTATGGTTGTATTCGGCGTCCACTCTTCGGCGTAGGTGAGCAGGCGTTGTGATCCCAATCTGGGTGGAGTGTGCCGATTGGGGCCTGTCACGGAGGAAGCGCCATCTATGGAGGGGCGGCCGCCATGCGCTGGCCGCAATGACCATTGTGGCCGCGCTTCAGGTGAGCGGGTGTTCCACTCTCGGGGAGGGCGGACCCACCAGCCAGGCGATCCTGTCGCAGAGCTCCATGCTTCTCCCATATACGCTCGTGCCGGTCACGCCGGCCATCGTTGCCGTTCTCAATCAAAACGAGCCCGATCGGTTGGCAGGCCGCTTCACCGACAATCGCCCGCCGGCCCGGCTGACGCTGGGCGTCGGCGACGTGGTGGCCATCACGGTCTATGAGGCAGGGACAGGCGGGCTCCTGATCCCCGGAGACGCGAGTTCGCGCCCGGGCAATTTCGTGAACCTGCCCGGCCAGGCGATCGACAATGCCGGCAACATCACGTTTCCCTACGGGGGGCATATCCGGGCCGCCGGTTTGACCACGAGGCAATTGCAGGATGCGATTCTGGCACGGATCAAGGATCGGGCCATCGAACCGCAGGTGGTCGTTACCGTCACGTCACAGCAGGCCAATCTGATCTCCGTGCAGGGGGAGGTGAAAAATCCGCTGCGCTATCCGGCGGCGGCGTCCGGCGCCGGCGACCGCGTCTCGGATGCGATCACTCGCGCGGGCGGCATCATGGACCAGGGCTTCGAGACTTTTGTGGTCCTCGATCGCGACGGCAAACGCGCCACGGTTCCGTTCGAAGCCCTGCTGATCGATCGGGAGAACGACGTCTTTGTGCGGCCCGGCGATAAGATCTTCCTCTATCGCGAACCGCAGAAGTTCATCGCATTCGGCGCGACGGAAGGCCGGCAGGCCGAAATTCCCTTCGACTCATGGCGTATCAGTCTCGCGGAAGCCATCGCGAAAGCCGGCGGCCTGGTCGACACGCGGGCTGACCCCGGCTCCGTCTTTCTTTATCGGCGGGAACCGGTCGCCGTCGCGTCAAAGCTGGGGGTCGACGCGTCGCGGACCATGGTGGATGTCGTCCCGGTCGTTTTCTCTTTTGACCTCGGCAACCCCGCCGGCTTCTTCACGGCGACGCAGTTCAAGATGAAGAATGGGGACCTCCTGTACATCGCCAATTCGAAATCGGTCGAGATCAGCAAGGCCGTGGGTTTCTTCAACTCGGTCACCTCGACGGCCGTCAGTGCCTCGACCGCGGCGCTCGCGGTGCAATCGGCGGTCGCGGGGCGATCGAGCGCATTGCCGACCGTCGGGGGGCTGACAGTGGTTCCCTCCGGCATCACGGGTTTGCCTGGAACCATCACCACCAACGGCATCAGCAATGGTGTGTCAGGTACGATGAGTCCGACAGGCGGCACCGCGGACACGCCCTCCACCAGTGCGCCCACGGCTGGCAGCACGAACACGACCGTGTCACTGCCGGCGGCCCCCGCAAATCAGAGCACCAGCACCGGCGGCACCACCCGGCGCACGACGTCCCCAACATCAGGCAATTAAAGGTCAAGGCAGGCTACGCGGCACCCGGCCCGTTGGAGCCGAAGCAAGGCCCCCGTGTTTCTGCCGTGACTCGCACAGTCTTCCTGCTTCCCGGCGTCTACGGGGGGTGAGGCTGACCTCGCTCGGTTTCGTCAGGCCTGCGAGCCGGATCCGCATCTCGTTCCCGTCGAACTCCTCGCGATCGACGTAGCTGCCGCACTGCTGCGCGTTCGGCCTTGATCGACGGGTCGCCAGGGCATCAGCCCCAGTCGTCCAATCATACGCTCCGCTGCATCGGGATCGTGGCGGGCGCAGAAGGCTCTGGCAATGCTCTGCAAGGCCCGATGCGCCAGACCTGTTGACCCAACCACACGTCTCGCTTCTGCTTGCATGATTATGCAAGTTCGTGCATGAAGATACCGAATAATCGAGAATGAAGCATGCTTGTCACAGAGGATCTTCTTCCAGAGGAACGGCTTGACCGCATTCGCTCGCGCCTCGTGCGCGACGGACGCGTCTCGGCCTCCGATCTCGCGCGTGAGTTCCACACATCCGAGGACACGATACGGCGGGACCTTCGTGATCTTGCAGCGGCGGGGTTTTGCCGGCGTGTTTACGGTGGCGCACTTCGCTCGCCTGTCTCGGAGCCGCTCCGGACGCGGCTCGACCAGCGGCCGGGCGCCAAAGCTGCTCTGGCACGCGCGGCGGCCCGGCTCGTCGTTGCCAACCAGACTGTCTTCATCGACACAGGGTCGACCAATTGCTCGCTCGCGGCGGCCCTGCCGGATGACGTGGCCTTCACGGTCGTCACCAATGCGCCCGCGGTCGCTGTCGCGCTCGCGACTCACACCCGCTGCAGCGTCATTCAGATCGGAGGGCGGATCGACCCGGCGACGGGCGGTAGTTTCGGGACACGGGCCCTGCGCGACCTCGACGGATTGCGGCCGGACCTTTTCTTCGCCGGCACCTGCGCGGTCTCGGCCCAGCACGGGCTTGCGGTCTTCGATGGCGAGGAGGCGGCCTTCAAGCGCCGCCTCGTCGACAGCGGCGCCCGGTTGATCGTCTTGGCCACGACCGAAAAACTCGCGACATCCGCGCCGTTCGGGTTTGCGTCGCTCGGCGAGGTCGACACCCTGGTCCTGGAATTCGGGGTCGGCTTCGACAGTGCCGACGCCTACCCAGATCTCCACATCCTTCATGCGGCTGCGGCCACGGAAGCCAAATCATGACCTCGGCGACGATCTCCCGGACGGCCTCGTGGAACGAACGCGGTGCGACCTCCGCGATCTTTTTGGTTTTAGGGATGGGCTTCGGCGCCTGGGCGGCCTCGCTGCCCGGCATCAAGGCCGATCTGAGCCTCACTGATCGCGACATCAGCTTCGCTTTGCTGACCTTGTCGCTCACCTCGACCGCTGCGACGCTGATGGCGGGGTCGGTGGCGCCCCGCCTCGGCACAGGGCGGGCGACCGCGTGGGCGGCCCTCGCCTTCTGCATCACGGCGGCGCTGCCGGCCTGGGCGGGTTCCCTCCCGCAACTCGTCGGCCTCGTGGCCCTGTTCGGGCTCGCCAACGGATTTCTCGACGTGTCCATGAACAGCCACGCGACGGACGTCGAACAGCGCTGGGGACGAGCCATCATGTCGTCCTTTCATGGCGCCTTCAGCCTCGGTGGGCTGATCGGATCCGCTGCGGGCGGTTTGCTCCTGGGGGCAGGGCTCGGGCCTGCCGGTGAGGTGAGTGCCTTGGCGCTTGCCACTCTGGTCATCACCCTCATCGCGATCCCGGCGCTTGGTGCGGGATCGAAATCGGCCGCGCACGAGACCGGGCTGGCCTGGCCGATCCGAGCCGTTTGGGGCCTTTGTGCTGTCGCCTTCTGCGGCCTCATGGTCGAGGGTGCCATGGCCGATTGGAGCGCCATCTATCTCTCGACCGTGGTGCGTGCGTCTGAAGCGCTGTCCGCCAGCGGCTACGCGGCCTTTTCGGTCACGATGACCATCGGGCGCTTTGCGGGCGACAGTCTCGTGCGCCGCTTCGGGGCCAGCGTCATCGTGATCGGCGGCAGCTGTCTTGCGGCGATCGGCCTGGCTTTGAGCGTGGCCATGCCGACATTGCCATCTGCAACGGTCGGCTTCCTGTTGGTGGGCCTCGGCTTGTCGAACATCGTGCCGGCGGTGTTCAGTGCCGCGGGCCGGTTCGGCCGAACGCCTGCGGCCGGCATCGCGGCCGTGGTGAGTTGCGGCTACGTCGGCTTCATCAGCGGGCCGCCGATCATCGGCGCCATCGCGACGGTCACGACGCTTCGCATCGCGCTCGGTTGTGTCGTGCTGGTGGCAGGCGGCGCCGTTCTGTCCGGTATCTGGTCCCGGCATGTTCTGCAGGGCAAGACCGGCTAATCACCCCGGGGCCTTGCGGCGGCGCAGGCGGATGTAGAGGGCGCCCGCACCCCCGTGCGGGAGGCCCGCGTCTTCGAACCCAAGCACGATGGGCCGAAGGTCGAATTCGCGCAGCCAGTGCGGCACCATCCGCTTGAGCACGCCCGTTTCGCCGAACATATCGGACCGAGCCCGGCTTCGGTCACCCTTGCCGGTCACCACCAGCACCAGCCGCAAATCCTCCGCATAGGCGGTGTGGAGAAAGCGGCGCAGCGCCGCATGGGCATCGGGTTGGGTCAAACCGTGCAGGTCGATGGCGCGCTCGATGCCGATCCGCCCGCGGACGATCTTCTGGCGGGTGCGTCGGTCGAGGTCGGCCAGCGGCGGTGCGGCCCGCGGCGCGGCGGCTTTCGCCGGACGCCCACCCGGAGCGGGCGGCGCGGCGGGCTCTGGCTCGGCCGGTGTCGCGGTCGGCACAAGCGCGCGCGGCGGTCCTTCAGGCAGATGGCTTCCCGGTCGGCGCTCGACCGTGTCGGCGACGGAGCGCCACAGGGTGATCTCCTCGTCACTCAGGCGTCGGTATCGGATCGGCGGTTTCATGACGCGCGGGGCAGCAAGACCGTAAACCGCGCAGGATGGCGGACCAGACCGGCCGCGGTCCCGGCCGCCTCGCCGGAGCCTGTGAAGAGGTCGGCCCGCGCCCGGCCCAGGATGGCCGAGCCCGTATCCTGCGCGATGAAGAGCCGCGCCAACGGGGACGGACCAAATCCGGGGATCGGCCTGTCGCTCTCGATCCAGAACGGAAGGCCGTAGCACCAGAGGTTGCGGTCGACGGCGATCGAAACGCCAGCCTCGAGCGGCAGCCCCTGGCCACCCGTCGGACCGCGTTCATCGGCCTGCCCGGGTTCGAGGCGGAAGAAAATGTAGGATCGGTTCTCCTGCATCAGGGCGCGGGCTTCCTGCCCGACCTCTTGACCATGCGCCCGCAGCCAGGCCTTCAGGACATCGAGCGACATCTCCTCAAGGGCGATGCGGCCGGTCTCGATGAGACGCCGGCCGATCGACGTATAGGGCAGGCCGTTGCGGCCCGCATAGACGAGCCTCCGCTCTGTGCCGTCCGGCAGCCGGACGCGCGCCGATCCCTGGACTTGCACGAGAAACACTTCGGTCCAGTCGCGCAGCCAGACGACCGGACGCGCCTCGGGGCTAAGCGCGAAGGCCTCGAAGGCCGCGCGGTCTGGCGTCGGAGACAAGGTCCGTTCGGGTGGCGGAAGGATCGGGGCCGTGAAATGCGCGCTTTGTTGGAGAGCCCCGTCGATCACCGGCTCGTAATAGCCGGTCAGGAACCCATCGGGACCAGCCTCCGGGACCACGCGAAACGGTACAAAGGCCTGCTCGAAAAAGACTTTCGCCTCGGGGTCCGACACGGTTTGGGGGAACGCGGCCCGATCGCAGAGGTCACGCAGCGCCGGCCATGGTGGGGCAGCCGCACGCAACTCGCCTCCATGCCCCCGAATATGCAGGCCGCTGGCCCGAAAGGCCGCCCAGACGCTCGCGTGGGCTGCCGTCTGCCAACCGTCGAGATGCTCCCAAGCGAGGGGCTGAAGCGCTGCCGCATCCATCCAGGCCGCAGGTCGCATCACTCGCTGCTGGTGGAGGCGAGCGTCCAATTGGGGTCCCGCGCCGTGACCGTCCTGGTGAAGGTCCAATGGTCGACAACCTGGCCGACCGCTTCCGAACTGCCTTCCGCCAGGGCTTTGCCGGCCGTGCGGATGGCGTTGACCTGATGGGATTCGAAGCGAACGCCCACATGGGCGACGGTGCTGCGCAGTTGCGCGTCCACGATGATGGCCTGGTCGACCGCGACCATCGTGTGCTCCATCGTTTCACTGCGGGCTTCGCGATCCGCGATCGCGGCTACGAACCCATCGTAGACATCCTTGGCCAATAGCCCCGAAAGGGCCGCCCGATCGCCTTTCGCAAAGGCGTCGAGAATCATCTCATAAGCCATGCGGGCCCCGTCGATGAAGCCTCGGCCGCTGAAATTGGGATCGGCCGCCGCGATGGCGTCGAGGGAGGCGGCGAGCGAGGCGCCCGGCTCCGCCACCCCCTTCCAGCGATCAGGGTCATTGGTGGGCCGCAGGTTCGTGGGCGCCGAGGCACCCGGCATGGGAATGACGGTCCCGGTTTCCCGCGCCGCGCCCTCGTCCTGCTTCGGCGCGCCGCGGCGCAAGAAGGGATTGAACGGCGGCCGTTCCTCGCCGGTGCGGGTGCCGAGCACGGAGCGCAGCTTCCAGACGATGAAGATAGCAAGCGCCGCAAACACGATGGTCGAGACGTCGAAGGATTGGTTCATGGCGTAGACCACTTGGCATGGGCGGCGCTCCATTGCGCCCGGAAGCAATGCCTCCTATCTCTCTTATGTGGTGACACGGCCTCCAACATCCACTGATTTTCCCATGCGCACGCGGCCGGAAGCGTGAGGATGCACGATGAACGGTGTCTTCTACAATATTCGCGCCGGCCAATGGCCGCTTGGTAATCTCAAGTTTCTGCTGCTGGGCTGGGTCGTGGCGGAGGTGCTGGCCTTTTCGTTTGCCGTGAAGCTACTCGGTCTCGGAGGGACACTGCTCCTGATGTTCGCCACCAGCGTGCTCGGCCTGACCATCCTGCGCCGCCTTGGATTGGGGGCGGCCCAGCACCTTCGGCGCACGATGGGGATGGGCGGTGCGCCCAGCGAGGCATTCGTGGACGGCTCGTTGACGGCGCTGGGGGCTGTTCTCCTCATCCTGCCGGGCTTCGTGTCGGATGCGGTGGGCCTTTCGCTCGCGACACCGTCGATCCGCCAGACCCTTGCGGCGCGATTTCTCATGCGGCGAGACGGGTCGCCCACGCAGAAGCCGATGGGACGCAAGGCGACTCCGGATGTGATCGACCTCTCGCCGGACGATTGGCGCGTTGTCGACAAGTCCGGGCGGTCCTGAGGGACAGCTGACTTTCGGAAACTGGTCACTTTTGCGGAAGGCTTCGGTTCTGGTGCCTCCAGGACAGCACGATGACCCGACCGCCGAATGTCTGGTGAAGCGCAAGATGTCTGGTCCGCCTCCTCCGGTTCCAGGTCCAGGCGAAGCGTAGAAACTCCAGATTCAGGCGCTCGGGACAACCCGGAGCGGCGTCGGCGCGCACCTGCCCGAAGCTGGTAAGAATGCGCCGGATAATCCTCACCATCGCGAGCCAAGCAGGGATATCGAGATAGATGATGGTATCCGCCGCGCGCAATCGGGGACTGATCGTTTCCGTGTAGTTCCCGTCGATCACCCAGGCTGCCCCCCGCGTGATCCGTTCCACATCGGCGCGAAAGGCTTCTGAGGGCGCGGGCACCCACCCTGGCCGATGATACGATTGGTCAAGATGGAACACCGGCAGGCCGAACTCCGTTCCGAGGCGGCGGGCGAGTGTCGATTTCCCGCTTCCGGGCGGCCCCATCACCAGGATGCGCTGCATGGACTTTGGTTCCTGCGGACTTGGCCCCTTAGATCGGGAAGCCCGTGTTGGCGGAACGCATCGAACGGTCCGAATCATTCGCCTGCCATCGCGGTTGTCCCGCTTCGGCTTCCATGCTACGCGGCGGCCCATGTGACGTGCCCCTTCGTGCGGGGCCAAAGGAGATGGCGATGGCCGACGGCAATGGGAACGGCACGATGGATGCGACCGCGCCCCAATTGAATGCCCTGGTTCAATACACCAAGGATCTCTCCTTCGAGAACCCGAATGCCCCCCGGTCGCTCGGCCCTCAGGAGAAGAGCCCGAACATCTCGATCCAGGTCAATGTCAACGCGAAACAGCTGTCGGAGACAGACTTCGAGGTCAGCCTGGTGCTCGAAGGCGCGGCCGGCGAGGGCGCCGAGACGCTGTTCAAATTCGAGCTGAACTACGCCGGTGTATTCCGTGTCCGCAACATTCCGGCCGAGAACACCCACCCGGTCGTGATGATCGAATGTCCCCGGCTGCTGTTCCCCTTCGCGCGCCAGATCGTGGCCGATGCGGTTCGCAACGGCGGATTCCCGCCGCTCTATATCGACCCGATCGATTTCGCCGGCCTGTATCAGCAGAGGATCGCGGGCCAGGGCGCACCGAACGTCCCGGTCGCCTGACGGCCGCAACCCGGCCGCTTATCGGCAGTCGCGCATCGTCCCGAGCTGCCTTGCGGAACTTTCGGTAGCTCGGGGACTGGCATCTTCTCTTCCGGTTGGAGGACACGCGATGGCAAGTGTTTTCATCGATGGCGAGGCCGGCACGACCGGCCTGGGCATCCGCGACCGGTTGGCGCGCCACCCGCGTGTGAGCGTGCGCAGCATTGCGTCCGAGGACCGCAAGAACCCCGCGGCCAAGCTTGAACTGATGCGCGAGGTTGACCTCGTGGTGTTGTGCCTGCCCGACGAAGCCTCCAAGGAAACCGTGCGGCTGGCGGCGGAACTGGGTGGCGACGCGCCCAAAATCCTCGATGCCTCGACGGCGCACCGTGTGGCGCCGGATTGGACCTATGGGTTTGCCGAATTGGCCGAGGGCCAGGACGAGGCGATCCGCCGCGCCAAGCATGTCGCCAACCCCGGCTGTTACGCCACGGGCGCGATCGCGTTGCTCCGCCCGCTCGTCGATGCGGGCCTCGTGGCGCCCGACTTTCCGCTGACCATCAATGCCGTCAGCGGCTACAGCGGCGGCGGCAAGTCGATGATCGAGGCCTATGACAGCGGGACGGCACCCTCGTTCGAACTCTATGGCCTCGGGCTCGATCACAAGCATCTGCCCGAAGTCATGGCCTATGCGCGCCTGACCCGGCGGCCGATCTTCGTGCCGTCGGTCGGCAATTTTCACCAGGGCATGCTGGTGTCCATTCCGCTCCATCTCGATGAGCTTCCCGGCCGCCCCGATGTCGCGGCGCTGGGGGAGGCGCTCGCCACCCGCTACGCCCAGGGCGACCACGTGGTCTTCGCGGAAGCGACCGAGCCGCGGATCGAGGCCGAATCGCTGAACGACACGAACCGCATGGAATTGCGGGTCTACGGTAACACGGCGCACCGCCAGGCGGTGCTGGTGGCCAAGCTCGACAATCTGGGAAAGGGCGCCTCCGCCGCGGCCGTCCAGAACCTGGAGCTGATGCTCGGCCTCGCTTAATGGGTGTTCGACGAGGCGTCTGGTCTCCGTCCGCGATCAGCCCGGTAGCGGCACGCGATGCTTGGCGACCGGGATCATGGCCCGCACCTTCTCGACGCGGGCCGGATCGATCCGGGCCGCGACCGTCCCGACCCCATCCGAGGCCCGTGCCACCACATGGCCCCAGGGGTCTGCCACCAGCGAATGGCCATAGGTCTGGCGGGTCTCGTTGTTTTGCGTGAAACTGCCGGTCTGCGCAGCGGCGCAGAAATAGGTCTCGGTCTCGATCGCCCGCGCGCGGCAGAGCACCTCCCAGTGATCCTTGCCGGTCTGCATCGTGAAGGCGGCCGGCAGGGCGATCATGGTCGCCCCCTTGTCGGCCAAGGCCTGGAACAGCGCGGGAAAGCGCAGATCGTAGCAGATCGCGCAGCCCACCGTGACGCCTTCGCAGGCGTAGGTCACGACAGCATCGCCGCGTTTGAAGGCGGCGCTTTCCTTGTATTCGGTGCCGTCCGGCGCCGTGATGTCGAACATGTGGATCTTGCGGTAGCGGGCGACCTCACCCCCCTCCCGATCGAACACGACCGTGGTGTTGTGCAGCCGCTCATCCTCGGGAATGCGTTCGAGAAGCGAGCCCGCATGGATGAAGACGCGGTGCGTGCGGGCGAGCTCCTGCAGCAGGCTATAGGCCGGGCCGCCCGGCAGCGTCTCGGCCGCGGCCCGCTTCCCCTCGCGCGTGCCGCCGAGGTAGTCGAAACATTCGGGCAGCAGGATCCAGTCGGGCGCGTCCGCCGCGACGGCGTCCTCGATCAGCCGGCGCGCCATCGCCAGATTGGCGGGCTTGTCGCTGATCGAGTTCATCTGGATCAGGGAGACTTTCATCAGGATTGTTCCGCCGTGTTTTTTCGCGGCGGATGTTCGGTCACGAACGGCCTGCGTGCAAGGGTCGTCATGGTCACCGTCCTTCGAAAGCGAGCCGAAGCCCGAATCCGACGAAGACGATCCCGGTCAGGCGATCGAGCCAACGCACCACACCGGCCCGCTGCGTGACGACCTGCCGAAGCGCGGCGGCTCCGCCGAGCAGCAGCGCGAACCAGGCGAGCGCCAGGGCGATATGGATCGTGGTCAAAAGGATCATGAAAGGGGCCGCCGGCAGCCCGGGCGGCACGAATTGCGGCAGGAAGGACAAGTAAAACAGACCGACTTTCGGGTTCAGCAGGTTGGTTAGAAACCCGCGGCGAAAGGCGCTCGCTCCCGCGGCCGGCGCGGCCATTGCCGCGGCGTCGAGCCGCTCCCGCGGCCTGGCAAGCATGAGCAGCCCGCACCACAGGAGATAAGCCGCGCCGAACCAACGCAGCACCTCATAGGCCACAGGCGCCGTCTCCAGCACGGCCGCCAATCCAACCGCGACGGCGCTTCCCCATGCGAGGCACCCCATCTGGATACCGAAAGCCGCCCGCCATGCCGCCCTGCGCCCATCGGTCAGCCACATTCGCAGAACCAGCACGGTATCAAGGCCGGGCGTGACCGTGAGAAGGCCAGCCGCAAGGATGAACGCCACAAGGGCAGGCACGATCGACATTGGCATCCCGGCTCCGGCGACCCTCTTGCTGAACCGCCGCGATGCCGGTATGCGTAAAGTGCGCGCGGGCGTAGTTCAATGGTAGAACGGCAGCTTCCCAAGCTGCATACGAGGGTTCGATTCCCTTCGCCCGCTCCATTTTTGCGCCAAGGCGCTGATTTTGCTAGTCATAGAGCTCGTCGCTTGCTTGTTGTACGCCTCCTGGGCACAAAACTGGTGAGAATCCTGGTAAGAATCCAGCCCGAGCAAGCTGTCATGGGACGTTCCAGCAGCACCGGTTTGCCCTTCCTCGTCCTGCGACCCGATGCCGGGCAATACACCTGTCAGCGCTCGATTCCAGGCGACATCGCGGCCCTGGTCACCGGTACTGTCGAGCTCCTCTGAGCCCGAGGAACCCGGACCTTGTCTGGCAAACCTCTGGTCAAGATCTCGCTGAAGACCGGCGACGAAGCCACCGCGCGGATGCGATGGGTGCAGATCCATCCGCAGGTCGAGGCTCTCGTGCAGATCGCCCGCGTCAGTGCCAACGGCGCTAGCGCGCCGAAGCAGGCTCCGGTCCAGGTCGACCGGCTGACGCGCGATCAGATATCGATCATGGGCGCTCAAGCGCACCACGACATCCTGTACGAGCACGATCGAACTTGGGTCGATCCCACTTTCTCCCCGCCTGTGACCACCGTCATCACCAAACTGATGTTGGCCAAGGGGGCGGCGATGAACCGCGAACGGCCGAGGACGTGAGACGCCAGGCTCAAGCGATCTTCGAACGTCAGGCCAAGCAGGCCCTCATCGCGCGCGACATCGGCACCGTCGATCGGCGAATCGACGAGGTTGATCTGGACCCGACGATGTTCGATCTCGATGCGATTCGATCCGGCCGGGTGAGGCGGCTGACGACCGACCAGATGAACGCCCTGCGTCAGGCCAAAAACGCCCCGTTTCGACGATCACCAACGACATCGACGCGATCCTCGCCGAAACGGTCTCAACCTTGCCGATGACCACCCCGATCGTCGCCGCCTCGGGCTCGAGGTGTTGAGGGCACAGGTCAGGGCCAACGACGTCATCAAGGAGCGGGATCTCGGCGCACCGATTGTGACGCCGGAACGTCCTTCGCTTATCACGCCGCCGGAGGTGCCCACAGCGACGGTCGAAACATTGTCGGCCTTACGCCTGCGCTGGATCAAGCTGAACCGGCCCAGTCCGAAGCAGATCGACGACAACGCCCTTTACGTCAGCTACTTCGTCCAGCTGTTCGGCGACCTGCCTGTGAACGAGGTGACGAAAAAACAGGTCATCGCGTTCCGCGACAAGCTCCTTGATCGCCCCCGCAACGTGCCGAACAAACTCGCGAAGTCCAGCCTGGCCGAACAAATCGCTTGGGGTGCCACGACGAAGGCGCCGCGCCTGAGCCGAGGCACGATCAATGCCAAGGGCATCGGCTCGGTCAGCACCCTGATGCGGATTGCCCTGGACGATGAGCTGATCACGATCAATCCTTGCGCCGGAACGCGCCTCAAGCTCGACGACCGCGATGTCGTCGATCGGGAACCCTACAGCCCGGCCGAACTGAACGCGATCGTGGCCTCGAAGATCTATCAGGTGCCCGCCCGCATTTCGAAGGCTGGCTGAGGCGTTGCGGCTTTTTGGTTGCCTCTCCTTGCGCTCTTCACCGGCGCCAGGCTCGAGGAACTCGGGCAGCTGCTCGTGGCGGATATCAAGGTCACCGAGGGCATCACCTATTTCGATATCACCGATATTCCGGACGATGTTGAAATCGGCACCGCCGAGGACGCAGTCGAAATCGATGCGGGCAAGACGGTGAAAACCACTGCCGCTCGCAGGCATGTGCCCAATGCATGCTGCTCTCGTTCGATGCGGTTTTTTGGACTTCGTGCAATCGCGGCGGAGCGCAGGGTGTTCACGCTTGTTTCCCGAACTGATCGCCTATCGCGATCGCTACACGCGAAACTGGAGCAAGTTTTGGGGACGCTTTTGCGATGCTCATGTGACGAAGAGCAAGACCAAGACCTTTCACTCGTTTCGCCAAGGGGTCATTCGCCGACTTCGAAATCTCGAAGTCAATGAGAGTATGATCAAGGCGATCGTCGGACATGTCTTGAAGGGCACGACGTCGAATTATGGGCGCGTCAAGGGAAAGCTCTTCGAGCTTCGTACTCTCGACCACGCTCTTCAGAAGTTGGATTATCCGGGACTGGATCTGCAACACATCATCGATCGCCAAGGTTGGCGGAATCTCTGACAGGCCGCGGCGCTTGAACTGGCTGGGGGACCTGGATTCCCAGCCAATTCCAACGCTGATCGCTTTTCCTTTAAGCTCCGTGCGTATCTCACGAAGTTGGTGGACCATGCCGGTGGTCCTGATGTCAACTGTGGCTGAGCCAATCTGCAATCGATCTTCATCACCGCGCAATAGCAGTGACCAATTTTCGCCGTTGATCCAACCCTCTGCGCAGGAGAAGCGCTCGCGCGCAAATCAGCATCGAAGGGATTACCCACGTCTAAATCTATCTTAGACTCTGATCGAAGCAGAAAAGCACCACCCTGAGTGTGAATCGGCGTGGGGTTCCAACGCCGATCATCGTCGCAAACCGTTGATGTGTATGGATCGAGAGGGGTCCCGGCGTGAAGCCGAAGCACACAATAGCGTCGTTCAGAAGCTCGCAAGCGGACCTCGCAGACACGCGGATTTCAGGACTCGACCGACCCGGTAGGACGGCCCTACGGATCTCAGGCAGGTGGCCGCCGAAGCTCCAAGCTGCTAAGCAGAGATTCGTGACTTGGCCAACGGATGGCATTGTCGCTCTGCATTTCGCATTTCGACGGCCTTATGGATG
>NZ_JAMOIM010000147.1 GCF_026130545.1 Lichenifustis flavocetrariae | reverse complement strand
TGCGGATTCCGACGATGCCGGCCAGTGTTTCCGATATGAAGCCGGCCACCTATTCCGACTTCAAGCCGGCCACGGTTCCGATTTGATGTCGGCCACCTTGGGCGGTTCTCTCACAGGTCGTTGCGGATGATCTCGATGTTGATCGGACGGGTCAAGGGTTGGTTGTTCTGAGCTTAGCCATGGCGGGGCGAAGCTGGATCGGGTTGCGTAGCCCCGCCATGGCGGGGTGATTAGCCGAGATCGGCTGTGCGTCGCTTGCGCAGGCTCTCGCCGGCCAGGTCAATCCTGTAGGCATTATGGACGATGCGATCGAGGATGGCGTCAGCGATGGTAGGACTGCCGATCATGTCATGCCATCGATCGACAGGGATCTGACTGGTGACCAGGATGGAGCCGATATCCATGCGGTCCTCGACGATTTCGAGCAGGTCGCGCGCCTGCTCGGGATTGAGCGTTTCAGGTCCCCAATCATCGAGAATGAGGAGCTTCGCCCGTCCGATGGCGGCCATCAGCTTGCCATAGCGTCCGTCGCCGCGGGCCAGCGCGAGAGCGGTGAAGAGGCGGGGCATGCGATGGTAGAGGACCGGAAGATCCTCGCGGCAGGCCTTCTGGCCGAGCGCGCAGGCGAGCCAGCTTTTGCCGACGCCGCATGGCCCGGTGACGATCACATTGCGCTTGTCACGGATCCAGTCGCAGCTGGCCAGTTTGAGAAAGAGTGAGCGGTCGAGGCCGCGGGGACTGCGATAATCGACATCCTCGATGCTGGCGCTCTGGCGCAAGCGCGCGGCCTTCGCGCGCGCCTCGAAGCGCTTCTGCCGCCTGAGGGTGGCCTCGTGTTCGAGGAGAAGCCCGAGCCATTCGGCATGGTCCAGGGATCGGGATTCTGGATTGGCGGCGAGATCCTTGAAGCCTTTGGCCATGCCGTGAAGACCAAGGGCACTCAAGTGATCGAGGGTGGGGTGGGTCAGCATGAATGCTCGGTCCTTCAGTTGAAGTAGGCGGCGCCACGAATGTTGGGATGATCGAAAAGGTCGCTTTCCCTCGGATCTGTCCGGGTC
>NZ_JAMOIM010000146.1 GCF_026130545.1 Lichenifustis flavocetrariae | reverse complement strand
CGGACTGCTTTGCCGATCGCGACTACTTCAAAGTCCATACCACCGGCAACGATGTTGGCCTATTCGTCAGCAAGCCATTCCTCAGCCGCATCAGTGGCACGTGGACCATCGCGCTGACGAGGCGGATCAACAATCCAGACGGCAGCTTTGGCGGCGTCGCACTGGCGTCGCTCAAGCTGTCTTACCTCGACAAACTCTACGCCACTTTGAATCAGGGCGCCGAGGATGCAATCACATTGTTCAGGACCGATGGCACGGTCGTCACGCGTAAGCCCTTCGTCTCTGACGTTGTCAACAAGAGCTTCAGGGCAAGCGACAGCTTCACGCGTATCCGAACACCGCCTGTGGGGTCGTTTGAAGGACCATCCCCTGTCAGCGGCCAAGAGCGCCTGATCTCGTTCCACCGCGTCGGTGCTCTCCCCCTTATCCAAGTGATTGAGATTTCAGCTAAGGGGGCATACGCGGATTGGTGGCGAAAGACCGTGATCGTGGGCAGCGTCCTGGGTCTTTTATGCCTAAGCTCTGTGTCGTTGCTGGTGCTGCTCAACATCGAGCTCGCGCGTCGCGTCAAGGTCGAAGCCGTCTTGGCGCGACTGGCCATGACCGATGGTCTCACCGAAGTGGCCAACCGGCGTCGCTTCGATGAGGTGCTCGAGACGGAATGGCAAAGAGCCATGCGCGATCGCACGAGCATCGCGTTGCTCATGATCGATGCCGATCACTTCAAGGCCTATAACGACACCTTCGGACATCAGAAGGGCGATGAGCTGTTGCGCAACCTGGCGGCCTGCGTCGCCAGCCACGTCCATCGGCCGGCCGATCTCGTGGCGCGCTACGGTGGCGAAGAGTTCGTGGTTCTGCTGCCACGGACCGATCTCACGGGAGCGCTTGCGGTCGCCGAGATGATGCGTACGGCCATTGTTGCATTGGCGGCACCACATCCCAAAGCGGCGAGGAAGGTTGCTACGGTCAGCATCGGCGTCACGTGCATGCAGCCGAACCGCATGAGCAGAAGCGACGAGCTCGTCACGCGGGCCGATGCCGCGCTCTATCAGGCCAAACTCGATGGCCGTGATTGCTGCAGATCGGCCCCAGACTTCGAACGTGGTGCCAAGGT
>NZ_JAMOIM010000145.1 GCF_026130545.1 Lichenifustis flavocetrariae | reverse complement strand
CCGACGAATGCTCGATCTCGGCCATGGCGGAAACGGCCTCCTGCACGATGCTGCCGCTCTTCTCGGCATCGGCCTTGGCGCCCGAGATCGACAAGCGGGCATGTTCGATCCGCTTCGCCGTCTTGCGCACCGTGGCCGTGATCTGGCCGACCGTGACGGCTGTTCGTTCGACCGACTGCGCCTGCTCGTCGGTTCGTTTGAAAAGGTCGCTGGCCCCTTCGGAAATCATGTCGATGCCGCTGTTCATGTCCAACGTGCTGGCGCTCACGGAACGCAGCCGGGTCTGCAATGACCCGACAGCCAGATTGAACGCGCTTTCGAGGGTGAGAAACGGGCTCGACAGACCGTCCACCCGCACCGTGAGATCTCCGTCGGCCAGCCTGCTGAGGGCCTCGGTCGTCGCGATCAGATTACGGTGTTGCGCCGTTTCCGCCTGCAACCGAAGCTCGTCCTCCCGTGCCCGCTCGACCGCTTCCGCGCGGCAGGCTTGGGATGCATAATCGGACAAGCCTTCGAACGCTGCTGCCGTCAGTGCGACGACCTGCTCCTGCATGTGCTTCCGTCGACGCGAGGCGCCCGTCAACGAAAGCTTTGGAGGCGGCTTGGCCATCAGCGTTTCGACGAGGCGCGTGAGAACCGTGCCGCTGGTGCGAACAACCGACTCCATCGAAACAGGCGCTCCCGCCAGTGATGTAAATGGGGCAGAGGCGCTGTCGCTCTCGGCGCCGTTCATGATGATCTGTGTCCAGAATTGCTGTTGATGCAGCTTCAAGGCGGTGTCGGCGGAGACGCCGGTGTCGCCAGACGGTGAACCGAATGTTTCATCGAGAATCGCATCAAGTCGTGCTTGAAGCATCAACTGGATTCCGGCGCGCGGCATGGACATACAATTCTCAGGCTACGTGACAGACCCTGTCTCCGAGAAATCTTGCCGGTCGGTCACCCTCAGGCGATGCCAATCGCTACCATCGTGCCTTTAATGGCGGCTTAAGTGGAGAATTCGGTAGCAAAGGAACCGAAACTGGATTTCAGCCCGCGTCGCCGCTGGAAATGATCGGATCACGTAATGGCTGAAGATCTCTGCGGGTCACCGGGTCACCCTTGCCCCCATCGACAAACACTCCTTCCAGATCACCGAATG
>NZ_JAMOIM010000144.1 GCF_026130545.1 Lichenifustis flavocetrariae | reverse complement strand
GTAACAGGGGCAAAACTGCGGGCAATCAGGCTGGTGCAGCTCGTTTTCGGACAAGGTCTGGCAGCGGCGTGACGGCGATGACGTCTGGGACGGCGAGCCTGTCACCGAGATAGTCCCAGAAGCTCACGCCCAGCTTCCGGCAGGTCTTGGCGAGGCCGAGGAACGCGTCACGGCAGGCACGGCCATCGTCACTGCGGGTCCCGCCGCTGATCTTGCGTTTGGTCACTTGGCAGCGGATGTCGTTCTCCGATCCGTTGGTGTGGAGCGGGATGTCGGGCCGGTCGAGCACGGCCAGCAGTTCGGCCTTGTTGGCGTGGAGCCGTTTCAGCAGGCGATCCAGCATGACGAAGCCGGTCTCGCGTTTGAAGATCCGGTCGAAGCGCGCCTTCATCTCGGCCCTGCGGCGCGCCGTGGGGTCGCGCTTGAAGGCCAGCAGGTCGCGGTAGAACCACCAGATCAGGCCGCGGACGACGCGCTGGATCCTGCGCCGCTCCTCGGTGAAGGCGTCGAGCTTGTGGATCAGGCGCTCTGCGTGGACCCAGCATAGAGCGTGGTGGCCAACGTTGAACTGCCCGGCATCGTCGCTCACCACCACGGCGTCACACAGGAAGCCATGCGCCTTGATGGAGCCCCAGAGCGCCCCCTCGGTGGCGATGCCGACGGGATCGGGCAGCACCTTGAGATCGACGAGGCCGAGAGCCTGGAGGTGCGCCATGAACGCTGCTTCGTCGGCGAACTGCCGGACGGAATGGTTGGCGAGCAGCGCGGTCGCCGAACACGACAGTGAGCGCTCGCGCATGTAGGCCAAGGCCGCATCATTGATGGCGTAGTCCGTATGTCCGGCGCGCAGGCATTCGAGAAAGTTGAGTCGGCTCTTCGATCCCGTGGTGCCGATACCCGAGTAAAGTCGTCGTTGCCGATCTGCGTGCAGAAGCCGTTGCGGCTCTTGTGGCGGGCACCGGTGTCGTCGACCGTGATCCAGCGCGCCGTCTCCAGCCCGGCGCGCAGGACGTCGCGCGCCTCGTCGCGGAACAGGTCCTGTTCGTCGATCAGCAGCCGGACGAGGTGGCGCTTGGACAGGTCGATGCCGATCGACCGGACCTGGTCCAACAGACGGGCCACCGTCACCTGGCCCTGGTGATATTGCGCCAGCAGAAAGCGGTGCAGCGCGGGGCCGAA
>NZ_JAMOIM010000143.1 GCF_026130545.1 Lichenifustis flavocetrariae | reverse complement strand
GCCGGCCGCGCTCGTCAAGATGCGGAGATAGCGCGGCGTAGCGCTCGCGAATCGAGCCAATATCGATCATTCATCGTTTGTAGCGGACGCCACCCCAGCGCGGAATCTACCCCGGCAACGCCGATTCAGTTATCTTCGGCAAGGCCCTAGGCTCGCAGGGTTGGGTCATCGGGAACGGGCAGGACCACCCGGCGGTAGAGATGCCACCGGCGTTTCGTGATCGCGTTCGCCTCAAGGCCTTTCAGATCACCTGAAGTGCGTTTGGGTCAAGACCCTGTAGAACCAGGAACTCGCCGGTCGTCACGGGGCTGACGGCGAACGTCGGGACCTATTCGCTCGAACTACTGCCCCACCCTTAGCTGACCCAGCCCCTCGACGATCGACCGACGAAGCACCTTGCCGGCGTCGCCTGCGAGCACCGTGATCGTGACGTCGAAACCGCTGCCCTCGATGCGGATGTCGAAGGCCTCGGCGCCGAGGCGGAGGTCTTTGAGCGTCAGGTCAGGAAGCCAGGACGGGAGCCAGGGATCGAGGTAGAGCAACCCGTCCTCGGCCCGCGGTTGGAAGCCGACGATCGCCTGCAAAAGGAAGAAAACGGTGCCGGCCGCCCAGGCCTGGGGCACGTTCGCCCCCGCGTACTGGACCGGGAAGTTCGCGCCGTCCCGCTGGATGCCGGCGTAGAGTTCGGGCATCTGGTGCAGCATGAAATAGCTAGCGGCCTCGCTGATGTCCCGGGCCACCTGGGCGGCCTCGTCGTGGAAGCCGTAGCGCTTGAAGCCGAGGGCGATCAGCCCGTTGTCATGCGGCCAGACGGAGCCATTCTGATAGGAGAAGGGATTGTAGGAGGGGTGCTCCGCCGACAACGTCCGGATCCCCCAACCCGACCACATGTCGCGCCGCATCAGACGCTCGACCACGCGTCCCGCCTTCTCGGGCGGGACGATTCCGCTCCACAGCAGGTGGCCGGGGTTCGAGGCCACCGTCAGGACCTTCTTCTTCTCGGCGTCGAGACAGTAGGCATAAAAGCCGGTCTCCTCGTCCCAGAACGCCTCGTCGAAGCGGCGATAGAGGTCGGCCGCCTTGCCGCGAAGTCTCTCCGCGTCCTTCAACCGTCCCAGGACATCGTAGATCTCAGCCATGCGGAGCCAGGCGTCGTAGACGTAGCCTTGCAGCTCGCAAAGCGCCTTCGGGGCCTCGACCGGGCTGCC
>NZ_JAMOIM010000142.1 GCF_026130545.1 Lichenifustis flavocetrariae | reverse complement strand
ACGATGCCGACGAAATCCTGCAGCAGCAGGCGGTACATGAGGCCAACGAGCGCGGGCGCCAGCATGGTCGGCAGCATCAGCAGAGCCAACAGCCACGGGGCCAGCGCGAAAAGCGGAGCGAGGAAGATCGCGAGGAACAGCCCGATGACGAGTTGGGCGACCGCGGCGACGATCGCAAAGCGCAGCGAGAAACCCATGGCCTGCCAGAAGCCAGCGTCCTTCAGCACCGTGACGAAATTTCCGAAGCCTTCCAGCCGGGGCCGGCGCAGCGTCTCGAAGGTGACGTGGGACAAGGCGTAGACGATATCGATCAGCAGCGGCAGGCCGAGCACGGCGAGCAGGAAGACCGTCAGCGGCGCGATGAGCACGAGGCCCTGCCGACGGTGAAGGATGGCGCTCATCCGCCGCGCCCGACGACTGCCCGAAAGGTCGCTGCGGGCGGCATGCCCGCCGCGAAAACCGTCACTTGAGCAGGCTTGTCATGGCCGTGGTCGCCTGCTGCATCGAGGCGTCCAGGGTGTCGGTGCCGCCCCAATAGCCGGTGAAGGCCTTCGCCTGGGCCTCGTAGACGGCCAGCGCGTTGGCCGAAGTGGCCCCGGTCATCACGAACCCGTACTTGCCCGCGAAGCTGCCGAGCTTGGCGAGGTCGGGACGGCCGTCGATCTTGCTTGCGATTGCGTCCGATACGGCCGGCGACCCGCCCGCCTTGGCATAGTCCGTCATGGCCTCACGGCCGGCGAGCCAGGTCAGGAACCGCAGGGCGGCCTCCTTGTGGGTCGAGGCCTTGCTCAACCCGAGGCCCAGACCGTGGATGTGGGTGAAGCGCCCGGCAGGACCCGCAGGCGGCGCCACCGTGTCGATCTTGCCGGCAACTGCGGGTGTCTTGTCCTTGTTGTCGAGGTCGGCCGCTGCGGCATTCCACTGCAGCATGGTCGCGACCTGACCGGAGCCGAAGGCGGCGTTCGCCTCGGGGAACTCGTAGGATAGCGAGTCCTTCGGCGTGGCGCCGGCATCATACAGCTTCTTGTAGAGGTCGAGCGCCGTGCGATAGGCGGGCGAGTCGACCGTGACCTTGCCGGACGCATCCATCCAGTCGCCACCGAAGGCACGCGGCACGTTGCCGAAGATCATCATGTTGAAGAGCAGGTTCTTCATCTGCAGCACGGTGCCATAGCGCACGGGGCTCTTCGGGTTGACGGCTTTGGTGAAGAACAGGGCGGTCGCCGCGTAATCGTCCCACGTCCACTCGTTGGCCGGCTTGGGCGCGAGCGCCTTGCCGAGATATTTTTGGGCAATTTCCCCGTAGGTCG
>NZ_JAMOIM010000141.1 GCF_026130545.1 Lichenifustis flavocetrariae | reverse complement strand
GGTCTGGAGAATGACCTGAAAGGCGTTGGTGCCGGGCCGGAGACGCGCCGTGTCGACCACGGTGCGGATATCCGCTTCGCCGGCGGCCGCCCACATCGCGCGATAGCCGTTGGTCATCTTGCGCTGGATCACCGATGGTCTGAGGGCGCGCTCGCAGCCGTTATTCGAGGCGTCAACCAGGCCGGGCCACTTGGCGAAGGTGAGAAGCTGATCGCGGGCTCGTCTGAACCTGTTCTGGAGGTCTCGCGCCAGATCGCAGGATGTCGGGGTCTCCAGGATCGCAGTGAGACGACGCTCCAGGGCGCGGCGTCTGGCGGCGATCGTCGGCGGCGCGAGCGTTTCGATGCGGGCCGCCAGGGCGAAGGCGCCTTGGAGCCATAGCTTGAGCCGCATCGGCAGGAGATCCTCGCCCGCCTCATCGGCATAGGCGACATCGCGCGCCAGATGCGCGAGGCAGGTTTGTTGCGCATCGGCATGGCCCTGTTGGGCGGAATACCGATCCGACAGCCAGACCGCCGGCCGGTGTCCATCCATCATGTCCCGGATCACCACGGCGCCGCGCGTCGGAGACGCCTGGTGGACCACCGCGTCGTTGCAGCGGAAGACCCAGTGAAAGGAATTGCTGCCTTCGATGCGAACGCCGGTCTCGTCCGAGGCGACCACGTTGGCTTGCCGGAGCACCGCGACAGCATCGTCGCGCTTGGCCACAAATCGTCCCTGCGCGCGGCGGAGCATGTTCATCAGCCCGCCCTGGCTGATCGCCAGACCGAAGAGATGATCGAAGGCGCCTTGCAAACGTTCGTAGGACAGCGCCTGGAACGTCTTGAAATAGGTGGCGACCGCATGAAGGCGGGGGCCGAACGGCGTGCCTTTCGCCGCCGCGGGCACCGGGGCAACGACCATCGCCCCACACGAGGGACATCGCACGGCCAGACGCCGATGGCGCTCGACGAAGGGCTTGATCACGGGAAGCTCGACCTTGTCGTGCTCGCTGACAACCTCTGCCGCCAGATCACCGGGCAGCGCCATGCGGCAACACGGGCATTCATCGGGATGATGATCGACGATCTTGTCGACGTCCTCGCTCAAGCGGCGCGAATGTCCCTCGTGGCCCGGCTTGGCACCGCCAGGTTTGGCCTTCTCGCGGCGCTCTTTCCGATCAGTCGAGGGAGGCTTGGACGACGTCCGGGACGTCTTCGTCGGGCGTTGCAGCCGCAGCACCAGCTCGATCAGCTCGTCCTTGCTCAAACGCTCAAGATCGAATCGGCTCATTCGCTAAGGGAATCAGCGATTTCCTTGCGTGGCAAGGGCCTGGGTAATTAC
>NZ_JAMOIM010000140.1 GCF_026130545.1 Lichenifustis flavocetrariae | reverse complement strand
AAGACGGAAAATGGCAGCGTGGAACAACCAATACATGGAGCAAATCCTCACAGGCGTCTTTCATGCGTAACCCCTGGTGCTGCCCCCTTCCCTTCCAACTCGTGCACCAGGTTCAGGACGTCTCGGGTTGAGCGACCCAGCCGGTCGAGCTTGACGACCACTAGCTCGTCGCCCGGGCGAATGAAATCCATCACGGTCGCCAACTCGTCACGCCCGTCCCGGCTCTTGCCACTGACCTTCTCGGCTCGGATCACGTCGCAGCCTGCGGCCTTGAGCCTGGCCTCTTGCGAACCGTGATCTTGATCCGTGGTGGAGACACGAGCGTAACCGATGCGGGCTGCCATTTAGGAGAGCTCGTGTAACATATAGGTCGACCACGCTCACATCGCGTAACAATGAATGTTGGTCAAGCCTTATGTGACACACTGCGGTGTAACATTTGCGCGTAGCCTGAGGGTATACCCCTTTGTGACATATATTCATTCTTGCTTATAGCGTGGTCACGTGACCATCTGACCAGGCTATCAGGCAGCCGTGCAATCCCTAGTGGTCACGTGACGGCTTAATCACTTTGCAGCGTCGTGGCGCTATGATCTTTCCGACTCAAGGAGATTCGATGCGGACAGTCACGCTTGCCACACAGAAAGGCGGGTCAGGGAAGAGCACCCTTGCCGCATGTCTCGCCGTTGCAGCTCACGGTGACGGCTTACGGACGGCTGTGCTCGACAGCGACCCGCAGGGCAGTCTCGACAAATGGGCAAACCGGCGCGACGCCGAGGCTCCGCACGTCGAGAAGTGCGAACCGCACGAGCTGGACGCTAAGATCAAAGCACTACGCAAACTCGGATTCGGTCTCTGCCTAATCGACACGGCTGGCGTGCAGAACACAGCCGTGGTGCCGGCCATCCAGGTTGCTGATCTGTGCCTCGTGCCGGTGAAACCGACCCTCACGGACCTGGAAGCGGCCGTCCCGACTGCCAAGCAGCTAAGAGACCGGAAGAAGCAATTCGCCTTCGTGATGAGCCAGTGTTTCGGGAATGCGAACCGGCTGAACGATGTCGCAGCGGCACTCCTCAAGCATGGGGAGGTTGCGCCCGCGAATGTGTTTCAGAGGGTCGATTATCCGGACGCGCTGACCGGGGGCTTGGGTGTCACCGAATACAATCCATCAGGTGCGGCGGCGAAGGAGGTCCGGCTTCTGTGGGCCTGGCTTCGCCGTGTTATCGGAGAACAGGAATGAGCAGGCCGAAAAGGAAGACTGTCGCGAGCATGATGGCGGAAGCAGAGCTATCGCCTGATAACGCTCTAGCTGTATTGACTGATGACGCTGTACAGCCGTCACGTGACCAAGCTCTTGAGCCCGTAGGCGTTGCGCCTGTTGCGACTGGCAGGCCTGCGCG
>NZ_JAMOIM010000139.1 GCF_026130545.1 Lichenifustis flavocetrariae | reverse complement strand
TGCGAATTCCGATGCAAGCCGGCCGGGTATTCCGATCTGAAGCCGGCCAGCGTTCCGATTTGATGTCGGCCACCATTCCGATTTGAAGCCGGCCACAGGTCGGCGGTTCTCACGCAGGTCAGTCCCCTGAGCATCATCCCCTGGATTTAGCGGGAGAGGCTGATGCCGGCGAAGAGAGAGCTGACGATGCGACAATTGCGGCAGATGCTGCGACTTCATCATGAGGGCGTGAGTGCGCGAGAGCTTGGGCGACAGCTCGGCGTGGCGCGCAGCACGGTGCAGGACAATCTCGATCGTGCGAGGAAGGCGGGTGTCGTCTGGCCCCTGGCAGCCGACCAGACGGACGACGTCCTTGAACAGCGTCTTTTCTCGAAGGCCGGCTATATTCCAGGGGTTCGCCGCCGGCCCGAACCGGATTGGGCTGCGCTGGTGCGCGACCTCAAGCGGCCTGGGGTCAATCTCAGTGTGCTCTGGGAGGAATACTGTGCCGCGAACCCCGATGGCTACGGTTATAGCCGGTTCTGCGACCTGTTCCGTGAGTTTGAACGGCGTCTGTCACCGGTCATGCGCCAGCACCACGTGGCGGGCGACAAACTCTTCGTCGACTATTCGGGCAAGAAGATCGGCATCACCGATCCCGTGACCGGCGCCGTGCGGCTGGCGGAGATTTTCGTCGGCGTGCTTGGTGCGTCCAACTATACCTATGCCGAAGCAACCTTCACGCAGAGCTTGCCTGATTGGATCGGCGCTCACGTCCGGATGTTCGGCTTTCTCGGCGGCGTACCGCGCCTTCTGGTGCCCGACAACCTGAAGAGCGGCGTTCAGAAGGCGTCCTTCTACGATCCCGAGATCAACCGCAGCTACGGCGCGATGGCGGCGCATTACGAGGTCGGCATCCTTCCGGCACGCCCGAAAAAGCCCCGCGACAAGGCCGCCGTGGAGGCCGGGGTGCGTTTTGCCCAGACCTACATTCTCGGCCGGTTGCGCCACCAAACCTTCTTCTCGCTCGCCGAATGCAACGCGGCGATCCGCGAGGTGATGGAGCGGATGAACCGCAAGGTCATGCGGCGCATCGGCATGAGCCGGCAGGATCTCTTCGACAGCCTCGACCGGCCCGCTCTCAAGCCCTTGCCCGAAGCAGAATGGCACTATGCCGAGTGGCGGCTGGCGCGGGTGGGGGTCGACTATCATGTCGAGGTCGAGGGCTTCTATTACTCTCTTCCTCACGCGCTGATCCGGGCCGAAGTCGACCTGCGCATCACCGAGCGTACAATCGAGGCCTTCCACCGCGGCCAGCGCGTGGCGGCTCACCAGCGTCGCTACGGCGGGCGCCGGCATGGCACCGAGCCCGACCATATGCCGAGCGCCCACCGCCGTTACGCCGAGTGGTCGCCCGAGCGTCTCCAACGCTGGGGCCAGGCCATCGGACCGAACACGGAAGGCTTGATCCTCGC
>NZ_JAMOIM010000138.1 GCF_026130545.1 Lichenifustis flavocetrariae | reverse complement strand
GGCCGAACGATCAGAAATACGCTTCTGAGCATTTACGGGTGCGGCGACTGTCATCGTGCCGAAATGTGGACATGCCCAATCAGTGCCGTCGTGGATTGAGGCGCATGACCACCTGGATTGTCGATCGGCTTTTGGGGATCTTGCGCCGATCGGCGGGACATGGATCGCCGCTGAAGCCGAGAACGCAGGTGTCCTGCAAGTATGAAGCGGGTTCGATCGCGTCTTACGAGAGCGCAACAGAGTTTGTGAGATCCGGAGCGGGCGGGACAAGGGCTCGCGTGCCATTTCGTTGGCCAGCACAAGAAGCCGGGGAAATAGTGCTGTTCCCTTCCTACCGCCGCGCCCGGCTGACGCGCTCCGGATCTCGAGACAAGGAATGCCGAACGCCGCCACAAGGTTCGCCGCCGCGGCTTTCGGTCCTCGGAATGCCGATCAGGAGTTTATCGCCACCCTGCTCGTCCAGCCGCCCGAGCGATGGTGGGTGGAAGCACCACCAGGACTTCTGTGACCCATGAGGCCTTGCACGCGGCAAGCGCCGTAAAGCGCTCGTGACCTTTCCGGAAATGTTCGGCCGCCATCAACGCATCCGCCAGCCAATTCTGGAGTTAGATCGGGATCATCGCTGCGTGAGTGAGGCCTTGGATGACTTATATCGCGACGAACCTAATCGCGATCTGTTCCGCAGCATTCATCGGCTTGGGGATCAGCGTGCTCTATCACGTCGTTTTCGACGCGGAGCACTGGGACGCTAGCCTCGGGTACAACCTGGGTCTCGCGCTCACCACCTTCATCTCCGAGTTCTGGCTCGCGGCCATTCTCGCCGGCGCCTTGATCCTTGCCCCGGTCGACGCCGATGCGTGGACCATCGCCATTGTGACGCCCATCGTGATCTGGATCGGCTTCGTTGTGCCCGCGCTCGTCGTCTCCTTCAGCGCGCGGCGTCTGCCGCCATCGATGATCGCGCTGGATTGCGCGCACTGGCTGGTCGTGATGGTGGCCCAGTCATGCGTGCTTCATTCCATTGGTCTGGTTCACCCTTGAAGCTCGGCGTATTGGCCAATCGATCGTCTGGCTGTGACGAAGCTGGCAAGTCGCTCCTCTCGGCCTGATAAAGCTTGGTGAAGCGAAGGAGCGCGCCGTCGCGCCCATCTCCGCGTGCGTAAGAGGGTGCAAGACAAAACGACTTCGATGTGCGGTCGTTGAGACAGCGTCGGGACAGCATTGCACTGCACAAACGGTCTTCCAAGGTTCGCAAGCAGTCCTCAGGGCTCCGCCGTGAGCATTCTGGGCTGCACCCGGATCCCACGCAAGTCGCACAGGACGCGATCCACGACAACAAATGTTTGACTCAGTTCCAAGAGGAACAACGACGCCAGAACAAGCGTTTTTCCGCTATGGCAAACCGCACCCAAACCTCTGTTCGTCATGGTGGTACAGGCAGTGTAGCAGCCATAAA
>NZ_JAMOIM010000013.1 GCF_026130545.1 Lichenifustis flavocetrariae | reverse complement strand
CCGACAGGATCTCCCGCTGCGCCGCAGCGCTCCAACGTCGTCGACGTTCCGGGCCGGTCTGCAGGGTGATCTGGGTCGTGCTGTGCAGCTACAAGCGCTCATAAGGTGGACTTACAAGCACAGCTTCACAGCAGCCTCACCCGCTCGCAAGGCGGTCGTCGCCGGGCGGATACCATCCGAATGGGTGGGATGGCTGATGGCCTGTTCGATGTCTCGCGCCGCAGAACGGATCAGTGAGGTGGTTCGGGGAATCTGGACAGGTGGGATGGGTGGAGTTTCTGCCTGACAGCGGCCAATTTGGCCGCGGATCGGGAGAGACAATGACGAAGCGAACGCGCCGAAACCATTCGCAGGCCTTCAAGGCAAAGGTCGCACTGGCTGCGGTCAGGGGTGAGAAGATGCTGGCTGAGTTGGCCTAACAGGTCGACGTGCTTCCCAGCCAGATCACGGCCTGGAGGTCGCAGAGCGATCTCGATTGGTTGGCCGCCCTCTCGCCAAGCGCACCGTCGGCAGCACGCTCCTGCCCGAAGGGCTGGAAGCAGACGTCGCCGTGATCTTGAATCCGGCGGTTATGGACCACCGGCATCTCTACGTCGCTATGACCCGCGGCGGGCGACAGCTGATCGTATGCTCGACAGGCCAGTATCTTGCGCCTGCCTAAACCGGTGCGGCGGAGATTACAGAGGCAAGGCAGTCAAATAGCAATTCCCAGTTTCATCCTCTCGGGCGCGCCAATTATTTCAATCAACCACGAATACCTAGGCGCCGTAGAATCCGGAGATTGGCCGCGAGCGGTGTGTATGCTGAGTAACGTCAGATGATAGTTGCCCGGCATCCGGCTGTGTTCCGAGTGCCCACCCACTATATTGCGCGGCGATAGCCGGCGCGTCGGGCATCAGCGGAAATCAAGTTGACAGTCCATCGTCTTGCATGCCGATCCGGCTTGTTGATCTCGGGTCTCAGTGGTCTAGGCACTCCGACCGAAGCGACTTGGCCGTTCCCGCAATCTTGCTGGCGTCGACGTTCCTCGGCCGGATATCCAGTCCTGTCGCGGTGCTGCGCAACGGCATGCTGCATAAGATACATCGGTCAAGCGGCGAGCGACGCCATATCGATCACGAAGCGATACCGGACATCGTTGCGCAGCAACCGGTCAAAGGCCGCGGCAATCGCCTGGATCGGGATCACTTCGACATCGCTGACGATGCCGTTCGCTGCGCAGAAGTCCATCATTTCCTGCGTTTCCGCGGTGCCCCCGATCGCCGACCCTGCGACGCGGCGTCGGCCGCCGATCAGGTTGCCGCCAACCAGGGGGGCGAGCTCCGTCAATGCGCCGACGAGCGTCATCGTCCCGTCCAGTTTCAGCAGGTTCGTATAGGGGTTGAGGTCGTGCCCGACCGGGATGGTGTTGAGAAGGAAATCGAAGCTCGCGCGGTGGTGGGCCATCGCATCGGCGTCGGTCGAAATCAACACTTCGTCTGCGCCGAGACGCCGCGCATCGGCGGCCTTGCCGGCTGATGTGGTGATCATGACGACGCGGGCGCCGAAGGCTCGGGCGAACTTCAAGCCCATGTGGCCCAAGCCGCCGAGCCCGATCACTCCCACCTTCTGGCCAGGACCAACCTTCCAGTGCTTCAGCGGCGAGTAGGTCGTAATGCCGGCGCAGAGCAGCGGCGCCACGGCTTTGAGGTCCAAAGCCTCGGGCACCTTCACGACAAAACGCTCGTCGACGACGATGCGGTCGGAATATCCGCCGAAGGTCAGGTTCTGGGTCGCGCGCTCCCGCGCATTGTAGGTCCACGTTGCGCCCTCGTCGCAATATTGCTCGAGCTTGGCCCTGCAAGGCGCGCAGTGTCGGCAGGAATCCACCATGCAGCCGACGCCTGCGAGATCACCCGCCTTCAGCCGAGTCACCGACCCGCCCACCGCGGTGACACGGCCCACGATCTCGTGTCCCGGCACCATCGGATAGAGGGCATTTCCCCAGTCGTTGCGGCTCTGGTGCAGGTCGGTATGGCAGACGCCGCAGAAGAGGATCTCGATCGCAACGTCGCTCGGGCCCGGGTCTCGACGCTTGAACCGGAATGGCTGCAGGGGCGTTTCCGCGTCGACAGCCGCGTAGCCGATCGCTTCCATCATATCGTTTCTCTTCCAATCGAGACTGGTGGCCGGGAGGTATTTCCAGCCACTCTCTTGCCTTCAGAACTGCTGTTCGGCGCGACCGCGCACCCATTGGGACAACACGACGGCCACCAGAAGGGCTCCGCCGTAAAACAACGACTGCACGAACGAACTCATGCCCATGAACACCAAGCCGGTGATGCCGATCACGAGAAAGTAGACGGCCACCAACGTCCCCCACGCGTTAAAGCGACCAGGCTGGATGGCTGTCGAGCCGAGGAAGGCGGCCGCGAAGGCAGGGAGCTGGAACGAGGCGCCTGACGACGGATCGGCCGCGCCCTGCGTGCCGCAATAGAGAATGCCCGCGAGGGCACCTAGAAAGCCCGACGCGATCAAGGCGCTCCAGCGAACGCGGTCGGTGTCTATGCCGCTCAGGCGCGAAACCTCCCGGCCGCGCCCCACGAAGAGCACGCGCCGTCCCATGGCGGTATGCTCGAACACGTACCAGAGCACCAAGGCGAGCAGGACCGCATAGTAGAACACGACCGGCACGCCGAACAGCCGTTTGACGATGACGTAATTCATCAACGCGAAGTCGACGCCGCTGATCGTCTGCGAGCCGCTCATCCAGGTCGCCACGCCGCTGGCGAACGTGCCGGTCGCGATGGTGACGATCAGCGAGTGAATGCGAAAATATGTGATGAAGAACCCGTTGATCGCGCCCACCAAGAGACCGGACAGGAGGGCGGCCGGGATGGCGAGCCAGAGCGAGAGGCCCATCTGGGCGTTCATCACCGCGACGATCACCGAAGCCAGCACGAGCACGTTGGCGATCGACATGTCAAAATCGTTCGAGGTCAATGGGACGATCAGGGCGAGCGCCACGATGGCGAGCACCGCCTGCGAGCCGAGCATCCCCGAAATATTGCCCCAGCTGAGGAATGTGCCAGGCTGCAGCACGCCGAAAAGCGCGAACAGGACAATGAGCGCGATCACCAGCCCGAACCGCTCGGCCTCGACAGCGAGGTTCAAGCGCGACCAGGGCTTGAGGGGGGCGGCAACCGAGGCGGACAGGTTCTTCATAAAGCATCCGGTAGCTTGGAGGCGCCGCGAAGGCAGGTTTCCGCGATGCTCTGCTTCGAGATCTGCTCGCCGTTGAGCTCAGCGCCGACACGCCCATCGGCGAAGACGAGCACCCGGTCGCACAGCATGGCAAGCTGCTCGTAGTCCGAGCTGGCGCAGATCACCGCGGCGCCTTTGCGCGTGGCGCCCCTGATCGCATCGAAAACCAGTTCCCGGGCGCCGACGTCAACGCCTTGGGTCGGCTCGTCCAGTAGAATCAAGCGCGGGTCGGTTTGAAGCCATTTGGCGATCACGACCTTTTGCGCATTGCCGCCCGAGAGGGACGAGAGCGGCTGCTCGGGTCTGTTCGGCACCACGCCAAACTGCCGTCCCAGGTCTTGCGCGAGTTGATGCATTGGGCCACGCCGAACGAACCATTTGTTCAGCTTGCGGCTCAGCACCGGCATCGTGACGTTGTCCGCGATCGGCAAGATCCCGATCGCCGCCCTGGCGTTGCGATCCCCCGGGATCAGAACCGTGCCGGCCGCGATTGATCGGGCGGGCGTGGCCTCGGCGAGCGGGGTCGTCTCGTCCTCGATGCGCAGGGTACCCGTGGTGCGAGGGATCGCACCATAGAGCATGTAGACGACGGATTCGAAGCCGGAACCGAGCAGACCGGTGAGACCGAGGATTTCGCCAGGTTGCAAGTCGAAGTCGACGCCCTTCACGCCCCCGCCCGAAAGACCGGTGACCGCAACCTTCGCAGGAGCGCCTTGCGCGACCTCCGAAGCAGGTCGATCAGCGCGCAACGCGCGCCCGATGATCAGCTTGATAATCTCATCGCGGCTCGAGGCTTTGGTGTCGATCGTGCCGGCGAGACGGCCATCACGGAGCACTGTGGCACGATCTGTGATCTCCCGCACCTCGTCGATGTCGTGGGAGACGAACAGCACGCTGGCGCCTCGCGCGACGATGCGACGGACAAGCGCGAAGAGCGTCTCGACATCCTGCTTGGGGAGGAATGGCGTCGGCTCGTCGAGGATCAGAACACCAGGACCCGAACCGCTGGAGCGCAGACCGAGATCCTCAACGGCGCGAACGATGGCCACCATGGCCCGCTCGATGGCGGATAAGCCCGAGACGGTCGCGGCGGGGTCGATTTCCAGTCCGTAGCGCTGGAATACCGCCGCGCATTCCGCCCGCGCCTTGCGCCACGACAGCGCCATGGCGTTGGAGCGACCGAGACGCCCCAGCAACATGTTCTCGACGACACTCAGCGAGGGAATGAGCGCAAGGTGCTGGTGCACGGTGCTGATGCCGAGCGACTGGGACTGGCCGCTCGGCAGCGGCAGAGCGACGCGGTGTCCGCCGATCAACAGTTCGGCTCCCGGATCCGCGTCCTGGTAGCCCGCCAGAATTTTGATCAGCGTCGATTTGCCGGAACCGTTCTGGCCCAGCAGTCCGTGCACCTCGCCCGGCTCAATCGCCAAGCTCACGTCGTCGAGCACCCGATTGCCACCGAAGGTTTTCGAGACGTGCCGCGCTTGCAGGGCCGCCGTCATGGCAGGAGGTCTCAGTGCATCATCCAGAGTTTGTCGTAGCCCGCCACATAGGCGTCACCGTATCCTTTGGAGACCTCTGGAGGGGTGCCGGTCTCCTTCACGTTGCTGGCGTCAAACAGATAAAACGGAATGAAGGGGTCGTTGACAGGGGTCAGACCGCAGACGCGCCGCATGTTGGCGTCGAGTACCGCATGGGCGATCCAATTGAGGTTCTCGCCGATCGTCATGTCGACCCGGCCCTGCTGGATGAGGCTCAGCGCGCCAGGCGTGCCATTGAAGCCATCGATGAGCACGCGGTCCTGCGCGTTGGCAAGGATGACGCCGGGCACGACGAATTGCGTCATGCCGTCGTAAATCGTAATGATATAGTTGATACTCGGGTCGGCAGTGAGCGCGGACTGCACCGTGGGCGTTAGCCGGGTTGCCCAATCGACTGGCGGGACGTTGATCGTCTTGCTGGAGCACGTCGGGCACTTCTTCAGTTCTTCTTCGACGCCCGACTGGATCAGTCCGGTTGCGAGAGGCCCTGTCGCGATGAGAACGAGCGCGTTGAGCTTCCCGCCGCGCTTCACGATCGCCCAGTCGGCGAGGATGTTGCCCACGGTGCGGTAGTCGACCACCGCGTCACCATCGACATACTTCATCATCTCGGCGCGCTGTTCGATGCCGCTGTCGTGCGAGGCGACGACCGGGATGCCGGCCTCTTTGGCGGCCATAATCTGTGGCACAAGCGTGCGCGGATCGCTGCCGGCGAGCAGGTCGATGAGATTAGCCTTCTGGACAATGGCGGCATTGATCCCCTGGGCCCATTGCTGGCTCGTCCCCTGGTTTTCCCAGGTCGTGAGCTTGAAGCCCACGCGATCCGCGATGACCTTCATCTCCTTCTCGATAGCCGCCGTGAACGTATTCTCGCTCGAGACCGGGATTGACACGATGCTTTTGCCGGCCATGCACTTGCGCGCGTCAAAGGCAGGACCCGCAGGCTTGAAGGATGGCTTGTCCTGGAAATGGGCCAGAGAGGCTTTGAAGGGCGCCAGGTCGAGTTCCGCCGCCCAAGCCGGAGCCGCGAAGGCGATGGATCCAACCAACAACGATGCCGCACCCAGCTGCGACGTGCGGGCGCCTTGCCCCGACATAAGTTTCCGCAACATCCCCGGCTCCATCCCGATGGACTGCAAAGCCTCATTGCAGATCCTGTCGTCAGTCTACAGAAATTGCTTGTTCAGGAAAGTCGATTTGCTAGGTTTGTCGGATTAACATTTGAGCAGGAAGCAAACTTTCTGATCGGCTTCAACGCGGAGTCGGATGCCAACGTGTAAGCTGTGGCAACACTCGGTGTCGGCGCACTTGCGCGCCAAGGCCAGATCCGTCAACCGTCGACGACAAAGCCATCCTGTTTGATACCGAGAGGTGAGCACAAACGATCATGGAAGCTGACGACACCACAACCGGCATTGATCTCAGCGGATTTGCAGTCACGGCGCAGGTAGCGCTGACCGAGCAGGTCATTCAGAAGCTCGTGACCGCCATCATCAGCGGCGTCCTCAAGCCGGGCGAGCGCCTGATCGAGACCAAGGTCGCCGCCGATCTCGGTGTCAGCCGTGGTCCATTGCGGGAGGCCCTCAAGGTTCTGACAGGGCAAGGCCTCGTCGTCACAAGTTCCGGTCGCGGGACCCGAGTGGCCGAGCTGTCGATCGCCGACGTCGAAAACATGTCCTTGTTGCGTGCAATGTTGGAGGGCCTCGCTGCCCGTCAGTTCGCCGCGGACGCCTCGGCCGAGAGCCGGGCGAAGCTTCGCGAGGTCTATGCGTTGATGCGCAAGGCGGCCACCGAGGGGCGGGAAAACGACTATAAGGCCCTCGACTCACAATTCCACGAAACCATGGTGGTTGGGTCGGGCAACCGGTTCCTGGTCAGCAGCTGGCGTGCCTTACGGACGCTCCTCTATGCCTATCTGGCTAGAAGCGAACTCTATCATGTGCAGCCCACCGAAGTGGCTGAGCGGCACAAGGCCTTCCTGAATGCGCTCGAATCCGGCGATCCCGTCGAGGCGGAGGAGTTGTTCCGCAGCGTAATCCTTCTGAAGGCTTACCAGAATCTCGACAAGCCAATCCCCAGTTTCCTGATGGGCTACGTCACGCGCGATGTTGGGAAGGACGGGACGGTTATGCGCCTACGATGAGGCGCAAGGTGCGCCTGCAACGGAGTCGATCATGAATTTGCATGGCAGGACCGCTCTTGTGACGGGAGCACAGAAAGGCATCGGCCGGGCTAGCGCCCTTATGCTGGCAGAGGCCGGTGCCGACATCGTGCTTCACTACCTCGACGACCCGGCGGCGACCGAAAGCCTCGCTGGCACGATCGTGGACATGGGACGAAAATGCGCGACGCTTCAGGCGGATTTGCGGATTGCCGGGGCAGCCGGCGAGCTCGTCGAGGCTGCCTGGCGGGCCATGGGACCGCTGCACATCGTCGTCAACAATGCCGGAATCTTCCATCGGGCAAGCTTGGCTGAGCTCTCCCATGACCTTTGGGACCTCACGCTTGACGTGAACCTCCGTGCGAGCACCTTCGTCATCCAGGCCGCCGTCGCCCAGATGCGGGCGGAGGGCATCAAGGGCGCGATCGTCAACGTGTCCTCCGTCGCCGCCTACGGGACATCCCGCGGGGTGCATTACAGCGCCAGCAAAGGCGGCATGGATGCAATGACCCGCGCCGTCGCGATGGACGTGGCGCGGGACGGCATCCGCGTGAACGCCGTGGCGCCCGGCATGATCCTCACCGACCAGGCGCTCGAAGGGCACGCCCTCGACGAGCTGCGCACCCTGGCGTCGCGGACGCTGCCGGGGCGACTGGGATCGGCCGAGGAGGTCGCGGGTGTGATCGCCTTCCTCGTCTCCGACGCCGCGAGCTTCGTGAACGGGGAAATCATCGCCGTAAACGGCGGCGCCCATATGGCATGAGCAAAAATCCGAGTTGACTTCTGTCTACAGTAGACCAAAAGGAGGCTTTCCTTGACGATGGAGTGAGCGCGTTTGACCGAAGTCCGCCTTCTTTCAACGACTGCTATCCTGGGTTACGGCTTTCCCGAGGAATCCCTGGCGCGCGGTATGGCGCGCCGACCTCACCTGATTGGCGCAGACGCCGGCAGCGTCGATCCGGGCCCGTTCTATCTAGGCTCCGGCAAGGGCTTCACCTCTCCCCGCGCCGTCAAGCGCGACCTCCAGCTCATGCTCCGGGCGTCCTGCGAGCAGGGTGTGCCGGTTGTGATCAGTACGGCGGGAGGTGCCGGCGGGCGCCCGCATCTCGAGGCGACGGCCGCGATCGCGCGCGAAATCGCCGCCGAGGACAAGCTCGGCTTCAAGATGGCGCTGATCGGATCCGAACAGGACAAGGAGCTGCTCGCCCGCCGTGCGGAAGCGGGCCAGACCCGGCCTCTCGCCGGCCTCGCGCCCCTGACGCGGCAGACCATCGAAGCGTCGACCCGCATCGTCGGCCTCATGGGCCCGGAGCCCTATCAGGCTGCGCTCGACGCCGGGGCCCAGGTGGTGATCGCCGGCCGCAGCACGGATCCGGCGCCTTGGGCCGCGGCGGTGCTTCGCGGTGGGCTTGGTTCGGCCGAGGCTTGGTATGCCGGCAAGATGCTCGAATGCGGCGCCGAACCCGCGCTCCCCAAGAAGGAGGATTGCCTGTTCGTGACGGTGGGCCACGGCTACGTCGAATGCGAGCCGACCAATCCAATCCGGCGCTGCACGCCGCTCTCGGTCGCCAATTTTGCGTTGCATGAGAATTCCAGCCCGATCCGCCACATCGAACCTGGCGGCATTCTGGACACGTCCGAGTGCCGCTTCGACGCGGTGTCGGATCGCGCCGTGCGGATTTCAGGAATGCGGTGGGAGCCTTCCGAGCGCCTCACCATCAAGCTCGAGGGGGTCGAGCTGGCCGGCTACCGATCAATCACGATATGCGCGACGCGTGATCCCGTGCTGATCGCCAGTATTGGGCCCTACCTCGCCAAGGTCCGGGAGGTCGTGGCCGACAAATCCGCCGCCTTCGGCATCTCACCGGATGCCTTTCGCCTGATCATCCGCAGCTATGGCCTGAACGGTGTCATGGGTGACCTCGAGCCGCTGGCGAATACACCGGCCCACGAACTCTGCTTCGTGGTCGAAGCCATTTGCGAGACCCAGGAACAGGCTGCGGCGGTGATCGGCATGGCGCGCCTGACGATGCTGCATTCGGACTTCGAGGGGCGACTTTGCAAGGAGGGGAACATGGCCATACCTTTTTCGCCCTCCGACATCGACGTCGGACCGATGTACCGCTTCAACGTGTTCCATACGGTCGAGGCCAGTTCCCCGACCGAACTCTTCCCCATCACCTACGAGACGGTTTGAGCCATGGCCCGCATCGGAACCATCGCCCAGGTCTGCAAGAGCAAGAACGCCGGACCGTTCCACTTCACCATCGACGTCGTCTTCGAGGATCCCGCCCTGTTCAACCTCGTCAAGGCAACGGGCGTGCTCGACGCGCCGCTCTTCGCGCGCCTCTACAAGGTCGGCATCGAGCAGGTGCAGTTCACGATCTACGATGCCGCCCTGGCCTTCAAGGCGACCGTACCCCGCAAGATCCCGGCGGGCGACTTCGGCGACACGGACGTCTACGGCGCGCAGCAGCACGCGCCTCTGCTCGATGTTGACATCCCCATCAACACGCTTCCCTGAGGCGCCGGCGAGTGGCTTTGTCTTCGACACGGGTCACGAGCATCGCCTGCGAGGCGGGTGACTTGGAGCGGATCGGCGCGCTTACGGCGATCCGGAGCAGGCTTGGGGCGGTGGCCTCGACGCCGACGACGTGGACGCCCTGGCGTCGGACGCCATGACGCAAACCCGGCTTCTGCAGAACAATCCCCGGCTTGTGGGCACCGAGGATGCACGCGCCGTCGACCTTACCGCGCTTTGAGGGCCGCGCCAGGCGACGTGCTCGCCGGGCGCGGCGTTCGGTCCCTCAGGCCGCCGGCTGCAGGATGATGCGTCCGAAGAAATTGCGGCTTTCCATGAGGGCCTGAGCCTCGGCCGCCCGCTCCAAGGGATACGTGCCCTGGAGCACAGGCTTCAGCCGGCCGGCGGCCATGAGGCCGAGCACCGTGGCGGCGATCTCGCGTGTCGACCGCCCGCACCCGAGCAACGTGATGTGCTTGCGGAAGAATTCGATCATATCGATGTCCACCACCTCGCCGCCATGCGCACCGATCGAGGCGAGCCGGCCGCCGTCGGCAAGCGCCTTGAGGCTCTGCTTGAGGATGTCGCCGCCGACCCCGTCGAAGGCGACGTCGACGCCGCGGCCTCCCGTCAGACGCTTGACGCCGTCGACCAGCGTCTCGCTCCGATAGTTGATGACGGCATCCGCCCCGAGCGCCATCACCTTGTCGGCCTTGTCGTCGGCCCCGACCGAGGCGATCACCCGGGCGCCGGCGAGACGCGCGATCTGCACTGCGTGGGAGCCGACGCCGCCCCCGGCGGCATTGATCAGCACCGTTTCCCCCGCCTGCAGCCGCGCCGTCGTGATCAGCGCCTCCCACGCGGTCGCGAAAGGCACCATCGAGGCGGCGGCGTCGACGAACGAAACGGTGTCCGGCAGCGCGATGAGATTGCTTTCGGGAACGACCAGCTTCTCAGCATAGCCTCCCCAGACTGTCACGCCCAGAATGTCCGCGTTCTCGCAGATGTTCTCCCGTCCGTTGCGACAGTTGGCGCAATGGCCACACGAGACCATGAAATGCGGTGCCACCCGGTCGCCGACCTTCCACAGCGTCACGTCGCCGCCGACGGCGAGGACCTCGCCCGCCGCGTCGACACCCATGACATGGGGGAGCTTATGCTGAACGCCGAAGGTTCCGTTACGAACATCGATGTCGCAATGGTTGAGCCCGGATGCCCGGACGCGCACCACAACCTGTTTGGCGGCCGGCACCGGGTCCGCCACGGTTTCGTAGCGAAGTTGCTCCAGGCCGCCATGCTCTCGCAAAACAATCGCCTTCATGCGCTACGTTCCCTTTGTCGTTATCGTGCCGAAAAGATCTGATCCTGTCTTCTGTAGACAGTTTTAAAGAGGCCGTATAGGGTCCGTCGATGGGTTAGCGAGAGGGTCGCCAGATGTCGGAGTTCAGCGAGCGCGTGGCGGTTGTCACCGGTGGTGGAAGCGGCATCGGCAAGGCGGTCGCGCGCGCGCTCGCGGAGGCGGGAGCCGCGGTCGGCGTGGTCGACTGGAACGGCGCGAGCGCCGAGGCTGTCGCCAGCGACCTTCGAGCCAGGGGGCATCGCGCGACAGCAGCCGTCGCGGATGTCGCGGACGAGACGGCCGTCGCAACGGCTTTCGCGGCCATCACAAGCGCCTTCGGCGAAATCGACATTCTCTTCAACAACGCCGGCATCGACAATGCCGTGCCACTCGTCGACATGTCGGCTGCCGTCTGGGACGAGATGGTGCGGGTCAACATGCGGAGCCTCTTCGTCTGCACGAAGGCGGTCCTGCCAGCCATGAAGCGCAAGCGCTGGGGTCGCATCATCAATACCGCTTCGCAGAACGGCTACAAGGGCGCGCCGGACATGGTGCATTACTGCGCGACGAAAGCCGGTGTCCTCGGCTTCACGCGCGCGCTGGCCTACGAGGTCATCGGCGACAACATCACGGTCAACGCCATCGCGCCGGGCCCGATCGACACGCCGATCAAGGACACGCTGCCGCCCGAATGGGTCGCGGCCAAGGTCGCCGGCACGCCCATCAAGCGGTTCGGCACGGTCGGCGAGGTTGCCCCCGCCGTCGTGCTGCTGGCGAGCGACGCCGGCGCGTATTTCGTCGGTGCCTGCCTCAACATGAACGGCGGCGACCATATGGCCTGAACGCCTGTCGCTCGGGCCTCATTCATCGAAGTGGAGACGAATCTATGACGTCCGACGACTGGCAAGACATGCTGAGCGAGAACGACCGAGAGGTCATGCGGCGTGGCAAATGGGCCCAGACCGCGGGCTTCGGCAAGCGGCCCGCGCTGATCATCGTCGATGCGCAGAACTACATGACCGGCATCCGCGGCGCGGACGACAACAAGGAGAAGTTCCCGCTCGCCTGCGGCGAGGTCGGGTTCACGGCCGTGGACAGGATGGTCGCTCTGCAGGCAGCCGCCCGGCGCAATGGAGTCCCGGTGTTCCAGACTCGCTTCATCGTCAACCCGGACGCCGATGATTGCGGCATGTTCCACCGCAAGGTCGGCGCCGGCATCGGGCGCGGCGACAACCTCTATTTCGGGGGGACGTTCGGGGCCGAGATCGTCGAGCCGCTGCGTCCCCTCAAGGGTGAGATCGTTCTCGACAAAAAGAAGAAAAGCGCCTTTTTCGGCACGCCGCTGCTCTCGCTCCTCATCGACAAACAGATCGACACTTGCATCATCACCGGTGGCTCGACGAGCAATTGCGTCCGGGCGACCGCCATCGACAGCGAGCAGCATAATTTCTTCACCATCATTCCCGAGGAGGCGGTTTTCGACAGGATCGAAATCTGCCACCGCGTCAGCCTGTTCGACATGAACCGCTTTTGTGGGGACGTGCTGCCTTGCGACGCGGTGCTGGCCTATCTCGACCGCATTGGGGCTGCCGCCCGGGACGGTCGCTCGTGAACGCCTTCCAGCCTTTCGTGGGGACGGCGGTCCCGGGTCCTGAGCGCGACCTCGTTGGGTACGGGCGGCATGCCCCACGCGTGCCCCTGCCCAACGGCGGGCGCGTGGCCATCAGCATCGTGGTCAACTACGAGGAAGGTTCGGAATATGCCCATCCGAACGGCGATGGTCGTAACGACGGAATGACCGAGTCCATCTACGCGATGGACCCGCGTTATCGCGACCTGTGCGCCGAATCCGTTTATGAATACGGCTCCAGAGCTGGCATCTGGCGCCTTGAGCGGCTGTTCTCGGCCTATCAGATTCCGGTCACTTTCTTCGCGGCGGCCGTTGCCCTTGAGCGAAACCGGGAGGTCGCGGCTTGGATCCGCGAAGCCGGACACGAGCCCTGCTCGCATGGTTGGCGGTGGGAGGAGGTCTGGACGCTCAGTCGGGACGAGGAGGCGGAACATATCCGCCGCGCCGTCGCCTCGATCACCGAGACCTGCGGGCAGCGCCCGCTCGGCTGGTACTGCCGTTACGGTGCGTCCGTGCATACGCGCGAACTGCTGCTGGAGGAAGGTGGCTTCGAATATGATTCGGACGCCTATAACGACGACTTCCCGTATTACGCGCGCGTCGGCACCGCTCGCCAGCTCATCGTGCCTTACAGCGCCACCTACAACGATGCTCGGTTCAGCCTCGTGCCAAGCTATGGCTCACCGTCCGATTATGTCGACAACCTGAAGCGGGGCTTCGACCTGCTGCATGAGGAGGGGGCGGATCATCCCCGCCTTATGTCGATCGGTCTGCATCCGCGCATCATCGGCCAGGCCAGCCGTGTTCATGCGCTGCGCGAGTTTCTCGACTACGCCCGCGCGAAGGGGGGCGCCGAATTCATGCGGCGGATCGACATCGCCCGCTGGTGGAAAGCCGCACACCCGGCGGATTGATCGCTCGTCACAGTGTCGTCGGTTGGAGCCGTTGCGGATCGGTGAGATCGAGCGGCAATGCCAACCCGATCGAGCCGCCGGAATTCTGAGTCTAGTGTGTCCCCGACGATCACGTCCCCGGTTTGACTGTCGACCGTTCTGCGCTGATCTTCGCGGCAGAACGTCCCTTGAAACATGCGCCAAATCTTCTAGTAAATTGATATAAAACAATAAAAAACAATAGAAGTCAGCTTGGCCAGCTTTCATCGCATCTTTCAGTCGATATTTTCTGTCTTCTGTTGACAATCCGCTGGAATTTGCCGACATTCTGATTGTGTCCGCGACATGACAGGCGGTGCGGCAAGACTTCAGACAGCGGCGGTCAAATTTTGTTTTGACCAGCATCGGTTTCGTGAAAGCCCCGGCCAATACAGCGGTGTTGTGATCCGCCTTGATCGATCGCGTGACAGCCGGCGGCTGCGGCATCTTGATTTCAATTGAGGGAATCCTTTCCATGCAAGACAGTGACTTGCTATTCGGTGCCCTCAGCCGGCGCGATGCGCTGCGCTACGCGGTACTTGCTACCGGTTCCGGTCTGACAGCCGATCTACTGCGGAGCACAGCGGCTTTTGCGGTAACGCCGGGCACGTTGGTGGTTGCCGCCCCTGGGACACCCCAGAGCCTCGACAACGAATACGATGGAAGTCTTGGGACGATCGATGCCATTGGGCAGCTCTACGATAGTCTTGTGGCCTATCGAAAAATCCCGGATCCCAAGCACCCTGATGTGATGCGGGAGGATATTGTCGACAACCCAAGCCTGCCCGGCGACGCGGACCTCGAAGGTCGGCTCGCCGAAAGCTGGGATGTTGCACCGGACGGCCTGTCGCTACGGATGCACTTGCGCAAAGGTGTTCTGAGCAATTGGGGGAACGAACTCACTGCCGACGACGTGAAATGGACCTGGGATCGTAAGTTCGCGCTGAATGCCATCGGTGGCTTTCAGGTTGGCCTGATGGCGCTGGCGACGCCCGACAGCGTCAAGGTGGAAGACCGCTACACGGTCACCTTTCACCCTTCGCAGCCCAACCCGATCATGCTGAAGATCCAGACGCATCGCTACGCCAACATATTCGACAGCGTGAAGTGCAAGCAGATGGCGACCGCCGACGATCCGTGGGCGCGCAAATTCCTCGAGAACGATTCCGCCGGCTTCGGCCCCTACCGCCTTGCCGCAATCACGCGCGGCCAACAGGCCGTGTTCAAGGCCCGTGCCGACTATTATCTCGGCAAGCCGGCGATCGACACGGTAATCTACAAGGAAGTGCCGACGTCGTCGGCCCGTGTGGCTCTTCTGCAGGGCGGGGCGGTGGACATCGCGCAAGCACTCCAACCGTTGGAGATCAAGCAACTCGAGAAGGCCCCTGGCGTCAAGGTCGAGACGGTCGCCGCATCCTCGATGATGTGGATCATCCTCAACGCCAAAATTGCGCCCTTCGACAAGCCTGAAGTGCGCCAGGCGATGAACTACGCCTTCCCGCGGGCCCAGGTGATCGCGTCGATCTTTCAGAATATCGCGAGCCCATTGAACGGCTGCATGCCGAACATCTATCCGGGCTTCAACGGCACCTTCGACCATTACGGCTATGACCTCGAAAAGGCCAAGGCCCTCCTCCTGAAGGCCGGTCTGCCCGACGGTTTCAAGATGCAGATCTCCTACAATGCGGGCGACCCGGTACAGGAGCCCATCGCCATCCTGTTCCAGACATCGCTGCGCAAAATCGGCGTCGAGCTGACGCTGCACAAGGTTCCCGCCGGGACCTACTTCAACGAGGTCTCCGCACGCAAGCAGCCGATGCTCTTCTTCGTGGACGCGCCTTGGACAGCGGACCCGGTCTTCGCACTTCGTCTTTATTTCTACTCGAAATCGTTCGTCGACTATAGCAACTATGCCAATCCCGAGGTCGACAAGCTGATCGAGGCCGGCGCGCAGATGACCGATCTCGGCAAGCGCACGGAGCTGATGCAAAAGATCCAGGAGATCGTCATGGCCGATGCACCATGGGTCTTCGTGGCCTCGCCGAATTATACGATGGCCCGGCGCGACACGGTGCGTGGCTTCACCTACTACACGTCCAATTCGATCAACTTCGCCGACTTTTCGGCGCAAGCCTGACGATGTCGGGGCCGTCGGGGACCATAGTGTCGGCCGGGGGCCTCTCCCTGCCGCCGCGTGCCGGCCGTCGGTCGCGGTGGAGGTCGCGCGGCTCGCTTTTTCTTCTCGTCCTGCACGGGCGGCCGAGCTTTGCGCTCGGCTATGTCATCGTCACCGCCGTTATGACCTGCGCGATCCTCGCGCCATGGATCGCCCCCTACGATCCCGTGACCGCGAACCCGGACGTCTATCTGTCGCCGCCCGGTTTCTCCCACTGGCTCGGTACCGACAATACCGGGATGGACATCCTCAGCCGGATCCTCTTTGCGCCACGCACCGACCTGACGATCGCGGTGTTAGGGACGGCCCTGTCGGCGATGGTCGGCATCCCGCTCGGGGCGATCGTTGGCTACTACGAGGGCCGTTCGCTCGCGCGCCGGACGTTCAGCGTGCTCGTGATGCGCGCGGCTGACGTGCTGCAAGCGTTCCCGGTCTTCGTCTTCGCCATCGCGCTCGTGGCCGTCTTCGGCCAGAGCATCATCAGCGTCGTGGTCGCCATCGCGTTCGTCAACATCCCCATCTATCTCCGCCTGATGCGCAGCCAGGTGCTGTCGATCCGGGGTATGCGCTACGTCGATGCGGCCTTCGTGGCCGGGTCGTCGGACTTCGCCATCCTGCGGCGCCATATCCTGCCCAATGCGATCGCGGCGGCGCTGGCACAGCTTTCAGTGAATATCGGCTGGTCGGTGCTGCTCACGGCGGGCTTGAGCTTCGTGGGCGCGGGCGTCGTGGCGCCGACGCCTGAATGGGGCAGCATGATCGCGACCGGATATCAGAATGTGACGACAGGGCAATGGTGGCCGTCGGTGTTCCCCGGGGTCGCGCTCGGCCTCACGGTCTTCGGCTTCGCCCTCATTGGAAACAGCATCGAGGTCATGGCCGACCCGGCTCAACTGCGCCTCGTCGGCCGCGCCGGCAAGGGAGGCTGAGCCGTCAGATGGCCCTTGCTCGCTACATCCTGCGACGCCTCGCTTTCGTGCTCCCGCAACTCGTCGGGATCCTGATGGTGAGCTTCTTCCTGGTGAAACTCATTCCCGGCGATCCGGCGGTGCTCATGCTCGGCCCCAACGCGACGCCGGACGCCATCGACGGCTTGCGCCGGGCGTTGGGACTGGACCAATCCCTGATCCGGCAGTTCGCGGTCTATATCGGACACGTCTTCCACGGCGACCTTGGCACGTCCTGGCAGAGTACGCGTCCGGTCGTCAGCGACCTCATCGAGCGCTTCCCCGCGACGCTGGAACTCGTGACGCTGGGGCTCAGCCTGGCGCTGCTGATCGGCATTCCGCTCGGAATCGCGGCGGCCCGGGCGGGACGGGGGCCTTTGCGCAAGATCGGCGAGGCGTATGGCCTGCTGGCCGGCGCGATCCCCGACTTCTGGCTCGCCCTGGTCCTCATCTACGTCTTCTACTCGACGCTTCATGTCGCACCCGCCCCGCTCGGGCGGCTCGATATCGCGCTGGTAGCGCCCCCCTTCGTGACGGGCAGCCTCATCCTTGACAGCCTGCTGGCGGGCGATCTTCAGGCGCTCGGATCGGCCTTGGCGCATCTCGTCCTTCCCGTCGCGACGCTGGGCTTCATCAATGCCGGGCCGATCCTCAAGATGACCCAGTCGACAGTGGGCCGGATTCTGGCGTCGGACTTCATCCGCTACGCCGAGATGTGCGGGTTGCCGCGACGCGTCGTCATGCGCCAGGCGATCCGCGCCGCGCTGCCGTCGATCGTGACAATCGTGAGCGTGCTCTACGGCTTCCTGATCGGCGGCGCGGTGCTGGTGGAGATCGTCTTCAGCTGGGGCGGGGCCGGCCAATATGCGGTCCAGGGCGTCCTTAATGCCGATATCAACCCGGTCCTCGGCTTCGTGGTCTTCTCGGCGATCTTCTCGCTGATCGTCTACCTCTGCGTGGACCTCGCCTATTTTCTCCTCGATCCGCGAACCCGGGGCTGACATGCAGTCGCAGGCCGACCTCATGCCGCCGTCTTCCGCCTCGCCATCGGACCCATTGCTGCGTGTCGAAGGACTGCATGTCTCCTTCCGCCACCCCGTCGACCCACCGACCGAGGCGCTGCGCGGAATCGACCTGACAATCGAGCGGGGCGAGATGGTGGGCCTCGTTGGCGAATCAGGGGCCGGCAAGACGACGTTGGCGCGCGCCATCATGGGGCTCGTGCCGCAGCCGGGGCGCATCGATGCGGGAACGATCAGCTTCCGTGGGCAGGTGATGGCTGACCTCGGCGACGATGCGCTTCGTGCGATCCGCGGGCGCAACCTCGCCATGGTCATTCCCAATCCGCGCAGCGAACTGAACCCGGTCCTCACAGTCGGCGAGCAGATCGGAAATGTCGTTCGGCACCATCTGGGGCTCGGCCGCAGCGCCGCGCGCGCGGCCGCGCTCGACATGCTCAAGGCCGTCTCGATCCCTGATCCGGCACGGCGGCTCGATGCCTATCCGCATGAACTCAGCGGCGGGATGGCGCAGCGCGTCGTCATCGCCATCGCGCTCGCCTGCTCGCCGGCCTTCGTGATCTCCGACGACGCGACGAGCGGCCTCGATGTCACCGTGCAGGCCCAAATCCTCGATCTGCTGCGGACGCTGATCCGAGCCAAGGACTCCTCCGCCCTTTTCATCACCCGCGACATCGCCATCACGGCGCATTTCTGCGACCGCATCGTGGTACTCTATGCCGGTGAGGTCGTGGAAGTCGCGACGGTTGATACTTTCTTTGATCGGCCGACCCATCCCTATAGCCTCATGCTGCTCGCGGCCTTCTCGCATAGCGCGGACCTGCGCCGCCGTTGGACCGTTCCGCCAGACGAAACTCTGCCTGGGGCCGGCGAAGGGTGTGTCTTCGCTCCGCGTTGCGTCCGCCGGCAGCCGCGATGCACAAGCGAGCATCCGGCTCTTCGGCGCCTCGGTGACGCTCGTGCCGTGCGATGCCATTTCCCAGTCGGGATCTAGTCAGATGAGCAGCCTCCTGGAGGTGCAGAACCTCGTGAAGCACTTCCCGATCGCGGGCTCGCGCCGGAAAGTGCAAGCGATCAACGGCGTGAGCTTTTCCATCGAGCGTGGCGAGACCGTGTCGCTCGTGGGTGAATCCGGCTCGGGCAAGACGACCATCGGGCGCTGCCTTCTCGGGCTGATCGAGCCCACCGCCGGTGGCATCTTCTTCAAAGGCCAAGCGATGGGACGGGGCGTTGACGTCCGCGCCAAGGCGCTGCGGGGTCGGCTGCAGATGGTGTTTCAGGAACCCGCCGAATCACTGAACCCCCGGATGCGCATCGGCGAAATCCTGGGGGAGCCGCTGCTCACGCTCGGCATGTCGCGGGGCGATCGTGACCGGCGGGTGGCCGAAACAGCGGCTCTGATCGGCCTGCGGCCGGCGCTTCTCGATGTTCGCCCGGCGGACCTCAGTGCCGGCTTGCAGCAGCGCGTCGGGATTGGTCGGGCGATCGTGACGCGGCCTGACCTCATCGTTCTGGACGAGCCGACCTCTGCCCTCGATCCCACCGCGCGCGCCGAGATCGTCGACTTGCTCAAGGCGCTGCAGGCCGATCTCGACACCGCCTACCTCTTCATCTCCCATGACCTTAGCACGGTGCGCTTCCTCAGCCACCGTGTGGTCGTGCTCTACCTCGGCAGCATTGCCGAGGAAGGACCCTCAGATCGGCTGTTCGCGGCCCCGCGACACCCCTATAGTGCGGGCCTGCTGGCCTCGGTGATGCTCCCTCATCCCTCGCTCAAGGCCGAACGGCGTCTCACGCTCGAAGGTGAGATCCCAAGCCCGATCGACCTGCCGCCGGGATGCCCGCTCGCGACCCGCTGCCCCTTTACGGAGTCACGCTGTCGCGATGTGTCACCGCCGCCGTCCGCGCTGGGCGGGGGGCATCTCGTTCACTGCTATAACCACCAGAAGGTCGCCGCTCTGGGAGATGTGGCGGATCAGCTCACCCGTTTCCAAGAATTGGCGTCGCGGATCTTGGCCTAGTAACGTCATTCTGACCGCGCCCGGCTCGCGCCTGCGCAAATACCGGCAACGCTGCTCCCCAGGGGCAAAATCCGCATCAGTTCAATCTCGCGGATAAAACTCGCAAGATCAGGACCAGTCACCGCTTTCAAGCCGGTCAGGGGATCCATGCGTTGTTTGCGGCGCAACTCCACTGTGACATCCTTCAAGCTGCAGGCCGGGAAACAGCCCAGCCTCGAACTCACCCGCGAAATCCTCGAACATCCGCAGTGGCTTCGAGAGCTCGCGGGCCGGCGGATGAATGAGGCGCGGATCGAACACAGGGAGCGTCCAGCGCGGCCGTGGTCATGCCACCGATAAGGAACAGCACCGCCATGTCGAAGGGCGCCTGTTGGCTGGCGGTAAGGCGCCCGATGACGCTCAATTTCTCGGCCAAGGTGTGAATCGCCGTGCAATTTTTGGACGCCGATCGGGGGTCAATGTTCGGCACCGTTTGACACCTTGCGCTCACAAAGGGCACCGCCATGACGAAAGGGCAGAAGAAGGCATTCCAGCAACTCGGGCTCGATGCCGCCAAGATCGCCAAGGCCATGCAGAAGGACGCGTTCGGCACGACCCCGACTGTCATGGAGAAGCTTGCCAAGCTCCCGAAATATAAGCAGGCCGCGACCGCGAGCGAGCTATTCGGGAACGGGGCCAAGGGCCTGAACAACCGGCTTGGCAACATCGATCTTTTGCGTAAGTCCCCCGGGATGGTCGCAAAGGAGACGGATTGCGCTGGCTCCGCAAACGCTCAATATGATGCTCGTGCCGCCACCACGGCGAACAACGTTCAGCTCTTCAAGAACCACGTCACCGCTCTCGGCAAGGCGATCGGCGACTCGCTGTTGCCGGCGCTCAACAGCGCCATGGCCGCGACGCAACCTTTTGTGCGATCGGTTGCGGACCTTTCTTCGGCGAATCCAAAGCTCGTCTCGGCGATAGTCGTTTCGACAGCGGCCGTGATCGGATTTCAGGTTGCCGCCATCGGTCTGCGGTACGCCGTGCTTTTTGGCAAGGCGGCCGTGCTCGACTTGGCACTTGCATTCTGGCGGGTGGGCGCCGCGTCGAAGGCCAGCCTCGCGCTTGTTGTGACACCTTTCCGGGGCGATTGGCCGCGCCGCGCTCGCGTCGGGCCGCCAGGTGGCGCTTGGCTTCGCGCTGATGCGTGGCGGCGCGCTGAACGTGCCGGGGCTCTTGACCGGCGGAGCGACTATATGATCGTCGGCCCATTCCGGCGGATCACGTGGGCAGCGCGAGCCGCCAGTCTGGCACTCGCCTCGACGGCGGTCGGCACCGGGATCGTTGGTCTCGCGGCGGCCGGGCGGCCGGCGGCGATACGCAAGACGTGCTCAGGCTGGCGCGATCAACGTTTCGAACGGATATGGCGCCGCTTCAAAGGGAGCAGCGAGGCTTGTTGATCGATGAGGTCGTACACCACCATTGCACCCCCCTAACCTAAATCTTGGGGTGCAAAATCCTGCTAAGCTATTGGTGCCGCAAGAGGGATTCGAACCCCCGACCCCCTCATTACGAATGAGGTGCTCTACCAACTGAGCTATTGCGGCCGCTTTTAGCGCGTGTCTCTCTTAGCAGATCGCCGCGGCGTGACAAGGCTGAAAGACGCGGGCGGTGGGCAAAGCGGAGCACTGTGTCGCGAAGGCCGGATTACGATACCCTGGTGCATTCGCGGCGCGAGCCGTCAGGCGGGGGTGCGGGCGCGCAGGCCGAAGAAGATCCAGGAGATCCCGTTGAACACGAGGTCGATGCCGAGCAGCGTTCCGAGGATCAGCGCACTATTGGCTGGCCAGCCGAGGACGATCACCAGTCCGAGCAGCATCGTCACGACCCCCGAGACGAACAGCATCGTGCGGCTGGGCGAGGAGCCGAGCTGGATCCCGAAGACGATCCTGAGGAGGCCGGTCGCCACGAGGCCGGCGCCCAGAAGAAGGGTGATGACCACCGAGGCCACCTCGGGCACCAGGACCGCAAAGCCCCCCGCCACGAGATAGAGGACCCCGGCGATTTCCCAGACCACGAAGCGGCGCCACGACCGCATTCGGAACCCGATCGTGATCTCGGCCGCACCCGCCACGATCATGAACACCCCGATCACCAACACCGAGGTGATCGTCGCCGATTCCGTCAGGGCGAGCGCAAGAAGCCCAAGCGCCGTGGCGAGCGCGCCGAGCACGACGAAGCCCTTCCAGTGATCGTGAAGACGCTTTCGGTCGAGAACCGGGCCTGAACCGTTGATCTCGTCGGGAAACATCGGTGGAAAAGACATGACTGGCCTTTCGGAGTGCTTTTTCGAGGCGGGAAAGTGATTTCGCCCCTTCAATGGCAGATGTGGAATGATCGTTGCACAGCTGAATGGCCTTGCGCCAAGCATTCGATTGCTTTCGCAGCTTCAGCAATGTCGAATGCGGGTCCGCAAGCCGGTGTGGTCCAGGCGAGTGCGGCCTGAAAAGCGCATCGGCCCCACTTTCGCCCGGGCAGTTCGTCCTTGGCCTTTGCTTCACGCACGCTTCTAGTGTACCGGGACCAATTCGCCAAAGTGACGTGATGTCCTCCGAAGAGTTGAGAATGACGCCAAACACGCCCCTGCTCGATCGCATCAAGATCCCTCGCGACTTGCGCGCATTGCCAGAGGCCGATCTTCGGCAGGTGGCGGACGAGCTTCGCGCCGAGACGATCAGCGCTGTTTCGGTCACGGGTGGGCATCTCGGCGCAGGCCTCGGGGTGGTCGAGCTGACGGTGGCACTCCATTACGTCTTCGACACACCGGGCGATCGCATCATCTGGGACGTCGGCCATCAGGCCTATCCGCACAAGATCCTGACCGGACGGCGCGATCGTATTCGCACCCTGCGTCAGCCCGGGGGCCTTTCGGGCTTCACCAAACGCGCGGAAAGCGAATACGACCCCTTCGGCGCGGCCCATTCGTCGACCTCGATCTCGGCCGGCCTCGGCATGGCCGTGGCGCGGGACTTGTCAGGCGGCACCAATTCGGTCGTGGCGGTCATCGGCGACGGCTCCATGTCGGCCGGCATGGCCTATGAGGCGCTGAACAATGCCGGGGCGCTGCATTCCCGTCTCATCGTCATACTGAACGACAATGATATGTCGATCGCGCCTCCGGTGGGCGGCATGTCGGCCTATCTGGCACGGCTTGTCTCGGGTGGCACCTACCGGTCGCTGCGCGATTTCGGCAAGCAATTGGCCCAGCACCTGCCACGTTTCTTCTACGAGAAGGCCAAGCGCACCGAGGAATATGCGCGTGGCTTCTTCACGGGCGGCACTCTCTTCGAGGAGCTCGGTTTCTACTATGTCGGGCCCATCGACGGTCACAACCTCGAACACCTGCTCCCGGTCCTCAAGAACGTGCGCGACAGCGAAGCCGGCCCGGTGCTGATCCATGTCGTGACCAAGAAGGGTCATGGATACGCGCCTGCCGAGGCCTCGGCCGATAAATATCATGGCGTCAACAAGTTCGACGTGATCACCGGCACGCAGGTGAAGGCCAAGGCCAATGCGCCGGCCTATCAGCGCGTGTTCGGCGAGAGCCTCATCAAGGAAGCCAAGAAGGACGACAAGATCGTGGCCATCACGGCCGCCATGCCGTCGGGCACCGGCCTCGATCTTTTCGGTCAGGCCTTCCCGAAACGGACCTTCGACGTCGGCATCGCCGAGCAGCATGCCGTGACCTTTGCGGCCGGCTTGGCGACGGAAGGCTATAAGCCTTTCTGCGCCATCTATTCGACCTTCCTGCAGCGCGGCTACGACCAGGTCGTGCATGACGTGGCGCTGCAGAACCTGCCCGTGCGTTTTGCGCTCGACCGGGCCGGTCTCGTGGGTGCCGATGGACCGACCCATGCCGGCTCATTCGATATCGCCTACCTCGGGTGTCTGCCCAACATGATGATCATGGCGGCGGCCGACGAATCCGAACTGGTCCACATGGTGGCGACGCAGGTCGCCTATAACGAAGGGCCGTCGGCCCTGCGCTATCCCCGCGGTGAAGGCGTCGGCATGGACATGCCTGCCGTCGGTGTCCCGCTCGAGATCGGCAAGGGTCGCGTGCTGCGTGAAGGCAAGCAAGTGGCGATCCTCTCGCTCGGCACGCGGCTGGCTGAGAGCCTGAAGGCTGCCGAGACCCTCGCCAGCCACGGTCTCTCGGCGACGGTGGCCGATGCCCGGTTCGCGAAGCCGCTCGATCGGGACTTGCTGCGCAAGCTGGCCGAAACCCATGAGGTGCTGATCACGGTCGAGGAAGGTTCGATCGGCGGGTTCGGCTCCTACGTGCTGCACGCCCTTAGCGAAGACGGCCTGCTCGACCACGGCCTCAAGGTGCGTAGCCTCGTGCTGCCCGACACCTATATCGACCATGACAAGCCCGAAACCATGTATGCCACCGCCGGTCTCGACGCCAAGGGGATCGTCGATGCGGTGATGAAGGTGCTGGGAATCGCGCAGGCGAAAGAGACGCTTCCGAAGCCCGTAAAGCGCTCGGGAGGAAAGACCGTCTGACGGACACCTCCTCCGGCACGGCACTCGCCCGCCTCGATCTCGCCCTCGTGGCGGCGGGATTGTTCGAGAGCCGGACCAAGGCCCAGGAGGCGGTCGCGGCCGGGCTTGTCTCCGTGGACGGCCGTATTGTGACAAAGGCGGGCGAGCGCGTTCCCCCCGACGCGAAGCTGCAAGCGGAGGCGCCGTACCCCTGGGTGTCGCGTGGCGGTTTGAAGCTCGTGGCCGCGCTGGACCGCTTTGCCTTCGACCCGCGCGATCAGATCTGCCTCGACGTGGGAGCTTCGACGGGCGGCTTCACGGATGTGCTCCTCTCCCGCGGAGCGCGGCAGGTCTATGCGGTCGATGTCGGCCATGACCAATTGCACCCGCGTGTACGGGATGACAATCGCGTGCGGGATCTCTCCGGCACCGATGCGAGGGGGCTGACGGCGCGCGAGATCCCCGAGGCGCCCGGGATGATCGTCTGCGATGCGAGTTTCATCTCCCTTTCCCTGGTTCTTCCGGCCGTACTGCCGCTCGCGGCCCCGGCCGCCATGCTGATCGCTTTGGTCAAGCCGCAATTCGAGGCCGGGATCGGCGGCACCCGCAAGGGGATCGTGCGCGACGCGGCGGTGCGGGAGGCGGCCTGCGCCCGGATAAGTGCGCTCGTCGGGGATCTTGGCTGGCGGGTGCGGGACACGATCACGTCACCCGTGACGGGCCGCGACGGCAATGTCGAATATCTGATCGGCGCCGTGCGGCCATGAGGCCCCAGCGTCTCGAAATCACGCGTCTCGGCCAGCGCGGCGAGGGCGTGGCGGTCGGCCCTGACGGTCTCGTCTACATTCCCTTCGCGTTGCCGGGTGAAACCGTGCTCGTGGAGAGCGATGGCGAGATCGCGCACGTGATCGAGCGTGTCGTCTCCCGGCCTGATCGTATGCCGCCGATCTGCGCTTATTTCGAGACCTGTGGCGGCTGCGCCGTGCAGGCCTTGCCGGCCGAGCCCTATAGGGCCTGGAAGCACGGTCTCGTCGTTGATGCCTTACGCAAGGCCGGGCTCGATGTGGCGGTGGCCCCCGTGGTCGCCGCGCACGGGGCCGGGCGCCGGCGGGCGACGTTCCACGGGCGCGCCGAGCCGTCCCCCAACGTGCTGCGCGCCCCGAAGGATGCGCGCGTGGGCTTTATGCGGGCCCGGTCACACGAGGTGATCGACATCGCATCCTGCCCGGTGCTCGACCCGACGCTGGCGCCGGCCCTTCTGGCGGCGCGTCGCCTCGCCAATAGACTGCTTCCCCTCGGCAAGCCGCTCGATCTGGTCGCGACCGCGACCGCGACCGGTCTCGATATCGATATGCGCGGTCTCGGTCCGCTGGATGCGGATTGGTCGCGGATCCTGTCCGACCTCACCGTCACTCTCGATCTCGCCCGGTTGTCGAACCATGGCGATGTCGTGATCGAACGCCGGTCGCCTATTTTGCGGTTCGGGAAGGCCGAACTGGCGCTGCCGCCCGGCGCCTTTCTGCAAGCGACCGAATTGGGGGAAGACACGCTCGCCGGGCTTGTCCGCGAGGGTATTGGCACAAGCCGGAAGGTCGCGGATCTCTTCTGTGGTCTCGGGACCTTTGCGTTGCGCCTCGCCGAGCACGCGACAGTGCGGGCCTACGATCTCGAAGGCCCGAGTTTGGCGGCCCTGTCACGGGCGGCCCGTATGACGCCCGTGCTGCGCCCGCTGGCGACGGAAACACGTGATCTGTTCCGCCGCCCCTTGCGGCCCGACGAACTGGCCGCCTTCGACGCGGTCGTGTTCGACCCGCCGCGCGCCGGTGCCTTGGCTCAGGCCGAAGCCTTGGCGGCCTCCACGGTGCCCACGGTCGTGGCGGTCAGCTGCAACCCGGTCACCTTCGCGCGCGATGCGGCGATTCTGGTCGGCGGCGGCTATCGGATCGTGGGGGTCACGCCCGTCGACCAGTTCCTCTATTCGCCGCATGTGGAACTCGTGGGCGTGTTCCGGCGCCCGAAGGACAGGAAAGCGAGCCGGCGGTCGCTCTTCGGGTGAGCCCGAACGGGAGCGTCGTCCCGCCGCGCGGCAACACCTTGACGCTTTCGCGCAAGCCTGAGCGGGCCACTACAGCGTTTCCTTTGCGTTAGGGTCGCAATACCGGCATAATTCGGCCGATCCGAGGTCGAGGAAGCCGTATGCGTAGTGTGAAGATCGTTGTGCTGGGCGCCCTGGCCATCCTGACCCTGGCGGGACCCGCCATGGCCGATGGTGGCCTTGGGTTCCAGCCGCCCCCGTTCCTGGCCGATATCCTGCAACCCGCGCCGGCGAGGCCCTACACCGCCGTCTGCGTCGCGCCTGCGGCGGCCTGCGAGGTCGACTACATGTATCCGATCAAGCCCGGCAAGGCGTGTTGGTGCCGCTCGGGCCTGTTCGTCTACAGCGGTGGTGTGACCCGACCGCCCGTTCCCGTACGGCCCGTCTATAAATACTGAGCCGACGCCGCCCTCGCGCCCGGGTGTCGTCTCCGTCGATGTGTGAAGTCTCTTCCACGGCTTGGGACCACTGTCTCTTCGAGGAACAGTTCCGGGACCAGCGCGTCTTAGAAGCAGGCTGTTGAGTTTACCCATCAGCGGCGGAGGTCCATCGTCCTCCCTTCCCGTATGAAGAGGCGCTGCGAGATGAGGGTGCCGCCGGCTGTGCCGACGCTTCTTGTGTCAGCCGGCCCGAAGCTATCCGGCGCGGTCAATGGGCTGGCACAGAAGCGCGCGTTCCCGATTGTTGTTCCTCTCGACAACGAGCATGGCCTCAAAAAGGCGCACGCCCGCGCGCCAGCGCCAAGGCCCTCCTCGAGGATCTGGCCGCCCTGCGACGGTTAGTCCCGCTCTAGGTGCGTTCATGTTTACGTAACCAAATCGTCTCCGAAAGGGACACCATTTTCTGGGTCCTGGAAACTCGGGCTTTACCTTAACGCCGGCATAGTCACACCTGTCAGTCGCGTATCCGGTGTGTCAGTCATGCGTACAGCACAAAGAGCACACACCAGAGCAGTCGGTCCGAAGCCCCAGTCAAAGGTCTCGCGTCCTGGGGCTTCGTCCGCTGTTCTTGCCAATGTGCCAGATCTCCGGAAGAATACTGTCTACCTGGGCGATTGCATCGACGTTCTTCGTTCCTTGCCGGCGGAAAGCGTCGATCTTGTTTTTGCTGACCCGCCCTATAACCTCCAGCTGGAAGGACAACTCTCGCGCCCCGACCAGAGTACCGTCGATGGTGTCGACGACGACTGGGACAAATTCGAAAGTTTCGCGGATTATGACCGGTTTACCTGGGACTGGCTGAGCGCCGCGCGGCGCGTCATGAAGCCCGATGCGACGCTGTTCGTGATCGGCTCCTACCACAACATCTTCAGGGTCGGCAGCACACTGCAGGATCTCGGCTTTTGGATCCTCAACGACATCGTCTGGCTGAAGTCGAACCCGATGCCCAATTTCCGGGGTCGACGTTTCACCAATGCGCACGAGACGCTGATCTGGGCCTCCAAAGGTCCCGACGCGAAGCGCTACACGTTCAACTATGAAGCGCTCAAGGCCGGGAACGAAGACTGTCAGATGCGGTCGGACTGGCTGTTTCCGATCTGCACCGGCCGGGAGCGTCTGAAGAACGGGGAGGGGCACAAGGTGCATCCGACCCAGAAGCCCGAGGCGCTGTTGGCCCGCATCCTTCTCAGCGCGTCGCATCCGGGCGACGTGGTGCTCGATCCGTTCTTCGGTACGGGAACGACGGGCGCCGTCGCAAAGCGTCTGGGGCGAAGCTTCGTCGGGATCGAGCGCGACGAAACTTACGCAACGGCGGCACGGGCACGTATCGAGGGGGTCGAGCCCTTGGCCGATGAGGCCCTTTCGGCGGCGCCCGCCAAACGCAGCGAACCGCGCGTGCCCTTCGCGACGCTGATCGAAGCCGGCCTGGTCGAGCCGGGAACGATCCTGACCGACGCCGCCGGCCGCACCCGCGTGGTGGTGCGCCCGGATGGCGCCGTCGCGCTCGGCGCCATCATCGGTTCGATTCACAAGATCGGAGCCTTGGCGCAAGGCCTACCGGCCTGCAACGGCTGGACGTTCTGGCATGTCCTCCACGAGGGCCGCCTGGTGCCGATCGACGCGCTCAGGGCTGGATTTCGCGCCGATCAACGGCAGGCGCGCGCGAGCTGATCCTAGACCGGTCGACACCCAAAAATTTCCGGCACCTTGATCCAGGATCGTGGAACCCTAGAGACGATCACCGCATTTTAACCTTAACCGGGCGTCGGATGCGGGGCGGCGGCGATGTTAGGGTCTATTTTCATCCTGGCGGGACTGTGTGCGGTTTCGGCCGTGCTCGGCATCGGTAACTTCTTTCCCATGGCGAGCGCGATGCAAAGCATGTTCCTCACGCTGACGGCGTTGTTCGGCTTCTTCCTCGTTGCGGCATGTGACGCGTTCGAAACTCGTTCGGTGCCTGTGATTTCGGATGAGGAAGATTGATCTTCGGGCAATCTGATTGCACAGGTAGCGTGATCTGAGGCTCTGGCTCGGGGGTGTTGGCCAGTGTTGAAGTTTCGCTGTTCAACCCTTGGGCAAATCTGGCGACCTTCCGCATCAGCGTGGGCAGAGCCTCGCCCGCGAGCGCGTCTACGGCGATCCAGCGGCAGCCCTCGAATGATTGGCGATCCGTTCGGATCGCATAAACATGCAGCGTGAGATGAAAATGGGTGAGGCCATGTTCGACGGTACCGACAGGTACGAACGGGCCCTCCAGCTTCTCCAATCCGACCGGCCGGGTGGGGGAATGTTCCGCATCGTGTTGCTCCGTCCAAGGCGTCGAGGGAAACTCCGTCATTCCGCCGAATAGACCTTCGGGAGGGCGTTGGCGCACAAGAACACACCCGTCCGACCGATGCACAATGAAGACCGCGCCGCCACGTTGCGGGACCTTCGCTTTCTTGCTCTTCCTGGGAAGGTCTGCCTGCAGGCCCAGCCGGCGGGCGTCGCAAAGGGCGATCAGCGGGCAGAGCACGCAGGCAGGGCTCCGAGGCGTACAGATGGTTGCGCCAAGGTCCATGACGGCCTGCGCAAAATCTCCGGTCCGGGACTGCGGCGTCACCCTGTTCATGGCGGCATGAAGCCGCGGTCTGGCGGCGGGCAGGGGTTCCTCGACCGCGCAGAGACGCGCCATGACCCGCTCCACATTGCCGTCGACCACCACGGCCCGCTGCCCGAACGCGATCGCGGCGATCGCGGCTGCCGTATAGGGGCCAATCCCAGGCAGACTTCGCAAACCGACCTCGTCGGGCGGAAACCGCCCGCCGTGCTGGTCCACGATGGCCCGGGCGCAGGCATGCAGGTTCCGGGCACGGGAATAATAGCCGAGCCCCGCCCAAGCTTTCAGGATGTCATCGAGCGGCGCCGCCGCGAGATCCCGCACGGTCGGCCATGCCGCCAGAAAAGCCGCGAAATAGGGTTTGACCGCCGCGACCGTGGTTTGCTGCAGCATGATCTCGGACAACCATACCGCATAAGGGTCGCTCGCCGCGCCCGGTGCGCTCCGCCAGGGGAGAACGCGTCGATGCCGATCGTACCAGTCGAGCAGGGCCGGACCGACTTCGAGGTCTCGATCGGGCAGGGGAGGGGTGGCTTCGCCTCCCGGCTTGCGTGTTTGTGTGGTGGCTGCGCTTTTGGTCACGGTTCCCTTATAAGGTGAACCGTGACGGAGATATGCCGGAAAGCGCCGACCCCGATGCCGCAGTCGTTCACCCCGTTTCCGCCGCGACGCAAGCCGCCATCGAATCGCCCTCTGGCCGACCTCGTCGGCGGGTGCATCGGCCCGGCGCTCGGCAAGCATGGGTTCGGCGAAGCCGATGTCCTCATGCACTGGCCAGAGATCGTCGGCGAGAGTTTGGCGGGCCGCTGCCAGCCGCTGCGCCTGCAGTGGCGTCCCCGCAAAGCCGGTGGGGCCGACCTCGCGGTCGAGCCCGCGACGCTTGTGGTCCGGGTCGAGGGCGGCTCAGCCCTGGTCCTGCAGCATATGGGCCCGGTCATCATCGACAAGGTGAACACCTATCTGGGCTGGCGTTGCGTCGGCAAGATCGCGCTACGGCAGGGGCCGCTGCCCATGGAGCCGCGCCGCCGGCCAAAAGCGCGTGTGCCCGATCCGCAGGCGATCGCCGAGGCGCGTGAGGCCGTCTCGGATGTGGAGGACCCGGCTTTGCGTGAAGCGCTCGCGCGGCTTGGCGCGCATGCCTTGCGGTTTGAACCGCATCCAACCAAAAAGTGATGTCGCGGGACGCCCTTTCCGGTAAACAACGTCGCCAACGAGCCGTGTCGGGTCCCTATCCCGGCGGCAGATGCAACGCGGGATGAGGATCAGCATGTTCAGGCCTTCGACTCGGCGCCGGCTTCTTCGTGATGCTGTGGTGACCGGGTTTGCACTTCCGGTCGTGCTGCGAACCACGACCTTGGCGTTCGCCCAGGTGAAGAGCGACGACGCTCAGATCGTTCCGACCGAGAAGCTGATGGCCGAGGGTCCGCTGCCCGACATGTGGATCGGGTCGAAGGACGCTCCGGTCACGATCATCGAATATGCTTCGATGACCTGCCCGCATTGCGCCGCCTTCCACGCCGAGACCTGGCCGACGCTGAAAAGCAAATACATCGACACCGGCAAGGTGCGCTTCGTGTTGCGCGAGTTCCCGCTCGACCCGCTGGCGACAGCCGGCTTCATGCTGGCCCGTTGTGCCGGGCCGGACAAGCGCAACGCCATGACCGACCTTTTGTTCGACCAGCAAAAGAATTGGGCCTTCGTGGACAAGCCCGTGGACGCGCTCGCCGCGACCGTGAAACAGGCAGGCATCAGCCAGGCGCAGTTCGAATCCTGCCTCAAGGATCAGAAACTCTACGATCAGGTGAACCAGACGCGCGACAAAGCATCGACCGACCTCAAGATCGACGCCACGCCGACCTTTTTCATCAACGGCCGCAAATATGCGGGCGAGCTCTCGGTCGCACAGATCGACAAGGACATCGACGAGGCCACCAAGAAGTAGTTGTCGCACCCCGCTTTCGCGGTGCGACATAAATCCGACATGGCCACGTCGCTTGTACGCTAGACGCCCAGGGGTCGATATCTCACAAGGCTGTGTCTCCCCTCATGCCTTGCGGAGTGAAGTCTCGACGTGCGATTTTCTCTCCTCAGCCTGATCCGCCAGAGTTTTGCGCATAACACGGGCTGGCCCGAACAATGGCGCTCGCCCGAGCCGAAGCCGAGCTATGATGCCATCATCATCGGGGGCGGCGGCCACGGTCTTGCGACGGCCTATTACATGGCCGCCGAACACGGCATGCGGAACATCGCGGTGGTCGAGAAGGGCTGGATCGGGGGCGGCAACACGGGCCGCAACACGACCATCATCCGCTCGAACTATCTGTGGGAAGAGTCCGAGGCCCTCTACGGCCATGCAATGACCTTGTGGCAGGACCTGTCGCAGGTTCTCAATTACAACGTCATGTATTCGCCGCGCGGCGTCATGATGCTCGCCCACAACATTCACGACGTACAGGTGTTCAAACGGCACGTGCATGCCAACCGGCTCGCCGGTACCGACAACGAGTGGCTGACGCCCGAGCAGGCGAAAGCCTTCTGTCCCATCCTCAACATCTCCAAGGACATCCGCTATCCGGTCATCGGCGCCTCGCTGCAGCGGCGCGGCGGCACGGCCCGGCATGACGCGGTGGCCTGGGGCTACGCCCGCGCGGCCTCGGCGCTCGGGGTCGACATCCTGCAAAATTGCGAAGTGACGGCCATCACCCGCGACGCCTCCGGCGCCGTGGCGGGCATCGAGACCACACGCGGCACGATCGCGACCAAGCGCATCGGCGTGGTGGCGGCGGGCAACACCAGCCACGTGATGAGCATGGCGGGCGTGCGGCTGCCTCTCGAAAGCTATCCTCTACAGGCGCTGGTCTCCGAGCCCGTCAAGCCCGTCATGCCATGCGTCGTGATGTCGAACACGATCCACGCCTATATGTCGCAATCCGACAAGGGCGAGCTTGTCATCGGCGCCGGCACCGATGCCTATATCTCCTACAGCCAGACCGGAGGGCTGCACATCGCGACGCACACGCTCGATGCGATCTGCGAGATGTTCCCCAACGTCCGGCGCCTGCGCATGTTGCGCAACTGGGGTGGCATCGTGGATGTCACGCCCGACCGGTCGCCCATTATCGGCAAGACGCCGGTGCCGGGGCTGTTCCTGAATTGCGGCTGGGGCACGGGCGGCTTCAAGGCGACGCCCGGTTCGGGCCATGTCTTCGCCCATCAGGTCGCGACAGGCGAACCCCACCCGATCAATGCGCCCTTCAGCCTCGACCGCTTCCGCACCGGCCGGCTGATCGACGAGGCCGCCGCCGCCGCAGTGGCCCATTGACGCCGCCATCCCTTCAGCCGGCCTTCATGCCAACGTCCGAAAGACGTCCATGCTTCTGATCCCCTGTCCTTACTGCGGCCCGCGCTCCGAGCTCGAATTCAAGCATGCCGGGGAAGCGCATATCACGCGTGAGCCGCAGGTCGCCGATGATCAGGCCTGGGGCGAGTTCCTGTACACGCGGACGAACCCGAAAGGCATCATCGCGGAACGCTGGCGCCACACGTCCGGCTGCGGCCGATTCTTCAACTGCCTGCGGGATACGGTGAGCGACAACATCCTGGCCACCTACAAGAGTGGCGAACCTCGCCCGAGCCTTGAGACATCCGGGGAGCCTTCCCGATGAGCGGAGCCCTTCGCCTGCCGCGTGGCGGCCGCATCGACCGGAATCAGCCCGTCCGGTTCACCTTCGACGGTCGAGGCTACGATGGTTTCGTCGGAGACACGCTGGCGTCGGCCCTCCTCAGTCATGGCGTTCACCTTCTCGGCCGCTCATTCAAATACCATCGGCCACGCGGCATTCTCGCAGCGGGGGCCGAGGAGCCGAACGCCCTCGTGACGGTCGATCGCGGCGGCGGCCGATGGACGCCGAACCTGCGCGCCACCCAGGTGGAACTCTACGAAGGACTCGTGGCGAAGAGCCAGAACCGCTGGCCCTCGCTCGCCTTCGATGTCGGCGCGGTGAACAGTCTCGTATCGCCGATGCTGGGCGCGGGTTTCTACTACAAGACCTTCATGGGGCCGCGTTTCGTCAAGGGCGCGAAGCTCTGGGCCGATCTGTTCGAACCCGCGATCCGCCGCGCAGCCGGCCTCGGCGAGGCCTCGCGAGATCCCGATCCCGATCATTACGCCACTCGCTTCGCTCACTGCGAAGTGCTGGTGGTCGGTTCGGGCCCGGCGGGTCTGGCCGCCGCGACATCGGCCGCCCAATCGGGCGCCCGCGTTATCCTCTGTGATGAGAATCCCGTCTTCGGCGGATCGCTCGCCGACGACAACCACGCCGTCATCGACGGGATGGCGGCCGATGCATGGGCGGCCGCCACGATCGAGGCGCTCGCGGCCCGGCCCAACGTGACCCTGCTGCCGCGCACTCAGGCTTTCGGCTACTACAACCACAACCTCATCGGCCTGAACCAGCGCCTGACGGATCATCTGGCGCAGCCCGATCACCGCGCGCCGCGTGAGCGGCTGTGGCAGGTGCGCGCCAAGCACGTGGTGCTCGCGACCGGCGCCATCGAGCGGCCCCTCGTGTTTCCCGACAATGACCGCCCTGGCATCATGCTGGCCTCGGCCGGCCGCACCTTCCTCAATCGCTTCGGCGTCAAGCCCGGCACGCGTGTCGTGGTCGCGACCGCGCACGACAGCGCCTACAGGGCGGCGCTCGACCTCGCGGCTGCGGGCGTTCAGATCGTCCGTATCGTCGACCTGCGGGAGAGCTCCGAGGGCGCCTTGAGCGTGGCGGCCGAGCGGGCCGGCCTGCCGATCATGCGGGGCGCCACGATCGTCGGGACAAGCGGCACCACGCGGGTCCGTGGCGTCCGGATCGGCCGGGTGAGCGGCCGCCATGTCACCGATCTCGAAAGCCTAGCCTGCGATCTCGTGCTGATGTGTGGCGGCTGGACCCCGTCCGTGCATCTCTTCTCGCAGTCGCGCGGCAAACTGGCCTATGACGAGGGCAGCAACAGTTTCCTGCCCGGCACACCCGCGCAGGACCAGGTCTCCATCGGTGCCTGTGCGGGGACCTTCGGACTCGCGCAGATCTTGCGCGACGGTCATCGCGCCGGACATGCCGTCATCAAGATGGCTGTCGAGGATCGGGACTTCGCGGTCGTGGGCGATGACGAGTCCACAGGGGCCGGGTTCATCGGTGCTACGCCGCACGACCGCGATCCGACTCAAGTGAAAGCCTTCGTGGATTTCCAGAACGATGTCACGGCCAAGGATATTGCCCTCGCCACGCGTGAGGGGTTCCGGTCGATCGAGCATATCAAGCGCTACACCACGACCGGCATGGCGACGGATCAGGGCAAGACGTCGAACATGAACGCGCTCGGGATCGCCTCGGCCGAACTCGGCCGGTCGGTGCCTTCAATTGGTCTGACGACTTTCCGGCAGCCCTATACGCCCGTCACCTTCGGGTCTTTCGCGGGTCTTTCGCGCGACGCCTTGTTCGATCCGGTCCGCGAAACCGCGATCCATGGTTGGGCGGCGGCCCATGGCGCCCGCTTCGAAGACGTCGGTCTCTGGAAACGGGCGTGGTTCTTCTCGCGTGCGGGCGAAGACATGCATGCGGCCGTCAACCGCGAGTGCCAGATCACACGTGAGCGCGCCGGCCTCTTCGACGCCTCGACGCTGGGAAAGATCGAAGTGGTCGGACCGGATGCGGCAGAGTTTCTGAACAGGCTTTATACCAACAGTTGGACGAAGCTCGGCGTCGGCAAGTGCCGGTATGGGCTGATGCTCAATGAAGCCGGCTTCATCATGGATGACGGCGTGGTGGGCCGCATCGCGACGGATCGTTTCCATGTCACCACGACCACGGGCGGCGCGCCACGTGTGATGGCCCATATGGAGGACTATCTCCAGACGGAGTTTCCCGATCTCAAGGTTTGGCTCACCTCGACCACCGAGCAATGGGCCGTCATCGCCGTGCAGGGTCCCCGGGCGCGCGAGATGCTCGCACCGCTCGTCGACGGCCTCGATATCTCGGCCGAGACCATGCCGCATATGAGCCTGCAGGTCGGCACGTTCCAGGGTGTGCCGATGCGCCTCTTCCGCGTCAGCTTCACGGGCGAACTCGGTTTCGAGGTGAACGTACCGGCGGATTACGGCCGCGCGGCTTGGGAGGCGCTCTGGGCCGAGGGCCGCAAGTTCGACGCGGTTGCCTATGGCACGGAGGCCATGCATGTGATGCGGGCCGAGAAGGGCTACATCATCGTAGGCCAGGATACCGACGGGACGGTGACGCCCGACGATGCCGGCATGGCATGGGCGGTCGGCAAGACCAAGCCCGATTTCGTCGGTAAGCGTTCGCTCGGGCGGCCCGACCTCGTGGCGCCGAACCGCAAGCAAATCGTCGGCCTAATGACTGACGATCCCCGAACCGTTCTGGAAGAGGGAGCACAGATTGTTGGCGACCCCACGCCGGCACGCGGGACGCATGCGCTCGGCCACGTGACGTCGTCCTATTTCAGCGCCGTGCTGGGCCGCTCCATCGCCATGGCGGTAGTCGAAGGCGGACGCGGGCGCATGGGCGAGACACTCTATATTCCGATGCCGTCGGGTTCGATCTCGGCCAAGATCGTCAAACCGGTCTTCTATGATCTCGAAGGAGTGCGGCTCAATGGTTGAGACGGTAACACTCGCGCGATCCGGCTCGCTCGCGGGTCGACGCATGGCCTCGGTCACGGAACTGGCTCCCGTGGCCCGCTTCAGCTTTCGCGGGTCTGAAGCTACTGCCATCAAGCTCGGTGAGGCCTTCGGTGCGCGTCCGGCGGTCGAGCCATGCCGTTCGAGCGTCGCGGGAGCCAGAAGCGCTTTGTGGCTCGGGCCGGATGAGTGGCTGCTGATCGCGACCGATCAGGATGCCGGTACGCTCTTCGCGGCCTTGGAAACAGCTCTCGCGGCGGAGCCGCACAGCCTTGTCGACGTGTCACATCGCAACACGGGATTCGACATCGTGGGTGCGGGTGGTGCCGGCCTGTTGAGCGAGGGGTGCCCGCTCGATTTCGACCTGGCGGCCTTTCCGGTCGGCATGTGCACCCAAACCGTTCTGGGAAAGGCCGAAATCGTTCTCTGGCGTTTTGCCCCGCTCAGCTTTCGGCTTGAGTGCTGGCGATCCTTTGCCCCTTATGTCGCTGACTTTCTCGCGCAGGCTGCTGACAATCAAGACTAATGCCGCGATTGGAGGCGCGCTTTAGTGTCTCGACCGCGTGTAGGTCGCATCGGTCCGCGTGAGTTGGCTTCTTCCACCGCGATATGTGGATGCCAGATGGCGGCCGGACCACGACGGTCCGAGATCCAAATGCAGGGTCTATGAGACCTCACCCGCCTGAAGCCGTCTCAGCCTGAGGATCTCTTCATCGAGAGTGAGGCGGATCGCTTCCAAGCGCAGGATTTCCCGCGCCACATTCTTACTCGTCGCTTCAGCGCGATCCGCCTTCGGTACGCGCGCTTGACGACGATAATTGGGCGATCCCCCCCTTCCAAGAGCCTCAGTTCGTCGTTGCCCCTGGTCCGTCATGCCCATCACATCAATGATTACCCGCCTTACATATACTGCCAGGGGGCATATTCAAGGATGTGGCTGCAACGTTGCGGCGGTCTTGGGGCCGCCGCCGTACGCTGGTGGTTATTCGGCGGCCGTCTGCGTGGAGCCGGACGCAAAGTGACCACACCAGTCATTGGTCGAAACGACGGGCCACAGGCCATGATCCTGAGCGCTTGGCTGAGAGACCGGCGGATTGAACCTGCAAAGCCCATCCTGCTTCGGCGTCTGGATGCCATTGGAATGGAGATCGAAGAAGGCGCATTTGCTGCAGGTCGCGGTCGAATTCATTGCGTTTCTCCTCGAAAGTACGTTTGCTTCGCCAGTTTATAATGACTTCAAACTGGGAAAGTTGCAATACCTTCGAACGCTTCTAAACTGGTGAGGGAGGGCGATTTGAAACATCGACGCGCATCATCGAAGCGCTCGTGCAACCGTTTCGAAATATCTCGGCGGTAGGACTGATCCGGCTTGTCTGCTGCTTTCGCGTGGCCGTAGCGTTCAGGCATTCGGACCGGAGCCAGCGGGATCGACGCGACGCGCATGTCCGCCCGAAAGACCCTGCTGATCTACACTCATGCTCTGGCGGGCGGCGGCGCCGAGCGGGTCTGCTCTCTTCTGGCGACTGGCTTTGTGCGGCAAGGATGGCGCGTGCTGATCGCCGTTGATGCCGAAGACGACGCAAACCAGAGATTCCTCGATCCTGACATTGAAATTGCGGTGCTTGGCTCCGGTCACCTCCGCACTGTTGGCCGCCTTGTGGGCCTGTTGCGGCGAGAAAATCCTGACATCACCTTGTCGGCGATCGGGGTTTCCAACCTGAAACATGTCATGGCCGCGACGCTCTGCGGTCGGTTGGCACGGGCCGTTCTTTCCTACCATGCCTTCGCGGCCAGTGAGCCGCAGCGCCTGAGCCGCGCCGCCTATTGGTTGCTGCCCGTTCTATCGCGGCTGACAGCCCGCACCGTCGCGGTGTCGCATGGCCTGCATCGCGATCTTGTCGCCCGCTGGCGGGCTTCACCGCGTCGCGTGACGACGATCTATAATCCGGTCATGGTCGGGACTGGCGCGCCGGCTGCTCCACGGCCGACCGGGACACCTCCGATGATCCTCTCCGCAGGACGCCTTGTGCCCGACAAGAACATGCGGGCCGTGGTCCGCGCCTTCGGGCGGATTGCCGCGCGCTGTGAGGCGAGGTTGATGATTTTGGGGGAAGGTCCTGACCGCCCGGCCATCCAGGACGAAATCCTCCGGTTGGGCCTCGAAAAACGCGTCGAACTCCATGGCTACGTTCCCGAACCTTGGGCGCTCTACCAGCAGGCGGCCTGTTTCGTGACCGCATCCCGCCTCGAATCCTTTTCGATGGTGATCGCTGAAGCTCTCGCCTATGGCGTGCCCGTCGTGGCCTATGACAGTCCGGGACCGCGCGAGGTCCTGGACGATGGCAAATACGGGGCTCTCATTCCCCTGGACGACGAGGAGTGTTTGGCGTCCGCCATGTTGGCAGCCTTGCAGAATCCCCCGGACGCCATGCTGCTGCAGGAGCGTGGTCGGGCGTTTTCGGTGGAGGTCGGTGTCGAGGCCTACCACCGCTTGTTTTGCGAGGTGATCGCCGAAGCCGCCGGGGAGACCCGTGTGAAACCGGCGTCGCCATCGGCGAGCCGCTTTTGGGCGAAGCATGGGTGACCCCCTCCGGGCCTCGGTCTGCTAAGTGTCGGAGGGCTCGAAGCGGGCCACCAGCTGGTGGGCTTCGGAAGGGTAGGTCAGCCGCACGAAGGTGATGGGTTGTCCAGCACTCCAGGTCTTTCGTTCGATGATCAGGCAGGGGCTCCGCTCGGTGATCGCGAGCATGGCGGCGACCGCTTTGCCGGCTGCCGCGGCCCTGATCGTATGTTCTGCGTTGGTCCAGGGAACGCGCTGCATCAGCCAGGTTCCGGGGGGAGACAGCGCGAAATCCGCGTCCACTGCCTCCGGAACCGCGTTGAGGCTGATGAGACGCTCCTCGATGCAGAACGGCTGGGAGCCGGCGAAATGACAGCAGGTCAGGTCGAGGAGAGGCGCTCCCGGGCCGAGGTCGATGCGGCCGATATCCCGCTCTGTCGCAGCGCGTTCTTGGCGCGCCGAAAGATCGAAGCGATACGCGAGCCCAAGCGCCGTCACCTCCCTGCCGATGTCCTGAATTTTTAATACGGCGGATTGCGATTGCGGCCGCATCACGAAACTGCCTGCCTTGCGACGGCGCTCGATCAGACCCGTGCCGACGAGCTGCGTCAGCACCTTGTTCACGGTCATGCGGGAGCAGGCGTAGGTCGAGGCCAGTTCGTGCTCGAAGGGAATGCGATGGCCGGGTGGCCATTCACCCGACAGGATCTTGTCTTTGACATCGGACAGGATGCGTTGGTGCAGCGAGCCGCTCGCCGCTTTGTGTCGTTGGTCGGCATCGTCCATCGTGGTCGCTCGTGCATCGCGCGAAGCGCGACCGTCGATCTTCGAGTGCATCCTTTGTCCTACTTGCGCCACGCCTGATTATGTCTATACATTATAGGCGTCGTTGCAAGTAAATGAAGATTTTCGATGCCCGTCGAATCAGCTGCCGCCGACCGTCTGTGGCACAATGCCCGCCTTGCCACCCTGGCGGCGGATCGACCGGGGCTTGGCGCCGTCGAGGCCGCGGCCCTCGCGGTGAAGGACGGCCGCATCGTCTATGCGGGTCCGGAAGCTGATCTGCCGGCGCCCTTGCGCGACGCCACCGAGACTGTGGATTGCCAGGGGCGTTGGATCACGCCGGGCCTGATCGACTGCCATACCCATCTCGTCCATGCCGGCAATCGCTCGCGTGAATTCGAACTGCGGCTGCAAGGGGCCTCCTACGAGGAGATCGCCCGAGCGGGCGGCGGGATCGTGTCGAGCGTCGAAGCGATGCGGGCCGCGAGCGAAGAGAGGCTGCTTGAAGAGACCTTGCCGCGCCTCGACGCCCTGTTGGCCGAGGGCGTGACGACTGTCGAGATCAAATCGGGCTATGGGCTCGATCTCGCGAGCGAGCGCAAGGCGCTTCGGGTGGCGCGCAGGCTCGGCACGGTGCGGCCTGTTTCCGTGGTCACGACGTTCCTCGGGGCGCATGCGCTGCCGCCCGAGTTCAAGAACGACAAAGCCGGTTATCTCGCGACGCTTGTGCGGGACATGCTGCCCGCCCTCGCGGCGGAGGGCCTTGCCGATGCTGTCGACGGGTTCTGCGAGGGGATCGCCTTCTCCCCGGACGAGATCGCCCATGTCTTCGACGCGGCCAAGCGGTTTGGGTTACCGGTCAAGCTCCATGCCGATCAATTGTCCAACCTGCAGGGCGGCGCGCTGGCGGCGCGTTACGGTGCCCTCTCGGCGGACCATCTGGAATATACCGACGAGACTGGTGCCGCCGCCATGGCGGCCGCCGGGACCGTCGCGGTGCTGCTGCCCGGCGCCTTCTACTTCATCCGTGAGACCAAGAAGCCGCCCGTCGATCTGTTCCGGCGGCACGGAACCCGCATGGCGCTCGCGACCGACAACAACCCCGGCACCTCGCCGTTGACCTCCCTGCTGCTGACCATGAACATGGCCGCTACCCTGTTCCATATGACGGTCGACGAATGCGTGGCCGGCGTGACACGCGAAGCGGCGCGGGCCCTCGGTCGCCTCAAGGACACCGGAACCCTGGAAGCCGGCAAGTTCGCGGATCTCGCGATCTGGGACATCGAGCGCCCGGCCGACCTCGTCTATCGCATGGGGTTCAATCCCCTTCACGCCCGCATCTGGAGAGGCCAGTGACGACCCTCGTTCTGACACCGGGCGCCGTCCCGCTCACTGCCTGGCGGCAGATCTATGCCGGTGCGATCCCTGCGCTCGACGAGATGTGCCGGCCGGCCGTGGCGGCCAGCGCCGCGGCCGTCGACAGGATCCTCGCGCACGGCGAGCCTGTCTACGGCATCAACACAGGGTTCGGGAAGCTCGCCAGTGTCCGCATCGAGACGACCGACCTCGAACGGCTGCAGCGCAATATCGTGCTGTCGCATGCGGCCGGCACCGGCGAACCCATGCCGCTCGCCGTGACCCGGCTGATGATGGCCTTGAAAATCGCAAGCTTGGCTCAGGGCGCTTCAGGCATCCGGCCCGCGACTCTTCAATTGCTCGAAGCCATGCTGGCCAAAGGCGTCGTACCGGTGATTCCGGCCCAGGGCTCGGTTGGTGCCTCCGGCGACCTCGCGCCCTTGGCGCATCTGACGACCGTGATGATCGGTGTCGGTGAAGCCTTTTTGGAGGGCGACCGCCTACCGGCTGCCGAGGCGCTTCGGCGCGCGGGCCTCGCGCCAGTGGTGCTCGGCGCCAAGGAGGGCCTGGCGCTGCTGAACGGCACCCAGTTTTCAACCGCCTATGCGCTGGCCGCGCTGTTCGAGGCCGAGACACTGTTTCAGTCCGCGCTTGTGACTGGCGCGCTGTCGACCGATGCGGCGCGCGGCTCCGACACGCCCTTCGACCCGCGCATTCACCGCCTGCGCAAACATCGCGGCCAGATCGAGACGGCCGACGCGCTGCGGGCGCTCATGGCCGGCAGCCCGATCCGGGACTCGCATCGCCTGGGTGACGAGCGCGTGCAGGATCCCTATTGCCTGCGCTGCCAGCCGCAGGTGATGGGCGCCTGCCTCGACGTACTGCGGCAGGCCGCGAGCCTGCTCGAAACGGAAGCCAACGGCGTCTCCGACAACCCACTGATCTTCCCGGAAGAGGACGAAGCGCTCTCGGGCGGCAACTTCCACGCCGAGCCTGTGGCTTTCGCGGCCGACATGATGGCCCTGGCGATCTGCGAGATCGGCTCCATCGCCGAGCGGCGCATCGCCATGCTGGTCGACCCCGCCCTGTCTGGCCTTCCGGCCTTTCTCACGCCGAAGCCGGGCCTCAACTCCGGCTTCATGATCCCGCAAGTCACGGCCGCGGCGCTCGTCTCGGAGAACAAGGGCCGTGCCACGCCGGCCAGCGTCGACTCGATCCCCACCTCGGCCAACCAGGAAGACCACGTCTCGATGGCGGCCCATGGTGCGCGCCGGCTTCTGCCCATGCTGGCCAATGCGAGCGCCGTGATCGGCATCGAGTTACTGGCGGCCGCCCAGGCCTGCGACTTCCACCGGCCGCTCGCGTCGAGCGAGCCCCTGGAGGCCGTGCGGGCCCTGCTGCGGGCCGAGGTGCCGACCCTGGAGGACGATCGCTATTTCCATCCCGATATGGAAGCCGCCAATGCGCTGGTACGCAGTGGTGCGCTGGCGGCGGCTGCGGGTGCGGTGAAGCTGCCGAGCCTTACTGGAACCCCACGATGACCGACTGGCTCACCATCCGTCATGGCCAGGCGCCCCTGCTGGTCAGCATCCCTCACACCGGAACGGATATCCCGCCCCAACTGGAAGGGCGCCTCGTCTCGCCGTGGCTCGCCCGCAAGGATGCGGACTGGTGGATCGAGCGGCTCTATGATTTCGCCGCGGATCTCGATGCCACGATCGTCCGCACCGCCATCTCGCGCACGGTCGTCGACGTGAACCGCGACCCGTCCGGCATCTCGCTCTATCCGGGGCAGGCCACGACCGAACTCTGCCCGACCACGAGTTTCGACGGCGAGCCGCTCTATCGACCGGGCGCGGAACTGCGGCTAGAGGAGACCGGCGAGCGCCGGGCCAGCTATTTCGACCCCTACCACGCGGCGCTCGCGGCCGAGCTCCACCGCCTTCGCGGTTTGCACGACCGCGTCGTGCTCTACGACTGCCATTCGATCCGCTCCGTCATTCCCCGGTTGTTTGACGGCGAGCTGCCCGTGTTCAATATCGGCACCAATTCCAGTGCGAGCTGTGCGCCTGAGTTGGCGGCGGCCGTCGAGCGGCTCTGCGGCTCTTCCGGGATGAGCCACGTGATCAACGGCCGCTTCAAGGGCGGGTTCATCACCCGCCACCATGCGGCGCCCGAGCGCGGCATCCATGCGGTGCAGATGGAATTGGCCTGCCGGGGCTATATGGCCGAGAAACCTGGTCCGGTCAGCGAAGCCGACTGGCCGGTGCCATACGACGAGACCTATGCGGCGCCGATCCGGGCCGTGTTGCAGAACATCCTGAAGGCGGCTCTCGCCTTCGCGCGCCACGAGGGGACCGCATGACCCGCATCGATAACGCTCGCCACATCGCCAGCCCGACCGGCACCGAACTCTCAGCCAAGAGTTGGCTCACCGAAGCCCCCCTGCGCATGCTGATGAACAATCTCGACCCTGGCGTCGCCGAGCGGCCGGGCGAGCTCGTCGTCTATGGCGGCATCGGCCGGGCGGCGCGGGACTGGGACAGCTACGACAAGATCGTCGCGGCCCTGAGGCAGTTGGAGGACGACGAGACGCTGCTGGTGCAGTCCGGCAAGCCGGTCGGGGTATTCCGCACGCATGCCGATGCGCCGCGCGTGTTGATCGCCAATTCGAACATCGTCCCGCATTGGGCGACATGGGAGAAGTTCCACGAGCTCGATCGCAAGGGGCTCATGATGTACGGCCAGATGACGGCCGGCTCCTGGATCTATATCGGCAGTCAGGGCATCGTGCAGGGCACCTACGAAACCTTTGTCGAGGTGGGCCGCCGCCACTACAATGGCGATCTCGCGGGACGCTGGATTTTGACGGGCGGCCTCGGCGGCATGGGCGGAGCCCAGCCGCTGGCCGCGACCTTCGCGGGCGCCTCGATGCTCGCCGTCGAATGCCAGCCGAGCCGTATTGAGATGCGGTTGAAGACCGGCTACCTCGACCGCAAGGCCGAGACGCTCGACGAAGCCCTCGCCATCATCGAAGAGGCCAAGCAGAGCAAGAAGCCGGTCTCGGTCGGTCTGCTCGGCAATGCGGCCGACGTCTTCCCCGAACTCGTGCGCCGGGGCATCAAGCCGGACGTCGTGACCGACCAGACCTCCGCCCACGATCCGATCAACGGTTATCTGCCGCAAGGCTGGAGCCTGGCCGAATGGGAGACGAAACGCGAGCGTGATCCCAAGGCGGTCGACAAGGCATCCCGCGCCTCGATGGCGATCCACGTCCGGGCCATGCTGGATTTCCACCGCATGGGGGTGCCGGTGCTCGATTACGGCAACAACATCCGCCAGATGGCGCTCGAAGAGGGTGTCGCCGACGCTTTCGACTTCCCGGGTTTCGTCCCGGCCTATATCCGGCCGCTGTTCTGCCGGGGCATCGGGCCGTTCCGCTGGGCCGCGCTGTCCGGCGATCCGGAGGACATTTACAAGACCGACGCCAAGGTGAAGGAGCTTCTGCCCGACAACCATCACCTGCATCGCTGGCTCGACATGGCGCGTGAGCGTATTCACTTCCAGGGCCTCCCGGCCCGCATCTGCTGGGTGGGCCTGGGGGACCGGCACCGCCTCGGCCTTGCGTTCAACGAGATGGTGGCACGCGGTGAATTGAAGGCCCCGATCGTGATCGGCCGCGACCATCTTGATTCCGGCTCTGTGGCGTCACCCAATCGCGAGACGGAGGCGATGAAAGACGGCTCGGATGCCGTCTCGGACTGGCCGCTGCTCAATGCGCTGCTCAATACCGCGTCGGGCGCCACCTGGGTGTCTCTGCACCACGGCGGTGGCGTCGGCATCGGCTTCTCGCAGCATGCCGGCATGGTGATCGTGGCTGACGGGACCGAGGCGGCCGCGAAGCGGCTCGCACGCGTGCTGTGGAACGATCCGGCCACCGGTGTCATGCGTCATGCCGATGCGGGCTATGAGGACGCCATCGCCTGCGCCCGCGAGCACCAGCTCAACCTCCCCGGCATCCTGGAATGAGCCGCGTGCCCGTCCGCGTGATCCGGGCGGCTGAGTGTCGCCGCATGCCGTGGAAGAACGGCGGCGGCGAGACGATCGAGATCGCGGTGCACCCCGAAGGGGCAGGACTGGAGGATTTCGATTGGCGGCTCAGTGCGGCGCGCGTGGCAACGGATGGGCCGTTCTCGACTTTCCCGGGGGTCGACCGGACGCTCGCGATCCTTGAGGGAGTGGGGCTGGAACTTCGGGTGGGCGAGGATGCACCGGTCCTGCTCCGGCGTGAGACCCTGCCTTACGCATTCCCGGCCGATGAGCCGACCGAGGCGCAATTGCTCGAGGGACCCATCACGGACCTCAATGTCATGACACGACGGGGCCGGATCGTTCACACCGTCCAGCGTCTCGATGTGGAAGGGAGGCTCCAACTCGCCTTGAACGGGGAAGTCGCGCTGATCTTTTGCGCCGTCGGGACACTCCAAATCGAAGCCGGCCCCACCCTTGGAGCGCGGGACTGCGCCCTGATCCAGCCCGCTTGCGACGGCCTCAGCATCGCGGCTGATCAGGGTACGATCGTCTATCTCATCGAGATCCGCTCAACTACCTCATGAAGAGGTGGCGGTTGGGAGAGATGCAGCGCCCACTTCCCATCCCGCCGATTGATTGCCGTGGACGGCATCAAGTGCGGTCATGGCCTGTCGCGCGGACGATCGATGCTATCGTCAGGCGTCCCAGCCGCGCCGCTGCGTCGGGTCGATGTCTCGGCGAAGCACCAGCGCCGCGATCTGTTCGGCCGGCTGTTCGGTCCGGTAATAGTTCTTGCGGCGTCCGACCTCGACAAAGCCGAGATCGCCGTAGAGCTTCCGGGCTGCCGTGTTGGTCTCACCCACCTCAAGGAAAAGGGTCTTCACATGCACGTTGCGCAGTCGCGCGATATGGCTCGCAACGAGCTGGCGCCCGATGCCGCGCCTGCGATGAGCCGAAGCGACCACCACGGTCAACACCTCCGCCTCGTCGGCCGCCACGCGCGACAGGATGAAGCCAAGTAACGCCTTCTTGCGTGGATCGAGCGCCGCATCGCCGAACGCATTGGAGGCGCTGATCAGCCGCTCGAATTCATGCTCGCCCCAGGAATACCGGAATGCCGTCGCGTGCAAGGCCGCGCATTCGTCGGCCAGCCCGTTCTTGAGCGGCTGGATGACGGGCGGCGGCGCCTTGCCCAATAGAGGAAACGGCGAAATCATGCGTCCGCGGTCGTCGGTTCAGGAGGAGGGCTCAAGGCCTTCTGCGGCTTGGCATCGGGTGGTTTGAGGTAGAGCGGTTTCGGCCCGGCCGCCTCGGGATCGGCCAATGCACCGAGGCGTGCCACGAGGGCGATGTCGGGAACCGCCGTATGCGCGTCGACATCGGCGTTGAGGCCACGCGACCAGGCCTCGATTGCGAGCATCGGGGCTCCCGATCCGACCAGCCGCAGAGGGCCTGGCCCGGCCGCTTCGATGACCGAGGCCACGGAGGCGTGGCAGGCTTCCATTACCGTGATGCCAGCCGTACCGAAAATCTGCGCGTAGACATTGCCGTGCTTGGCGTCGATTGCCGCGATGATCGGAGGCTGGATCCTGGACGCGATTGCCGGCGCGGCCAGGGCCTGCAGGGTCGACACACCCACGACCGGGATCTGACAGGCAAGCCCGATGGCCCGAGCCGCTGCGACCCCCACCCGTATCCCAGTAAAGGAACCAGGACCCACCGTGACGGCCACACGGCTGATGGCGTCGAAGCCACCATCGACCTGTGCCACGATTCGGTCGAGCAGTGGCAGGAGGGCTTCGGCGTGTCCCCGTTCCATCGGCAGCGACTCGGCCGCGACCGGTGTGCCCGAACTCAGGTCGAGCAGACACGCGGAGGCCGCCCCGAGGGCTGTGTCGATGGCCAGCACATAGCGAGGTTTGCGGGACGATCCTCCCGCGCGCGACGCTTCAGCCACGGCCGCCCCAGCCCTTTAACGTTGGAAATCGCGGGGGCGGGAGTGGCCGCATTGATTTGCCTAAACCTGCTCGACGGCCTGGATCGACGGAACGAAGTGCTTGAGCAGGTTCTCGATGCCATGCTTAAGCGTGGCCGTCGAGGAGGGGCAACCCGCACAGGCCCCACGCATGCTGAGATACACAACGCCGCCGCGATAGCCCTTGAAGGTGATGTCACCTCCGTCGCCGGCCACGGCGGGCCGCACGCGCGATTCAAGCAGTTCCTTGATGGTGTCGACGGTTTCCTCGTCGTCCGCATCGTAGAACTCGTCGCTGTCATCCTCGACCGCACCCCCCGCCGCGTGAACCAGCGGCGCGCCAGACATGAAATGCTCCATGATGGCGCCGAGGATCGCGGGCTTGTAGTGACTCCAGTCGCCGTCGTCCTTCGTCACCGACACGAAGTCGGACCCGAAGAAGACGCCCGTCACGCCGTCGATGGAAAAAAGCGCATGCGCGAGGGCCGATTGCTCTGCCGCCTTGGCGTCGCGAATGTCGAGCGTGCCCTCAGGCATCACGGTTCGGCCAGGGAGAAACTTGAGGGTGTTGGGATTGGGAGTGGGTTCGGTTTCGATGAACATGCAATCCTCCAGCCGGTTCAAGGCCGGCCTCAGGCGATAAGTCTATGATGCCTATATGGCCGCGCCCGCGCAGGAAAGCAATTTTGAGGACGCCCGCACGGGTTGAAAAAACCTTGCGACACGCGTCGTGCCTCGGCAGCTTAACCTTCGTTTAACGTTGATCTCCGGGAGAGAAGATAAAACGGACGGTTAGCCTTTTGGTGCGACCCTACGGTCTTTGATCGCGCCAAGGTGTGTCGATGATCCCTGGCATTCTTTACCCACCACATGCCATCGCGCCTCTTGAGCGCAGTTGGCACCTGTGCTGCCATGGCGATCCGCGCGGAGCGCTAGAGGACATCACCGAGGTTCTCGCCCGGTTCGAGTCGATAGGCGACACGGCGGCGATTGCTGTCGCGAAACTGCAGCACGCCTGGTTCTGTTTCCAGTTGGGCCATGTGGAGGAGGGTGTAGGCGTTACCACTGCGGCGCTTGCTATCTGGCGCGAGTCGGAGAACCAAGTGGGGATCGCCATGGCGACAGCGATGCGGGCTTGGCTTCTTCTCGAAGCTGGCGTCGCCGACCAAGCTGTCGAAGCCGCCGCCGTGGCCTTGTCCATGGCAGAGACCGGCCAGGATATGCACGCGAGCGCTTTCGCCACCAATGTCGCTGGTGTGGTTCAATGGTATTGCCAGCATCCCGATCGGGCGCTTGAGCTCTGCGAGCGAGCGTTGGATATTGCGCAGACTCTGGGCTCGACCGAGACCGTCGCTTGGTGGATGATCAACGTCGCCGGCATCCATGCCGTGCTCGCAACGGTCGCCCGCCAACGCGGTGACGAGGCGACCCGCCAGGCTCAGATCGCCCGTGCGATCGAGCTCAACGAGCACGCCATCGGCTTGGCGGAGCGCCAAGGCGATCTCTGGTGCCTCCATTTGGGCCTCTGCAATGCGGCCGAATATCTGATCGTCGATGATCCGCATCGCGCCAGACAAGCTCTCGAACGCTGCGCAAAGCTGCCGCTATCGCCCTTGGGCGCACGTTCGCACGTCCAATTGTCGATCCAGCAAGCCTGCCTTCTCGTCCGGGATGATCGACATAACGAGGCCGTGCCGATCTGCCTCGCCACTCTCGAGAACGTAGGCGAGAACGCCGAAGCACGTGCCATTGCGCATCTCTGTCTCTCAGAGATCTATGAAAAGTCGCGCGATTTCGAGTGCGCGCTGAAACATCTCAAGCTGCATCATGAGACGCTCGCACGCATATCGGCCGAAAGCACGCAAAGACGTGCGCGCATAGCCAATATTCTGTGCCAGACGCAATCACTTCAGGATGCCGTACGGGCTGCGCAGGAGCAAGCTGCCATGCTGTCCGATGCGATCCTGCGAGACCCGCTCACCAACCTGTACAACCGCCGCGCTTTCGACACGATCATTCCGTCGCTGATTCGTGATGCAGGGAGCTTTGCGGTCGCGATGTTCGATCTGGATCATTTCAAGAGCATCAACGACCGCTTCACGCACACGACAGGAGATGACGTGCTTCGGACCGTGGCGGGCCTCTTCAAGAACATCCCCGAGGCGTCCGACCTTGCCGTCCGCATGGGTGGCGAGGAATTCTGTCTCCTTTTCATTGGGCGCGATGCCGCCACTGTGTGCCAGTCCTGCGAGAGGATACGGCGCAGTGTGGCCGAAACCGACTGGGCGGTGCTCAAAGCCGGCTTGCGGGTCACGGTCAGCATCGGGGTGGCTATGGGCGGCCCAGGCGGCGACCTCATGCAGATCGTGAGGCTGGCCGATGAGCGGCTTTACACTGCAAAGACCAACGGTCGGAACAGGGTCGTGGGCGTATTCGAAGGGGACAGCGGCGCTATCTCCCTCGTGGCTTGACCTACCATCGATGCTTTACGCGCAGGCGCAGTGGGCGCGATCTTCCCCAACGCGCAGGAGTGTCATCTTGCCTACTCGGCGCGCCATCTGCAAGTCTCCGGACCTCAGCATTTTTTAAGGCTGATAGAAGTTAACTATGAAAAAGACTTATGGTCCAAGAATTAGGTGCGGTTTCGATCGAACGAAGCGCGAGTTGCGCTAACCGGTATTTAGCAAGTCCAATGTATATTGTTTTGAAGTCGTCCGTCTCTGCAATTCGTCACATCTCGTGATGCTGCAGCGCATATTTAGTTTTTCTGGAGATCGAAATGTTCGGCTCGCTTGGTTACTCCAATATGAATGGTTCAGGCTTTTCAGTTCTGAATGCCCTCCGAACCAATGTTATGATTGCAGATACCAAGCTCAACATTACCTACATGAATCCCTCATTGACCGAGTTGCTACAAGAAGCGGAAAGCGAACTCAAGGCAGAGCTTCCCCGCTTCAGTGTTGCGACGTTGATCGGAAGCAACATCGACGTCTTTCATAAGAACCCGGCACATCAACGAAACATGTTGGCTAGCCTTGAGGCTCCCCACAACGCGACCATTCGGGTCGGGACGCGAGTCTTCGATCTGCTGGTAACGCCTCTTATCAAACAGGGAAAGCGAACCGGGTTCGTCGTGGAGTGGGCGGACGCCAAAGCGAGGCTGCTGAATCTCGACTATACTTCGCAGATCGCGGCCATCGGTCGTTCCCAGTCCGTGATCGAATTCACGGTCGATGGGCTTGTCATCGATGCGAACAAAAATTTTCTTGGTTTGTTTGGTTACACGATCGATGAGGTTCGGGGCAAACACCACAAGATTTTCTTGGATGATGCGGCTCGTGACACTGCCGACTACCGCGAATTTTGGAATCGCCTGCGGCAAGGCGAGTATCAAAGCGCCGAATACAAGCGGATCGGCAAGGGCGGGAAGGAAATCTGGATTCAAGGTTCCTACAACCCCATCCTGGATGAGAAGGGACGCGTCACCAAAGTGGTCAAATTCGCGACGGATGTGACCTCGCGGGTGCAAAACGTGGTCGAGATCGGCGCCGCCCTGACGGCCCTTGCCGAGGGGGATCTCGAGCGGCGCATCGATGAGGCTCTCATTCCTGAACTGGATGCGCTCAGAACAGATTACAACCGTGCTCTGGACACCATGCAAGGCACGATGCGGCAGGTTCGGCAGGGTTCTGCCAACATCCTCAGCGGAACAGAGGAGATCCGGGTTTCATCCGACGATCTGTCGAAACGCACCGAGCAACAGGCGGCGAGCCTTGAGGAAACAGCGGCCGCGCTCGATGAGATCACCGCCACGGTCAAGAAGACTTCTGAGGGTGCCCTACATGCACGCCAGGTGGTGGGGACCGCCAAGGACAGTGCGGAAAACTCGGCCATTGTCGTCGGAAAGGCCGTGGATGCTATGCACAACATCGAGACCTCGTCGCAGCAGATCGGCCAGATCATCGGCGTGATCGATGAGATCGCGTTCCAGACAAACCTCCTGGCCCTGAATGCCGGCGTTGAGGCCGCCCGGGCCGGCGACGCTGGCCGCGGATTTGCCGTCGTGGCCTCGGAAGTCCGGGCTCTGGCTCAACGCTCGGCCGAGGCCGCAAAGGAAATCAAGGTTCTGATCTCCAAGTCGGCCGAGCAAGTCGATCAAGGCGTCAGACTGGTCGGCGAGACGGGGGTCGTCCTCGAAAAGATCGTCGGTCAAGTGAAGGAAGTCAGCACCATCGTTTCGAACATCGCCGCGTCCGCGCAGGAGCAGGCCACGGCTCTTGAAGAAGTCAATTCCGCTGTGAACCAGATGGATCAGGTCACGCAGCAGAACGCGGCCATGGTCGAGGAGTCAACCGCAGCCAGCCATGCGCTCGCCAAGGAAACTTCCGAACTCGCGAGGCTGGTCGAGCAATTCAGGATTGGCGAATCCCTGCTCGAAAGCGTGCGAGGACGCGGCGCGGATACGCGGACGCATCGTCCGGTGAGAAGCACGAACACATCCTCGTTCCGCAAATCGGCCTGACGGCAGTTCGGAGCAAACTAAAGGTTGCTTCTGAGACTTGCCCGCGACGCCCTCCGGCGTTGTGGGACCGAGTGGAAGACTTGGCCGATCCGGCTTCTGTCACGCCCTGAGCAGCCCACATCGGACAGGCCCAGGGCAGATTCGCCTTGGATCGCTTCAACGCAGCAGTCCCACAATGTCCTTCACGGCCGCGATCGTCTCGGCCGCCAAGGTACCGGCCCGCTCGCCGCCGTCCTTCAGTACAGCATCGATATGGCCTGGATCGGCCTGCAGGCGCTTCATCTCGGCCGCGATCGGGCTGAGTTTCTCGACAGCGAGATCCGCGAGCGCCGTCTTGAATTGCGAGAACTGCCCGCCGCCATATTGGCCGAGAACGTCCGCCTTGGTGCGGCCAGCCAGTGCGGCGAAGATGCCAACGAGATTGGCGGCTTCGGGGCGGCCCTCCAATCCCTCTATTTCGGACGGCAATGCGTCCGGGTCGGTCTTGGCGCGCCGGATCTTGAGCGCGATCGCGTCGGCGTCGTCCGTCAGATTGATGCGGGAGTTGTCGGACGGGTCCGATTTCGACATCTTCTTCGAGCCCTCGCGCAGACTCATGACGCGCGTCGCAGCCCCTTGGATCAGCGGCTCGGGAAGCGGGAAGAAGTGGTCCGTATGTCCGTGCGCCGCGATCGACGGCCCGAAATCGAGATTGAATTTCTGCGCGATGTCCCGGGCGAGTTCAAGGTGCTGCTTCTGATCCTCGCCGACCGGCACGTGAGTGGCGCGATAGACAAGGATGTCGGCGGCCATCAGCACGGGATAATCGTAAAGGCCGATCGAGGCATTCTCCCGGTCCTTGCCGGCTTTCTCCTTGAACTGGGTCATCCGGTTCAACCAACCGAGACGGGCGACGCAATTGAAGATCCAGGCAAGTTCCGCGTGGCCCGAGACGCGGCTCTGGTTGAACACGATATGCTTGGTCGGATCGACCCCCGCCGCGATGAAAGCCGCCGTGACCTCGCGGGTCGTCCTGACAAGTTCGACCGGGTCCTGCGGCAGCGTGATCGCGTGTAGGTCCACGACGCAGTAGATGCAGTCGTGGCTGTCCTGCAGGGCCACGAAGCGTTGGATCGCCCCGAGGTAATTGCCGAGATGCAGGTTGCCGGTCGGCTGCACGCCGGAAAATACGAGGGGCTTATGGGGCATGATGAGGATCGCAGGCAGGCGGGAGCGTCGGGCTTTGCGTGTTAGCGGCGGGCGGCAGGCGGCGCAAGCGCGGCGGTGCCGTCGTCCTCGGTCCAGAAATATTGCCAGGTGCCGTCAAGCCCGATCGCTGTGCGGTAGACCAACGGGCCGCCGCCGGGAGCTTGCTGCGCGAGGTCGGCGAAGCGGACGCAGGACCAGGGGGCCAGCCGCTGCTGCGGCCAGGGCGTCGGGTCGAAGATCGGCGGAAACACGGGCCAGACGTAACTCTGAGTCGCGCCCCGGGTCAGCAGCGCGTGCGGGGCTTTGAACACGGCAGACAGGATCGCCAACATCTCGCGTCCATGACCATCGAAGGAACGAGCCTTGAGATAGGCGATCGGATCGAAGCCGCGCGGCTGACCTCTCTGAAAGAGGGGCGGCACCTCGTTCCATTGGATCGGAATCAGCAGGGCGTCGATGTCCCCGCCGGCCGCAACCTGCAGAATACGCAAACGAAGACGCCCCACGGAGGGTGGTAGCTGACCGGGGTCGAGCGAGGGTGCGGACAGTCGAGCCTGTGTGACGGCCGCCGAGATCGTATGGCTCATCCCGAGCCAATTACCCCAGGGTTGCGGCGATGTTCGGGCAGGCCGCACGCGCCATCGCGGTGCTAATGCTTGCCCGCGATCGAGAACTCGCCATGGCGGATTCGCTCCGCCAATCCCTCGGCGAAACCCGCGACGGGCTCTTCGCCGAACTGCCGCACCATGGCCTCGAAGGCCGTGAACAAGGCCGCCTGCGCGAAGCAGGTTTCCTCGATTCCGTCGAGTGTCGCTTCCGCAAACGCCTCGCCCACATAGGCGAGAGCGGCTCTACGGTCGTCGGCGGCTTCAACCCGCTCGTCGGATTCTTCGATTGAGGTAAACATGACGAAGCAGACTTTAAGCGTTTCGGCCGGGTTCGGCCAGTGCCCGATTTAACGCAGGGTTAACGGGCTTCGAATTACCCACCGAAACGGGCCGAGAGATCGCGCGTGAGACGCGCCGCCTCATCGAGCGCGCGTCCGACCACGACGTTTGCGGCGGGTGTGCATCGCACATAGGTCACGGCGTAGTCGCGCAGACCTCGATTGAACGCGCCGGCAAGCCGGTTGCGCCGGAGGTCGGAGATGCCTTCGGCTGCAAGCAGTTCCGTCATCTTGTTCCGCCACTGGATGCCTCCGCCCGCGGTGCAGAGATCCTGCATGTAGGTGAGCGTACCCATCAACTCGGCCAGGCGTTCGAGCTCACCCTGGTAAGGCGGCAACTCGTCAGGCACTGATGTCTGGGGTGACGCCTGGCTCGGTGTGGGCGACTTCTCGGGCGGCAGGGGAGGGGAGGCGGCCGCCACGATCATCGCGGCAAGCACGAAGGGCGCCGTCATGGTGGTCAGGTGAAGAACCGACCTGCACCGTGCAAGACGCGGAGAAGACCGGGTGTCGTGGGAAGATCGTCGATGGCCCGTGGGTCGGCCCAAAGAATTCGGCGTGCCTCCGGCCCAACCGTACCGTCTCCGTCGATCCATTCTCCCACGAAGGACGCGACCACGAAGTGCCGCGCGATCCGGTCCCGGTCGTCGCGTTCGATCACTTCCACATGGTCGTTGAAGCCGAGGATGCGGGCCCGCACACCCGTTTCCTCGACGAGTTCGCGCAAGGCGGCCGCCTCAAGGCTCTCGCCCGCCTCGACGAGGCCGCCGGGCAGCGAGAAGCAGTTGGCGGCCGGCGGATTGACCCGCTCAGCGAGGAGCACCCGACCGTCGCGGAAGACCGCGACGCTTGCGGCCAGGATCGGCCGCGTCGGATAGAGCCGCGGATCGGCTTCGCTCATACGTGCTGGCCGCCATTGATATGGATCTCGGCTCCATGCACGTAGCTCGATTGCTCGGTGCAGAGGAAGTAGATGGCTTTCGCCACTTCCTCAGGCGTGCCCAGCCGGCGCATCGGCAATTGTTCGACGATCTTGTCGGTGCCGGGGGACAGGATCGCAGTGTCGATCTCGCCGGGGGAAATCGCGTTGACCCGGATTCCACGCGGCCCGAAATCGCTCGCCATTTCGCGGGTCAAGGCTGCAAGGGCCGCCTTCGATGTGGCGTAGGCCGCGCCCGCGAAAGGATGCACGCGCGAGCCCGCGATCGATGTCACATTGACGACGGAGCCTCGCGCTTCCTCGAGTTCAGCCAGGAGGCCGCGTCCCAGCATGACGGGCGCGAAGAAATTGACCTGGAACACCCGTTGCCAGTCCCTCAATTCAGTCTCGATCGCGCCGAGCCGCGAGCCGCCCGGGCCTTTCGGCGAAATCGCCGCATTGTTCACGAGCGCGTCGAGGCGGCGATCGGGCAGCCGCTCGCGCACCTCGGCAATGGCCTGCGCGGTGCTGGCCGGATCGGCGAGATCGATCTGGAGGTGATCCTCCGGACCCATCTCCCAGGGGCAGTTCTCAGGAAACGGATGGCGCGAGCAGGTGATCACGCGCCATCCAGCGGATGAGAAGCGCTTGACGGTCGCATGGCCGATCCCGCGCGATGCGCCGGTCAGCAGCATAGTGCGGCGTGGGTTGTTGGACATGGGCTGTGGCGAACCTTCGCGAGGAGAGGCGGCGGTGAGGAGGACACGGCGTACCGGACCGCCACACTTTGCCCCATCTTAGACAGAGGTGGCCGGAACGCGAAGCGCGTTTAGGGATTCAGGCGTTGTCGCGTCCAGCTTCCGGCCTCCGCGAAGGTGAAGACGACGCGGTCGTGCAGGCGGGAGGGGCGATCCTGCCAGAATTCAAGCGTCCGGGGAGTGATGCGGTAGCCACGCCAGTGGGCGGGACGCGGGATCGGCCCATCGCCAAATTGGGCTTCGAGTTCCGCCACACGGGTTTCGAGCGCGGCACGGCTCTCCAACGGTCGCGATTGCGCGCTGGCGATCGCGCCGGCACGGCTGCGTGGATGGCGGCTCGCGAAATAGGCGTCCGATTCCGCGTCGCTGACCGGCGATACGGCGCCTCGAGCCCGGATCTGGCGGTTCAGCGACTTCCAGTAAAGAACGATCGCGGCCTGCGAATTGTCGGCGAGCTGGGTGCCCTTGGCGCTCTCGCTGTTGGTGTAGAATACGAAGCCGGTCTCATCGAAACCCTTGAGCAGCACCATACGGACATCCGGCAGCCCATCGCGATCCGCGGTGGCGAGCGCCATGGCGTTCGGGTCGCGCGGCTCGGTCGCTTCGGCTTCCTTCATCCAGCTTCGGGCCAGGCCCCATGGATCATCGCTGAAGGTGAAGTCATTGTTGGTTAACGGGTTCACGGTATTTCTCTTATGATGTGAGTTGACCCAGTCTGGCAGAGATTGATGAAGGACAGGGCCGTCAAGGTTGGTGGAATAAAGGCGTCCGACGACGATCGGGGGAACGTGCGTCGATTGGATCGGTTTGTCACCAGGATGATGCTTCTTGGGCTGTGCGGCGGATTGTTGCCGGGCTGTTCCCTCGCGGTGCCAATGGTCGGCGTCACGACCGATGACCTTGCCACCGGGACCATCAAGCGGACTCATCCTTCGCCCTTTTCGGCCGAAATGGATGCCGAAGACTGGCGCCGCGCCAAGTCGGCGCTCGATACGGCGCTCGATCCACAGGGCAATGGCGCGAGCGTCGCCTGGGACAATCCGACATCGGGCGCGAAGGGGTCGTTCCTGCCCCTAGCGCAGCCCTATCCGAAGGATGACGGGATCTGTCGGCCGTTTGCGGCGCATCTCGCGCTCAAGGGAGAGACCGAACATGTGATCCAGGCCTCGGCTTGCCGCGTGAACAGCGGGGAATGGATCGTCGGCCGTATCGCGGCCCTGGCGCAGCGCAACGAAGCGATGCCTAAGAAAAGCGACAATCTTGCCGATCGCGACACAAGCACCCACTTGAGGTAGCGACGAACGGCGCCGCCAAGGGCGCGCCATTGCTGGGTCTTTGAATGCGCGATCCTTATACCACGCTGGGCGTGTCAAAATCCGCGAGCGCGGAGGACATCAAGAAGGCATTTCGCCGTCTCGCCAAAAAATACCATCCGGACCAGAACAAGGACGCCAAGGCGCAGGACCGCTTCGCCGAGATCAATCAGGCCTACGAGATCGTCGGCGACGACACGAAGCGCGGCCAGTTCGATCGCGGGGAAATCGACGGAGACGGCAAGCCGCGGGCACAGGGCTTCGAAGGCTTTACGGGCGCGCGTCGGGGTGCCGCTGGCGGGTTCGAATTCGAGGCTGGCGCCAATCCGTTCGGGCGCGGCGGCTTCCGGGGCCAGCAGGGAACGATCGACCCCAGCGATTTCTTCTCGGACCTGTTCGGCGGCGGCGCGCGCGGCCAGCGCGGGGCCGCCCAGGGCGCGCCCAGCAAGGGCGAGGATGTGAAAGCCGATGTCACGGTGTCGCTGCTCGATGCCGTGCATGGAGCCGAGGCCCGTGTGACGCTGCCGACCGGACGCACGCTCGACATCAAGATCCCGGCTGGGATCGAGGAGGGCAAGCAGATCCGTCTCAAAGGGCAAGGGCAGCCCTCCGTCGCGGGCGGTCCACCGGGCGACGCGCTCATCGTGGTGCATATCGCGAAGCACAAGCTCTTTGCCGTCGATGGAAGAGACTTGCGGGTCGATCTTCCGGTCGCGCTCTATGAGGCGGTTCTCGGCGCGAAGGTGAATGTCCCCACCCTCGACGGGACAATCGAACTCAGCCTTCCAGCAGGCGGCAGAAGCGGGCGTACCTTACGGCTTCGCGGCAAAGGATTGCCCGCCGGCAATGGTCAGGCGGCCGGAGATCTGCTGATCACCCCCAGGATCGTTCTTCCGGAGGGATCGGATGAGGCTCTCGATGCCGTGATGCGGACGTGGCGCGACGAGAAGCCGTACAACCCACGTGGTGGCATGGAAACCTGAGGCGGGGCGCCTCTTTGGTCGTCGGAGATCGAAGCCCCGGTCTTCAGCTTTCCGGGCTGTCGTAGACGGCTCGATAGAGATCGCGGGCGTTATCGGCGAGCCAGCTTCCTTCTTTGGACGACGCGATGCCGAAGCCGAGCGGACCATCCATCCAAACCAGCGTGGGACCTGGCGTCACCTCGTAGGAGGTATCGAAGGGCGCCGGATTGTTGATGCGTCCGATCCGCAGGCTGAGCCGATCCCCAACGGCATTTTCATAGACCATCAGTGCGGCGCGCCCCGCATCGTCCGGGACGACGCGGCCGCCACGCAATGTCCATCCGGCACGCTTCAGGTCGGGGACCCTCACCGAAAACCCGACGTGCCGCTTGAGCCAAGTTGCCAAAGATCCTGCCGGCGCATCGAGGATTTCCACCGGGTGGTCCGGGTCAGTCCCGTAGGTTGTCTGCGCCTCAGCGGTGCGAGTCGATAATCGATGGAGCTGCTCGACACGGGGCGAGACCGGCAGGAAGCGCTCGACCGCATGCGCCCATTGTGGCGCCGCGTAGGGGACCGCGAGACCCGTCCCAAACGCCAGGACCACACAGGCGCACGCCGTCCAACCTTTGCTCCAGTCCTGACGATGCGGCGACGATATGCGCTGGCGAAGCGCGCTTGATTTGCTGTCGGACGCGTGGTCCGGGCGTGTGGAGGCTCGCTCACGGCCGGAGGCCACCTGACCGATCGTCAGCCAAAGGGGCACGGGCTCACTGGCGGCACTGCCGAACACCGTCCGGATCGCTTCATTCTGGCGACGCCAACTCTCGACACGCGCGGCTTCGTCGGGAGCGGTCTTGAGGTAACTGGCGATCATGGCCCGCCGTTCGGGATTGACCTGATCGTCGACGAAAGCGTGAAGATCGACGTCGCTGAACGGACGCATCACCATGGTGCAACCTTCACTTGACGACGCGAAGGTAGGGTGCTGGCGTTCGCGCTGCCTTGCCCTGCGTCGCAGACAGCGGCTTGTCGCTGGACCAGCCGGCCTGCGCCTTCGCCAGGTAGTCGCGGGCCCGCGCCACTCGGGTGCCGACCGTGGTGACCGACAACCCGAGACATTCAGCCACCTGCGCATAGCTCATGTTTTCGAGCACGACGAGCAGCAGGGCCTCGCGATATTCCAAAGGGATGCTGCTGAGCAGCGCAGGATCGCGGCGCGCGGACTTCCACGAGGAGGAACTGCCGACCGTTGGGGACTCGCCTCCGCCAAAGCCGAGTTTCTGTTCGGCGCCGATGTCGCGGACCTGTTCACGGTGCAGCCCCGTCAGGATGGACACGAGCCACACCAGGAGACGTGCGCCGCGCCGCGCCTGGTCGCCGCCAAGCGCACGGGTGAGCGTCGTCTGCACAAGTTCGTCAGCGGCCTCGCTGCTATGATTGCGCACGAGCGCCCGAGCGTAGCGGCGCAGGTTCGGTGTGAACCGAGCGAGTTCGTCGCGGTAGCCGATGTCGCGAATGGTTTCCATGACGCCGACCCCTCCCCCGTGTCGGTAACGGTTTCTTAAGCATCATAGGTCAGCGAAAGGCGTTCGCCTACGGTGACAAGGTGCTCGCGGCGGGATTTTTTGTGCCGTGAGGCTCGGGCCGCGACGACGCTGGATACGGATGCTCGGGACTCTTCCTTGGCCGTCGGGCTTGAGTTAAGACACCCGGTCAGAGGGGCTGTCGCGAGCCGCGAGCGCGCCGATGGCTCGATAGAAAACCGGGTGGGACCGCTGCGTCGTCGTGGCTGGTCATGGAAAAGGTCAAACGGGCAATGGGCCAGGTGGACAACGCGACGGATCCCGCACTGATCGGCGGCTTGCTCAAGGGTAAGCGCGGTCTCGTCATGGGCGTCGCGAACAATCGTTCGATCGCCTGGGGAATCGCCAAGGCCGCCCGTCTGGCGGGTGCCGAACTCGCTTTCACCTATCAGGGAGACGCGCTGGAAAAGCGCGTCCGGCCGCTCGCCAAGGAACTTGACGCGGCCGTGGTCGGGCATTGCGATGTCACCGATGCGACATCCCTCGACGCGGTCTTTGCGGAAGTTAAGCGCCTTTGGGGCAAGATCGACTTCGTGGTCCATTGCATTGCGTTTTCGGACAAGGATGAGCTGACGGGGCGTTACGTCGACACGTCCGAGGCCAATTTCACGAAGTCGCTGCTGATCTCCTGCTACTCCTTCACGGCCGTGGCGCAGCGTGCCGAGCTGCTGATGCCGGATGGCGGCGCCATGCTGACCCTGACCTATTACGGCGCCGAGAAGTGGATGCCGCACTACAATGTGATGGGGGTCGCCAAGGCGGCTCTTGAGGCGAGCGTCCGTTACATGGCGGCTGACCTTGGCTCCAAGGCGATCCGGGTCAATGCGATTTCGGCGGGACCGATCAAGACACTCGCGGCTTCCGGCATTGGCGATTTCCGCTACATTCTGCGTTGGAACGAGCTGAATGCACCTTTGCGCCGGACCGTCACGATTGAAGAGGTGGGCGAAAGCGCGGTCTTCATGCTGTCGCCGGCTGCGCGCGGAATCACAGGTGAGATCCTGCACGTGGATGCGGGCTATCACGTGGTCGGCATGAAGAACCCGGAAGCGCCTGACATCTCCATCGTGAGTCAGGACTGAGCCAGGTCCCTGGAAACGCGTGGAGCCCCCTGTCGATTTTTTCCTGATCCGCCACGGCGAAACTGATTGGAACAGGCAGGGCCGGTTGCAGGGGCAGCGGGATGTTCCCCTGAACCCCATCGGCTTGGAACAGGCGTCGGCGGCGGGTCGCAAGCTGAAGAAGCTCCTGCACAAGGAGGGGATTGACCCTGCCGGCCTTCGGTTTGTCGCGTCGCCGCTCCGGCGCACCTGCGATACGATGGAGCGACTGCGGTCGGCCCTCGGCCTGCCGCCTGCCGCCTATGAGACCGATGATCGTCTTAAGGAGATCGGATTCGGGGCGTGGGAGGGACTAACGTGGAGCGAGGCAAAGGCGGTCGCGCCTGCGCTCGTGAAGGAACGCAAGCGGGCCAAATGGATTTTCGTGCCGCCCGGCGGCGAGAGCTACGCCGACCTCGCCGATCGGCTGATGCCCTGGCTCGGGGAACGTCGGCCCGGTGACGTGGTTGTTGCCCATGGCGGTGTCGCACGGGCCCTGATGCATATTTTGGCAGGGGTTCCCATCACCGAGGCGCCGGACATCGAGATTTTCCAAGGACGTGTTCTTCGTTTCGCCCGAGGGCGATTCCAGTGGTTCTGAAATACTGGCGCGTCGTCCATTCATGAAATTTCGGCAAGCAGCACTTCGCGAGACACAGTCGACACACTCACCTGAAACGGTCATCCAAGCCGCGCCTCTCACCGGTGGAACCGGCGATGAGATCGATCATTGGGCTCAGCGTGTTGAGAGGCCGCTAGGCGGCCGAAGAGGTGGGGCAATACAATGAGTGACGACGAACTTCGGGTGCGCGGGCGCAGCATGGAGGAAGCCTTCTTCGTCCACGAGAACGAACGTTTGCGGCTGAATCTGCGTGAGATGGTCCATCAAGATGCCTCCGGAGGTTTGGCCGTGGCGTCCGGCATCCACGACCCTCATGCGCTTAACGGGCTGACGACCCGGCATGTGGATGGTGACACCGCCGCCGCCATGGCTCTGGTCCCGCTTGTCGCGATCGCCTGGGCCGACCGCGAGCTTCATGATCGCGAGCGAGCAGCCCTGCTGCAGGCCGTCGAGAGTGCAGGAATTTCGCAGGGAAGTCCAAGTCACGCGCTCTTGGACTCATGGTTCCGCGAACGGCCCGATCCCGAGCTCTTCGAGCGTTGGAAAAGCTTCATCGCCTCTCTGTGCGCGGACATGGACACATCGGCGGTTGAAGCCCTGCGGGCCGAGATCATCGGCAAGGCTCGCGGCGTCGCCGAAGCGGCCGGAGGCATTCTGGGCTTCGGCAAGGTTTCGGCCCGGGAACAAGAGATCCTCGACGAGCTGGAGCACGCGTTTCCAGTATGAGGTGATCGACGCAAAGGCGCGCGATCTTGCGTTCAGGGCCCATTCAGCGCCGACGCGTCATTCCCCTCTTCGGGCGATGGTGTTCATGGATGGGTGGGTTGACGAATCACGACGACTTCACAGCTTGTTCCTAGGGACTAGCACGGCGAAACGCCGCATTCTCAACACAAGCGCGGGCTTTGGCTTTTGCCGAAGCGGATCGCGGGGGCAAATGGAGCATTTTGATGGGACCTTGCCGGACCAGCCGGGACAAGCGGCTGCGCCGGCGCCGATGGCAGGGACGATTTCGGCGGTCGGCAAAGCTCCTGCGGTTTTGATCGGTCCATCGCGGCCCGACCTCCTGCGCGACGAACTGCTGGCCGAAATCTTCGATGCGACGGTTGCGGCGCATGCCGACAAAGGTGCGATCCGATCCGGTGAGGTGCTGCTGACCTATCGCCAGGTCGATGAGGCGGCCACCGCTGTTGCGCGTGGGTTGATCAAGCGGGGCGTTGGACCCGGGAGCGTCGTCGGGCTGTGGATGCCGCGCGGGTCGGAGCTGCTGATCGGGCAGATCGCCGTGGCGAAAACCGGTGCGGCCTGGTTGCCGTTCGATGCCGACGCGCCGGTCGACCGTATCGCGGTTTGCCTCAGCGATGCCGAAGCCCGCTATATTCTGACGAATGCCGGCTTCGCGGCCAAGGCCGGCGGCCATCTGCCGTGTCCGGCACTCGTCGCAGCTGATCTTGTCGACCCTGCCGACGCGACGCCGGTCAATGCGCGCGCGCTTGGCGCCACCCCAGATCATCCTGCCTACATGATCTACACGTCCGGTTCGACGGGCGTGCCAAAGGGCATCGTGATCACCGGCCGCAACATCTGCCACTACTTGCGCGCCGCGAACACGCTCTACCACATTTCCTCTGAGGATCTCGTCTTTCAGGGCGCATCGGTCGCCTTCGACCTCTCCATGGAGGAGATCTGGATCCCCTATCTGGTGGGCGCGACCCTGTTCGTCGCCTCGGCCGAGATGCTGGGCGAGGTCGACCGTCTGCCGGATCTCATGAATGCCGAAGGCATCACGGTGCTCGACACCGTGCCGACGCTGCTCGCCATGCTGACCCGCGACGTGCCGAGCCTGAGGCTCATCATCCTCGGCGGAGAGGCCTGCCCAGCCTCCCTGGCCCTGCGCTGGTGGCGCCCTGATCGGGCGATCTTCAACACCTACGGACCCACGGAAAGCACCGTTGTGGCGACAGCCGCCGAGGTGCGCCCCGGCGAAGTGGTGACGATCGGCCGGCCGATTGCGAATTATACCTGCTACGTCGCCGACGAGGCGTTGCACCTCTGCCCGCCCGGCGTCGAGGGCGAGCTCCTCATCGGAGGTCCCGGTATCGCGCGTGGCTATCTGAAACGCGATGCGCTGACGGCCGAGAAATTCATCGCCAATCCGTTCGGCGGCGACGGACATGACCCCGTGCTCTACCGCTCGGGCGACGCCGTGGCGCTTGACCCTCAGGGCAATCTCGCATTCCGGGGCCGGATCGACGATCAGGTGAAGATCCGCGGCTTCAGGGTCGAGCTCGGTGAGATCGAGGCGAAGCTGTCGGCGCAGGAGGTCGTCGCACAGGCAACGGTTGTCCTCCGCAGCGATGATGGCATCGACCAACTCGTCGCCTTCGTGGTGCCCAAAGACCCTGCGGGACTGCCGCTCGATCCGAAGCTGCTGCGCGATGCGCTGCGCCAAGACCTGCCGCCCTACATGATCCCGGCCAGGTTCGAGATCGTCGAGAATCTGCCACGGCTGTCGTCCGGCAAGGCCGACCGCAAGGCCCTGAAAGCCATGCCGCTCACCCGGCAGGTCTCGACCGAAGCGCAGGAAGAGCCCCGTACCGCGACAGAGGCGGCCCTACTGGCCGCCGCGCAGAAAGTGCTGCCGCCGCAGCCCGTGCCCTTCGATGCTGATTTCTTCACCGACCTCGGCGGCCATTCGCTGCTGGCCGCGCGCTTCGTCTCCGTTGTGCGCGAGTCGCCGAAGCTGGCGGGTCTGACCCTGCAGGACATGTACCGGTTGCGCACCCTGCGGGCCATCGCGGCGCATCTCGATCACCGCAATACCGTGCCGAGTGTGCCGCAGCGCGACCTTTCCTTCGAGCCACCGCCCCTGCGGCGGCGCTTCCTGTGCGGGCTGGCCCAGGCCATCGCGCTGCCTGTGATCATTTCTCTGATGACGTTCCAATGGATCGGCGTGTTCATCAGCTACATGCTGCTCTCAGGGAGTGACGCCACGCTGCTGGAGGAAGCCGTCTGGCTCATCGCGATCTACGTGGTCATCAATGCCGCCACCGTGGCTCTGGCGATCGGCGCCAAATGGCTGATCATCGGCCGCATGAAGCCCGGCCGCTATCCTCTCTGGGGGGCCTATTTCTTCCGTTGGTGGCTGGTGCAGCGCTTCATCGGGCTCACGCACCCCAAATGGGCGCAAGGCTCGCCGACGATGCGTCTCTTCCTGCGGGCACTCGGTGCCGACATCGGCTCGGACGCCGTGATCGGCGATGTCGATATCGGGGCGCCGGATCTCCTCTCGATCGGGGCCGGTGCCGCCATTGGCGGGAAGGTCAAGTTCAACAACGCCCGCGTTGAAGGCAATGAATTCATCGTCGGTCCCATTGCGGTCGGGGCGGACGCCTATATCGGCACGTCCTGCGTGCTGGAAGAAGGCTGCGTCGTGGGCGAGGGGGCCGAACTCCTCGATCTCGTAGCCATTCAGTCCGGCACCCGGGTGGGCGCGGGCGAGGTGTGGGATGGATCGCCCGGCCACAAGGTGGGCATGGTCGATCGGGACAGCTTGCCGGCCCAGGCCGACGCACCGCGCGCGATCCGCATCCTTCAGGGCTTCCTCTATGTCCTGTGCCTCCTGTTGATCCCGCCACTCGGGCTCCTGCCCATCTTCCCGGCCTTCTATGTCTTCGACCAGCTCGATGCCTGGCTCGCCGTGCCGGATGTCGATCGCACGGCCTATCTGGCGTCACTGCCGCTTCTCGCCTGGCCGACCTCCTTCGTTCTCGTCCTGATCACGGTGGCGCTGATCGCTGCGGTGCGCTGGGTGGTGCTGCCCCGCGTCCGTGAGGGCGTCTATTCGGTCCATTCCTGGTTCTATTTCCGCAAATGGGCCATGTCGCTCGCGACCGAGATCACGCTCGACACGCTGTCGTCGCTCTTCGCCACCATCTACATGCGGGCCTGGTACCGGCTGATGGGGGCGAAGATCGGCAAGGATGCCGAAATCTCGACCAACCTGTCGGGTCGTTACGATCTGGTCGAGATCGGCGAGAAATGTTTCATCGCCGACGAGGTCGTGCTGGGCGACGAGGAGATCCGGCGTGGCTGGATGACGTTGAAGCGCGTCAGGACAGGTCCGCGTGTCTTCATCGGCAACGATGCCGTGGTGCCGATCGGCGCGGACATCCCTGAAGGCGCTCTCATCGGCATCAAGTCGAAGCCGCCCCAGAATGCCGCGATGAGTCCGGGCGACACGTGGTTCGGCACGCCGCCGATCAAGTTGCCGGTGCGCCAGCGCTTCGACGGCGGCGGGACCCTCTGGACGTTCGAGCCGCCGCGCTGGAAGAAATACATGCGTGGCGTCTTCGAGGCCGTCCATATTTCGCTGCCGACCATGCTGTTCATCGTCTTTGGTACATGGTCGGTCGAAGTGATCGGCCCCAAGGTGCTGGACGGCGCCTATGGGTCGGCGCTGTGGCTCTTCGTCGTCATCGCCATGGCGATCTCACTGGCGATGACCGGTGTGGTGATCGCGGTGAAATGGCTGACCATGGGCCGCTATGAGCCGACCACCCAACCCATGTGGTCGTTCTGGGCCATGCGGACCGAGGCTGTCGCCGTGATGTATTGGGGCCTCGCCGGCAAGGTGCTGCTCGACCACCTGCGCGGGACACCGTTCCTACCGTGGGTCCTGCGGCTGTTCGGCGCCAAATTCGGCAAGGGCGTCTACATGGACATGACCGACATAACGGAGTTCGATTGCGTGACCGTTGGCGATTTCGTGTCGATCAACGCCCTCTCGGCTCTCCAGACGCATCTCTACGAGGACCGTGTGATGAAGGTCGGGCGCGTCACGATCGGCAATGGCGTGACGATCGGCGCGGGTTCGACCGTGCTGTACGACACGCATGTCGGCGACAATGCGCGCCTCGGCCCGCTCACGCTCGTCATGAAGGGGGAGTCGATCCCGCCCAATACCGAATGGCTCGGAGCTCCGGCCGAACCGAAGCCGCCTGAAGCTTTGTCCACGGGGTTGCAGGAAGCGGCTTAAACCCGAGCCGGACGATCTGAAGACGCCGGCTCCTGACGTCAACTCTCCGGCACGCGCTGTCTTGCCATGGCGCCGGAAACGGCGCGTCGCAGGTCTCTTGGGGCGCACGCTCGCGCTGAGATCGGGATCGCTTTCGACGCGCGTTGCCTTCCGTGTTCCCATCAGGCGGCCTTAAACGCGCTTGCGTCGCGTTTGATTATGGGATTTATTCCCATAAATGGGAAAAATGCCGCCGGATCGAAACCGAGCCCTTGCCGAGCACCTCAGGATGCTTCGCACGAGCCGTGGATTGACGTTGCAGGACCTTGCCGGCATTAGCGGGGTGAGCCGCGCGACGCTCTCGCGGATCGAGAACGGCGATGTGAGCCCGACAGCCGAAACCCTGGGGCTCCTGGCTTCGGCTTTCGCGCTGCCGCTCTCACAACTGCTTGCGCCGTTGGAAGCGGATTTTCAGCCGCTTGTCCGCCATGCCGACCAAAGCATCTGGTCGGACCAGGAGAACGGCTTCTCCCGACGGTCAGTCTCGCCGCCGAGCGGACGGCTCAAGCTCGAAATGATCGAGTGCACGATAGAACCCCATCAACGTATCGCCTACGATCGTCCGGCTTTCCCGGATCACGAGCATCACCTCCTGCTTTTGTCCGGCGCGCTCTCTCTCACCGTCGATGGCGTCCGCCATGACCTCGGCCCAGGCGATTGCCTTCGGTATCGACTGCGTGGCGCGTCGTGCTTCGAAACGGGTGTCCAGGGCGCCAGGTACATCATCGCTCTGGCCTGAGGACGTCGCACATGGAAGTGCAGATCACCGAATTCGACGGGCCCGCGATCGACCAATGGCTGGAACCCCTGTCCCGCATCCTTGCCGACAGCGTGGCCGCAGGAGCGGCGATCAGCTTCATGGCCCCATTGTCCTATGACGATGCGGCCCTGTTTTGGTCGAAGGAGGTTCGGCCCGAAGTCGTCGCAGAGAGGCGAGTCCTTTTCGGCGCGGAGCACGAGGGCGATGTGCTCGGTACCGTCCAGCTTCTGCGGGCCATGCCGCCCAATCAGCCTCATCGTTGCGAGATCGCGAAAATGATCGTTCATCCGCGAGCCCGAAGGCTTGGGCTCGGTCGAGCGCTGATGAACCGTGCTCTCGATCACGCGGGAGAACTCGGCAAGACGCTCGTCACACTCGACACGCGAACCGGCGATGTGGCCGAACCGCTTTATGCGTCACTTGGTTTCGAGGTCGCGGGTGTCATTCCCGACTACGCGTGGGACCCGGACGGTCAGGCAAAACACGCGACCACCTACATGTTCCGCCGGATGTAACCTTCTCGACCGGGATGAGGCGCGGTGTCCCCCATCTGGCTCCGGCAGCAAGCAGGCTCCGCCAACTCTTGCAAAACGATATATCGATCATAAGATATATCGTAGCCGGGCGTCCGGCATGGAGAGTCTCATGTTTGCGCATTCATTCTTTTCACGCTGCGGGCGTAGCCCCCGTATGGTGGATGGTCCCGAAGAGGGCCTTCGGGAACCCGGAGGACGGCATGGGCGGCGCGGCGGGCCGTTCGGGCGGCATCGCGGCGGTCCTTTTGGCGGCCGTGGTCCACGCATGTTCGATCCTGGTGCCTTGCGCCTCGTGGTTCTCGGACTGATCGGCGAAGAGCCTCGGCACGGCTATGACATCATCAAGGCTCTCGAGGCTCGCTTCCAGGGGGCTTACAGCCCAAGCCCCGGTTCGATCTACCCGATGCTGCAGATGCTCGAAGAGGCCGACCTCGTCATCTCGACCCAGGACGGCAACAAAAGATCCTATGCGATCACCGAGGCGGGCCGCGTCTACCTGGAAGACAACCGCGCCGAACTCGACCGCATCAACGCCCAGCTCGACGAAGCGTCCGCCGACATCCGCCAGTCGGCTCTGGCCCAGGAGGTGATGGCCTTACGTATGACCGTATTCACACGCCTGCGCCGCGGCAATCTTTCCGCCGAGCAAGCCGATGAGGCCCGGAAGATCCTGCGCACGGCGCGTGACTCCCTCGACCGCCTCTGAGTCGATCAGTCAGTCTCAACGAGTGTTGAACATGCGGGCTTTCCAAGCCTGCATGAGTTCGACAGGCCTCGGCAGGACCGATCTTTCTTCGAGCACCAAGGCAGCGATGCCTTGGGCACGCGCCTCGATCAGGGCCGGCTCCAGGCCGTCAAGGCATCGGCCAGGATCCTGTCTCCGGACGCGCCTTTTTCGAAGGTGATCTTGGCGGCCCTGTCATCGTCGAGGATGAGCGGGATATCGAACCAGCCTCGCGTTCGCATCGCCTCGACATTGCGGGCTTCGGCATCCCCGCGCGTCAGGCCGACCAGGAAGTAGTTCCCCGTAATCGTCACCGGCACGCCGATCAGCGGGTCGCCCGTCGGTGCATCCTCGCGGCGCATCTGTGGGACATCTATCTGTTTCACACCCTTCACAGGACTGCCGGGACGGATCGTAAATTTCAAATCCATGGTGTGCGAGGCAGGAAACTGCGCTTCGATATTCTTGCGGATCTCGATCACGAGCCCGATCCCGGCATCCGGGATGTCGACATCGGCCCGGACCGCCGTGCCGAGCGGCTGCCCTTGCCCTTGCGCCACATTTTCGGTGCGCCACACCACCGAGCCCACATAGGTCTTGATCTTTTCGGGCGTATCGGGCGCGGCGATCAGGATCGCTGCCTTGTAGGACACCGGGATGGCCTGGCCTCCGGCTGGTTGTGAAGCGCTCGCGAGGGCGGCCGTCGAGGAAGCCGCAGCGGGAACTTGTGCTTGGCCGGTGCCAGCGGGGCTCGTGCCGGGTTCTGTGGCGTCGCCATCATCGGTGGCGCCGTCCGCCCGTTCGACGATCTTACCTGGCGTCGCCTCCGCCTGCGGCGGTGGGTTCGACACCCGTACAAGCTCCTCTGGATTGTCGCGGAGCTTCCAGGCCGTCAAGGCGATGACCACCACGGCGGCAAGAGCCGCGAAGGCAACGATCCAGACGCGCAGGTTGCGGGGCCGGGGCGTCTCGGTGCGCGGAATGGCCGGCCGGAGCACCTCTTCCCGGGTGCGGTTTTCGCCGACAGAGAGTTCCGGGATGGAGCCGACCGCTCCTGCTCGGTCCTCCTCGCCGACATGGGGGTGGGGCGCGGGCTTGGGTGGATCCGTCAGCACCGGCTCAACGACCGGATCGGCCTCTCTCAGCGTTGCGGCGACCGGCAACGTCGGAGCAGGCGGAGTCTCCGGCGCCGGCGCAGGCGGAATGGGCGGCGAAGAGGTCGCAGCCTCGGCCGAGGACACCGTCGGGGCGCTTGGCCGTGCCGCCACCGCGGGACGGGATGCGGGAAGACTGGCGCGCGGTGTGAAAACCGCGCGTTCGGTCCGGGGCGTGACGCTTGGCGCTGCCGGGCGCGCCGCGATTGGCGCCGCCGGTCGCGCCGGCCGTAGCCCGGCGGGCGCCGGTTCAGGCGCCGCCGTCGCGGCAGTCGTGGGAACAGCCTCATCCGCGATCGGGGGCGCCGACGCGGAGGCGATTTCAGTTTCGATTCGGGCGATTGCCTCGTCGAGGGCCGCAATCTCCTTGTCGATCGCCGCTTCGGGGATCGGAGGCTGCATGCCGCGCAACTGACCGACCAACGCCTGTTTGGCACGGCCGTAGATGGCCTGACGCGCCTCCGGCGCGCCATCGCGAAGACCTGCGACCGCGCGCGAGATCAGAGGGTAATATTCGGCCATGGGCCGTTCAGAGCATCCCGGCCGGCTTCCGTCAATCCTTGCCGGAAGCCTGATGCACGGTTCAGTCCTGGAAGGGGTTTTGAACCAGGATCGTGTCGTCGCGCTGCGGGCTCGTCGACAGCAAGGCGACCGGGGCGCCGATCAGTTCCTCGATGTAGCGCACATATTTGATCGCCTGCGCCGGAAGGTCGGCCCAGGAGCGTGCGCCTCCCGTTTCGCCGTCCCAACCAGCGAATGTCTCGTAGACGGGCTCGATCCGTTCCTGCGCGGCTTGGCTTGCCGGAAGACGATCGATCAGGCGTCCGTCGAGCCTGTAACGGGTGCAGATCTTGATCTCCTTGAACCCGTCGAGGATGTCGAGCTTGGTCAGGGCGATCCCGTTGATTCCGGAAGTCTTCACCGCCTGCCGGACCAGTACGGCGTCAAACCAGCCGCAACGGCGGCGGCGTCCTGTGTTGACGCCATATTCATGGCCCTTGTCGCCGATGAGCTGGCCGATCTCGTCATGCAGTTCGGTCGGGAATGGGCCGCCGCCAACCCGCGTGGTGTAGGCTTTGGCAATGCCGAGGACATAGCCGATGGAGGTCGGCCCGAGACCGGAGCCGGTCGCGGCCGCGCCCGAGACCGTGTTCGACGATGTCACATAGGGATAGGTGCCGTGGTCGACATCGAGCATCGCCCCTTGAGCGCCTTCGAACAGGATGCGCTTGCCGGCACGCCGCGCGGCGTCGAGTAATTCGAAGGCCGCGTCCATGAAAGGCAGAACCTCCGGCGCGACCGCCGTCAGCTCATCGCGAATCGTCTTGACCGCGATCGTGGGGAGGCCGAGTCCCGCGCGCAGTGGGTTATGATGGGAGAGAAGCCGCTCGATCTTGCCGTCGAGCGTATCCGGCTCCGCGAGATCCATCAGCCGGATCGCCCGTCGTCCGACCTTGTCCTCGTAGGCCGGACCGATGCCGCGCTTGGTCGTGCCGATCGTCACACCACCCACGATGGCGCTTTCGCGGTGCGCATCGAGTTCGCGGTGAAGGGAGAGAATCAACGTCACGTTTTCGGCGATCTTCAGGTTGTCGGGGGTGATCTCGACGCCCTGTCCGCGCAGCTTGGCGATCTCGGACACAAGATGATGCGGATCGAGCACGACGCCATTGCCGATGACCGAAAGCTTCCCGGGCCGCACGATGCCTGAAGGAAGCAGCGCCAGCTTGTAGGTCTGGTTGCCGATGACGAGCGTGTGGCCGGCGTTGTGGCCGCCCTGGAAGCGCACCACGACATCCGCTTCCGTCGACAGCCAGTCGACGATCTTGCCCTTCCCTTCGTCACCCCACTGGGCGCCGACGACAACCACATTGGCCATATACGTTTCCTTTATCCCTTCTCCCGCTCGCGCGGGAGAAGGGGAACTCGATCAGAACCGCAGCACCTTACCGGCCTTCACGCCGGGAAGAACCTGAATTTTCTCGAGCGCCGCCATGGGAACTTCGCCATCCACCTCGACCAGAGCGATGGCCGAGCCACCCTGCTGGTCGCGGCCGAGCGCGAAGGTCGCGATGTTGACGCCCGCATTGCCGAGGGTTGTGGCGAAACGGCCGATGAAGCCTGGCTTGTCCTCATTGGTGACGTAGATCATCGAGGGCGCGAATTCGGCATCGACCTTGATGTTCTTGATCGACACGATGCGCGGCTTGCCGTCGGTGAAGACTGTGCCCGAGATCGATCGTTCCTGGCTGTCGGTCACGACCGTCAGCGTAATCAAGGACTCATAATCGCTTTCGGCCGCCCGGGTGATCTCGTCCACCACGATGCCGCGTTCCTTGGCGATGGCGGGCGCCGACACGACGTTGATGCTCGACAGGTTCGGGCGCATCAGGCCGGCCAGGGCCGCCGCCGTCAGAGCTTTGGTCTTGAGATCGGCCGCGCCGCCCTCGTAGATGATCTTGACCTGCTTGACTGGCCCCTCGGTGAGCTGACCCGCGAAGGAGCCGAGCTTTTCGGCGAGCGCGATCATCGGCTTCAGCTTGGGGGCTTCCTCGGCCGTGATCGACGGGAAGTTGATGGCGTTCGAGATGGCGCCCCGGATCAGGTAATCCGACATCTGTTCTGCGACCTGAAGCGCGACATTCTCCTGCGCCTCGTTGGTCGCGGCTCCGAGATGCGGCGTGCAGATCACGCGCGGATGGCCGAACAGGACGTTCTCCTTGGCGGGCTCGACCGCGAAGACGTCGATGGCCGCACCTGCCACGTGTCCCTCGTCGAGCAGCTTGCGCAAGGCGTCTTCGTCGACCAGGCCGCCGCGGGCGCAATTGATGATGCGCACGCCCTTCTTGGTCTTGGCGAGGTTCTCGGCCGAGAGCACGTTCTTGGTTTGCGGCGTCATCGGAACGTGCAGGGTGATGATATCGGCGCGGGCCAGGAGATCGTCGAGTTCGACCTTTTCGACGCCGAGATCCAGGGCGCGTTCGGGCGACAGGAAGGGATCATAGGCAATGACCCGCATCTTGAGCCCGATCGCCCGGTCGGCCACGATCGAGCCGATATTGCCGCAGCCGATGATCCCCAGGACCTTGCCGGTGATCTCGACGCCCATGAAGCGGTTCTTCTCCCATTTGCCGGCCTGGGTCGAGGCGTCGGCGGCCGGGAGTTCGCGGGCCAGCGCGAACATCAACGCGATGGCGTGTTCTGCCGTGGTGATCGAGTTGCCGAAAGGGGTGTTCATGACGATCACGCCCTTGGCGGTCGCGGCCGGAATGTCGACATTGTCGACCCCGATGCCGGCGCGGCCGACCACTTTCAGCCGGGTCGCGGATTCGAGCAGCTTCGCGGTGACTTTGGTGTTCGACCGGATCGCCAGGCCATCATAGTCGCCGATGATCGCGGCGAGCTGGTCCTTGTCGAGGTTGGATTTGACGTCGACCTCGACGCCGCGCTCTTTGAAGATCGCGACGGCGGCGGGGGAGAGGGAATCGGAGATCAGGACGCGGGGAGCCATGGTGAGTCCTATGGGAAAACCCTTCTCCGGCACGAGCCGAGAAGGTGGCCTCGCGAAGCGAGGTCGGATGAGGGAAAACGGGGCGGTCCAAGGCCGAGCTGACCCTCATCCGCCTGCCGGCACCTTCTCCCGCTCGCGCAGGAGAAGGGGGAAATAGATCTGCTAGGCCGCTGCCTTCAGCTCTGACGTGGCCTTGGCATAGGCCCAGTCGAGCCAGAGGGTCAGGGCCTCGACGTCGGACGTTTCGACCGTCGCGCCGCACCAGATGCGCAAGCCGGCCGGAGCATCGCGGTAGGAGGCGATGTCGTAGGCGACCTTTTCCTTCTCTAGGCTCGCCGCCAGTGTCTTGGCGAAAGCCGCCTGTCCCTCGGCCGGCAGCGACGCGATCTTCGGGTCGACGACCTTGAGGCAGACGGAAGTGTTCGAGCGGATCGCCGGATCCGCGGCGAGATTGGCGATCCAAGGCGTCCGGTCGACCCAATCGTTCAGCGCTTTGGCATTGGCATCGGCCCGGCCGATCAGCCCTTCCAGGCCGCCGATCGATGCCGCCCATTGCAAGGCGTCAATGTAGTCCTCGGTGCAGAGAAGCGACGGCGTGTTGATGGTTTCGCCCGAGAAGATACCTTCGATCAGCTTACCTTTGGCGGTAAGCCGGAAGATCTTCGGAAGTGGCCAGGCCGGCGCGTAGGATTCGAGCCGGGTCACGGCGCGCGGCGACAGGATCAGCATGCCGTGGGCGGCTTCGCCGCCCAGCACCTTCTGCCACGAGAAGGTCACGACATCGAGTTTCTGGAAATCCAGCCCTTGGGCGAAGGCGGCCGAGGTCGCGTCGCAGATCGTGAGCCCCTTGCGGTCGGCCGGAATGAGATCGGCGTTCGGCAGGCGCACACCGGAGGTCGTGCCGTTCCAGGTGAAGACGACATCATGATCGAAGTCGATGGTGGTGAAATCGACGATCTCGCCGTAGCCGGCCTTGAGGACGCGGGCGTCGGCCAGTTTGAGCTGCTTCACCGCGTCGGTGACCCAGCCCTCGCCGAAACTTTCCCAGGCCACCACATCGACCGGCCGCTCGCCGAGGAGCGACCACATCGCCATTTCAACCGCGCCGGTGTCGGAGGCCGGCACAATGCCGATCCGGTAGTCGGCAGGAACCTGGAGAATTTCACGGGTAAGGTCGATCGCCTGCTGCAACTTGGCCTTGCCGGCCTTCGCACGGTGGGATCGACCGAGAACGGCGCCCTTCAGGGCATCGAGGCTCCAGCCGGGGCGCTTGGCGCAAGGGCCGCTGGAAAAGCACGCATTCACCGGGCGCGCGCCGGGTACCGATATCGTCATCACTGGCCATCCTTACAGATGAGCGCCTCTCGTTGGGGAGAGGTGTCCCACCGCAGGATGTAGCTGATGCGACGCTACATGGCAAGTCTGCGACGGCTAGTAGATCATGTAGCGAAGACCGGCGCGGATTTCGTGCGCGTTCAGGTCCGTCTTAGCCGCGTTGAACGGCGAGGAGGGGATGTTGGGTGCCTTGTAGGTCCCGAGATCGAGATAGCGGTAGCCGATATCGACCAGAAGGTTGGCGGAAACGCTGTAGGTGAGGCCCGCCATTGCGGCCCAGGCGAGGTCGTAGCGTGTTTCGCCGGAATATTTGGTGTAGTGCGATTTGGCTCCTAGGGGCGTGTTCACGCTGGATCCGTCGAGGCGCAGACCTGCAAAGCCGACACCCGCACCAATATAGGGCGTGAAGCCGCCCCAAGTGCCAAGGTCGATATAGGCGTTGACGAGACCATCGAAGCGTCGAAGGTTGGATTTCAGCGTCGAAATAGTGCCGAAACTGTCGGCGCTTCGCTCGATCGACTTTTGCGTGCCAAGATAGTCGCCTGTCACATCGGCGCGAAAATAATCGTTGAACTTGTAACCGACGCCGCCGCCGACACCGTAGTTCCAGTCGCGCTTGTCCGTGAGGGTTCCGAGCGTGTTGAGTTTCACGTCGTCGGATGCCGTCAGATCGCCCCTGAGGTACCAGCCGGTACCGAATGTGTATTGCTGGGGCGGGAACGCTTCCTCATTGTCGGGCTGTCCGTACAGAGGTGCGAGGTCGGCCGCTTCCGCGACCCCGCCGGTCAGCCCGCTGACCACAAGCGACGACCATATGACGATCAATAATTTCACGGAGGCGGTTCCGAAGGAGGGTGCCGCACGACGGCAGCGTCTTCACATCGACAACCTAGCGCGCCAGGCTTGAGCCTGGCTGGAATCGCTCTGGCAAACAGAGCCTTCTTGCTTCGAGGATCGGCAAACAAAAAAACAGGCCGGAACGCCGGCCTGTTTCGGCATTGATGTGGGCCCGAACCCTTCAGTATTTGCGAACGATGGGTGGGGCTGGGTAGACGACAGGCTGGTAGGGCGTGACATCTGTGAAGAGCCAGCGGAAGCCGAGCCGGATGTCATTCGAGGCGAGGCTGTAGCTGTGTTTCTCCGACACGCATCCCGTGCTGTTCACGCAATTGATGAAGCCTGATTTGGCTTCGCCCATGTTCAGGTAGCGGTAGGAGAGTTCGAGCTTCACGTCCGGCGAAATGGCATAGTCGATGCCGGCCATGGCGGCGTAAGCGAGATCGAAGTGACCGCTGCTCTTGGCATAACCGTAGCCGCCGTTTCCAACACCGCCCGTGATGACCGTATTTTTGTTGTTCGCGTCGATGATGGTCGGGCCGCCTACGCCGACATCATAAAGCGAGGTCACCTGATTGTAGGACGCGCCGACTCCGGCGCCGATGAATGGCGTGAAGCCGTACCACGTCCCGATATCCGTATAGGCATTGAACAGGAATACGGAGCTCTGGACGTTGCCGTGGTACTGGTCGAAGCCCCGATAGTTCCCCGTGCCGGTGCCTTTCTGCGACACGCCATTCGCATCCTGATAGCTATAGCTGTAATCCGAGCCGCGGATGCCATAGCTTTCGAGCGTGCTGATATCCTGTCCGGTCCGATACTCGCCCGTGACGTCGAAGCGCAGCCAGCTGCTGTACTGGTAACCGATACCGACATCGACGATGGCGGAGTCGCCGATGTGCTGCGAGTTGCGGGCGAAGCTCGGGACAGTCGAGTTCAGCGCTGCGCCACTGAGGGGCGCGAACGACGAATCGTAGAAGGTCGAGCGGATGTCCGGGCTCTCGGCTATGCCGACCCCGACGTCGCCGCGAAGGTACCATCCGCTGACTTCGACGGGTTCCGGGGGAGCCTCGATCATGGGGGGAGGCGGCAGATCAGCCGCCACTGCGAGTGTGGCGGGGCCGATGACCACGGCGCCTGCCAGAATGAGGGCTTTGCAAGCGCCCATACGTGGATTTCCTTCGTCTAGGCGCGAAGCGGAGATCCACTACGGCGCCGTGCCAACGTCGGTGACCCTGCCAGCAAGCACTTAAAAGGAGCTTAACCCTAACATTTAACCGTCATGATCCAGCGCGCGTGTCACACCTGTGGCTGCACTGCGGCAAAAACTTGGTGCATGCCGCTGGTATGTTGCAGAGACGCAACCTTCTCCAACCGGTTATGTGCCGCGACCGAATCCTGGTTGCGGCATTAACCTGTTTTTTCTACCACCAAAGTCTTGGACGAGCTTCGCATCCGTCCGCTTGTGCGGTGCGGGAAAGAACGGCGAGGCGCCAGGTGGATCACGCTGATCCACCAACTGAACGAAGGCCCTTCAGCGGCTTTCCGAGGAGTTCGATTTGGGTATTCCGCTTCTTCAAGCCGCACGGATCGGAGCTTACGTCGTCAAGAAGCACGTCATGGGGGTTAAACGATACCCGCTCGTGCTGATGCTCGAGCCGTTGTTTCGCTGCAACCTCGCCTGTGCGGGCTGCGGCAAGATCGACTATCCCGACAAGATCCTGAATCAGCGCATCTCCTACGAGGATGCGATGCAGGCGATCGACGAATGTGGTGCGCCTGTCGTGGTCATCGCCGGCGGCGAGCCGCTCCTGCACAAGGAATTGCCGCAGATCGTCGAAGGCGCGATCGCCAAGAAGAAATACGTCACGGTTTGCACCAACGCGCTCCTTCTCGAAAAGAAGATGAGCCAATACAAGCCGAGCGAATATTTCAATTGGTCGGTCCACCTCGACGGCGACAAGGAGATGCACGACCGCTCCGTGTGCCGCAGTGGTGTTTACGACAAGTGCATTGCGGCCATGAAGGCCGCCAAGGCCAAGGGTTTTCGGGTCAATATCAACACGACCCTGTTCAACGACGCTGATCCGGCGCGGGCCGCTGCCTTCTTCGACGAAATGAAGGCGATGGGTGTCGACGGTATCACCGTGTCGCCGGGCTATGCCTATGAGCGGGCGCCCGACCAGAAACACTTCCTCAACCGCGCCAAGACCAAGGAATTGTTCCGAGGCATTCTGTCTCGCGGCAAAGGCGGCAAAGCGTGGCCGATCTTCCAGTCTCTCATGTTCATGGATTTCCTGGCCGGCAACCAGACCTATCAGTGCACGCCCTGGGGCAACCCGACCCGAACGGTCTTCGGGTGGCAGAAGCCCTGCTATCTGCTCGGCGAAGGCTATGTGAAGACCTTCAAAGAGCTGATGGAAAACACCGACTGGGACAAATACGGCACCGGCAACTACGAGAAATGCGCCGACTGCATGGTCCACTGCGGCTTCGAGGCCACCGCTGTCACCGACACGATCAAGCACCCGCTGAAGGCCTTGATGGTGACACTGCGCGGGGTCAGGACGACCGGTAAGATGGCTCCTGAGATCTCGCTCGCGAACCAGCGGCCGGCTGAGTACATGTTCTCCCGTCATGTCGAGCAGAAGCTGACCGAGATCACGGAAAAGGAAAAACAAGTCGCCGACCGTCGCGCGGCGGAGAACCGGCCTGTCTCGCTCGAAGCGGCGGAATAAACGAACTTTTTGGTTTGACGGTCAAAAGGACGCCTTCGGGCGTCCTTTTTTGTGGTTCGAGTGTCTGTTCGGCGCAGACCTGTCAATCCGAAACATGCCCGCCAATCAGCCGCGTGGGCTCATGTGGCGCGTCCGTCTGGCTCGTTAGCGATACGGGAAACCAAGGGGCGCGTTGAGCTTCGCACAGACGCGCTTCAGCGACTGGAACGCGGCCTGCGCGTCGCGGGCCGTGTGGATCAGGCCCGCTAGGTCGCCCGGCCGCCGGAGGAGGGCGCGCAGCACGGCGGCAACGTCGGTCGTTCCGTCCGGCCGCATGCCGACCAAGGCAGCCTGCGGCAGGGACCGTGACGCCGGGTCGGCCACGACCCGGAGCGCCGCAAAGGGCAGGGCGAAGCTGGCCGCAAGCCGGGCTGCCACATGCGATTCCATGTCGACCGCGAGAGCACCGGCGCGAGCGTGCAACGCCGCCTTGGCGTCAGTCCCTGCGATAGGCTGATCCACGCCGCAGAGCGCACCAAGGAAGGCGTCGGGGAGAGAACCCGCAAGGGCGCGACACCAGACAGGATCCGTGGGCCAGCCCGTCGAGCCCTCCAGGATCCTGTCGGCAATGACGATGGCTCCGGCTTTGAGGCTCGGCGCAAGACCGCCCGCAATGCCGATGCTGATCACGCCACGGGCACCCTGGCTGAGCTGAGCTTTCAGCAAAGATGCGAGCCTTGTCGCATTGCCTCCCCCCGCGACGGTGCCGACACCGTTCGCGCGCACGATACGAGCCTCGGCAACGAGCCCCGTGACGGCCAGGACGATGACGGAGGGAGGCGCCTCCGTCATTACATGCCGATCATCACGGTCTTTGTGTTGCCGGCCTTGAGGTTGCGAAATCGGGCTGTGGCCCAAAGTGGAAAGAACTTCGAATAACCGTGGTAGCGAAGATAGAAGACGCGTGCGAAGCCCGTCCCGGTGAAGGATTCCTCGGGCCAGAACCCGTCGGCATCCTGCCTTTCCATGAGGTAGGCAATTCCGCGCGCGACAGCCGGATGGTCGACCTCACCGGCCGCCATCAAGCCAAGCGTCGCCCAGGCGGTCTGCGAGGCCGTGCTGGGCGCAGCGCGGTGTCCCGCCCTATTCGCCTCGTAGCTCAGATCGCTTTCCCCCCAACCGCCATCGGGATTCTGGATCGACAGGAGCCAATCGACCGCGCGCCGGATCGGTCCGCTGGCATGATCGATCCCGGCTGCATTGAGGGCGATAAGGACCGACCAGGTGCCGTAGATGTAGTTGACGCCCCATCGGCCGAACCAGCTTCCGTTCGGTTCCTGTTCGCGCATGAGATATTCGACACCGCGGCGCAGCGGCTCGCTTGTCTCCATCCGCTCTCCGAGTTGCGCCAGCATGGACACACAGCGGCCGGTCACGTCGGCGGTCGGCGGGTCTAGCAGAGCACCATGGTCGGCGAACGGAATGGCATTGAGATGATAATGGACGTTATCGGCTTCGAACGCGCCCCAGCCGCCATTCTTGCTCTGAAGGCCGACGACCCACTCGCGACCGCGCGCGATCGCTTCCTTGTAGCGTTCGCCGCCGGGCTTGCCGGCCAGACGGTCCATGGCCATCACCACAACGGCGGTGTCGTCGAGATCCGGATAGTGCGGATTTTCGTATTGAAAGGCCCAGCCACCCGGCCGGACGTTGGGCCGGTTGTGCGCCCAGTCGCCGACAACGTCGAGAACCTGGCGCGGGATCAACCAGTCGAGGCCGCGTTGTGCAGTTGCTTCGCCATCATCGCCAGTCTCAAGCAGCGCCTGTGCCGACAAGGCCGTGTCCCAGATCGGCGAAAGGCAAGGTTGACAATAAGCCTCGTGCTCGTTGACCACCATCAGCTTCTCGATCGAAGCGCGGGCGAGCTTCACCTCGGGCAAGTCCGGAGAATAGCCGAGCCGTTGGAACATCATGACCGTATTCGCCATGGCCGGGTAGATGGCCCCGAGGCCGTCCTCCCCGTTCAGGTGCTCGATCGTAAATGCGACCGCCTTGTCGATGGCGCGCCGCCGCACGGCCTTGGAGAAGAAGGGCTCCACTTTGTGCAGAACCGCGTCGATCGCCGCGAATACGGCACCCCAGACCTTCAGGTCCTGTTGTGCCGTCGGCCAATGCCGTTCGCGTTCCGGCGGCGTCAGGAAAAGTTCGCGGATGCCGATGCGACGCGGGTTGACCGCGATCGGCTTCAGGGCGGCCAGCACCATCATGGGCACGAGGGTGGTGCGCGCCCAATAGGAGACTTTGTTGAGATGGAAGGGAAACCAGGCCGGCAGCAGCATGATCTCAACCGGCATGACCGGAACCGCCCGCCAGGGAACCTCACCGAAGAGCGCCAGCGTGTTGCGCGTGAAGACATTGACCTGAGAGGCGCCGCCATGCGCTAAAATCGCGTCGCGCGCACGCAGCATGTGGGGCGCATCGACCGAGTCGCCGATCATCTTGAGGGCAAAATAGGCCTTCACGGACGCCGACATGTTGAGGTCGCCGCCATGCACCAGTGGCCAGCCACCATCGGCCCCTTGAACCCGGCGCAGATAGACGCCGATCTTGCGCTCCATCTCAATGTCGGGTTCACCGAGGAAGTGCTTCAGGAGGATATATTCGGAGGGTATTGTGGCGTCGGCTTCAAGCTCGAACGCGAAATGCCCATCCTTGCGCTGCTGCGATCGGAGGGCCTGCGTGGCGCGTGCAATGGTTTTGTGGAGTTCGTCGGACCTGGGTGATGCGCCTAGGGGATGTTCGGCAGCGGTGGCGAATGACATCTGTTTGGTCGTCTCAACTCACAATCTGCACGTCCCCCCATGTGTCTTCCCGTAAACGTGAGACAACACAAGCGATACGCGCCAGCCTTGGATGCAAAGCTTCCGGGCGTGACTGAGAAGTGACAGATCCCAATCCAACGGGAGAAGCATGTCCCGGAGGGTGTCTCAGTATCGTTCTTACCGTGGAATAAACCTTGAGCTAGGCTGGTGCAAGTATCACGATCGGGCAGATGCCCGTTACCTGCACGCTTTTAGATTCTGCTTCCTCTGCGAGGTCGCGGGACGATCCACGGGCGAAACAAGGGCCCAAATTCGCCATAGGGCCCGCACGCCGGCGACGCTTCGCCCGGGCGGTTCCTGCCCGTATGACTCGCAAAAATCAGTGCCACCACCTTCAATTTTACGGCACCGCGCCTGCGACACTGAAATGCCAGCTATGCGGATCAATTGATTGCGCTCTCGACGATCGGGAGTAAAGCCTTACAACCAATCCGGAACGCCCATGTCGGGCGTGCGTCGGAAGCACCGCATCGGTTTGCTCAATATTTTGGCAGCCATGGAGGCGATGCTGTTTGGGGGGCGCTGGAGCGTCCCGATAGGTAGTTCACATGGATGCGAGACTGGAAGGCGCCGGGGTGCCGGCGGGGGCGAGCACGACGGCGGCCGGACGGGGCCGCGCCGTAGCGGCGGGAGCCGGCGGGGCGACCTTGGTGCTTTATGGGGTAAGCCTGACGCATGGGCTGAACGACCTCGTGCAGTCGCTCGTGCCGGCCATCTACCCGATCCTCAAGGAGAAGTTCGCGCTCGACTTCGGGCAGATCGGTCTCATTACCCTTGCGTTCCAGCTCACAGCGTCGCTGCTGCAGCCGTGGATCGGCTACGCCACGGACAAGCGGCCGCGTCCTTTCCTGTTGCCTGTGGGCATGGGGGTTAGCCTCCTGGGGCTTTTGCTCCTGTCGGCTGCGCCGAACTATACGGTCTTGCTGATCGCGGCCTCGCTGGTCGGCGTCGGGTCGTCAATCTTCCATCCGGAATCGTCGCGGATCGCCCGCGCAGCGTCCGGAGGAAGGCATGGTTTCGCCCAGAGCCTGTTCCAGGTCGGCGGCTATTTCGGCACGGCACTCGGGCCGCTCCTGGCGGCCTGGATCGTCGTTCGGCACGGGCAGGGCAGCATCGCCTGGTTCTCGCCCGCGGCCGTTCTCGCCGCCATCATCCTATTCAAGGTCGCGCAATGGTATTCCGCCAACCTGCGGGCCGCGAAGGCCAAGACGGCGGCGGCTGTTTCGGTCCATTCCAAGGCCAAGGTCCGGATGGTGATGGCCGTTCTGGTGCTGCTGGTTTTCTCGAAGCAGTTCTACCTCGCCAGCATGAGCAGCTATTTCACCTTCTATCTGATCGACAAATTCCATGTGTCCGTCGAACACGCACAGCTGCAGCTCTTCCTGTTCCTGGCGGCCGTCGCAGTGGGCACGCTCGTGGGTGGCCCCATCGGCGACCGCATCGGGCGAAAATATGTGATCTGGATCTCGATCCTGGGCGTGTTGCCATTCACCCTGGCGCTGCCTTACGCCAATCTGTTCTGGACCAGCATCTTGGCCGTGCTCATCGGTCTCATTCTGTCGTCTGCCTTTTCGGCGATTGTTGTTTACGCGCAGGACCTGATGCCGAACAGCGTCGGCATGATCGCCGGATTGTTCTTCGGGCTCGCCTTCGGCACGGGTGGACTTGGAGCGGCCGTGCTCGGTCAGTTGGCTGACCACACGAGCATCGCCTTCGTGTACAAGGTCTGCTCATTCCTGCCGGCGATCGGCCTCCTGGCCTGGTTCATCCCCGCGAACCCGCAGAAGACCGTGGTGGCGGCGCGCTGAGGGCTCTTCCCGCTCGGCGAGCTTCGCCGGGTGGGAACCGGTCGTACGAACACGACCGGATCGGCATCGATCGTGCGGCGCTAATCCGGCCGGGCCCAGGAGAGGCTGTTCTGGTAGCGAACCCACCCATCGGCCCGGAGTCCGCACGCCGGGCACGTGCCGCACCCATAACCCCACGCATGCAACGTGCTTCGATCGCCGAGGTAGCACGTGTGGGTGCCCGTCCTGATGAGTTCGACCAAGCGATCCCCGCCGAGCTGCTCGGACATGGCCCAGGTGGCCGCTTTATCGATCCACATCAGGGGCGTTTCGATCACGAAGCGCTTGTCCATGCCGAGGTTCAAGGCCACCTGGAACGCCTTGATCGTGTCGTCCCGGCAGTCGGGGTAGCCTGAATAATCCGTCTCGCACACGCCGGTCACGATATGCTTGATGCCGCGCCGATAGGCGATCGCGGCCGCGAAATTGAGGAACACGAGATTGCGGCCCGGCACGAAGGTGCTCGGCAGTCCGTTTGCCGCCATGGTGATCGCAACATCGCTGGTCAGCGCGGTGTCGCTGATTTGCCCGAGCGACCGGAGATCCACCAGGTGGTCGTCTCCGAGCTGTCCCGCCCAGGCGGGAAACGCGTCCCGCAGGGATTGCAGGTAGGGCGCGCGGATGTCGAGTTCGATGCGGTGTCGCTGGCCGTAGTCGAACCCGACCGTCTCAACATGAGCGAAGCGCTCGAGCGCCCAAGCCAGGCATGTGGCGGAATCCTGCCCTCCAGAGAAGAGGACGATTGCGGAGGACATGTCCGTCTTTTCGTCGTTACTCGGCGGCCTGGGAAATCGGAAGATCGAGCGGCGTCTCGTCGTCATGTTTGTTGGCGTCGTCGTGGCGGTTCGCGCCGAGCCAGTCGGCGACCTTGTCGAGATAGATATAGACCACCGGTGTCGTGAAGAGCGTCAGCAACTGGCTCACGGCGAGGCCACCCACCATCGCGTAGCCGAGTGGCTGCCGGATTTCCGACCCCGTGCCGTGGCCGAGCATCAAGGGCACGCCACCCAGGAGAGCCGCCATGGTGGTCATGAGGATGGGCCGGAACCGCATGAGCGCGGCCTTGCGGATCGCGGCCTCCGCCGACAGACCTTCCTCGCGTTCCGCCACGATCGCAAAGTCGACCAGCATGATGCCGTTCTTCTTCACGATGCCGATCAGCAAGATCACACCGATCAATGCCACGAGCGAGAAGTCGAACCCGAAGGCCATAAGGATCGCAAGCGCCCCCGCGCCCGCCGACGGGAGGGTCGACAGGATGGTCAGCGGGTGGATGAAGCTTTCGTAAAGAACGCCGAGGATGATGTAGACGACCACAAGCGCCGCCAGGATCAACAAGGGCACGGTGGCGAGCGATTTCTGGAATGCCTGCGCGTTGCCCTGGAAGGTCGTCTGTACGGTGCCCGGAACGGCGATCTCACGCATGGCACGATTGATCGCTTCGGTGGCGTCGCCGAGCGCTGCGCCTTCGCCGAGGTTGAAGCTGATCGTCACGGCCGGGAACTGGCCCTGGTGGCTGATCGACAGCGGCCTGACCGGCATTGTGCTCCAAGCCGCGATGGCGGAGATCGGGACCATGCCGCCCGTGGCAGGGGCTTTGATGTAGATCTTGTCGAGACTTTCGGTCTGGCCCTGCATCTGCGGCAGGATTTCGAGAATGACGTGATAGCTGTTCAGCTGCGTGAAGTATTGAGTGACCTGCCGCTGCCCGAATGCATCGTACAATGTATCGTCGATGAGCTGCGGCGTGATCCCATAGCGTGATGCCTGGTCGCGATCGATCTTCAGCGTCAGGGTGTTGCCCTCGGTCTGCTGGTCGCTGGCGACGTCGCGCAGTTCCGGAAGGCTCTTCAGCTTCGCCAAAACCTTGGGCGACCAAAGATTGAGTTCGTCAAGGTTGGCGTCTTGCAGCGTGTACTGGAACTGCGTGCGGGAGGCGCGACCACCGACGTTGACGTCCTGCGAGGCTTGCAGGAACAGCTGCGCGCCCTGGATCTTGGCAAGCTTCGGGCGCAGGCGTGCGATGACCTGCTGGGCCGAGGCATCCCGCTGATCAAGCGGCTTCAGGGTGATGAAGAACCGGCCGTTGTTCTCCGCGAAACCGCCGAACCCCAACGCCATAGCGACCGTCGCGACGGCCGGATCGGCCTGAACGACCTTGCCGAGTTCCTCTTGGTGCCGCTTCATGTCGTTGAAGGAAATATCCTGCGCGGCTTCCGATGTGCCGACGATCAGGCCGATATCCTGTTGGGGGAAGAAGCCCTTGGGAATGACGTTGAATAGATGGACCGTGAGCGCGACGGTTCCGAGGAACACCAGGAATGTGATGAATTTGAACTTCAGGCAGACGTCCAGCCCGCGCTCATAGGCCCCGAGCATGCCGTCGAAGAAACGTTCGCTCGCCTTGTAGATGCGTCCGTGCTGCTCCTGGTCGTGGGGCTTCAGGAAGCGTGACGCCATCATGGGCGTCAGGGTCAGCGACACGAAAGCCGACACCACGATGGTCATGGCCAAGGTGATGGAGAATTCGCGGAACAGGCGGCCGATGATGCCTGACATCATCAGGAGGGGGATCAGCACGGCGATCAGCGACACACTGATCGACATGATCGTGAAGCCGATCTCGCCGGCGCCCCGGAAAGCCGCGGCGCGCGGCTGCTCGCCCTCCTCGATATGCCGGCTGATGTTTTCCAGCATGACGATCGCGTCGTCGACCACGAAGCCGACCGCGATCGTCAGGGCCATCAGCGAAAGGTTGTCGAGGCTGTAGCCGCAGGCCCACATCAGGGCGCAGGTGCCGAGCAGTGCGAGTGGCACCGTGATCGACGGGATGATGGTCGCCCAGACGCTCCGCAGGAACAGGAAAATCACCATCACGACGAGCGCGATCGTCAGCAACAGAGTGTACTGAACGTCATCGACGGCGGCCCGGATCGTCGTCGTCCGATCACTGAGGACGCCGAGTTTGATCGCGGGTGGAATCGACGCCTGCAGCCGTGGGAGCTCGGCCTTGATCTTATCGACGATGTCGATGACGTTCGCGCCGGGCTGCTTGAAAATGACGAGGAACACGCCGCGTTTGCCATTGGCCCAGGCGGCATTTTTGGCATTCTCGGGGCCGGTGACGGCCTGACCGATATCGCGGATGCGCACGGGCCCGCCGTTGCGATAGGCAACGATGACGTCGTTCCAGTCCTTGCTCGCAGTCAGCTGGTCGTTGGCGTAGATGACGAAGCTATTGCGCTCGCCATCGATATTCCCCTTGGGCGAATCGACGGTCGTGATGCTGATGACACTGCGGACATCCTCAAGCGACAGGCCCTTTGCGACGAGCTTCGCCGGATCGAGCTGAACCCGGATCGAAGGCTTCTGTTCGCCGCCGATCGACACCTGGCTGACACCCGCGATCTGGCTGATCTGCTGGGCCACCTTGGTGTCGGCATTGTCGTCGACCTCGGTGAGCGGCAGTGTGTCAGAGGTCACCGACAAGAGCAGGATCGGCGAATCCGCAGGGTTCACCTTGCGGTAGGTTGGCGGGCTCGGGAGACTCTTTGGAAGCTGGCCGCTCGCGGCATTGATCGCGGACTGCACGTCGCCGGCCGCGGCGTCGATGTTTCGATCAAGATCGAACTGGATCGTCACACTGCTCGACCCGAGCGAACTGATCGACGTCAGCTGCGCCACACCGGGGATCTGGGCGAACTGGCGCTCAAGGGGCTGGGCAACCGACGAGGCCATGGTTTCCGGGCTGCCGCCGGGCAGGGAGGCCGAAACCTGAATGGTTGGGAAGTCCACCTGCGGAAGGGGCGCCACGGGCAGTTGCGGATAGGCCACAAGGCCGATGCACAAAAGCCCGATCATCAGCAGGGTGGTGCCGATCGGGTGGCGGATGAAGGGTCCGGAAAGTCCGCCGCCCATGTTCATTGCTCCGCCGACGCGGTCTTTTCCGCCGCCGTCTTGAAGTCGAGCGGCGTTCCGTTCTGCAGCCGGTATTGCCCGCCGGTGACGACGGTCTCGTCGCTTTTGATTCCGTCGTCGATCACGGCTTCTTTGCTGTTCATCAACGTGATCTTCAGGTTGCGGGCTTCGGCCTTGTTGTCCGGTCCGACCACATAGGCATAAAATCCAGCCTGGCCGCGCTGCACCGCGGAGGCGGGCACGATGACGACATTGTCCCGCGTCGCCACGGTCATGCGGGTCGACACCGACAAGCCCGGCCAGAGCTTCTTGTCGGCATTCGGGAAGGTCGCTTTCAGTCGGATCGTGCCACTCGACGCGTCCACCTCATTGTTAAACACTTCGAGGCGCCCCTCGGCATAGACTTGGCTGCCGTCGGTCGAAAGTGCTTCGACCGGGAGAGGTCCTTTGGCGAGGCCGTCCGAAATCTGCGGCAGGAAATCTTCTGGCTGCGTGAAGATCACGGAGATCGGCTTGATCTGATTGATCTGCACGATCCCGGTCGTGGCCGAAGCGTTCACAATATTGCCGAGGTCAACCAACCGGAATCCGACACGGCCTTTGATAGGTGCCTTGATGGTCGTGTAATCCAGCTGCGTTTGCGCATTGTCGATAGCGGCCTGGTCGGCGGCGATTTGTGCCGTCAACTGGGCAACCTGCGAGGTCTGCGTGTCGAGTTGCTGGCGGGTGGCGTAATCGCTCTTGGCCAGTGACGTGTAGCGCTCAAGATCCCGCTTCGAATTCGCGAGCGTAGCCTGATCCTGCTGCTTCTTGGCTTGCGCCTGCTCAAGGGCCGCCTGATAGGGCCGGGGGTCGATCTCGACCAGTACATCGTCCTTCTCGACGAGATCCCCTTCCTTGAAATTCAGCTTGACGATCTGGCCGTCGACGCGGCTTCGAATGAGGACGGAATTATAGGCGTCCACGGTCCCGAGGCCCGTCAGGACCACCGGAAAGGCGCCAACCTTCGCTTGTGCCACCGAAACCGGAACAGCGGCTGGCCCTTTGGGCTTGGCGGCTGCATCCTGTGCCGGCGTTTTCGTCGGCCCGGCTTTCATGAACGAGCCCGCGTGGGCTTCGAGCCAGGGGTCAGCCGAAGCTACCCACGATCCGAGATGAGCGGTTCCCCAGGGCTCGAACTGCCGCCATTCATAGACCAGCGCGCCGAGGCCGATGAGGACCACGAACAGACCGGGCCAAAACCACGACCGACCTTTTCGAGCTGGACTTTGGTTCATCAGGGGTTCCGGGCAGACATGTTGCAGCGCAACTGTGCAGGCAGAACACGTCGAATTCATGGGTTATGTGTAAAGTTATGTGTCGCTCAAGATGGGAAAGCGATGGCGACCACATAGAAAAGTCAGCCGCGCCGCTACGGCCCAGACCTTTGTGGAGCATCTGGAGCGAGGGCGCTGGCCGGGACGAGGGCAATGCCACGTCCGGCGAGGGCTGTCGCGAAAGCCGCGACGCGGTCCACCGTTGTCGGCAAACCCGTGGTCGCACCAAGAGCGCTTCCTTTGCTGCGCGCGACGGCCTCGAGCTTCTTCAGTCCTGCGTCGATCGCCTCGGGCTCACCGAGCGCGTCGATAACGACATCGGCGCGTAGTGTCGGGACGCCGAGTGAGGGGCCGAGTGTCGCGGCGAGATTGCGGGGCGCCGTCCCGTCGTCAAGGTAGAACAGGCCTCGGGCCGCAATGTCCTTCAGGACGGGGGAAAAGGCGGCAGCGTCGGCCGTGAACTTGCCGCCGAGGAAGCTGGAGACGCCGACGTATCCGCTGAAGCGGCTCATTTGCCAGTGCAGGTTGTCCAACGTGACGCGAGCGGGGTCGGCGGTTTCCAGAAGCCGCGGCATGCTGGAGCCGTCGGATGCATTGAAGCTCTCCATCGGCACCTGGAGAACGGCTTCATGCCCCAACGCACGTGTATTCTCGACCTGCTGGCCGAGGTCTCCCCCGTAAGGTGCGAAGCCGAATGTCACGGCTGGCGGCAAAGCCTGGGCCGCGGCAGCCGTCAGCATGCGGTTGAGACCCATGCCGCCGACGAACAGAGCGATGCGCGGGGCATGGGTGCCGAGCGCTCCGTCCAGGCTCACAGGGCGAGCATAGACGTCAGCCGGTCGTGTGCCGTCGGGTGCGCGTCGCGGCAAGAACCCGTATCGGCCGCGTTCGACGAGCCGGCTGTCGGGCGCTGGCGCGAGCGCGAGGGTCTCCGTTTGCGGCACCGGGATGAAAGTCCCTGGAAATGCCGACGACCCTGGAGGGCGGACAACCTTCACGCCGCTCTCGTGCTCGGCCTCGGCGGCCGAAAGGGCACTCTTCGGGGGCGGTTCGACCGACGCCGTCGAAGCGTCGATCTTGCTCGGCGGAGCCTTCGGGACAGGCTTGACCGGATCCGACGCCACAACGGGGGAAACCGCGATGGCCTTCGGCGGCTGCGGGCGGACCGGCCATAGAAACCATGCGCCCAATGCCGCTATGCAGCCGAGGCCAAGCACCAAATGGATCGGGATAAGGCTACGCGGCCGAACCGGGTCCGGCTTCCGGCCGAGCGGCTCATAAAGTTCATCACGCGTCATGGCTGTAGCCGATCATGGCGCGTGTCGGTCTTACAGGTCGCCCGGGACGGACTCCCCGTCGTTCCTCAGTCCTGTTTTGGCGTTTCGGCCGGTGTCGCTGTCGCCGGCTTGCTGGCCGGTGCCTCGGTCGAGGGAGCCGGTGATGCCGCGATCGGCTTGGCGGCTTCCGTGGTGCTCGAAACCTTGACGCCATGAAGGATATTCATCGCTGCGATGAGTTGCTTGTCCTTGGAAGCATCCGGCGGCACGTAGGCCTGCGACCCCTGCTTTTCGTCGTCGCCATTCTTCAGGTGACCCTTCAGGGACGCCTCACCCTTGGTGTCGTCCTTGCCCTTGAGCTCATCCGGCACGTCTTCAAGGATCGTATATTCCGGATCGATCCCCTTGGCCTGGATCGAACGTCCCGATGGCGTGTAGTACCGTGCCGTCGTCAGCCGCAAAGCCCCATTCTGCCCAAGTGGAATGATCGTCTGCACCGAGCCCTTGCCGAAGGATCGCGTGCCGAGGATGGTGGCGCGCTTATGGTCTTGCAGGGCCCCGGCCACGATTTCGGAAGCGGAAGCCGATCCGCCGTTGATGAGGACCACCACCGGCTTCCCGTGCGAGAGATCGCCGCCCGGTCGGGCGCTGTAGCGCTGCGTCTCGTCCGGGTTGCGGCCGCGGGTCGAGACGATCTCGCCGCGGTCGATAAACGCATTGACGACCTCGATCGACTGGTCGAGCAGGCCGCCCGGGTTGTTGCGAAGGTCGAGAATGTAGCCCTTGAACTTGTCCGCCGGGATGTCCTTGGAGAACTTCTCCATGCCATCCTTCAGCCCATCGAACGTCTGCTCGTTGAACTGCGAGATGCGGATATAACCGATGTCGTCCTTGTCTTCAGACTTCACCGACTTGATTGTGATGACGGCGCGGGTCAGCTTGTAGTCCTTGCCCTCTTTCGAAGCACTTTGGTTCTTCGCATCAGGACGCACGATCTTCAGTGTGACGGTCGTCCCGACCGCACCACGCATCTTGTCGACAGCTTGGTTGAGCGTCAGGCCCGAGACCTGATCGCCGTCGATGCCGACGATGAGGTCGCCGGAAAGAATGCCGGCCTTGGACGCGGGCGTGTCGTCGATCGGCGTCACCACCTTGATGTCGCCGTTCTCCTGCGTGACCTCGATCCCGAGGCCACCGAACTCGCCGCGCGTCTGCACCTGCATGTCGCGGTAGCTCTTGGCGTCCATATAGCTCGAATGCGGATCGAGCGAGGTCAGCATCCCGTTGATGGCCGCCTCGACGAGCTTCTCCTCATCCGGCTTTTCGACATAATCGGTGCGGATTTTCTCGAAAACGTCACCGAAGAGGTTGAGATTACGATAGGTGTCCGAGGCCGCCGCCCGAGCGGGGCTCGAGGACAGAATACCGGTATGGAACGCAACGGTCGCGGACGCGGCACCGAGTGCGGCTCCAGCCACCATCAAAGTCACCTTGCGCATCATCCGCGAACCTTTTGCAACGCCGCTTTGGCCCACCATGGGCTGGGGTCGACGGCGGCCCCGTCTTTTCGAAACTCAACATAGAGAATGGGTTCCGTCGCGCCAAGAGCGATCGCGGCTGCCGTCTTAACAGAACCGTCACCCATGGCCCCAACCGGCTCGCCCGCAAGAACGAATTGCCCGATCGCGACGTCAACATGATCCATGCCCGCCAGGACCGTATAATAACCGCCGCCGACGTTCAAAATTAAGACTTGTCCATAGGTTCGATAGGGGCCCGAGAAGGCCACCCAGCCATCGGCCGGGGCTGAGACGATTGATCGCTGCCGTGCCTGCAACGACACACCTTTCTCGGTGCCGCCATAGCCGTCGTCCTGCCCGAAGACCTTGACGATGCGCCCGCTCAGCGGCAGCGACAACAGACCCTTCGTGTCGGCAAACGGCACCGCGGGTGCAAGCCGTGCCGGATCGCGGAACGGGCCGGCCTCTACTTTGGCCTTGATCGAATCGGCGTCCACTTCCGCCGCCTTCTGCTGCGCGACCTCGGACTCGTGCGCGGCCTCGGCCGCCTTGCGGGCGAGGGCGTCGCTCCCTTCCATCCGGCTGATGAGGTCCTTCAGGCTTGTTGTCTGTTGCGCGATCTCGGCGGCGTGTCGTTGTTCCGCGTCGAGCGTGGTTTGGGCTTCCGCAAGTGCTTTTTGACGAGCGTCGACAAGCCCCTGGAGCCGCGTCGTCTCCGCATTGAGATCAGCCATCTGGGTCGCGAGCGTCGCACGCTCGGCGGCCATCGACGTCTTGAGATTGGCCAGGTCGCTCAGGTCCGACGCCAGCGCTTCAGCCTCGGCCCGCAATTCCGGAACCACGGCACCGAGCATGATGGAGGTGCGGATCGTTCTGAGAATGTCTTCGGGGCGCACCAAAATCGCGGGCGGCGGCTTGCGGCCCAGACGCTGCAGCGAGGCCAAGACTTCTGCGATCACGCCGCGTCGGCTTTCGAGCGATCGGCGGATCGCATCCTCGCTTCCAGACATGGTTGTCAGACGCTCGCCGATCTCGTCGGCGCGCTGCTCGGCGGCATGGACCTTTGCGGTGGTGTCGATCAGAGCGGCGTTAAGGCGCACCCGATCGGTGCGGATCTCTTCGATCTCGGCTTCGATTTTCCGCTTTTGCTCGACCGACACCGTTGCGGCACTTTGTAGCGCTTCCATGTCATGGCGCTTCTGATCGAGCTCGGACTCGCTCGGCGAAGCCGCCGCGGGCGGCGAGGTCTGGGCCTGAAGCGGTCCGGACATTGCGAGGACCATTGCCGCAATGCCCCATGACGCAAACCGCTTGCGCCTGGAGCACCCGCTTTCATGCTTTGCTGTCCGGCCGAAGCTCATCAGGCAATTCTAAAGCAAGCTGGACCGTGACACTATCCACCGCGGAGGCCAGATCTCCGGCACCGATCGGTTCCAGTGGAGTCGGGACGCTCTCGGCAGCTTTCAGCCCGTGATCCAGTCGGGGACACGGTCCAACCCGATCAGATCCTCGTACGTGCCGCGGGGACGGATCACGTCCCATTTGGCACCATCGACCATCACTTCAGGAACCAGCAGCCGCGTATTGTAGGTTCCCGCCTGCACGGCCCCATAGGCTCCGGCGGAAAAAACAGCCAGAAGATCGCCGGCCCGCGGTCGAGCGATCCGTCGCGACAAGGCGAGGTAGTCACCCGTCTCGCACACCGGCCCCACGATATCAGCCAGCACGATCTCGGCTTGATCACTGACGACTACGGGTTGAATGTCATGATGAGCGTCATAGAGCGTCGGCCGGATCAGGTCGTTCATGCCGGCATCGACCACCACGAAGGTCTTCGCCTCTCCGGTCTTCACCGCAACGACTTCGGTGACCAGCAGCCCCGCATTGCCGACGATGAGACGGCCCGGTTCGAGCACGATGGTGACACCAAGATTGTGCAGATGCCGCGTGGCAAGCGCCGCGTAACGGCTTGGGTGGAAAGCCGAGGCATCCTCACCTTGGTGGTAGGGAATGCCGAGGCCACCGCCGATGTCGACGTGGTGGATCGCGTGTCCGTCCTCCCGCAGGATCCGGACGAGATCGGCCAGAACCGCAAAGGCATTGTCGAACGGTTCGAGGTCGGTGATCTGGGAGCCGATATGCATGTCGACGCCGGTGATCTCGAGGCCCGGCAAGGCGGCGGCTTCCCGGTAGATCGCGCGGGCCCTTCCCAATGGGATGCCGAACTTGTTTTCCGCCTTTCCGGTCGAGATCTTGGCATGCGTCTTGGCATCGATATCCGGATTGACCCTGAGCGCAATGCGCGCGGTCCGGCCTTTTTCGGTGGCCAGGCGAGACAGGCGCGCGAGTTCGGCTTCCGATTCGACATTAAAGCAGAGAATGTCGGCATCGAGCGCAGCGGCGATCTCGCGTGCGGTCTTGCCGACCCCAGAGAAGGTGATCCTCTCGGCAGGAATGCCTGCCGCCAAGGCGCGCCGTAGTTCCCCTTCGGAGACGACGTCGGCTCCGGCCCCGAGGCGCGCGAGCACGTTCAGCACGGCCTGGTTCGAGTTGGCCTTCATGGCGTAGCAGATCAGGCTCGGCAAACCGCCGAGCGCCTCGCTCAGGACGCGGTAATGCCGCTCCATCGTGGCGCGCGAATAGCAGTAGAAGGGTGTGCCGACAGACCGGGCGATCGTCCGTACGTCGATCTCCTCGCCGTGAAGCACACCGTCGCGGTACTCGAAATGGTGCATGCGTCAGAGCAGGGGATCGAGAATGAAGGAGTCGTTTGGAGCCGTAATGGGGGGATTCTTCGGCCGCCGGTGCATGCCCGACTTGGTGACGGCGCTCTGAGGCGGCGCATTGGGGTCAGGCGGCGGTTCCAGCCGGCCCCGCCGTCCGCAACCGGCGATCGACATGGTCATGAGAACGACGCAGAGCATCGTAGCTATTTTCAGACGACGCGACAAGACCACCTACGACAACATTCTAGAGCGAGAGCGTCACTATAACAGAGCCCGCGTGAAGGCGAGGAAAAAGCGGGACTCCGCTTCACGGCGCTGGTCGCAAACACAAGGTGCCCTTGATCAGCGGCCATTTACCTTCATTCGCGCCTTTTCCCCTCCTCGATCAATTCGGGCCCCCGAAACATCGCCGATTAAAGGCCTGTTTGGAAATCGAGAACAAGGTGACGAGCCTTGGGACGTTTCGAGAGACGGGGATTTTGATGGGCTTTGCCTGGTGGAAGAAAGCTGCGGACTCTGCGGAACAGTCTGCCTACGCGGCTGTCCGCGAACGTGCCGAACTGCTCGACGACGCCTGCGGGGTCGGTCTCTGGGAAGCCGTTCTCTTCCAGGGCGATGCGATGCACGCCAAAAGCGTCTGGACGTGGTCTCCCGAATTTCGCCGACTGCTCGGTTACGAGCATGAATCCGAATGCCCCAACGTGGTCCAGTCCTGGTCGGATAGATTGCACCCGGACGATGTGGCGCCGACCTTCGCGGCCTTCGTGGGTCATCTCGCTGACAAATCGGGCCGATCCCGTTATGACGTCACCTATCGCCTCAAGGTTCGTGATGGATCTTATCGCTGGTTCCGCGCGACCGGTGGGTGCCGCTACGCGGCCGACGGACAGACGGTCCGGGCCTGCGGTTCGCTGACCGACATCCACAAACAAAAGGTGGCGGAATTTGCCGCCGCGACCGAAAGCGAGAACGATAAACTGATCCTGACCGCGCTCACGAAAGCCTTGTCGGCGCTCGCGTCAGGCGATCTTACAACACGCATCAACGAGATGGTGCCGCCGAAGTCGCAGTCGTTGAAGGATGATTTCAACCGCGCGGCGGTCGAGCTGCAGGAGACCATGAAGCAGATCGCGACCAAGAAGGACGCCATCCACGCGGGAAGCGGCGAGGTCACGAGTGCAACGGACGACCTTTCGCAGCGCACCGAGCAGCAGGCTGCGAGCTTGGAGGAGACCGCGGCCGCACTCGACCAAATCACGGCCACGGTCAAGAAGACCGCCCAAGGCGCCAGCCATGCCCGCGAAGTCGTCGGCAATGCCAAGGGCGACGCGGAACGTTCCGGCGAAGTCGTCGGCCGGGCGATCAGCGCGATGAACAATATCGAGAAATCGGCCGTCCAGATCGGCCAGATCATCGGGGTGATCGACGAGATCGCCTTCCAGACCAACCTCCTGGCGCTCAACGCGGGTGTCGAGGCGGCGCGGGCCGGCGAGGCCGGCCGGGGGTTTGCTGTCGTGGCGTCCGAAGTGCGGGCTCTCGCCCAACGTTCGGCCGAGGCCGCGAAGGAGATCAAGGCGCTGATCCATGCCTCGGACAGCCAAGTGAAGGTCGGTGTGGAACTCGTCGGCGAGACCGGTCAGGCGCTGTCGCGGATCGTCGGCCAGGTGGCCGACCTCAACGTCGCGGTTGCCGAGATCGCTGCCTCGGCCCAGGAGCAGGCGGCCGGACTGCAGCAGGTCAACACGGCCATCAACCAGATGGATCAGGTCACCCAGAAAAACGCCGCCATGGTGGAAGAAACCACAGCGGCGGCGCACAACTTGTCTCAAGACGCCGACGAACTCGCCCGGCTGGTCGCCCGCTTTGAAATCGGCGCGGATGTCGTCGCGCGGCCGGCCCATCGGGCAGCCCGCAGCAGCAGGCCTGTTCCAGCGATGAAGACCGTCGGTCGCGGCGGTGCCGCCCGTCAGCCGGCCAAGGCGGTGAGCGCCGAGACCGAATGGGAGGAGTTCTAGTCCCAGGCCCTGCGCCTGTAGACTGACCGAAGACTTGATTTCAGTCGACGCGACGGCACGGATCCTTGTGCCGTCGCAGCATTCGGGTACATGCTTCCGCGACTGGCCGGCTTCGAACCGGATCGCGTTAAGCTCAGGCCGCCGAAGTTGCGGTCTTGAGCGCCTTTGCAACTTGGGCCAACCGCTTGCCCTGCCATGTCGCGGCTGCAAGATCTGCATCGTTCGGCTTCGCGGCCGTCTGCCCGGACACGGATGACGCACCATAAGGTGTCCCGGCTGCGAACATCGACGCATCCGCGTAACCGGTCGGCACGATGATCAGGCCAAGATGCGCCAGCGGCGGGTAGAGCGACAGGATCGTGGTTTCGTTGCCGCCGTGCGGGGTGGATGTCGACGCGAAAGCGGCGCCGGCCTTGCCGTTGAGCTTGCCCTGAAACCACAAGCCGCCAAGACTATCGATATAGGCTTTCAGCTCGGCGGCCGCATTGCCGAAGCGGGTGGGCGTTCCAAAGGCGATCGCATCCGCCCATTCGGCATCCGCGGCGCTGGGGGCCTCGTAGAGCGCGTTCATCGCATCCGCGCCTTCCTTCCACCCCGGCGCCTGAGCCATCACCTCAGGGCCAACGAATTCGCGAGCGCGCCGCAACCGCACGGTTGCGCCCTCGCCCTCAGCGCCTCTTCCCACCGCTTTGGCAAGCGCCTCGGTGACGCCGGATCGGGAATAGAACGCGATCAGAACATTGAGTTCAGACATGGCACGACCCTCTTATGAATTGCACCGCGACCCTACCACCGTGACCTTCGCTCGAAATCGGGATAGTTTCGATCCTACCCATCAAGGCGATCGATATGCCGGCCCTCGGAACTCCGACCCTGGATCAATTGCGCGTCTTCCTGACGGTGGTGCAGACCGGCAGCTTCTCCGCGGCCGCGCGCTTCCTGAACCGGCGCCAGTCGGTGATCAGTTACACGATCGCCAATCTCGAGGAGCAGCTCGGCGGCTTGGTCCTGTTCGATCGGCAGAAGCGCCGCCCCGTGCTCACCGAAGCCGGCACGGCGATCTTGACCGAAGCCAGGAAACTCGCGGCCGGCGCCGACGACCTGCGCGCCCGGGCGAGCGGCCTCCTGCAGGGCCTTGAAGCGGAGGTCGGCCTCGCGGTCGACGTGATGCTGCCGACCGATCGGCTCGTCCGCGTCCTGTCGGCGTTTCGCCAGGCTTTTCCGACAGTCGGGTTGCGGCTCTACACCGAATCGCTCGGTTCGGTCGCGCGTCTGGTCCTCGACCGGACCTGTGTCATCGGCGCGAGCGGACCGCGGCTGTTCTGCGCCGAGAACCTCGTGACCAAGCCGCTCGGCTCCGTGCTCATGATGCCGGTCGCGGCCCCCAGTCATCCGCTGGCTCGATGTGCGGGTGCCATCCCGCGCGAGGAGTTGCAGCAGCATATCCAACTCGTCCTGACCGACCGGTCGGAATTGACGAAGGGGCAGGATTTCGCGGTCCTCAGCCCCCAGACATGGCGGCTCGCCGATCTCGGGGCCAAGCATGCCTTGTTGCTCGAAGGACTCGGCTGGGGGAACATGCCCGCGCATCACGTGGAAAGTGATATCGCGGCCGGGCGGCTGGTCGCTCTGACGGTCGAGGATCTCCCGGACCATACCTACAGTTTCTCAACCATTCATCTGGCCGATACGCCGCCGGGTCCGGCGGCGCATTGGCTGCTCGATCGTCTCGGACGGGAGATGAACGGCCTCGAGGCCATGCCGGCGAACATTTTCGTGATGCCGGCCGAGACGCTGAGATCACCCGAACTCGATCGGCGTCCGGTGACCGCGGCGGTCGATCCAGACCCCCGTCTGCGCCGCCGCCTGTCGAGCGTCAGGCCGCGGCTTCGGCCACCAGCCGCTTCAGCCAAGTCTCGGCCTGTGCCCTGACGTTCGCAGGGGCGGTTCCGCCGAAGCTCGTCCGGCTTGCGACCGAGCGGCGGACACCGAGCACATCGTAGACCGCGTTGGTGATCCCGGGCTCGATCGCCTGCATGGCTTCGATCGGCAATTCCTCGAGCGTCATGTCGCGCTCCGAAGCGGCCGCAACGATCCGACCGGTCACGTGGTGGGCCTGCCGAAATGGGAGACCAAGAACCCGCACCAGCCAGTCGGCGAGATCGGTCGCGGTTGCATAGCCCGAGCCGGCCGCCGCTTCCATGCGCTTGAGATCGGGTTTGAGGTCCCGCACCATGCCGGCCGTGGCGGCGATCATCAGCACGAGTGAGTCGAGTGCGTCGAACGTGCCCTCCTTGTCCTCCTGCATGTCCTTCGAATAGGCGAGCGGCAGGCCCTTCATGACGATGAAGAGCCCGGTCAGGGCGCCGATGATCCGGCCGGTCTTGCCGCGCACCAGCTCCGCCGCATCCGGGTTTCGCTTCTGTGGCATGATCGAGGATCCGGTCGAGAACTTGTCGGACAGCGCCGCGAAACCGAATTGCGGCGTCGCCCACAATACGATCTCCTCGGCGAAGCGCGACAGGTGCATGGCGCAGATCGAGGCTGCGGACAGCACCTCCAGGGCGAAGTCGCGATCCGCCACCGTATCGAGCGAATTGCGGGTCGGTCCGTCGAAGCCGAGATCGACCGCCACCTTGTGCCGGTCGACGGGGAAGGAGGTGCCCGCGAGCGCCGCGGCGCCGAGCGGACATTCATTCATCCGGGTGCGGGCATCGCGCATGCGGCCCCGGTCGCGGCCGAGCATTTCGACATAGGCGAGAAGATGATGGCCGAGCGTCACGGGCTGGGCCGACTGAAGGTGGGTGAAGCCGGGCATCACGGCTTCGGCGTGACTGAAGGCCTTCTCGACCAAAGCGGTCTGCAGGTCGCGCAGCCCGACGTCGAGCTGATCCACTGTATCGCGCACCCACAGGCGGAAATCGAGGGCCACCTGATCGTTGCGGGAACGCGCCGTATGAAGTCGACCCGCGGCCTCCCCGATAATCTCGGCGAGGCGGGCCTCGACATTCATGTGAATGTCTTCGAGCTCGCGCTTGAACGTGAAGGTACCGGCCTCGATTTCGCCCGCGATCCGGGTTAGGCCGTGCTGGATCGCCGCCGCATCTTCATGCGAGATGATGCCTGTGGCGGCCAGCATGGCGGCATGCGCCTTGGAGCCACGGATATCCTGTGCGGCAAGGCGTTGATCGAAGCCGATCGAGGCATTGATCTCCTCCATGATCGCATCGGGACCGTTGGCAAAACGGCCGCCCCACATCGCATTGCTCATCGCTGCCCCGGGTTGAACATGTTGAACGAAGCCAAAACCGAAATCCCTGAGAGCCGCCCCCGGCGATTGCGCCGCACTCTGGTGATCCTGGCCGGGTTTGTCGGATTGGGTCTCGGTGCTGGCGTCCTATACGGGATGCATGGAACCAGCAAGGAAAGTGCGGCCGCCTGTGCGGCCACCACTGCAACTGTCGACCGGGTCGATCCCTTGATCCATGGCGAGGTGGCGGCGCTCAGCCCCGCCCGGCCTTCCGGAGTGCTCCCCGGCCTGTCGTTTACAGGGGACGGCGGCGCCCCCAAAACCCTCGCAGACTTCAAGGGGAAAACGGTGCTGCTCAACCTTTGGGCGACATGGTGCGTGCCCTGTCGCAAGGAAATGCCTGCACTCGATCGGCTCCAGGGCGAGCTCGGCGGCCCGGATTTCCAGGTGGTGGCGGTCAACATCGATACGGCCAAGCTCGACCGGCCGAAGCAGTTTCTTAAAGATGTCGGTGCCACGCACCTGCCGTTCTATGCCGATCCGACGGCGGCGGTCTTTCAGACCCTGCGCGAAAATGGACCCGTTCTGGGACTTCCGACCACGTTCCTGATCGATCGCAGTGGCTGCGTCATCGCCACGATGGCGGGGCCGGCGGACTGGGCCTCGGACGATGCCCGCAAGGTGATCGAGGCCGCAAAATCATGAACTGCAGTCATGGAGATTTGATCCGCCAGGGCGTCAACGCAAAGTCATAGCGCATTCTTTTTCCGGGGAAGCCGCTCATCGACGAAATCTACGACGTCGCTCGCGCCCGAGAGACGACCCGATCGCGACTGGGGCATTCGGAGACAGCCGCTTCTACGAATGGGCTTTAGCGCATGAGGCACGCGAGCGAACTTCAATATGCATTCCGCGCAGACCGTGGGCCTTGCTCCCCAGGAGATACGCGCCCACGGCCGCGAGCTGGATGGCGGCTGCCGCCATGAAGATCACTCGATCCGATCCGAGCTGCCGCAACAGGTCGAAGACGGCGGGCGCGAAGGCATAGGCGCCTTGGGATACGGCGACGATAAGCGCTACAGCCCGCGGTGCATCCACGCCCGCGAACTCGACCTGGGCGATGAGCGGCGGCAGGGAGGTGGCGTTGCCGATGCCGAATCCGATCAGGATGACACCGAGAAGCAGAAGGGGCGCATTCGCTTCACCAGACAGCATTAGCAACCAGCACCCTGCCGCCTGCACGAGCAAGCTCAAGGCCGCGGCACGGCGGCGGTCGGCACCCGACGGCATGCAGCAGCCGACTAGAAGACGCCCGACGACCGCCGCAGCGGTCGAGAGGCCAGCCGCGAGACCCGCGCCTTGCGTCCCCAACGCCGGCACGAGCAGTGAAACGAGTTGCGTGATGAGGCCGATCTGCGCGAACAGCGCCAGCGCCATGCCGAGACTCAGCGTCAGAAACGCGCGATCGCGCCACAGACGTACCACCGGGAGCACCGCGGTGCTCTTCGCAACCGGGTTGGCGATCTCCGCGGTTTGCCCGTCAGGGGTCTGACCCATGCTACCAGGGGTCCGTCCGAGCACGAAAAGGGCGAGCGCCCCGAGCGTGGTGATCATCCCGGCCGCGACGATGAGGACGGCGGAGACGAAGCCGACCTGGCCGATGAGGGCGACCCATAGCGGGGAAAAGATGACTCCGCCGATGCTCGCACCGTTATAAGCCATGCTCAGCGCCGCCGGCCGTTTGGCGACGAACCAGGGTGCGATGATCGCATTCACGGCTGCCGCACCGAGCGCCGGCCACCCTGCACCACTCAGGAGGGCAGCGGCGTAGAGTTGCCAGGGTGCTTGAGCGCAAGCCCACCCCAGCACGCCGAGAGCCAGCACGATAGCACCAGCGAAGGTCACGGCGGGCAGGCCGAAACGCCGATGCAGTGCTGGCAGGTTCGCGACGATGCCGACGCCCGTCAGGAAATGCAGCGTCACGGCTCCGGAGACGAGTGCGATCGGCCAGCCGCGCTCCTGCCGCACAGCTTCGAGATAGACGGGTGGTCCGTAGAAGCCGACGCCCCAACCGAACACGGCCACGACGAAAGCGGCCGCTACGATGCGCCAACCGTAGAAACCCGACACGTGACTCATGCTTGAAACTCCGCAAGGTAGGTGGAGATGGATGATGGGCGGCCCTGCACGACATGGCGGTTCCAGCTTGCAGCCTCGAAGGCCAGAACCGGCAGGTCACCCACGGTTGCGATGGCGAAGGCATTCAGGTCGGGGCGCCGGAAAGGGGCGCACGGATGGCCGCGTAAGCGGCAAAGCGCCTGCTCTTCCCACGAGTGGACCGACAGCGACGGCTATGTCGTTCGACCAGGACGAAACCAGCCGTTGCATCACTGATCCATGTCAGCGCAAGTCCGCGCAGAACACGCACGGCACGGTCGGACAGTGGCCCGCTGTAAAGTCGAACGTGCGGCTCGGCGCAATCAATGTTCGCTGTAGAGGTCGGCAGAGAGGGTTCATGTTCGATGTATGCACGCCATGATGGGTCGAATGCTTCGGTGTCGACCGAACCATGCAGCCAGCGAGCGTGCTACGGAGGAGTCCGGGAGGCGAACCGATGGTGACGACAGTCTCGGTTGCGCAGATCGGCGCTCTTCTCGGCGATCCCGCGCGCGCGGCCATGCTGCAGGCTCTGATGGATGGTCGAGCGCTCACGGCCTCCGAACTGGCCCAGGTCGCCGGTATCGCCCCTCAGACGGCGAGCGGTCACCTCGCACAGCTCGCGGCGGCATCGCTCGTCACGATGTCCAAGCAGGGACGACACCGCTATCACCGCCTTGCCACCCCGCAGGTTGCCCGGCTCCTGGAGAACCTGATGCTCGTGGCGTCCGATGCAGTCAGAATGAAGCCCCGCGTTGGACCACGGGACGCACGCCTGCGCCTCGCGCGAACCTGCTACGATCATATGGCCGGATGGCTCGGCGTCAGCCTCGCCGATACGCTGGCAGCGCGAGGCTGGATTGAGATCACTGATGACGCGGCGCTTGTCACGCCCGAGGGATTGCAGGGTCTTGCTGCGCTCGAGATTGATGCGGAGGCCAGCAGGACCGGCGGCAGGCGTGCGACGCTACTCTGCCGCCCATGCCTCGATTGGAGCGAGCGCCGTCCGCATCTCGCTGGCCGCCTCGGCACGGCACTCTGCATGCACTGCCTCAAGCAGGGCTGGGTACGTCAGCAGTCAGGCTCACGCGCGCTTGATATCACCCCGGCGGGCTGGCGCGCCCTCCGCGACGAGTTCGACATCAGGCGACCGAATGTTTCGACCTGATTGTCGACCTCCAGAGGGCGGCGTCCGACCGGCCAGTTGGCTCGACATCGAGCAAAAACGCTGGTTCGCTTAGGATCCCCCCCATTGCTCACCGGCTGGATGCGCTTTTGAGCGCCCGCTGTCGGCAATGAAGCTCTGGAACGTTTCCCGTCCCAATCGGCGTTTCAGATGCCGTCCTGTTGTTCACCGTGTCAAAGTTGAGCCGAATCCACGACTCCCGGATCGAGGGCATGACAATCTGCCATACTCTCCCTCACCCGGCACCGAACAGCATGTCGAGATCTGATTCCGTCATGGCGAGGGTTTGTGCGCTGTCCTGATCGAGCATGCTGTCGGCGAGGGCACGTTTTCGGTCTTTCAGGATCTCCATCTTCTCTTCGATGGTGCCGGAGGCCACGAGCTTGTGGACGAAGACGGGCTTGTCCTGGCCGATGCGGTGCGCCCGGTCGATCGCCTGGTCCTCGACGGCGGGGTTCCACCAGGGGTCGTAGAGGATCACCGTGTCGGCGGCCGTGAGGTTCAGGCCGGTCCCCCCGGCCTTGAGGCTGACGAGGAACACCGGGACCTCGCCCTCCTGAAAGGCGCGGACCACCGCGTCGCGGTCCCGCGTCTGACCGGTCAGGATCACATAGGGGGTCCCGGAGATATCCAGACGTAACCGGATCAACGCCAGCATCGAGGTGAATTGCGAGAAGATCAGGATGCGGCGCTTCTCGGCCAGCAGGTCGCGCAGCAGTTCCTCCAGCCGTTCGAGCTTGGCCGAACCGGCTCGTCCGGCCGCCTTGGGGGTCGGCTTCAGCAGTCGCGGATCGCAGGAGGCCTGCCGCATCTTGAGGAGCGCGTCGAGGATGACGATCTGACTTCGCGCGAACCCTTTGCTGGCGATGGCCTCCTGCACAAGCGCGTGCATCGACAGGCGCACCGCTTCGTAGATGTCGCGTTGCGCCTGCCCGAACTCGACGCGCTCGATGATCTCGGTTTTGGCCGGCAGATCGCTGGCCACCTCTTCCTTGGTGCGGCGCAGCAGGAAGGGCTTGATCCGGCGGGCCAGCATCCGGGCGCGGGCGCTGTCGCCCCCTTTCTCGATCGGTGTCCGCCACTGCCGGGTGAAAGAAGTCCGGTCGCCGAGAAAACCCGGCAGCACGAAGGAGAACAGCGACCAGAGTTCGCCGAGATTGTTTTCCAACGGCGTTCCGCTGAGGCAGAAGCGATGGCGTGCGTCGAGCGTGCCGATGAGCTTGGTGGTGGTGGCCTCGGGATTCTTGATGGTCTGTGCCTCATCGAGGATCAGCATGTGCCAGGAGGTCTGGTTCAGGACGCCATGGTCGCGGCCGATCAGCGGATAGGTTGTGAGCACGAGATCGCTCGTCCCGATGGCGTCGAAGTGGGTCTTTCGGTCGAAGCCGTGCAGGACGAGGACCCGCAGGTCGGGGACGAAGCGCTCCGCTTCACGGCGCCAATTGGCCATCAGGCTCGTCGGCGCGACCACGAGCGCCGGCCGGTCGAGCCGGCCTTCGGCCTTCTCCATAGCCAGCAGCGCCAGGGCCTGCACGGTCTTGCCGAGACCCATGTCGTCGGCCAGAACGCCGCCCAGGCCGACGTCGCGCAGGAAGGCGAGCCAGGAGACGCCCTGCTGCTGGTACGGCCGCAGGGTCGCCCGGAACGACGCGGGCAGGCCGGCTTCGGGAATGCCCTTCGATCCGAGCTTGCGGCCCATCTGGCGGAGCGCTTCGCCGCCGCGCCAGACCAGCCCCGCCGTGAGTGTTGCCTCCTCGAAGCTGGCGAGCCCGACCGCATCTGCCAGCCGCAGCCGAAGGCGTCCCTCGCCCAGGAGCGCACCGGCGGCGAGATCATGGATCGCGGCGACGATCGAGGCGATGCGCGACAGCGGCACGGCCAGGATGCGCCCGTCGCCGAGCGGCAGGTAGAAAGGCTCATCCTCTGCCTCGCCCCCCTGGAACGTGTCCGGATCGAACGAGGGCGCGCCGATCAGCGACACGATCGGGTCCACGAGGTCGATCCTCTCACCGTCGACCATCAGGCCGAGGCTGAACTCGAACCAGTCGATCCCTGAGCTTTCGCGGATGTCGGCCTGGACGGCCCCATCACCTCGCAGCAGACGGAAGGGAAAATCGTCGGCGACCTCGATCTGCCATCCCTCGGCGGATAGCCGCGGAAGATCGTGATAGATCGCGTCGAGCCAGCCCATGTCGTCGCCCTCCGGCACGAAATCATGGGCATGCGCGGGTGGGACCTGGGGCCGGACTCGACTGAGCGGCAGGAAGCCGATTTGGCCAAGCGCGTTTGAGTGTCCCCTTTCCGCCGCGAGGTCGCGACGGATGTCGAGGACCCGGCCTCCCTCGATGCGGCTAAGGCGGGCGCGGGGTTCGCCGGGGGCCACCTGCGCCGGCCCATACCGAAACGACAGCCGGGCGATGCCGACCGGTTCGAGCGGCGCCTCGTGGCCGTAATGCCTGAAGGGCGCGGACGCCTGGACGGGAAGCCGGGCCGTGAGAAGCCGCAGGCATGGGACCGGCGCCACCTCGACCACGTCTGGCGGTCCGGCATCGACGGGGCCGACAGCGGCGAGATCCGGGGCGCGTTGGCGCAACGCGGCCGTGAACGCGGCGATCCGATCCGCGGGTACGGGTGGAGCGTCGAGCAGAGCGGCCGCGATCTTGGGTTGAAACCCGGTTTCGAGCGGGCCGATCAGCCCGGCTTTCGCATCGACATAGACGGGCGGGGTGGCGTTGAGCACGACAAGGTCGTCAGCGGCCTCGAAGATCGGCCGCAACGCTTGTCCGTCATGGGAGGTCCAGACCAGGCGCGCGGGACGCGGCCCGCCAGGCGCTAGGCGTGGCCCGTCGGTCGACAGCCAGTGGGCGCGATCCGTCGCCAGGATGTCGGCGAGGACAGGCGCCGCGGTCTCGCGCGCCAACAGCAGGTCGGTGGTGTAGGTCTCGCGGCGAAGCCGCGCCAGGGCCGCGAGGATCCTTATATCGGAAGGCCGCAGGAACTTGGCCGGCTGGCCGGAGGTCACAGAGTCGGGCGCGTAGGGGCGGCCCGAGTCGGAATAGCGCCCGTCCTTCAGGAGCCGCGCCGAGATGGGCTTGACCATAAGTTGGGCGGCGCGAGATCCGCGCGCGAGTGGCGCCAGGACGTAGACAATCCGCTGAGCCACCGTGGCCGGATAGGTTTCGTCCGCGGTGGCACGAGCGCGGTCCAGATCGTCGAGCCAACCCAGCAGTTCTGAGGACAGGGCTCCCTGCGGACCCTCGGGGACGGCCCGGATCGGGTGCGCAATCCCGACGCGTGCGGAACTTTGGGCGACCGCAGCCTCGCCTCTGTTCGGGATGCCGGCCAGGCCCTCGAGCAGGGCCGCCGCTACATGCTTGCAATTGAGTCCGACCGGGCAGCTGCAATGTCCCTCGATGTCGACCCACCCGGCATGCGGTTCAAGCGTGATGGTTTGCGTATAGGGTTTGCGTTCGTTGCCGATCACCCGGGTCGACAGCGTTCCGTCTTGCTCAAGGTCCATCGATAGAACGCGACGTTGCGACCGGTAGACCTGTCCCGCCTTGAAGGCATTGGCGGAAACGGATCTCTGCACGTCAGCTTCGGAATAGGTAAAGCGGCCCCTGGCCCGGCTGTCCGGTTTCAGCCCGCGCCCCCAGAGGTTCGATCGACTCGATGAATCTCTTGGTTAGTTTTGGATGAACCGGTCATGTGCGGATCATTTGATCGAAGAGTCCGAAGCTTCAACGCTTTTCCGTTGCTGTGGATCACGATGCACCTGACCGGCAAGGTAGAGCGACTTAAGCCCAACAAGGCGCGCTGTTGGCAATTGCATTGTCAAACCTGTTGAACACCGAACCTTAGGGTCGAAGACATATTCAGCGTGATTTATCCCGCGCGGAAGGCCAAGCCTCATTGAAGAGCCCCTTAGCACATTGCGGAACGCAGCGGGAACGGATAGTCTCCGTTCACGATTTGTTTGATTGCGTCGCGGCGGCGGGAGAAGCGGGATGTTGACCAAGAAGCAGAGCGAGCTCTTGCTCTTCATCGATGCGCGGCTGAAGGAAGCGGGAGTGCCTCCGTCGTTCGACGAGATGAAGGATGCGCTCGATCTGAAATCGAAATCTGGCATTCATCGCCTCGTCATGGCTCTCGAGGAGCGGGGCTTCATCCGTCGCCTGGCCAATCGGGCGCGGGCGCTCGAAGTGCTTCGCCTCCCCGAGGCGGCTGCGAGTTCGGCGCCACGGCGGGAGCCCTTCCGGCCCCGTGCGATGAAGGGCGGACTGGCCGAACAGGACGAAGCGCCGGTACGGGCCGCCGCCAACAGCAATGCGATCGAAATTCCCGTCGTGGGCCGTATCGCGGCAGGTTCGCCCATTTCGGCCATCCAGTCTCCTTCGCGTACCATTAGCCTCCCGGCTGACTTCCTTCCTCCCGGTGATCATTTCGCGCTGGAAGTGCAGGGAGAGTCGATGGTCGGCGATGGCATCCTCGACAGCGACACCGTGATCATTCGACGCCAGGATACGGCCACCTCGGGCGATATCGTGGTGGCCCTGATCGACGATGAGGAGGCCACCCTGAAGCGTCTGCAGCGCCGCAAGGGAATGATCGAGCTCGAAGCCGCGAATCCCGCCTTCAAGACGCAGGTCTATGCGCCTGAACGCGTGCAGATCCAGGGACGTCTGGTCAGCCTGATGCGGCGTTACTGATCGTCCGCACCCGCGCACCAACGTGATGTCTGCGTGGGGCACGAGATGCGGAGCGCCCCGTTGGTCGCTGCGCAGATCGTGTCAGGTGCCCGTTGAAAATCGAACAAACGTATTGACCGCCTGGCGTCGGTGGAATATTCATTTCATATAAGAATAGAGGACGCCACAAGGCAGTTCTCGGGGGAAACCAAGATGAGCTGACACGCTCATCGTGCCTTAACGCGTCCACAGACCGATCAATCCAGTCTCGATCCGACCGTCAGGTTCGCCATGCCGTTGCGCTTTGCGTTGAATCATATGGTGTGTCCCCGCAAGTCGCTGCGCGACTTCCTGGCGCTCGCGCAGGCGCTCGGCGTGGCGCATGTGGAAATCCGCAATGATCTCCCGGGGCCGATCACAGATGGAACGTCGCCGGAAACCGTGAAGGCGGAAGCCGCGGCGGCCGGGGTTTCGATCGTGTCCATCAATGCCCTGCAGCGGTTCAATCAGTGGAGCCCCGCGCGGGCCGCCGAGGCGGCCGAGCTCGTCGGCTATGCGCAAGCCTGCGGTGCAGCTGCCATCGTCCTCTGCCCCGTCAACGACTTGACCTTCCAGCCCGACGAGGCCACGCGGCTCGCTGGTCTGCGCGAGGCACTGAGCGGACTTGCCCCCATGCTACGGAGCGCCGGGTTGATCGGGCTCGTGGAACCGCTCGGTTTCGCCGAATGTTCCCTGCGATCGAAGCGAGAGGCCGTCGAGGCCATCGATGCCGTGGAAGCGGCCGATGTGTTCCGGCTCGTGCACGACACGTTCCATCACCATGTCGCGGGTGAGCCCGCCCTGTTCCCCGATCGGACGGGTCTCGTCCATGTTTCAGGGGTCGTCGATCCGTCGGTTCCAGGGGAGTCGATGCGGGATCCCCATCGCGTGCTGGTCGACGCCGAGGATCTCATCGACAATGTCGGCCAAATCGAGGCTCTGCTGGCAGGCGGCTACGCGGGGCCGATCTCGCTCGAACCTTTCGCCGAGAGCGTCGCCGCCTTGGAAGATCCTAGGCCGGCGGTAGAAGCCAGCCTGAGATACATGCAAACGGAACACAACAAGAAGGCAGCCTGACAGGCGCTCGACCAAGCGGACCGGAAATCGGCCGTCCATACCATCGGGTATCAAGCCCGAACACGAGGGAAACGCGAATGAAGAAGCTTTTTCTGGCCCTGTCCGCAACGGTGGCATTCAGCGCCGCCGCCCATGCGACGACGATCGGGGTCACCATGGACAAATTCGACGACAACTTCCTGACGAGCGTCCGCAACGCCATCGCGGCGGAAGGCAAAGCCCAGGGTGTCACGCTGCAGTTCGAGGACGCTCAGGACGACACCGGCAAGCAATTGAGCCAGATCCAGAACTTCATCGCCCAGAAGGTGGACGCCATCATCGTCAACCCGGTCGACACGTCGGCGACGCCGAAGATGACGCAGCTCGCGGTCGCGGCGAAGATCCCCCTCGTCTATGTCAACCGCAAGCCCGAGGACAAGGAACTGCCCGCCAACGTCGCCTTCGTGGGTTCCAACGAAAAGGTATCGGGCAAGCTTGAGGGCGAAGAACTCGTCAAGTGCCTCAAGGGCAAGGGCAACATCGTCGTCATGCAGGGCCAGCTCTCGAACAATGCCGCGCTCGACCGGACGGCGGATATCGAGGAGGTCGTGGCCGCCAACCCGGACATCAAGATCGTTCAGAAACAGACCGCCAACTGGGACCGCAATCAGGCACTTGATCTGATGAACAACTGGATCACCGCCGGCGACAAGATCGCGGGCGTGGCGGCCAACAACGACGAAATGGCCATCGGGGCCATCCTGGCCCTGAAACAGGCCGGCGTCGACCCCAAGACCATGTGCATCGGCGGCATCGATGCCACGGCGGATGGCCTGTCCGAGGTCGCCAACGGCAACCTCTACGTTACGGTATTTCAGAACGCCACCGGGCAGGGCAAGGGCGCGATCGATGCGGCTCTCAAGATGGTGAAGGGCGAAAAGGTCTCGTCCTACGTCGACGTCCCGTTCGAGAAGGTCACCAAGGACAATTACAAGACCTACATGACGAAATAGGGCCACCTCCGGCCGCGGGGGCTTTGCGGTTCACCTATCTCAGCAGGGCATCCTAAACCCCCTCTCCACAAGGGAGAGGGTGACAACGCAGCATTCTGCACTTCGCACGAAGTGTGAACCCGACCAGGCTCCGCGGGCGATCCGGCCCGCGCAGCTCTAAACAACAGCTGGCGGAGGTCCCATGCTCAGCCCGGGAACATTCAGGACCGTGCGTGAGGCGGGCGTGAAGACCCGCGCCGACTACCTCCTCGAAGTCGACAACGTGCGCAAGGAATTCCCTGGCGTAGTTGCACTCGACAATGTGACGCTGCGCATCCGGCCCGGCACCGTGCACGCCTTGATGGGCGAGAACGGCGCCGGCAAGTCGACACTGATGAAGATCATCGCCGGGGTCTACCAGCCGGACACGGGCGAAATCCGCCTCAAGGGCAACCAGATCAAAATTGCCACGCCGCTCGACGCGCTCGAGGCCGGCATTGCCATGATCCATCAGGAACTGAACCTGATGCCCTACATGACGGTTGCCGAGAACATCTGGATCCGCCGCGAACCGCTCAATGGCTTCGGCCTCGTCAATCACCGCGAATTGAACCGGCGCACGGCCGAACTCTTCAGGCGTCTCGCCATCGATATCGATCCGGCCTCCGAGGTCCGCGATCATTCGGTCGCCAACCGGCAGATGATCGAGATCGCCAAGGCCGTGTCCTACGAGTCGGACATCCTGATCATGGATGAGCCGACGTCGGCCCTGACCGACAGGGAAGTCGATCATCTGTTCCGCATCATCGCGGACCTCAAGGCGCAGGGCAAAGGCATCATCTACATCACGCATAAGATGAACGAGCTTTTCACCATCGCGGACGACGTGTCGATCTTCCGCGACGGGCGCTACATCGCCACCCATGCGGCCAAGGACATCACGCGCGAACAGGTGATCGCTGCCATGGTGGGTCGCGAGATCACGCAGATGTTCCCCAAGGAAGAGGCCCAGATCGGCGAGGTCGTTCTCAGCGTGAAGGATCTGGCCCTCGAAGGCGTGTTCCGCGACGTGTCGTTCGATCTTCGCAGGGGCGAGATCCTCGGCCTGGCCGGGCTCGTGGGGTCGGGACGCACCAATGTGGCGGAAACGATCTTCGGCGTGACACCCGCGACCGGGGGCCAGATCCGGCTCAACGGTCAGCCGATCAGGATCCGTTCGCCGCGCGAGGGCATGAAGGCCGGCATGGCGCTCCTGACCGAGGATCGCAAGGACACAGGCTGCTTCCTGGCCCTCAGCGTGCTGGAAAACATGCAGATGGCGGTGTTGACCGATCGCTTCGTCACCGGTGGCTTCGTCAATCAGGGTGCGGTGAACGCCGAATGCACCAAGATGAAGGACGCGATGCGGGTGAAGACGCCCAACCTCGACGAGCGCATCGAGAACCTGTCGGGTGGCAACCAGCAGAAGGTGTTGATCGGCCGCTGGCTTTTGACGAACCCGAAAATCCTGATCCTCGACGAGCCCACGCGCGGGATCGATGTCGGAGCGAAGGCTGAAATCCATCGCCTGATCTCCCGCCTCGCCTGCGAGGGCGTCGCGGTGCTGATGATCTCGTCCGAGATGCCCGAGATCCTCGGCATGAGCGATCGCATCGTGGTCATGCATGAAGGGCGCGTCACCGGGATCCTCGACCGTGCCGAGGCCGATCAGGTCAGCATCATGCGGCTCGCCGCGGCCTGAACTCACTTTGATTGCAACGGCGTGACCAAACCAACGCCGGCCTGACCTTGCAAAGGGACGCGCCATGGAACCTCTGAGCAACACGCTAGCGGCGCCCGATCGAAAACCGAAGCGCCAACGACGGCTGCCCACCGAATTCGGCATCCTGGCCGTGCTGATCGGCATCGCACTTCTGTTCGAGGCGCTGGGCTGGGGCATCAGGGGCCAGAGCTTTCTCGGCAATCAGCAGCGCCTTCTCGTGATGATCCTGCAGGTCTCGGTGGTGGGGCTGATCGCGATCGGCGTCACGCAGGTGATCATCACGGGTGGTATCGATCTTTCCTCCGGCTCGGTGCTGGCGGTGTCGGCCATGGTGGCGGCGAGCCTGGCGCAGGAGCCCGGCTATGCCCGCGCGGTGTTTCCGTCGCTGAGTGGCCTGCCGTTCATCGTGCCGGCCCTGTGCGGGCTCGTGATCGGGGCGCTGGCCGGGTTCATCAACGGCAGCCTGATCGCCATCACGGCGATCCCGCCCTTCATCGCAACGCTCGGCATGATGGTGACGGCGCGCTCCGTCGCACAGGTCTATACGCGCGGCCAGCCGATCAGCATGCTGGCCGAGAACTACACCTGGATCGGCTCGGGCGCCGTGCCTGTCGTGATCTTTCTCGTGACCGCGGTGATTTTCCATATCGCGTTGCGCTACACGCGTTACGGGAAGTTCACCTATGCGATCGGCGCGAACCCGCAGGCCGCGCGCGTGAGCGGCATCAACGTCAACCGGCACATCATGCTGGTCTACACGTTGGCCGGCCTCTTGTCGGGCCTCGCCGGGCTGGTGACCTCGGCGCGCGCGCAAAGCGGGCAATCCAGCATGGGCCTCGGCTATGAGCTCGACGCCATCGCGGCGGCCGTGATCGGCGGCGTCAGCCTCGCGGGCGGCGCCGGGCGCATCACCGGGACCGTGATCGGCACCCTCATTCTCGGTGTGATGACGAGCGGCTTCACGTTTATCGGGATCGATTCCTACATCCAGGGCATCGTGAAAGGGATTATCATCGTGGCCGCCGTCGTGGCCGATCAGTATCGCCAGCGGCGCCGGCGGAAGGTGTGAGGTCGGGTGCCGTCGCAACCCTTGCTGGAATTGTCTTGGGGCGCTGTGCAGACACGAACTGTCTGCCAGGTGTTGAGCGTTCTCGTTCCAAACACCGCGCGACGAAGCCGGAGATGTTGCCGGATATCTCTGGGCCAGTGTCCGGGCTTTGAGGATTCCCCACGGCGCCCATTGGCTCGCAGTGACATGTGGCATGGGGATCGCAGAATTCGTTTGTCGGTTCGTGATCGCGCGGAGCGATGCGCCCAGAATGCAGCCAGACGTCTCGGTTAGGATCGTGTGATGGCCGATCCCGAGGGGTGACGTTTCCTACACTGGACGGGAAAACTCCATCCAGTGTAGGCCGGCACCAAGCTGCTCCCTTCTGACGAGGGTTATCTAAAAAGGATCAGCGCCTTGCTGAGCGTCTGCCAGACCCCCCAGAGCAGTGGCACGCCGACCAGGGCCCAGGCGATGGCGGCCCGGGCGTCGAACCCGCCGAAGCCGATACCGAAAGAGCCGGTCGCAGAGGCGGGCGTCGCACGATTGGGCTGAAGGGCCGCGACCTCGCTGTCCTTCATGAACCAATGGTCCGCGAGAGGGCGGACGAGGCTATTGGCGATGAATCCCAGGACCAGCATGCCGGCCAGGATATACATAGTCCGATCGTACACCTGATCGCGGGGCACCCCGGCCGCGATCTGAGCTTCGCGGATATAGTTCACCACGACGGGGCCAATAATGCCAGCCGTCGACCAAGCGGTGAGAAGTCGTCCATGGATGGCGCCGACGAACTGGGTTCCAAAGATATCGGCCAGATAGGCCGGGACCGTCGCGAAGCCACCGCCGTACATTGACAGGATCACGCAGAAGATCCCTACGAACAGCGCCTTCGAGCCGGCATGGGCGGCCCAGGGTCCGCTCGCGTAAAGCACGATGCCGAACGCGAAGAAGATGAAATAAGTCGTCTTGCGGCCGATCTTGTCCGACATCGCGGCCCAGAAGAAGCGGCCGCCAATGTTGAACAAGGACAGAAGACCCGTGAAGCCGGCCGCGATGGCCGCGATAGCGGTCTTCTGCGTCGGGTCGAGCTGCGTGAAGCTTAGGTCGGGCAAGCCCAAGAGGCGGCCGCCGAAGATCTCCTGCAGCATGGGTGACGCCATGCCGAGCACACCGATGCCGGCCGACACGTTGAGGCAGAGCACCGCCCATATCAACCAGAACTGGGGCGTTTTATGCGCGTTCTTGAGATGCACATTGCGGGTGGTGATCATGCTCGACTTCGCCGCAAGAGCCACCGGCAGTCCATCCGGACGCCAGCCGGCGGGCGGAAGCCGGTAGAACAGCGCCCCCGCCATCATGGCGACGAAATAGATCAGGGCGAGGGCGACGAAGGTCTGCCACACCCCGACCGCATCCGTCGTCTTGAAATGATCCATCAGCAGGTTTGCCAGCGGCGCGCCGATCATCGCGCCGCCCCCAAACCCCATGATTGCCATGCCGGTCGCCGTGCCGCGCCGGTCCGGGAACCACTTGATCAGGGTCGAGACCGGGGAGATGTAGCCAAGTCCAAGCCCGATGCCGCCGATGATGCCCGGCCCGACCAGGAGCAGCCATAGCTGATGGGTGGCGATGCCGATCGCGCCGATAAGCAAACCGCCGGACCAGCAGAATGCCGCGACCACGCCGGCCTTACGCGGGCCGGCACGTTCGAGCCATCCGCCCCACAGCGCTGCCGACGAGCCGAGCACCACGAAGAAAAGCGTGAAGATCCACCCGAGGTCGCTAACTTTCCAATCACAACCAGTGTCGAACAGGGCCTGCGTGAACCCGATCGCGCAGGCCTTCGGCGCCGTGATGCCGACCGCTCGCGACAACGGCAACCAGAAGACGCTGAACCCATAGGCCATGCCGATGCAAAGATGAATCGCCAGGGCGGCCGGCGGCACGACCCAGCGGTTGAACCCCGCTTCAGCGATGATCCGCTCGCGATCGAGCAGATCGGGGCGTCCGTGTTCACGCCCACCCGCAACGGCAGTGATCGTCATAGCGCAGCTTCTCCCGGAAATTTTTTTATCGTTGAGCGTGAGCTAAGGCTGGTACAGCCGCCAGCTCGAGGTTGTACATGGCAGCACGAACCAGGGCTCTCAGTCCATCGACATTTCCCGGGCTGCCGCGAAAGTGGCAAGGCCGCCTTCGGGGAGCACGAAATTTCTCGATGCCTCGAGAGATGTTCAAGCTGCGCTTCGGACCGGACGATCGACGGCATTCGAGGTCCGGATACGGGGAACGTCGGGCGCCGCGCCGGCCCTCATCCGCCTTCCTGCCTTCTCTCGTTCAGACGGGAGAAGGGAGCTTTACTCGATTGATCGCCGCGCCCAAGTCCGTGGGGTATTGACCCGCATCTCCGGCCCGTAACCCGGCTGATAGAAATCCGACATGAAGGGGGTTTTGCCGGCCTCCAAAGCCCGCAAAGTCGGCTCGTTCGTGATCTCGAACGCGTCGAAGCCGCAACGCGTCATCAACTGCAACTGGTCCCAGAGAATGTCGCCGACGGCCCGGATCTCGGCCTTGTAGCCGTATTCCTCGCGCAGCTTGGTGGCTTTGGAAAAGGACCGTCCATCGGCGAATTTCGGAAACGACAGGGAGACGAGACTCAGGCGCCCGAGGTCGGGGACCAGGGGGTCGAGTGCCTCGCCGGGCTCGACGAGCACCCCCAGCAACTGGTCACGCCGGCTCAGGGCGTCGCGCTGTTCGATCCAAGCTTTCAGCGGCAAGATCGTCGGCACGCCATTCGGCGCGAAACCATCGTCGGGCAGCGCGCGCCACAGGTTGTCGATCGCCTTGCCGTTCTTGTAGACCGCCATCAGATCCCCGCGCCCCCGCTCACCACGCCGAGGTGGATGCCGCATTCGACCTTGCCCTTGCCGCGCCACCGGCCCGCTCGCGCGTCCTCGCCCGGCTTCACGGCCGAGGTGCACGGAATGCAGCCGATCGACGGATAGCCCTTGGCCACCATGCGATGGCGCGGCAGGTTGTGTTCGTCGAGATAGGTCAGAAGTTTCGTGGCATCCCAGCCCGCCAAGGGATTGATCTTGACGCGCTCGCCCTCCGTCTCGAACAGCGGCAGCGAGGCGCGCGTATCGGCCTGGAAACGCTTGCGGCCCGTGATCCAGGCGTCGAACCCGTCGATGGCCCGGCCAAGCGGGGCCACTTTGCGGATGGCGCAGCAGCGGTCGGGATCGCTTGACCACAGGAAGCTTTCCGGGTCGAGGGCCGCGAGTTCCTCCGGCGTCGCCGACACCGTTCGCACGTCGGTCAGGCCGAGCAGAGCCACCAATTCGTCGCGATAGGCCAGCGTTTCGGGGAACAGATGGCCGCTGTCGACGAAGATCACAGGCGTCGCGGTGTCGATCGTCGAGATCATATGCAGCAGCACGGCCGAGTCGGCGCCGAAGCTCGACACCAGCGCGATCCGACCCGGAAACAGATCCTTGATAGCGAGGCGCAGCACCGCGCTGGCATCGAGCGCGACGAAGCGCTCTTCGAAGCGCGACGCGGCCGAAAGATCCCCGAACAGGTTGACGTCCAACACACCCATGATGGTCAGATCCCTGCGCCCTCGTTCTTCTCGTAGAGCGCTTGTTTGAACGGCGCCATGCCGACTCGACGGAAGGTCGAAAGGAAGTCCTCCGACCGGTCGCGCCTGACGCCAAGATAGGTATTCACAACGGTTTCCACCGCATCCACCACGTCTTCCGACGAGAAGCCGGGGCCGGTCAGCGTGCCGAGCGAACAGGTTTCGTCCGCCGTCCCGCCGAGCGTGATCTGATAGGTTTCCTCGCCCTTCCGTTCGAGGCCTAGGATTCCGATATGGCCCACGTGATGGTGGCCGCAAGCATTGATGCAGCCTGAGATCTTGATTTTCAGGTCACCAATGTCCTGCGCGCGGGGGCTGTCGCCGAACCGTTCGGAAATACGTTGCGCGACCGGGATCGATCGCGCCGTCGCCAAGGCGCAATAATCGAGACCCGGACAGGCGATGATGTCGGTCACCAGACCGGCATTGGCGGTTGCGAGGTCGGCGGCCGCCAGCGCGTCGTAGACGGCCGGCAGGTCTTCGAAAGCGACATGCGGGAGGACGAGGTTCTGCTCGTGCGAGACGCGGATCTCGTCGTGCGAATGACGCTCGGCAAGATCGGCCACGAGGTCCATCTGCTCCGCCGTGGCATCGCCCGGAATGCCGCCGATGGGTTTGAGCGAGATCGTCACGACGCCATAACCCGCCACCTTATGCGGCGTGACGTTGACGGCCACGAAGCGATCGAAGGCCGCATCCTTGGCGCGGCGCGCCTCGACAGCTTCCGCGTGTACCGGCTTCCCGGGTAGGTTCGGCAGCGCGAAATAGCTCTGGATGGCCTGGATGTCGGCGTCAGGCAGGGTAAGGTTGCGCTCGCGCACCTTGGCGAACTCGGCCTCGACCGCGGTCCGCATGGCCTCGGCGCCCTTCTCGTGCACCAGGATCTTGATACGGGCCTTGTATTTGTTGTCGCGCCGACCTTCCAGATTGTAGACGCGGACGATCGCATCCGTATAGGCGAGCAGCTCCGCTTCCGGCAGGAAGTCGCGGATTTTCAGCGCCACCATGGGTGTGCGGCCCTGGCCGCCACCGACATAGACCGCAAAGCCGATCTCGCCCCTGTTGTTCTTGATGACGTGATACCCGATGTCATGCACCTGGATCGCGGCGCGATCCTTCGGGGCACCGGTGACGGCGATCTTGAACTTGCGGGGCAGGAACGAATATTCGGGATGCAGCGACGACCATTGCCGCAGGATCTCGGCATAGGGGCGGGGATCGGCGACTTCGTCGGCGGCCGCACCAGCGAACTGGTCGGCCGTGACGTTGCGGATGCAATTGCCCGATGTCTGGATCGCATGCATCTCAACCGAGGCCAATTCGTCGAGAATGTCCGGGCAATCCGCCAGCGCGGGCCAGTTGTATTGGATGTTCTGCCGCGTCGTGAAATGCCCGAACCCCTTGTCGTAACGGCGGGCGATATGGGCGAGCTTGCGCAGCTGGCGCGACGACAGGACCCCGTAGGGGATCGCCACCCGCAGCATATAGGCATGGAGCTGAAGGTAGACGCCGTTCATTAGCCGGTGGAGCTTGAATTGCTCTTCCGTCAACTCGCCCGAAAGGCGGCGTGCCACCTGGTCGCGGAACTGTGCCACGCGCTGGGCCACGAACTGAGCATCGAATTCATCGTAACGGTACATGCGTCAGGTCCGTCGGTTAGCGCGGCTTGCCGTGCTCGGGATGCACCGTCGGCCCCTGAGCCCGAATGGCTTCACGAAGCTTGATCGGCACCAGAACGCCAGCCTTCGGGGCGACGTCGATGGCATAGATGTCGAGCACGACATTGGCTTGCTCGTCCTTCTGGGCGGATTTGAGCGCCTCCGCCGAAGCGTCCACGGTCGAAAAAACCTCAGCCTGCGCGAGCCGTTCCACCCAGGTGCGATCTTGGCCGAGAAAAACCACGGCGCCATCGGTCAGGCGGCTGGCTGTGATCACTTGGTTCAAAGCACGCGCCTCTTGCTCGACGGCGCCGATCGCCGCAGCCTCGTCCTTCGCATAATTCCAAACGAGCGATCAACTCCCTCGGCTCTCCTTCAGATAGCATTTCACGTGAAAAATTGCGAGATCGCTTTAATATACAAAATGCGACTGTAAATTATTTCGTAACGAAATGAGATCTTCTGACCAGGGCGGCGCAAGCATCGCGCGACACGCTGCGCGGAGTTTCATGTTGCACTGCACGATCGGTCACGTCTGAATAGGTCGCATGCCAAGCTGCACGAGCAGCGGCCCCAAAGCGTCGGGATGAGAGTTTCCATGTACGACTACGATCTCGTCGTTATCGGCAGCGGGCCCTCGGGTCGGCGTGCCGCGATCCAGGCCGCAAAACTGGGACGATCGGTGCTCGTCGTCGAAAAGGGCCGCCGTGTCGGCGGCGTGTCGGTGCATACGGGCACGATCCCGTCCAAGACACTGCGGGAAACCGTGCTCAACCTGTCGGGCTGGCGGGAGCGCGGCTTCTATGGCCGCTCCTACCGGGTCAAGCAAGACATCGCGGCGAGCGATCTCATGGCACGCCTGCATAAGACGCTCGACCATGAAGTCGAGGTGCTGGAACACCAGTTCGCTCGGAACGGCGTCCGCACGGCACGCGGCGAAGCGCGCTTCGTCGATCCGCATACGGTCGAGATCCTGGCCGAAAGCGGCGAGCCGCGACGCTGCAGCGCCGCCTTCTTCCTGATCGCCTGCGGCACGCGGCCGTTCCGGCCCGATTACGTGCCGTTCGACGGCATGACCGTGTTCGACAGCGACGAGATCGTGGAGCTGCCCCGGCTTCCACGCAGTCTGACGGTGATCGGCGCGGGCGTAATCGGCGTCGAATATGCCACGATCTTCAGCGCGCTCGATGTCGCGGTGACGCTGGTCGAGCCGCGCCCGACCTTTCTCGACTTCATCGACAAGGAGATCATCGAGGAATTCACCCACGACCTGCGTGACCGCAATGTCGCGTTGCGGCTCGGTAGCCCCGTGACATCGATCGAGCGCCGGGAGGGCGGGGTGCTCTGCAAATTGGGGGACGGGCGATCGGTCGCCACCGAGATGCTGCTCTTCGCGGCCGGTCGCATGGGTGCGACGGACAGCCTCAACCTGGAGTCCGCCGGTCTTGCGACCGACCATCGCAACCGCATCGCGGTCGAACCCAAGACGCTGCAGACCGCAGTGCCCCACATCTATGCGGCCGGCGACGTGATTGGCTTCCCAAGCCTTGCCTCGACCTCCATGGAACAAGGAAGGGTCGCGGCCTGCCACGCCTTCGGGCTCGAGCCTCCACCGCCGCCCGAGTTCTTTCCCTACGGCATCTATTCGGTGCCTGAGATCTCGACCGTCGGCATGAACGAGGAGGAGGTGCGGAAGCGCGGCATTCATTACGAATGCGGTATCGCCCGGTTCCGCGAGACGTCGCGCGGCCATATCATGGGTCTCGAGACCGGCATGATGAAGCTGATCTTTTCGATCAAGACCCGCCGGCTGCTCGGCGCCCACATCGTCGGCGAGGGCGCGACCGAGCTGATCCACATCGGCCAGGCGGTCCTCAACCTGAAGGGCACGATCGATTATTTCATCGAGAATTCGTTCAACTATCCGACCTTGGCCGAGGCCTACAAGATCGCTGGCCTCGACGCGTGGAACCGGCTGTCGCGGGCGTAGCGGTTATATTCCTGAAATTCGGTAGTCGACCGGTGTTCCTCAACCAGCATTTGGCGCAATCCAAGTGCAGTCCACTGCTGCTCAGGCTACGCTGCTTCATCTGCACAAAGACGCCGGCCCAAAATTCCTCTCGTCGGAGCGGGGCCGGAGCCGATCACGGCCATACCTCTGCCCTCAATGCCGGCAACTCTGGTTTTGAGGCGAAGTCGAGCGCGCCAGTTTCCCGACCGGCCTCAGATGAGGGCTCGTGCGCGAAGGAGAATAGTTTGGACCTATATCTGACTGGCCATGTCGCGATCGTCACAGGCGGAAGCCGCGGCATCGGCAAGGCGATCGCGCGAGGGTTGGCCCTTGAAGGCGTCGATGTTGTCATCGTCGGCCGGGACGGCGGTGCATTGGAAGCCACGGCCCGGGAGATCGCGAGCGAGACGGGTCGCTCGATCCTTCCCTCGATCGCAGACACCGGCGACGATTCCGCCGTCAAGGCGATGGTCGCGAGCGCGCTCGCGCGCTTCGGCCGCATCGATATTCTCGTCAATTGCGCTGCGAGGCCGGCCGGCCAGGCCAAGCCGCCGGCGCTCGCCGACGTCACCGCCGAGGCGCTCTGGGCGGACGTGAACGTCAAGGTGATGGGCTATATCCGGGTCGCTCGCGAGGTCGCACCTTCGATGATCGCCGCCGGTCGCGGCCGGATCATCAACATCAGCGGACTCGCCGCCCGTTCGACCGGCAGCATCATCGGCTCGATCCGCAACGTCGGCGTCTCGGCGCTGACGAAGAACCTCGCCGACGAACTTGGTCCCCACGGCGTCACCGCGGTTTGCGTGCATCCGGGCCTGACCCGCACCGAAAAAACGCCTGGCGTCGTCCGGCAGCGGGCGCAAGCGGAAGACAAGCCCGAGGCGGAGATCGAAGGCCAGATGGCCGGCGGCAACCTCATCGGCAAATTGATCACGGCGGAAGAAGTCGCCGACGTCGTGACCTTCCTGGCCTCGCCCCGGTCGATGGCGATCAACGGGGACGCGGTCGCGGCAGGCGGCGGGACCCGTGGGGCGATTTATTACTGAGGCGGCGAGCACCAGGCTCGTAGTTACTGATCAGGCAGGCGCCAGGGCGAAAGTCGGTATCGGCGGCTCGTGTCGCCTCGACCGCCAGCTCGAAGAAGAAATGCGGCATGGCGGGGCAGGGGAGGCCCGTCGTTCGCGGGGACGGCACCGGCAAAATCCGCCGCCGCCGTGAACCCCCTGCGGGACCCGGATCAGCGCTTGCGGACGAATTCGGTCCGCAGCACGAGGCCTTTGATCGCCTCGTAACGACAGTCGATCTCCTCCGGGTTGTCGGTCAGCCGGATGGATTTGATGACCGTGCCCTGTTTCAGGGTCTGGCCGGCGCCCTTGACCTTGAGATCCTTGATGAGGGCGACGGAATCGCCATCGGCCAGAATGTTGCCGGCCGCGTCGCGGACCTCGACCTGATCGCTGGCGCCGGAGGCCTTCACCTCGCCGGCCGGCCGCCATTCGCCCGTCGCGTCGTCATACACATAGTCGTCGCTCGTCACATCGGCTCCCTTCGCATTGGCAATGAGCCTTCTGACGGCCGAGGCTGCGGCCCGCAAGGCAAAAGCCGCGCGGCCCGACCGAGCCGAGCGGCTCGCAGTTGCTATTCGGCGGCGACGCGCTGCACCGGACCCCGCGGCGCAAGTTCCTCACGCACCATGTCCTGGAAGGACTTCACCGCATATTCGTATTTCGGCGACAACGGCCCGCGCTCATAGATGCCGGCATTGAGGTTGCGCTGGACGCCGGTGATGATGTCGAGGTCCTCGGTGACGATCTGGGCCGACCATTCCGCCGACTTGCGGTTCTCGTCCGCCTTTTCGGGCGAGACGTCGGTGAAGAAATACCAGTTGATGTGGCGGATGCGGCCGGGCCCGAGTGGCTCGATCGTGGCGATCGACGACCCCCAATCATAGAGGTTCAGCATCAGGAACGGGAAGCGGTAGAAATACAGGCCGCGCGTCAGGCCGCCCTCGCGCTTCGGCGCGTGCAGATGGAAGAATCTCTCGGGCCCATAGGTGTCGATGCGGTAGGCGTCGATATCCATGGCTTCGCAGAGGCCGGGATGCATGGTCCGGCAGTGATAGCATTCGAGATAATTCTCGCCGTAGGTCTTCCAGTCGACCTCGCAGTCGCGGTCCTTCGACATGAAATAATGCTGGTTTTCGAGAGGGTAGTCGGCGGCCATGTCGTGGATCGGGCCGAGCCATTCGACGAGGCCGGGACCGCCGCGCTTCAGACGCAGGAAGACAAGCCCGCGCCACTCCTCGGCATCGATCGCGTAGAGGCTCCAGGCATCCGGATCGAACACGGCGTCGGAGCCGAAATCGACTGCCTTGTTCAGGCGCCCGTCGCGCCGGTAACTCCAGCTGTGATAGGGACAGACCACGAGCTTGCCGCAGGTGCCGTGCGGTTCGGACAGCAGTTGCGCGCCCCGGTGGCGGCAGACATTGTGGAAGGCACGGATTTGGCCTGCGTCGTCGCGCATCGCGAAGACAGGATATCCGGCGAGCGTGCCCGTGACGTAGTCTCCGGGTTGCTTCAGCCGCTCGCCCCAGGTGAAGAGCATCCAGTTCTTGGCGAAGATCTCCTGCCGCTCGCGCTCGTAGAGCGCGGGGTCGCGGTAGTCGCGCGCCGGAAGGGTCCAGTCGAAGTCGGGCATCGCAAGTCACTCCCAAAATAAGTGGTCGCGTCTCCCTTCTCCCGTGCGAACGGGAGAAGGTGGCCTGGCGAAACGCGAGGTCGGATGAGGGTCAGGGCGACCTCAAACGCCGCGCCGGCCCTCATCCACGGTTGCGCCGCGACACCTTCTGCCGCTCGCGCAGGAGAAGGGGGGTCGCAGGTTCGTTAAGTCCGGTAGCTCGGATCGATCTTGTCAAGCATGCGGAGATGGGCAGCCCATTCGAGCTGCAGGTCGCCGTCGTCGAAGGCCATTTGGTCGTATTGCTGGCCGACTTTCTCGCAGACCTCTTTGGGCGGAATTTCGAGCTCTTGGCCCATGGAGAGGGCCGAGACCTGCACTTCGCAGGCCATGTTGAGGTAGAACATCAGGCTGAAGGCCTCGGCCACCGTGCGGCCGACCGTCAACAGGCCGTGGTTGCGCAGGATGACGCCGCATTTATCAGTGCCGAGATCCGCGATGATGCGCTGCCGCTCGTCGAGATCGAGCGCGATGCCCTCATAATCATGGATGCCGAGCCTGCCGTAGAATTGCAGTGCGATCTGGCTGATCGGCAGGAGGCCGCCCTTGCAGGCCGAGACCGCCATGCCGGCGCGCGTGTGCGTGTGGATCACGGCCGCCGCGTCGTGCCGGGCCATATGGACGGCGCTGTGGATCGTGAAGCCGGCCGGGTTCACGCGATGTGGGCTGTCGTCAACCTTGTCACCCTCGACATCGATCTTGACGAGCGAGGAGGCGGTGATCTCTTCCCAACGGTAGCCATAGGGGTTGATCAGAAACCGGCCCGGTTCGCCCGGCACGCGGACCGTCGAATGCGTGTAGATCAGGTCCGTCATCTTGTAATGCGCGAGCAGGCGGTAGCAGGCCGCGAGTTCGACGCGCTGCTGCCATTCGGGCGAGGGGTCAGGACGGAGGCTGGTGACGGACATGCGCGACCTCTGAGGTTTGTCCCTTTTCCGCTTGAGGGGAGAAGGGACTGCCTCGCTTGTCAAGGACGATTTGCTGGCTTCGCGGGTTCCGTTGAAGTCGGCGCGGTTAAGTCCGGCGTTGTCGCGCCTCCGCTGTTGCGGCTGTGCCCGAACGGGCCGCTATCGACGTGAGAGCAGCCCGTGGGCGGATCACGTCATCGCATCTGCGATCCGGCCGAGACTCTCGCCGCGCCCCAGCACCGCCAGCACGTCGAAAATGCCGGGTGATGTCGTGCGCCCCGTCAGCGCCGCACGCAGGGGTTGCGCCAATTGCCCGAGCTTGGTGGCTGTCGCCTCCGCGTAGGCTCGGACCACGCCTTCGGTTGTCTCGGCCGACCAGGTCGCGAGCGCGACGAGGCGGGGATGCAATTCACGCAGATGCGCGCGGCCGCCCGCTTCGAGAACCGCCGCAGCTTTCTCGTCGAGCGCAAGCGGACGCGTGTCGAACAGGTAGCCGGCACCGTCGAGCAGCTCCGTGAGCGTCTTTGCGCGTTCCTTCAGACCCGGCATGGCGGCCAGCAGCTTGGCTTTCATCTCCGCGTCGACGCGTGCGGCCTTCGCGGCACCGCCCGGCAGATGGGGCATCGTTTCCACGAGGGCGTCCGTGACCTCCGCGTCCGAGGCCTCGCGCATCTTGTGGCCGTTGAGGTTCTCGAGCTTCTTGAAGTCAAAGCGCGAAGGCGAACGGCCGATCCCGGTGAGGTCGAAAGCCTCCAGCATCTCGGGCGTCGTGAACATTTCGCGATCGCCCTGGCTCCAGCCGAGCCGCAGCAGATAATTGCGCAAGGCCGAGGGCAGAAAGCCCATCTCGCGGTAGGCGTCGACCCCGAGCGCCCCATGCCGCTTCGACAGCTTGGACCCATCCGGCCCATGGATGAGCGGGATATGCGCCATGCTGGGCACCTCCCAGCCGAGCGCGCCATAAATGTGCATCTGCCGCGCCGCATTGGTCAGATGGTCGTCGCCCCGGATGATCTGCGTCACGCCCATGTCGTGGTCGTCGACCACCACGGCCAGCATATAGGTGGGCGTGCCGTCCGAACGCAGCAGGACAAGGTCGTCGAGATCGCGGTTCGACCAGGTGACGGTGCCTTGCACGGCGTCATGCAGTGTCGTCTGCCCGTCCTGCGGCGCCTTGAGCCGGATCACCGGCTTCACGCCGGCCGGGGCCTCGGCAGGGTCGCGGTCGCGCCAGCGTCCATCGTAGCGCGGCGCCCGGCCTTCCTTCCGTGCGAGCTCGCGCATCTCCTCGAGTTCGGCCGGCGTCGCATAGCAATGGTAGGCGCGGCCCTGGGCCAGCAGGCTGTCGGCGGCCTCCCGGTGACGCTGCACCCGCTGCGCCTGGTAGATGACGTCCCCGTCCCAATCGAGCCCCAGCCAGGTCAGTCCGTCGATGATGGCGTCGATGGCGGCCGTCGTGGACCGTTCGCGATCCGTATCCTCGATCCGCAGCAGCATCTTGCCGCCGCGCCCCCTCGCGTAGAGCCAATTGAACAGCGCCGTCCTGGCGCCGCCGATATGCAGAAAGCCCGTCGGAGACGGCGCAAAGCGCGTCACAACCTGATCTGACACCGCGAACCCTTTCGATGTCCTTGGAAAAAAGGGCGCGCCGCCCGTCTCGGGGCTTTCGCGCGCGAGGCGCTCCACTACCATGATGCGCGCGCTTGCATAAGGGATGTTCGTCGCACCATGGCCACCGCGACCGGCCGGCAGGACAGCAGCATCGCGCTCGGCACCCGGACGCGGGTCGAGCGGCTGCGCGATGCGCTTGCAAGTCCGGCAGGGCTTCTCAGCGGCGCGTTAGAGCGGGAATGGGAGGAGCGGCGCTTCTTTCTCTGGCTGCCGGTGGGGGCCGGGGCCGGTGTGGTTCTGTATTTCCAGGCCGAAAGAGAACCCTCGCTTCTCTACTGCGGCATGCTGTTCGCGGTCGCTCTCGGTGGCACCGTCGCGTCGCGTCACCATCGCCGCGCTCTCGTCCTGATGGCAGCCTTCACGGCCGTGCTGGCCGGGTTCACGCTCGCGACGTTCCGGGCCCATGTGATCGCGCATCCGGTTCTGGTCCGCACCGCGATCATGAAGCTGACCGGCGTCGTGGAAGAAGCCGACCATCGGCGCATCGGCACGCGTTTCATCCTCCGCATCCGGGCGAGTTCGGGTGGGCCGCCGCTCACCCGCGTGCGCCTGACCACGCGCCGATCGGACCCGGTCGAGGCGGGTGACAGCGTCAGCGTGACGGCCCGGCTCGTGCCGCCCGCCCGCGCGGCGCTGCCGGGCGGCTACGATTTCGCGCGCGACGCTTATTTCCTGGGGTTCGATGCGGTCGGTTCGGTGCTCGGCCGCATCGTGGCCCGGCCGCCGCCTCTCGATCTGTCCTGGAACGAGCGCTGGACCATGGCGATCGATCGCGCCCGCAACGCCCTCGCGGCCCGGGTGCGCGACAGCCTTGAGGGTGATGCCGGCGCCATCGGGGCCGCGATGGTGACGGGCAAGCGGGATCTCCTCTCGGAGGACGGTCGCGATCTCATCCGCGAAGCCGGCATCTTTCACATCATCACCATCGCGGGCGTGCAAATGACGCTGGTGGCCGGGCTCCTGTTCGGGGGCTTGCGTGGCGCACTGGCGCTCGTGCCCGGCTTCGCGCTGCGCTATCCCATCAAGCAATGGGCGGCGGCCGGTGCCATCGTGGGTGCCGTCGCCTATGACCTTCTCACGGGCTCGCGCATCGGCACGCAGCGTGCGCTCTTCATGACGCTCATCGTGCTCGGCGCGATCCTCTGCAACCGACGCGCCTTCACGATGCGCAATCTGGCGCTCGCGGCGATGGCCGTGGTGGTGTTCGAGCCCGAAACGATCCTTGGTGCTAGCTTCCAGCTGTCTTTTGCCGCTGTGGCGGCGCTGGTGGCTGTCCAGGAATCACGCCATCCGGAGAGCGAACGTGGCGGCCGGAGCGCCGTCACGAAGCGTCTCTCCAATCTCGGTCTCAGCGGCAGTGTTGTCGAAGCCGCTGCGGCGCTGGTCGCCACCGGCGGCCGCCTGCTGTTTGCGACGATCTGCGCGTCGAGCGCCACCATGCCGTTCATGGCGACCAATTTCCACGAGATCAGCCCCTATGTGGTGATCGGCAATCCGCTCACGCTCGCCATCATCGAATTCTTCGCGGTCCCCGGGGCGCTGCTTGGCACGGTGCTGGTGCCGCTCGGCCTCGATGGGTTCGTCTGGCATTGGGTCGGGTTCGGCATCGCCATCGTGCTCTGGGCCGCGCGCCTTATCGCCGCCGCTCCCGGCGCCACCCTGCATGTTCCGGCCTTCGCGCCCTGGACGCCGGCCTGCGTCGCCCTGGCCGTGGCATCCGTCGTAATCTGGCGCAGCACGAGCCTCCGTCTCACAGCCGTGCCGCTGCTGCTCCTCGGACTTGCCGGGGCCTTCACGGGACCTCGCTACGATCTCGTGATAGCGCCGACCGGTGACACGCTTGCGTTCCGCGATGCCCAAGGGCGCCTGGCCACGCTCGGCCACATCAACGCCTTCGGGGCCGCCCAATGGCTGACGGCCGACGGCGATGACCGCGACCCGAAGTCGGTCGGCGGATCCGACGTGTCCCGCTGCGATCCTCTCGCCTGCGTCGCCACCGTGCTCGACGGCCGCACGCTGTCGTTGGTCCTGAAGCCTGAAGCCTTCGAGGAGGATTGCCGTCGCGCCGACCTGATCGTCACGCCCCTCTATGCGCCCGCAAGCTGCGCCGCCGAAATGATCATCGATCGCGGCATTCTGGCGGAGACGGGGGCCGCCGCCGTGACGCTGCGCAATGGCGCGTTGGTGGTCGAGCCGGCCCGTCGCAAGGGCGAAGACCGCCCCTGGTCGCCGGCCCCGCCGCGCCCGCATGTGCGTCCGGGCCGTGAGGTGGCGGATGGGGAGCGAGATCCGTGATTGGGGCATTCACCTCGTCTGCGGCGTGAGCGGTGGCGCGCCCGGGCGACGGAGAACGAGCAATCGCGACCCGCTCGTCTCACCATAAACGTGGCCCGTTGCCGGTCGCGATGCCGCGTCCTACACAAGGCCATGTTCGAAGCCGTGCACCACATCGCGATCATCGCCACCGACTACCAAAGGTCGCGCGCTTTCTACCGCGACTCGCTTGGCTTCACGATCCTGGCCGAGACCTTCCGCGACGCCCGGAACTCCTGGAAATGCGATCTCCGGCACGGCGTCGTACAGATCGAGCTCTTTTCCTTCCCCGATCCGCCACCACGGCCGAACCGGCCCGAGGCTGCTGGTTTGCGCCATCTCGCCTTCACAGTGGCCGATCTCGACACGGCGATCGGGACCCTGAACGCGCGGGGTGTCGTCACTGAGCCGATCTGCACCGACGAGCTGACGGGCAAGCGATTCACTTTCTTCGCCGATCCGGATGGTCTGCCGCTCGAACTCTATGAGGCATGACGCGTTTCGGGCCGCAAGAGCATCGCCGCCAATCCTGTGATCCGGAACACGGGATAGATCAGGACCACGGTGAAGAGCCGTGAGGCCGCCGCGACGTGCCACCGGCCCGAGGGTCGGCCGACCGTCGTAGTCAGCTTACTCCGCCGGCACCACGGCGACGTCCGGCGCGGTCAGGTCCACCACCACGTCGCCGCGGAGCACCCGTTCGGCGGTCGCGTGGTCGAGGTCGCCCTCCCAGGCGGCGATCACGACCGTGGCGACGCAATTGCCGATCAGGTTGCCGAGGGCTCGCGCCATACCGATGAACCAGTCGATCGAGAGCACCAGGACGAGGCCGATCGCCGGGATGGCGGGCACGGCTTGCAGCGTCGCGGCCAGGATCACGATGGCAGAGCCCGGCACGCCATGCGCGCCCTTGGAGGTGACGAGCGAAATCCCGAGTACGATCAGGAGATCCGTGAACGACAGTGGCGTGTTGGTGGCCTGGGCGATGAAGACGGTTGCGAGCGTCAGATAGATCGAGAATGCGTCGAGGTTGAACGAATAGCCGGTCGGCACCACGAGGCCGACCACCGAGGATTTGATCCCCATGGCTTCGAGCTTGCGCATGATCTGCGGCAGCACCGCGTCCGACGAAGCGGTGGCCAGCACGATCGTCAGTTCCTCGCGAAAATAGGCCAGGAATCGCAAAATGCTCAGTCCGGCCGCGAAGCGCAGCACGGCGCCGAGCACCACCAGCACGAAAGCCGCGACAGCCACCCAGAACACGATGACGAGCGAGGCAAGTTGCGCCAGAGAACCGACGCCGTATTTGCCCACCGTATAGGCAACCGCGCCCAGCACGCCCAGCGGCGCGACGCGAACGATGAGACCCATGGCTCGGAACAGCACGGACGACAGGCTGTTGACCAGGGCTGCGACCGGCTCGCCGAGCGGGCCGACGAGCGACAGGCTGACGCCGAACAGCACGGCGAAGAAAAGCACCTGCAGCACGTCGTTGCGCGCAAAGGCGTCGATTGCCGTGCTCGGGATGACGTTCAGCAGGAAACCACCAAGCCCGCCGCCCTGCAGCTTGTGGGCGTTATCCGCATAGGTACTCAGCGCCGTGGCGTCGAGGTGCGTCGTGTCGATGTTCATGCCCGCACCGGGATGCAGCAGATAGGCGAGCACGAGGCCGAGCGCCAAGGCCACCGTGGTCATGACCTCGAAATAGATGAGGGCCTTGCCGCCGACCCGACCCACCTTCTTGAGGTCGCCCGCACCGGAGATGCCATGCACCACGACGCAGAACACGATCGGGGCGACGATCATCGAGATCAGCTTCAGAAAAGCGTCGCTGAAGACCTTGAGGCCGATCGCAAAACCGGGCGCCAGCACGCCCAGCGCGATGCCGGCCACCAAGGCCACGACAACCTGCGCGAAGAGAGATGAATGAAGCCGGCGGCCCAAGCCCGCCGAGCCCACGCCTGTTGCCATGGCTATCGTTCCTGTGTTGCGCTGTGTTTTGTGCAAGGTTTATGCCCAAAACGGCTTCATTGGAGACCGGCGCGCTGGCTCATGGCATAGTTTTGGCTAAGGTGATGGGGCGGCAGCGCTGTTTCGGACCTTTCGGAATTGTGGACGGCTAGCGACCCGAGGCGCCCTCATGTTGATCCGCTATGGCTACGAGATCACGATCACCTGCAATCAGCCGACTGCGGTGGTGACCCTGATGTCCGTGCAGGCGGATCGCCTGGCCGATCTGGTGGCGCCCGAGAGCGCCACCACGACGCCGTCGATCCCGGTCACGACCTATCACGACAGCTACGGCAACCTCTGCCGGCGTTTCGTGGCTCCGGCCGGGGACCTCGTGTTACGAGGCGATGCCACGATTCGCGACAGCGGCGAGCCCGATCCCCTAAACCCTGATGCCGCCGAGGTGCCGGTCGCCGCGCTGCCCAACGAGGCGCTCCTGTTTCTTCTCGGCAGCCGCTATTGCGAGACCGACCGGCTGAGCCAGACGGCTTGGGACCTCTTCGGCAATGTCGCGCCGGGTTGGACACGGGTTCAGGCGATCTGCGATTTCGTGCACCGCCACATCACGTTCGATTACCTGCAGGCCCGCGCCACGCGTTCTGCCTACGAGGCCTATCAGGAGGGGATCGGCGTTTGCCGCGACTTCGCCCACCTCGCGGTCGCGTTCTGCCGCTGCATGAACATTCCGGCCCGCTACGTGAACGGTCACCTCGGCGACATCGGCGTGCCGGTGGTCGACCCGATGGATTTCTCGGCCTGGATCGAAGTCTATCTCGGTGACCGCTGGTACACGTTCGACCCCCGCAACAACGCTCGCCGCATCGGCCGGATCGTGGTGGCGCGGGGCCGCGACGCCGCCGACATCCCCATGATCGTCAGCTTCGGTCCCCACTGGCTCACGAAGTTTTTCGTCTGGACCTACGAGGTGATCGAGGGCGTACCCGAGAGCGATGAGCCGCGACCGCCGAAAGCAGTGCGAACGGTGGGGTGGATCGCGCCGGCCGCTGCCATCTGAAGTGCCTTTATGACGCGGTTTTCGAACCTCATGCCTGGCGTCAGAGGGCGCGCGACGACGGGTTTCGAGAACGATCCGTCATCGCGCCTCCTCACTTCTCAAACCCCCAGTTTCGCCTTCAGCAAATCATTGACTGCCTGCGGGTTGGCCTTGCCGCCTGTGCTCTTCATCACCTGCCCGACGAACCAGCCGAGCATGGTCGGCTTCGCCCGAGCCTGAGCGACCTTCTCGGGGTTGGCCGCCATGATGGCGTCGACCGCGGCCTCGATGGCGCCGGTGTCGGTAACCTGTTTCAGGCCGTGCTTTTCCACGATCTCGCGCGGGAGGCTCGTCTTCTCGTCGCCGATCAGCAACAGGACAATGTCCTTGGCGATCTTGCCCGAGATGGTCTTGTCGGAGATCAGGTCGACGAGGTCGGCCACCTGTTCGGGGCGGATGTGGGTCTCGTGCACCGACAGGCCTTGGGTGTTGGCATAGGCCGCGATGTCGCCGGTGATCCAGTTGGCGACGAGCTTGGCGTCGCGGTTGCCGGGATGCACCTTGACGGCCGCCTCGTAATAATCCGCGAGGTCGCGCTCGGCCACGAGCACGCTCGCGTCATAGGGCGACAGACCGTAGTCGGCGATGAAACGCGCCTTCTTGGCGTCTGGCAGTTCGGGCAGGCTCGCCGCGATATCGGTGATGAAATCGGGCTTCAGCTCGAGCGGCAGCAGGTCAGGGTCGGGGAAGTAGCGGTAATCATGCGCTTCTTCCTTTGAGCGCATCGACCGCGTCTCGCCCTTGCCGGGATCGAACAGGCGGGTTTCCTGGTCGATCTGACCGCCGTCCTCCAGAATGCCGATCTGACGGCGGGCCTCGGTGTCGACCGCCTGGCCGATGAAGCGGATGGAATTGACGTTCTTGATCTCGCAGCGCGTGCCGAGCGGCTCGCCCGGCCGGCGCACCGAGACGTTGACATCTGCCCGCAGGCTGCCCTTCTCCATGTCGCCATCGCAGGTGCCGAGATAGCGCAGGATGGTGCGCAGCTTCGTGACATAGGCCTTGGCCTCGTCTGCCGAGCGCATGTCGGGCTTGGACACGATCTCCATCAGGGCCACGCCGGAGCGGTTGAGATCGACGAAGCTCATCGTGGGGGACTGGTCGTGGATCGACTTGCCGGCATCCTGTTCGAGATGCAGGCGCTCGATGCCGACCGTGAAGGATTCGCTCGGCGTGAGATCGACGACCACCTCACCCGCGCCGACGATCGGATGCTTGTACTGCGAGATCTGGTAGCCCTGCGGCAGGTCGGGATAGAAGTAGTTCTTGCGGTCGAAGACCGAGCGCTCGTTGATCTGCGCTTTCAAGCCGAGCCCCGTGCGCACCGCCTGGGCCACGCATGCCTCGTTGATCACCGGCAGCATGCCCGGCATGGCGGCATCGACCAGTGACACCTGGCTGTTCGGCTCAGCCCCGAAGGCCGTGGCGGCGCCGGAAAAGAGCTTCGACTTCGAGGTGACCTGGGCATGGATCTCCATGCCGATGACGATCTCCCAGTCGCCGGTTGCGCCGTGAATGAGGTTGCTGGACGTTGAGGCCGTGGCGGTCATGGAAGGTCTCTGGACGGCGGAAGCGCTGCAGAACTTTTCCTCTTCTCCGGTGCGAACGAGAGAAGGTGGCCGGCAGGCCGGATGAGGGCCGGCTCGGCACTGAGGCGACCCTCATCCGACCCGGCTACGCCGGGCCACCTTCTCCCGTTCGCACGGGAGAAGGGTACCGTTCGACGGTGGGATCGGATCATCCTGCAGCTCCCATGTGCCGCTCCTCGTAGGCGATCACCCATTCGATCATGCTGCGCCAGACAGCTTCCGCGAGATCGGGCGGTGCGCCGGCGGCATCGGCCTTTGTGCGAACACGGGCCACAACTTCCTCCACCCGCGCATCGATGCGGGCTGGGAGACCGTGGGCCTGTTTCAGCCCGATCACCTCGCCGACGCAATCCATGCGCTTCGCCAGCAACCCGACGATCTGCGCGTCGATGGCGTCGATCTGCGCCCGCAGCGGCGCCAGGACGGCCTCGGCGTCGGCCGTCACGACCACCAGCGCTCCGGCAGCGCCACCTTGGGGGCCGCCTGTTCCATGACTTCGCCCAGAGAGAACAGCGTGTCCTCGTCGAAGGGCCGGCCGATGAGCTGCAGCCCGAGCGGCAATCCTTCTGTTGAGGTGCCGGCCGGCACGGCGATGCCGGGGAGCCCCGCCATGTTCACCGTGACCGTGAAGATGTCGTTGAGGTACATTTCGACCGGGTTGCCCGAGCCTTTTTCGCCGATCGCGAAGGCGGCCGAAGGCGTGGCGGGTGTGAGGATCGCGTCGACACCTTCGGCATAGACGGTCTCGAAATCGCGCTTGATCAGCGTGCGGATCTTCTGCGCCTTGACGTAGAAGGCGTCGTAATAGCCTGCCGAGAGCACGTAGGTGCCGATCATGACGCGGCGCCGCACTTCCTTGCCGAAGCCTTCCGCGCGGGTCTTGCCATAGAGATCGGCGATGTCCTTCCCGGGCACCCGCAGCCCGTAGCGGACGCCGTCGTAGCGCGCGAGGTTCGAGGAAGCTTCCGCCGGGGCCACGATGTAATAGGCCGGCAGGGCGTATTTGGTGTGCGGCAGGGAAATATCCCGAATTTCGGCGCCTGCCTCCTTCAGCCAGGCGATGCCTTGCTGCCACAGCGCTTCGATCTCGGCCGGCATGCCGTCGAGCCTGTATTCCTTCGGGATGCCGATGACTTTCCCGGCGACCGAGCGGCCAACCGAGGCTTCATAATCCGGGACAGGCAGATTGGCCGACGTCGAATCGTTCGGGTCGTAGCCCGCCATGGAGCGCATCAGGATCGCGGCATCCCGCACCGTGCGGGCGATCGGCCCGGCCTGGTCGAGCGAGGACGCGAAGGCCACGACGCCGAAGCGCGAGCAGCGCCCATAGGTGGGCTTGATGCCGACCGTCCCCGTAAAGGCGGCCGGCTGACGGATCGAGCCGCCCGTGTCGGTCGCGGTCGCTCCGAGGCAGAGCCGGGCCGCGACGGCCGCCGCGGACCCGCCCGACGAGCCGCCCGGCACGAGGCTGGCATTGCCGCCCCGTTTCCGCCAGGGGGACGTCACGGGCCCGAAATGCGAGGTCTCGTTGGACGAGCCCATCGCGAATTCGTCGAGGTTGAGCTTGCCCAGCATCACGGCGCCGTCGCGCCACAATTGCTTGGTGATGGTGGATTCGTAGGGGGGCACGAAATTGCCGAGAATATGGCTGCCCGCCGTCGTGCGGACGCCCTCGGTGCAATAGAGGTCCTTGATGCCGAGCGGGATGCCTTCGAGAGCTCCGGCCTCGCCGCGGGCAAGCCGCTCGTCCGAGGCCTTGGCCATGGCACGCGCCCTGTCGGGCGTCTCAGTGATGAAGGCGTTGAGGCCGCGCGCGCCCGCGATGGCGCTGAGATGCGCTTCGGTCAACTCGGCAGCCGAGAAGGCTTTCGTGCGGAGCCCGTCCCGGGCGGCGGCAAGGGTCTGGCCGGTCAGGTCCGTCATGACAAAACAAGCTCGTGCAGAGGGGAGGGCGCGGTCACTCGATCACCTTGGGCACGACGAAATAACCATCCTCGCTCATCGGGGCATTGCGCAGCACGGCCTCGGCGATCCCGCCAGCCGTGACGACATCGGCCCGCAGCGGCAGGGCCATGGGCGTGACCGAGGTCATGGGCTCGACGCCGGACACGTCGACCTCGTCGAGCTCGGCCACGAAAGCCAAAATCGCGTTGAGTTCGCCTTGCAAATGAGGCACCTCGTCCTCGCTCACGGCGATCCGGGCGAGGGTCGCGATCCGACGGACAGTCGCCTGGTCGACCGACATGCTGATTCCTGATCCACAAATACCTGGCGCGGCGCGCCGACAGCTACGCGCCGAGGCGGCGCAAAGGCTGCGTCCGGCAACGGCGGTGCTTCTATCACCCGGCTGTTCGCAGATGCAATGCTTTCGGGCTTTTCCCCGAGTGTCGAGGTTGATCCGATGAGCGCAAGGCTCCTCACTCTCGTCGAACTCGCCGCGATACTGCCGGCCAGGGGGCGGCTGCTCGGGCTCGATCTCGGAACGAAGACGATCGGACTGGCCCTCACCGACGTGGAACGGCGCCTCTCATCGGGCCTCGAGACCATCCGGCGAGTCAAATTCAGCCAGGACGTCGAGGCCCTCCTCGGCGTCGCCGCGAAATTCGACATTCAGGCTTTCGTGATCGGCCTGCCATTGAACATGGACGGGACCGAAGGCCCGCGCGTCCAGGCGACGCGAGCCTTCGTGCGCAATCTGGGGCCGTTGACCGACATTCCCTGCGCCTTCTGGGATGAGCGTCTGTCGACGGCCGCTGTGGAGCGCGACCTGATCGCGAACGATGTGTCGAGAAGAAAGCGGTCGCAGGTCATCGACCAGATGGCGGCCGCCTACATTCTTCAGGGCGCGCTCGACAGGCTCAAGCGGATCACGACCGACGTGGCAGGACGTGAGCCAAGTTGACCCGTCATCACATATGGTAGGGCGAGCCGAATAGCAGCCACACGATGATCAGAATGAGAACAATGCCGCCAATGCCGATGCCGCCGGTGCCATAATATCCGGCGCGATGGCCATAATAGCCGCCGCCACCAAACAGCAGGACCAAGATCACGATAATCAGAAGAAGCGTCATGATTGTCTCCCCAACACCGGGTCGCCGACCCGCTGGTTCAAGCTTAGTCTAAGCCGTGCTAGAACCCCCGGCAGTGTCGTTTGGGTCCCGGGCGCGCGAACGATTGTGGACGAATTCGTCGCGATATCGGGTCCCTCCCTTGCCGTACCCCGCAGCTGGCCGCTTCAAGCCGCGAGACGGTCGATCTCCGCGTCTGCCAGACGCGTGAGCCTGGCGTCCGTATCTTTCTCGTCCTTGAGGTTCTTCTCCAGGAAGGACGCGCAATCTGGGCGCCCGAGTTTGTGAGCCCAGCCGATCATCGTCGCGTAACGGGTCATCACATATTGTTCAATGGCGTGGGCGGCAGCGATCAAGGCGGCGTCCAAGACTTTCTTGTCGCCCACTTCGCCCGCCACTTCCTCGGCCTCCTTGAAGATGCCATCGATTGCCGGACAGGTGACAGCCTCGACCTCGACGCCATGCAGGCGGAAGACCTCCAGCACATTGGCGATGCTCGCTTCCGTTTGGGCGAGTTGCAGGGCAAAGTCCCGTTTCAGTTCGGGGTTCGTGGCCTTGCGCATCATGTCGGGCAGGCTTTTGGCGATGCGGTTCTCGGCGTAGTAGAGATCCTTCAATTGATGCACGAAGAGATCGTTCAGCGTCCTGATATCCTTGGTAAACAAACCCATGTCTCGACTCCTGGGGGGCCCGCCCTGAGCGCGGGTGCTCTACAGGATCAATCCGTAGGGCTGCCTTCGGTTGACCCGTTCACCACATCGTGATGGCTGGGTTCCCCGATGCTCGAGGTTTGTCCCTGGTGCATGTAGAGCGTGGATCGCTCGGGGTCTTGAGCGCGAAAGGAACGTGATGTGAGGCGGCCAACAGAGTTACGCGGACAGGAATCGACAGAGGCTTGGTCATCGCGGCGGCGCGTCTTTGCCATTCTGGGCAGTTCGTCGGGCAACCTCATCGAGTGGTACGACTTCTACGCCTACGCGTTCACGCAACTCTATTTCGCGGCCGCGTTCATTCCGAGCGGCAATGCCACGACGCGGCTCCTCTACACGTCCGGGATCTTTGCGGTCGGGTTCTTCATGCGCCCCGTCGGAGGCTGGTTGTTCGGGATTATCGCCGACCGCGCCGGCCGGCGCGCCTCCATGATGGTGTCGGTGTTGCTCATGTGCGGCGGTTCTCTCGCCGTCGCCGTGCTGCCGACCTACGCCGAGATCGGGCTTGCGGCGCCGATCCTGCTGCTGCTGGCCCGGCTGATCCAGGGATTGTCGGTCGGCGGCGAATACGGGACGTCGGCGACCTATATGAGCGAGGTCGCGCTGGCGGGCCGGCGCGGTTTTCTGAGCTCCTTCCAATATGTGACGCTGATCGGTGGGCAATTGCTGGCGTCCCTGGTCATTCTCCTGCTGCAGCAGGGCTTGAGCGACACGGCGTTACGCGGCTGGGGATGGCGCATCCCCTTCGTGCTCGGCGCGCTCGGTGCGCTCGTGGTCTTCTTTCTGCGCCGGGCGCTGCCCGAAACCTCATCGCAGGCGACGCGCGCACGGCGGGAGGCCGGCTCGCTGCGGGAGCTGTTTCGGCATCATCTCCGGCCCTTTCTCGTCGTGCTCGGCTACACGGCGGGCGGTTCTCTCAGTTTCTATGTGTTCACGACCTATATGCAGAAATATCTGGTCAACAGCGCGCATATGTCGGACCGCACCGCCAATGTCGTGATGACCGCCGTGCTGTTCACCTACATGTGCCTGCAGCCGCTCTTCGGGTGGTTATCGGATCGGATCGGACGGCGATCGTCGATGCTGGCCTTCGGGGTCCTCGCGACGCTGTGCACCGTCCCGCTCATGCGGGCGATCGGCAGCGTGGAAAACCCCGTCGCGGCCTATGGGCTGGTCACGGCCGCGCTGGCGATCGTTTCGTTCTACACATCGATCAGCGGCTTGGTGAAAGCCGAGATGTTCCCGGCCGAGATCCGGGCCCTCGGGGTCGGCTTCTCCTATGCGATCGCCAACGCGCTCTTTGGCGGCACGGCCGAATATGTCGCCCTGTGGTTCAAGGATGCGGGACACGAATCCTGGTTCTTCTGGTATGTCACGCTCATGTGCGGCGTGGCGCTCCTCACGATCCTCACCCAATTGCCTCGTCGGGCCGCCTATCTGCAGGGCCAATCCACCGAATGATCGAGCCGCGCAAAGCCGCTGGACAAACCAGATCGAGATTCCTATAAGGCCCGCACGCCAGCGGTGACCCATCACCCCGCGCGCCCAGGTAGCTCAGTTGGTAGAGCATGCGACTGAAAATCGCAGTGTCGGTGGTTCGATTCCGCCCCTGGGCACCAAAAAATCAAGCACTTAGGTGCTCCACTTGTGGTTCTTATTAGTTTTTGCTCCAATTCTGCTCCAATGAGCGAAAGGGAGCCAAATGGCGACGATCCGAAAGAGGGGCCACAAGCAGTGGGAAGCCCGGGTTCGCAGGAAGGGCGTGCCCGTTCAATGCCGAACCTTCGACACTAAGGAGACCGCCGAACGCTGGGCGCGGCAGGTCGAAGGCGAGATCGACAAGGGGTCCTTCGTGGACCGATCCGAGGGTGAGGACACGACCTTCGCCGAAGCCCTCGACCGCTGGGAGAAGGAATATCTCCACAAGCTCGCCGAGTCGTCGCATCAGACCGAAACGTCCCGAATCAAGGCGCTTAAGCGTCGCCCGCTCGCGACTACGGCGCTCGCCAAGGTCCGTGGCCGCGACATCGTAGAATTCATCTACGACCTTGAGGAGGAGGAATACAGCTCCGACAGCATCAGGTTGTACCTGGCGACGATCAGCAGGGTCTTTAACGCCGCGCGTATGGCTTGGGGGATGGAGTACTTGGTGAACCCCGTTCCACTCGCTAAGCACGCTCGGCCAAAGGGTTCCACCGGGCGGGAGCGACGGCTTGAAGGCGACGAGGAAGCCAGGGTCCTCGCCTATGCCGGCCCGAATTTCAGACCCGTCTTTTCGTGGGCCTTGGCGACCGCAATGCGCCGCAGCGAGATCGTCCGGCTCGAGTGGCGCGACGTCAACCTCGAGAGGCGCACCGCACTTGTCCGGCGGACCAAGAACGGCGAGGTTCGGACCGTGCCCCTGTCGTCGGCTGCAGTCGGGATCCTCTTCAAGCTGGGGGCGCGAACTGGCGCCGTCTTTGGCATGACGGAAGGGGCCATCACGCAGGCCATGATCGATGCGTGCGACAGGGCGAAGGTCGACGACCTGCGATTTCACGACCTGCGCCATGAGGCGACCAGCCGGATGTTTGAAGAGACCGATCTCGATGCCGTTGAGATCGCGACGGTTACCGGTCACAAGAGCATGCAGATGCTGAAGCGCTACACGCATCTTCGTGCGCATAAGTTGGCTAGAAGGCTTGGGTGACTCCTGGCGCACTCGCGAAGCAGCCTAGAAAAGCGCCGTCTGCCTTGAGCCGTCTTCGTAAAGCGTCGGGGCTTTCGCCTTGTCGGCAAAGCTCGGCTTGCGCACTGAAGCGGACATCGGGATCCCGCTCGGTTGCGAAGGTCCGAAGAGTATCATCGGCGAGATCCGCCAAAAATGACCTCGCATAGGTCCAGCCGGCACACGCGGAAGCAGCCCAGGTTCCCGACTCGACGCAAGCAACTGCTCGAGTGAGGCTTCGTTGAGCATGTCACGTAGATGGTGGGCGTTGACGTAGGCGTCCGGTCCTGCGCGATGCGGCCGCAATCCCAGTTCGTGCACGAGGCTCTCAGGTTTGCGGAGGTAGCGAAGCATCTGGTTCGAAAACCGCGACAGCTGCGGCCACAGGCGAAGCGCGCACTTCCACGTGCAGATCCAACCTGCCCCGGCCGTGAGTTTCGGCCGACAGTAGCGTTGCTCGAAAGCGGCTCTGTGCCATAACGCCCAGAGCGGCCTCTGCTTTCCAGGCTATGCCAGGATCGCCGAGGCGGCGGGCTGCGCGCTCTCGACCGTCGGGCAAGCCATGCACATGCTGAAGCGGGCAGGGCTCCTCACCTGGGTGAACCGCCTGGCCCGCATCAAGGTCTACGATCCCGTCATCGGCTGGCGACAGCGCGTCATCCGGACGTCCAACGCCTACAGCTTCGCCGATCCGGGTGCCTCGACCGCGCCCGCGTCAGGCCAGCAGGCCGGTGCGCCCTCGGATCTGTTTTAAATCGAATTGCCGTCAGAAACCCCAAAACAAGACGTTTCTCTAACGGACGCGCCTCGTCGGCGCGACTTGGTGCAAGCCAAAACACCCCTCGATGAGGCCGCAGAACGGTTCAACGAGGCCATGCAACGACGCCAACCCCTTTCACCCTGACAAACTAACCGCATCCACGCTGCAAAAGTCGCCGGATGGCGACTGCATCAAGGGCGGAGCTATGCCGGTGAGAATCAGGAGCGGCAGAAGGAGTGCCCGTGCCGACATGTCACGCCGGAGAATCATTCGAACAGCTTCGATGCGACCTGTTCAGGATCCCCGCAAAGGCGATCTAGCCTGACAGGCAGATGGAGAGGCAGCCATGAGCGGAAGTAGGAGCGATGCGGCTAGACGCAAGGTGGTGGTGATCACCGGTGGCACACAGGGGATCGGCCGTGCCACCGCACAGGCTTTCGCTCGTGACGGCTGGGCGGTTGCGGTCCTGAGCCGCGGCGAGGCCCGTCTGAGATCAACCGAAGCAGAGTTGTCCGCTTTGGGCGGTCCCGCGCTCGCCCTCAAGGTGGATGTCGCAGACGCCACAGCAGTCGATGCCGCGGCAGATCAGATCGAGCAGGACCTCGGTCCCATTTCGGTGTGGGTCAACAACGCCATGGCAACGGTCGTGGCGCCGGCCGATCAGATCAGCCCCGACGAGTTTCGGCGCGTGACCGACGTGACTTATCACGGCCAGGTATTCGGCACCCTCGCGGCCTTGCGGCACATGCGGCCACGCAATCGAGGGCACATCATCCAGGTCTCATCGGGATTGGCAATCCGATCGGCCCCGCTCCAAGCCGCTTATTGCGGCGCCAAGCACGCCGTGACGGGATTCACCGACAGCCTGCGGACCGAGCTGATCCACGATCGTCTCGATGTGAACCTGACCATCGTCTACCTGCCCGCCGTCAACACGCCTCAGTTCGAGCGCAGCCGCAACCACACGGGTCATGCCCAGAACGCGCCAGATCCGGTGTACGACCCACGGCTTTGCGCAGCGGCAATCTTGTCGGCTGCTCACAGTCCGGTTCGCGATATCTGGGTGGGACGTTCCGTTCTGGAAATGGCGGCCGCACAGATCGTGGCGCCCGGGTTCGCTGATCAGCAGGCGGCCAAGATGTGGGAGCCTCAGCTCCGCCCCGGACCGCCCTCGATGCCGGACGGCAATCTGTTCGAGCCCGGTCTGGGAGATCCCGGCATCGACGGGCCTTTCAGTGACAGAGTCAATCCGACCCGCAAGGAGTTCTTCACGTCGCGGGCTCGGGATGCGGCTGTCGCAGGGGCGGCAGGGTTGTTTGGCTTGTTGGCGCTGACGGTTGCGCCATTGCGAAAAAGATCACGACGCGTGTAGACGCCGAGCGATCAGGCTTCAGCGCGTAGACTTTTCAGGAAGACCCGCGCGACATCCCGCACCGCCTCGTCGTCGCGCGGCACATCGTCGGCTTTGTCCCAAAGATGGGCCAGGCTGGCTTCAAGCTCATCCAGCAATTCAGGGTGCCGATGTGCCAGGAACCGCAGGGTTCCAAACAGAAGATGTTCGATTGCCATTTCGCGCCGGCGCGCATCCGCAATCCGATCGACAGGAGACGGTTCGTGTTGTGTCATACGGCGTTCAACACGTCAGCGTCGGCGAAGTTCAGCTCCGACAAGCTCAAGTTAGAATGGAAAAAGGATAGGCCGGTCGCAAGCCTTCGATCAGCCGAACGGATCAGGATCGTAGCAAATCAGCGTTGTCTCGTGGACCCCTCGTCAGACTGCACGATAAGCCGCATGATCTGTGGCTGATCCAGAGGCCTGGAAACGAGGATGCACGGGGAACCGCTTACGACGCCTGACGGCCGCTATATCGTCGTGCGGGGACGCCTGTGGCGCAAAGCAAACCCCCATTTGCCCGAAGCCGAACGTCAGCGCCTGGTGGCTGCCTTGATGGCAGCGCGCCGGGACGTTGCTGCCGCCCGTCGCCGCGGCGACAACGAGGTGTTGGCCCATGCGGCCGTGAATGCGGCGAAGTCACGTCGTTTACGGCTTTGCAGGTCGTCAGGCAGTTCCGCGCCGCGGCCAGATGAGCTGCACACGGGTTCCGGGCGGTCCTTCCCAATTTACTGTTCCGCCGAGTTGATGGGCGAGCGCACGGACGAGACGCGTTCCCGTGTGGGTCGAAGCAGATCCCGGTCGCATGCCAATCCCGTCATCTGACACTTCGACGCAAAAACTGTCAGGGTCGCGCAGACCGAAGAAGATCGTGATGACGCCGGCTCTGTCCTCAGGAAAAGCGTGTTTCACGCTGTTCTGAAGGAGTTCATTCACGGCAAGCCCGAGAGAAACAGCCTGCCCTGCATCAAGATCCGCATCGTCCAGACGCGTTCGCACGACGATCGGACGCAGTCCCGTCAGTGTTGGCGCGACCTCGTCACATAGGCCCTGAAGATAGTCCCGGATGCTCACCGTTGCGGTTCCGGCATCCTCTTTGACGCGCAGGCGATCGTAAACACGCGCCAGCACACTCAGCCGGCTCACTGCGTTGGCAATCTCCGTTTTCGCAACCGGGTCGACGAGACGTCGCTCGCTCATTGCCAGTAGCGACATGACAGATTGCAGGTGGTTCTTCACCCGATGGTTGATGTCGTGGAGGAGGATCTCCTTCTGAGCATTGGCGGAACGCACTTCCAGCTCCGCTTGCTTGCGTTCGTGGATGTCCTGAGAAATCCCGATCAATCCGGTGATTTCGCCGCGCCGATTGTACCAGGGCGCCTTCGTGGACAGGAAGTAGCGCCGCCCTCGCCCTTTGACCTCGACCAATTCCTCGATTACCAGAGGCATGCCGGTCTCGATCACCTTGCGATCGGCATCCTCAATGGGCTTGGCCGACGTCTCTGGCATGAAATCGCGGTCCCGTTTGCCGCGGACCACCTCCGGGGCGACGCCGAAGATCCGAGCCAGAACCGAGTTGACCCGGACGAAGCGGCCGTCACGATCCTTGACGAAGATAGGGTCTGGCGTTCCTTCGATCACCGCCTCGAGGAGGCCAAGGCTGTTGCCAAGATCCGTTTCGTTGGCAACAAGGGTGTCGATCGTGCTGCGAAGCGCTTCGATGACGGCCGCCGTGAACAGCCCGACACCGAGGAAGATCGTGACCGCGATGACGGATCCGATGTCCTGCAGCGAGAACGAGGTGCTCGGCGGTATGAAGAATTAAATCGCCAGCGCCGTGCTGAAGAAGGTTGCGACGAGACCCGAACCCCGGTCGAACAAGAATGAGGTGAGGACGATCGCGGGAAGGAACAGGAGGAATGGAGAGCCTTGAACGTCGGTAAGCGCGGCGCGTGCTGCGAAAAACACCAGGACAATGGCCAGGGTCAGCAGATAGCGGATCCAGATCGGCATTCTGCGGACGGGTCGAAGCCGCGCGAGGGCTTCGACCATAAGAGTGGGGTGATGCTCGATTTCACGAAGCGGCATAGGGCCTCGACTTAGCGTTCACGCCTTGCCTTGTCATCTGCTCGCCGCCTCGCCACAAGGGACACGACTTGCGTGATCGTCTGATCGGCGTAGGGCTTCTTCACGATCTGAAAGATTCCATCCTCGCCTGCGGTGAGGCCGGCTGGCGTGGCTGAAACCACAACGACCGTCGTCTCGGGATTGGAAGCCAGAGCGCGCGCGACGGACGCGCCTGTTGCTCCATCCAACAGATTGAGATCCACGAAGGCTAAGTCGATCCCACCCTCGCTAGCCAGGGCCAAAGCTTGGGCGGAGGTGGCTGCGGGGCCAAGTACCAGGTGTCCGAGATCCTCAAGCAGGCAGATGAGGTTCAGCGCGATGAGTGCTTCATCTTCGACCACCAGCACTCTCAAATTCATCGGACGACTCTATCGCCTCCAGAATGGGTTGAGGCTGTGCAGGGAAAGAGCGGGATCGCGAAATATGTCCGCGATGACTGGCATTGAGCTGCTGCGGTTCCGTGGCGCAGTGCGATGTGGATGCTGGGCCTCGCTGGTGCGGCTGTTGGTCTTGCCTGGACAATGCTGGCAAAGCGAAGAGTGGGATGAGGCTGCCATAGACCGAGATCCAGACGTCGCCGAGGTGCGCGTTTTCATCGGCATGACGGTGCGTCGGCTGCGCGACCAAATGCAACGGCTCGCGATGGCAACCGTCCTCTGCGGCCTTCGTTTCTGCAGCGTCCGTCATCTCGTAAGGAGCACGTCATGGCACTCGATACCCAATCGATCTACGTCACCGCTCTTCAAAACACTCACGCCGTAGAAATGCAGGCCTTGCAGATCATGGAGCGTCAGGTGGAACGGCTGCAACATTATCCCGAAATGGAAGCCGCCCTCAGGCGCCACATCACCGAGACCCATGGACAACGTGACAGGCTCGAAGCAGCATTGTCCTCATTATCTGCATTGCCCTCGACCTTGAAGGAGGGGTTTTTCGGCTTTGTCGGCAACATGATGGCCTTGGGCCACACGCCTGCGCAAGACGAGATCCTGAAGAACACTTACGCGAACCACGCTTTCGAGAACTTCGAGATTGCAGCCTACACGTCTCTCCTGGTCATCGCCGAAGCAGCGGGCCAATCGGCTCACCTGTCCGGCTTTCAGCAGTCACTCAGGGAAGAACAGGCCATGGCCGAGAAGGTGGCGGCTCTGATCCGGACCACAACCCTTCGCTACCTGGAGCTTTCCATATCGGGCCAGAAGGCTGACCGATAATAGCCCGGCTGTCGTTAGGGGGTTACGCCGACGGTGGCTCGTTTATGATCGTGGATCGGCGTCACAGAACCTCTGTCGGCAAACCGCCGATCGGCGCCGATCCACAGTCGTGCTTACAGTTCATTCGAATTGGATCAGTGACGAGTACCCGTACCGCTTCGCTCAAGCTGCGGGCCATATCGATACTGCATGTGATCGGTATTCAGCCCTAAGTCTTTGCGCTTGGCTTGCGGTCGCTCGTTGTTCATGAGCTTCTCCCGGACGAGCTCCCCGAGCAGCGTTCTTGCGACGATCTCAGGCGGAATAGATCCAGTCCTTGCAGAAATGGCATCGCCGTCGAGTTGCACAGATACGGCACCTACCTCGCCGTGACCCACCACTTCAAACGTACCTGTGAATATTCTGCCATCCACGGTGCACGAGATTTCCTGGCTGTTCATTTCTTGAACCTCCCCGACGCTGTCTCCAACCGATCAGCCATGTAGCCCGGGCTTTTCGGTCGCTTGGGAAAACGCTGTATGAACGCGCGAGTTGCTTACAGGCACAGCAAACTGCCCCATATTTGTTCATAGCCAGTTCGTGGGCCCTCTTGGAAGTCACATCACAGATGACCTTATCCGCCAAGTGCTTCTCGCTGCCATCGGGAAGAATCAAAGTAGATGTTTGTTTGAAGGAAAAGAAACTGACATCATCTATTTAATAAATAATTAATTTGTCAGAATTGAATGTCACAGTTTTATGAGTTGAATGATCGTCATCGATTAGGGCAAACAGCTACCTGTTCTCGTAAGCCTGTTTAAAGCAAATTCAATCGAGGTCTGACACATGGTCATTTCCTACTGTGATTGTCATCTTCCGAGGCATCAACAAACTGACCTCATGCTTGTAGAGACAAATTTCGAAGCTGGGCGTTGCTTTCTTCAGCTCAAATGTCATCGCTGCAATTCAGATTGGCGTGCTGAAATCGAGACCTATACTGATCAGAGTTCCGGAACAGACAGGCCAAGTCGAGATGAGAGCCGCCCAAGATGGCGCATTGTCGATCTCTGGCGCTGCCTTGCTGCATCGAAACGGTGCCTTGAACCGCTTTCGCCGCGGGCTGACGCGCGTTGATGATCTCGCGTCCGTCTCCGCAATCATGCGCCCGGTCTTACGGAGCGTGCGTCGGAGCACGCCTCCATTCTTGGCTGATAGGGTGTTGAGACCTGGTACAAAAGCCCCTCACATGCGAACCGGCGAAAGAACCTCAAGATCGAGGCCTGCACTTCTATGATGGGAGAGCTCTGTAGAACGGCGGTCCGCTATGGCAGCAGCTATACTGGCGGTGCCGGAACGAGGAAGCCTTCGATCCAAGGATTCCGATGGCCCGCGTCGAAGAGGTTGCTTGCCAGACGCTCGAACAAAGGCCGATTCAGATCGAACATGGCCAAGAGATCTTCAGCATTCACAGCAGCATGCTTGGCCGTTGCAGTGATCGCCGACCGCAACACGTGACAGCGAACGCGCTCACCGCGCTGCTCCATCGTGAAACGGACGCCGAAGGCATCGACCTCACCGGGTTCGTCGATGTGGGTCCGCGGCATAGGGGTCGCTCCGGATTGCCTCGCAGGATAGCATTAGCGAGGCCGTCCCACCCCACCACTCTTTCGGAGTTGCGAACGGATTTCCAAGACCAGCACGCATGGAACCTACTCTTGACCCGGGCATTTGGGGGCAATGGCGAACGATTCCCCCGACAGCGTTTCGATGCTGATTACTGAGCCCCGAACAGTTCCGTGGCTCAGCGTCGTGTTCGGCTTCGGACCAATGCTGCCCTTTGTCATCGGTGCGACGCTTGCCTGGTTGGACTTCAGACCTGGCCGCAACGTCTGGTTCGATCTTGTCGTCATCTGGGCCGTCAGCATCTGCACCTTCCTTGCAGGTGTGCGCCGAGGTGTAAGTTTCCGGACAATGGGCGGGCCGACGAGGAGGCAGATGATCACCATGCTTTGGCTCTTTAGCGCGGGCTCAGGTGCTCTCGTTCTCTGGTGGCTCGGTCTTCCAAGCCTCACCCTGGTTCTGCTCGCTGCTGCTTTCACTAGCATCGGCATTCTAGACCCAATCGCCGCTCAAAGCGGCGAGGCGCCGCTGTTCTTCGCGCGGTTGCGGCCGGTTCAGATGGTGCTGCCGGTTGTGAGCCTGCTCTCGTTGCTCCCCATTGTGCAGACGCTGAAGTGAGTTCATGTGGCAGCCGGTCTGCGGCTTGGATCTTTCTCCGATCTCATCGAGCACTATCAGCAATTGATCAGTGCTCGACTCATGCGGGTGGTTTGGATAGGTCAAGCCTGATGCCTCCCGCTTATCTGCCGTCAACCCTGATCCCGCGATGTGGCCGGGCTAGCACGCTGCCGCATACCGTCGACAGGGGCGCGACGGCGGCGCGTCAGCACATCAGCTCGCGGACCAGGGATTCGGTGCAGGAACGCCTGAACTGTAGGACGGCTTCGTATTCCCTCGCACGCTCGCTCCCAGTTTCGGAGGAGCGAGAATGCAGAGCGTTTCGTGCAGCTGGACTGGCGACACCACGGCGCGTCCCTACAACGATTTTGGTCTCGGGGCTGGGACCTGGACCGGGCCGCTTCCCCCCCTCGAATGGCGGCCCGGCTCCAATCCGACCAGCACAGATGGAGCCAGAAATCTAACTTGAAGGATTTTGCGCTCTCGGCCTTATAGGTCCACCGCGTTGTGGGTGGTGCCTGGACCTTTGCTCCCGGAATGGGGGAGCCAGCAGTGCCGCTGCAACGACAGACAGGACCGATGGCATCGAAGGCGGAGCTATGTCGGTAAGGGTCGAGAGGCCATGATAAATTTGAGCTCGTCATTGGCCACCGGGGTGCACGTGCTTCTGCCCGCCGGTCTCCTCACAGCTGCCGTCTGGATTGTGATCTACCTGCGATGGGACGATGAAGGAAAGTGACAAATAGAGCTCGTTTGCAGACCACAGCCGCTTCATGCCCGCTCCCCGACCTGCGTCACGGCAAGACGCTAATTCGGATTACCGGACACGCGAAACCAAATAGCCGTTTCTTACAGCTTCGCGGTCACGGGGCTAGCTATGCGGCTAAGGGTCAAGAGAGCCAACGCATCTATTGAATTCCCTTAAGCGCTTGTAGGGCATGCCTGTGGGTCTGAAGACGGCGAGCAGAACCTGTTGTGCTTTGCGTCGTTGACATCGCAACTTAGCAAGGGCTCCGAGAGGTCCGGTATGATCCAGGTCGTCTATGCCAGCAGAAGCGCCGTCCCGCAGGGGGCCAAGCTCACCGTGCTCAGCGCAATCCAAGCGGCCTCGTACCGGCGCAATGCCGAACGCTCCATCACGGGCTTCCTGATCAATGATGGCGAATTCTTCTACCAAGCTCTTGAGGGGCCTGGCAGCTGCGTGACAGCCCTGCTTGATCGGATTCGGGAGGATCCTCGACATTCCGACATGCGCATTCTGGATTGAGTTCGTCGTGCAGGACCAATAGCACATGCCCTGACGGCACGACTTAAGGGTGGCCGAGCGAATTACCTGTCCAGGCACATTCAATGAAGCTGCTGTCGCGAGATGTTTAGATACGCCACTTTGGCCGCCTCAGTCCGCGACCACTCTGAAGGACGGTCTCTCTGTGAATTCGCGCCACAGCAGCACGAGTGCGGCCATGAGCGCGGGTCCGACAAAGAGGCCGACCAGGCCCCATGTCTCAATCCCACCGAGGATGCCGACCAGCACCCAGAGGAACGGCAGCCGTGTCGTGCCGCCGATGAGAACCGGACGAATGAGATGATCGGCCAGAAACGCCATCACAGAGCCGAGCCCCACAACAATAATGGCGGCAATGATCGAGCCTTGCGCGAGAAGCACCAGCCCGATCAAGATGAAGACAACAGTGACGGCGAACGGCACCATCGCCGCGAGAGCCGTAAGAGCTCCAAATAACACCGGATGCGGAACGCCTGAGAAGACATAGACAAGGCCCATCAGAAATCCTTCGCCGAGACCAACCAGCACGAGGCCGTTCACCGTGCCGTGAACCGACGCCACCATCTGCCGCGCGATGCGCTCACCACGGCCGCCAAACATCTTCTCGCTTGCGGTCATCATCTGGCGGACGATCTCCTGGCCACCCTTGAGTAGGAAGAACAAGGTCATCAGCGCGAAGAAGAACAGCACGGCGCGGTGAGCCACCTGTCTGACGATCGTTTGACCGACTTTGACCATCTCGGCCTTGTTGACGCGTCGTGCAATGGCGCCGGGCTGCATCCCGCCGGCGAGATTATCCTGCCACCACTGCGTCACGCGTTCGGAGCCGAAGGGGAGATGGGCAATCCAGTCTGGGACGGGAACCCCGTCTGTCGTGACGTGACGGTAGATTGCAAAGACATTGTGCCACTCGCGGGCACCCTCGATCAGGACGACGATGAGGGGCAGGCCGAAAACGAGGCCGATGCCCAAGGTGAAGAGACCCGGCATGACGACATTGTGCTTACCGGGAGGGAAGCGACGGAGCGATCTTTGGTAGAAGGGCCAAAACGCGATGGCGAGCACGACCGCCCAGACTAAGGCTGGTAGAAAATCGTGGATCGTCCACAAGCTGAGTCCGACCAGAAGGAGCACGAGGGAAATGCGGGCGTTGCGCTGCAGCCGGTTTGCTGTGGCTTCGGGTTCACCGATCGGAGGGACTACGGACATGAAGATGCTCCAGGCGATCAGCCCCGATTTGCGGCTCTGTTTCCTTTGCTAAGCGCAATCCGCATCGATCTATAGAGTTCATAAGAGGAGCCGCCTGCGACGAAAAGCTGACCATTACGTTTGTGTTTCGCGCGACATCGCTGACTGGAGCACAGAATGGCCGACAAGAGTGACAGCGACTTCATAGGCGAGGCAATCAGGGTCGCACGCCACGCGGAGAGCCAACCTGGGTGCACGGCTGTCGGTGCTCTGGTCGTCTTGGATGGGAAGGTGGTAGCGAGCGCCTGCAACGAAGTCGAGCTCCGTGGCGACCCGACGGCGCATGCCGAGATCCTCGCGATCCGGCGGGCTTGCGAGGCCATCAGCGACGTCCAGCTGCGAGGCGCCACCCTTTATTCCACCTTGCAGCCCCTGCGTTCAAAGCAGTGGCCTGAGAACGTGGCTTGCCCTGGAGGGCCTTACCCTATGGGTTCATCCACAAACGGCGGACAGTCGACCCTGATAGGTTCACCGCCGGTCCGCTCCAGCAGCTGCGGGGAATAAGCACCTACGCAGCGAAACGGGTGGGGGAGCAGCCCACCACACGGCTGAAGGCGGTGCTGAAGGCGCTGCCCGACCGGAAGCCGACGAGAAGGGCAATCTCGCCGATGGCGAGCCGCCCCTTGCGTAGCTCGTCCCTGGCGACCGCCATCCGCCAGCGATGCAAGTAGGTCATCGGCGCTACGCCAACCACTCTCTTGAAGTGCGTGCTGAAACCAGAGCGGCAGGTTCCGCACAGGCGTGCCAGAACGCTTGTGGTCCATGGTCGCGCAATATCGCCGTGTAAGGCCGCCAGCGCTCGCGCAATGACCGGATCGGCGAGGCCGGCCAGCAGCCCGGACGACGGCGCCTTCACTTCGAAGGTTTCGTCCCTCAGTAGCCCGACTAGCAGGAGTTCCATCAGGCGCACGACGACGAATTCGGTCACGGGCCCGGATCCATGAGCCTCGGCCTCGATCATCGCCAACAACGCGCGTACGCGGTCCGAGGCGGCCGTTCCACTAGCGACGTGGAGCAGAGGCGGAAGCAGGCTCGCCAGCAGCTGTTCCGACCCGGCGTCGAAGACGAAGCGCCCGCCGCGAATGAGCGCGGATTTTCCTCCAACAGTTCCGACCTGCATGTACCTGGAGCGCGTCGAGGCGACCAATGCCCAACTGTCGATCGACTCCGACTCGACGTCGGAAGCTAACGTGATGGGGCAAGAGGTTCGCGCCAAAACCACATCGCCAGGACCGAGGCGCAGTGGGTCGGCACCTGGTCGGAGAAGCTGGCATGATCCACGATCGACTCGGAAAAAGAGAACGTCGTTGCGCTCTCGGAACGAAACTGCCCAGCGGCCCGTCGCGTCGATCGTGCCCCAGAGCGTCGCCTGCGAGCGCATCAAACGGATCAGTTCAGCGGGTGTTCCGCGCAGATTTGGACGATCGGTAACGGCCTTTGGCGCCTTCACGATCGACTGTGAACTAGCAGACAATCTAAGCTCGATGGGCTGGTTAGACACAAGATCCGGCTGAACCTTCGTGATACGGACATACAATGAACGAGAACAAGGCGCAGACAGCCTTCAGAACCTACCTCGACGCTTTTGGGAAGACATCACCCGCCGAGCGCGAAGAAGTCATCCGCTCCTGTGTAGCTGAGGATGTGTCGTTCTCCAACCCGGGTGTGGACGGCCGCGGACGCGACCACCTTCTGACCCACACCGCGCGTTTCCAGGAGCGGTTCCCGGGCGATCGTTTCAAGATCAACTGGCTGCGCGAGCAGCATGGCCAGGTGCTCGCCGAGTGGACACAGGTCAGTCGAGACGGGACCGAGTTCATCACGGCGCATAGCTATGCAAGGCTTGACGACGAGGGCCGCATCGTCCAGTTCGCAGGTTTTTGGGACCCTTTCTGACATGCCTCCCGCATCGTCTCACCAGCGCGGGGGCGTCCGTCTTTCGCTAATGGTTCGGCCTCGTCACTCGAGGAGGTCAACTTCGGAGAAATGCGATGACCCTCAATGCCGCCGCAGTGCCCCCCAGAGCTTTCGTGGAATCTGAAGCCAGTGCTCCGGGCTTCTGGCAGATCGGAATCCTATGGCGGGTTTTGGCCACGGGACTGAAGACGGGCGGATCTCTGTGCATGCTTGACGAGGTGGTGGGTGAGGAGCCAGGAGGTCCTGTAACCCACTCGCACCCGCAAGACGAGGGGCTGTACCTCCTCAGCGGAGCCTGCACGTTCTTCGCGGGCGGCCTCACCATGACGGCGGGGCCGGGCAGCTTCGTCGCAATTCCGCGCTACACGCAGCACGCGTTCATGGCGCAGGCCTGCGCGCGCTTTCTGAACTTCTACATTCCGGCGGGCTTCGAAATGCTGCTGATGGGCGTAGCGGCACCGGCCGAACGCAACGAACCGCCAGCGCCCACCGATGACGTTAAAATGCCACCGCGTCGCCTGGTCGAGAAGCTCGCCGCTGACTACGGACAGATTCCGGGGCGAGGGGTTCCCTTCGTCGACCCGCCTGACCTCGATCAGATGGTGACCGAACCGCTCCTGGGCGCGGTCGCGATGCCGTTCAGGAGCGACCGCGAGAGCGCACCGGCCTATTGGATGGCCGGGATTCTTTGGTCCGTTCTGGCTCAGGGGAGCAGCACCGACGGTAGCTATGTCTTGTTTGAGGAACTCTGTCCCAAGGAGTCCGGCGCCCCACCCCACGTCCACGTCTACACCGACGAGGTTTTCTATGTTCTGAAAGGCGAGGCCGAGTTTCTGACAGGCAGCAACAGACAGCTCGTCGGCCGAGGGTCGCTAGTGTTCGTGCCCAAGGGCACCGTTCACGCCTTTCGCGTCCGCAGTGAAACGGCGCGATTGCTCAACCTCTATAGCCAAGCGGGTTTCGAGCGGATCATCGACCTGACCGGGCACAGGACAGAAGACCGGATCATTCCGCCTCGCGAGTTTCAGCCTGCACAGGTTCCCGAGGCGCGTCGGGCCGAACTTTTCGTCGAAATCGGCATGCAAACCTTCGATCTCGCCGATCCGTTCGGCTGATTCCGCGCTTCAGTGCCGGCGAGAGAGAGCGCAACGGACTGCTGGCACCGGCCCTTTCGCGGTGACACGCCACCAGGGCCGGAGCTGGCTTCCACGTTTCGTCCCGGCCTGAATGGGCTCAGATAGCTTGGCCCCCCGAGACCTCGATCCGCTGAGCGTTAATCCAGCGGTTGTCCTCCGACAGCAGCGCGGCGATCATCCGGCCGATGTCGTCCGGCAAACCGGGACGGCCAAGCGCGGTCGTCTCGCTGATGTGGCGGTTCACCTCGGGGTTGTCGCGCACCACGCCGCCGCTGAAGTCGGTTTGGATGGCACCAGGCGCGACCGTGTTGACGGCGATGCGCCGCGGGCCGAGTTCCTTGGCCATGTACCGGGTCATGACCTCGACGGCTCCCTTCATGGCGCCGTAGGCGATGCGGCCCGGGTAGATGATGCGCGTCAGGCCCGACGAGACGTTCACGATGCGGCCGCCGTCCGCAATGAGCGGCAGCAGCGTCTGGGTCAGGAAGAACACGCCCTTCACGTGGATGCGATAGGCCACGTCGAAATCCGCCTCCGTCACCTGCCCGAAGGCGCCGGCGTGCGACGTGCCGGCGTTGTTGACAAGGAAGTTGAAGCGGTCGCAGCCCCAATCGGCCAGGACCCGGCGGACCTCGTCGGCGAAGGCGGCGAACGCGGCGGTGTCGCCGGTGTCGAGCTGCAGCGCCACGGCTCGTGCGCCGGCCCGTTCAATGAACGCGACCACCTCCGCGGCGGCGTCGCTGTTGGTGTTGTAGGTTAGGATCGAGGACACGCCGCGGCGCGCGAGCGCCTCCGCCGTGGAGCGGCCGAGGCCGCGGCTGCCGCCGGTGATGAGCGCGATGGGGGATGGAGCGGGCATTTGAACCTCTGTTGCCTGACCGCGGTAATCTGGCATTCCGCGGTGGGGCCAATTAGGCCGCGATACCCGGCATCATTGTTTTGCCGACTGGAACAATTGAATTGGACCGCTTGACCGCGCTCAGCCTCTTCGTCCGCATCGTCGACCGTGGCAGCTTCAGCGCCGCCGCGGCGGACCTGGGCCTTTCTCGCCCGGTCGCGACCGCCGCCATCAAGGACCTCGAAAAACGGCTCGGAACGCGACTGCTGCAACGCTCGACGCGCCACGTCCACCCGACAGTCGAGGGCGAGGCCTATCATCGTCGTTGCATTGCGATCCTGGCCGATCTGGAGGACGCGGACCGCGGCGCGAGCGGGGCGATCGCGGGGCTGCTCCGAGTCGACGTCATCGGCCACCTCGCCCGGACGATTCTGCTGCCAGAGCTGCCCGCGTTTTTGGCGCATCATCCGGCCCTCACCGTCCACCTCGGGGAAGGCGAGCGCTTCGTCGACCTCATACTTGAGGGCGTGGACTGCGTGGTGCGCGCTGGCGTGCTCGCAGACAGCGACATGATGGTGCGGCGCCTTGGCTTCCTGGAGGAAATCACGGTCGCGAGTCCCGGCTATCTCGCCTTGCACGGGGTGCCGACCTCGCCCGACCATCTCGGCGGACACGCGATGGTCGGCTTCGTGTCCTCGCGCACCGGCCAGCCGCTCCCCCTCGAGTTCACGCGCACCGGGGAGGTGATCGATGTCGCGCTCCCCGCCCGGGTGCTGGTTGGAACCGCGGATACAAGTGCCGCAGCGGCGCGCCTTGGGCTCGGACTTGTCCAAGCGCCGCGCTATCGGTTCACCGACGACCTCGCGAGGGGCGCGCTGGTGGAGGTGCTCGCGGAATACCCGCCGACGCCGACGCCCATCTCGGTGCTCTACCCCAGCAACCGCCAGCTCTCACCTCGCGTGCGTGTTTTCGTAGACTGGCTCGTCGCGGTGATTGGGCCGCTTTGTGCCCCGAACCGGAACCCGAAGTAGCAGCACGTGGTAGACACTCGCTTTCACATCAGAGCCCATCCGGGAAGAAGTTGAATCGGATGAGTCGGTTGTGATTCAGTGGTGGGGGTCGAGTCGGAGAACACCCCATGTGGAAAGCGGACCATCGTCGTGCCTCGGATCGGCGTGGCCTTCGCTATCCGAGTGATCTGACCGAGGCCGAGTGGGCGCTGGTGTCGCCGCTGATTGCCCCCGCCAAACGCGGCGGTCGACCGCGCACGGTGAATGTACGCGAGGTGCTCAACGCCATCTTCTATGTGCTTTCGACGGGATGTCAGTGGAACGCGCTGCCCTCCGACCTGCCGCCGCGCAGCACGGTTTGGGCTTACCTTGACCTGTCGGACTGGGGACGGCACGATCCGGCGCATCCATGACGCACTCTACGTTCAGAGCCGCGAGGCCGCGGGCCGTGAAGCAAGCCCGACCACGGCGATCATCGACGCGCAGAGCGCCAGAGGCGCACCAAAAGGGGGCGCTCGCTTGATCCGTCCGGCTATGACGCGGGCGGAGCGCGCCAGGGCCCACGTCGAGCGAAGCTCGATGCAGTGGCAAGCGGAGGGGAGAAGGACCTCGAAGGACCTCGGGTGCAAGCGCCACATCCTCGTCGACACCCTCGGCCTCTTTATGAGCGTGGACGTTCACGCCGCCAACGTTCAAAACCGGGACGGGGCGGAGGCGTTGCTCCGCCAAGCCCGCAGGCGGTTCCCCTTCATCGAGCGCGTCATTGGAGATGGCGGCTACGCCAGTCCTAAGATGACCGACCTGGTAAGGCGCACCGGGGCGTGGACGCTGGAGATCGTCAAACGCTCTGACCTGCACCGCTTCGTGGTTCTCCCCAAACGCTGGATCGTCGAACGTACCCTCAGCTGGATCAGTCGAAACCGCCGCCTGATGCGCGGCTATGAACGGCACACCCGCAAGGCCGCAGCCTTCGTACGCCTCGCCATGATCCGCGTCATACTCAGGCGCCTCGCCGTAAGTGCCTCAGCATGAATTCAGACTTCCCGGATGGGCTCTCAGGCAGTTCCGCGCATCTCCGGCATGACTGCGACCGTTACGATCGGCAATTCCACTACCGAACGAACTGAATGGCACGCGGCGCGTCGGAGATTTTTGATTCGCTCCGGCACGCGCTGGGCCAACCGCCCCAATTGTAGATGGATCGACGTTCGGCACGCCTTGGGAACCCCTTGTGCGCGCGTCCGATGGCGGCAACGACCTCGGACGCGCAGATCTCGGCGACGATCCCGATTACTTCGCCCGTGATGGAGTCTCGGAGATCCTCCGGATCACGGCGAAGGCCGGGGCGCTCAAGCGCTCTGGGCGACCGATGATCGTGCTCGGTGGTGGCGAGCCGGACTTCGACACCCCCGACCACGTCGAGGAGGCGGCCAAGCGCGCCATCGAGGAGGGCGCCACCAAGTACACGGCGCTCGACGGCACGCCGGAGCTGAAGGAGGCGGTGCGTCAGGAGTTCTGGCGCGAGAACGGCCTGAACTTCCGACAGGACGAGGTAACCTGCGGGGCGGGCGCGAAGCATGTCCTCTACAACGCGTTCAGGGCGACCCTGAACCCGGGCGACGAGGTCGTCATCTCGGCGCCCTATTGGACGAGCTACAGCGACATCGTCACGATGGCGGGAAGGTGGTAATCGTGCAGTGCGGCGCCGATCCCGGTTTCCGCTTGCGCCCCGGGCAGCTCGAGGCGGCCGTGTCCGACCGAACGCGTTGGCTGCTCCTCAACTCGCCCTTGAACCCGTCGGGGGCGGCCTAAGACGGCCTGGAGTTCGTGACCTTCGCCGCGATCGCACCCGACCTCAGCCATCGTACCCTGACGGTGAATGGCTTCTCGAAGGCCTATGCGATCATCGGCTGGCGCATCGGCTACGGCGGGAGACCAGCGCCGCTTCAAGGCCATGGCCCTGGTGCAGAGCCAATCGACCTCCTGCCCGTCGTCGGTGAGCAAAGCGGCCGCGGTCCGGGCCCTGAACGGCCCGCAGGACGTCGTCACTGAGAAGCGATGGGCTTTCCAGGAAAGGCGTGACTTGGTCGTCGACGGCCCCAATCGCATCGACGGCATCTTCTGCCCCAAACCGCAGGGCGCGTTCTACACCTACGCGAGCTGCGCCGGCTTGATCGGATGTCGGACGCCCTCGGGCGGCGTCATCGGGACGACCGCGACTTCGACGCGCATCCCCTAGATGCCGAGGTCGCCGTCGTGCCGGGGGCCTCGGTCTGGCATCCTAGTTTCTCATCTCCTACGCGACGTCGGAGGTGGAGCTGGGGACGGCCATCGGCCGAATGGCCTCGTCTTCGCACGTCTGCTACGGCCCAGCTAGGTCTCCCGAGCCGCCGTCCGATGGGGCGGCGACCAGAGGCGCGGACGTCGGCGATCCGCCTAGAGAGGTCGTCCGGATCTTCCCCGACCTCGGCCAGCGCCTCGGTCCTGGCCCGGCCGGGCAGGGACGCCACGGCAGGATTAGAGCTTCAATCCACGAACACTGCCTTATTACTGGCTGCTCGACCGGCCTTGGCCGCGAGACAGCCTTGCATTTCCTTCAGCAGCAATGGAGCGTCGTCGCATAGCTCGACAATCTTGATGAGAGAGCCGGCAAGATTGTCGTTGCACCGACGATCAGGCAGCGGCAGCTTCCTTGATGGCAGGTTCGAGCTTGCTCAGAAAACCGTCCATGGTTTCCTCGCGCAAGTCGACGACCTTCGCTCCGCCGCCCGCGACCATCGTCACGTCCGTGATGCCGATGACGTTCAGGATCAGCCGCAGGTACTGAGTCGCGAGATCGCGGTCACGGATCGGCGATCCTTCCGTATAGACGCCGCCCGACGCCAGCAGCACGGTCGCCTTCTTGCCCGTGACCAGCCCCTTGCCATCGAATCCGAGAGTCATCCCTTTGCGCACGATGTGGTCGACCCACGCCTTCAGGGCGGCGGGGATGTTGTAGTTGTAGACAGGCGTCGCGATAACAATGTGGTCCGCTGTCAGGATCTCGGACACGAGTTCGTCGGAGAGACGCAGCGCCTCCTTCATCTCGCGCGAGTGCTGCTCGGCCGGCGTGAAATAGGCCTGGAGCCAGGGGGCGGTCACGAAGGGCAGGTCCGTGTCCATGAGGTCGCGGATAACCACCTCTCCGCCCGAATGGGCGGCCTGCCACTGGCCCAAGAAGCGCCGGGTCATCTGCCGCGAGATGGAATAGTCGGCGCGGGGGCTGGTTTCGACCACAAGAAGCTTTGCCATAGTCCATTTCCTTGTTGATTGACGCGCATTTCACCCGAAGCGGAAACCGGAGATCGGTTTGCCGAGCGCATGGCCGTGGAACGCGACCTGTCCGGCTTCGCCCGAGGCAGCACCTGCGGCCACCATCAGCGGCAGAAGATGATCCTCGTGCGGCTGGGCCTGACGGGCACCGGGCGCCTGCTCCCATGCCGTCAGCGCCCGATCGCGCGTTGCACCGTCGACCAGCCGTTCGCGCAGCCACGCATCGAAGGCCTCGGCCGCGTGATCGACTCGGGCATCGCCGCGCATGAAGCCGCGCATGTTGTGATAACTCTGCCCGCTGCCGATGATCAGCACACCTTGCTGCCGTAGCGGCTTCAGCGCCCGTCCGATCGCCAGATGGGTCGCGGGGTCGAGCCCGTGCTGGAGCGAGAGTTGGACCAGGGGCAGCTCCGCTGCCGGGAACATCACTTTCATCGGCACGAACACGCCGTGGTCCCAGCCTCGCGACGTGTTGGCGGCGCTCGCGATGCCGGCCGACCCGAGCAGGTCGCGCACCGCGGTGGCAAGCGCCGGAGACCCCGGCGCGGACCACGTCAACTTGTAGGTGTGGGGCGGGAATCCTTGGTAGTCGTACAGCAGCGACGGCGTCGCGCCGGCATTGACCGTTGGCACGGCTTCTTCCCAATGCCCGGAAATCAACACGACTGCACGTGGCGGTTCCGGAACGGTGCCGGCGAACGCCGTGAGGTAATCCTCGAGGAGCCTGAAGGCAGACCGCAGCGGCCCGGCTTGGAGAAAGAAGCAGGGTCCGCCGCCGTGATTGATGAAGTAGGTTGGTTGCATGCGCCGAACCGTAAAACGACCCGTCTACGCTGAAAACTGATGTAATTGTGATGAAGCTCATCGGCTGAGGTGATGGAGTGATCGGCTCGCTTTCCCTCGATCAGCTCAAGGTGCTGGTCGCTGTCGCGGACACCGGCAGCTTCTCGGCCGCTGCCCGGAAGCTCGGTCGCGTTCAATCGGCGATCAGCCAGACGGTTCAAACCCTGGAAGACGCGCAAGGCGTGCAGCTGTTCGACCGGAGCGGGCACAAGCCCGGCTCACCGCGCTGGGGCAAAGCCTGCTCCAACAGGCTCGGCTCGTGCTGGTCAGCGCCGGTCGCTTCGAGGCTGTGGCGGCGGGCGCACGCGCAGGCCTCGAAGCCGAGCTGACCGTGGCGATCGATCCGCTCGTGCCGACGGAGCCCTTGATCGCTAGCCTGCGGGGTTTCCGCGCGACCTTCCCCGATCTCCCGGTACGATTCTGGACGGAGGGCGTCGGCGGCGCCGAGCGCCGCGTAAGAGACGGCACGGCATCGTTGGGAGTGTGCCTCCTGCTGCCCGCAGTGCCGCCGACCCTGACCGCTCATCCTCTTATGGACCTGCAACTGGTCGGGGTCGCGGCGCCGGATCATCCGCTGGCGCACGCCGGCAGACCCCTTGATCGAGCCGACCTCGAAGCGCACATCCAGCTCGTGCTCTCCGATCCGCATGACCAGGACGGATCGGCCTACGGCATTGTCGGATCGCGCCTATGGCGGTTCGTCGATCTCAGCCGCCGGTTGGACTTCCTGTTGGCAGGTTTTGGGTGGTGCAAGATGCCTCGTCACATCGTCGCGCCCATGCTCATGGATGGGCGCCTGATCGAGCTCAGCATACCGGACGAAAGCGTCATGCCGAGTACAAGCTTGCTGATCTACGCAGCCCACGTTCGCGACAAGCCACTCGGGAGAGCCGGTGCGTGGCTGCTTGCGGCCTTGCGGCAGAGGCTCAGCTTGAACGTCTGACCGACATGGTGCCCCGAGCTTTGCACAGAGGTTTTGCGCTCTGTCGCTTGACGGCGCCGGAACGCCGTTTCTCCCTCAATCCATCCAGTCGTTCTGGACGATATGCAGCCCGGCGTTGAAGTCGGTGATGTAGGCGAGGCCCGATGGCTCGACATAGACGTCGGCCGTGTGCAATTGCGGAACAATCCCAGGCCGCGTGTCTAACATAATGCCTTGCCGCGGCTACGGCTGCGAGGCGACCCAAAGTTCAGGATCTTCGCGCAGGCGGCGGGCGTCGCGCAGCGGTGATGCGCCGAAGAAGCGGGCATAGTCGCGGCTGAACTGCGACGGGCTCTGAAAACCCACCTCGAAGCCCGCCGACGCCGCGTCCCGACCTTCGGCGACCATCATGCGCCGCGCCGACTGTAAGCGAAGCGCGTTGCGGAACTGCAGCGGGCTCATCGTGGTCACCGCCTTGAAGTGCAGGTGGAACGCGGACGGACTCATGCCGATCTTGCGGGCGAGATCCTCGACGGTGAAGACGTCCCGGTAGTGATCGCGCAGCCAGGCGATCGCTCGGGAGATCTGGCTGAGATGGCTGTCGACCGAAGCGATGTGGCGCATCATGCCGGCGGTCGGACCAGTGAGCAGGCGATACAGGATTTCGCGTTCGGCGAGTGGCGCCAGAGGAGCTGCATCGGCGGGAGCATCAAGCAAGCGCAGCAATCGAACAGAGGCGTCCACCAGCTCGGGTGTCGTGCGACCGCGCATGAGGCCGACCGGAGTGCCGCCCGCTGGCGGGGCGCCATGTCCGTCGAGCACGAGTTCGCGCAGCACCCCCACATCGATGTCGAGGCGCAGGCACAGAAATGGCCGATTGCTCGAAGCGTCTACGACCGCCCCAGTGACTGGCAGGTCTACGGATACGGCGAGAAACGTTGCAGCGTCGTAGAGATAGCCGGTCTTCCCCAGCTCGACCCGCTTGCTGCCTGACGCGACGATGCAGACGGAGGGCTTGTAGAGGGTCGGCATTGGCATGGTCGGCGCCAGCGCCAGGGCCAGAGAGACGTTTGGGAGCGCGGTCCTGTGAATGCCCACCCCAGGGACGTGCCGGGCGACCAGGGCTCCGAGATCATCGATACTGCTCACGTCGCCATAATGCCGAGTGGAGGGCGTCAAGCAAGCGAGATCAACTGAGATCGATAGGATCGTGCAAGATTTCAGGACGGCTGTGCTACCGGTCGGCCGGGCGGGCCGTCATGATGCAAGGGCATTTCGGGAGCGTCTCTCATGCCCAAGTCCCTAGACAAGATCATCCTCATCACCGGCGCCAGCAGCGGCATCGGCGAAGCGACCGTCCGCATGCTGGCCGCAGCCGGCGCGACCGTCATACTCGGCGCCCGTCGCACTGAGCGACTGGAGCAAGTCGCGAGCGCGATCGCCCAGGCGGGCGGCGCGGCTCGCGTGAGCGCCCTCGATGTCACCCGCCGTGGAGACATGGAGGCGTTCGCCAAGCGTGCGCTGGACGAGTTCGGTCGGATCGACGTGATCGTCAACAATGCCGGCGTCATGCCGCTCTCGCCCATGGCCGCGCTCAAGGTCGACGAGTGGGATCGCATGGTCGACGTCAACATCAAGGGCGTGCTGCACGGCGTCGCCGCCGTGCTGCCGGCGATGAACGCGCAAGGCTTCGGCCACATCGTCAACATCGCCTCCATCGGCGGGCTGCACGTCACGCCGACCGCCACCGTCTATTGCGCGACAAAGTTCGCCGTCCGCGCCATCTCCGACGGACTGCGCCAGGAGAATGACCGCATCCGCGTGACCTGCGTCTGCCCCGGCGTGGTCGAGTCGGAACTCGCCGACAGCATCTCCGATGAGCGGGCGCGCGAGGAGATGCGGGGCTTCCGCGCGATCGCGCTCAAGCCTGAAGCCATCGGCGCCGCGATCCTCCACGCGATCTCTCAGCCGGAGGACGTCGACACGACCGAGATCGTCGTACGCCCGGTCGCCAGTCCGTACTGAGGCCCCGGAGCGCGCAATGTGAGCCCGACGAGAGCATGTCCATGAGCAACATCGCTGATCAATGGCAACAGGAAGTGGGCAGCGCCTCGAGCGACACCCGGAGCGATCGCTTCCGTCACGGACTTCACGTCTATACTCGGACGACTGCCAACGCTTATGGCGGCGGCCTCAACCCCGTCTCTGGCCGACTTGCAGCAGGAGTTTCCCTTCCTGGTCGACGCGGCGATGTCGTTCGCGATCGGCGAGGTTTGGGACCGTCCGCATCTCGCTCCCAAGAGCCGGGAACTCGCCATGTTTTCAGCCCTGGCCGCCCTGGGCCGCGACGGCTATCCGCAACTCCGGCTTCACGTCCAATATGCCCTCAACTTCGGTGCGACGCCCGTCGAACTGCGCGAGATCGTCAATCTGACGCTGGTCACCGCGGGCGTGCCGAAGGCGCTCAATGTAGCGCCGGAGGTCCGAGCCGTCGTCGGCGGCCTACCGCGTGACCAAGCGGCCGCAGCTGCTGAGACGGCGGGTAGCCGACGTGCCCGCGGCGAGGCAACGTTGTCGTCACTCAACGGCGGGCCGACCGACATCAGCGCCGACGCGGTACTTGGAACCCTGGCTGAGGACTTCCCACTCCTAGTCAACGCCGCGCTTTCCTTTGCGCTCGGCGACGTCTGGTCGCGAGCCATCCTCGATCCGGTCGGCCGATGAAGGCGTCGCTTCCGAGATGGGTAATTTGTCCCGCCTGCTGGCACCTACCCCAAAAGGACTATCGTTTGAATGTTGCCCGATCGTTCGCCTTCGTGAACGCAATTTCGGCGGCCCGGACCCCGGCCGACCTCGGGACACAGCTTGTCCGCCTTGCCGAGGCGTTCGGCTTCTCGTCAGTGTTCGGCGACTTCGTACAATGATGCAGGCGGGCCTCGATCTCCGGCGGGACGAGATCGTCGGCTACATCAAGGCGGTGCTGCCGATCGTCATCCAACAGACCAAGGTCGGCGGATGGCGCGGCACCTCGGCGGTACACTTTGCCGAATTGGCCCGATGGCAGGCCGAACGAGGCGGATCAGGCAATAAGGTCGCCGACCGCGGGGGGAGGGGGTCCCGTGCGGCGCGTCGTCGTCCATAGGATCGTCATCACGATCATCGGGCTTCTCGCCCTCTGGTTGCTGTGGAGCCTTGCCTACGAGATCGTCGTCGCCTTGCGCTGGGCGCCGACGCGGTTTCCGGGGAGGGGACCCGCCGCTGGGCCCTGCTGCGAATGCAGAACGCCGATCTCTCGATCGGCTTCGGCCTCATCGACTGGCAGCATTTCTGGGTCCGGCTGTTCCACGGCGCAACGTAGACGGAAGCGCTTGTCAGGGCAGGGCTTGCCGCCGCCGCGGTGGCGGGGCTGGGCATGGCCAGCGCGCTCTTCACCTTCATCAACCGGCTCCAGATGCCGTTCGGGTCGGCGCGGTTCGGCAGCCTGATGGACAGGGCGCGCCAGGGTCTCTCGGGCCAGCAGGGCATCGTGCTCGGCACGATGAACGGACGACTATCCTGTCGGACGAGCGGGCGCATATCCTCATCGTTGGCTCCTCGCGGTCAGGCAAGGGCACCGGCCTCGTGCTGCCGAACGGCTATATCTGGCAGGGCTCGGCCGTCTTCTTCGATCCCAAGCGGGAAAATTTCGAGGCGCTCGCCAAACATCGCACCGCGATGGGCAACAAGGTCTTCATGTTCTCGCCGGGGTCGAACGACACCCATCGGTATAATCCATTGGATTTCGCGCGACGTGACGAGCGAATGGCGACGGACTGCCTCGTGGTCGCCTCCTTCGTGATCCCAGAGCGGGCGATCTGCTCCGGGCTCCATGCTCTGGTCCATCGCCGTTCTTACCTCGGTTTATGACGTTGTCCTTTCCAGGACACCACAGCCGGGCCGCGGACTGAAGCGCCGCTCGAAGCGACGACAAGCCCGGCCAGTCGGTCCTCTACGTAAATTCACGGAGTTGGGTTGAACACGAGCTTCGTTCGCCTTGGGCGGCGGGCGGACAGCTCCGCGTGCCTCTGCGCCGTGGTCGCTCGAACCTCCAGCTCCCCAGATCGGGTGGCCGTGTTGCGGCGCAACTCCCGCGAAATCGTCGATGCCGCCCGGTCGAGGCGCCGTGCGATCTCATGCATGGAAGATCCTCAACACGAAGAAAACGATCTCCTCTCGCTCAGCAAATGAGAGATTTCGCCCTGAGAGCGGCTTCGCCGAGAGCCCAAGCATCGCTGGTGGCATGCCGCCCGCCTTCCGGAACCATCATGTTCCGACAAACGCATCCTTACACCCGAATTCGTCCGAGGCACCGGCACGGTGAGACCGCAATACTCGGGCATTGGTCGTTTCTCAACGACGCATCGATCGTTTTGTCCTTTCGCGACAATGCGCGGTCACTGGCGCCCAGGTCTGATGGGGACGATCGGCACCGGCGGTTTATTCCAACTTCGTTGACGCGCTCTCGGCTAAGAACTGGATCACTGCTTGCGCCGCGGCAGAAAGGATTCCGGCGCGCGGGTGGCAGACGCTCCATCCTGGAAATTTCGGCAGGAAGCTCGTCAGAAGCAGTTCGATCTCCCGTCGCGCCACCGCCGCGCCGGCGTGCTGCTCGAGCACGAAAGCGATGCCGACGGACTGGATAGCGGCCGCCACGGCCAACTCGCAATGCGAAACGGTCAATGGACCCTCGACATCGACTTGGGTCGTGCAGCCGTCGATCATGAACACCCATCGATACGGATAATCCGTATCAGGGCGTCGCCACTGAATGCAGCGGTGGTTCAAAAGATCCGTCGGTGTCGCGGGCGCGCCATGTTCGGCGAGATAGGCCTGCGAGGCGACGGCGACATGCCGGACCGGACCGCCGATCGCGACCGCTGTGGTCGACGCATCCAGCGCGCCGGACAGGCGGACGTCCAGATCGAAGCCGGCGCGGATGATGTCGATGAGCACATCGTCGATGACAACCTCGAGCTGGATCTTCGGAAAGCAGCGGTACAGCCCGCCGAACCGACCTTCCAACAGCCTCGCATAGGCCGCCCGCGGCATGTGGAGCCGGACGAGACCGGCCGGCGCGCTGCTCAATTCGCGAAGGTCGATGACCGCCGCCTCCATCTCGGCCATCGCCGGCTTGAACCGGTCGAACAGCCGCACGCCGGCCCCCGTCATCGAGACGCTCCGGGTGGTGCGGTGTAGCACCTGAACGCCGAGTCGTTCCTCGAGCCTTTTGACCGTTTGGCTCAGGGACGAAGGGGCGATCCTCAGCCGCTTCGCAGCCTTCGCGAAGCTGCCCTGGTCCACGACGGCCACGAAGGCGGCGAGTTCGGCGTAGTCTGACCCGCGCATTATGCCTCGATCTACGAAGAAATAAGTTGAATTATAGCCGATAGTGTACAGGGCGCCAGCCCTGTACCTGTTGCGGCCATGAGATCGCTTCGGTTCCCGCTCGCCATTTCGGCTGTGACCTGTATCGGCCGGGGCGTCGAGAGAGGCGCAGCTCCTTGGCTCCGCTGCCGTCACCCGAGTCGTCGAAAAGCCGAGGTTCGCGTGCCCGCAATCAGCCACGACCAAAGGAAGGCACCCCGCAATGTCACGTTTTCTCCAAACCACGGCTCTCGTGCTCGCGCTCGGCTTGAGCCCCGCTTCCGGCACGCAGGCGCAGACATCCCCGTCTCCGCGGCCGCTCGTGAAGCTTTGGCGCCTGGATTGCGGGTCCTTCGACGCCCCGACGGACGACTTCTCGGATCTGTTCGCGCATACGGGCCAGCAGAGCGCTTACGTCGATAGCTGCTACCTCGTCCGCCACGGCACGGACCTGCTGTTGTGGGACACAGGGCTCCCCCGCGCCTTGATCGGCCACAGGGCCGACCCGTTCCTGCCGATCCGGATGACGTTGATCCGCTCTGTCGTGGCGCAGCTCGCGGCCCTCGGCTTGCAGCCGTCCGACGTCAGCATCGTCGCCATCAGTCACAACCACTCCGATCACACGGGACAAGCGGCTGACTTCCCGTCTGCTCGCCTTCTCATGGCGAGGGTGGATTTCGAAGCGCTCCGGCAGACGCCCGCGCCGTTCTTCACCGATCCGGGCGCACTCTCGCCGTGGCTGGCGGGCGGTGCAAAGCAGGAGCTGGTTTCCGGCGACCACGACGTGTTCGGCGACGGCACCGTTGTGATGGTCGCCCTCCCGGGGCACACGGCAGGCAATCACGGCCTGCTGGTCCGCCTCGCGCACCATGGACCCGTGCTGATTTCGGGAGATGCCCTTCATTCCCCGAGCCAACTCACGACGCGAGCCATGCCGCCGTCGAATCTGAGCCGCGCCGATTCGCTCGCGTCCATCGATCGGATCATCGGCATCGTGCGGGACGCTCATGCCGCGCTGGTGATCGAACATGACCCGGGCTCGGTTGCCAAGCTGCCCGCCTTCCCTCAGGCCGCCGATTGATGGGGTCGAAGATGAAGCTCTGGGCACTGAACGACTACGGCCGCGCGAACCTCCGTCAGCGCTCGGCACCGATCCCCGAGCCGGGTCCCGGCGAGGTGCTGGTAAAGGTCGCCGCGGTCTCGCTCAACCACCGTGACATCATGATGGTCGCGGACGGGATGGGCGCTCCTCTGAGTTTTCCTTTCTCGCCGGGGTCGGACATGGCCGGCTCTGTCGCGGCGCTCGGCGAGGGCGCGGCGCGCTTCAGCGTCGGCGACCGGGTGATCTCCACCTTCATGCCAGGCTGGATCGACGGACGAACCGCGGGTAACGCGCGCACTCCCTCTTATCGGGCGCTGGGTGGCGAGCTGCCGGGTGTCCTCGCCGAATATCTCGTCGTCCCGGACGGGTGGCTGGTCCGCGCACCCCAGAGCCTCGATGACGGGGAGGCGAGCACACTGCCGGTCGCCGGTCTGACGGCCTGGTTCGCACTGATCGAGCGCGGGACGTTGCGGGCGGGTGAAACCGTGCTCGTTCAGGGCACCGGCGGCGTTGCGCTCTTCGGCATCCAGATCGCACGCATGCACGGCGCAACCGTGATTGTGACCTCGGGAAGCAGCGAGAAGCTCGACCGCGCAAAGGCGCTTGGCGCGACCTACGTTATCAACCGACACACGGAAGACTGGGTCGAGGCCGTTTACCATCACACAAGGGACCACGGGGCCGACCACATCCTTGAGCTGATCGGCGGCGCCAATTTGGGCCGTTCGATCGCTGCGGTCGCCGTTGCGGGGCGGATCTCGGTCATCGGTCTCCTCGAAGGGCTGGAGCTGTCCGGCCCGGCCGTGCCGCTGCTGCTGAAATCGCCGGTGATCCAAGGTGTCGCGGTGGGCCACCGCCGGGCGCTGGAGGATTTTGTTCTGGCGATCGACCGCAACGGCCTGAAGCCCGTGATTCAGCGCCGCTACGGTTTCGATGCGCTACCCGAGGCTCTGGCAGCCTTCGATTGCGGCCCGTTCGGCAAGATCGTGGTCGAAATCGCGTGAAGATCCCGTACGACAGACCCATGCGATCCCCCACGGGCCGCGGCCGGTATCGACTGCTCGACGGGCATGCGCGCATGGCCGTCGCCAGGGCAACTGCGGCGATACCCTCGTTTCTTCGCGCCGCCGAAGATCGGGCCATTCACGCACGACGATGCCGCTCTCACAGCTGACGGTCCCCATGCAGAAACGTACCGGAACTCTGATTGCGAGCGCGCTCGGGATCACCGTCGTCCAGCTCAACGCAGCGGTGGTGACGGTGGCGTTCGCCTCGCTGCGGCAGGCATTCAGTGTCGACGTCGTGGCGCTGCAATGGACGGTGAACGCCTACGCCCTGCTGCTGGCGGCGCTGCTGCTCAGCGCGGGCCTGCTCGGCGACCGGTTCGGCGGGCGACGTGTTTTTGCGGCGGGATTCGGCCTGTCGGCGCTGTCGGCGCTCGGCGCCGCCTGCGCGACCAGCTATTCGGAGCTGATCGGGATGCGCGCGTTGCAAGGGGTCGGTGCCGCCATGTTGCTGCCGGCGTCGTTGTCGCTGCTAGGTCAGGTGTCGCCAAATCCGGCCGCGCGCGCTCAGGCGATCGGCACCTGGTCCGCGGCGGGCAGCTTGGCGCTGGCACTCGGCCCTGTGGTCGGCGGGCTTCTGATCGCGCGGGGAGGATGGCCCGTGGTGTTCCTGCCGAGCGTGCCTTTGTGCCTGGTCGGTCTCTGGCTGACCCTCCGCCACGCGCCGCTGGAGACGGGTGCGGAGCGGGCGCAACTCGACTGGCCGGGACAGGTGGTCGCCATGATCGGTCTTGCCAGCCTGACCTGGAGCGCCCGCTCCGCCGCGCAGGGCTGGCGCGATCCTGAAGTCTGGGTCGGGGTTGCGGTGTTTGTGGTCGCCGCAGTTATCTTCGTGGTGGTGGAGGGGCGGAGCTTGGCGCCGATGGTGCCCCCCAAATTGTTCCGCTCCCCTGCCTTGAGCGCTGTCATGGCCGCCCGCGCCCTGGTCAATTTCGCCTATTACGGCTTGGTGTTCGTATTCAGCCTGTTCTTTCAGACGATCCAACACCGCTCGGCTCTGGCGACCGGGCTCATGTTCCTGCCAATGACCGGCAGCCTCATCGCGATGACCGTGGTGGCCGGGCGTCTGTGCGCTCGGTACGGACCGCACCGCCCGGCCCTCGCTGGGCTCGCGATCTCGGCCGGTGGCTATCTCGTCCTTCTCTGGACCGGCGCGACGACCCCGCCGATCGTCTTCGCAGTACCGTTTTTCGTGGTCGGTTGCGGCGTCGCGCTGGTGGTACCCTCGCTGACGGTAGCATGCCTCGGAGCCGTCCGGTCCCAGGACAGCGGGATCGCTTCGGGCCTGCTCAACGCCTCGGCGCAAACGGGCGGCGTGCTGGGGGTGGCCCTCTTCGCGGCCATGCTCGCAACCGACCGGTCGAGCGCCTTCCTGGTTGGCACGCACGCAGCCGTGCTGACAGCGACGGCTGCGCTGGTCCTGAGTTTCATATTGCTGATCCGGTTCATGAAGCCCGCCGACGTCGCGCAGCCGGCATGTTCCTCATCTACCGACGAGCGCTGCCGTGGTGAAGTACGCCTCCACTTGGGATCATGCAACGGCTGCTTGTAAACGCCGATTCAGGCTGAGATAGAGCCTGCATAGACGGCCTCCTGATCGATCAGCAGCGTGTCGTCGAGAAGCTCGACGCGTCCGGCCACTGCCGCTTCGCAGATGCGATGAAGATCCCGCGCTGGCGGTTGAGCATAGCGAACAATGCGAGCAGAACCGGCTTCTCATCATGTAAGCCTAATCGTCGCTGGCTGTGACTGGGTGAGAGACGGCCATGATGTCATCTTGCCAGGAAAGACCGACGGCTGAAACGGCCTTCATGTAGGTCACGAACGCCCTCACGGAAGGCGACAATTCGCGGCTGCTCGGGAACACGAGGCTGACGTCAAGCGGCGGCAGTTCCCATTCGGAGAAGAGGCGAATCAACCGCCGGGCAGCGATGTCGGGGGCGCAGAGATAGCCCGATAAAACACCGATGCCCGCACCGTTCACGACAAGTCGGTGGATCGTGACGGGATCATTGACCGCAATGCGTGGCTCGTTCTCGACCGTGATCGTAGCTTGGCCCGGGCGGTGGAATATCCAGGGACGTGGGCGCCCATCGGAACCGAGCATTTCAATCAAGTCATGCTCTGCCAGTGCTCTGATTCCGCCCGGCTCACCCCGGCGCTGGAGGTAGATCGGCGACGCGCAGGTATATCGGCAGATCGTCCCGAGGTGCGTCGAAACCATTTCGGAGTCGTTCATGGGACCGATCCGGATCGCGATGTCCATACCCTCCGCGACTAGATCGACATTGCGACTCGTCAGCTCCAGCGCCACGCGCACGTGAGGATGTCGTTCAATGAACGGGGGTAGCAGATCGCTCAGGACGTTCAGCCCAAAGCCGATACCGCTGGTAATGCGTAGGACTCCCCGCGGCCCATCCCCGAGGCTTCCGACTTCGTCGACGGCCTGATCGATGCCCGTCAGGATGCTGAGGCAACGATCTTGCAACAGGATACCGGACGCGGTAAGCCGTACCTCGCGCGTGGTGCGTTGCACGAGACGCGTGGATAGCGCGTGTTCGAGGCGCGCTATGCCTCGGCTCACCGAAGACTTCGGCATGCCGATCTCGCGAGCCGCGGCAGAAAAGCTTCGTAGGCGAGCCACGCTGGCGAAGACGCGCAAGTCGTTCAAGTCGATCATCAGACCATCCCAACTCAGGAACAGTGCGTTCCTACAAGGTCCTGAGGGGTAGCCCAACAGGAGCGTTATGTCCTTCGAGGATCACGGAGGACGACTATGCCTAACCAGATCAACCGCGTGCACGCGCTAGACTCAGCCCAAGTCGGGAAAAGATCGTGAACGGCGGTACGGCAACGGTGCTGGCTGTCGGCGCTGCTGGGCGGTTCGCCGGCTTGGTGGTGCCCGCGCTCGCCGAGCACGGAGCGCGCGTGCGCGGGTTCATTCAGGATCCCGCCCAGGGCGACGCCGTGCGCGACCACGGCGCCCAGGAGATCGCGGTCGGCGACTTGCGGGACCGGTCCAGCCTCGATGCAGCGGTGCGCGGGGTCGATGCCGTCTTCTACATCGCCCCCGCTTTCCAGGACCATGAGGCAGACTTGGGCCTCGCAATGGTCGAGGCGGCGAAGGCCGCAGGGGTCAGCCGCTTCGTCTTCTCCTCCGTGATCCACCCTATTCTGAGCGCCCTCGTCAACCATGGCGCAAAGGCGCCGGTCGAGGAAGCGGTGCTCGCATCCGACATGGAATATACGTTCCTCCATCCAGCCCTGTTCTTCCAGAACTTGGATCAGGCCTGGCCAACGGTCGCCAAGACCAGCGTGTTCGCCGAGCCGTGGTCGACCGACACGCGCTTCAGTCGGGTGGATTATCGTGACGTGGCCGAAGCGGCGGCCATGGCCCTGACCAGCGATCGTTTGAACTTCGGCACCTTCGAGCTGTGCGCCGAAGGCGATCTCGATCGCCGCGACGTCGCCGCGATGATGGGCGACGTGCTGGGGCAGTCTGTCGAGGCGCAGATCGCCCATCCCAAGGGCGTCTCGGCCGCGATGCAACTGATGTTCGACTATTACGACCGCCACGGACTGCTCGGCTCGTGCGTGACGCTTCGCGCGATCCTCGGCCGCGAGCCGAGATCGTTGCGGGCCTATTTCGAAGAACTCGCCGCCTCATCGAAGGTGCACTGAGGTGGTCGACGTCAACGTCACGCCGTTCGAGATCGAGGTGACCACCCGGTACGGGGATTTGGTCCGGGCGGACGTCTACCTTCCAAAGAACGGGAACGGGCCATTTCCCGTGCTGCTCGGGGCCTCGCCCTATCAGAAGGCGCTCCGCCATCTGCCGCCGGCGCCGCAGGTGTTTCCGTTCACCGAGTACGGTCCGATCCAGCTCTATCTCGACGAGGGCTACGCCTACGTCGCGATGGATGTGCCGGGGACGGGCCGTTCGGACGGGACCTGGGACCCGGTCAGCCGCGCCGAAGGCAGGCGATCCACGACATGATCGAGCATGTGGCAACGCAGGGCTGGGCTGGGCCGATCGGGATGGTCGGCATGTCCTACTACTGCTGGAGCCAGTGGAACGCCGCGCGCACCAAGCCGCCGCACCTCGTCACCATCGCCGCCTTCGACGGCGCGACCGACATGTATCGCGACTGGATGTACCACGGCGGCATCCCGATCCAGGGCTTCCTGAACTCCTGGCTCTACGGCTCGGTGATCCTCGAGCACATGGGCGAAGGGCTCTCGATCACCAACCATGGCCGCGGCCAGATCCTCAGCCGGATGTACGAGCATCCGTTCGACGACGCGTGGCAGCGGCGGCGCTCCCCCTTTTGGGAGCTCGATCAGGTCGACATCCCCGTTTTGTCGATCGGCGCGTGGGGCAAGGCGTCGCTCCACCTGCGCGGAAACTTCGAAGGTTATAGGCTCGTGAAGGGCCCCAAGCAGCTCCTGATCACCGGAGCGCAAACCTTCGCCGAGGCTCAGCTGCTCTATTTCAACGAGGAGTTCCACCGGGCCGAGGTGCTGCCCTGGTACGATCACCATCTGAAGGGGCGGGACAACGGCGTGATGGATCGCCCGCAGGTCCGCTTCTTCGTCCAAGGCGAGGGCGCGACCCTCGGCGCACCGGACTGGCCGCCGCCCGACGCGACGATCGCCGAGTTCCATCTGAGCGGCGCCAAGAGCGGCCACGAGCAGTCGCTCAACGACGGCTCGCTCATCGCCGAGCGGCCCGCCGCCGATGGCGGGGCAACAAGTTGGACCTATCCCGACCCCAAGTGGATGGCCGGCGTCACGACGATGGACAAGCAAGGCGTACCGCACCACACCGCGCGCGTCGTCACCTTCACGTCCCAGTCATTCGACCAGGATCGCGAGTTCACCGGGCAGGGCGTCCTACATCTCTTCGCGTCCTCGGACCAGACCGACATGGATGTGATGGTCAAGCTCTCGCTGCTGCCGGGCGACCCGGAGAAGCCGCCCTCTATCCGCGTCTCGCAGGGTTGGTTGCGGGCCTCGCACCGCGCCGAGGACCCCGAGCTGACCACCGAGATGCGGCCGTTCCTGAGGCACGATCGCGCCGAGCCGATTGCGCCGGGCGAGGCCTACGAGTTCCGGATCGAGTTGATCCCGATGTCCGTGCTTGTCGCCAAAGGCGAGCGGCTTCGGCTCGAGATCAGCAACTGGGAGTCGGCGATCACCGAAGCGCCGATGACGCACTGGTACGGCCAGAAGGTCGGCACCGACACCTACCACCACGACGCCGCGCATCCCTCCCGGCTGCGCCTCCATGAGCGGCCGCGCAGTATTGCAGCAGAGAAGGTCCCAAAATGAAGACCGATCGCATCGTCGTCATCACGGGCGCCGCGGGCGGCATGGGGAAGCTCGCCGTCGAGCGCTTCCTGGCCAACGGCGACACCGTCGTGGCCACCGACACCAGCGACAAAGCGCTGAAGTTGCTGGTCGACAGTCAAGAGCCCGAGGCGAAGCTGCACACCGTCGTGGGCGACATCTCCAAGGAGGAGGATTGCGGACGGGTCGCGGCGCTGGCCAGTGATGTGGGCGGGCGTGTCGACGTGCTGGTGAACGTCGCCGGCTTCTTCCCGATGCAGACGTTCGACGAGATGACCGCCGACGACTTCCGCAAGGTGGTCGACATCAACCTCACCGGCACCTTCCTGATGATCAAGGCCATGGCGCCGCTGCTGCGCGGGCGCGGCTGGGGTCGGATCGTCAACATCGGCTCCGCATCAGTGTTTGAGGGCGTCGCCGACCAGGTCCATTACGTCGCAGCGAAATCGGGGCTGTTCGGCCTGTCGCGCAGCCTCGCCCGCGTGTTCGGCAAGGATGGCATTACGGTGAACGTCGTCACGCCGGGGCTGACGGTGACGCCGGCCGTGAAAGCCAACATGCCGCCCGAGCTGATCGATCAACAGATCAAGCTGCGCGCCCTTCCGCGTGAGGAAACGGGGCACGACCTGATCGGCGCAATCTTCTTCCTCGCCTCGCCCGACGCCGACTTCATCTCAGGCCAGACCGTCAACGTCGACGGCGGCAAGCACATGCTTTGACCATGGCCGCGAGATCCACCTGACCCTCTTCGCCTTCGCAGCACCCGGGCCGGCTTGGCCCGTGTCTCACCTCATAAAGGACAGTTCACGATGACCGACCTCTTCACTCCCTTCGATCTGCACGGTCTTACGCTCCCCAACCGCGTGTTGATGTCGGCCATGACCAGGACCCGCGCCAGCGAGGACGGTGTCCCGACCGATCTGATGCTCGACTATTACGTCCAGCGGGCTTCCTCCGGTCTGATGGTCACCGAGTGCGTGCAGGTGTCGGATCAGGCGCACGGCATCATCCGCTGCCCCGGCATCCACCGCGATGACCAGATCGCCGGGTGGCGTCGCATCACCGACGCCGTCCATGCGGCGGGCGGGCGCATCTTCTGCCAGATCTGGCATTGCGGCCGCGTCGCTCATCCCGACATGCGCGGCGGCGAAATGCCCGTCGGTCCGTCGGCCATCGCTGCGACCGGCGATTTCTTCCTGCCAACCGGACGCGTCGACTTCCCGATCCCTCGCGAGCTCGACATCGCCGAGATCCCCGCAATCGTCGAGACGTTCGCACAAGCGACCCGAAACGCCCGCGCCGCCGGCTTCGATGGTGTCGAGCTCCACGGCGCAAATGGCTACTTGCAGGACCAGTTCCTGCAGGACGGCAGCAACCGCCGCGCCGACGCCTATGGCGGCTCCGCCGAGAACCGCACACGGCTGATGCTGGAGACGGCCGAAGCGATGATCGCCGCCTGGTCGGCTGACCGGGTCGGCGTGCGGCTGTCGCCGTCGAGCTCTCTGTATGGGGTGGAAGACGGCAACAAGCGCGCGACGTTCGACTTTGTGATCCAGGCACTGAACGCGCTCGGCGTCGCCTATATCTGCCTCCTCGAGCCGAACGCCAAGGACGCGGAGCGCGCCCAGATCAAGCACGTGGTCGAGACGTTCCGCGACCTAGTATCGGTGCCGTTGATCGTCAACACCGGCTTCGACAAGGCGAAGGGCAACACCGCGATTGCGAGTGGTCAGGCCGACCTCGTCGCCTTCGGCGTGCCCTACATCGCCAACCCGGATCTCGTCGAACGCTTCGAAACCGACGCGCCGCTCAACAAGCCCAACCCCGCGCTTTTCTACGGCACTGGATCAGCGGGCTACACCGACTACCCGGCTCTCGCCGCGTAAGCGCGGCGACCCCGATCAAAGGAACAACAAGATGTCCTCTCCGCATTTCACGCCAGAGACGGCGGCGCTGGTCCTGATCGACCACCAGGTCGGCACGATCCAGCTGATCAAGAACGTCATGCCCGATACTGCGGTTCGCAACGCCGCGCTCCTCGGACAGGCGGCGCTTGCCTACAAGATGCCGATCGTGATGACCTCGAGCCAGGAGGACCACGTTCAGGGGCCGCTCCATCCCCTGCTCCAGCAAACCATGCCGGACGCCTATGCGGCCCGCGTCAAGCGCGTCGGCATAGTCAACGCTTGGACCGACGGCAACTTCGTGCGGGCGATCGAGGCGACGGGCCGGCGTCAGTTGATCATGGCCGCGGTAACGACCGACATCTGCCTCGTCTTTCCCGCGATCAGCGCCGTCGAGGCGGGCTTCGAAGTGCTCGCCGTGATGGACGCCTGCGGAACCGACACACAGATCGGCGAGGAGATGGCGCGTCGCCGCATGGAGCGCGCGGGCGTGTGGCTGACCTCGACCAACACGATGGTCGCCGAACTCGTCCAGGACTGGAGCACGCCAGAGGGCGGGCCGCTGGTCATGGCGATGACGGCAATCTCGCCGATGCTGCCGGTCGGGTGGGCGCGGCCATGACCGCGATGTTCGCCGGCCTGCCGATACCGGGCTTGCGCAGCGAGATGGAGACGGTCGGCGGCGTGCGCCTCCACCATTGGATCGGCGGTGACCCCGGAGGCCAGCCGGTGATCCTGTGGCACGGCTTTCTCTCGACCGGCTATGCGTGGCGGGAGGTCGCGACCGCGCTGGCGGAGGCGGGCATGTGGGTCCTGGTCCCGGACATGCGCGGCTTCGGCGACAGCGACAAGCCGGACGGCGTCGAGGGCTATGACGCTCGCGCCCTGTCGCAGGAATGCCGCGCGCTCGTCGCTAGCATCGGATTTAGGGCTGGCAAGCCCGTGATCCACGCGGCTCACGACATGGGTGCGCTCCCCGCTTTGATCTGGTCCGCCGACCACCCCCGCGAGGTCGCAGGCCTGCTCTATATCGAAGCCCCCGTGATGCTAGGCGAAGTCCTGCGAAAGGTGTTCACCTACACGCCCGACGCCATGGCGAACGGCTCGATGTGGTGGTGGATCTTGCCGCTCGCATCCGGCGTGCCCGAGGCGCTCATCGTGGGCAACGAGCGGGCGTTCCTTCAATGGTTCTTCCAAGGGCCCGCGACCGTGCGTCAGGACGTGTTCACCCCGGCGGTCGTGGACGAATACCTTCGCACCTTCGCCGGCCGCACCGGCGTGCTCGGCGCCCTGGGCGTCTACCGCGCCGCCTTCACCAGCATCGCGCAGACCGAACCGCTGACGAAACGCAAGATCAAGGCGCCCCTGGTGGCGCTCGGAGGCGAGAAGGGTCTGGGCGACAAGGTCGGCCAGATGGCCGCCTTGGTCGCCGAGAACGTCGAGGCCCACACCCTGTCCGATTGCGGGCATTTCATGCCCGAGGAGCGGCCCCGAGAAGTCGTCCGTCGCATACTCGCAGTCGCGGCGAAGGCCGTAATCCCCGAATCACAAGGAGAAGCACGATGAACGAATACTCGATCACCTCGACCGGCCGGACCGGTCCCATCCCCGCCGACGATCCGAACCGCAAACTGACCGTGGTCGATCCTGACGACCCCACCGCTCGCCATATCTCGCTCGTCGGGGACACCTATACAATTCTTGTCTCTGGCGACGAGACCGATGGCCGCTACTGTCTGATCGACATGCTGGTGCCCGACGGCAGCGGACCACCCCCGCATCGCCATGACTTCGAAGAGATGTTCTCGCTGCTGGAGGGAGAACTGGAGTTCACCTTCAGAGGCGAGACACAGACAGTGAGGGCCCCTGCCACCGCAAACATACCGTCCAATGCTCCGCACGCCTTTTGGAACACGTCGGGAAAGACTGTCCACATGCTGTGCATGTGCACGCCTGCGGGTCAGGAAGAGTTCTTCATGACAGTCGGGGTGGCCGTCGCCAGTCGCGACGCGGCACCACCGGAAATCAGTAAGGAGGAGCAGGCCGCCAAGGGTAAACTCGCGCAGGAACTGGCTCCGAAATACCGCACCGAGATGCTGACGCTCGCCTGATACGGTTTACTCCGGCGCGAACGCTGATGCGCACTTGAGCGCAAGACGCTAACAGCCACTATCGCTACGTTTCCCTCCTGCAGTCCTGAGACAAATACAGAACCTTCCGGCCAGCGCTTCGGTTGGAAACTCGGATCTTCTAGAACTGCATGCCGATCACTGTTTCAGGTTTGCGTCGTAGAAGAGGCGAACTCAATCTCGAGGCCATACTGATCCCGTCTGCTCTCAACACTCATCGTCCCTTGCTTACGACGTAAGTTCAGCGGGGAAGCGGATTCTGCCCCACGCGGTGCTCACCCACCTCGGCCGCCGCTCGAATGCGAATTCCGATGCAAGCCGGCCGGGTATTCCGATCTGAAGCCGGCCAGCGTTCCGATTTGATGTCGGCCACCATT
>NZ_JAMOIM010000137.1 GCF_026130545.1 Lichenifustis flavocetrariae | reverse complement strand
AAGCGTTTTTCCGCTATGGCAAACCGCACCCAAACCTCTGTTCGTCATGGTGGTACAGGCAGTGTAGCAGCCATAAAGGGGCATCCGCTTCATCCGGCTCTCGTGCCCATCACCATCGGGATGTACGTGGCCGCAGCCTGCGCAGATGTGGCATTCGCGCGAACCGGAGATCCGTTCTGGGCGCTTGGCACCCGATGGCTTCTACTCGGAACGCTTGTGTCTGGTGCGGCGGCGGCTCTTCCAGGCATGATCGATTTTGCAGCGATCGACCGCGCACACAAGTTACATGCCGCCTGGGCTCACGCGGTCGGTAATTTGATCTTTTTGGGGATCACAGCCGTGAATTACTCATGGCGGCAGGCAAACGTGGAACTCGGATCGAGCGGGCTGATCCTAACGCTTGTTGGCCTTGTGCTGATGTTCGTGACGGGATGGCTGGGTGGCGAGATGAGTTATTGTCACGGGATCGGTGTGTCCAAAAAGCTCGACAGGTCCGATGAAGACTAGAGCTCGGCTTCAAGCCTGCCGTCACGTAGCCTTTCCCACTTGCCTTCCTCTCCAGATCCTTGGTGATGCGTCAGATATGCATTCGACTGAGATCGACCTGCGCTGATCGCGATGGTGAACTCAGTCTGGCACTCCAAGGAATGCGATGACCTCAGAGTTCATTCTCGAAGAGGGTGACAGCCCAGGCATGCGGCTCGACTTGGACGTGCATCAATGATCACCGGTTGCCAAATCCGCGAAGCCCGTCGTCGGCTGAATTGGACTGTCCGGCAGTTGGCGACCGGCGCGAATGTGCCAGAGGAGATCATCGTGCAAGCCGAAGGTGTGGACAGCACACCCAGCATTACGCTTCAGCAGGGTGGCGTCATTCGGCAGACCTTCGAGCGGGCCGGGGTCAGATTTGGCAACGGTGCTGGCGTCCTGATGTTGGCCACGAAGGACCAGCCCTGATCTCCCACAGGTACGGCCAAGACGCAGATCAGCGAGGCGGCAGCGGACGGCATGGATTGTGCACCCGTTAGCCCGTCGCGTGTTAACTTGCCACGATGATACTTGAGCCGGGTCATTTACGAGAATGGCCCGGCTCCTGCTTTGTGGGGCGAACGTCTGGAGCTCGCGCCTGGAGACCTGGCCCGCCCGGCGAAAATCGCCTTGCGAGAGGTTAACAGGACCCGGAACGAGGGCGTCATTGACGCTGCCTACTTCTGCTCGGAAGACCAAGGAAAATTTACATACCGGTCGCGGGTGTCGTAGCAGATGTTGCCGTACGGAACGAGATATGCACTTCGCCGAACTGGGTCACGGTATGCCTCTGCCGGATTGGCCAGATCCGCTTGGTATTGGGCAATGTTTTTCTCGGTGAGAACGACCGGGAGGATATCCATAGCCTGAGGGATCCTCTTTCCCTCAAGCCAGTCGGCGCCATACTGCCCCATCGCATAGCCAAAGACGGGCGAGGAAAGAGCAATGCTCGC
>NZ_JAMOIM010000136.1 GCF_026130545.1 Lichenifustis flavocetrariae | reverse complement strand
AGGTCGAGGCGTCGTTGCCGTCCTCGTAGCCGGCCGCGATCATCAGCAAGCGGAAGCGGATGATGGCGGCGAGGCTGGGCAGGTTCTTTGGCGAGGGCCATTCCATGGCAGCCGGGGTTCCGGACCCGACCACCCCCGAATGTCCCTCGCATATGCGATTGCGTCCCTCAGATTTGGCGCGATAAAGGGCCCTGTCACACCGCATATAGGCCTCATCCATAGCCTGCTCTGGGTCGTAATTCGTCACTCCGCCAGAGACTGTCACCGAAATGCCTCCCATCCGGGTCCGGATCTCCGACGATCCGATGCACGCTCTGGCTTGGTCCGCGATCCTCGATCCAGAGGGCGCACTCACATCCGGCAGGAAAACGGCGAATTCCTCGCCGCCGATACGACCGATCAAAACGCTGGCGTTGGGTGAAAAGCAGGCGACAAAGCGTTCGGCGATGCCGCAGATCACATCATCACCGGCGAGATGGCCGTACTGGTCGTTGACGCATTTGAAGTGATCAATATCGAAAAGCAGGAAGCTGCCCCGGCACTTCATGCGCTCAATATTCTCAAAAATGGCACGGCGGTTCAGAAGCCCAGACAAAGGGTCGGTCGAACTCAGACGCTGAAACTCATTGCGATTGATCGCCAGCTCGCAAATCGCTCCGCCGATCATGAGCGTGACAATGTAGCCGACGACGGCTGACACGACGGCCGTGACGAAGGAACCGACGGCCAGCGCTTGGCTGAGTGGATAGGGAAGAAGACCCAAGGAACCGAGGATCAGATGAACGAGAACATTGGTAGCCTCCGCGCTGAAAACGATGCGGAGCGTCAGGCGACGGGCAAAACGTTCCGGTCCACCCTCCGCGATCAGGTCGGTGTCATCGGCTTTCGCGGTCACCCAGTGTTTGACCCGCTGTCGCACGTCGGCTTCCTTCACTGGCCCCATTCAATCGCAGGTTGCCGTTCCCTACATGCCAGAGCTTAAGAGAAGCCGCCTGGGATGCCGCTAAACTTCGGCCACTATTCTGCCATCCATCGGGGGCTCGGCTAGCCTATATGTACCGCGTCCAGCGCCCTTTGCGCGATACAACGCCTGATCGGCTTGCTTCAACAGCAAGTCCGGCTCGATGGCCGATCCGACCGTAACCGCAACACCAATACTCACACCGATGGAGACATGCTGAAACCCAATTTCGAACGGCGCCGCGATCCGTCTTATGATCCGCAACGCAGTGTCTTCGGGGCTATGTTCCTGATCTATATCAGCATAGATCACGGCGAACTCGTCCCCACCCAGCCGGGCGACGATGTCTGTAGGACGGACGCAATCAACCAAGCGGTGAGCGACTTTGCGGAGCAGTTCGTCTCCTGCAGGATGTCCGAAACTGTCATTGACTTGCTTGAAGCCATCGAGATCCAAGCACATCAGCGCAAAGGGCCGGCCTCGCTGCTGAACTTTTGAAAGCTTGTCGTGAAAAAGAACGCGGTTGGCGAGGCCGGTCAGTGCGTCATGCTGTG
>NZ_JAMOIM010000135.1 GCF_026130545.1 Lichenifustis flavocetrariae | reverse complement strand
CGATGTGGACTATGGCCGGATCGGCATTGAGGCTGGCCCGCTCTCGCAGTGGCTGGTGAACAGCATGGAGGAGGCTGCGGCCTGAACCTGCCGGCCACGGCCGACGCGTGGCTCGATGCGCGCGAGCGTGAGCTGGATTGGCGACTTCGGCGCTTCTCGAACCGACTCCAGCGCGGTCGTCTGGAGGGAGTGGAACTGCGTGATGGCCGGCTGCACATCAGTCCGGCCCGGACGGCAACCCCGCCCGAGGCGGATGTGCTCGCAGACCGGCTCGACGCCATGATGCCGCGCGTCCGGGTGACCGAACTCCTGCACGAGGCGGCGCGCGGTACCGGTTTCCTGTCCGCCTTCACCAATCTGCGCACGGGCGAACCCTGCCCGAACGAGAGTGCGTTGCTCGCCGCAATCCTCGCCGATGCCACCAATCTGGGCCTCGCTCGCATGGCCGAGGCCAGCCAGGGCGTCACCCGCGATCAACTGGTCTGGACGGCTGATGCCTACCTCCGCGACGAAACATACAAGGCCGCCCTCGCCCGGATCATCGACGCTCACCACGGCCTGCCGATCGCCGCCGTGTGGGGTGATGGCACCACGTCCAGTTCCGACGGACAGTTCTTCCGCTCGGGCAAACGAGGCGAAGTATCGGGCGAGATCAATGCCCGATACGGTGTCGACCCGGGCTTCTGCTTTTACACTCACGTCTCCGATCAGCACGGACCTTACCATGTGCGCGTGATCTCTCCGGCGATGCACGAGGCGCCCTACGTTCTGGACGGCCTGCTCCATCACGGTTCGGCGTTGCCGATCGCGGAGCACTACACCGATACGGGTGGCGCGACCGACCACGTGTTCGCCCTCTGCTCCATGCTGGGTTTCCGGTTCTGTCCGCGACTGCGCGACTTCCCTGACCGACGTCTCGTGTCGCTCGCTGTGGTGTCCACCTACCCGGCCCTGATGCCACTCCTTGGCAAGCGGGTCAGGGCCGACGTCATTCGGGAACACTGGAGCGATATTCTCCGCTTGGTGGCGTCCGTGCATTCCGGCCATGTGGCGCCCTCGACCGTCCTGAAGAAGCTCGCCGCCTATGAGAGGCAGAACCAGCTTCATCTCGCTCTGCAGGAGGTGGGCAAGGTGGAGCGCACGTTATTCATGCTGGACTGGCTGGAAAGCCCAGACCTTCGCCGGCGCTGCCAAGCGGGTCTGAACAAGGGCGGGCAGCGTCACGCTTTGACAGGCGCCATCTGCACGTTCCGTCAGGGCCGCATCGCGGACCGGACCCATGAGGCTCAGCAGTATCGAGCCTCAGGGTTGAACCTGGTGATCGCCGCCATCGTATGGTGGAACTCGACCTACATGGCCGATGGCGTGGCCCACCTGCGCGCCACCGGCGAGAACGTCCGTGACGATCTCCTCGCCCACACGTCACCCGTTGGTTGGGAGCACATCGCCTTCTCGGGCGACTTCCTGTGGGACCGCGCCTCCGCCATCCCGCCCGGACGAAGGGAGCTCAATGTTGGCAGAGCCGCGCGCCGAGCAGCCTGAACTGGATGAGTTCTCGATCCGTTCGCCCTTAACGTTGTTCAGCGAACAATCGTCGCGCTGCCCTCAGAGTCTGTCCGAAGTCATATCTTTTTCTGGCAGAGCTTTCGCAGCATGAGTCGAATAGACGCCAGTTGTAAG
>NZ_JAMOIM010000134.1 GCF_026130545.1 Lichenifustis flavocetrariae | reverse complement strand
CTCAAGCGCTCGCTCAGATCTCCAGGTGTGCTCTACCTCTCAGGACGCCCTCCCGCGAGAGCGGGTTCGTCCTTGGGTCGATTGTTGCCATTCCGTGATACGGAGCGGCGTCTGAAATGAGCTTGAGCCTAACGGTCCGATTACAGAAACCGTCATTGTTCGACAGGAGCACGACGGGCCGTCCCCGAAGGCCCGGTTGGAAGACCCGTTCGCAACTGGCGTAGAAGTTGTTGCAATCCACCAGCGCGGGGGGACGGCACGGGTCAGAACCACTGAATCGAAGAGGACAAACCAATCCCAAAGCCGACAGTCGGCGCCCTCGGTGATCTCGCGAAACTGGCATGTTCGTCGGCGAAGCGCCTTATGGAAAGGACCGTCGTCCGGATGGATGAAGCCAGCGGCCCAGGCGTTGCCGCATCGCTTTGGCTCTGGAGTGCAGGCCGACCTGCGAGATGGTAGCGGTAGCCAGAGAGTCGCTGAGTTCGTCGTTTGAGCGACAGGCATCGTTGTGGAGGGTTGATGGGGGCACCTCCGGGCAAGCACTGTTCGTAATGCGTGGTTCGTATGGGTATGCCGTAATGGACATCGCACAAACGTTGGAAAGCCACGTCCGTAAGCCGAAATCGGCTTACGGAGGTGATCTTATATTGACATCACCTCAACCGGCAGCAGCGGATCGCGGGGGCAGCGCACGAATGCTCAAGTCGCGACAAAGAAAATTACGCCGACCACCGCCGCGATGGCGAAAAAGATGCTCGCAACCCTGCAGATCGCCAGACCCGTCGTGAATGCCTCGGGCTGCTCCAATCTTCGGACTGGTGGCCCATGCTGCCACTGCGACCACTCGCGCTTCTCATCGCCACGGATCGTTGCCGCAAAGAGCCACGCTGCGCCTGCTGCGGCGATCGTGAATAGGCTGATTTCGAGGTGACGATGATCGAGCATCATCGGCGTAGCCCATGCAGGGTTTAGGGCGAAAACTGAAACCGTTCGGCCGCCAGCTCCCATCCTGCCGTGTCGGAATGGCAGATGGCGAGCTTGGACGAACGGCCACCTGATCGAGCGATGCCATCCACTGCGAAGATGAACAGTCCACCATCACAATATTCTGTCGTGTCCTGGGTCTGAAGAGCGCATGCCGGCGGCCGAAGGGGCCTGACAGGACCATATTTCCGGGCGGTTGCAACACGCATGGCTGGATCGGCCTCTGGTAGCCAATAGGCTCCGGCCGTGATTGCCGGTAGATCGGCGGCTCTTGCCTCAGAGAGCACATTTGTAGCCTCCTGCAAGGCGAAGGCTTTGGCTTGAGCCAGTTCTGGATAGTCGGATTGCCCACAGCCGGCAATTCCGGCGGAAAGCATAAAAATCGCAGCAACACCCCCTATACACGACGGCCAGGTTTTCACGCGTGTCCTCAAAGGTACTGCCAGTCGGACACGGGCATAGTGTTCTCGTTATGGTCATGGTCGCAAGATCCGAATGCCATGCTCGAATGTGAGAGGGGATTCTGCTTTGCAGAGCCAACCGTTGAAGAACTCTTCTGCTTGCTGCTGTATCTTTCACGCCTACTGCTGCGGGAGATCATTATGACTGACAGGGAACCACAAAGCGGATGGAAGCTGCTAATCTTACTGCGTCATAAGATGAGGTGATGTTGTGTGCTGGTTCGATTGCAGCACGGACATCGAGAGATGCGCTGAACGAGGGCGAGGGTGAGCCGCCGCGCCGCATGGTGGCGATTGAGGTGGGCACGTGGCGCCCTGGCCGGCCCGGCGGAGCCGCAGGGTCAGTGACGGTTGGAAAGGTAAGGTGTAGTAGTTTGTACTTGACCGGACAGACAGCGTCTGGATGTGGTCGGTTTGCACTGCCTGCTGTAATCAGGCGGCG
>NZ_JAMOIM010000133.1 GCF_026130545.1 Lichenifustis flavocetrariae | reverse complement strand
GTGTCGCAGGCCCGCCAGGCCACCTCGTCCAGCAAGGTGCGGTCGATGGCATGGCCGACGCCGCTGACGATCGGCACTGGGCAGCGGCAGACCGCGCGGACGAGGCTCTCGTTGTTGAGACTCTGCAAGCCGGCGCTCGCGCCCCCGCCACGGACGATCATGATGAGATCGGGGCGGCCCCCTTCCACCGTGTCGGCGGCCATCATCAGCGCCGCGATCAATCCGGCCGCTGCGCGTTCGCCCTCGAACGGTGCCTGATAGTGCCGAAGGATCAGCAGACCGGCGCTCTGCCATCGATCGAGTTCGGCGGCGACATCGGCATAGCCGGCCGCGCCGGTCGGGTGGATGACGCAGAGCCGCGTGAGATCCGGTGGCGTGGCAAGCGACCGCTGTCTGTCGAAGAGCGCTTCGCGCTGCAGCGTCTGACGCAACTGGTCGACACGAAGCCGCTCGATGGATTGATGGGTCGCGGCGCTCAGTCCGAGGACACGGGCCTGCAGATGCCAGCGCGGCGAGAAGGTGGGTTCGACGCGCAGGCAGGTGGTCAGTCCGACCAGCAGGGCGGGATCGAAGGCCGCGCCGCTCGCCTGGACGATGCCGCGACGCACCTCGTTGGCGAGAAACACCCGCAATTGTGCCGTTGGCGCTCCGCCGGTGCCGTCACTCTCGACGAGTTCCAGCTGATGGCCGTGGGCGCTGGCCTTGACGGCCACGACCGTGGCCTCAATCCAGACCTGAGCGGGCAAACCAGCAAGCAGACTGCGTCCCACCGCGGCGAGAAAGTGCGTCAGGGTGAAGGTCGGGATGGCCTCCCTGAGCGAGTTGTGGCTCGCCGCATCGCGCAGGGACGCAACGGCAACGGAGGGAGGTGAGACGATCGGGGCAGCCGAGGTCATTGGGAGATCCAGAGGATGGGCGGAAACAAGGGAGGTTGCGGAACAGGGCTCAGGCCCGGCGGGCCGGGCGGCGATCACGAGGGACCGCCGCCCCGGCGCGCGCTCAGCGCTCGATTGCGTGGCGGCTCATCGGGCTTGGGTTGCCAGAACGGGAGCGGGCGAGGACGAAGTCGGCGATGATGCCCTCGATGAGATCCGCATAGGCATCGGCGTCCCAGCGTGGCGACAGACGCACGAGCTCGCAGGCCGTCTTGAAACCGGATTTGTCCTGCTTCAGCGTGAAGCGTTGCAGGCGACCGATGTCGAAGCCGCGACCAAGACACATGAGGCGAAAGGCCGGCTGCGCCGCGATGGTCGCCAGGGACACCGACCACAGGCGTTCGGTGAGGGCGATGTCGAAAGCCTCATGGGTCATGCCGGCCGGGAGACGGACCTGGAGCGCATTGCCAAGACCCGTGACCGGGCTGTTGGGCGGCCGCGGGCCGTGCGGCGGCAGATCGGCGGCGATCCAGTTCTGGAAGCCGGGCTCGGCCACGACCTCATTGCCCAACCGGCGATAGGCGGCGTAGCCGGCCTCATTGAGGGTTTGCATGCGCGCGTCGACCGTCGCCGCGCTGGTGGTTCCGGCCTTGTAGAGGGTCGTGTTGATCGCCTCGTGGATCCCCGCCAGGCCGATGCAGCCTGCCAGGTAAGCGAGCGCAGTCCCCCCCTGTCCCGCGACCGCGCGATAGGTCGCCGAGGCGAACAGAGCGGTGTCGACGGGTGGAGGCGCCAGCCGGCCGCGCCGCGGGCGTGCGCTGGCCGGCAACGGCAGCAGGCTGAGTTGCTGCGGCTGTGCGTTCCGCTGTGTGACGGGTTCGCTCTCGCGCATCGGGGCCAGAGGACAAGCCGCTTCGGGCTCGAGAGACGGCTGCGGCGCGGCTGCCGTCAGGGCCAAACGGGCGCGCTCGAAGGCGCCGCGATCGTTGGCGCTAAGGCAGCGTCGACAAATTATCGCGCTGATTATGATGGCCTTGGAGCGATTGTATAGTTCCATTCGCCATGGAAG
>NZ_JAMOIM010000132.1 GCF_026130545.1 Lichenifustis flavocetrariae | reverse complement strand
AACGCCAAGGAGGCTCCCTGAATCATATCGGATTTCAGGCCGTCAAATAGCTCACTGATTTCATGCGTAACCCCTGGATCTCCCCCCAAGCGGTTAGATCGCCATGTCATAGTCGAGCCGAAGCTGCTGCGGCTCCGAGCGGTGCTCCTGCAGCGCCGCTGCGAGGTGGGGATCGACCCCAAGATCCTGGCGGATGAGGCCATGCGACCAACGTTGCCGTGACCGCGGGCGGTGCCAGGGCGGGCAATCGACGAACGGGTACCAGCAAACACCCACGACATCGGCACCGTTCTGCTCGGCGGCCGCCACGTCTTGCAGGATGTGTCGCAACCAATCGCCCTTGCTCCAACCGGGATGGCGTCGATGGTGGATCGGATGCCCATCATGCCAGCTCGTCTCCGCCACCATGATGGGAAGCCGGTAGCGTCGCGCGACCTTGGTCAAGACCTTGTATAGCGATGTGCGGGCTGTGTGCGGATAGTAGTTCACGCCGACCACGTCAACGAGGCCCGCCGCGACCAGCGCGTCCGTCGCGGCAAACTGGCGTTCACCAATACCCGTGATCGGGTCGGTCGAAAGAATGCGCACCTCGGGGTGATGATCCTTGGCGACGCGTGCCATGGTGATGGCCAGGTGCACGGACGCCTGTTGCGGCATGCCACATAGTCTTGGGTACAGTGAAGGCTCGTTGACCGGACAGATCCACAAGGGTGCCGCCCGATTGGCTGCCTCGGCCACCCTGCGGGCATGCGCGGCAGGATCGTCCGGCGGATCGAAGTGGTTCAGATCCCAAATCACGCTCATGCCTGCGGCGTGAGCGCAACGAAGACGCGGCCTCGGATCATGGCGCCACGGCAACCCGTCCCGCGAGCGGGTCAACCCGTGCTGGCGCGCGATAGCATAATGCGCTGGCATGCGGTCCTCGGGCATGTGCCGCGTGGTGCGCAACAGGTCGTGCCCGTTCCAGCCGAGGCGGCCACACTCAAACCCCGCCAACAAAGCCGTCATCGCGACCGCTTCCCCCCTACGATTTGCCGGGAGGGTAGCATAGGTCTTGCCGACGTTCTTCATCTGTTCACATTCGGCAGATGCTTCGGCCAAAGACGCTCGTGCAATATCCCTGGGTCGTGGTGCGCATCGAGTGCGTGCTGTGCGATCGGCGCGGACGCTACCGTCTGGCCCGGCTGGCGGCCCGGTATGGTCCAGAGCAAAGCCTCGACGGGCTGCTTGCCGATCTTGCGCACGACTGCCCTTGGTGGCGGACGAACCCGCGCAAATATGAGCCGCGCTGTGGCGCTCGGTTCGCGGATCTGGAGCGAAATCTGCCACCGCCGGATCATCCGGACGAGCCCGTGTATCAACGCAGGCAGCCAACCCGCGAAGACGTGCAAAAATCAGCATCCCGGTCACCCCCTCAGCAACCGGCCGGCACTGTGCCGCTGCTCTCGACCTGGCCGCATTTCGAAATCGTGGTGTCGTGCGCCACGTGTGGCAGGCGAGACGTGCTCGATGTCGCGCTCCTCCGCCAAGCCTTACAGAACGGTGATGCGCGGCTAATGGATCTGCGGGTGAGCCTAACGGCACAATGTCCACGCCGGGAGGCGCAATCGATCTATGAGCAGTGCGGCGCCGTGCTCATTGCTCCGGGTCAGTGATGGCGGCGTAGATAGGGGCGGTTGCACTCAAACGGGTCCTAGAACGACGAGGTAGCCTTCATTCTGCAATGGTACAGTGACTGGGAATGAGGCAGGAGTGCCTGATGATGTCCAGGCGCTACCTTGTGGGATCGACCTCCGCTTTCCTGCTGGTCGGGTTCGTTGCCCTCATGACGATCGTCGCCATGAATGTCTGGCTGGGCGAGCGGGCGCAGTCATATTTTGACGACGCGATCGCCGCGCGCAACACCCGGGTGGCGGCGGTCGAATTGAGAAACGCGATGCAGACCGCTGAATCGAGCCAGCGCGGCTTCATCATCACCGGCAACGAAATCTATCTCGCTCCCTATCAAGCCGCCAAAATCCAGGCGCAACGGCACCTGTCGGCCCTGCAGATCCTCTTGCCGACCTACCCGAATTCAGACCTCCTACTTAAACGCTTGACCGCCGTTATCGGCACCAAGTTCGATGATCTCGAACGGACGATCGCCCTCAAGCGCAATCAGCGGGAGGACGAAGCCCTGGCCGCC
>NZ_JAMOIM010000131.1 GCF_026130545.1 Lichenifustis flavocetrariae | reverse complement strand
ACAATGCACCGGCCCGGTCGCCCAGGAGCGCCGGGCTGCCGACCGCAACCACCTCCTGCTCGAACAGCAGGTCGGCGATCAGTCCGGGGCCGAACGGCGGCCGGCCCTGCCGGACCGCGATGTCGACCCCGTCACCTTGGAAGTTCGACAGACCCTCGCTCGCAACGATGCGCAGTTCGATGTCGGGATGATCGATCCCGAAGGCGTGCAGGCGGGGGATCAGCCACTTGGCCGCGAAGGTCGGCGTCACGCTGACCGTCAGCCGGGCGGGCTCGGGCCTCAGGGCCGCCGTGGCCTCCGTCATGAGTTCGAACGCGCGCCGCAGTTGCCCCGCGTAGCGCCGCCCCGGATCGGTGAGTGCCAGGCTCCGCGACAGCCGCTCGAAGAGCTTGATCCCGAGATCGGCTTCCAGACCCCGCACGTGCTGCGCGACGGCTCCCTGCGTCACGCCGAGTTCGTCGGCCGCGACCCTGAAGTTCAGGTGCCGCGAGGCTGCCTCGAAGGCGCGCAGCGCGTTCAACGGTGGAAGGCGGGTTCCTGGCATGTGCTTGCGATAGTTTTTCTACTGCAACGACGCAGGTCATCTCCATAGTCGTTCGATGGTCCGACCGCCATAGCTCTTCTCGGTCAGACGAGGAGCAGGATCATGAGCGACAAGGTTGCGATCATCACGGCGGGCGGCAGCGGCATGGGCGCGGCGGCGGCGCGGCGTCTGGCTGCGGATGGCTTCAAGGTGGCCATCCTGTCCTCGTCGGGAAAGGGCGAGGCGCTCGCCACCGAACTGGGCGGGTTCGGCGTGACGGGATCGAACCAGTCGGCAGACGACCTCAAGCGCCTGGTCGACGGCACGATGGAACGCTGGGGCCGCGTCGACACGTTGGTCAACAGCGCGGGCCACGGTCCCCGTGCGCCGATCCTGGAGATCACCGACGAGCAATGGCACCTCGGGATGGACGTCTATCTCATGAACGTCATCCGGCCCACGCGCCTGGTGACGCCGATCATGCAGGCGCAGAGGGGCGGCACCATCATCAACATCTCGACCGCCTGGGCGTTCGAGCCGAGCGCCATGTTCCCGACCTCGGCGGTGTTCCGGGCGGGTCTCGCCGCCTTCACGAAGATCTTCGTCGACACCTTCGCGGCCGACAACGTGCGCATGAACAACGTGCTGCCCGGCTGGATCGACAGCCTGCCCGCGACCGAGGAGCGGCGGCAGGGCGTGCCGCTCGGCCGCTACGGCACTTCCGATGAGGTCGCCGCCACCATCGCCTTCCTGGCCTCGGCGGGCGCCGCCTACATCACCGGCCAGAACATCCGCGTCGACGGCGGCATCACGCGGGGGGTCTGATGGCAATGGGCACGGCCATAACGGTCCCGGCCGCGATACGACAAGGCCGCCCGGGCCTCGGCATCGCTTACTTGGCTTTCGCCGGGCTCGGGCTGATTTGGGGGCTGAACTTCATCTTCGTCAAATGGGCCGTGCACCTGATCAGCCCGGCACAGATCGTCCTGCTGCGGGTGCTGTTCGGGTTCCTGCCGCTCCTTGCGTTCGCGGTCGCGACCGGAGCGCTGCGGTGGCGCGACTGGCGCCATGCGCACCACTTTGCCGTGATGGCCGTCCTGGCGACGGCCTTCTACTACTTCGCGTTCGCCACCGGGACGGCGCTGCTGCTGTCGAGCGTCGCGGGCATGTTGAGCGGCGCCATCCCGCTCTTCACCTTCGTCACCGCCTGGGCGTTCCTCCGGCGGGAGCCGATCAACGCCCGATCGATCGGCGGCACGCTGCTCGGCTTCACGGGGATCCTGCTCATCGCGCGGCCATGGAACCAGAGCATCCAGGGATTGAACGTCGCTGGCGTCCTCTGGATGATCGCCGGCTCGTTCAGCGTCGGCTGCTCGTTCGTCTACGCGCGAAGGTTCATCAGCCCGCTCGGGCTTTCCCCGCTCGCGCTGACGACCTACCAGATCGGCGGGGCGCTGTTGATCCTGCTCGCGGCGACGGACCTGCATGGGATCGGTGCGGTCTTCGGCGACACGCGCGCTTGGCTCGGCCTCGTATTTGGCCTCGGCCTCTGCGGCACCGGGCTGGCCTACATCTGCTACTACATGATCGTCGATCGCCTGGGAGCCGTCATGGCGTCCGGTGTGACCTACATCCCACCGATGGTGGCTCTGGTCGTCGGAACAGCGCTGGCTGGGGAACCCGTCCACGCCATGGACATCGCCGCCATGGCGGCGATCCTGGTCGGGGTCGGCGTCCTGCAATC
>NZ_JAMOIM010000130.1 GCF_026130545.1 Lichenifustis flavocetrariae | reverse complement strand
TGTCAAACAGCCTTGAACATTGACCCCCGATCGGCGTCCAAAACTGACCCCCTTTGGGCGTGCTGAGCCGGTAGCGCCCGCCCGGCGGAGCTGGTCAGGGTTGCGCAGCCGGGCGGGTGCGGTGTGGGTCAGGCTCGGTTCTTGAAGCGCCAGCTCTCGTTGCCGGTTTCGACGATCTCACAATGGTGGGTAAGCCGGTCGAGGAGCGCGGTGGTCATCTTGGCGTCGCCGAACACGTTGGGCCATTCGCCGAAGGCCAGGTTGGTCGTCACGATGACGGAGGTCTGTTCGTAGAGACGGCTGACCAGATGGAACAGGAGCTGCCCGCCGGACTGGGCGAAGGGCAGGTAGCCGAGTTCGTCGAGCACGATGAAGTCCATGCGGGACAGGTAGTCGGCCATGCGGCCTTGCCGTCCGGCCCGCGTCTCGGCTTCGAGCCGGTTGACGAGGTCGACGACGTTGAAGAAGCGGCCGCGTGCGCCGTTGCGGATGCAGGCCCGGGCGATCGCCAGGGCGAGGTGGGTCTTGCCGGTTCCGGTGCCCCCAACCAACACGACGTTGCGCTCGTGGGCCAGGAACTCGCCGCCGGCGAGATCGCGCACCAGGGTCTCGTTGACGAGGGAGCCTTCGAAGCTGAAGTCCTCGATGTCCTTGGCGAGCGGCAGCTTGGCGATGGTGATCTGGTACTTGATCGAGCGTGCCTGCTTCTCGGCGATCTCGGCCTGCAGAAGATCGCCGACGATGCGCTGGGGCTCGTGCTGACGCTTCACCGCGGTGGTGATGATCTCGTCGAAGGCGGCCTTCATGCCGTAGAGCTTCAGGTCGACCATGGTGGCCAGGATCTCGGAACGCTCCATCACACGGTGCTCCTCAGGCTGTCGTAGCGGGCGCAATCGGCAACGGGCTCGTGCCGTAGACGCAGCGCCTCGGGGGTCATGATCGTGATCGCGATGGCGGGCTCTCGCCGCCGGGCCAGGATGTTGATGATCACGTCGGACGAGTGGACGTTGTCGCGCAGCGCCTCCAGGCAGGCGGCCTCGACCGCCGGCAGCCCGTCGCTCAGCACGGCGGACAGGATCGCGACCATCTGCCGGTCACCGTCATCGACACCGGCGAGCTTGCGGCGGACACGGTCGAGCCCGGCCGGCAGGACCCAATCCTTGAACGGGGCTCCGTTGCGCAGCGCGCCCGGCTTGCGCGCCAGTACCGGAACGTAGTGCCAGGGGTAGAAGACGCTCTCATTGCGACCGAACGAGCGGGGATGGTCTCCGACGACCCGGCCGTTCTGGCGCAGCTCGATCCGCTCGGCATAGGCCCGGACCTCGACCGGGCGGCCAACGGCGCTCGCAATGACCGAGTACTTGTTGTTGTCGTAGCGGACCAGGCAGGTCTTCGACACCGATGCCGGCACGGCATGGAAGCAGTCGAACGGGCCCCCGTAGGGCACCAGGCTCGGACGCTCCGCCTCGAAGGCCTGCCAGACCGTGCGGTCCTTGAACGCGGGATGCGGATGGGCCTTGGCATAGGCCACGCATTGGTCGAGCAGCCATCCGTTCAGTTCGTCGTAGCTCTTCACCCGCAGCCGCGGCGTGAAGAACCGCTCCCGCACCAGGCCGACCTGGTTCTCGACTTGGCCCTTCTCCCAGCCCGATGCCGGCGTACAGGCCACGGGATCGACGAGGTAGTGTCCACACATCTGCAGGAAGCGGCGATTGTAGGCGCGCTCCTTGCCGACGAGGATCGTCTCCACCGCCGTCTTCATGTTGTCGTAGATACCGCGCCGACAGGCGCCCTTGAAGAAGGCGAACGCCCGGTCGTGGGCGTCGAACACCATCTCCTGGCTCTCCCGCGGATAGGCTCGCACGAACAGCATGCGGCTGTGGCACAGCCGGACGTGCGCCACCTTCACGGTCACGGTCGTGCCGTTGATCAGCACGACGTCATGGCTCCAGTCGAACTGGTAGGCTTCGCCCGGATCGAAGGTCAGCGGCACGTAGGCTTGCGCCGTCACCGCCGCGTGCTCGCGGCGCCAGCTGCGGGCGTAACGCCGAACGGCATCGTAGCCGCCCGCGTAGCCGAGCCCTCGCAGGGTCTCGAAGATGCGCATCATGGTCAGCCGTTCGCGCGACGCCTTCGCCCCGTTGGCGACCAGCAGCTCATCGAGGTCGACCCGCCACTGGCCGAGCTTGGGTAGGGGCTGAACCTCGCGCTCGTACGCGAAGGCCGTCTTGCCCGACCGCAGCACCTTGCGCACCGTGTTGCGCGACACGTGCAGCGCGCGGACGATCTCCTTGATCGACCGCCCATGAACGAAGTGCTCGCGCCTGATCCGCGCAATCGTGTCCACGCTCTTCATCCCCCACCGCCCCTCCCACAACAAGGACGGACAGCCTGCTCGAAGCACATCAAAGGGGGTCAGTATTGGAC
>NZ_JAMOIM010000129.1 GCF_026130545.1 Lichenifustis flavocetrariae | reverse complement strand
GCCGCGATGCTGGGCGGGTTCGACATGCCACCAGGGAATCAGATCACCCGCAGGCCGCATAGCGGAAAACGAGACCTTTGCCCGCGGTTTTGCCCCTCTTACTGATAGGCGCTGTAACTATCTGAATCATCGAAATCCGGCGGGGTGCTCTATCAACGCTGTTTCAAAGAGTTGCGGCATAATGATGTCCGGCTTGCCTTCGACGGCCGCCACCAGAAACCCGGCATAAGGCTCAAGCCGACCCTAGGCCGGGGCGCGTCCTTGTCGGGCAGGCGAGGGCGATCCAGAGCGCGCCACGCGACGCAGCAACGTGATCGCATAGCTATCGCTCACCCCGCAATGCCGAGCTGCGGCACGCCGCGGGTGCCCAGCCTCAACAAAGGCCACGCGTGACCGAAGATCCAAGGAGTAGCTGCGTCCCATGATCCACCTCCATCAACGGTGGATCACAGCTACAGGCCTCAAGCAAACGCAAGTCAGGTCAGATGTCCGTCGTTCTAGCGTCGCGACATGCCGTCGACCGATCGTGATCCCCTTCTGGCGCAGGAGATCGCGCAGCATCCGGCTTCCCGCAAAGAAAAAGCCGAGGATCTAAAGGCGCAGGTCACGCTGACCGAAGGTGCGGCACCGTAGATCGTCAGCATCTCCTCTTAATTCCGGCCCGGCGTGGTCCTGCTCTCCCGGATGAACCCTCCGCAGGGACATCCCGCCCGGCTCCCGAGCCGTCCTTGGACCCAAGAAATGTGAGCACGTCCTCCAAACTGTACCGCTTGGCCTTCCCGACGCGGAGGAACGGCAGTCCCCGCAATTCGAGACGGCTCAACGTCCGCTCGGATACCCTGAGGAAGCTCGCCAATTCGGACCTCGTGCAAGGCGGACCGATGGTCCTCCAACCTGACCGAGGTGTGGCGAGGCCATGGTGATCAGACCGTGAGCGCACGGGTTCGTCTACACCAATTGGCGGACACGCGGATCCGCTCTTGAGGTCTCTCATGTATGATGCAACCGGTCGCGAGGCAAACAGGAACGTGACCGCAACCGGCTGGGTCGCAGTCAGCGTCTGAATGCCCCCGCGCTTTACGGGGTCGCCGACCCTCTCTCGCGGGGCCACAGCAATCAACGTTTGCCGATGACGGTCGCAGCGTACCAGGCTCGGAGCCGAACCCTGAGGGTTCTGAAAGGGGCGCTGCGCCACCATGAGATCGCCAGGCGCTTGGCTCGCTCACATGTTCATCTTATGTTCGCGATTAAAAATGTCAAACGCAAAACCACGAAGGATGCTGTCTGTTCCGCGCAGCGCCGGCCGGCATCACGATGTCTAAGGCCGAATTCCATTTGGTACCGGCGCCCCTCCGCTGGCGAGGGAAGGCCGAGCGACACACGCCTTCGTTCCACCGGATGGATCTCCGTCGTTTGGGGGGTCCTCGGCAGCGCCAAGCCCTATTTCAGGCCTGTGGGCGAGGCGCCGGCGAAAGCTCGTGGATCCCGACTATGTGGCGATGACAACCCCTTCCCGCTCGCAGCGTCAAAACTCGTCGCTCGGTCGCGGGGAGGCCTTGAATCGCGACGGACCCTCATGGTCTGGAGCTCGCCCCTCCTCACCATCCTCGTGACGTCGGTCAAGCGGGCGATGATACCGGAAGATAGTGCCCACCCGGGTGGAATTTGGGGTGGCCTTGACGGTGTAATCGGTCAGGCCGCTGCGGGTGTAGAATGCGGCGCCTCGTCGGGTGGTGCAAGCAGGTCGGTTTCGTCCTCGCCGCTTGGTGGAAGATTGCTGAGCGGCTCAGCGAGGCATCGACATGCACCACTGCGCCGGTCGCGATCCGTGCCGCCACACAGGCACGCACAGTCTGCTGGAATTTGCGCTGGAAGCGATCGGCGCCTCAGCGCTGGCGGATGCGGGTCAGTGAGGAATGATCGGGAAGCGTCTCGTGCAGGCCGTAGCCGACGAACCAGCGGATCGCCAGATTGACCTGCGCCTCGCGCATTAGGCGTCGATCATGCACCACGCCGAGCAGAAAGCCGGCCAGCATGAGGCGGAGCGAAGCTTCCGCGTCGATCCCAGGCCGGCTATTGTCCTGGCAATACAGCTCAGCAACCTCGCTCCGCAGCCAGGACAGGTCGAGGACCCGATCCCCGGTGACCATCCCCAGCACCGCGAGCCGCCGCGCTGCGCTACGCAAGGGCTTCGCGCGCCGGCTCGTTCAGTGAAATTCCACCACTCCATTGGTGACAAACTGCCGGAACGGGTCCAGGTGCGTCGATGCAGCCGCTGGGATGAGGCTCGCGATCGACGGGGCGATCGGCAGCACCTTGCAGATCGGCTCGACCCCGTAGGCCTAGCGGTGATCGTCAATGAAGGTGATCATCGCTTGAACGTATCCGTCATGAGCCCCCCACTTGGTCCTCGATCGGGCGGAGCTAGGCGTGAGGTGGCGGTGTGGCGTGGGGGCC
>NZ_JAMOIM010000012.1 GCF_026130545.1 Lichenifustis flavocetrariae | reverse complement strand
ACGGCGATGAGCACGGCGAACCAGCTGCCGGGCTTCAAGGCGACGCAGATCGGCGCCCTGTCGACGACGCAGCTGAACAGCCTGACCTCAACCACAGTGGCCAGCCTGACGACCACGCAGATCGGCGGCTTGACCTCGACTGAGTTCGGCGCCCTGACCACGACGCAGGTCGGAGCGCTGTCCACCACGCAGATCAACGCGGTGTCAAAAACTCAGATCCCCGGCCTGACCACGACCGATATCGCATTCCTGACTACGACGCAGGTGACCGGGCTGAGCACCTCGGCGATCTCGGCCCTCAGCACATCGCAGATCACGGCGGTGAGCACGACCGACATCTCGGCGATGAATTCGACCCAAGGCAATGCCTTCACGTCGACGCAGATCGCCAGCATGACGACCGCGCAATCGAACGCGCTCTTCACGATCGTTCACTAAGCATCAACCGTATCCGGGCACAGTCAAGGCTGTGCCCGGATATTTTCTTGCCTGCATCGCACTGAGATGCATGCGGTCAGCACGCCGGGCTTCGCGAGAACGGACTCGACGTGATGCTTGTTTCGCCTGCCGTGCCGGATGTCCCCCAGGGAATCTTCGACCAAGCCCTTGCACGAACACGAACCCAGAGCCTCGATCTCGGGGCCTTGTTCGCGGCGGCCGAGCAGCTGAAAGAGCTGCAGCGCTTCGATCTCGTGATCGATCTGTACAAGCATTGGATTGCCTATAACGGCAACAATCCCCTCTCTTATGCGGCCTGTTTCAACTACGGGGCCACCCTGTCCGAGCGGTCGGATATCTCCGGCGCCGTCAATGCCTTCCGGGATGCCATCCGGCTCAAAGCCGATTTCTGGCCCCCTTACATCAATCTCGGCGGTCAGCTCGAGAAGCTCGGCCTCACGGGTGAAGCCGTTACGGTGTGGACCACCCTCATCGACAGTTTCCCGACCCTCACGGGCGAGAATATCGACTTCAAGACCACCAGCCTGAAGCAGGTCGGCCGCGTGCTCGAAGTGGCCCAGAACGACAGCGCGGCGGAGAATATCCTGCAGCAGTCGCTCGAAATCGACCCACACCAGGACGATGTCGCCCAGCATTGGTTCGCGTTACGCCAGAAACAATGCAAATGGCCGGTGTTGCAGGAATGGGGGCGGGTGAAGATCCGGTCGCTGCGCGCCGCGATCTCACCGCTCTCCATGGCCTGCTACACCGACGACCCGATGCTGCAGCTCGCCACCGGCTATCGCTACAACAAGACCAGCGTGGCCGTCCCGGCCCAACCGCGCGCCTTTCGGCATGAGGTGACGCCAGGAACCCGCCGGCCCGGACGCCTCCGCATCGGCTATGTCTCGTCAGACCTGCGCCAGCATGCGGTCGGCTTCTCGATGACCGACGTCATGGAAACGCATGATCGCGAAGCCGTCGAGGTCTTCGCCTATTATTGCGGGATCTCGTCGCCGGATTCGACGCAAGACCGCATCAAGGCCGCCGTCGAACATTGGCACGATCTGACCGGAATGAGCGATCAGCAGGCGGCGGCCCTCATCAAGGGTCACGCGATCGATATCCTGGTCGACCTCAATGGCTATACCAAGGATGCCCGCACGGCCGTCTTCGCGTTGCGACCTGCCCCGATCATCGTCAACTGGTTTGGTTTCCCCGCCACAATGGGGAGCCCCTACCATCACTATCTGATCGCCGACGACATCATCATCCCGAAAGAGGCCGAGAAGTATTATTCGGAGAAGGTGCTTCGGCTTCCGTGTTACCAGCCGAACGACCGCAAACGCGTGGTCGCGCCGGAACGCCCCACCCGGCAGTCCGCCGGTCTGCCGGAGACGGGCTTCGTGTTCTGCTCGCTCAACGGCATGCAGAAGATCAACGAGGCGACGTTCACGCGCTGGATGACGATCCTCCAGAATGTGCCGGACAGCGTGCTGTGGCTCCTGACCGGCTCGGACGAGACCAATGCCCGGCTCCGCGCCGTGGCCGAGCGAAACGGCGTTGCGGGCGAGCGCCTGATCTTCGCCGAGAAGGCTGCCAACCCGCAGCATGTCGCCCGCTATGTGCTGGCCAATCTGTTCCTCGACACATTCCCGTACGGGTCGCACACCACGGCCGCCGACGCGCTCTGGATGGGCGTGCCGATCCTCACCCGGATCGGCCGCAGCTTCGCGTCCCGGGTCTGTGCGAGCCTGGTCACCGCAGCGGGGCTGAGCGACCTCGTCTGCGCGACGGCCGATGAATATGTGCAACGCGCGATCGCGTGCGGCCGCGACAAAAGCCTGATCGCGTCCTACAGGCGCAGGCTGGCCGAGGTCCGGACGTCGCTTTTGTTCGACACGCCGCGCCTCGTGTCGCATCTCGAAGGGCTCTACCGCCAGATGGCGCGCGATTTCGAGGACGGCTGCCTGCCGGTGCCGGACCTGGACAATCTCGAAATCTACCATGAGGTCGGGATCGCGGCCGATCTCCCGGCCATGGAAGCCGTGGACGACGCCGCTTATGAGGCGCTCTATCGCGGTCAATTGGCCGCGCGACACGATATGTGGCCGGTGCGCCGGGATGCCCGCCTCTGGACACATCCCGCCTGACGACCGGCCGGCGCGTCGCGATTCAACGGCCGAGGGTGGCTCCGAGAGCAAGCCCGAACCGCGCGATCTCCTCCATCGTGTTGTAATGGACGAGCGAGACCCGGAGCGCGCCGCGATCCATGGTGAGTCCCAGGCGCTTCATGAGGCGCGGGGCGTACATATGACCGTCGCGGATGCCGAAGCCCGCGGCGGCCATGTCGTCCGTCACGTGCTGCGGTGCGCGGCCGGGTAGGTTGAAGCAGAAGGTCGGCACGCGGCTATCGACACGGACGGGATCGTCGATGCCGTAGATCGTGGCATCGGCCTCGCGCAAGACCGTCAGCATTGTGCGAGAGAGATCCTGCTCGTAGGCACGGATCGCCTCCATGCCGGCCACGACGGCAGAGCGGCGGGACAGATCCGATATGGGCGACGTGCGATGCCCGATGGCTTCGATGTAGCGAATCGCAGCGCTCATCCCGGCGACGTTTTCGTAGATGAAGGTACCGGCCTCGATCTTGAAGGGCGGCGCGTCGGGGATGAAGTCTTCGCGGAAGGTCGGCAGGGCCATGAGGGCGTCATAGCGGCCCCACAGGAAGCCCATGTGGGGCGAAAAGGTCTTATAGCCCGAGCAGACGAGATAGTCGCAGCCCCAGGCCTGCACGTCGATCGGGCCATGCGGACCATAGTGGACGCAATCGACGAAGAGTTCGGCGCCTGCCGCATGGGCGGCTTCCGCCACGGCCGGGATATCGACCAGCGTCCCGAGCGCGTGGGACGCCGCCGTGCAGGCGACCAGGCGCGTTCTGTCACTGAGCAGAGGCTGCAGGTCCTCGACATGGAGCCTCCCGCCCTCCCGCATCCGCCACCAGAGAATGCGCGCACCCATGCTTTCGAGGGCGGTCCAGGTCGCGATATTGGCATCATGGTCGAGATCGGTGACGACGATCTCGGCGCGGCGGCCGAGGCCTTGACCAATACCGAGGCTGACCAGCCGGATGAACGAGGTGGCATTCATGCCGAAACACACCTCGGCCGGGTCGAAGGCATTGAGGAACAGGGCCACGCTGTCGCGTGCCTCGGCCACCGAGGCATCGACGGCCCGGCTTTTGGCGTAGCGGCCGCCGCGCTGCACGTTGTGATCGACGAGATGGGTGGTCACCGCGTCGAGGACATTCTGCGGAATCTGGGCGCCGGCCGCGTTGTCGAAGAACACGAAACCGCCGCTTCGCTGAAGCGCCGGGAATTGCCGCCGGAGATCATCGACGGGGAAGTCTACGGACGGCATGATGAAACTCTCTGGCGCGGCTGAAAAAGATTAGGCGCTGATCAGAGCCAGAACCCGCAGCGGGCTGCCGGACCCTTTCTCGATCTTCAGCGGCGGCGTGATCAGGATGGCACCCGTCGGCGGCAGCTGATCGAGGTTCGTGAGGCTCGCGAGACCGAGCTTGTTCGCGCCGTGCATCATGTTGTGAGCCGGGAAGGCTGGCTCGAACGCGAAAGCCTGGCCATGGTCGGTGCCCACCGCCTCGACGCCCCAGCCATTCACATTGCGCTGCTCGACCAGGAACCGGATGGCGTCCGGTGAGGGGCCGGGCGTGTGCGGTCCGTCGGCCTGCATGTTCAGGAATTTCGCCGGGTCGGTGCGCTTCGACCAATCGGTGCGCATCAGCACCCACGCGCCATCCGGAATGCGGCCGTGCGTCGCCTCGAAAGCCTCGATATGTTCGGGCTTTAGGGTAAAACGCTCGTCGCTCGCGGCCTCGTTCGAGCAATCGATGACAACGGCCGGCGCAACGAGGCGCTGCGCCGGGATGGTGTCTGTGAAGCCGTCGGCAAAGTCTTTGCCCGTCACCCAATGGACCGGCGCGTCGAAATGCGTGCCGGTGTGCTCGCCCATCGAGATGTTGTTCCAATACCAGGCCGGGCCGCGCTCGTCGTAGCGCGAGATCTCGGTAATCGCGAAGGGGTTCGAGGGGGCGTTCGGCGGCGGCAGGCCGATCACCGGCGTCGCGGGCCGCAAGGTCTGGGTCAGGTCCACCACGCGGATGCTGCCGCTCGCCAGCGCGGCGGCGAATTTCGTCAAAAGATCGCTCGACATCGATGTCTCCTTCTTCCGGAACTCAAATCTGCCGCGCCGTCTGCAGCCGCCGGCCCCTTGCTTCCGCGAAGGCGGTGAGCCGGACCAGCGGCCAGAGGATCGCCACATAGATCACGGCGGCCCCGATCAGCGGGGTCGGATTGGCGAATAAGGCTTGCGAATCGGTCGCCTGCTTCAGAAGGTCGGGCATGGCCACCACCGAGGCCAGCGACGTGTCCTTCACGGTCGCCACGATATTGCTGGTCTGGGCCGGTGTCGCGACCCGGATGGCCTGCGGCAGGATCACCTTCCAGATGGCTTGCCAAAAGTGCAGCCCCAGCGCCGCTGCCGCCTCGGACTGGCCGGCCGGGATACTCTCGATGCCGGCCCGGAACACTTCCGACGTGAAGGCGGCCAGGACGAGGACGAGCGCGAGGCTCGCCGAGGTGAAGGACGACAGGGTCACGCCCACGAAGGGCAGCGCGTAATAGATGAGCACGATGACGACCAGCACCGGGATCGCGCGGAACAGGTCGATATAGATGACGGCCAACATCCGCACGGGTTTCAGCCCGTAGAGCCGGCCGAGGCAGAGGAGAATGCCGAGTGCGGTACCGAAAAACACGGCGACGAGGCCGAGCAGCAGCGTGTTGCCGAGGCCGCGCAGGAGGATCGGCAGCGATTGAACGAACACCTCCGGGTTGAAGAAGGTGTTGATCAGATCCATGCGGTGATCGCCTTCCAGTCTGAACTTCCATGATGGCGAGCGCACAGAGACAATTCAGAGGTCCGGCGTCGCTCCGCTCCCCGCAAGGACGGTCCTCGCGCCCTCATTCGGCCGGGATCGGCATCGCCGTGAGCGTGCTCGATCCGGCATCCGCCGCCGTGCCGAACCATTTCTTGTGGATCGCCGCGAGCGTGCCGTCCTTCTTCATGGCCGTGATGGCATCGTTCACGGGTTGCAGCAGGGGCGACCCCTTCTTCAGCATGATGGCGAAGTGTTCGCCGGTCGGAATACGCACCGCGATTCTGTAGCCGGGCGTCTTCGACATGGCATATTGGAAGCCCGCGACCTCGCCGACCCCACCCTCGACCCGCCCGTTCTTGACGTCGAGCATCAGATTGTCCTGGGAATTGTAGCTCTTCACATCGGTCAGGCCCATGGCGGCGCCGTTCTTCTTGAGCCAGGCCTCGCCCGACGAGGAGGCGATCACCCCGAGAGTCTTGCCCTTCAGGGCCTCCATCGTGCTGACGGGCGAATCCGCCTTGGTCAGGATCGCGCCGTCGCTGTCGTAATAGGGCTGCGTGAAAGCCTGGTTCTTCAGGCGCTCCGGCGTGATGGTGATCGACGAGATCGCCATGTTGATGCGGCCGGAACTGATCCCGGCGAACAACGCCTGGAAGCCGAAATCCTGGAAGTCCGCCGTGGTCGAGAGGCGCTTGGCGACATCGTTCACGACATCCACTTCGAAGCCTTCGAAGGTGCCGGCGGGCGTCTTGTACTCCCAGGGGGGATTGGCCGGATAGGCGCCAACCTTCAGGGGGTCGGCCGCGAGGGCCGGCGTAGCCACGACGGCCGCCATAAAGACCGCGAGAAGCGACCGGCGCTGCCAAGACGTCATGAATGTTCTCCCGATCTCAAGCAAAAGCCTCAACCATCCGGTCCAGCGCCCGCCGCAGCGGATCCTGGTCCCGAAGCACGCACATGCGAAGGAACCTGTTGGCCGATCGCCCGAACATGAATCCGGGCGCGAGGCCGACGTGCGCCTTGTCCAGAATGCGGAAACAGGCCTCGCGGGCATCGGCTTCGCCTTGCAGCGCGAAGAACGTGTACATGCCGCCGCGCGGCTTGTCGGGCAGCACGAAGGCGGGATGGCCTTGCAACTTGGCATAGGCGAGGTCCATGCCGGCCTTCAGCTTGGCCTTGATGGCCGCGACGACCGGCTCGCCGTGCTGGAGGGCGTGAAGGGCGCCTGCCTGCACGAAGCCGGCCGTGCCGCTGTTCATATATTGCGTCATGGCCGCCACTTCGGCCGCCACACCGGCCGGATGGTTGAGCCAGCCGACGCGCCAGCCGGTCATCGCCCAGGCCTTGGAGAAGCTGTTGATGACGAGGACGCGGTCGTCCTCGCCCGCGAGTTCGAGGATCGAGGGTGCGGCGTCGGCCTCGAAATAGAGCCGGCCGTAGACCTCGTCGGAGACGATCCAGATACCGGTGCGCCGGCTGAAGTCGAGCAGCGCCTGGAGCTCGTCCCGCGAGGCCGTCCAGCCCGTCGGGTTCGAGGGCGTCGAGAAGACGATCGCGCGCGTGCGGGCGTCGCAGGCCGCGAAGACTCGATCGAGATCGAGGCGGAAATCCGTGTCGAAGCCGAGCGGCACAGGTCGCGGCTCCGCGCCCGCCATGAAGATCGTGCGGGCGATGTTCGGCCATTGCGGTTCGAGATAGACCGCGTTGGTGCCGGGATCGAGGATCAGCGACAGGCCGAGATAGAGCGCCTGCATGCCGCCGGGCGTGACAGTCGAGCGCTCGACCGGGATGGGCCGGCGGTAGAGACCCGTCAGATAGGCCGAGAGCGCCTCGGTCAGCGCCGGCAGGCCCCGCATGGTGGGGACGTAGAAGGTGGTCCCCTCGTCGAGCGCGGCCTTGGCGGCGGCGCGGATCGGCTCCGACGTGACGTCGTCGCCCTCGCCGTACCAGAGCGGGATGACGTCACCGAGCGCGCGGGCCCGCACCGCCAGTTCGGCGATATTTTCGGTGTCGAGGTCGCGGATCTGCGCCCGGATACCGCTCTGGGCCGAGCCGAAATCGTTGGCGCCAGGGCGACGGACCGGCATGCTCAAACCGCCGCCGTCGCGGAGGTGAGCGCGGCCTTGGCGGCCGGGAAGCCGGCCATCGCCAGGCCGAGGTCGCTCGCCGCGACGCTCAAGGCATAGCCCTCACCGAGGCGCCGGGCGGCATCCGTGGCATTGCCGGTGAAGATCCCACACGGTACGCCGACGGCCTGGCAGGCGCGCAGGATACGCTGGCAGGCCGCCTCGTGCCCCGCGTCGGCCTGCGGGAAGCAGCCGAGCGAGATGGCGAGATCGTTGGTGCCGATGAAGACGAAGTCGAGACCCGGCGTCGCCGCGATGGCCTCCACGGCCTCGACCCCGGCCGCCGTCTCGATCATGATGCCGACCGCCGTGCGGGCCCGGGCGCCGGCCACATGGCCAGGAAACCCCTGGATCACCGGCCGGATGCCGCCGCCCGAGCGGTGCCCGTGCGGGGGATAATGCGCGGCCGCGACGCAGGCCGCCGCCTGCGCGGCGCTCTCGACCAGTGGAATGAGAACCCCCTCGACACCCGCATCGAGCGCCGCCCCGATGGCGGTGTGCGTGTCGTCGGCCAATCGGGCGATCGTCGGCACGCCGCCGAAGTCGAGCCCGAGCACGGCCTCGACGCTCACGCGGGTCCAGAGCCCGTGTTGCAGGTCGATGATGACGCAATCGGGTTTCGCCGTGAGCGCGATCTCGACCAGCACCGGCGCGCCGAGCGCGAACCAGAACGCCCCCACGCCGGGCTTGCGACGCAAGGCGGCTTTCAATCCGGGCTCGGTGGTGGCGGGCATCGCGGTCTCCAATGCGAAGAGATTAAGGACCGGCGCGCGAGATAGTTCAAGCCTAAAATAATGCGTGAGCTTTGTGTGTCGTGCTGTAGTTTTGGATCTTCGGCCGCACCGTCCGGCTGGTGTCGACCGCGCGGCTGCGCGATCCCGTCCCGTCCCGTCTCGCCTCGTCGACGATCCGGACGAGCTGGCGGCCTTGGCGGAGATCGAGGAGGCCACGAGTGCCCGCCTCAATGCCGAGGAACGGGGACGCGGCGGACTGCCGGCGGGGGAGCTGGTGCATGGCGTGCCCCATGCCCGCTTCATCAATGCGAGCTTCGCCCGTTGGAAGCCGCAGGCGCCCAAAAGCTTCAACGGCACGGACCGCGGGGCCTGGTCTGCGGTGCTCGCGACCGAAATCTGCATCGCTGAGGTCGGCTTCCATCTGACTCAGGCGCTGGCGGAGGCCGGGGGACTACAATGCTGCATCGATTACGCCAAACTTTTCGCCAGCATGGCCGGCGAGTTCCTCGACCTGCTTGAGATTTGCACCACAGGGGCCGAGGCTGGCCTGACAGGATGGGCGGGACTTGACCCTCTAGCTCAAGGAGCGCATTGAAGAGACAGACCTGTCTCATCACATGGTGAAGCAATTGGAACCGACCCCGAGCGGCGGCAAACGCCAGCACGTCATCGAAACCGCCTACCGTCTGTTCAAACGCGACGGCTATCACGCGACCGGCATTGATCGGATCATCGCCGAGGCCGACGTGGCAAAGATGACGATGTACCGGAACTTCCCAAAGAAGGACGGGCTCATCGTCGAGGTGCTGAACTACCGAGGCAGGCGGTTCGAAGCTCAACTCGATGTCCTGGCCGCGCAAGAGTCACCGCCTGAGCAGAAAATCGGAACGATCTTCGATTGGTACGCTCGCTGGTTCCAGAGCCCAGATTTCCATGGCTGCCTCTTTGCCCATGCCTTGGCGGAGTTCGACACTCCCGGCCATCCCGTGTTCGAGGCAGCATCCGCGCAAAAAATGAGCTTCAAGGAGCGGCTACGCCGCATCCTGGAAACTGCGATACCGACGCAGCGTGCGGAGAGCGTTGCGGCAGCGATCTTCATGCTCTTCGAAGGAGCGACGCTACTGGCCCAAATGGGGCAGGGTGAAACCGCCGTCCGTGATGCCCGCCAGGCGGCGACCGACCTCATCGCCATGCAGAGTCGCCGACCGTGAGCGCAGCGGTTATCGGCCTGGCGCTGTTCGCAGCGATCCTCCATGCGACGTGGAACGCTTTCCTAAGCTCAGGCGCGGATCGGCTATGGACAGTGACCGTCATGAGCTCCGCCATGACGCTCGTTGCCATCCCGTTCGCTTTCATATTTCCCCTGCCGTTGGCCGGGGCTTGGCCCTACATCACTCTCTCGTCGTGCCTCCAGGTCGGCTACAGCCTCTTTCTCGTCGCAGCCTATCGTTATGGGGAACTGGGCCAAGTCTACCCAATCGTCCGGGGTAGCGTGCCGCTACTCGTGACGCTCGGAGGCTTCGTACTGGCGGGACAGCGGGTTGCGTTCCTCCCGATCGTCGGCATCGCCCTCGTCGCGAGCGGGATCATGAGCCTGGCGCTGGGCAAGGCGCGGGCGGGCACGGCGTCCATTCTCTTCGCGCTTGCAACGGGTCTGGTAATCGCGACCTACTCCACGGTGGACGCCATCGGCGTCCGTGCCGCGAACAACCCCCTGTCCTATGCCACCTGGATTTGCCTGCTGTACGGTACATTGTTGCCCGTGAGCTTCGTCGCAATCCGTGGCAAGCTGACGCTGAACCTTCGCACCAGGGAAACCTGGAAAGCTCTAGCAGGCGGGGTCGTATCGCTTATAGCGTACGGCGCCGTCATCGCCGCGTTCTCGCTCGGCCCAGTTGGTCCGATCACGGCCTTACGGGAGACCAGCGTGGTCTTCGCGGCCTTGATTGGTTGGCTATTCCTGGGCGAGGTCCTGACAGCGCGTCGAGTGGCTGCCTGCGCTGTCGTAGCGCTTGGAACGATCTGCATAGGACTGCAATCATGAGAGCAGCGTTCGACTGACTGATGCGTAACTTTTGCAGACTGTGTGGAAACTCGGGAAGCTGCTGAAAACGAGCCTGTCCAGAGAGGCGGCAATCAACCATGTCTGGACACGCCAAGAGGGGTCAAAAACGCCCTTGATTTCGACCCGCTCGACAATCAGCGGGAGTTTTCACACGGTCTGTTTGAATTTCGCACCATGGTAGAGGCAACCGGTTCTGAAGTCGCCTCACTTGTCGGCAATGCTCCTGTCTGTATGCTGTTTATGGGAACCTAATGTCGCAGGCCCAGGTGCAACGAGGCAGCTTCCTGATGGAACGGCTTACGATTGGCGTGTCCGAAGAGTTCGCGGCCGAACTGGCCGCATTCATGGAGAGTCACGCCTACCGCAATCGCTCTAAGGTCAACCGGTACGACGACATCGAGGTCTCGACGGCATAGTCGGCGGGACAGCGTTCCATGGCTGATAGGAAAAAGCGGCAATGCTGATCGCTCAAATATCCGATCCGCATCTGAGGCCGCGCGGCGTCCTCTATCAGGGTGTTGTCGACGCGAACGGCATGTTCGCTTCGACGATCCGGCAGCTGAACGCGCTGTCGCCCCTTCCGGACATCGTCATCCTCAGCGGCGACGTCGTCGATGAAGGCACGGCCGACGAATACAGTGAGGCGCGCGCCATCCTTGCGGAGCTGACTCCGCCACTTGCCGTCATCCCCGGCAATCACGATGATCGGGAAGCCTTCCGGGCTTGATTCTCGGGCCATACGTACATGCCGAAAAGCGGTCCTACTCATTTCGTGATCGACGACCACGGCCCTGTTCGCATCATCGGGCTCGACGTGAAGATACCCGGCTTGCACCACGGATTGATCGACGAAGGCGCAGCAAATTGGCTGGACAATGTTCTGGCGCAAGCACCGGACCGGCCAGCAATCATCATGATGCATCAGCCGCCTTTCGCCACCCATGTTCCTTACCTTGATGCCTATTGCTGCCACGAAGGGCGAAGGCTTGCCGAGGTCGTCAGCCGCTATCCGGCTGTCGAGCGGATCGTCCGCGGCCACGTTCATCGCTTCATGCTGGTGCGGTTCGGCGAGACGGTCCTGTGCACGGCTCCCAGCACCACAGCTGCCATCGCCCTGCAGATGCGGCCCGACGCGCAACCGGCATCCTATATCGAGCCGCCTGGATTTCTACTGCATCACTGGACCGAAGAAACCGGGCTCGTCACACACCTTGTTCCGATCGGCTCATTTCCCGGTCCGTATACTTTCGCCTGACGCCGATGCGGCGCGAATTTGCGAAAGTCTTGCAGACTGTGTGAAAACTCGGGAAGCTGCTGAAAACGAGCCTTTCCAGAGCGGCTTGTGGCAATCAACCAGGTCTGGACACGCCAAGAGGGGCCAAAACGCCTTGATTTCGACCCGCTCGACAATCAGCGGGAGTTTCACACGGTCCGCTTGATTTATGCACGAACCGAAGCGCCGCTTGCGATCTCCAAGCTGCCAAGGCCGATGACAAGTCTCTGAGCCCGAGAAGGATCGAAGACAACCTCTCATCGCCCTTCATTTCCAAACCCACCCTACATCCCCACCCCCCTCTCATGCCGCGCCGGCTTTGCCTTCTTCTGCAACGCCACCTGCTTCTCCCGCACCTTCGCGGTCTCGCTATGCGCCTGGTTGCGGCCCGGCCAATAAGGCTCCGGCCAGGGCTGGTTGCGGGCGCCGTACCAGGCTTCGGCCTGGTGGGTGAAATAGGGGTTCCAGAGGTGGGTGCGGCCGAGGGCCACGAGGTCGGCGCGGCGGGTGTGCAAGATGGTGTTGATCTGTGCGGGTTCGGTGATGGCCCCGACCGTCATGGTGGCCATTTTGGGGACGTTGCGGATGGCTTCGGCGAATTGCACCTGGAACATGCGGCCATAGACCGGGCTCTGGTGCGGCACGGTCTGGCCGGCCGAGACATCGATCAGGTCGCAGCCGGCCTCGCCGAAAGCCTGCGAGATGGCGAAGACATCCTGTTCGCTGATGCCGCCCTCCGCCCAGTCGGACGCCGAGATGCGGACCGACATGGGTTTGGCCGCCGGCCACACCGCCCGCATGGCCGCGAAGACCCGCAGGGGAAACCGCAGCCGGTTCTCGATCGCGCCGCCGTAGTCGTCCGTGCGCCGGTTGGTCAGCGGCGACAGGAAGGAGGCGAGCAGGTAGCCGTGCGCGCAATGGAGTTCGAGGAGGTCGAAGCCGGCCCGGTCGGCGCGGCGGGTGGCCTGGACAAAATCGGCCACCACGGCCTCCATGCCAGCATCATCGAGTTCACGCGGGACCTGGCTCACGGCCTCGTGCCAGGCGACCGCCGAGGCGGAGACGAGCGGCCAGTTGGCCTCCTCAAGTGGAGTATCCGGCTTGGCCCAGCCGACCTGGGTCGAGCCCTTGCGGCCGGCATGGCCGAGCTGCATGGCGACCTTGGCGCGGGAATTGGCGTGGATGAAATCGACGATCCGGGCCCATTGGGCCTCCTGGGCGTCGGTCCAGAGGCCCGGGCAGCCGGGCGTGATGCGCGCGTTTGTCGTCGGGCAGGTCATCTCGGCGAAGATCAGCCCGACCCCGCCGAGCGCGTGCGAGGCATAATGCACGAGATGCCAGTCGGTGAGGTTGCCGCCCTGGTCGGCGCGGTATTGCGCCATCGGGGCCATGACGACGCGGTTGGCCAGTTCCAGGCCGCGCAGCCGGAATCGGGTGAACATCGGGGTTGGGCGGCTCTTGCGGTAATCGTCGCCGGTCTCGCGGTAGAGGCGGTCGTAGAATTCCGTGTCGGCCCGCGCGACGAAATCCGGGTCGCGTAACGCAAGATTGTCGTAGGTGACGGATTTCGCCCGGCACATCACCGTCATGGCGAATTGCATCGGCTCCATGTCGAAGGAGCGGCTCATATGCTCGAACCAGGCGAGCGACACGTCGGCATTGTGCTGCACCACCTGGCAGGGCACGCGCCGCGCCGCATCATAGGCCGCGAAAGCGGCCTCCACGCTTTGTTCGGCATGGGCCAGCACCGCATCGGAGAGCGCGATGCCGCATTCCATGGCGAGCTTGGTGCCGGAGCCGATCGAATAATGCGCCGAGGCCTTGGCGTCGCCGAGCATCACGATGTTGTCGTGCGACCAGTTCTCGCAGAAAATACGCGGGAAGCGGCGCCAGAACGAGCGGTTGAGCAGCAGGGGATGGCCGTCGAGCTCCCGCGTGAAAAGGGCCGCGAGTTTGTGCCGCGACCCTTCCTCGTCCTGTTCCGAGAACCCGTGGCCCTGCCAGCAGGCCTCGTCCATTTCGAACACCCAGGTCGAGCGATTCGCCTCGTACTGGTAAGTATGGGCGCAGATCACCCCATGCGGGGTCTCGCGGAAGAAATAGTTGAATTCGCCCATCGGCCGCGTCGAACCCATCCAGCAGAAGCGGTTGGACTTGATGGAGAGCGTCGGCTTGAACGCCTCTCGATAGTATTCGCGGATCGGCGAATTGATGCCGTCGGCCGCCACGATGATGTCTGAGCCGGCGAACCGGGTCTGCAGCGTGGCCGGATCGATACGCGCGCCGAAATGGAGCTCCACGCCCACGTCCCGGCAGCGCCCCTGCAGGGCCTGCAGGAGATACATGCGCGAGGTGCCGCAGAAGCCGTTGCCGCCGCAGCGGATCTCCTCGCCCTTGTAGTGGATGGCCACATCGTCCCAATAGGCGAAGCGGTCGCGGATGCGCTCGTAGGAGTCGGGATCGCGCGACAGGAACTCGTCGAGCGTCTCGTCGGAGAACACGACACCGAACCCAAAAGTATCGTCGGCCGCGTTCTGCTCGTAGATCTCGACCGCCCAATCAGGCCGCGCCTTTTTGGTGAGCAACGCGAAATAGAGCCCACCCGGACCGCCGCCCACGACAGTGATCTTCATCCGTTCCGCCTCATGGGTCTGGTTCGTCGACGGGCGCAGGGCCATCGGGACGGCCGTGCTATTGGCATGCAGATTACTTTAGATCTAAAATGATTTCCGGCAAGAGCCCCGGTGGGCTGCGCGCGCCGGCATCGCCCGAGTTGGTCGAGGCGCGAGGGGACCCGTTGGTATGGCTGAGAAGGGGATGGAGCAGAGATCGCACTCCGAGACGTCGGCCACGCCGCACCGCGTGCTGCAGCCGGCCGGATGGCCGCGCCCCAAGGGCTATGCCAATGGCGTCCTGGCCGAGGGGCGCATCGTGGTCACGGGCGGGGTCGTGGGCTGGGACGCCGCAGGCGTGTTCCCGGACGATTTCGTCGCGCAGGCCCGGCAGACCTTTGCCAATATCGCGGCCATCCTGGCCGAGGCGGGTGCGGGCCCGGAACACCTCGTCCGGCTCACCTGGTATGTGACCGACATGGACGATTATCTGGCCTCCCCGCGCGAATTGGGCGCAGCCTATCGGGCCGTCTTCGGGCGCAATTTCCCGGCCATGGCGGCCGTGCAGGTGATGCGTCTCGTGGAGAAGGCCGCCAAGCTGGAAATCGAGGCGACGGCCGTGCTGCCGCGCGAAGGCCTTTAGCGCGAGGGGCCGCGAACGTAGCCGACTTCTTCGAAGGCCAGGGAGACAGCCATGGACCGAGCCAAATTCTACCGCCTGCTTGAGGCTCCCGCGACGCTGGACTACGAGACCTATCTGAACACCGAGGCGCTGCTGCGGTGCCAAAAACCCTTCGCCGAGCTCGCCAACCCCGACGAACTGCAATTCCAGATCGTGCATCAGGTCGAGGAATTGTGGATGAAGCTCGTCGTCGCGACCTTCCTGGATATCGACGATTACATGACGGCCCGCGAGACGCACCGGGTCGTGACCCTGTTCGGCCGCGTCAACCGCCTCCTCACGCTGATGACCGAGCAGCTCGGGCTGCTCGAGACCATGTCGCCCAAGGACTATCAGCAGATCCGCCTGAAGCTCGGCAACGGCAGCGGGCAGGAATCACCGGGCTTCCGCATCCTCCTGCACATGCCGCAGCAGCTCTGGCCGACCTTCGAGACGCATTACCTGCGCGGCCGCAGCGTCCGGGAGGTCTACGACACGGGCTATACGCACGACGATGCCTATGCGGTGGCGGAAGCCATGATGGAATTCGACGAGCTGTTCCAGAAATTCCGCTGGCACCACATTTTCTTGATCCACCGCTCGATCGGCATGGGCTCGGCCTCGCTCAAGGGCCGTTCCGTGGATTTGTTGCAGCAGGGCGCGAAGCATCGGTTCTATCCGGCGCTTTGGGATGTCAGGGCCGAAATGACGGATGCGTGGGGGGCGTCGTACGGGAAGGTGCGGGAGGGGTTGGGAGAGGGGGGCGAGTAGCCGTCCGCAAAGGCTCAATGCATGGGTGAGGCCTTAGTGAAATCACGAAAGTCTTGGGTCCCAGCGCATGAGACTCGTTAGCAGGGATGGGTATCTCACCGCGATACATGATAGAGTGCTATCGAGAAGGCAATCATGGGTGTCGGCTAGCAACGATATAGATCGAGGCAGCTATATCGGGATGCCGCTCCCCGATGACAAAGAAGCTGTGCAAAAGATCCTCCGGCCACTGGGCTTCAATTTGAGCATTCGAGAGCGGTTTCAGCCAGAACCCGCCAGATGTCTCAATCCTTAAACACGCCTGATTAAAATCGCGCCTGAACGTTGCAGGGTTGTAGATACGGCGGTGGCCGTGGTGGAGATCGAGTTCGTTCAAATCTTCTTCAAAGGCCAATTTACCTAAAAGGACCCCGGCTTGCCGATGCAGCGACTGGGCATTCGGCACGCACGCAAAAATGCGGCCTTTGTCACTCAGCCAAGCGCTGGCTCGTTTCAATAAAGCAACAGGATGCTCGACATGCTCGAGCACATTTCCCAAAAGTATATTGTCGAATGATTTTTCGAGCGGACTGTAGGTTTCGAAGAGAGAGTGCACAACGGTAACATTCGGATAGCGGACCCGAAGATCGTTACAGAAATCAGCAGCGCCCTCAACCAGCGTTAAAGGTTGTCCAAGACTTGCAAGCCGATCGGTCATTACACCCTCAGCCGGGCCCATTTCCAGAATGGAACCTGCGCGTGCAAAGCGCTCAAAAATGGAAAATGAATAGTGAATGGCGGGCGTGTTCACGCCAGAGGCATATTTCGATTGGGCTGCAATGCCATCGAGGCGACGCGACTCTGACTCTTCGCTCATTCTGCATCAGCTCCACACGTTCAATCACGAATGTGGCATGTGAGCGAACACCGCGATCCCACATACGGCCAATGCGACCACCGACGTTGAACCGATGGTAAGCCTGTCCTTGGTGACCTGTCTAGAACAACGGTCTCAGCGCTGCGCGTCAGCACCACTCACGATTGACCTCGATAGATTCACCAACCCGTACGCGTCGACGCCTTAGTCTCGCTCCAAATCGCTGCGGTTTAGGACGGAGCAAACCCCTTAAAACTGCACGCAAACAGTCCAATCGCGAGCGGGGGGCTCGGCGCGTTCCCCGCTCGATGCAAGTCCACGTCATGTTGCGGGGCGACAAGACTCTACTGCCGGCGTTGGATCCGCCCTTCAGGGGCTTCCCGATCAGGCTTCGACATCTTTTCCGTTCGACAACCGTTGCAACGGCGCAGCACGCCAGAGCGTGTCCTCATGGCGCAGAGTCTCCAGCTCGGCCTTCACCTGGGCCAAGCCCCGCGCCTCTGCGGCATGCATCGGCCCGCCGCGCCAGCGGGGAAAACCATAGCCGTTGACCATTACCACATCGATATCGCCGGCCCGCAGCGCCACGCCGTCCTCCAGAATCCACGCGCCCTCGTTGATCATGGCGAGCAGGACGCGGTTCTGGATCTCGGCACTGGTGAAGGCACGCGCCTTGATACCCTTCGCCTGCCGCTCGGCCGCGATGATGGCGTCCACCTCGGGGTTCGGCGTCGCGCCAGCACCTTTGTAGATATAATAACCCCGCCCGGTTTTCCGCCCGAACCAGCCGCGCTCGCAGAGGCGGTCCGAGATCGCGACATAGCGTTCGGCCGGGTCGCGGGTGGGCGCGAGGCGTTGGCGGGTGGCCCAGCCGATGTCGAGCCCGGCCATGTCCTGCATGGCGAAGACCCCCATGGTGAACCCGAAGTCGCGGAAGGCGGCATCGACCGCCCAGGGCGTCGCGCCGTCCTCGACCATCTGATCGGCGGCGCGCCGGTAGGCCGACAGGATGCGGTTGCCGATGAACCCTTCGGCATTGGCGGTCCACACACCGAGCTTGCCGAGCCGCTTGACGAGCGCGAAGCCGGTCGCGACCGCATCAGGGTCGGCGGATGACGGTGCCACGATCTCGACGAGCTTCATGATATGGGCGGGCGAGAAGAAGTGCAGGCCGATCACGTCGCCGGGCCGCGATGTCACGGCCGCGATGGCCGCGACATCGAGATAGGAGGTGTTGGTGGCCAGCACCGCGCCGGGCCTAGCGACTCGGTCGAGCGCGCGAAACACCTCCTGCTTGACCGGCAAGGATTCGAACACCGCCTCGATGATGAGGTCGGCGTCGCCGAGGGCCGCCATCACCACGGCCGTGGTGAGCCGCGTGGCGGCCATCGCCGCGCGATCCTCGGCCGAAAGCTTGCCACGCTTGACGGCCTCGTCGAGCAGGCCGTCGATCCGGTCGCGTCCCGCCGCGAGCGCCGTTGCGTCACGCTCGACGAGGCACACCGAGAGGCCGGCCAGCAGGCAGGCCGTCCCGATGCCGGCCCCCATGAGGCCGCCGCCGACGAGGCCGATCCGCGCCAGCGCGCGCGCCGTGCCGAGGCCGGGCACTTTGGCGATCGCCCGCTCGGCGAAGAAGATGTGGCGCAGCGCCTTGGATTGTGGCGAGGCCCGCAGTGCTTCGAAGGCCTCCTGTTCCAGTGCCTGACCCTCGGCGAAGTCGCGGCCCGCGCTGGCCGCGATCACGTCGATCGCGCGCGCCGGCGCGACTTGGCCGGGAGATTTCTTCGTGACGGCCGCCCGGAGAGCGAGGATCGCCTCCGGGTCGGTTACCGGGAACGGCCGCTTCGAGACGCGCGGCAGAGGATGATCGAACCGCGCGCGCAGGAAGGCGAGCGCAAAGGCCAGTCGGTCGCCCTGTGCGATCGCATCCGCGATGCCGAGCCGCAAAGCCTCCTCGCCGGTCACGCGCCGGCCGGAGGTGATTATGTCGAGCGCGGGCGCGACGCCGATCAGGCGCGGCAGGCGCTGTGTGCCGCCCGCGCCCGGGATGATGCCGAGCGTCACTTCCGGGAGCCCGACCACCCCGGCGGAATCGATGACGCGATAATGGCAGCTCAACGCCAGTTCGAGACCGCCGCCGAGCGCCGTGCCGTGCAGGACGGCCACGACCGGCTTGTCGAGGCTTTCGAGCGCCGCGTTGCTGTCGCGCAAGGAGGGCGGCGCGGGCGGCTTGCCGAATTCGGTGATGTCCGCGCCCGCCACGAAGGTGCGGCCGGCGCAGACGAGAACCGCGCCGCGGATCGCGGCATCCTGGGCGATCCGTTCGGCCGCCCGAACCAGGCCAGCTCGCACGGCCTGGCCCAGCGCATTGACGGGCGGATTGTCGATCGTCACCACGGCGATGTCGCCCCGGAGGTCGAGCCGGACCGGATCGTCGCTCATCGAGCTGCCGCCGCCGTGCGCGCCCCATGATCCGCGAGGGTCTGACGGGCGATGATGAGTTTTTGCACGTCGGTCGCGCCCTCGTAAATACGCAGCGCCCGCACCTCGCGGTATAATTCCTCGACCTTGGAGCCTTTGCGGACGCCGTCGCCGCCATGAAGCTGGACGGCCGTGTCGATCACCCGGCTGGCCGCCTCGGTGCCGAGCAGCTTCGCCATCGAGGCCTCGCGGCTGATCCGGGCGGCGCCTTGGTCTTTCATCCAAGCGGCGCGGTAGATCATCAAGGCGGCGCTGTCGACGTCGAGCGCCATATCGGCGAGATGGCCCTGCACGGCCGGCATCTCGGCCATGGTGGCGCCGAACAGGCGCCGCGTCGTGACGCGCCCGAGCGTTTCGTCGAGTGCACGGCGGGCGAGGCCGAGGGCGGCGGCGCCGACCGTCGAGCGGAAGACGTCGAGGGTCGCCATGGCGATCTTGAACCCTTCGCCGGGTGCGCCGATCCGTTGCGAGACCGGGACGCGGCAGTCGGTAAAGCGCAGCCGCGCGAGCGGGTGCGGCGCGATCGTGTCGAGCCGCTCCGCGACCGCGAAGCCCGGCGCATCGGCCTCGACCACGAAGGCCGACAGGCCCTTGACGCCCGGTGCTTCGCCGGTGCGGCAGAAGACGACATATCGATCCGCGATGCCGCCGTTCGAGATCCAGGTTTTTTCACCGTTGAGCCGGACATGATCCGGCCCGTCGGGCTCGGCCGCGCAGGCCATCGCCGCCACATCCGATCCCGCCTCGGGTTCGGAGAGCGCGAAAGCCGCGATGGCCGTCCCGGCGGCGATGGGGGGCAGGTAACGCTGCTTCTGTTCGGTGGTGCCGAACAGCGTGATCGGGCCGGTGCCGAGCCCCTGCATCGCGAAAGCGAAATCGGCGAGGCCGGATTGGTAGGCGAGCGTCTCGCGGATGAGGCAAAGAGCCCGCACGTCCAGGCGCTCCCGCGCCCCGCCGAAGGGCGCCGTGACGGCATGGCGGATCAGGCCGGCCTTGCCGAAAGCCGTCACGAGGCGGCGGCAACTGCCATCGACATCGTGATGGTCGATGAGCCCGTCCGCCTCAGTCGCGGCGAAGCGCTCCACCTGCTGCCGCAGGTCCGTATGCTCGGAGGCGAAGAACGGCCAGGCGAGGAAACTCAGGTCCGGCATCGGTCAATCGCCCTGGAACGCGGGTTTTTCCTTGGCCGCGAAGGCCCGGTAGGCGCGCCCGAAATCCTCCGTCTTCATGCAGAGGGCCTGCGCCACGGCTTCCGCCTCGATGGCGTCGTCGACACCCATGGCCCATTCCATATGGAGCATGCGCTTGGTGAGGCCGGTCGCAAAACTCGGGCCTTCGGCCATGCGTCGGGCGAGATCTTGGGCAGCGGGCAGCAATTCCGCCGGCTCGACGAGGCGGTTAAAGAAGCCCCAGCGCTCGCCCTCCGCCCCTGAGAGAGAGCGGCCGGTGTAGAGCAACTCGCTCGCCCTGCCCTGCCCGATCAGGCGGGGCAGGATCGCGCAGGCCCCCATGTCGCAGCCCGCGAGTCCGACGCGGTTGAACAGGAACGCGACCTTGGCGTCCAGCGTCCCGAGCCGCAGGTCGGATGCCATGGCCATGATGGCGCCCGCTCCGGCGCAGATGCCCGCGACCGCCGCGATGATGGGCTGTGGGCAGGCCCGCATGGCTTTCACGAGGTCGCCGGTCATCTCGGTGAAGCGCAGGAGGTCCGTGGTCTTCATCGCGACCAGCGGGCCGATGATGTCGAGCACATCGCCACCGGAGGAGAAATTGCCGCCCGCGCCGGACAGCACGAAGGTCTTGACGCTCTCGTCCGATTTCACGGCCCGGAAAATACCGACGAGTTCGGCATAGGACTCGAAGGTCAGCGGATTCTTGCGCTCCGGCCGGTTCAGGGTGATCGAGGCCACGCCCTCGACGACCTCCAGGAGCACATGCTCGGCCCGATAGGCGGCAAGCGGCGGCGCGATGGCGCGCATGGGCGTCACGAAGCGCCTCCGTTCGAGAGGCTGCGGCGCACCGAGCCCTTGAGGTTGGCCAGCAGGCCCATGAGCATTTCGATGTCGCCCGGGCCGAGATCGTCGAACATGTCGCCGATCCAGTCGCCATGCTGTCCCGCCATGGCCCGGAAGGCGCGCCGCCCCTCGGGCGTCATGCGGATGATCTGCACGCGGCGGTCATGCGGCGCCGGGCTCCGGGTGATGTGGCCGTTGCCGATCAGGCGATCCACGATGGCCGTGACATTGCCGGCCGAGACCATCAGGCGCTTCGACACTTCGCCCAACACGAGCCCGTCCTCGGCCCGGTCGAGCTGCGCCAGAAGATCGAACCGCGGCAGCGTGAAATCGAAGTGGCTCTGCAGCTTGCGGCGGATTTCCGTTTCGATGAGGTTCGTGCAGGTCAGCAGCCGCAGCCAGAGCCGCAGGTCGTCGCGGTGATCGGCGGGCGCGTCCGCGATCTTGGTCTCGGCATCGATCCAGACCGAGCCATCCGGCAACTCAGTCATAGTTCGCCCCCGGCGACGACCACGCATTGGCCAGTGACTCCGCCGGAGAGCGGATGCACCAGCCAGACGGCGGCCTGGGCCACCTCATCGGGCTGCATCAGGCGCCCCATCGGGTTCGAGGCTTCGAAATGCGCCCGGGCCTCCCCGGCGCTTCTCTGCGTGCGGCGCATGATCGTGTCGACCCCGGTGGCCACCATATCGGTGTCGGTATAGCCGGGGCAGAGGGCGTTGACCGTGATGCCGGTCCTGGCCAATTCGATCGCCAGGGCCTTGGTCAGGCCCACCACGGCATGCTTGGACGTGACATAGGCCGAGATATAGCCGTAGCCCTTGAGCCCCGCCGTCGAGGCGACGTTGACGATGCGGCCGAAACCGCGTGCGCTCATGTACGGCAGCGCCGCCCGGCTCGCCTCAACGGCGCTCAACACATTGAGATCGAACAGGCGCTGGAAGTCGGCGCGGCCGGTCTTGGCGAAGGGAGCCGTCTCGGCCCCACCCGCATTGTTGACCAGGATGTCGAAACGGCCCGCGGCCACAACCTCGGCCAGGCGATCGGGTTCGGCGACGTCGACCGTCCGCGCGGCATGGGCTGCACCTTCGGCGACCGCCGCATCGAGCGTCGCCTGTGTGCGTCCCAGAATGGTGACGTGGTGACCGGCGGCCGTGAGCGCCGCCGCAATGGCCCGCCCGATCCCTCGGCTGCCGCCGGTCACGCATGCACGAAGTTCAGTCACGAACCATCCATTACTTTAGGTTCAAAATATATCCGCCGCCTCACCGGCTTCGTCAACCGGCTTGCGTCAGTGAGGGGCGATGTGCTCCGTGGCGCCGCATCGATGACAGGAGCCACGCATGACGACCGCCGAGCGCAAGCGGATTGAGCCTCTGACCCGGACCAAACTGCCGACTGCGGTCTGGTCGACTGCGGTGCCGATCCGCTTTCGCCATTGCGACCCCGCCGGAATCGTCTTCACGCCGCGCTATTTCGACATCCTGAACGAAGCGGTCGAGCAGTTCTTCGGCGCGGCGCTCGGTCTCGACTATTATCTTTTGATCTCGGAGCGAAAGATCGGCCTCGGCTACGCTCAAGCCTCCTGCGAGTTCCTGAAGCCGAGCCGCATGGGCGAGGTGCTGGACGTCGCGGTCCTGGTCGAGCGGATTGGCGGCTCGTCCTATACGTTGGTCTTGCCCGTGTTCAAGGACGGGGTCGAGGTGGTGCGGGGCCGGCTGGTCACGGTGACGACGATGCTGGAGGCGTTTACGTCCCGCCCGATTCCGGACGACATCCGGGCTGGGCTGGAAGGTTATCGGGACAGGTGCGGGGAGGCCATCGCTTAGCTCGCCAAAGAAGCAGCCCCACGATCTATCCAAAACCACACGTGCAACCTTATGCAATCAGGACCGCGATGCCCCGCCTATGTCTGTGAATCACCGCTTTCCGCAAAGCGCCTGGTCAAAAGAGAGGGGATCTCCGACGCCTGAACAGGCCGGCTGAAGAGATAGCCTTGCACATGGCTTGCCCCTTGCTGGCGCAACAGTTCAAACTGTGCGGGAGTTTCCACGCCTTCGGCCGTGACCGAGATCCCCAAACTGTGCGCCAAGCTGATGACGGCATAGACTATCGCGTCTCCGCCAGCACCGTCCGGAAGACCGCGAACCAGCGATTGATCGATCTTGATCGTGTCGAACGGGAAGCGCCGGAGGTAGCCCAAGGAGGAGTAGCCGGTCCCAAAATCGTCCATGGCAATGCGCACGCCGAGTCCTCGCAAAGCGCGTAACGCCTTGTTTTTGGCATCGTCATCCTGAAGCAGTATGGTTTCTGTCAGTTCGATGACGAGACGGCCGGGGGCTAAGCCGGAATCCTTCAGAGCGGAGCCGATCTCGGCCTCCATGTTCCGGCCCTCGAATTGCACAGCGGAGAAGTTGACCGCAACACTGATGCCCTCTGGCCATGTGGCCGCCTGCTTGCAAGCCTCGCGCAGCACCCAACCGCCGATCGCGATGATCCATCCGGTCTCTTCGGCGAGAGGGATAAAGTCAGCGGGCGATACCAGGCCGCGCTCGGGATGTTGCCACCGAATCAACGCCTCGAAGCTACTGACGGTCCCCTGCACGGCGTCGATCACGGGTTGATAGACCAGATGGAACTCATCTCGGGCCAAGGCATCGCGCAGACTCAATTTCAGATCCGCAAGGGCCTGAAGCCGAACGTCCGCGGCGGGATCGAAAAACTGATACCCGCCACGGCCGCTTGCCTTGGTGCGGACAAGAGCAGCGTTGGCATTTCTAAGCAGTTCAAGGGAATTGGTCGCATCATCCGGAGCTACGGAAATGCCGATACTGCCGCCCAGCACTAAAATCTGGTCTGCCAGGCTGATCGGTTCCTCAAGCGATTGCAGTAACCGAAGCGCCAGCTTATCGACTTCAACGGACAAGGACACTGACCTGAGAAGCACAGCAAACTCGTCAGAGCTGTACCGAGCCACGAGGTCTTCCGTTCCCACGCTCGCTTTGAGGCGTTCCGCGGCGTGCTGGAGTATATTGTCGCCCGTCTCAGCACCCATGGCATCGGTGATTGTCTTGAAGTCAAGTAAGTCGATACAAAGGAGTGCAACTTTGGACTCGGAACTTGCTGCGCTCAGCGCTTCAGCCAGTGCCCTATGAAAGCGGCGACGATTTGCCAAGCCGGTGAGCGGATCGTGATTGGCGATATAGGCCGTCCTCGCCTCCGCCTGTTGACGCTCATCCTCAGCGGTCCGCTGCGCGGTAATATCGAGTGACAGGCCAATCAGACGGACGGCCTTGCCTTCCCCATCACGCGTGGGATGGCCTATGATCCTGATCCAATGAACCGTGCCATCAGGCCAGATGCTGCGATATTCGATGTCGAGTTCCTGGCCCGAAGTCCAAGCACTCCGCACCTCCCGGCCATAGCGCTTTTCATCGTCCGGGTGCATTCGTGAAAGCGCTGCATCATGGCTCGAAACCTCTGCCCCGAGCTGCAGGCCGAAATTCAGAACACTGACGTCGGATGCCGTCAGTCGACGGGAGGCAAGGTCAAGTTCCCAGGTGCGTAGCCTGCCAATGTCGAGTGCAAGACGGAGCCTAACCTCGGTTTCCCCGTGCGCGATCTCTGCCACCTTTCGGTCATGGATATCCTCGACGGTCCCATACCAACGAAGGATCACGCCCATGGCGTCGCGTTGTGGCGCCGCCCGCACCCGAAACCAGCGATAGCCGCCATCCGCGAGACGCACGCGATAGTCGAGATCGAGGTGGTGACCGTCACGGACCGAGGCAGCCCATGCGGCCGATGCCTTCGGCAGATCCTCCGGGTGCACCATGCGAACCCAGCCACGGCTCGTTGATTCTTCGTCCGGCAGACCCACGAGAGAGAGCCAATGGCCGGCGGCCTCTTCGGATTCGCCTGTTGCCGATGCCGTCCATGGGATTTGCGTATTCAGTTCGACGACATCTTTGAAACGCTGCTGGCTCTCATTGAGAGCCGCCATGGTGCGGTATAATTCCAGCCTTGCGGAGACGCTTTCTGCGATCTCTAGAAGCAAACGTGATTCCGGCTGGTTAAAATCACGCGGCCGTGTATCCAGCACGCATAAAGCGCCAAGCGCCCTACCCTCGCCGTCCGTGATCGGGGCGCCGGCATAAAATCGAAACCCTGGCTTGCCGGTAACCAACGGATTTGTGGCGACGCGCGCGTCAGTGAGAGTATCCGCGATAATGGTCGGTTGAGACGGTGTCAGGATCGCATAGGCGCAAAAGCTGAGATCTCGCGGCAGTTCGTAGCCCCTCGGCAAGCCGAAGGCCGCCTTGGCCCATTGCCTGTCCTCGCCGACCACATTGATCAAAACAATCGGTGCTTTGAGCCGGCGGGCGGCGATCCGCGTCAAGCTGTCGAGGTAGGTATCCGGCCCGGTATCCAGGATGGCGTGAGCCAGCAGCGATGTGATCCGTGCCGCTTCATTCACAGGTGCAGGAACGATGCTCATATTCTTCCCCCCCTTCTGCCCAGAGAAGGGCCACGACTACTCGCCTACCTGACGCAAACTAGAGCATTGTGGAACGTGAGATCGCCGCTCAAGCTGTTCAGCGAGCATGTCTGAGGAGGTCTCGAACCTCAACAACTTTGGCAATGCCGCTGTCCGTTCCGTGTCCTTGCTCGCCGGGGTGCGGCAAGCGCGGTTCCGCGGCCGCCAGCGTTGGCTCTCTTTGGATCGGCCCGCTGATCCGGGTTGCTTTTGCTCGCAAATCGCGGGTGAGCGGCGCATAGGCGGGCCTCTGTTCGACGTTCAAAGCCCGCAGGCGTGATTTAAGACGCTAAAGCCGTGGTCGTGGGCACTTGTGTCGGATCCCCCACCAAGGCCGCAATCAAATGCGCCGGCATGGCTTTCCCATAAAGATAGCCCTGACCGATCTTGCATCCGAGAGCGCGAAGCGCTGTCTCCTGCTCTCGGGTCTCGATCCCCTCGGCGACCGTGTCCAAGTTCAATTCCCTGCCGAGCGTGATCATGGCGCGGGTGATCGCCGCGTCTGAGCTATCGGTCAGCAGATCCTTCACGAAGCTACGGTCGATCTTCAACGTCGTGACCGGAAAGCGCTTGAGCGTGCTGAGCGACGCATAGCCTGTGCCGAAGTCGTCGAAGGCAATCCGGACGCCACGCTCCCACAAGCCTCGAATATCGGCCAACAGATGGTCGTCGTTCTGGAGGACGATCGTTTCGGTGACTTCGAGTTCAAGCATCTCCGGATCGATGTCGTGGCGGTCGATGGCATCCAGAACCTGGCGGCCGAGGGATCCTGAGCGGAACTGCCCGGAGAACAGGTTGATGCCGACACGGATGTTCGAAAGGCCCGCAGCGCGCCACGCAGCCATTTGCCTGCAGGCCTCGTCCAGAACCCAAGCCCCGACCCGCAGGGCCAATGAACTGGTTTCGATCGCGGCCAGGAATGCGCCGGGAAGAAGGAGACCACGCTCGGGATGCTGCCACCGGATGAGAGCCTCGACCCCGATCAACCGGCCGTCGTCCAAGGAGATCTGGGGCTGATAATGGAGAACCAGCTCTTTCTTCTGCAACGCGCGAAGAAGATCATCCTGCGTGGCGCGGCGGGCTGCCGCAGCATGACGCATTTCCGGTTCGAACATCCGGAGCGTGCGACCACCCGCCTGCTTGGCGCGGTAGAGTGCGAAATCCGCACTTGCAATGAGTTCTTCCGGATCTTCACCATGCGCCGGACCCACCGCAAAACCCACGCTGCCGCCCACCTGGAACCTATGACCGGCGAGTTCGAAGGGTGTCTCCAGGGCCGTCAGGATCGCGGTGCCGCAGGCCTGCGCCTGCAAAGGGTCTCCGACACCCGACAGCAGCACCGCGAATTCGTCGCCGCCAAAGCGGGCCAGCGTGGCACGCGGCGGCAGGACCGTCGGTAAACGAACCGACACGGCCTGGAGCAGTGAATCCCCGACAGCATGACCGACACTGTCATTGACGTCCTTGAATCCGTCGAGATCCAGAAGCAGGACAGCGGCGGCATCGCCTGCAAGAAAAGTCGCGGCAATCAGTTGTTCGAGGCGCCCACGGTTGCTCAGGCCGGTGAGACTATCGTGATTGGCGATCCGGAGCAGGCGGCCGTCGCGTTCGCGGCGCTCCGAGATGTCGCGGATCACGGCCCCCATGCCGACGCCGCGCTCGTTGTGCCAAACCGACAAGGACATCTCGATCGGAAATTCGGACCCATCTCTCTTTCGAGCCGAGAGTTCGATGGTCTTTCCGGTAAGTTTCGACGGCTCACCAGCCAGGACTCGTGCCATGCCGACGCGGTGCGCGCCCTGCATCCGGTCAGGGATGATGATGTCGACGGACCGCCCGATCATCTCATGTCGCGCGTAGCCGAACAGTTCCGTCGCCGCTTGATTGGCAAACTCGATTTTTCCCGTCGCGTCGACGGAAAGCAGCGCCAGCTCGGTCGCGTCGGCGAAGCCCGTCACGGCCACGCGGACGAGTTCGCCCCGACGAAGATACATCTGTTCCACGACAAGCGCGGCCAGATCGGTGAGGATTTGTCTCTTGTGGGCCGAGAAGTGCAGGCGCGGGGCGGTGTCCGCAACGCAGAGCGCGCCGAGTCGATGTCCGTCCGAGGTGACGAGCGGCGCTCCGGCATAGAATCGAATGAAGGGTGGCCCGGTCACGAGAGGGTTTTGCGCGAACCTGGTGTCCGATCGTGTGTCGAGAACGGTCAAGACATCGTCGGATCTGATCGTGTGGGTGCAGAACGAAACCGCGCGCGGGGTTTCCGTGATGGCGAAACCCGCCTGCGCCTTCAGCCATTGCCGGTCCTGATCGATGAGCGCCACGGCCGCCATCGAAGTCCCGAACAGCCTGACGGCCAGTTGAACGATCTTGTCGAACCGGGGCTCAGACGCGGTTCCGCTCATCTGAAAGCTTGCCAAGGCTTCCAATCGTGCAGACTCGTTCTCGCCGATATCGCATTCCAGGCCTATCGGTTCGATCAAGGTCTCTACCTGCTGCGCGGTCCATCGGGCGATATGCGAGAACTATGCGGCACAGATATTGACGAGAGGTGGATATTTCGTCGCGCCTCGACATTAGGACTTGCTCACTGACAAAATGCTTAGGCAAGGCACGCCTATTGCGGGCTTCAACTCGAAGTTCGTGCAAGGAACTTCTGTCCCTATATCTTGTAAATACACAAGCCTGATCAATGCGGTGCTTGTAATGGCAGCCGCAAGCCATGCAGACCCGGCAAGGGCTAAGCGGCCGGCTTATTTTCCCGGCTCGGTCGGCTTCCACAAAACCGTGCTCGCGCCTTTCTCGTAGCCGAGCCCCTTGGGATAGCTGATCGCCTCGAACTGCAGGCCCCAGGGGGCTACGAAATAGAGAATGGTTTCACCGGCGGCAGGGCCTTGGCCGACCGGGATCGGGCCCTTGAAGGTCTTGACGCCCTTGCGGTCGAGATAGTCTTTCGCCTTTTGCACGTCGTCGACGTAAAGCGCGATGTGCATCCCGCCGATGTCGCTGTTCTTCGGCGTCATGTCCTTCTGGTCAGGTGAGGAATATTTGAAGAGCTCGATATTCGAGCCCGCGCCGCAACGCACCATGGTGATCTTCTCGACCACGGCTTGCGAATTGATGTTCAACACCTCGCCCATGCCTGAAAACGGCCCGAACGTCATCGCGGCCTTGCAGCCGAGCACATCCGTGAAGAAGCTGACGGCCTGATCCATGTCCGGCACCGTGATGCCGGTATGGTCATGGCCGCGCAGGCCGGGAAGTTCGTCGGCGCGGGCCGCGGACAAGCCGGCCATCGTCATCGCCACCACCGCGATGCCTATAGTCATCCGCATGATCGTTTCTCCGGGCGGGGCTGTACTGGCAACGCCGGGCGCCCGCGCGCCGCCCGGCTTCGGGGGCTAGGGAACCGCCTCGGGCAGGCGCGCGAGCCAGTGCGGATCGGGCACCGGCAGCGGGATCGCGTCGATGAGGCTGCGGGTATAGGGCGAGCGCGGGGCGGCGAAGACGGTTTCGCACGCGCCTTCCTCAGTGATCTCGCCCTGGCGCATGACGAGCACGCGGTCGCAGACGGCGCGGATGACGGACAGGTCGTGGCTGATGAACGCCATGGCGAGACCCATGTCGCGGCTCAGGTCGCCGATCAGGCGCAGCACCTGGGCCTGGGTCGAGACGTCGAGGCCGGAGACGATCTCGTCGGCCAGCACGAAATCGGGCTTCAGCATCACGGCGCGGGCAATGCCGACGCGTTGCCGCTGGCCACCCGACAGTTCATGAGGATAGCGTTGCAGCGCCGCCAGCGGCAACCCGACTTGGTCGAGGGTCTGGCTTGCCAGCGCCAGGGCCTCGCGCTGGGTTCGGGCGAGGCCGTGCAATCGCAGCGGAGCCGTCAGAATGCGCGCGATCATGTGGCGCGGGTTCAGCGACGCCATGGGGTCCTGGAAGACCATCTGCATGCGTCGGCGCAGAGGGCGCATCGCCGCCTCGTCGAGACGCGTGATGTCGGTGCCGGCGAACCGGATGGTGCCGGCCAAAGGCCGAACGAGCCCGAGCAAGGCGCGGCCGAGCGTCGTCTTGCCCGAGCCCGATTCACCGACGATGCCGACCACCTCGCCGCGCCCGATCGACAGTGACACATTTTTCACCACCACGGTCGCGGGTTTGGCCCAACCCGTGGCATAGCCGACATCGAGATTCGCGGCTTCGAGCAGGATCTCAGCCATGGAGCCCCCGGTCGAAGGCGGCAATCTCCTGCCGGCAGCGGGCCATGACGGCCTCCGGCACGGGCGCGAGCCCGTCCTCCGGTCGGTCGTAGCGCGGCGAGGCGGCAACCAGCGCGCGCGTGTAGGGATGCTGGGGGCGAAGCAGCAGGTCGGCGGTCGGCCCCTGCTCCATGATGCGGCCGCCGAAGAGCAGCGTGACGCGGTCGCAGATCTGGGCCACGACGCCGAGATCGTGTGTCACGAAGAGCGCGCCGGTGTCGTGCCGGAGCTGCATGTCGCGGATCAGGCGCAGGATCTGTTTTTGCACTGTCACGTCGAGGGCGGTCGTGGGTTCGTCGGCGATGACGAGCCGGGGTTCGAGCGCGAAGGCGGCGGCGATGAGCACGCGCTGCCGCATGCCGCCCGAGAGTTCGTGCGGGTAGAGCCGCATCACGCGCTCGGGCTCGCGCATCTGCACCTCGTCGAGCAGGGCGAGGGCGCGCCGGCGGGCCTCGGCGGCCGAGCAGCCTTTCCACATCCGCAGGCCATCGGTGAGCTGCGCCTCGATGCGGCGGCTTGGGTTCAGCGCGCTCAGCGGGTCCTGCGGGATGAGCGCCACATGGGCGCCGAGCAGCGAACGGCGTCGCTTCGGCTCCAGCGTCAGCAGTTCAGTGCCGGACAGGATGATGGCGCCCGAGGTCACGCGAACGGCGCGGGGCAGCATGCCCAGGATCGCGCGGGCGACGGTCGATTTGCCGGCGCCGCTTTCGCCGACGAGGCCGTGCACCTCGCCGGGCGCGACACTGAGTGAGACATCGCGCAGGATCGATGCGCCGCCCTCGCGCTCCGAGATGGCGGAGAGATGTTCGATGCTGAGCAGCGCGGCACTCATCGCCGCAACACCGGATCGAGCAGGCGGCGCAGGCCGTCGCCCACTTGGTTGAAGGCCAGCACCGTGAGGAAGACGGCGGCGAGCGGCGCCGCGAAGACCCACCAGGCCTGATAGATGATCTGCCGCCCCGAGGCGATCATGCCGCCCCAGGTCGGCGTGTCGGAGGAGACCGACAGGCCCACGAAGGACAGGATCGCCTCGACCACCACGGCGATGCCCATTTCGAGCGCCAGCAGAGCGATCAGTCCGGGCATGACGTTTGGAAGGATCTCACGAAACAAAATCGTCCAGCGGCCGAAGCCGAGGGTGCGGGCGGCGGTGACATAATCGGCCTGCGCTTGCGCCATCGTGTCGGCCCGGATGACGCGGGCGAACCGGGTCCAGTCGATGACCGCGATGGCGACGATGACGGAGGTCAGGCCCGAGCCAAGCACCGCCACGATGAGGATCGAGAGGAGTACGGCCGGAAAGGCCATCCAGATCTCGACGAGGCGCGACACGGCCGCATCGACCCACCCGCCGAAATAGCCGGCCAGAAGGCCGAGCAGCGTCCCCGCCGTCGCGGCCACCAAGGCCGCGACAGCCGCGACCGTGAGTGCGACGCGGGTGCCGAAGATCAGGCGCGACAGCACGTCCCGGCCAAGGTCGTCGGTGCCGAGCAGGTGGGCCGGGTCGGCCTCCGCAAAGCCCCAGGGCGGCAGGGTCGCGGCCATCAAGTCCTGTTCGAGCGGGTCATGCGGGGCGACGACGGGCGCGAAGATCGCGAGCAGTACGAGAAACAGGATGAAGCCACCGCCGAACATCAGCTTCGGGTCGCGCAGGAGCGCGGGCCAGCGCCGGGGGCCCGGATGAGCGGCGGGGCGGCCCACGGGCCTGGGCACGGCGAGGTTCGCGTCAGCCATGGCGCAGGCGCGGGTTCAACGCCGCGATGGCGAGATCGACCAGGAGGTTCGTGACGATGAAGAGCGCGCCGAAAACCAGCACGATGCCCTGCACCAGCGGCAGATCGCGGTTGATCACCGCCTCGATCGCCATATTGCCGAGGCCCGGATAGGCGAAGATGCGCTCGACGATCACGGTGCCGCCGAGCAGGAAGGTGAATTGCACGCCGGTCAGCGCCAGTGTGGGGCCGACGGCGTTGCGCAGGGCCTCGCGGGTGACGAGCCGCCATTCCGACATGCCTTTGACGCGGGCGAGCAGCACGTAATCCTGCACCATGGCCTCGGCCAGGGCGCCCTTCAGCACGCGAGCCACGATCGCCGAGAGTGGAAGGGCCAGCGCCAGCACCGGCATGACGAGATGGGCCGCGACATCGCGGGCTGCCGCGGCCTGCCCGGTGACGAGGCTTTCGAGGAGATAGAACGGCGTGCGGAACGTGCCGCCGAGGCTCGGATCGATGCGGCCCGAGAGCGGAAACAAGGGCAGCGCCACGCCGAACAGCAGCACCAGCGCCAAAGCCCAGACGAAATCCGGCACCGCCAGCATCAGCCCCGTGAGGCTATCGACGGCCACCTCGCCAATGCGCCGCTGGGCCAGCGTGCCGGCGACAGCCAGCGTGAAGCCGAGCAGAAGGGCCACGCCCAACGCCACGACGGCCAGTTCCAGCGTCGCCGGCAGCCGCTCGGCGATGAGCGCGAGGGCGTTGCGGTGGAACGAGATCGAGGTGCCGAAATCGCCGCCGAGCAGCGCCTTGAGCCAGATGATGAATTGCGTGAGCAACGATCCGTCGAGCCCGTAGCGCACCCGCAGGGCCAGGATGTCGGCCGCGCTCGCGCCGGGCCCGATCATCATGGCGACGGGATCGCCCGGCGCCACGCGCAGCAGCACGAACACCACCACGGTCACGCCGAACAGCGTCACGACCATCATGGCGACGCGGTTCAGGGCTGTGGTCATGGGGTTCTCGCGCCTCGTCGCCCTCGCCTCAGGCCTTGGCGACGAGCGTCGGCTGCAACGCGCCCGACACATTGGGCGTCAGCTTGAGCGACGACTTGTAGATCACGGGCTGGGCATATTGCAGCAGCGGGATCACCAACCCCTCCTCGGCGATATACTGGTCCACCGCCTTCCAGCCCGCGATGCGCTTCGCCTCGTCCTTCTCGCCCCAGAGCGGGCCGATCTTGGCATCGAGATCGTCCGACTTCCAGGCCGAATGCGGCGAAGGGCCGAACATGGCGAAGCCGGTCGAGGTCGTCGGGTCCCCGATGGCATTGCCCCAATTGTAGAAGGCCATGGGGGCCAGCTTGTGGGCGGCGCGCAGCTCGTAATGCTTGGCGATCTCGTAGACTTCGATCTCGGCCGCGATGCCGACCTTGCGCCACATGCCGACGATCGCCTGGATCATCTCATAGTCTTTCGGCTTGAAGCCGCGTGTCGTCTGGATCGTGAAACTCACGGGCTTTTCCGGCGAATAGCCGCTCTTCTTCAACAGTTCGGCGGCGAGCTTCGGGTCGTAGGGCACCTTGATGGCCGCGTCATAGGCCGCGTATTCCGGTGCTTCCAGGGTCGCGAGCGGCACGCCATAGCCGCGCAGCAGGCGCTTGATGATCGCCTCCTTGTCGATGGCGTGGATGGCAGCCAGCCGGACGTTCTTGTCGAGCATCGCGGGCGTGGTGTTCGAGATGAAGATCATGCCGATATCGGAGACCGGCGTCGCCACGCCCTTGAGGCCGGACTTGGCCTTCAGGCGATCGAATTCCTCGTAAGGAATCTCCAGCGTCACGTCGGAGGAGCCGCTCTCGATCTCGGCCGCCCGGCTCGTCGCATCGGTGACGAATTTGAACACGACCGTCTCGAAGGGCGGCTTGCCGCCCCAATAGGTCGGGTTCGCCTTCAGGCGCAGATAGGCGTTGCCCTCATAGGCATCGAACATATAGGGCCCGGTGCCGACCGGCTTCTTCTCGAACCCCTCCGGGCCGACCTTCTCGTAGTAGGTTTTGGGCAGCACGTAGCCGGTCAGGAAGGCCATCCATTTGAACAGCGTCGGCTCGAAGGACACGACATCGGCCGTGATGCGATGGCCCTCGATCTTGAAATTGGCGATCTTGGACCAGACGAACTGGATCGGGTTGCCGGCCTTCGGGTCGGCCGCGCGGGTCAGCGACCACACGACATCCTCGGGCGTGAAGGCCGAGCCGTCGTGCCACGTGACGTTCTCGCGCACGTCCATCCACACCTTGGACTTGTCGTCGCTCCAGCCCCAGGCGGTCAGCAGCCCCGGCTCGAAGGCGAGGTCGGGCTTCTGGCCGACATATTGGTCGAAGATCGAGCGGTAGATCGCCTGGATGGTCGGGTTGACGGCCGAGGCGCCGGTGGTGGGGTCGAAGGACGGCACGTTGACGTTGAACGCCACCGTCAGCGTGCCGGTCTCGGCGGCCTGGACCGGGATGCGCCCGGCCAGCAGACTGGCGATGAATCCGCCGGCGCCGAGCGCCAGGGTGTGACGGCGTGAAACGTCGATCATGGCACTTTTCTCCAAGCGTCGGCTCGGTCGCGGCCAGGCCGCATCGCCCGATACTTCAAGCTTAAAACAATGGGGCGGAGATTGCCAAGAGAGGTGGACGATGAACCTTTCGGCAGGGGGCGCTTAGGTTTTGGGCGGCGGCGCGAAACGATGACATGCGGTCTCTGCGCCCCTTGGCCGGGGGACGCCGGAGGCTGAGAATGGCTGACAATGTGGAGATCAGCGTGAAAAGCGGAGGAGTGGCCACGCTGAGGGCTGCCGCTTCGATTTACGAAATGGCAGGAAACGCACCATGGGCGGATTCGCTACTTGTCGGCGAGGCCATCGAAATAGCCAAAGAACACGCGATCCGGATCGTGCTTCTCCCGCAGGTCACTGAGCTTCTGCCACTTTTCGGCCGTGAAGGACTCGACCACGCTGGCGGGTCGTTCCACCGAATTCGACTCGCTGATGTAATAGCCGACGTTATAGGGCCGCAGGGTGGTGATCATCGCCTGATGCCAGTCTGTATTGGCTTGATCGTCCTTGGCCTCCTGCCACATGGTCCAAGGGCCGCCGTAAACCTTGGCCGACATGGATCGCGCCATATCCTTTCGCGGAGCCGGGATATTTGGACCGCAGAAGATCGTGAACAGGAACACTGAGCTGGCCGACGGCGCCTTCGGCAGCAAGGGCAAGACGGCCTGCATCATCTCGCCGGGGCTGTGATTGGAATAGGTCGCCTCGACCCTGCAGCGAGCACCCTCGATAAACAGCGACCCGGAGGCGTCGAAGAGCTGCTCGAAATCGAGTGGCGTCGCGAAAGACTTTGACAGCGGCCGGACGGGCGGCTTCTCGAGCGGCCGCAGTGCGGCTTCGGCCGCGTCACGTGTGTCCTCGAAGGCCGATGCCGTAACCATGCAGAGCCAACCGTTCTGACCGGAGGCTGTGTCCTTCAGCTCCGTTGGAGCCTTGACGATGAACTGGCTCAACTCGACACTCGGGGCCATCGTCGGCGCCAGTTCGCCCAGCCAGGCGCCGATGGCAGGTGCATCCTCGAGCCGGTGATAATAGGTGCTGCCATGAATGGCTTTGGGTAGGGGATGGAGCTTGAGGTAATATTTCGTGATGATGCCGAAGAACCCGTAACCCGCGCCACGGGCGGCCCAGAAGAAGTCCGGGTTCTCGGTCGCGCTCGATTTGATCAGTTCGCCCTGTGCGGTGACGAGTTCGATGGCCTCCAGGCTCTCCACGCCTAAGCCCCAGACCGTGGGGTTCCAGGCCATGCCGCCGCCGAGAAAATAGCCGCTGGCTTTGACCTGCGGGCAATGGCCGGTGGGGAAAGCCAGTCCGAAGGGTTTGAGGGCTTTCTGGATATCGCGATTGCTGATGATCGGTTGGATCACCGCTCTGCGGTTCTCTGCATCGATCGAAAGCACCTTCGTGAGCTTCTGGAGGTCGATCAGAATGCCGCCGTGACGCAGGCTAGGCTGACACCAATTGTGTCCGCCGCCGCGCACGACGACTTTGACGCCGTTCGCGCGGGCAAAGCGCACCGCCGCGATGATGTCGTCTTCATCCGCGGCCTTGACGACCGCGTCCGGCGCGCGGTCGGGGATCAGCCTGTTCCAGAGGTTTCCATGGATGGCCTCCGCGAAATCGGCATCGCCTGCCGCGATGACCGGACCCCTGCAGACCTGCTTCAGGCTGTCGATGTTCATGTCCGGCCACGGCAGGAGAATGGATCCCGTCCAGACCCGATCGTCTGAACGGGCAAGAGATGCGTCTGAAGGCGTGTCTAGATTTCAGTAGGGAACGCGATCTGCCTTCTGGGCATATTTCTTCCAGACTTCGACAGCCTCCGCGCGCATGATCTGCTTGATCGGAATCGATCGGTCTTCGACGTCCTTCTTGAGTTCGGCATAGATCATGCTGTCGTCGAAGCCGCCGTATTCCAGCGCATCCTCGACCTGTGCGGCGTAGTACACGCGCTTGATGCCGGCCCAATAGGCGGCCGCCATGCACATGGGGCAGGGCTCGGCGCTGGTATAGAGTGTGGCATCGCGAAGCTTGAAGCTGCCTTCCGCCTTGCAGGCCTTGCGGATGGCTTCGATCTCGCCATGCCAGGTCGGATCGTTTTCCGCGACGACGCGGTTGGCGCCTTCCGCGATGATCTTGCCGTCCTGAACGATCACGCAGCCGAAGACGCCGCCCGCGCTGTCGACCAGGGAGGTCTTTTCCGACAGGGCGATCGCCCGAGCCATGAATTCGTTGTGTTCGTCAGCCATGATTGTTGTCCCTGCGAGGTTATGGTCAGCTTGTGTTGCTATCCGTGCGCCGTCGTCACATCAGATACGTGAAAATCAAAAGTTCCAGAGCGTACAAGGCAGCAAGCGTCGAGAGGCCAAGCAACTCCGTTCGCCGGCGGTGGTGAGCCGGGGGCCGCAGCCACCAGCCCAGGCCGAAAATGGCGACTGCCATCAAGGGCCACGACACGACAGAAACGCTGATCGCATTGCCTATGAAGGTGGATAGGGCCAGCGGCAATCCGCTCAGCAACGGGCTGAGGAAGCGGATTTCCAGCATGACGATGGGAAACAGGACGAGCAGGACGAGACACGTCTGCTTCCAGGCCGGCGGCGGCGCGAGATGCTGCTCATTGGCGAACCAGCCGGCGAACGCGTTGGTCATCCGGTGGTTCTCCCAGGACGACACCTCGGGCGTCGCCTCGGTTAGAATGGCCTTTCGCTCCGATGACTGGAGCCAGGCATCAAGAAAGGCCGGGGCTTCGAAGCGGACCAACGTGGTCCAATAAGGGACGTCCAACGACAAAGGCGCCTGGACCAAGGTGCCCATATAGCCTGGGAAGCGGGCCTGTTCTTGTTGGATGCGTTCGCTCCAGAGCCGGAACGCGTGCTCCTGCCCGGGCTTCACGACGGTCGCGAACACCTCGGTGACCGTGGTGGTCGAATGGAAATCCGGCGCCGCTTCATCGGGGTGGGACCCTTGACCGGAACCCTCGATTGCCGCGAGCTCCGCGAGGAGCGCGGCACGTCCCGCATCGCTCACCCAGCGCGACAGCCCCTCGGGTGAACTGAATCGCTGGATGACCTGCCAATCGACCGCGCCTGGAAAGGCAGGGATGATCTCCAGACTGACAAAGTCCGGAGCCGCGGAGGCGGCTCGCGTGAAAGCGGCCTGCCAGGTCGCGAAGGGTGTCTCCATGCCGGGCCGCAGGCTGAGCTTTGTCGCAACAGCTTTCGTGACGCCCGGTTTCACCACATTCGGTGCGCTCTGTTCGGCACCGGGTGTGCGTCGGTCCGCAGCTTGTATGGCGCCGGGGCTGTACATCGTCGATACATTCCCGCGCAGCAGAATGCTGCTTGAAAGTCTAACAATACGATAGAAGAGGCTCAATCTATCAACGTATTTGATAGTCTATCGCTTGATATCCAATGCGGCCTGGGCTGTCAATTCAGCCTTTTGCAGTGTTTATTTGCGGTTAAAAAGCTCTGAACGGTTAATATTTGCTTAGTCCACGACGATCAAGTTCTGTATAGTCTGACTGTCCACGCGCCAGTCTAGGCGATAGCGGTCACGAAATCGACTGCGGGATGGAGCAGGATGACTTCGAAGAACGTGTGTTTCAATTCGCTGACGCTGGTGACGTCCCTCCATTGAGGCAACCGGGTCCGGGCGTCAGCGGAAGCTCGATGAGGAAGCCGAAGGTTATACCGTCCGCGAAGATGACCGGCACGATGCCGAACAGGAACTTGTCCGCAGCACCCATGATTCCGTGACGGCGGAGAGGGTCAACGGTCCTGATCTGGGGACTGGTCGCCCTCGGGGGCTTCATGGCGTCAAGGTCCTGCTTTGTGGATTGCCAACGGATTCGTCAGCCTGACGACATTGTGCCTCTGAAAGTCTTGAAATTCCAGCGCATGAGAGCGAGGAGTCTTGCCGGCACAATGGACTAGCAGGCGAGGACGGCCCCAATGAGCAAGCCAATTTCGACCATTCTCCCGCCGGCCGCGATCCGTTCTGCCGGCGCTCTCCTGGCCGCCTCGGACGTCGCCATTGACACCCGCCACCCCGATCTATGAACATGCATAGAATTCTTCCAAGCTGCCCGCCGCTCCGCGCCCGCCCTCCGGCCGCATCGAGCGCCGGAAGGAGCCCCGCATGGCCGAACGATCCTTCGCCCGCGAAGTCGAGGACCTCAAGCTCGGGGCGGGGGAGATCTTTCGGGGCGAGGGCATTCTCGCCATCACCAAGGCGTTGCTGCAATCGGGCGTGTCCTATGTGGGCGGCTATCAGGGGTCGCCGATCTCGCATCTGATGGATGTACTGGCCGACGCCAGGGACGTGCTCGACGAGCTCGGCGTGCATTTCGAATCCTCGGCCTCGGAGGCCGCGGCCGCCGCCATGCTGTCGGCCTCGGTGATGTATCCGGTGCGGGGCGCCGTGACGTGGAAATCGACGGCCGGCACCAATGTGGCGTCCGACGCGCTCTCCAACCTGTCGTCGGGCGGCGTGATGGGCGGGGCGCTGATCGTCATCGGCGAGGATTATGGCGAGGGCTCCTCCATCATGCAGGAGCGCAGCCACGCCTATGCGATGAAATCGCAGATGTGGCTGCTCGACCCGCGCCCCAATCTGGAAAGCGTCGTGAAGGCGGTCGAGGACGGATTCGAACTGTCGGAGGCCTCGAACACCCCGGTGATGCTGGAGGTGCGCATCCGCACCTGCCACGTGCACGGCCAGTTCGTCGCCAAGGACAACAAGCGCCCGGCCTTCTCGCTGCGCGAGGCGGTCGAGAACCCGCGGCGCGACGTCAACCGCATCGTGCTGCCGCCCGCCGCCTATGCGCACGAGAAGGAGAAGCTCGAAGCCCGCTGGCCGGCGGCCGTCGACTTCATCAAGGCCCGGAAGCTCAACGAGCATTTCGGGCCGGCCGAGGGCGAGATCGGCATCATCGTCCAAGGCGGCATGTACAACAATCTGATGCGCGCGCTGCAATATCTCGGCCTCGCCGATATCTACGGCGACACGGTCGTGCCGATCTATGTGCTCAACGTCACCTATCCGGTGATCGAGGACGAGGTGGTCAGTTTCTGCCTCGGCAAGAAGGCCGTCATCATGGTCGAGGAGGGCCAGCCCGAATATATCGAGCAGACGCTGCACACGATCCTGCGCCGGCGCGACATCCAGACGAAGGTGAGCGGCAAGGATGTGCTGCCGCTCGGTGGCGAATATACGGCGCCCGTGCTGGTCAGGGGCCTCGAAAAGTTCATCGAGACCCATGCGGCGGCGCTGCTCGGCAACCGCCCGCCCGTGCCGAGCGCCGCCACTGTGCTGGCCGACCCGAAGGTGAAGCGCCTGACCGAGGTGGTGCCGCCGCGTCCCGCCGGCTTCTGCATCGGCTGCCCGGAGCGGCCGATCTTCGCGGCCATGAAGCTGGTGGAGCAGGAGCTCGGGGTGCACCACGTCTCGGCCGACATCGGCTGCCACCTCTTCTCGATCCTGCCGCCCTTCAACATCGGCGCGACCACGATGGGCTACGGGCTCGGGCCCGCCTCGGCCTCGGCCTTCAACGTGCCGGCGGCGAAGCGGCCCATTTCGGTGATGGGCGACGGCGGCTTCTGGCACAACGGCCTGACGTCGAGCGTCGGCAATGCCGTTTTCAACAAGCAGGACGGCGTGATCCTGGTGGTCGATAATTTCTACTCGGCCGCGACGGGAGGACAGGACATCCTGTCGTCGCGCGCCGACAACCCTCGCCGGCTGACCAAGAATTCGATCGTGGCTGCAGTGCGGGGCATCGGCGCCACCTGGGTCCGGCAGATCGACCACACCTATAGCGTCGCGAAGATGCGCGACACCCTGAAGGCAGCGCTGACCTCGACCGAGAAAGGCCCGAAGATCATCGTGGCCTCCTCCGAATGCATGCTGAACAAGCAGCGCCGCATCCGGCCTTTGGTCGCCAAGGCGATCTCGGACGGCAAGCGGATGGTGCGCGAGCGCTTCGGGGTCGACGAGGATGTCTGCACCGGCGACCACGCCTGCATGCGTCTGTCGGGCTGCCCGTCGCTGTCCATGAAGGAAACCGCCGATGTTCTGCGGGACGATCCGGTGGCGGCCATCGACCAGAGCTGCGTCGGCTGCGGCAATTGCGGCGAGGTGGCCGAAGCCGCCGTGCTGTGCCCCTCGTTCTACCGGGCGGATATCATCTCGAACCCGACCGGGTGGGACCGGTTTTTGGCGCGGGTGCGGGGAGCCGTCATCGGGGCCTTGCAAAGGCGGCGTGAGGCGCAACGGGTGGAATTCGTGCCAGCGGTGGAGGCGTGAAGTCCCCCATGCGGCTTCCCTTCTCCCGCGAGAGCGGGAGAAGGTGTCGCGGCGAAGCCGTGACGGATGAGGGCCACCTCAGCGCCGAGCCGACCCTCATCCGATCTTGCTTCGCAAGGCCACCTTCTCCCGCTCTCGCGGGCGAAGGGGAGCGCCGATGACGGCCCCCTTGCGTCTTTCCACCGACCGCCCGATCTGCGTCGCCATCCTGGCCATGGGTGGGCAGGGCGGCGGTGTCCTGTCCGATTGGATCGTCGCCCTTGCGGAGGCCGAAGGCTGGGCGGCCCAGTCCACCTCCGTGCCGGGGGTGGCGCAGCGCACGGGCGCCACGATCTACTATATCGAGATGTTGCCCGAGCGGGACGGCAAGCGGCCGATCTTCGCCTTGATGCCGACGCCGGGCGATGTCGACGTGGTGCTCGCGGCCGAGTGGATGGAGGCGGGCCGCTCCATCCTGCGCGGGCTGGTGACACCCGACCGCACCACCGTCATCGCTTCGACCCACCGGGCCTTCGCGGTGCAGGAAAAGGAGCGTCCCGGCAACGGCATCGCCGATTCGGGCGCCGTGATCGAGGCGGGCGATGTCGCGGCCAAGCAGATCGTTAGCTTCGACATGCAGACCATGGCCGAGCGCAACGGCACCGTGATCTCGGCGACCCTGTTTGGCGCCCTGGCCGGCACGGGCGTGCTGCCGTTCCGGCGCGACGCCTACGAGGCGGCGATCCGGGCCGGCGGCAAGGGGGCCGCGCCGAGCCTGCGTGGCTTCGCGGCCGCCTTCGAGCGGGCGCAGGCCAAGCCCAGCGACACCAGCCACGTCGAGCCCGTGCCGAAGGCCAGCCTAACACCCGAGCGCACCGGTCACCCCGATCTCGACGCCCTGCTCGAGCGCATTGGACGGGAGTTGCCGGAGCAAGCACAAGGGTTTGCGCGCGCCGGCATCGAGCGTCTCGTCGGCTACCAGGATGCCGCCTATGCGGCCGACTACCTCGATCGGCTCCAGCCGCTGCTGGCGCTCGACCGGCAGCATGACGGTGAGGCCAAGCATTTCGCCCTGACCACCCAGGCCGCGAAATATCTGGCCGTGGCTCTGGCCTATGACGACGTCATTCGCGTCGCCGATCTCAAGACCCGTGCGAGCCGGTTCGATCGCGTGCGCCGCGAGGTCGCGGCCAAAGCCGACCAGATCGTCTACACGACCGAATACATGCATCCGCGCATGGAGGAAGTGCTCGGCACGCTGCCGCGCCGATGGGCCGAGGCCATCGAGGCCCGGCCGGCCCTCGTCCGGGCGCTCGATCGTGTGGTCAATCGCGGCCGCCGCGTCCGGACCGGGACGATCCTCTGGTTTTTAAGCCTCTATATTCTGTCTGGCCTCAAACGCTTCCGCTCCAGCTCGCTCCGCCACGCGCGTGAGACCGGCCATATCGCTCACTGGCTTGATGTCACCACCACCACCGCGCCCCGCGACTATGACCTCGCCGTGGAAGCCCTCGCGTGCCGCCGCCTGGTGAAGGGTTACTCCGACACTCACGCGCGTGGGCTGTCGAAATTCGATCTGGTGCTCGCCGAAGTCCCCTTCCTGACCGGCCGCCCCGAAAGTGCGGCGTGGCTGCGGCGGTTGAAGGAGGCGGCGTTGGCGGATGAGAAGGGGGTCGCGCTGGAAGGTGCGGTGCGGACCATGCACAGCGCCTACCCCTGATCGGATTTTCGAGCTGCGCGCGATCGCTCAGCCGTCGACCATGCCACCGTCGACGAACAATTCCGTCCCGGTCGTGTAGGATGATTCGTCAGATGCGAGAAAAAGCGCGGCGGCCGCAACCTCTTCGGCATGCCCGATCCGTTTCAGTGGAATTTGGGGCATCATCATCTCCATGAAGCCGGCAAGCTGCTCTTTGCTCATGCCTGTCTTCCCGAAGATCGGGGTCTCAATCGGGCCGGGGCTGATCGTGTTGACACGAATGCGGCGAGGCGCAAGTTCGGCCGCGAAGGTGCGCCCGAACGACCGAATGGCGGCCTTGCTGGCCGCGTAAACACTCCTCGCGACACCACCCTGCACGCCGGACACCGAACCGGTGAGGATGATCGACCCACCGTCCGACATGACCGGGGCGGCATGTTTCATGACGAAATAGGCGCCGCGCACGTTGATGTCGAAAATGGCGTCAAAGAATGTTTCGTCGACGGCCTCGATCGGGGCAAAGCGGCCAATTCCAGCGTTGACGAAGAGCACATCGATCCGGCCATGCTTTGCCACGACGCTCTCGATCAGGGCTTTTGCGGCCATGGTATCGCCAGCCTCCGACGCCACGACCTCGATGCCAGACAGGTCGCGACGTGCGGCCTCAAGCGTCGTGGGGTTCGAGCCCGTCACGATCACGGTCGCGCCCTCGGCTTTGAACCGTTTGGCCGTCGCGGCCCCAATGCCGCTGGTTCCGCCGGTGATCAGGGCCACTTTGCCACGAAGATTGGACATTTTTTCCCCTTTATGTACTAATCGGTAGGTATGTGACCGCGTGATGGGTGTCAAGTCCTACTGTACCGATCGGTATGGAATTAGCCTCCACGGCTAGACGTCGCCATGCGGCCCACTTACTTTAAGACCATGGAGACCAAAGACGTTGTCGTGCCGCTGGGGCGTCCCCGCGAGTTCTGTTCTGACACCGCTCTCGCGGCGGCTCTGCGCGTGTTCTGGATTAAGGGCTATGAGGGCGCATCGCTCAGCGACCTTACGGCTGCGATGGGCATCAACCGGCCGAGCCTCTACGCGGCGTTCGGCAATAAGGAATCTTTGTTTCTCAAAGCACTCGACCTGTACGACCGTGAGAATTCAGCATTCATGAGCATGGCTCTACAAATGCCAACGGCGCGGGGCGCCGTTGAAGCCATTCTTCGCGGTGCGCTTGATCTTCATGCCGGGCATGAGGGCCCTCGCGGTTGTCTCTATGTCACCCATGCGGTTGCCTGTGGGAAAGACGCAGAATTGGCCCGGGCTGCCGTGGCGTCACGGGGTGCCACAGTGGAAGCGGCCATGCTCAAACGGTTCGAAACCGCGAAAGCCGAAGGCGACCTGCCCGCCGCGATGGAGCCGCTTGGTCTGTCGCGCTACCTGATGGCGATTATGCAGGGCATGGCGGTTCAGGCCGCGTCGGGCGTGCCACGCGCGGAACTGGAATTCCTGGTCGAAACCACGTTGCGGATGTGGCCAGGTCATTGATTGTGTCCGGCGCGGCTGGTTCAAGACGGTGTTCTGGGTTTTTCGCGTCAACCCAGTGCGCACCGGAACCCTGCGGACGATACGAAGCGCCTACGCCTAAGCCAAGCGCTAGACCTCGGATACGTGCTTCTGCGCGACCGCGCGCAGGCTGTTATTCGACAGCTTAAGCGGGCCTGTTCACGCTCTGCTGGCGTGCTAGGTTGCGGCGCGAGATCGTTTATCCCATCGAGAGGTCGCATGCCCGAGCCATCCCGCACGCCTTCGCGATCCGCCCTGGGGTCGCTGGTTATGATTGCCGCAATCGTTGCTGGTGGAGCCACCGCCTTTGCGTATACGGCAGGGTGGTTGTCGCCCCAACGGCTGACGCCGGACAAGATGGTGGATGCCCTGGCGCCGCCCGGCGGCCCCGCTCTCGGCCATCGCCGTAACCATGCCAAGGGCGTGTGCTTCACCGGTGTGTTCGACGCCAATGGGGCCGGAACGGCGCTCTCCAAGGCGCAGGTCTTCGCGGCCGGGCAATACCCCGCGCTCGGTCGCTTCAATCTCGGAACGCCCGATCCGCATGCGGCAGATGCGACGGTCCGGGTGCGGGGCCTGGGGCTGCAGATCGCGACGCCGGATGGACAGCTATGGCGAAGCGCCATGATCGACGTCCCGTTCTTTCCGGTCGCGACCCCGCAGGCGTTCTATGACCTGCTGCTGGCGCAAGGCAGCAAGGACCCTAATGCGATGAAGACCTTCGCGGGCGCCCATCCCGAGATCGCGGCCTTCGGCGGATGGGCCAAGAGTGCGCCCTGGACAGGGAGCTACGCCGAGGAGCGGTTCAACGGCATCAACAGTTTCATCTTCGTCGACGGATCCGGCAAGGAGAGTGCGGTGCGATGGTCGCTCGTGCCGGCCGCGCAGCCCGTCCCGGTGTCGCCGGACGACCTCGCCAAGCGCGGCCCGGATTTCCTCGAACAGGAGATCACCGACCGGGTCCATGGCGGCCCGCAGCGCTGGACCCTGCGGGTCACCGTCGCCAATCCGGGTGATCCGACCGCGGACCCGAGCAAGGCCTGGCCGGATGATCGGCATACGGTAGAGGTCGGCACGCTGACCGTGCAGAAGATCGAGGCGGAGCAGGACGGTCCCTGCCGCGATATCAACTACGATCCCACGGTCCTGCCGTCCGGCATCAAGACGTCGGACGACCCGTTCCCGGCCGCACGTTCGGCCGCCTATGCCAAATCCTTCGATCGTCGCACGGCCGAGGCGCAGGACTATCCTCGCACCGCAACGGGAGCCAAGCCATGACCATGGCGCGCCAGCATTTCACCCCGCTGCAGCGCCTGCTGCACTGGCTGATGGCCATCTGCATCCTGGCCATGCTGTTCATCGGGGTCGGCATGGTCTCGACCGTGATGCCGAAATACCTGACGCTCGTGTCGATCCACAAGCCGCTCGGCATCGCGATCCTGGTGCTGGCCCTGGTGCGATTGGGGGTGCGGCTGCGTGACGGCGCGCCGGCACTGCCGGCCGATCTGCCGGAGCCCATGAAGCTCGCTGCCCATCTGTCGCATTACGCCTTCTATGCGCTGATGATCGCCATGCCGCTGATCGGCTGGGGCATGTTGTCGGCGGCCGGCTACCCGATCGTGTTGTTCGGTGGCGTGCATCTCCCGCCGATCCTGCCGCAGAGCGACGGCCTGCATGCGACGCTCTGGACCGCGCATTATTACCTGGCCTTCGCGTTTTTCGCCCTGATCCTCCTGCACCTCGGCGCGGCGCTGTTCCACGCCTTCGTCCGGCGGGACGGCGTGTTCGAGGCGATGGCGTCGGGGTCGAGCGCCGGGGGCGTTGCGCCGGCCGAGTGAGAAGGTGTGCTGCTAGGCCTATGGATAGATGCCAGATCTCTACTGCACATTCTCGTCTCCTAGATTACCAAGGCTATACGATCGACAACATTCACTGTAAATTTGTATAGCCAAGAGCCTAGCCCGCGATGTCGTGCAACGCATGCTTTTTAGAAGGGGATCTTAAGTACTGACTGGCAAGTAGGGCGCAGCAATCCGGGGAACTTGAGAGCGTCAAAAATCTCAAATAGCCGATATAAATATTCTCAAAGTATTGAGACGATTTTTGCTCAGTAGTTCTTTTACTAAATTACGTCTTAGAATTTGATATCAACCTAAGGATAAAAAATTGTCGATTATCTTCTCGGCCGTTTTCCTGAAAAGGTCTCCTGTAGAAAGACGAGCTTCCATTTGCGGATCGAACTTCCAAGGCGTTTCTGGAAAACTCCAGTCGATCTGAGTGTACCCACCATCCTTAGAGACTAGAATGCCAATGCCCTTTGATGTCTTGGCATCGTGTATAGTGGCGTAGGTCAGATTCGTAAGGCCTTTGACCCGCGTCTTCTCGCCTTCGGCGCCTTTCGAGGGGATCTCAGGATCGACCGGCGCAACCATGAACGTGCAACCGGTAGCCAGGGAGGTCAATCGGAAGGGTTGGGCGAACTCCATCTTCTGGACGGCCTCAAGTGATTTGACGAGGTGGGTCTTGGCCTCTGACTGGCTCCCACCTGCGTGACACTGCCGCGGCCTAGCGCCAGGCGAGGTGCGCTTTCGCTGTTGCGCGTGGCACCCAACGAGCAATGGACTTTGAGGCGGGCCGGCAAGGGTCCGCCCTTGTTTCGTCGTCTGATTTGCATGGAGACAGCATAGATTGGACGCGGCGACGCGTTAGCGTCCACATACGCGGTCCATTGAACCCGGTTTCAAGTGGAGGAATACCGACATGATGAAGATCAGTCTGAGCACAGGCTTTGCCCTCATTCTCCTCGGACATGTGGCGCAGGCCCAACCGGCCCCAAACGCCATGCTGGCGCCGCCTCCGCCAGCCACAAACGACCAAGCCGGTGATGGCAAGATGCCGCCCCCGCCCCCCGGCGATCACGAGGCATCCAGCGATTGGGATCACGGCGATGGCGAGATGATGCATCCGCACGGCCGGCCTCACCGGATGCCGCCGCCCACCAAAGCGGCTCGATTCCGCCTCGAAGCAGGGGATATCAGCCTTGGGATGACCTGCCCGGAGGACGAGCCCTTGAAGGCTTGTGCCGAATTCACGCTGCAATTGCTCGACAAGCTTGGCTCACTGCCGAAGAAATAAGATCGGCCGAGATCACGTCGTCCCGCAGAGACACAGATTGGCGAGCCCGGAGCCGGTCCGAAACGGTCGGCTTCGACGACTTCAACCACGATCCGGTTGTCTGTCGGGTGTTCGTCGATCGACTCGCCGGCCCCAGGACCTACGACTTTGGAAAGCTCGATTTAGATTCGCTCAACCTTCCGATCGAAACCATGGATCAGAAAGAGCGGAGATGGTGGAGCCAGACGGAATCGAACCGACGACCTCTTCAATGCCATTGAAGCGCTCTCCCAACTGAGCTATGGCCCCATCTTCGTACATCTGCTGTTTGGGAAACAGCCTGTCGTCGTCCGGGCGCACTCGGCGGCGGGCGGTGACGGGTGTATAGCGGGGCGGCTTGGCGGCGACAAGCCCCATTTCCCGTCGGCGACTCATTCCCGGAGGATTTTTTCGATCCTGTCGAGCGTGTCGGCTTTGCCGATCCCGGTCAGGAATGGCAGGCCCTTGATGACCGGCTTGCCAAGATTGTCCGGAACCGGTGTCGTCGCGACGATGAGGTCGCAATCGGCGACGAGACTTGGCACTTCGGTCGCCTTGCACTGACGGATGGTGACGCGGAGACCGCGCTCCTTCATGGTCTCCTCGATCGCATAGGCTACGAGGGTCGAGGTGGCGACGGCCGTGCCGCAGGCCACGAGAATGGTCTTTTGCTTGATTGCCATGATCAGTCCTGTGCCATCTGGCTGAGAGCGGCCTGCGCCTGGAGCAGCGTCTCGGCCGCCACCAGGGCCGCGAGAGCGGCCGGGTTCTGGATGAAGCTCGCAATCCGCTGCAGCATGTCGATCTGTGCGTTCTTGTCGGTCAGGGCCATGGCCATGACGACCTGCACGGGGATCATTTCGTCCGGGTCGTCCATGGAGCCGAACAGAACCGGGCTTCGCAACGTCGCGAGCGCGAGGGACGGGTTGATCACGTGCACGGGGTCGGTGTGGGGAACCGCGACGTTGACGGCCCCGAGCGGCAGCCCGGTCGGCATGGTCCGCTCGCGTTCGGTCACCGCGTCGCGGTAGCTCCCTTTCACCCGTCCGAGGGCGTGGAGCCGTTCCGCCAGCAGACCGATCGCGGCGGCGGCATCGGCGACCTCGACCTGCAGGCAAATGGCCTGCGGGTCCAACATATCCTGCAAGCCGGTCATGCAGCCCTCATTCCGCCGGAGCCGAGCGCAGGGCGTCGGCCCCCGTCACGTCATCGGGATCGGCGCCCGCCAGCAGCTCCCAGGGGGCCGGACGCGCGCGGAACCCGAAGATCAGGGCCAGAACCACGATCCCGACCAGGATCAAACCGATGATCCCGAACCGGGTCACAGCTTCGATCACCAGATGAGGAATGTACAGGAACCCATCCACCACGCTGGTGATGCCGGTCGCGTTCGCGGGGATCGCGAAATTCGCAGCCTTGGCGGCGCTGGTCATCAGCGGCGACAGGCTCGTTCCCACATAGAACCCGATCACCAGCGTCACGGTGCCGATGATCACCATGCGGAGCACGTTGCCGTTGACGATCGGGGCCGCCATGGCGACCAGGAATGGGATCACCGCGAGATCGGCGAACAGGATCACCCGGTTGCCCGGGAGAATCAACGACAGCACGATCGCAATGGGCACCAGGATCAGCGAGGAGGCGATCGCCGCGGGATGTCCGATCAAAATGGCCGAGTCGAGACCCACGTAGAGTTCGCGATCACCCGCCCGGGTCTGCACGAAGGCCTGTGCGGCTTCCGAGATCGGGATCAGGCCTTCCATCAGAATCTTGACCATTCGGGGCAGCAGCAGCATGGAGGCCGCCAAGGTCACGCCGGTCTTCAGCGTCTTGGAAATGGCCACGCCCGCGTCGCCGAGATTGTAGAAGGCCACCGCGCCGAGCACGAGCCCGATGATCAGGCCGAGCACGATCGGTTCACCGAAGACACCGAGCCGCTTCTGGATCGTATCGGTGTCGAGCTGGATGCGGTTGAAGCCAGGGATGCGGTCCATGATCCAATTGAGCACGATCGCCAGGGGCACGATCTGGGCCGAGGCGAGATGCGGGACCGAGACGCCGGGCACGCCGTAGAAGCGCTGCACGCCCTTGGCGGTCCAATCGGCGAACATCAGCGACAAGGCCGCCATAAGGGCGGCGGCGATCAGGCCATAGCCAAGGCTGCCGCTCGCGGCCGTGACGAGCGAGCCCACGAAGGCGAAATGCCAGAAGTTCCAGACGTCCACGTTGAGCGTGCGGGTCAGCCGGGCGGCCAGGAGGACGACGTTGACGATGATGCCGACGGGAATGACCCAAAGTCCGACCGACGACCCGAACGCGATGGCGGCCGCCGAGGGCCAGCCGACATCGACAATATCGCGCTGCATGCCGGTGTTCTTGACGATCGCCTGGGCGACTTCCCCGAGGCTCGTCAACATCAGGCCGAGCACGAGATTGATGCCGATGAAGGCGATGCCGATCGTCAATCCGGCCCGGAAGGCGCGTCCGGGCTTCGCGCCGAGGACGACACCGATCACGAAGATGATGATGGGCAACAGAACGGTCGCCCCGAGCGTGTCCACCACGCTCTTTAACGCTGTGAGGATTTGATCCATATTTCCCCCTGTGACGGGACTTGCGCCCGTTTTCGCCACGCGTGGCGGAGAACCCTCCGTCGCGTGCGCGGCTGTGAATGAACATTCGTCTTCGCATGAGCGCAAGTGTAATTTGCCCGGCTTCCAGACCACGGGGGCATTGCCATGACGTGCTCCGGCGCGGCGGCCGCGTATGGGCCTGAGAGATGGGTTGATCGAGGTCCTTCCCGGGCAGATCGCGACGGTGGTCACGACCCTGGAGATGGCAAGGCCCTTGCCTCGTCCCGATGTCGACCGCGGCGCTCACCGGATCGAGCGGGCGGAAATGATGCCGCTCGACCAGTACCGGGACCTGTTTCGCCGCGTCGGGCAGGAGTGGCTCTGGTTTTCCCGGCTCGCGCTTTCGGACGCCGCCCTCGCGGCCATCGTCCATCATCCGGACGTCGAGGTTTTCGTCCCGCGTCACGCGGGACGTGCGGAAGGCCTGCTGGAGCTCGACTTTCGCGTCCAGGGTCACTGCGAACTCGCGTTCTTCGGCCTCACGCGGCCCTTGATCGGGACGGGGGCCGGACGCTGGCTCATGGATTGGGCCATCGCCCGCGCCTGGTCGGCGCCGATCGAGCGGTTCTGGGTTCACACCTGCACGCTGGATCACCCGGCGGCGCTGTCCTTCTACAGACGCTCGGGCTTTGTGCCGATCGGCCAGCAGATCGAGATTGCTGACGATCCTCGCCTCGTCGGGCTGCTGCCGCGCGAGGCGGCGCCGCAGGTGCCTATTATTTCGAAGGCGGCAAACGGATGGTAAATCAATTTTGACTTAGATCCGTGTCTCGTGCTCTCTGCCGGCGCACGCCTCCGAACTTCCAGGACCATGAGCACCGAACGCTACAACGCCCGCGAAACCGAACCGCACTGGCAGAAGATCTGGGCCGAACGCGAAACCTTCGCGGCCAGGAACGACGATCCGCGGCCGAAATACTACGTGCTCGAGATGTTCCCCTATCCGTCGGGGCGCATCCACATGGGCCACGTGCGCAATTATGCCATGGGCGATGTCGTGGCGCGCTATCGGCGGGCCAAGGGATTCAACGTCATCCATCCGATGGGATGGGACGCCTTCGGCATGCCGGCCGAGAATGCCGCGATGCAGAACAAGTCGCATCCGGCGACCTGGACCTATGCCAATATCGCCACCATGCGCGGCCAGTTGAAGAGCATGGGCCTGTCGCTCGACTGGGCACGCGAATTCGCGACCTGCGACCCCGCCTATTACAAACACCAGCAGCGGCTGTTTCTCGACATGCTGGACGCCGGGCTCGTCGACCGCAAGAAATCCAAGGTGAATTGGGATCCGGTCGACCAGACCGTGCTGGCGAACGAGCAGGTGATCGACGGCCGCGGCTGGCGCTCGGGGGCGCCGGTCGAGCAACGCGAGCTCGTGCAATGGTTCTTCCGCATCACCGACTATGCCGAGGACCTGCTGGTCGCGCTCGACCACCTCGACCACTGGCCCGAGAAGGTGCGCGTGATGCAGCGCAACTGGATCGGCAAGTCCGAAGGCCTGCAGTTCCGCTTCGGTCTCGTGGGGGCGCCGGAGGGCTTCGATCATCTCGAAGTCTATACGACGCGGCCCGACACGATGTTTGGTCCGACCTTCGCGGCGATCGCGCCCGATCATCCGCTGGCGAAGCGGCTCGCCGAAGGCAACCCGGCCGTTTCGGCCTTCATCGAGCTGTGCGGGCAGACCGGCACCACCGAGAGCGCGCTCGAGAAGGCCGAGAAACTCGGCTTCGACACGGGGATTGAGGTTACTCATCCGGCCGATCCGAACTGGCGGCTGCCGCTCTTCATCGCCAATTTCGTGCTGATGAGCTACGGCTCCGGCGCCGTGATCGGCTGCCCGGCCCATGACCAGCGCGACCTCGATTTCGCCCGCAAATACGGCCTGCCGGTGATCGACGTATTCAAGCCGCTCGACAGCGACGAAGGCGTGACCGACACGGCCTTCACGCCGCCCAAGGAGCAGGTGGTGCGCTACATGCGCTGGCTCGGCGCGCCGGGCGCGGTGATGAGCTGCAAGGACGCCATGGCCGAAACCCTGGCGGCCTTCGTCGCGAACGGTTGGGGCAGGAGTTCCGTGCAGTTCCGTCTGCGTGACTGGGGCATCTCGCGCCAGCGCTATTGGGGCTGCCCGATCCCGGTGATCCATTGCGACGCCTGCGGCACGGTGCCGGTGCCGCGTGCCGACCTGCCCGTGACCCTGCCCGAGGACGTCAGCTTCGACCAGCCCGGCAATCCGCTCGACCGGCATCCGACCTGGCGTGACGTCGCTTGTCCGCAGTGCGGCGGACCCGGGCGGCGCGAAACCGACACGATGGACACGTTCGTCGATTCCTCCTGGTACTTCACCCGCTTCTCGGACCCATGGAACGAGACCGAGCCGACGACGCCCGCGATCGCCAACCACTTCCTGCCGGTCGACCAGTATATCGGCGGCATTGAGCATGCGATCCTGCATCTGTTGTATTCGCGCTTCTTCACCCGCGCGATGAGGAAGACCGGCCATGTCGGCTTCGATGAGCCCTTCGCGGGGCTCTTCACGCAGGGCATGGTGGTCCACGAAACCTACAAGACCACGGATGGCGCCTGGGTGTCGCCGGACGAAGTCCGGATCACCGGCATGGGCCCGGACCGCCAGGCCGTGCGGATCGGGTCGGATGCCCCGATCTCGATCGGCCCGATCGAGAAGATGTCGAAGTCCAAGAAAAACATCGTGGACCCGGACGACATCATCGCGACCTATGGCGCCGACACGGCCCGCTGGTTCGTGCTCTCGGACAGCCCGCCGGATCGCGACGTGATCTGGACCGAGGAAGGCGTGCAGGGCGCGGCGAAGCTCGTCCAGCGGCTGTACCGTCTCGTGGGTGAACTGGCCGGGGTCGCGGCGGCGGCCGATGCAGCTATGCCGGCCTCCATGGGAGCGGCGGCGCTCGACATCCGCAAAGCGGCGCATCGGGCCATCATCGGCGTCGAATCCGATATCGAGCGCCTGCGGTTCAACCGCTGCGTCGCCCATATCTATGAGCTGGTGAATGCGCTCGGCACCGCGGTTGGCGACATCGAGACGCCGAACCTGGGGGATGATCTCCGGTTTGCCTTTCGGGAGGCCGCCGAGATCCTTGTCCTGATCGCGGCGCCCTTCCTGCCGCATCTCGCCGAGACCGCCTGGGCCACGCTCGGCCATGACACGCTCGTCTCCGCCAGCCCCTGGCCGGTGGCCGACCATTCGCTCGTGGTCGAGGCGACCGTGTCGCTGCCCGTGCAGGTGAACGGCCGGAAGCGCGGCGACGTCTCGGTGCCCCGCGATGCCGATGTGGAGGCCGTGACGGCCGCTGTCCTCGGCCTCGACGTCATCCAGCAATTGCTGGCCGGCAAGCCGCCCAAGAAAGTCATCGTGGTGCCGATGAGGATCGTCAATGTGGTGGTGTGATCGACAAGGCCCACGCGGGATTGCGGGCCTGGGCCTGCTGGCGTTCGCGCCGCTGGCTCTCGGCGGCTGCGAGGCGACGATCCACCCGCTCTACATGAGCCACGGCGGCAATCTGCAAGCCGAGCTTCAGTCGATCGCGGTCGATCCGATTCCCGACCGCTTTGGTCACTATCTCGGCGACAAGCTCCAAACCGCCCTCAATGGAACCGGCTCCCATGTGGCACCGCGCTATCACCTCGTGGTGGTGCCGTCGCTCAGCACCTCGTCGCCGCTGGTCAGCACCGTGACCTCGACGGCCGAGGCCGGCACCGTGCTGGCGACGGCCAATTTTCGTCTCATTCCGGTCGGGGGCGGCGAACCGGTGCTGACCGGGTCCGTCAAGAGCACGGCCACCTACGACCGAACGGAACAGCGCTACGCCAACCTGCGGGCCGCGCGTGATGCCGAGATCCGCGATGCGGACACGCTCGCGGATCTGATTACCCAGCAGGTCGCCGCCAAACTCGCGGTGAAGTAGGATCGGCCCGGTGCCGTACGGCCGCCCTTTCAACGGCGCCTGACCCATGGTGGCGGTCAAGAGCCATGAAGCCGAGCGGTTCCTCAGCCGGGATCTGCCGGGTTTTTCGCTGTTTCTCGTGTTCGGCGCCGATACGGGTCTGATCAGCGAGCGGGTGCGCGCCATCGTCAAGGCGCTGGTCGACGATCCGGCGGATCCGTTCCAGCTTGTGCGGCTTGCCGGTGACGAGATCGCGCGCGATCCCGGTCGGCTCGCCGACGAAGCCGGCACGATCCCGCTGTTCGGCGGACGACGTGCCGTGCTGGTCGATGCCGGCACCAAGACGATCGCGCCGGCCGTCGAATCGCTTCTCGACGGCCCGGCCGCCTCGCCTGTCGTGATCGAAGCGGGCGCGCTCAAGAAGGACGCACCCTTGCGCAAGGTGGTGGAGCGGTCGCGGGTCGCGGCTGCGATCGAGTGCTATCCCGACGAGGAGCGCGACGTCCTGCGGCTGATCGACGGCGAGATGGCCGCAGCCGGCCTTCGCATCGACCCCGAGGCGCGCCAGATGCTCGTGACGCTGCTCGGGGCCGACCGGTTGGCGAGCCGCTCCGAGCTCGCCAAACTCGCGCTCTACGCGCGGGGCGAGGGACACGTGACGGTCGAGACGATCGAGGCGGTGGTCACCGACGCGTCGGCCGTCGCCTCCGACGCCTTGGTGGACGCAGCCTTCACGGGGGATCTCGCCGGCCTCGATGCCGGCCTGCGACGGTCGGTGACGAATAGCGGTGAGGCCGGCACCACTTTGTCGGCCGCCTTGCGGCACGCGGTCTGGCTGCACCGGGCGAAACTCGACCTCGCCAACGGCGGCTCTTTGGAGGGCGTGCTGAGCCAGCTCGCGCGCCACGGCATCTCGTTCAAGCGCAAAGGCGCCATCGAGCGGCAATTGCGCAATGCCGGCAGCGAGGCCCTGTTCCGCGCCGTGACGCGATTGGGCGAAGCCGTCGGACAGGCGCGGCGCAATCCCGACCTCGCCCAGAGCCTCGCCGGGCGTGCCTTATGGTCGGTCGCCCTGGCCCTGCGCGCGCCGCGACCCGGCGGGGCGTGACAGTGGGGCGCGAGGCAAGGGAATTCGCTGGCGCCTCCATGTTCGGTCTCCCTTGTTCCTAAACAACGCAGCTTCGCGTGAGACGAGGCGGAAGGCGTGTCCTATGGTGGCCGGTGAAGGCCGGCGCGTGGCCGGCCTTCACCGTGTTGATCTCGCATGAGTGATGTTGCACGACGCGCAGGCGGTCTCGGCCGGCTCGATTGGAGCCGGGTCTTGCCGCCGCTTCTGTTCGGGCTGCGGTTGACCGCGGCCGTCGCATCCGCCTTGTTCGTGGCCTTCTGGCTTCAACTCGACAATCCGAGTTGGGCCGGGACCTCGGCCGCCATCGTGTGCCAGCCCGTCCTCGGCGCGTCGCTGCGCAAGGGCGTGTTCCGGCTCGTCGGCACGGTGATCGGCGCGGTCGCGACCGTGCTCCTCACCGCCGCCTTCCCCCAGGAGCGCGCCGGCTTTCTGATCTCCATGGCGCTCTGGTGCGCGGCCTGCAGCTTCGTCTCGACGCTTCTGCGCAATTTTGCCGCCTATGCGGCGATGCTGTCCGGCTACACGATGGTGATCATCGCCTCCTCGTCGATCGCCGAGCCCGACCAGGTTTTCATCCTCGCCTTGTCGCGCGCGACGGAGATCTGTCTCGGCATCGTGTGCGGCATGGTGATCATGTCGCTGACCGACGCCGGGCGATCCTCCCGCCGGCTGGCCGCGACCTTCGCCGGCCTCGCGGCCGAGATCGGCGAAGGGGCCGCCTCGCAACTCCACCGCCAGGGCGCCCCCGATGCGGAATTCCGCACCCGCCGGCGCGATCTCATCAAACGCGTGGCCGCTCTCGATCCGCTTCTCGATCAGGCCATCGGCGAATCACCTGTGTTGGGCGAGCGCCGGAGCACGGTCCGGGCGGGCATCAATGGCCTGTTCCTCGCCCTGTCGGCGTGGCGCTCGCTGGGCCTCCATCTCGAACGGCTCCCGGCCGAAGAGGCGGAACGTCAGGCCCAGGCCTTGTGGGCGCTGTTGCCGCCGGAGCCGGGCTTCCGGCTCGACCTGCCGACCGCCGAGAGAAGCGGACTGGACGAGAGCGCCGGTCCCGCGGTCCACGCACGCGATGTCTGGTTCGATGCGGCCCGGGACGCCCGGCACTGGTCGGCGGACGCACCATCTCTCCGGCTCGGGGCCGATCGCATCGCCTCTCTTCTCGAAGGGCTCGGCCGCGCCTCCAACACCATGGTGCTGCTGACACAACCCAAGCGGGCCTTGTTGGTGACCGCCGTCCCGCGCGACTTCCTGCCCGATGTCCTGCCGCCGCTCGTCAATGCACTGCGGGTCTTCGTCGCCATCGGCCTTGGCTGCTGGTTCTATGTCGCGACATCCTGGCCGTCCGGCCTCACCTTCATCACGTTTCTGGCCGTGACCGTGCTTCTGCTCTCCCCGCAGGACGAACAAGCCTACGCGGCAGCGGTCAAGTTCGGCTTGGGCATGGTGATCACGGCCGTGGTCGCGGGCGTTTTCAAATTCGCGATCCTGCCGAACCACGAAACCTATCTGAGCTTCACCATCATTCTCGGACTGGCGCTCGTGCCTATGGGAGCTTTGTCGACCCAACCGGCCCTGGCGCCCGTCTTCGTGGCCGCAGCCGCGAACTTCATCCCACTCCTGGGCCCGACCAATACCATTAGCTACGACACGATCAGCTTCTACAATACGGCGCTCGCGATCGTCGGCGGCAGCGTCGCCGGCGCCGTGGTGATGCGGGCGATGCCACCCGTTCCGCGCCGGATGCGGACGGCCCGGCTGCTGGCCCTGACATTGCGCGACCTGCGCGGCCTTTTGCGCCGGCCCCGGCGCTGGGTGCCCGACCGCTGGCGCAGCCGCATCTTCGGCCGCCTCATGGCCATGCCGCCCGACGCGGACCTCGTCGAGGGATCGCGCCTGCTCGCGGCCCTGACGCTTGGGCTTCAATTCCTCGATCTGGGGACTTCCGAGGCGGAGACCGGACGCGGTCGCGCGCATCTCCTGGAGGCCGCCACCGCCCTGTCCGAAGGCGATGTCCATCGCGCGCGTATAGCGCTGAAGGCCTTGAAGGACGCGCTCGGTGAAGCGGGGGCCGATCAGCTCGACCCCGCCCGCCGCCTGCGGATGCAGGGAGCGGCGCGCGAAATGTCGGAAACCTTGCAACACTATGCCGACTATTTCGGAGCCGAAATCCGATGAGCTTCGTCGAAGTGGACCTGTTCGGCGTCTATGTCGCGCCCATGTCGCTGATGATGATCGGGGCCTATGGCGTGCTGTATCTGTTCCGCAAAGTCGCGACCCGGCAAGGCTGGTTCGACGCGATCTGGTATCCGGGCCTCTTCGAGGTGGCGCTCTACTTGATCATCCTGTCCGCGATCGTTCTTCTGACTGCGAGCCTCCACCTCTATGTCTAACCAGACCACGGGTCCCGCTCCAGCCGCGCCCTTGCGCTATCGCCTCCGAATCGTGCCGATCGCCCTGACGCTGCTCGTCGTGGCCGCCGCCTGCGGCCTCACGGCCCTGATGTGGCAGGCCTATTTCGGGGCGCCTTGGACGCGCGACGGGAGTGTCCGGGTCTATGTCGTGGCGCTTGCGCCCGAAGTGTCGGGCAGGGTGATCGCGCTGCCCGTGTCCGACAACCAGTTTGTTCACAAGGACGATCTGTTGATGACGATCGACAAGCGCGACTACGAGATCGCGGTCGCGCTTTCGAATGCGAATGTGGCGCAGACCAAGGCCGACTTCGAGAACAAGCAGGTGGAGGCCAAACGGCGCGCGGCCCTGACCGACCTCGCGACCACACGCGAAGAACAGCAAAGCTATGCCGCGACCGCCGAAGTCGCCTATGCGGTCTATCAGCAGGCCCTCGCCAATCTCGACAAGGCCAAGCTCAATCTGGAGCGCACAGAGATCCATTCCCCGGTGAACGGCTGGATCACCAATCTCAGCACGCAGCTCGGAGACTATGCGACCACCGGCTCGCGGGCCTTCTCGATCGTCAACGCCGACTCGTTCTGGGTGGACGGCTATTTCGAGGAAACCAAGATCGCGCCGATCAAGGAGGGGGACCCGGCGAAGATCTGGCTACTCGGCTACAAACAGGTGCTCGACGGCCATGTCGACAGCCTGGCGCGCGGGATCGTGGTCGGCAATGCGCAGGCGGGCGCGAGCGGCCTCGCCAATGTCAACCCGATCTTCACCTGGGTCCGGCTCGCCCAGCGCGTGCCCGTGCGGGTCCATATCGACCATGTGCCATCCGACGTGCGGCTGGTCGCGGGCATGACCGCGACCGTGGAGGTGACGCCGCACGCCGCCACCGCGCCCTGACCCGGCGGACCCTCTCCTGCCTGAGCATCGGCCCATTCGCCGATCGAGATCGACCCCGTGGTGCGCCGGGACACCCGATCACCCCGGTTCGCGGCGCAGCGGCATCGTCATGCAATGCACGCTGCCGCCGCCTGCCGCGAAGAGGTCGAGGTCGGGCTCGTAGACCGTGAGCCCTTCGGCCCGCAGCGCCGCATTGATACGGGTGCTGTGACGGGGTGAAATCACCCGGTCCCGTCCGAGGGCCAGGAGGTTGCAGCTCATGGCCATCACTTCACGGTAGCTGGCCTCGACCACCTGGATGTCATGCGCCGCGAGCCAGTCCCGGAACCCGTCGCCCAACACCTCGATGCAGGCCACCGCCAACCCCGCGGCCGCCATGCAGAACAGCACGTCGAGGTGCAGGAAATGCTCGGCGAAAGGTTCGAGCCGCACCTCCCAGCCCTGCTCGCGAAACCAGCCGGCGAATTGCTCGGCGCCCTCCTGCGTGGTGCGCACGCCTGACCAGCCGAGGACGAGCAGCCCCGGTCGGATGATGTGGATGTCCCCACCCTCGATCGTGCCGCGGCTTGCATAGCGCCAGAACCCGTCGCTCGCGCCGTGGAAGCGCAGGATCGCGGCGGCCTCGCCGCGCCGGGCCGGCAGCGCGAGCTGCGTCAGCACCGGACCCCAGGGCGTGGTCTGGCTCGAATCGCGGGTGTAGACCTGGTAGGGCAGGTGGGACTCGACCTCGACATAGTGGCGTTTGACCCCGGCCGCGTCGAAGGCGTCTTCGAGCTGGCGGAACTGGTTTTGCAGCCGCTGCACGTCGATCTGCCGGCCCGTGCCCAGCGTCTGGGTCGCAATCGCGTTGCTGTGGATCCAGTGATAGTGATCAGGGGTCCCGAGCAGAACGTCGGTCAGCACGCCGGTTTCGGAATCGATCGTCCACACCACCCGGACCTCATCGGAACGCCCGAGCAAAGCGCGCGAGCTGCGCTGCTAGGATGCAGCCTCGACGGGGCGGACACAATGAGGGCGATTAACACCGCCCGCTTCGTTCGGTTCATATCGTCAAGACGCCAATTTGGCGGCGATGATGTACTTCGCAAAAGCAGGACGGCTCGACATTTGGCGAGAGCGAGCCGTCGATCACCATGAAATTTAAACGAGGAGCGTACGCACGGATTTTTTGGCGGCCACTCCTAGCGGTTCTGGGGATGGAAGAGATACGACTGGAGGATCTTAGAATAAGCAGAGACTTCCGCGTGAAAGACATTTCCGATTATCAGCGCGGCTCCGTCTTTGGGATGGTGATTGTCGCTCTAGCCTTCGCATTCGCGCTTTGGGTGCCGCCCGACAGCAAATCAACTGATCAAATAGGGCGCCAGCATACCAGTGCCGACGCCGAACAGGAGGGCAAAGGCCCGATATACCGGTGGTGGCATTGGACGATCACCGGCGATTCAGCAGGCTTCTACACGCTTGGACTTATTGGCGTCGGCTCTCTGCAAGCCTTGTTCTTTATTCGGCAACTCGTTCTAATGCGCAATGGCCTGTATGATACCAAGCAAGCTGCCGATGCTGCCAAAGAGCAAGCCAAGCTCGCGCGTGAAAGCCTCATTGCCAACAATCGAGCATGGCTGACTGTTGGACGCCCTGTGCTAGACAACGTGTTCCAAATCACCGAACAACAAATCTGGGCGACTGCTCGACTGCCTATTAAAAACATTGGCATCACTCCAGCTTTGCAAATAACCGTAGATATCTGGATCGACTTCTTTCATCCGGGCGGCTTTGAAGAAGCCAGAGTCAAGGCACGGTTTGAAGAGCTTAGGATCAAACGAAGCAATTTCCTCGAACTAACTCTTTTTCCGGCGGAAGAACTGACCGGACACGTAACCGAATATGGTTTTTCTATTACGGCAACCAGGGCAGAGATGGAAAGAAACCTCTTCAAAGATTTTCCAAGAGTCGATCCATTGCTGCTTGGATGCGTGACCTACCATTTCCCCTCTGATCAGTTGGGTAGGCATCAGACGCGGTTTGCTTACAGAATCTTGACCCCGACCGCAGTGGGGCTCGCCCCAACTGAGTTCCCAGCCGGATTGGTTGGACTGATGCGGCTGGATTTCTTTGGCAGCTTCTTGGCCGACTGAGCAGATCCGTCTGAACGCTCAAAGCTAATCACTTCAACATGATGCGTTTTCTGCGCAAGTTCTTTTCCATGACGATAGGAGTTTCAAACGGATCTGCGCGGTTGTACTGTAGGACAGGACTGGCGCCTTTGTACGGTTGCATATTCAAAGCACCGCTGCAAATCGACTACGCCGAGTGATACTACGGGTCTCTATTTATGATGGTTCAGATTTTTCGCTCTGCTAATTCGAAGTGATAATCCGTTTCCGGCCTGATTTGACGCCGACAGCCAACATTCGTAGCAAGGTGAAGGCACGCGACCGGTTCGGTCTTGCCCTCCCGCACGAACGAAGGTGCGGGCCAATGAACATGGAACCTGCCGCCATGGCCCTCATCACCTATCTGACCCGCATCGAATTCGACGATGGCGCGATCGCCAAGCTGCCGTCCCTCCTCGACGGCCTGAAGGTGGCGCGCCCGCTGCTGGTGACCGATCGCGGGCTGATGCAGACCGGGCTCGTCGACCGGGTCGCGGCGCTGCTGCCCCAGCGACCCACGATCTATGCCGACACGCCCGCCAATCCCACCGAAGAGGCGGTCGATGCGGCCTACGCGCTCTACCGTGACGCGGGTTGCGACGGGATCGTGGCGCTCGGCGGCGGCTCGTCGATCGATTTGGCCAAGGCGGTGCGGCTGCTCAGCGGCCATCCGGGGCCGTTGGCGCAATATACGGCGGTGGCCGGAGGCGTGGGCCGGATCCATGGCGACATTTGTCCGCTGATCGCGGTGCCGACCACGTCGGGCACGGGGTCGGAGGTCGGGCGCGCCGCCGTGATCATCACCCGCGAGGGCCGCAAGCTCGGGATCATCAGCCCCCATATGCTGCCGAGTGTCGCGCTCTGCGATCCGGAGCTGACCCATGGCCTGCCACCCTTCCTGACGGCCGCGACCGGCATGGACGCGCTGTCGCATTGTCTCGAAACCTTCATGGCATCGGCCGTCAACCCGCCCGCCGACGCCATCGCGATCGACGGCCTCAAACGCGGCTGGGGCGCGATCCGGGACGCCGTCGCCGAGGGGGCGGACCGGCAGGCGCGCTGGGACATGATGATGTGCGCGCTCGAAGGCGCGATGGCGTTCCAGAAGGGTCTCGGCGCCGTACACGCGCTGACGCATCCGCTCGGTGCGGTGCGCGAGTTGAACCTCCATCATGGCACGCTGAACGCCGTCCTGATGCCGGCCGTCCTGCGCTTCAACCGCGCCGCCATCGGGGTCAAATGGGACGTGTTGGCTGACATCCTCGGCGGCGTGCCCGACCAGCAGGTCGCCGCCCTGTCGGCCGCCATCGGCCTGCCGCCCGGCCTCGACGCCATGGGGGTCACGGCCGCCATGATGGATCAGGTGGCCGGCGAGGCCCTCAAGGACCATTGCCACGCCACCAATCCACGCCTCGCGACCCGCGACGATTATCTGGACCTGCTGCACCAGTCGCGCTGACGCCTGGGCCGCCGCCACGGAGCGGCAGTCTCTTCAAACGTGGCGATGCTCCTGTCGACGCGACTTGGTCTCAGCGCTCCCCGGCCGGCAGGGCGCCGAGCAGCAGATCGTCGAGCGAGGGCGCATCCGGCCGATCCGGCTCCTGGGGTACGGCGTCCAATCCGAGATCAAGCGCTGCCAGCGTTTTCGCAAGGGTGGCGGCCGGGTCCTGGATCACATCGCCGGACGAGTCGGCCTCCGGGGGGCGTTGCGGACGCGACCGCCCCTGGGACCCACGTCCCGGTGCGCCGTTCCGTCGTTCGGAAACGCGCTGCACCTCCGAGCCATAAGCCGCCGTCGCGGCGGCCGGCTTTGGGGGCTCACGCGGCGGCGCGGTCGGTTGCTGCGGCAGAACCGGCTTCATATGGACGTGCATGAGCGGCGCCCTTCATGTGCGATCCCGACACGTGTTGCACGTGAAACTGGCCCGAGGCTGGACGAGCCTGCCGAGGCTCAACGGCCCGCCAGCATCTTGGCCAGGATGAAGCCCGACCCGGCGCCGACACCCGCTCCAGGCCATGTGGAGGCGCCGACCAGAAAGAGCTTTTCGACCGGCGTCTTGTAGCGTGACCAGCCGAAGACCGGGCGAAACATGAAATTCTGGTCGAGGTGGTGGCTCCCCGACAGGCTGTCGCCACCCACGAGATTCGGGTTGTCGCGCTCGAGATCGGCCGGGCTCAGGACCGCCCGGCCCCGCACGGTGGTCCGAAATCCCGGCGCATAGCGCTCGATCAAGGCCTCGACCCGATCCGCATAGCGGTCTTTCACGAGTCCCCAATCCGTGTCCTCGATCTCGCCGGCGGCATCTCCCAAGATCGTCGCGGGCAGGACGCGGACCTGGACCCAGAGCACATGCTGCCCCTCGGGCGCGCGGCTCGGATCGAGCGCGGTCGGCTGTCCAACGACGAGCCCCGGTGCCTCCGGCAGGAGACCGGCCTTGGCCTGATCGTAGACGCGGGTCATCGCGGCGAAATCCGGCGCGAGATGCACGTAGGCGAAACGCTTCAGAGCCCCGCCCGCAGCCCATTCCGGCAAGCGGCTCAGCGCATAGTGGATCATCATCGTGGCCGGCCCCGGCTTGAAGCCGTCGAGCTTGGTCCGGTAGGCCGCGTGATCGGTCCCGGGCAACAGCTGCCCGAACACGCGTCCCGGATGCACGTTGGCGATCACGGCCCGGCGCGCCGTCACGGTGCGGCCATCCGCCAGACGCACGCCGGTCGCGGCTTTGCCAGTACGGAGGATCTCGACGATGGGCGCCTCGAGATGCACCTCGCCGCCCCGCTCCCGAAGATAGCCCGTCAGAGCCTTGACGATCGTGTCGGCGCCGCCGTGGCCGATGACCATCCCGAAACTCTGACAGGCCATGGATTCGAGATAAGGGAAGAGGGCGCCGCCGGCCGCGTCGGGCGGAAAGTCGAGATGCAGCCCCCACATGGCCATCATGGCTTTCAGCTTGGGGCTCTCGAAATGACGGTCCAGGAAATCGCGCGGCGAGGCGACCAGCAGGCGCGCCAATTCGCCCAAGCCTGCCATGCCCTTCGCCCGGAATGCGCCCCACACGGCCTGCATCGCCCGGCGCGACGGCATCGGCGAACCGAGCACGGCGAAAATGTGCGGAGCGTCGGCCGCGAAACCCGCCGCCATGGCCCGCCACGCGGTGGCATCCTTCTGTGACAGCGCCGCGATGCGCGACGCCGTGGTCTCCAGATCCTGGCTGACCCCGAGCCAGGTGCCATCCGGAAAGGCGGTCGCGAAACTGTCGGGCGCGGGCACGAAGGCAAGCCCATGGCGCAGCAGGCCCTCCTTGTGGGACGCGAAGAAAGGCGAGCCAGCGAACAGGCTCAGGTTCATGGCGTAGAGATCGTGGCGGAAGCCGGGCCGCGTCACTTCGGCGGTCTTGATCGCGCCGCCGGGTTGCTTCGCGGCTTCGAACACGGCCACCTTCCAACCCCTGGTGGCGAGATGCACGGCGGCCGCGAGCCCATTATGGCCGGCCCCGATGACGATCGCGTCATAGGTCATCGTGCGCCTCCTTCTTCGCGCTGGGCCAAGATAGTCTCATATGCATGGAGTTTGTCCATGCGGCCCTGCCGGGTATGCGGTCCAATCTTTCATTCGCGGCACTATGCCCGGCCAGGAGCCAGCACCCAAAGGGACAGCTGGGCCAAATTGGTCTTGAATGCCACCACCGTAGCCGAGATGACCGCATCAAACGCGGCGATGACACGCGTAGGTCGCGAGACTTCCCCGCAGCCGCGCGAAAACTTGCATTGTCATAGGCCTCTTCTACGATGCCTGCCATCGTGAGGGGCGCCATGGCCGAGGTCGATTACATCGTCGTGGGAAGCGGCATCAACGGCCTCGTCTGCGCCGCGCTGCTGGCCCTCAAGGGCCGCAAGGTGATGGTGCTCGAACGCAACGACCGCATCGGCGGCTGCATTCGCACCGAGGCCATCACGGCGCCCGGCTTCATCCATGACGTGATGGCCACGACCTTCGTGCTCTTCATCACCTCGCCGGCCTATGCGGCCCTGGCGCCGGAACTTGAACGGCGGGGTCTGGCCTTCGCGCATGCCGAGGTCCCGACCGGCGTGTTGCGGCCGGACGGCCGCCACCTCGTGCTGAGCCGGTCGCGCGACGCCAACCGGGCCGCCTTCGAACAGTCGGCGACTGGCGACGGCGCGGCGTTCGAGCGCGAAATGGCCGCCTTCGGGACCAATGCGGGCCTCGTCTTCTCGGTGCTGGGCGGCCAGCTCTGGTCGCGCGCCATGCTGCAGACAGTCGCAAAGGAACTCTGGCGGCGCGGGCCGCGCGGCTTCGCGGCCTTTCTGGGGGAAGCACTCGTGTCGGCCCGTGCCCATCTCGAAGGCCGCTACAAGTCGCCGCTCGTGCGCGACCTCTTCGCCCCATGGGTGCTGCACACGGGCCTCGGGCCGGAGAGCGCCTATTCGGGCGAGATGATCAAGGTGATCGGCTTCGCGCTCGAAGCCGCGGGGGCACCCATCGTCAAGGGCGGCGCGCAAAACCTGCTCGACGCTTTCGGGCGGCTGATCCGCGACAAGGGCGGGGTGATCACGACCGGCGCAGATGTCGTGCGGGTCGACCGGGACACGAAGGGCCAGGCGAGCGGCGTTACGCTCGGCGACGGGCGAAGTTTCGCTGCCCGCCAGGGCGTCATCTGCTCGATGTCGCCCGAGCGGCTCTATCGCGGATTGCTTGCAGGCGCCGACCTGCCCGTCGAGATCACCGAGGGCCTCGGCCGCTACCGCTACGGCAAGGGCAACATGCAGATCCACTATGCCCTCGCGCACCCGCCACGATGGCGGGGCGAAGGGCTCGACAAGGTGGCGCTTCTGCATCTGACACCGGGGCTCGACGGCGTCTCGAAAGCCGCCAACGAGGCCGAGCGCGGCATTCTGCCGGCCGTGCCCACGATCTGCGTCGGCCAGCCCACCGCGCTCGATCCGTCACGCGCCCCCGAGGGCAAAGCCGTACTCTGGCTGCAATTGCCGGAAGCCCCGCGCGAGATCAAGGGCGATGCGGCCGGCGAGATCGCGCCGCCGGCGGACGGCCGCTGGACCGGGGCCATCCGCGAGGCCTATGCGGATCGGGTCGAGGCCGTTCTCGCGCGCCACATCGACGGCTTCAAGGAGAGCATCCTGGGCCGCCGCGCCTATTCGCCGGCCGATCTCGAAACCCTCAACGTCAATCTCGTCGGGGGCGATCCCTATGGCGGCTACTGCGGCCTCGACCAGTTCTTCCTGTGGCGTCCCTTCAAGGGGACGGTGAACCACCGCACACCGGTGCCAAGACTCTACCACATCGGCGCCGCCACCCATCCGGGCCCCGGCCTCGGCGGCGGTTCGGGCTACCTGCTTGCGAAGTCGTTGCCGTGAGCCGGACGCCGCCCGAGCCCAAACTCTCGACGACTCCGCCCTCGCGGGAGATCCGGCCTCCACGGACGCCCGAGCGGCCACCGCGCTCCGCGATCGGACTGAGCGAAGGTGGACAAGCCATCCCGGCCATCGGCGAGATCGGCCTCAACCACTTCGCGCCCTACCTGCTCAACCGCCTGTCGGCGCAATGGAACGCGGAGTTGCAGGACCTGTTGCGCGACCTCGGCCTCAGCACGACGAAGTTCCGGGCGCTGGCGGTGCTGACCGTCGCGTCCGGCATCACGGTCAACGAACTCGCCGTCTTCGCCGTGACCGAGCAATCCACCATGAGCCGCACGCTCGACGCGCTTGAAGACCAGGACCTCATCCGCCGCCGCCCCAAGGCCGATGACATGCGGGTGCGCGAGGTCTTCATCACGGAAAAGGGCCTGACGCTCTTCTCAACGATCTGGCCCGACATCTACGGGCTCTATGCGCGGTTCTTCGCCGGCGTGGACGAGGCGGAGTTCCGGGGGTTCGTGGCGACGCTGCACAAGGTGATGCGGAATACGCGGGGGACGGACGGGTGAGACATGCGCTTACAGCGGAATGGTCCTTCCCAACATGCGCTGAAGTGGAACCTTACCCAACACACCCCAGGGATTGCCGAGATCGACCCGATAAAATCGAAGGCGCCGGTCGCGACAGGCTCACCCGCCGGCCGGCCGGTCTCCGGACGCCGGGGCGCCGCTCAGGGCCAGGGTCGGGGGAACGAGGCGATCGTAGACGCCGAGATATTTCGAGACTTCACGCCCCCAGTTGAAGCTCGAATCTGAGATCTTCTTCGCGGCCCGGCCGACCCGGTCCCGTTTGTCCGCGTCGACCATCAGGCCCAGGCATGCGCGCGCGAGCCCATCGGGCTCCGGGCTGTCGGCGAACACCGCCCCGTCCTTGAGGAGACGTTGGGTTTCCGTCAATGGGTAACCGACGCTCGGAATGCCGAGCGCACTATACTCGAAGACTTTGTTCATCGAGATCTTGTCATTGTAAGGATTGACAGGATCCGGGATGATGCCGATCTCGATGGCACTGAGATGCCGCAGCAGGCTCTCTCCAGAGAGATAGCCCGTGAAGGTGATCGACTCGGCAATGCCCAGTTCGTCGGCCAGCGTCTTGACGCGCGGCAGCGCCGGCCCGTCGCCGATGATCAATCCCTGGAAATCCGTCTGGCCGTAGGTCGTCTTGAGGAGGTGCAGAGCCTTGACCATGTGGTCGACCCCATCCTGCTCGCCGATGATGCCGATATAGCCGATGACGATGGAGCGGCCGTTTCGCACCGCGGGATCGGGCTCGACCCGTCTTATATGGCTCCGATCCGGCACACCGTAGACCGCCACCACATCGTCGGGCTTCTTGCCGCCACGCGTGATCGCGATATCGCGAAACGTGCCATTCGCCGAAATGACGAGATCGGCCGATTTGAAGGTCAGCCATTCCATCAGGCGAAGAACCGCATGGAGCGGCCCCTTGCGGTTGAATTTGGCCACGAACAGCTCGGGCGCGACATCGTGATGATCGAATACGAAGCGTTTGCCGAGCAGCTTGAACGGCAGCGCCACAAGGAAGATCAGATCGGGCGGGTTGCAGGCCTGGATGACGTCGAAGCCTTCATGCCGCCAGACTTTGATGAGCAGCCGGAATTCATGGAAGAGTGCCGAGCTATATTCGGCCAGAAAGCCTTTCCATCCGTCGGCTTCCATATAGAGCGGATGCCGGTAGATGCTGATGTCGTCGATCCGCTCGAACCGGGCGGGGTACTTCTCCGTCGCCGGGCAGATCACCGAGACCTTCCAGCCCGCGGTTCGGAGAGCTTTGGCCTCCTGCCACACACGCCGGTCAAGTGGAACCGGCAGGTTTTCGACGATGATGACGCAAGATCGCAATGCTACCTCTCGATCGGACACCCGCTTCACGTGTTATGTAACGTAGCGGAAGCTATTGTCAAAAACGAAAGATGCGGCGTTGTTCACGATGTCGTCGGCATTTGTGCTGCCGGTCGACATCCTCGGAAGCACAACTATACAGCAAAATGCATAAAATCAGCCCCACTTTTTGGACTTGCAGTCGCCGTGGAACAAAGCCGAACCCGGTGCCGATCAGAAGGCGACGCGATGCGCCTCGATGAAGCGCCACCAGCGTAAGCGAATAAGGACCGCCAGCGCTTTCCAGCGATCCTGCGGCTGAGCGACCCTCGGGCTTCGGGCGGCCTGAAGGGCCGCGAGGGGCAGCGACAACAGCATGAGCCAGCTGCGGATAATCCAGCGCCGACGGCCGCCTTTGGCTTCCGCCGCCAGCGCGAAGCCTTCGGACGTCAGCCGCTTCCATTTGCGGGTCAACTCCTGCCAGTCGCGGCGCGCCGGATGTTCGACCACGGCATCGGCCGCGTAATGCCAAACATACCCTTTCGCGGCAGCGCGGCGGCCCCAGTCGTAATCCTCGGCGACGCCGGTGCGAAAGCCGCCGACATCCTCGAACACGGCCCGTGTGGTGAAAAGATTGGCCGTAACCGAGAACTTCTCCTCACGGATGTAGCGCTCGTTGTTGAACGCGAAGACCTGTTCGAAGGCCTCGGCTGGCGTCACGGCCTCGCGGTTCGCTACGGAGACGTCGACCCGTCCACCCACTAGCGCATGGTGGTCGAGCGCCGCCAAGCCGGCCGCTAGCCACGCGGGATCAGGACGGCAGTCCGAATCGAGGAAGGCGAGACGCGGCGCCTTGGCAGCCCGCACGCCCGCGTTGCGCGCCTCCGCAGCACCCTGAATGGGCGCATTGATGAGGTGAACGTCACGGCACACGGCCTCAAGCTGCGAGCGGTCGCAGCGTGAATTGTTGTCGGCGACAATCACCTCGAACCGGTCCGGTGCCATCGTCTGGCTGCGCAATGCCGCGAGGCAGACACCGAGGTTCAGGAGATCGTCATAGTGCGGGATGATGACCGATATTGCGGGTGCATCTTGCGACGCCGCATCACCTACTCTGTCGATTGCTCCGAGGGTGTTTCCATCCGCCACGTCAGGTAGCCGAAAGTGAACGCGCCTCTTCGGACCCTGGAAACGTCAGCCCTTTCAGAGAGTCAAGAAGAGCCAATCCAGTTGACCGGTCTCCCAACGCGAGAAGGACCGCTGCGAGATGAAAGCGAATTTGAGGCGTTTTGCTTTCACGAGCGTTGATCCGCGTCAACAACAGCCGAGCCTCCTCGAAACGACCCAGGCGATAATCAAGCCATGCGATGGTATCGACGATCGATGGATTGTTTATAGCTTCAGATCCACTCAGTCGTGCACGTGCATCAGCCAATACCTCGATGTTGGTGGATTGACGATCCGCCACCAGACTCCCGTAATTGTTTGCTGCATCTATTGATAATGGATTGGCGTCCAGCGCTTCTTTATAGCTTGCCTGCGCCGCCTTGGCGTCTCCTGCAGATTCGTCAATCCAGCCCCTGAGCACCAGAAGTGCAGATCGCGAAGCACCTGCGGCGAGTCCCGACGTGATCACCCGTCTCGCCTGATCGTATTGGTTCTTGCCCAGAAGAACCCCGACGTAAGCAGAATAGAAGTCGGCTGTCTGAGGAGACAGGCGCACAGCATTTGCAAAGGCTTCGTCTGCCTTGTCGACATGTCCTGCACTCGCCTGCAGTGACATGGCGGTGATCCAAGCTTGTGGCTGGATCTCTCTCTTAAGAGCCGGTGTGCGCTGAGCAAGAAATTGCGCCGCGTCGCCGCTCTCACCGGCTGCTGTGCTTGCGCGCGCGAAGGCCCCCAAAAGTGAAGGATCAAAGTCTATCTGCGCCCCGATTGCATTACGGTAGACTAGAGCAGCACCAGAGTTGTCGCCTCGCGCTGCACGCATCTGACCGTCGATCAGCGTAGCCGCAAAAGACGACCCAGGGATTTCACGTAACCGGTTTAAAGATCTGGCAGCTTCACCCCAATCCTTACGGTCGATTGCGATCTGGGCATTCACAATCCAGACGAAGGGGCTGTCTGGTCTCCGAAGAGTAACCCGTGCCATCAGGTCGCGCGCGCCTTCCTGGTCGGCAGCATTCTCCAGAAAAGCCGCCAAGGTTGCCTGCGCATTCTCATCGCCGGGTACGACGGCAACAGCCCGGCGGATTGCATCCACAGCAAGCTTTGCATCGCCTTGTCGGAGGTACGCCGTGGCAAGTGCCTGGAATGCACGCCCATTCACGGGATCGTTGCGCACGACTGCCGTCAGATCGGCGATGGCATTTGTGGTTCGTCCAAACCTCGCACTTAAGTCGGCGCGAAACAGGAGCGCCTCAGTGTTTTGCGGGTCGAGGCTCAGGACGGAGTTCAGCTTTGCTTCCGCCAAATCGTAATGGCCGCTGTCCGCCTCGACTTTCGCCAAAGCCACTTCGACCTCTCGCTTCGACTTTCCATCTGGCAACCTCGCTTCAGCCTGAACAAGCGTGGCCTTGCTCTGCTCAAGCGCTCCCTTGCTGCGATAATAACCGGCTAGCGCAAGATCGTAGGTGGAGGTATCCGGGTACAGCGTGATGAGCTTATCGATGTAAGACGCGGCATCATTGCTTTTGCTTGTGCTCGCCAGAAATTTGATGAAAGCAAGCTGCAAGTCTACGTTTGCGGGGCTCGCATCCACGGCGGCCTTAAAGTGAGCAATTGCATCATCGAGCTTGCCGTTGCTGGCTTCGAGATTGGCGATTGCGGTCTGGACAGCAATATTACCTGGAGCGGCACGCACGATAGATCTGAGAGCATCGACCGCTTTCTCGGGCTGGTTCGATGTGAGCAGTGCGGCCGCTTGAACTTGCAGCAAACGGAGGTCATTGGGAGCTTTCGCCAAGCCGCGATTGACTAGGTTCAGGGCTTGCTCAGCATCATGGTTGCGCAGGTCCAGCATAGCCAGGACCGCGAGCGCACGCGAGTTGATAGGGTCTTTCTGAAGTGCCGCATCAGCATCGGTCTTTGCAGGTCCAAGTTGTCCTTGACGTTCCGCGAGGTCGGCGCGCATCGCCAAGGCACTTGCGTTCCCGGGAAAAGAACCAACTGTCGCATTGATGCGTCCGGCTGCGTCTTGCAGTCGATCAGAGTCGAGAAGGATCTCAGCGACTCGCAGCTGAGGTTCAATGAGATGAGCGTCGGGAGCAGCGGCCCTCAAATAGAAAGGTACGGCCGCCTGAAGATTGCCTGCTTCATCCTCGAGACGTGCCAGAGTCAGGTTGACCTGCGGATCTGTCGGGTTTGCCTTGAGGGCGTTTTGTAGCTCCACCCGAGCCTTGGCGATATTCCCTTCGACCACATACTGGTGGGCACGAGCAAGAGTTTCGGCAACATCTTGGCCAGCATTGTTACAGCCGGCTACGAACAGGCTAATCAAAAGAATAGAGCTAATCGATAAAACCCGTCTCATTCCTTACGTCACCAAAATTTTACGTCGGAAGAATGGCTTATAACCTTCACTGAATAAAGATTCTATCGGACTTGGAGATTGATGGGATTTAATGAACGTTACGCTTAACGCAAAAAGGCGGAAGCAAAGCTCCCGCCTTTTCTACCCCTGAAGCCTCTTGCCGTTAGGCTGGCTTCACGCCGTGGCGGAAGCCTTCTGAGCCTTCCGGCGCGCAGCGCCGACGAGACCGAGGCCAGCGATCGCTGTCCCAAAAAGAGCCACCGAGGTCGGAAGCGGCACAGACGAAACCGACAACGTTCCAGAATAGCCAGTCGCAGAGCTATTGTTTCCACCGGTCGCCTTGACGCCGACGTAGTATGTTCCAGCTGCCAGCGTGATCGGATCAAGAGTGTAGATCTTGGTGCTCAGCTTGGTGCCGGTCTCGATCACCGACGTGGCCAAAGGCGCGGAAAAAAAGTCAAACGCCGTGATGCTCACCTTCGACGACGCTGTGCTGACAATCCCGTTGACCGTGTAGCTGCCGAGAAGCGGGATTGCGAACGAAAAGAAATCAAACCCGCTCGTCGGCGCCGTTCCAGAGAACGACCCATCGATTGGGCTAACGACCGGATTCGTTGGCGTAGCAAAAGATGCTGCCGTCGATCCTACAACCATTGTCGCAGCAAGAGCCGCCGCGGCCAAAACCGTCTTCATGAACACCTCCGTATGACCCAAATGTAACTTGCGCTGTTGTTTATAGTTCCGTTTGGGAAGTTGTCAACTCCTTGGGCAGTTCCGGAGCGTGCTTTGAGTCGTTCGGTTCAAGAGTGCGTGGTCCAAGGCAGCGGGCTTAAGGTTAAACGGTTAGGGTGAGATGTCACGCCTCCTACAAACACAAGGGCGGTCAACAAATCGTGCCATTGCGGAAGTATCGGACGCGCATGGTGCAATGCACGTTGCATATGGCACGTTACGCAAATTCGCTCGATTATCTGATTTCCCTTATGGCAGTCGAGTGCCGGCGTCCGTCATCATGAAGGGCAGAAGCGAGCCCCAGCCATAGAATCCATCCGTGTCCGGCTGATCGAGCGCCTCACCGCTGTCGGCATTGTAGTTCTCCGGACAGAGCCTCTGGGTCCACGCGCGCTGGAACAGGGCGAAGCTTCGGGCCGCCAAGTCGTCGGCTTCCGCCTGATGCCCAGCCCGCAGCAAGCCGCGCCAGACCCAAAAATTCAGCGGCGGCCAGATGCGGCCGCGCCAGTAGGTGTTGTCCGCAAAGGCCGGATTGTCCCTCGTGACGCCTGGGATGACATAGGGACCGCCAAACGTCGTGGGATCTGTGAGATGCTTCAGAAGGGCGTCGACCTGAGCCGGCGTTGCCGCGCCCGCCGCCATGGGAAAGAAACTGGTTGGCCCCAGGCTGCGCACGAAAGCGCCGGACCAGAGGCGATTGGCGAAGATCTGCCGCGTCTCGTCCCACAACACCGATCGAATTCTTTCGCAATGCTGCGTTGCGCGCTCAGCATAGCGGCGAGAAGCGTCCGGATTGCCAAGCTCTTCGGTGATCTTGCCTAGCATCTCCGCGTCGAGCGCCAGCAGGCTGTTCAGGCCGACATCCATGCAGTCGAGCGTGCGGGTCTCCGGATCGTAGCGCGCCTCGTCGTGGATCGGCGCATTGTCCATCGACGATTCATTGCGGGCGCCGAAAGACGTCCCCTTATATAGGCCTTCCCCGACGTCCGACGTGCCGTAGGACACGAGGCCGCGGCCCTTAGGGTCGCGGTTCGCCCACCACCAGGCGTGGTTGCGCTCCAGGCTGTCGCGCATGAGCTGCAGAATGGGCTTCGATCCGGTCTGCCGGTAGATCGCCCAGGTGATGAAGGAGGCGATCGGCAATTGGGTGCGGTCGACCCAGGCGTCGTTGGCGGTCACCAGACAGGCGAAATTGCCCTGCGGGGTCGCGCTCGCCAGCACGGCCATGAGGTTTTCGCGGGCGACCTCGGCATCGAAGAGGCTGGTCATCAGGGCCGCGAAGAGTTGGTCGTTCAGCCAGACCCCGAAGCCGCCGAATTTGGCCTGGTTCCAGTTGCGGCTGATCGACGTGTAGGGACGGGCATTGATCTCGTCCCAGACCGTGTTCCAGGCCATCACGTCCCGCACGGCGTCGAGCGCGCCCGCGAAGGGACCCTCCTGGGCGGGCGGGGTCGGCGGCGGCTCGGGCGCCGCGAGCAGCGCTTTGGCCCGGGCGACGGCAATGTCGGCCCGGTCGGCCACGGCGGCCGCGAAACGGTTGCCGCGGCTCATCTCCAGGTTGAAGCGGAGCGCCAGCGCGGGTGCCTGTGTGGCCCGCGCGCCGAGGTGGAAGTAGCCGTGCTGTTCATAATGGGCCGCGACGGCCTCGATGGTCGGGTGCCCGGTCACTTGCACGGGTGGCTCGGCGGAGACGAGTGCCACGAAACGGTGGCCCACTTTGACGAGCGCCGCGCCCTCCGTCTGGTCCCAGCACACGGGGCTGCCGTCTTCGGCAGACAGGCAGAGGTTGACCCAGAAGCGCAGGCCCCATTCGCCGAGCTTGTCGGCCCGCCAGCGGCCCGCGATGGCGAAGGGGTCGGCCTTGGTGAAGCGCCAATCGAGGGTGGTGCCGGCGTGGGTCAGCGTCAACCCGACATCGCGCGCCTCGAGATCGTGCCGACCGAACACGACGCCGTCGCCAGGCGGGTAGAGCGTGGCCTTGCCGGTGCTGCCCGCATAGGCGAGCGGCGTGAGCCGGACACCGAGGGGCAGGAACACCATTTCGGCGGGCCGGCTCGACCACGTGTACCAGGCACGGTTCGGGGGAATGGTGGCGTGGCGAAGCATCGGACATCCGTGACAACAGCGCGACCGATCAATCGGCGAGCAGAACCGTGTGGGCCGGAGCCCAGGCGAGCCGGACACGGGCGCCGGGCGCCGGGCCGGCGAGATCCCGGTTCTGGCTCAAGACCTTGATCTCGGCACCATCCGAACCGGTGAGCAGAAAGGTCGACACGGCTCCGGCATAGATGATTTCGCGCAAGGTGGCGTCGATGACATTCCCGGCCGGGTCGGGCCCTGCCGACAGCAACGTCATCTTCTCGGGCCGCACCGCGACGGTCACGGCCGTGCCGGGGGCCGGAAGAGCGCCTGCGATGCGGATCGGCCCGGCGGGCGTGTCGATCGCCTCGCCCCGCACCGTGCCGCGGAAGAAGTTGGCATCGCCCAGGAAGGCCGCCGCGAAACTCGTGCGGGGATGCTCGTAGATGTCGGCCGGTGCGCCCTCCTGCACGATGCGGCCCCGGTCGAGGATCGCGACCGTGTCCGAGAGCGTGAGGGCTTCCTCCTGATCATGCGTCACGAAGATCGTGGTCAGCCCGCTTTCGCGCTGGATGCGCTTCAGTTCGATCTGCATATTCTGGCGCAGCCGGCGGTCGAGGGCTGAGAGCGGCTCATCGAGTAGCAGCACGCGGGGCTTCGTCACGATGGCCCGGGCGAGCGCCACGCGCTGCTGCTGGCCGCCGGAGAGCTGCTTCGGCCGCCGCGCATCGAAGCCGGTCAGATGCACCAGTTCGAGCGCGCGACCCACCTCGGCCCGCGCGGCGGCGCCCCGGATGCCACGTCGATTGAGCCCATAGGCGACATTCTGGGCGACCGTCATATGGGGAAACAGCGCGTAGGACTGGAATACCATGCCGATGCGCCGCTTCCACAGGGGGACCGCCGTGACATCGGCGCCGCCGATCACCACGCGTCCGCCATCGGGGGCCACGAAGCCGCCGATGATCCGCAGCAGCGTGGTCTTGCCCGATCCCGAGGGGCCGAGCAGGCTGGTGAAACGGCCTTCGGGGAAGCGCGCGTCGACGGCGTCGAGCACGGAGGCCGCCCCGTAGCGCTTGCTGACGGCCCGGACTTCAACGCCGCTCATCGGCTTCTCCCATGCGGGTCAGCACCGCGAAGACCAGGAACAGCATCACGGAGGCGCCCAGCAGCAGTGTCGAGACGGCATTGATCTCCGGCGTGAAGCCCTTGCGGATCGAGGTGTAGATCTCGACCGGCAGCGTCGACACGCCCGGCGTCGCCAGAAAGTAGGAGACGACGAACTGGTCGAGCGAGACCGCGAAGGCGAAAAGCGCGGCGGCGATGAGGCTCGGGGCGAGCAGCGGCAGCGTGATGGCGAAGAAGGCATGGACCGGCGTCGAGCCGAGGCTCATGGCGGCTTCTTCGAGATCGGACCGCAGGCCCTGCAGCCCCGTGCCGACCACCAGCACCACATAGGGAATGGCGAGTGCCACATGGCCGAGGATCATGGCATGCAGCCCCCGGCCGATGCCGGTCCAATAGAAGAAGACCAGCATGGCCGTGCCGGTGATCAACCACGGGATGGCGATCGGCGGCAGCAACAGGAGCTGAAGCACTGAGCGACCCCGGAACGCGTGGCGCGCCAGCGCCAAGGCCGCCAGTGTGCCGATCGCCGTCCCGAGCACGGCCGTTATCACCGCGATCAGCACGCTGTTGCGGCTCGCGTCGATCAGCTTCTCGTTGCCGGCCAGCGCCGTGAACCATTTGAGCGAAGGCTGCAGCGGCAGCGCATAGAGATCGGACTCGTTGAACGCCATGACGATCATGACGACGACCGGCGCATAGAGAAACACCAGGATCAGCGCGAGCGTCAGGCGGCCGAGAGGGATCATGCGACGGCAAGCCGTTTGCGCAGCACGCCCGAGAAGGCGGCGAAGATCACCAGCACGGCTGCCAGCATCGTGAAGGACAGGGCGGCCCCGAGCGGCCAATTGTAGGCGCTGGTGAACTGGTCCTCGATCACGGTCCCCATCGTGACGCCGATGCGGCCGCCCAGGATGCGCGGTTCCATGAAGGCGCCGATCACCGGCACGAAGATGAGGATCGCGCCTGAGACCAGGCCCGGCAGGCAGAGGGGCAGGATCACGGTCGTGAAGACCGCCGGCGTGCGGGCCCCGAGGCTGCGCGCGGCATCGATCAGCCCGTCCTCGATGCCGACCACCGACAGGTAGCAGGTGAGAATCATGTAGGGCAGATAGGCGTGCACGAGGCCGATCACGACGGCCGGAAAACTATACAGCAGCGACAAGGATCCGGCGCCCGGCCACACCAGGTGAACGGCCTGGTCGAGCAGGCCGCCTTCGCGCAGCAGCATGGTCCAGGAAAAGACGCGGACGAGACCATTGGTCCAAAATGGCAGGATGGTCAGCAGGAACAGGACCTGTCGGGTCCGGCCGCGTGTGGCGCGGGCCAGGGCGATCGCGGCCGGCAGGCCGAGCGCGGCACACAGGCCCGTCGTCCAGAGCCCGAGCTGGAGCGACGTCCAGGCGACGTTGACGAGATACGGCCGATCCACGAAGGCGAGGTAGTTCTTGAACGTGAAGACGAGCGGCTGGCGGCTGCCGAAGGGTGTCGTCTTCAAGAAGCTGAAGACCAGCATCGCGCAGAGCGGCAGGAATACCGTCAGGAGCAGCCAGCCATAGGCCGGCGCCAGCAGGGCCAGGATGCGCCAGCCGCCCCGCGAGGGTTGCGGCAGGGTCGCGCCGGTCGCGGTGTCGGCCATGCCCACGTCCTGCCGCCGTGCGCCTCGCTCAGCTATGCGCGTAGTAGGCCTTCACCTCTTCCCAAAGGTCGTTATAGGCCTGTCGCCGATCGTCGGGCAGGGTGCCCATGAACTGGATCTTCGACAGATACTCGGGCTTGTGGATCTGGCGGTTGAGATCCGTCGCCGGCAATTCGTTCATGGCGGCGCTGTTGGCCGAGGCCGGCGCCCCGGAGCCCGTGACCCAGTCCACATAGAATTTCGGATCGATCATATAGTTGATGAAGGCGAGGCCCTGCTCCTTCTTGGTGCTGGTGGCGGGTAGGCAGAGATTGTCGAGCCAGCCGATGGCGCCTTCCTTCGGGATCAGGAAATCCACGGCAAGGTTGTGCAGTTTCTGCGAGCGGGCCACGGCCCCGGACCAGTAGACCGATATATCGAAGGCGCCGCCCCCAAAAGCCTTGTTCCACTCGTCCTCGCTCGACCAGAGCAGCTTGACGTTCTTCTTGAAGGTCTTCAGCGTGTCGCCGATCTTCTTCATGTCGGCGGGGTTATTGATGTTCTGCCCGGTCAGCAGGGCCGCCATCGCGATCCCCGTGACCGCGTCGTCGAAGAGCGCACACCGGCCCACATAGGCGGGATCGGTGAAGACGTTGTAGCTGTCGACGCCGGTCACCTTGTCCCGTCGCACCGCGAGCGCGTTCATGCCCCAGACCCACGGTACGCCGTAGGTCTTTCCGTCGATCGTGATATTGGGATGGGTCTTGAACGTGTCGGCGAGGCCAGCGGCGTTCGGAACCTTGGTGAGATCGATGGCGTCGATCAGGTTCTCGGCCTGGGCCTGCGAGTCACGTGCCGTGTTGAGGATCGCCACGTCATAGGCGCCGGGATTGGTCCGGAGCTTCGTCAGCATCTCGGGCTCGGCGTTGTAATAATCGTGCTTGACCTCGTAGCCGGTCATCTCCTGGAATTTCTTGACTGCGAATTTCTCGTCGGTGCCGTAGCCCTGCCAGTTCAGCACGGTGATGGTTTTGTCGGCCGCCCGGACCGGGCCGAGGCCCCAGGCGGTCGCCGCGAGGCCCGCTCCCATGGTTTGCGTGAACTGGCGACGATCCAGACGGACAACCATGGTTCCGCTCCTCAAAAAGCAGAGATCATTTGTGTACAAACAACTTCGCAAGACAAACGGCTTGCTGCGCAGCTGTCAAGCTGCAGTTTGACCATAGGGGCTTCCCGCGGTCGGCTCAACCGTGACCGAACGAGGGTGATGTCGCGGTTTGAGGTGTGCATGGGTCGTGAATGGGTGGTTTTAGGACGGTTGGCTTCGGGCGGAGACTGCCTCGAAGCCGACATCGCAGAAGCGGGTTCACCTGCTCCCGATCATTCGCCGAACCATTGCGTCACAGCTTGGCTGAGGGTCGCATTGTCTGGAGCGGCGTCGCTTGCCCAAGCGACGATCCCGTCGGGCCGCACCAACACGGCGCGTAAGCCTAGCCGGTCCTGGGAGTCCCCCGCGACATAGGTGATCCTCGCAGACCGTGGGTTCGCGAGAGCCCCAAGCGACGGGAGAGAGGGATTGAAGTCCAGGAGCAAGCCTTTGCCGTCGCGCATGAGGCTGCCAACCCTCCGCCCGTCGCTCAACGTGAAATCCGGAGCACTGCACCCCACCAAGGGATGAACGCCACCGAGATCGTACCGGAGCGAGACGCCCCAGACGCGCTCGGCGAAGTAGGTTGCGCCGTCGCGCGTCTCGATAAGGTCACGGATGATGGCTCCGAGTGCGCGCGAGCTTCGGCTCGGCCGCATGAGCGCGACCTGGGCACGCGACCAGTCGAGAACGCGCGCACCGACCGGATGCCGTTCGCACTCATAGCTGTCGAGCAGACCGACCGGCGCGTCACCACGGATCGTGGCTGCAAGCTTCCAGCCTAGATTCATTGCATCGCCGAGCCCCAGATTGAGCCCCTGCCCACCCAGCGGCGAATGGATGTGCGCCGCGTCACCGGCCAGCAGCACCCGGCCTTTGCGGTACTCAGTGGCCTGGAAGGCGCGATCGGTCCAAGTGGTCGCGACTTCGAGCTCGGTCACAATGACGTCGATCCCAGAGATCTTGCGCAGCACTGTCGCGATATGCTCGCGTGTGAGCGGAGCAGATCGATGGAAGGCGCCGCCATCGAAGTCGGCTATCCCAATCGTGCCAGGCGGCGAAAAAATGTACATGCCCTCCGCCGTGTAGTGCCGCCCGGGCTTGAGCATGTCCGGGGCGGCCAACTCGACCTGGGCCGAATAGCCGGTGAACTCGGGGTCGGTACCGGTGAAGCCGATACCTGCCGCCTTGCGGATGACGCTGCGCGCGCCATCGCAGCCGACGAGCCAGCGGCCTCGGAACGTCTCTTGGCCTGCTCGAACGATGATAACCTTGTCCGACTGCTCGAAACCTTCGACTGCGCTGCCACGCAGGATTTTTACACCAGAAGCGTTCGCACGGGCCGTCAAGACGGCTTCGATGCTCGCCATGTCCACGGCGACGTTGCTGATGGGACTGGCGAGCCGATATGGCCAGCGCGCGCTGTCGATCCGGTCGTGAAAGAACTGGATCCCGGCGAAATGGCCGCCGGGCTGGCGCTGCTGCTTCATCCAGTGCGCTGTTCCGGGTGTGTCGCGGCCGACAACACGGTCCCTGATCTCGTCCAGCAGCCCGCGCCGGTCGAAGGTGTCAATGGTTGGTACGGACAGGCCGCGCACGCCGAACGGCGCCCGCTTCAACGGCGAGTCCGGGTCGCTCGCCTGTTCGAGGACCAGCACCGAGCAACCGGCCGCCTTCAACTCGCAAGCGAGAAACAGGCCGACTGGACCCGCGCCGGCGATGAGGACATCGTAAAGATCGGTGGGGATAGGCATCGTCAGGCTCCTATGTCGATGTTCGACCGGAGCGTTTCCCGAAACTGAAACCCGCACGGACGAACAGTCGGACGCGCATGGACGTCCTTTGTTCGTCGTGGGGATCTCCAGCGCGAGGCCAAAAACCAGAGCTTTCGTTACCGAAAGGACTTGGGCTTACCAAACCAAGTCTGCCTTTTCCGACGTCACATGATAGCGCGCTGGCGAATGGGCCGCAACAGTCACGCGGCGGCAGGTAAGAGCATTTCGATCTCAGCGGGATCTGATTACAGATACAGCACAGCGTTTACAGACCGTCTGGCGTGGACCGACAGCGACCGGTTGACCCTCGTTACCTTGAAACTGAGGACATGACTTGAGTGGGATGCAAGGCTCCGAACCTGGATCAATTCCGCTTCAACGGATCAATCAGGAGAATCATACCTTGGAGCCTCTGTCGTCCAACACCCTGCACGTCGTGATCGATATGCAACGGCTGTTCGCCGAGCCGACGGCCTGGCACACGCCGACGCTGTCGGGCATCGTCCCGGCTGTGACGCGGCTGGCGCGGGCGCATCCGGCGCGGACGCTGTTCGCCTGCTTCACGGTGCCGCGCGAGGCCGAGGCCGCGCAGGGCCGCTGGGTGGACTATTACCGGCGCTGGTCGAGCGTCACCGGCGAGAGGCTGGCGCCGGGCCTGCTCGATCTTGTCGCGCCCCTGGCCGAAATCGCGTCGGCCGAGATGATGTTCGAGAAGCCGACCTATTCGATCTTCGGATCGCCCGCGTTCGAATCGCATCTCGCCCGGCATCGCATCGACACGCTGGTGCTGACGGGCGTCGAAACGGATGTCTGCGTCCTGGCGAGCCTCTTCGACGCCGTCGACCGAGGCCTGCGGGTGATCGTGCCAGTCGATGGGGTCACGAGTTCGTCGGAGGCGGGCCACCGCGCCGTCCTCGACACGCTGCTGCCCCGTCTACCCGAGCAGGTCAGCGTGTCGAGCATCGACGCCGTGCTCCGCGCCTGGCCTGAAGAGGCCTGACACTTACCAAGTGGGGTCGAACCCGAGGGCACGCCGCAGATCGGAGGCGCTCTCCCCAGTGGCGCGGCGCGCCCGCAGGGTCGGCGCGGCCCGGCTTTTCGCGAGCTTTTCGCCCGATGCGTCGCAGATCAGGCGATGGTGATGATAGACCGGTGCCGGGAGCCCAAGGAGGACCTGCAAGACGCGATGCAGACCCGTTGCCGCCAACAGATCCTCGCCGCGCACCACGTCGGTGACGCCTTGCGCCGCGTCATCCACCACGACCGAGACATGATAGCTCGTCGGGATGTCCTTGCGGGCCAGCAGCGCGTCGCCCCAGCGGGCTGGCTCGGCGGGGATCCCCATGGGTGCCCCGCCCTCGCGATATTCGACCCAGTCGAGGCCGGGCGGCAGGCGGTCGAGCGCGCGCGCGAGATCGAGTCGGAGCCCGGCCGGAGCCCCCTGGGCCGCCAGATTGTCGCGTTCGGCGGGCGTTCTGCGACGGCAGGTTCCGGGATAGAGCGGCGAGCCGTCGGGGTCCCGCGGCCAACCGGGTTTGCCGTCAATCGCCTTGGCGATGTCGCCTCGCGTGCAGAAGCAGGGATAGACCAGGCCCTCGGCTTCAAGCCGTTGGAGCGCCGCACGATACAGTGGGAAGCGGTCGGATTGGCGCGTCGGCGGCGGGGTCCAGGCGACGCCGAGCCAGGCGAGATCGGCCAGCGCGGCCTCCTCGTAATCCGGCCGGCACCGTGCCCTGTCGATGTCCTCGAAGCGCAGCAGCAGCATGCCGCCCCGTTCCCGGGCAAGCCGGTCGTTCATGAGGGCCGAATAGGCATGGCCGAGATGCAGGAAGCCGTTCGGCGACGGCGCGAAACGGAACAAAGGCGCTTGAGCGCCACCGATGGGCATGGGATCGGGGGAGGCCATGCAGGTGCTTAACATGTCGCGACACCAGAACCATCCGGGCCACGGCACTGGCCATGCCGCCCCTCTCCGCCTGACCACCGAGGCGGCGCTCGACACCGGGCTCAATGGCCTCGCCCGCGTGGATCCGGCGGGATCCGCGGCCATGACGGCGCTGGCGGGGCGGCCGGCGCTCCGGGCCAACCGCAGCGGCTTCGAGGGGCTTGCGGCCACCATCGTGGCCCAGCAGGTGTCGACCGCGAGCGCCGCCGCCATTTTCGCGCGGTTTGCCGTCGCCCTCATCCCGCTGACCCCCGAAACCGTGCTGCGGGCCGAGGTCGACCTGCTGCGCGGCTGCGGCTTGTCGGCGGCCAAGATCCGCACCCTGCGGACCGTCGCGCAGGCGATCGCGGACGGCGCGCTGCCGCTCGACCGGCTGGCAGACCTGCCGGTCGACGACGCCCATGCGCGACTCGTCGCGCTGAAAGGCATCGGCCCGTGGACCGCCGATGTCTTTCTCCTCTTCTGCCTGGGTCACCCGGATGCGTTCCCGGCCGGCGATCTGGCGCTCCAGGAGGCGGCCCGGCTGGTGTTCGGCGGGGACGCGCGCCCCAGCGCCCGCGACCTCACGGCGATGGCGGAACGCTGGCGGCCCTTCCGCGGTGTCGCGGCCTATCTGCTCTGGGGCTGCTACCGGGCGCTGCGCGGAGCACGGGCCACCCCGGTCCCGACGGCATCTTGACCATCACGCCATGATCGGAGGACAAGCGCGCCATATCTCTGCGCGTCACTTGGGAGTATCGCCATGGCCGCCCGCATCGACGGACCGCGACTTGCCGCCAAATCGCGCACGCCGCGTCAACTCGTGGTCTTTCTGCATGGCTATGGGGCCGACGGCAACGACCTGATCGAAATCGCACGACAGTGGCAGCCCTGGCTGCCCGATGCCGAGTTCGTGGCGCCGCACGCGCCCGACCGCTGCAGCCAATCGCCGACAGGCCGGCAATGGTTTCCGTTGACATTTCGTGATCCAGGCGAGCGCTGGCGGGGCGTCACCGCCGCCCACCCCGGACTCGACGCCTTTCTCGACGCCGAACTGGCACGGCTGTCGTTGGATGACAGCCGCCTCGCGTTGGTCGGCTTCAGCCAGGGGACCATGATGGCGCTTCACGTCGGCTTGCGTCGGCGGGGGCGTGTCGCCGCCATTCTGGGGTATTCCGGCCTCCTGGTGGCGCCGGAGCCACCCGACGTCGATACCGGCGGGGGCGCGCTGCAGAAGCCGCCGATCCTGCTGGTTCATGGCGACGCCGACCAAGTGATCCCGCTCGACGCGCTGTTCCAGTCGGTCAACGACCTTGGCGAGACGGAGGTGCCCTGCGAATGGCACCTGTCGCTCGGCGTCGGCCATGGCATCGATGAGGCCGGATTGCGGCACGGCGGCCTGTTCCTGACGCGCCGGTTCGGCCTGCCGTTTCCCAAGGGCCGCTGAGGAGTCCGGTTGCTACCCTGGGTTGAGCGAAGCCATAACCTGTTCCGTCTGCGATTCGGCTCACGAAGCGGAGTGAACGGCCTCGGTTCCCGACCAGACAATGGCAAGCGTTTCCCGGAAGGCGAAGCGGCTGAGATGCGCGTCGACGACGCCTCCCAGCCGGATCAGGTCGGTGTCGTCCGGACTTGAGAGGGTCATGACCAGCGCATCCGGCTGCGCCAGAAGGCCGAGATCGGCGCCCGGCAGGTGAACCGTGCCGTGATCGGCGTCGAACGTGACGTCGAACCTGTGGTTCCAGTGCTTGCAGAGCTGTTGCAGATACCGGCTGGCATGTTCGGTCGCGACGCGGGCGTAAAGGCTGTTCATGGCGTTTCCAGACATTGTGACGCAACCCTTTTCGAGAGTTGTCGCCCTTCACATCTCACCCGATCGGGACAGGATCATGGCCTTGGAAAGATTAGCGCCCTACCGCTTGCTTCAACGCGTCGATGCGCTTTGAGGCTTCGGCCTTGGTCAACGTGTCGTCGAAGGCCTCCGGGTCCTTGGCCTCTTCGCTCAACGTCTTCAGATACGACGCCTGCGCCCCGGTCATGGGCTCGCCGCCGGTGGTCCAATCGTCCGGGTTCTTTTCGGCGTTCGATCCCGGATGGTCGTCGAGTTTTGGATTATGGGCTGCGGTGTCGCTCATCATCAAGCTCCGTTCACGGTCTGTTTCGGTTCAACGCCGCGCGTGGCATGCTGTTCCACGCCTCACCGACAATATGACTGCCTCCAATCTCGTGTTGAGATCGGCCGCGAACTCGCTCATAGGTTGGTTTCGCACGAGTCGTTTCGGCGTGTCTGGCATCGATCTCGCATCCGCCGTCGCCTTGGCTCCCCCATACATTCAGCTTGCCTTCGTCCATGTTCGGCCCCCGTGTGATCAGACATCCGAACGGTCCTTTGCGGCCGTCTTTGGCCATGCGTTTGCGACGACGCGTGCGCCGTTCCAAACGGACGGCCGTGGCGGCCGTCTCGGTCTACGCGATCTTCAGCCTCGGTCTGCTCGGGCTCTTGGCCCGTCTCAGTTTGGGCTGACGCGTGGCGCGTCCAGGCCTCCAAGCCAGGCCAGGACGCCTTCCGCCGCCGCGACGCCGGTCGCAAAACAGGCCTGCAGCAGATAGCCACCGGTCGGTGCCTCCCAATCCAGCATCTCGCCGGCCACGAAGGTGCCAGGCTGCCGACGCAACATCCATGCATCGTCCACGTCGTCGAACGCGAGGCCGCCGGCGGTCGAGATGGCGCGATCGAGCGGCGCGATCCCGTTGAGGCGCACCGGAACCGCATTGATCCGGGTCACCAGCTCCGGCGCATCGAGGCCGGCCAGTGATCGACCCTCCTGATGGGCGGCCTCCTGAAGAAGCCCGATCGCGGCCGGAGCGAGGTGAAGCGTTCGCTTGAGCGCGGTCGCAAGAGACTCCTTCGGCTTCCGCTTGGCCCATCGCTCGCTGAGCTGCCCGGTCGACAGATCCGGCCGCAGCGCAATGGAGAGAATAGCGCGACCCTGCGCCAGGATCGCGCTCCGCAGCGGTGCGGAGAGCGGATAAAGCGCGCCGCCTTCCAGGCCCTCACGGGTGATCACCACGTCGCCGCGCACCACCGTTCCGTCAAAGGCAAGCGCCACGGATTTGAGCGGTTCGCCCTCGTGCCGCGCGGCGAAGATCGCGGACCAGGGGGCATGGAAGCCGCAATTGGCCGGCAAGAAGGGGTGTACCCCCACCCCGATGGCCTGGAGCGTCTCAGCCCAGGTTCCATCCGAGCCGAGCCGGGGCCAGCTGGCCCCGCCCAGGGCCAGCACCGTCGCGGCGGGGAGTACGCTCACCCTGCCCTCGGGTGTGGCGAACAGGAGATTGCCGTCGGGGCCCCAGCCTGTCCAGCGGTGGCGCAGCGCGAAGCCGACCTGCCGCTCCGTGAGCCGAACCCTCCAGGCGCGCAGCAGCGGCGAAGCCTTCATGGCGACCGGAAACACCCGCCCGCTCGATCCCACGAACGTGTCCTGTCCGAGCCCGCGACACCACTCTCGCAACGCCTCGGGCGGCCAGCGCCTCAGCGCCGCGCTCAGGCGCGGCGCCGCCTCGTCATAGCGGAGGAGGAGGCGCTCCAGCGGTTCGGAATGCGTGAGATTGAGGCCGCCGCGGCCCGCCATCAGGAACTTGCGGCCGATCGAGGGCATCCGGTCGTAGACCGTCACGGCGTGGCCCGCACCGGACAGGACCTCGGCGGCCATGAGCCCCGCCGGCCCGGCGCCGATGATCGCGACAGGGGAAGTCATGCGAAGCTTCCCGGAGACATGGCCGGCGGCGAAACGGGTTCGCAGACGTTCGAGTCCCGTTCACGCGCATGGCAGCGTTGCAAGACCCGGAAGATGGCAGGCCCCGGGAACAGGTTTGTTGACGCCATGCGCGTGGGCCGTGACACTGACATCACATCGGTTCCTTGGCTGCGTCGTTCGCTCCGAGGGCCTGCCAAGAACAAGACGTTATCGATCGGGGAAGAAGTGGCATGGGCACCTGGGTTTATACGTTTGGCGACGGCAAGGCCGAAGGCACGGGGGCGATGCGCAACCTGCTCGGCGGAAAGGGCGCCAACCTCGCCGAAATGTCGAATCTCGGCCTTCCGGTCCCGCCCGGCTTTACGCTGACGACCGAACTCTGCAACTGGTTCTATGCCAATGGGCGGCGCTATCCCGACGATCTGGCAGCCGAAATCGACGCCGCCCTCGCCCAGGTGGCGGCGTTGACCGGGCGCACCTTCGCGGATGCCAAGGCCCCTCTGCTCGTGTCGGTGCGCTCGGGAGCCCGGGCGTCGATGCCCGGCATGATGGATACGGTGCTCAACCTCGGTCTCAACGACGAGACTGTCGTGGCCCTGGCCCAGTCCTCCGGCGACGAACGCTTCGCCTGGGACAGCTACCGTCGCTTCATCCAGATGTATTCGGATGTGGTGCTGGGTGTCGAACATCACCATTTCGAGGACATCCTGGAGGATTTCAAGGAGCGCAAGGGCTACGTCCTCGACACCGATCTCGAAGCCGCCGACTGGCGCGGCCTCGTCTCCGCCTATAAGGCCAAGGTCGGCGAGATCCTGTCGAAACCCTTCCCGCAGGACCCGCGCGAGCAGCTCTGGGGTGCGATCGGCGCCGTGTTCTCCTCCTGGATGAACGCCCGTGCCATCACGTACCGCCGGCTGAACAGCATTCCGGAAGCCTGGGGCACGGCTGTCACGGTGCAGGCCATGGTGTTCGGCAATATGGGCGAGACCTCGGCGACGGGCGTCGCCTTCACGCGCAACCCTTCGACGGGCGAGAATGCGCTCTACGGCGAGTTCCTGGTCAATGCCCAGGGAGAGGACGTGGTGGCGGGCATCCGCACGCCGCAGAACATCACCGAGGCCGCGCGCCTTGCGGCCGGGTCCGACAAGCCGTCGATGGAAAAGGTCATGCCGGCGGTCTTCGCCGACTTCGTGCGCACCACGCAACGGCTGGAGACCCACTACCGCGACATGCAGGACATCGAGTTCACGGTCGAGCGCGGCAAGCTCTGGATGCTGCAGACCCGCTCGGGCAAGCGCACCGCCAAGGCGGCGCTCAAGATCGCGGTCGAGATGGCGGCCGTAGGCGTGATCAGCCGCGACGAGGCCGTGGCGCGCATCGAGCCCTCCTCGCTCGACCAGCTGCTGCACCCCACCATCGACCCGAAAGCCAAGCGCGACATTTTCGCGACCGGGCTGCCGGCCTCGCCCGGCGCCGCGCGCGGCGAGATCGTGTTCACCTCGGAGGAGGCCGAAAAGCTCAGGAGTGCCGGCCGCAAGGTGGTGCTGGTGCGGGTCGAGACCTCGCCGGAGGACATTACCGGCATGCACGCCGCCGAGGGCGTGCTGACGACGCGCGGCGGCATGACCTCGCATGCCGCGGTCGTGGCGCGCGGCATGGGCAAGCCCTGTGTGTCGGGCGCGGGCTCGATCCGGGTCGACTATCACGCCAAGACCGTCACATCGAACGGCGTCGTCCTGAAGCAAGGCGATGTGATCACGCTCGACGGCTCGACGGGCGAAGTGCTGCGCGGCAGCGTGCCCATGCTGGAGCCCGAGCTGTCCGGCGATTTCGCGACCCTGATGGAATGGGCCGATGGCGCGCGCCGGATGAAGGTGCGCACCAACGCCGAAACCCCGCTCGACGCCCGCACGGCCCGGAAATACGGCGCCGAAGGCATCGGTCTCTGCCGCACCGAACACATGTTCTTCGATGCAGAGCGTATCATCTCGGTGCGGGAGATGATCCTCAGCGATGACGAGGCGGGGCGGCGCGCGGCCCTGGCCAAGCTCCTGCCCATGCAACGGCGGGACTTCGCCGAGCTCTTCACCATCATGTCGGGCCTGCCGGTGACGATCCGGCTGCTCGATCCGCCGCTGCACGAATTTCTGCCCTCGACCGAAGCCGAGATGGCCGATGTCGCTAAGGCCATGGGCACGAGCGTCGACAAATTGAAGCGCCGCGCCGCGGAACTGCATGAATTCAATCCGATGCTGGGCTTCCGGGGCGTGCGGATCGCCATCGCCTATCCCGAGATCGCCGAGATGCAGGCGCGGGCGGTCTTCGAGGGGGCGGTCGAGGCCGGCCGCGTCACCGGCAAGCCCGTGACCGCCGAAATCATGGTGCCGCTGGTGATGACTCTGGCCGAGCTCGACCTCACCAAGGCCCGCATCGTCGCCATGGCCGAGGCGGTCGCCAAGGAGACCGGGGTCACCGTGCCGTATCAGGTCGGAACCATGATCGAACTCCCCCGGGCCGCACTGCTGGCGGGCGAGATCGCCAAAACGGCCGAGTTCTTTTCCTTCGGCACCAACGACCTGACCCAGACGACGCTCGGCATCTCGCGCGACGATGCCGCCTCGTTCTTAGGGCCCTATACGGTGAAGAACATCTTGGCCGCCGATCCCTTCGTGACGTTGGACCAGGAAGGCGTGGGGCAGTTGGTCGAGATGGCGGCCGAGCGGGGACGGGCCACCCGGCCGACACTCAAGCTCGGCATCTGCGGCGAACATGGCGGCGACCCGGCCTCGATCGCGTTTTGCGAAAAAGTCGGCCTCGATTACGTCTCGTGCTCGCCCTATCGCGTGCCGATCGCCCGTCTGGCGGCCGCCCAGGCGGCGTTGGGCGCGGCAAAACCCATGGACGGCGGCTGACGGTCTCGATCTGAAGCCATGCGGGTTTTCCCGGAAGCGCTGGTAAGGCAGGTGACGGACGATGAGCTTGAAGATCGAAGGCGGATGCTTGTGCGGTGCGTGCCGCTACGAGACCCACGCGGCTCCGATGAATGTGCGCGCCTGCCACTGTCACCGCTGCCAGAAAGCAACCGGCGCTTCCTTCTATGCCCGGGTCATGGTGCCGCTCGACAGTGTTATCATGCGCGGCCCTCTCGGATGGTTCGGTGCTGAGAATGGCGTCAGGCGCGGCTTCTGCACGCTTTGCGGCACGAGCCTGGCCTCAGAACGGCAGAGCGCGAACACGATAGGCCTGGCGATGGGCAGTCTCGACCAGCCCGACCGTTTCGAGCCGACGGAGCACATTTGGACGTCGAGCAAGCAGGCCTGGCTCAAGCTCGACGACGGCCGATCGCAGTATCCCGAGGGGCCACCCGCCTGAGGATTCAATCGACGAGGAGGGATCAATGACAGATTTCGCCCCGCGGCGTGCCGCGTTCCGTGCCCTGCACCGATCTGGGTGCTTCGTGCTTCCCAATCCCTGGGACGGCGGCACGGCGATCCGACTGGCGAAACGGGGCTTCCAGGCTCTCGCCTCGACCAGCGCGGGCGCGGCCTGGGCGCTCGGGAAGGAAGATGGCGCCTTGAGCGTCGATGAGGTGTTGGCCCATCTGTCGTTTCTGGTCGGCATAACGGACTTACCCGTCAATGCCGATTTCGAAGCCGGTTTTGCCGTCACGCCGGACGGTGTCGGCCGTAACGTCACGCGATGCATCGAAACGGGTGTCGCGGGCCTTTCGATCGAAGATCGAGACGGCGACAGGTTCTATCCCGTTGCAATCGCGGCGGAACGCATTCGCGCCGCCCGAGCCGCTATCGATCGCTCGGGCCAGGATGTGATCCTGGTCGGCAGGTGCGAGGCCTATCTGATGGCCAAACTCGACCTTGATGAGGTCATTGTCCGGCTCAAGGCTTACGCGCAAGCCGGCGCCGATTGCCTTTATGCGCCGGGTCTCACGACCCTGGCTGATCTCACGAAAGTGGTCGAGGCCGTCGACAAACCCGTCAACGCCAATCTTACGGCGACCGGGCTTTCCGTAGCCGATATGGCCGCCATCGGCATCCGCCGGGTCAGTGTCGGCGCGGCTCTCGCGAAAGCCACCTATGCGGCTTTCGACAGCTATGCCGACCTCTTGGCTCAGGAAGGAAGGCTTCCCTGACGCAGGTCGCCGACCGGCGCTTTTGAATGAGACTGAGCTTTCGGAGACCTGCGACCGCTGCGGCTGCACGCAGGCTCAGTAACCCGGCGCTTCATACCCATAAGGCGGCGGAACGTCGCCGCGGCGATCGTAGAAATACGGCGAGGATGGCGGAAGTGCGCCGAAGGTTTCCGCTGTATCCTGCAAGCCGCCTGGCGGATGGTCTTTGCTGGACACGTAAACCCCCCTACCCTGGGCAAAATCCTGAAAGGCGGTCCTGGCCTGCGACGGGCCAGCAAACACCAGAGGCGCGACAAGCGCCGCGGCAGCGACAAATCCGAGCGTCTTCATGATCCGCAACCTTTCCATCGAAAAGGATCTGGCACCTCGTGTGCCAGCGCTATTAGGGAACGCGCCGGATCGGAATCGGTTCGCTTATACCGACCTGCATGAGGCTCGACGCGTAGCGTGTCCCTTCGCCGGCAAGCGGCTATCGGATACCACACATTGTCTAGAGGCCCGGTGCGGTTCTCCCCTCTCCACAAGGGAGAGGGGAATTCCAGGATGCTCTGCTGAGATGTGTAAATGCCGTGGCCGCAAGCGGGGCGAAGGGGTCAAAACCTGATATTCAGCCAAGGGCGGCCACTCAAACCTCATGTAGCTTGGTATTACTCATCGCGCCCTCCGCCGAGCCGCACGACCCCGCTACGACTCAGATCGCCTGCTGCAAACTGCGGCCGAACAGGGCCAGCACCCAACCGGTCGCCTGAACGAAAAGCGCCGGATCGTAGCGCGGACCTTCGTCGCGCATGAAGGCGTGGGCGGCGTTGACTTCGTGCCACTCATACCGCGCCCCGACCTCCTCCAGCCGCGCCCGGATCGTCTGCCGTCCCGCGAAGGGGACATGCGGGTCCTGCCGTCCCCAGATGAACAGGGTCTCGGCCTTGAGGTCCGCCATGCGGGCCAGACTGTCGTCCGCCTTGCCGGCGCCGAGCGTCCCGGTGTGGATGTCGGTTGCATAGAAGCACGCGGCGGCCGACACGCTCGGGTCGAGTGCCGCGCGATAGGCCAGATGCCCGCCCAGACACACGCCCATCGTGGCGAGCCTCCCGGTGCAGGCCGGGTGCTGACGCAGAAACGCAAGCGCGGCCGTGGCGTCGGCGTCGAAAGCCGCGACAGGCTTCGTGAACTTGAGAATGTTGCCGCGATCCGTTCCCGGCTGGTCATAGGCCAGGACCGTGCCGGGTGGCTCGTACTCGTGGTAGACCTCCGGCACCGCCACCACATAGCCCTGCCCTGCCATAAAGGCCGCGAGCCGCCGGATCGGGCCGGTGACCTGATAGATTTCGGAAAAGAACAGCACGCCGGGAAAGCGCCCTGCGACGGCCGGCCTGAAGATATGCAACCGCATCGTCCCGCCTTCAGTGACAGGGACATCCTCGGTTTCATCGCTGCGGATGATCATGGGGCAGACCTTGTGGGTGGCGGGTCGATCGGTCGAGTGCGCCGGCTGGAGAGCAATGCCCCGCCCTTATCACCCTATCCACCAGACGGATCCAGAGGCGGGGCGTCGGCGAAAATGCCCGCAACGGACGCGTCAGGCATCGTGATCCAGGTCCAGCCTGTAAAACCGAGTGTCGACCGTCACGAGCGGGAAGGTATTTGGGAGCTCTTCCCGCTCAATCCGCCGAAACCCGTTCTTTTCGTAGAAGCGGTGGGCGCCGACGAACTTCTCCGTCGTGCCGAGGTAGACTTCCGCGACCCCATGCGCCCTCGCGTTCGAGAGGAGGCGGTCCAGAAGCTTGGCCGCGACGCCGAACGCCGAGCCCCTGTGCGACGCGGAGACAAACATCTTGCGGAGTGCGCCGCGCCTGTCGCCTATGTCCTTGAGCGCGATGGTGCCGACCACCCGGCCATCGGATTTGGCAACCCAGAAGTCGCCACATCCGGTCTGGTAGAAGTCACCGATCGCCCGGAGGTCGGGTTGGTCGGCCGCCGTGATCGGAATCCCGAACTCCTCCTGCTGGATGGGCAGGATCACGTCGAAGACGGCCTGCTGGTCCGCCGGCTCGAAGCGATGGATCGCCACCGTTCCATGCCGACTGGAGTCACCGTTCATCACGCGATCTCCTCTCGCCCGGTCGAACGCCGAGGCGCCCCTTGGGCTTTCTGTCGGAGGCTCGCCACCATACCGAACCGATAGCCTGTGGCGACGACGGGGACACGGTCATGTCCGATCATCGACCGGCCGATTGGCTTGGAGGAGCGCCGGGAAAAGCATCGTTCCCGGGCCGTCCGCCATAAAATTCGGTCGCCTTCGATCCGGCTTCGACCCCCCGTGACAGACAGATGGGGATCGAGGCACCCTTGACGTAGCTCGCGAGAAACGCGGCCAGAAAGGCGTCGCCCGCGCCCGTCGTGTCGAGCACATTGGCGGGTTTCGCCGGTGCGGCCCAATGGTCGCCGTGCCGGTTCGCGGCCTCGGCGCCCGCGGCGCCACGCTTAACGACGAGCAGGCCATAGATGTCGCTGAGGCAGCGCATCTGCTCGTCGTGGTCGTCCGTCACCGCGAGGGTCGCGGCCTCGTCGGCATTGGGGAAACACATGGCGGCCCCGCTGGTCCAGCGCAGGAAGGGTTCGGGGCCGATCTGGCGCAGGAAGCCGGCCGAGCCGGGATCGACCGACACCGGAATGCCGCGCCGCTTGGCGGTCGCGACGAGTTCAAGAACGGCGGCGCGGGGGCCTGGCGACACCAGGGCGTAGCCGCTGAGATGCAGAAGCGTCGCATCGTCGAGCAGGCTGTCGGGCAGGTCGTCGCGACACAGGCCATCGTTGGCGCCGCGGTCGGTGAAGAACGAACGTTCGCCGTCGAGCGCCAGCATCGTCACCAGCATGCCGGTCGCCCTGTCACGATCAGCGGTGAGGTGAGGCGTGACGCCGGCCTGCCGCATGGTCTCGCTCTGCCACTCGTGGTCGGCAGCACCGACGCGGCCCGCGAACAGGACCGGGACCCCGAAAGCCGCCAGCCACACGGCCTGGTTCGCCGCCGAGCCACCCGGCAGGGGCGTGATGCTTGCCCATTGATCGGACCCCGGCACCGGCACCCCATGCGGCTTCACGATGATGTCCGTCATCACGTCGCCGACCACGACGATCGTTCCGGGCACGGGGCGCAAACGCGTCAGAGCGCCGCCAACGCGACCGCCACTTTGGCGGCCAGGGCGGCGTTGTTCTTCACGAGAGCAATATTGGCTTCCAAACTGCGCCCTCCGGTGAGTTCCAGGATGCGTTGCAGCAGGAAGGGTGTCAGTTCCTTGCGGCTGACCCCCCTCTGCTCGGCCTCCTGCACCGCCGCGGCGATGTGGGGATCGATTGTGGCTGAGTCGAGCGCATCGGCCAAGGGGATCGGATTGGTGATCAGGATGCCGGTCGTGAGGCCGAGAGCCCGTTGCACGCCGATCACCTTGGCGAGTGCTTCGGGAGTGTCGAAGCGGTGATCGACCGAATGACCACTGGTGCGGGAGAAGAAGGCCGGGAATTCGTCGCTGCCGTAGCCGAGCACCGGCACGCCGTGCGTCTCCAGCACCTCCAGGGTCTTGGGCAGATCGAGGATCGATTTGGCGCCGGCGCAGACCACTGTCACCGGCGTCGCGGCCAACTCCAGCAGATCGGCCGACACATCGAATGTCTCCTCCGCGCCGCGGTGCACGCCGCCGATCCCGCCGGTCGCGAAGATCGGGATGCCGGCCATACGGGCCACGATCATGGTGGCCGCGACGGTCGTGCCGGCGCTGCCGCGATTCGACAACACGGCCGCGAGATCGCGCCGCGACGCCTTGACGACATTCGTGGTGGTGGCGAGACGTTCCAGGGTCGCCGCGTCCATGCCGGCCACGAGCTTGCCGTCCAGCACCGCGATGGTCGCTGGCGTCGCACCATTGTCGCGCACGACCGCTTCGACGGCCCGGGCGGTCTCCAGATTGACCGGATAGGGCATGCCATGCGTGATGATGGTTGATTCGAGCGCCACCACCGGTTTGCCGGCCCCGAGCGCGTCACGCACTTCGGAGCCAATGGTGAGAAAGGCGTTCAATTGCATCGCGGGGATCCTCGTGGCACGCCGGTTTCGGCGTGAGTCACGATGTCTAAGCCGCCTTGCGGATCGAATCTACGCCCGTTGTCTACCCTCCGGCGCGCAGCGGGGCCCGGTCGGATTGTCCTGCCAGGATGGTGTCGGCTTGCGCGGCGGACACGGCCTTGCTGAACAGGTAGCCCTGCCCGTATTCGCAACCGCGGCTGGCCAGCAGGCCCATCGTCTCGGCCGTTTCGATCCCTTCCGCAACGGTCGGCATTCCCAGGTTGCGGGCCAGGTCCAGGATCGCGTCGACGATCGTCTGACTTTCCAGATTGTCGCTCATCGACCGGATGAACGAGCGATCGATCTTGATCTTGTCGAACTTCAATTCGCGAAGGTGCGAGAGGCTGGAATAGCCGGTTCCGAAATCGTCCAACACGACCCGGACCCCAAGCCTCTGAAGGGCCTCAAGCGTGTATTTGGCGGCTTGCAGATCGCCGACCAGGGCCGTTTCGGTGACCTCGATCTCGAGGCGGTGAGGCGGGAACCCTTCCTCGAGCAGAAGGGCGGCCAGCGTGGCCGGGAATGCCTTGTTCTGGAACTGCCCCGGCGAGATGTTCACCGCGACGCGGATCTCGGGGCTCCATCTCCGTGCATCCTTGACGACCTGTCGGACGATCGACGCCGTCAATTGGTCCAGGAGTCCGAGATGTTCGATCAGGGGGATGAACGTGTCGGGCGGAATCAACCCGCGCCGCGGGTGGTTCCAGCGGGCCAGGGCTTCGAAACCGGCAATGCGATCCGACGCGAGATCAATCAGAGGCTGATAATAGGGCGTGATGTCGTTGCCCTTCAGGGCGAGCCGCAGTTCAGCTTCGAGTTCGGCCTTGGCACGAAGTTCTTCATCCATGCTGTCTTCGAAGAACCGGAAGGTTCCTCGGCCATCGTGTTTGGCCCGGTACATCGCCAGGTCCGCGGTGCGGAGAATGTCGTCGGCCGTGTTGCCGTCCGACGGACAAAGGGAGATGCCGATACTTGCGCCGAGGAGGATCTGTGCCGAGCCGAGTTCGACCGGCTCGCCGATCGTCTTCACGATCCGGCTCGCGAACTCGATGGCCGTCTTGGTGGCTGTCTTCAGGTCTGCGGAAAGCGGCGTGATGACGGCGAATTCGTCCCCGCCCAGCCGTGCGATCGTGCCCTCCTTCATCAATCCTTGCAGCCGTGACGCGATTTCGCACAGGACGAGATCGCCCGCAGCGTGGCCATGAAGATCGTTGACGGGTTTGAATCGGTCCAGGTCAATGAGCATGACCGCACAGGCCGCCCCATCGCGTCCCGTTTTCAGCAAGGCTTTCTCCAGTTCGCTGGAGAAAAGCCGTCGATTCGGTAAGCCCGTCAGCGCGTCATGGCGCGCGAGCGCTTCCGCCTGCTCCTGGGCTTCCGCCAAGGCCACGGCATTGGCGCGGAACACTTCGAAGGCCGTGGCCATCGCACCGATCTCGTCGTTGCGATGCACTTCCGGCACGCGGATATCGCGTTGGCCGGCCGCGAGACCTGTCAGCGCAGTCGTGATCGCATGCAAAGGTCGGGTGATGTGGAGGTCGACCCTGGCAATCATGCCGATGGTCAGCAGCGCCGTTAAGGCTGAGAGCACCGTTAAGATGGTCACCGATCGTTGCGCGGCTTGCCCGGCGACAGCGGCTTCGGCATTCGCGGCGTCCTTCGCATCGTCGATCAGATTGCTTGCGGCGAGTTGCACCCGCTCGTACCGGGTCTGCAAAAGGCTGCCGTAGCCGAGTGACTTATACATGTCGCCGCTCGCCGGCGACGCAAGCCAGGTTTGACGCTGCTGCAGGAAGGCCTTCCAGGAGTCATCGAGCGTCTGCAGGTCCTCGGACATTCCAGGGGTGCGGATCAACGTCCTGCATTTGGCGAGGAGTTCCACGACCGAAGACCCATACCGATCGGCGAGAAACTCCATTTGGGTTTCGCTTGGCTGGTCAGGCGCGAGGGTTCTGTAACCCTCGACGACACGAAACTCCGAGATCGTATTCTTGAGGTCGCCAAGCAACTGACTTCCGATCAGCCACTTCCGATTGATCGTTTGCAAATGATGGTTCGCCGTCACAAGGCTTGTGATGGCGGATGCCGAAACGACGACCATCAGGACGAGCACGATGACGAGAGACGATGTCAGACTGGCTCTGATCGAGAGGTTTCGCATAGCCTCGGGAACTCGCATACTTCGTTAGCAGCATGAGAGGACCACGGTAACAATTCGTGTCCGTGCGCTCTTTTCGGTCGTCAAAAACGATCGGTCGCGGTTGTGGTGAACCAATGGTAGCGCGCTCGATGCCCATCTCGCGGGCGCCGAGCCGCGCTGCCGAGGGTCTCAGACCTGCAGCCGGAGAGCCTCCAAGCCGTGGAAATGATAGCGATCGGCGAAACGCGGCGTCTCCGCGAGGCGGAGATGGGGGAGGCGCTCGAACAGGATGGGGAGGGCCACCTGAAGCTCCAGCCGCGCGAGCGGCGCGCCGATGCAGAAGTGGATGCCGGCTCCGAACGCCACATGCGGCACCGAAGGTCGATCGGGATCGAACCGCTCCGGAGCCTCGTAGACCGCGGGGTCATGGTTGGCCGCGCCGATCAGCAGCCCGATTTTGTCGCCGGTCCGGAACGCCACCCCGTCGACCTCCAGCGGTTGCAGTGCGTAGCGGGTGAACATGTGGAGCGGCGGCGCGATCCGCAGCAGTTCCTCCACGGTCGCGGCCGTGCGCTCGGGCGTGGCGAACCAAGGCTGTCGAGGTCGGGCTCCGCCCAGCAAGAAAGCCACGCTATTGCCGATGGCATGCACCGTCGCCTCGTGTCCGGCGTTGAGCAGCAGGATGGCATTGGTGATCAACTCGTCCTCGCTCAAGCGATCGCCATCCTGTTCGGCAGCGAGCAGCAGACTCAGGATGTCGTCGCCGGGCTGGCCGCGACGCCGCGCCACGACCGAGCGCATGTAGCCGACGAAAGCCTCGGTGGCGGCCACCGCGTCGTCCTCGACGGCTCGCGTTCTCCCGAACTGGTACATGGCCACCATCTTGTGCGACCAGTCGAGCAATCGCGGTGCATCGGCGACCGGTACGCCGAGCATCTCGGCGATGACCGTCACCGGGATCGGTTCCGCGAAGGTCGGCAGGAGATCGAAGGCGCCGGAAGTGGGGATCGCGTCGATGAGCCTGTGGGACAGGGCCCCGATGCGCGGCGCCAACCGCTCCACCGAACGCGACACGAAGGCCCGATTCACCAGGCCGCGCAGCCGGGTGTGGGTCGGCGGCTCGCGCTCCAGCATCGAGTGGTCCTCGAACGCATAGAAGCGCGCGACATGCGCCGGCAGCTCTGGCCATCCCAGCTCGGTCCGGGTCGCCACGTGGCGCAGGTCACGGCCGAAGCGGCGGTCCCGAAACAGCGTCCCGACCTCCGCGTGGCTCGTGACGCACCAGTGATCGTAGTCTTCCCAGAAGAAGAACGGGCAGACCGCGCGGATCGCCGCATAGGCCCGGTAAGGGTCCTGCACGAAGGCCGGGTCGGTCGGGTCGAGGCGTACGCGCCGGGCTCCGGCGTCGATGCGGAGCGACACGGGCAACTCTTCGGCGGCAAGGGTCATCGGCGGGTTTTCAGAACGCGAGGGCTTGGCGATCGTTTTGACCTTTCTCACCCGAATCGGCAATTGTGTGCCGGACTTGGGAGGGTGCATGTCAGAGGCCATCGGGATTTTGGAAACCGGCGTGCCGCCGGGCGATCTCGCGGCGCGGCACGGCCGCTACGATGCCATGGTGCAGGCCCTCCTCGGCCGGGCTTTCACAACGCGGACCTACGACGTGCAGGCCGGCGAGCTTCCCGCGCGGCCCGAAGATCATCCCGCCTATGTGATCACGGGCTCGTCCGCCGGCGTCTACGATCCCCTGCCCTGGATCGCGCCGCTCCAGGATTTCATCCGTCAGGCCCACGGCCGCGCCAAGCTCGTCGGCATCTGCTTCGGCCACCAGGTCATGGCGGAGGCGTTGGGCGGACGGGTCGAGAAGAGTTCCAAAGGGTGGGGCCTCGGGCTGCACAGCTACCAGATCGTGACATGCGCGGCCTGGATGGGCGGCGCCGTGCCTCACGCGATCGCGGTCTTGGCCTCACACCAGGATCAGGTGATCGCGGCGCCCGAGGGGGCCATCGTGATGGCCGAGAGCGCCTTCACGCCCTTTGCGGCGCTGCTCTACGCGGGTGGCACGGCGCTGTCGATGCAGTTCCACCCGGAATTCTCGCACCGCTTCGCGGCTGAACTCGTCGAAACCCGCCGGGCCGCCCTGCCCGACGGCATGCCTGACCTTGCCCTCGCGAGCCTGGAGGCTACCGGCGACGCTGCCCTGGTGGGGAGCTGGATTCGCCGGTTCCTGGGGGTTGCGGCTCCGACCGACCCAAACCTTAAGCCCGGGCCGGTCACAACCGAAGAGCAAGCAGCAGGGGAACGGTGCCTCAAGCCAGCTGAGTGAGTCTCGCCTAGCGGGCCGTCGTGGTACAGCTGCTCGTCCGTCATGACCAGTTGCGCCAGCTTGCCGAACAGGAAGAAGCGATAGATCCGGATCGGACTGGTTCCAGTCCTGGGCCGGGTCGAAGGCGACGTTGCTGAAGGAAGCCCCGAAGGGCGCTTGCGCTGGACCGCCAGGCCGCGCGGTTTTACGATGGCGGACCTCTGGAGCCTTTCGATGCCCCTTGCCCTCCGCCCGAATTGTGAGTGTTGCGACTGCGACCTGCCGAACGGCGACCCACGCGCACGGATCTGTACCTTCGAATGTACGTTCTGCGTCGATTGCGTCAGGGATCGGCTGGGTGGGTGCTGCCCGAATTGCGGCGGCGACCTCGTCCTACGACCGACGCGTCCTGCCCGAAAGTTGGCGGGCTTCCCGGCACAGGTGGAACGTTTCGTTCAACGTCACGCGGGCTGTGGTGGCTGAGCCTGCCCGAAGGAAGGGTTCGGTCAAGCACATAGCGAAAAGGCCCGGCTTGGGGCCGGGCCTGAGGGCAGCGAGGGACGGCTGCGCGTGACGCCGCCTATGCGGCTGCCTTTTCGGCCGCCGCAGCCGCCGCATCGGCGCGCTCCTGGGCCTTCTTCTTCGGCTTGGCCTTGGTCGGATTGTTGCCCTTCGGCACTTCACCGATGCCGAGGCCCGCGAGCAGGCGCACGACGCGGTCGGTCGGCTGGGCGCCCTTGGCGATCCAGGCCTGGGCCTTTTCGGTGTCGAGCGTCAGGCGGGTCGCATCGTCCTTGGCCTTCAGGGGATCGAAGGTGCCGAGGTTCTCGATGAAGCGGCCGTCGCGCGGCGCGCGAGCGTCGGCCACCACGACGCGATAGACCGGGCGCTTCTTGGCACCCCAGCGGGCAAGACGAATTTTCAGGGACATTGAACGTTACCTTTCTTCAAAACTGCATCGATCGCGGCACATGACAGAATCCGTCATTGCGAGGAGCGTCAGCGACGAAGCAATCCAGAACCGCGGCCTCTGGATTGCCTCGCGGCGCTCGAAATGACGGGATTACCTCTTCTTCCCGAACGGGTTGAAGCCGCTGCCGCCCAAACCGGGAAGGCGCGGACCGCCAATGCCGGGCAGGCCGGGCGGAAGCTTGGGGCTCTTGCCGAAATCCGGCATCGAGGGCAGGCCGGGGTTTTCACCCATGCCGAGCTTGCGGCCCATCTCTTCGAGCTGCTCGGGGGTCGGCTCCGGCATGCCGGCCATCGGGTTGCCGCCCATGCCGAACATCGAGGCCATCTTGCCGAGCGCGCCGCGCTTGGCCCCGGCGCCGCCCATCATCTTCATCATGTCGGCCATCTGCCGGTGCTGTTTCAGCAGCCGGTTGAGTTCCTCGACCTTGGTGCCGGACCCGGCCGCGATGCGTTTCTTGCGCGAATTCTTCAGGATATCGGGGTTGCGGCGCTCCAGCTTCGTCATCGACGAGATGATAGCGCGCTGGCGCTTGATCATTCCGTCGTTCATGCCGGCGGCGGCCAGTTGGTCCTTCATTTTGCCCATGCCGGGCAGCATGCCCATGATGCCACCGAGGCCGCCGAGCTTCTCCATCTGGGCCAGTTGATTCGACAGATCGTCGAGATCGAACTTTCCCTTCTTCATCTTCTCGGCGATCTTCATCGCCTCTTTGGCATCGATCGTCTCCGCCGCGCGCTCGACCAGCGACACGATATCGCCCATGCCGAGAATGCGATTGGCGATGCGCTGGGGATGAAAATCCTCGAGCGCGTCCATCTTCTCGCCGGTGCCGATCAGCTTGATGGGCTTGCCGGTCACCGAGCGCATGGACAGAGCCGCGCCGCCGCGTCCATCGCCGTCGATGCGGGTCAGCACGATGCCGGTGATGCCCACCCGCTCGTTGAAGCTCTTGGCGAGATTGACGGCGTCCTGACCGGTCAGCGCGTCGGCGACGAGCAGGATCTCGTGCGGGCGGGCGGCCGTCTTGATCTCCGCCATCTCGGCCATCAGGGGCTCGTCGATGTGGGTGCGGCCGGCCGTGTCGAACATCACGACGTCGTAGCCCTGCAGGCGCGCGGCCTCCTCGGCCCGGCGGGCGATCTGCACCGGGCTCTGACCCGCGACGATCGGCAGCGTGTCGACGCCGACCTGGCGACCGAGGATGGCGAGCTGCTCCTGGGCGGCCGGACGCTTCACGTCGAGCGAGGCCATCAGGACCTTGCTCTTGTGCCGATCCTTCAGGCGCTTCGCGATCTTGGCCGTGGTCGTCGTCTTGCCGGCGCCCTGCAGGCCGACCATCATGATGGCGACCGGCGGGGCCGCGTCGAGCGAGATCGGATCGGCGGTGTCGCCGAGCGTGTCGATCAGCACGTCGTTGACGATCTTGATGACCATCTGGCCCGGCGTGACCGACTTGACCACATCGGCCCCGACGGCCCGCTCGCGCACCTTCTCGACGAAGGTCCGCACCACTTCGAGCGACACGTCGGCTTCGAGCAACGCGCGGCGCACCTCGCGCATCGAGGCATTGACGTCGTCGGCGCTCAGCGCGCCGCGGCGCGTCAGGCCTTCGAAAATGCCGGAGAGCTTTTCGGAGAGGCTCTCGAACATGGGTGGTCCTTAGTCACGGGCCGAGACCCTCGGGTGAGAGATAGAGCCAAAGCAAAACGCGCCCGAGGGCGCCTCAGCGCTGTCGGACGTTCGCCTCCAGCCTCGGGGGCTGGTCAGCGTGTTTGACTTTGGTGGATAAAGTCCGGGACTTCGTAGAATGGAAACGCGACGGCGTCAAATGCGTGCATGTCCGGGTGATGGTTCAGTGTGAAATCCGCGAAGGCGTTTACGTCAGTGACGGTCGCAGTGGACCAAGCTGAGAGATCAACCTTATCCCCGGCGGAGCAGCTATGACGTCTGGAATGCGGTTCACCATGCAGGCTGCCGAGGCGTGTACGCCATCGGCGCGGTCGATCCGGATTTTGGAGGGTGGCCTTCCATCAACGGCCCACGTCATGTTTTCGGACTCGCCTTCCGCCAGGAGACGCAGTTCGATGTGCGCGCTTGCCGTAGGCCCTTCGACGGTTTCGACCGACGCGACGATCCGAAGACCGAGCGAGGTGCCGGGCTCCAAAAACCGATTGAGGGTACGACACCACATCGGTTGATCGGACAGGACCGGCTCGCGCAACTCGGTCACGTTTTTAATGGTAAATCCAAGCGCATGCATCACGTGCGCCGGTATGCCTTTGTACAGTTCTCCTAATTTGCCCGGCACCTTGGTGACCTTTTCCAAGAACTCGGCTTGCGTCATGTCAACGCCATAGGCGCGCATCATGCGCTCGTTCGCCAGCTCTGCGTTGGTCAAGCTGCGATGCGTGAGCGAGCGAAGCTCGGTGCACGGCCCCGCGATCAGCAGTCCCGCCCAGATGCGAGAGAAATCCCAAATGCCGGTCCCGGTGAATGTCACAGCGTTCCGCTTGGCCAAGGCATCGATCTTTTCGGCCAAGTCGGGATCGGCGCCCTGCGGAAAATAGGACTCGGAGCCGTGGCAGATGACATTGATGCCGGCTCCCAAGAGGCGTTGATAGGCGGCGAAGTTGTGGCTCAGCCTCTCGGTTTGCACAACCAGCGCGATATCCGCATCCAAGGTCGCGTAGTCGGCGGTTTCACAGTCCTGCACGACGACGCCCAAGTCTTCGTTCAGCCCGGCGAGCCGCCCCAAATCCTCACCGATCTTGGGACCCGCCCGGTTCACCGCCGCAACGATCGGCCAGCCCTTTTTTACGAGAATACGCACAGCCTCCATACCGTAGTACCCGACGCCATAGATCATGACCCGGGGCCTGAGACGTGCCGGGTCTTTTGCGGCGATGCCGTGGACGACGCTCATATAAGGACCTGTGGCAGATGAATTCGGATGGGAAGGCTAGCACTCCTGAGGCCAGTCGATCATACGCCACCGATCCCACTCTGCATCATGCCGTGGTTCGGCAATTAGATTGAGCCATGTTCTGCAGGCGGCCGCAACGCCGCCGCGGCGCGCCGCCGTTCGAACAGCACGAGCGTTAGACTGCTGCCGACGATCAAGGCCGCGCCGGCGAAGACCGTGACGCGCGGGATGTCGCCCCAGATGACATAGCCGTAGAGACACGCCCATACGAGGCCGGTGTATTCGATCGGCGCCAATGCGGAAGCCGGTGCGAACCGGAATCCCTCGTAGAGGAAGAACTGTCCCAGTCCACCCGCGACGCCGAGGATCAGCATCAAAGCGAGGCTGAACGGATCGGGTGTTTTCCAGTACCAGAGCAGCATCGGCGCACAGGCCGCCGCAAACAGCGTGTTGATGACGATCATCTGGTTGGTCGTCGTGTCGGAGCGGTTGATCAAGCGGACGAGAATGATGCTCAACCCCCAGCAGCAGGCCGCGAACAAGGCGAGGCAGGCCGGCACCAGATCGATCGCGCCGTGCGGATCGGCCGCAAGCGCCACACCGCCGAAGCCCGCCGCGACCGCGAGCCACCGCGCCGGGCTGACGACCTCCTTGAGGAGAACCACCGACAGAATGACGACGATGATCGGCGCGGCATAATAGAGGGTGGTGAGCTGCGCCAATCCGAGCGAGCGGGCGGCGTTGTAATAGGACAGCCAGGCCACCAGGATCAAAAAGGATCGCAACGCCAGGGCGCCCTTGTTGCGGCTTTGCGCCAGGGCCGCGATATTGCGGCGGCCGCCGATCAGCAGGGCGATCACCACGATCACCAGGCTGCGGGTGAACAGGATCTGCGGCACCGCATAGCCCGCGACGAGCCATTTCACCGTGGCGTCCTGGACCGAGAAGAGGCCGTAGCCGAGCGCGCTCAGGCCGATCCCCTTGAGCGGTCGCAACGTCGAAACAGGCTCGCTCATCTCTTTGTGCCGTTCTTCGAGCCCGCCCTTCGACGCCGATCGGCAAAGGCGCGTCAGACGCGATCGCTCCGCCTAGCGGGGATGCGGATCGGTCCCTGCATAATGCCTGCGCTTCTCCTCGTACATTTTTGCATCGGCCCTCCGGGCGACACTTTCGAGCCGTTCCCCTTTCTCGCTCGTGGCATGGCCGATCGACAGGCTCACGGGCGCATCCGAATGGAACTGGTTGTTGAGCTCGATGATCTGGTGAAGGTTGTCCATCATGGCGGCCAACTCGCGTTCCCCGGCATGTGGCATCAGGACGGCGAATTCATCGCCCCCGATGCGCGCCGCCGTCACGGGGGCGTCGACAGCCTTGGTGAGGATCTCGCCGACACGGCGCAACAGAGCGTCGCCCGCCGCATGTCCCTCGCCGTCATTCGCGGCTTTGAGCCCGTTAAGGTCAAGCATGACGATCGTGACAGGAGCGACGCTCCGCCGCTCCAGCCGGTTCATCTCGTCGACGAAAAACGAGCGGTTGTGGAGCTTGGTCAGTGAGTCGTGCTTGCCCAGGAATTCGAGATAGGCTTCGGCCTTCTTGCGGGCCGTGATGTCGGTCAAGGCCACCTGCACTTGGCCCCAGGTCGTCTCATGGCCGGGCAGAACAGAGAACTGCAGATGCAGATGCAGCATCGTCCCGTCGAGCGCGTAATTCACGACTTCGCGCTGTTGAAACAGCTTGCCGTGCCAAAGGTCGATCAGCTGTTCCCGGAACGGAAAGACCATCTCGTCGCGGAACACGTCCGCGAGGCGACGGTAGAGCGTCGTTTTATCAGGCGCCCCGAAGAGGGTGAGCGTGTGCCGGTTGACGTCGATGACGCGGATCTCCCCCATGCAGCGCGTGACGAACTCCGGGTGGACGTCCGTGAAGGTACGAAAATCCTCGATCCCGCAGGCTCGGAGTTCGTCGATCAGCATTTTGACGGCGGAGAAATCCTCGACCCAGAGCGAGACGGGCGAATGTTCGAAAAGGCCCCGCGCATAGGTGTCGCTCGCGGCGAGCAGCCGTACGGCGTTTTCGCGCTCGGTCACGTCCTTGATGGCGACCAGAACCCGGCTCCAGTCATCCTCGAAACCGGGCAGGACCTTTCCCTTGATTTGAATGTCGATCCTGCGACCGTCGAGACTGTAGTTGACGCCTTGATTCTGGAACCCGCCCTCGCCATTCCACAGCTGCACCAGCTCTTCGATATGAGTCGTCAGCATGTCGCCGCGAAAGATGTTGTGGAGATTGGCGACCAACTCCGCACAATCAGCGGCACGAAACAGCTCCAGCGTCGCCGCATTGACGTCGAGAACCCGGATGGCTGACGAACAGGCTTCCACCTGGGACGGATAAGCGCGCAGGTAGCCGCCGAGGTCGTAGATCCCGGCGGCGCGCCAGCGATCGAAGACGGCTTTGACGCCGCTGAAATCCTCGAGCCAGAGGGAGACCGGTGCGAGCTGAAATGTCTGGGCGAGATCGTCGAAGGAGAGAGCGACCGCGGCTTCGGGCCGGACGCCGTCAAGAGAACTCGGCCCTGCCGAAGTGGCGTGACGAGAAGATGCTTGCTGCAAGGCCCCTCCATGTCGCCGGGCTTACCCGCGTTCCATGCTGCGCCGTTGCAGCAATGGCGCCAACTGCGGCGGTGCGGCTATAACGCATAATCTCTTGAGATAGCTTTGACGTTCGCAATTTTTGCAACGCTGCCCAAAGGCGTTGCGGCTCCGCGCGGTACCGGGAGTTGACGGCCGCGCCGCCTCATGCGCTTTGCCGGTAACAACATCGCCAAAGGATCACCCATGGCCCTGAACGTCGCGGTTCAGATGGACCCCATCCACGCCATCAACATCGCGGGGGATTCGACCTTCGCGCTGCTGCTCGAAGCCCAGGCGCGCGGGCACCGCTTGCACTACTACACGCCGGATCGCCTCTATCAGCGCAGCGGACGGCTGTTCGCCAACGTGCAGGCTCTCAGCGTCAAGGACGAGAAAGGCGCCCATTTCACCCTGGGCGAGCCGGTCGTTCAGGACATCGGTGAGCTCGACGTGGTTCTGCTTCGCCAGGACCCGCCCTTCGATCTCGCCTACATCACGAGCACCCATCTTCTGGAGATGATCCACCCCAAGACGCTGGTGGTCAACGATCCGGCCGGTGTGCGCAATGCGCCGGAGAAGATCTTCGTGCTCGACTTCCCCGAATTGATGCCCGCGACCCTGATCACGCGGGATCGTGCCGCCATCGAGGCCTTCAGGACGGAGTTCGGCGACGTCGTCATGAAACCGCTCTACGGCAATGGGGGCGCCGCCGTGTTCAAGGTCTCGCAGCGCGACCCCAATTTCGGCTCCCTGTTCGACCTCTTCTCGGTCACGTTCCGGGAGCCCTGGGTGGTGCAGCAGTTCCTGCCTGCGGTGGCGCATGGCGACAAGCGCATCATCCTGGTCGATGGCGTGGCGGCTGGTGCCGTCAACCGCGTGCCGGCGGGGGACGACATCCGCTCCAACATGGTGCGGGGCGGCGCCGCGAATGCCACCGAGCTGACGCCGCGGGAACAGGAGATCTGCGCGACGATCGGGCCGGAACTGAAGCGGCGGGGGCTGCTCTTCACCGGCATCGACGTGATCGACGGCTACTTGACCGAAATCAATGTGACGTCGCCGACGGGCCTGCGGGTCATCAAGCGACTTGGCGGTCCCGATCTCGCGGCTGCGATCTGGGACACGATCGAGGCGAAGCGCACCGGTCGCTAAACCATGCCGGAGGTCCGCCCCGGCGTCATTCTCCACCCCGAGGCGCTCGACCGCGACGCGCAAGTTGCGCTGCTCGGTGCCCTCCAGGCCGCCCTGCGCGACGCGCCCGTCTTCACCCCGACCATGCCACGCACCGGGACGCCTTTCTCGGTGCGAATGAGCAATCTCGGACCCCTCGGCTGGGTGTCGGACCTGCAGGGCTATCGGTATCAGGCCACTCATCCTGACACCGGCCGGCCCTGGCCGGCGATGCCGGATGTGCTGCTCGACCTCTGGCGGGATCTCACCGGCTATCCCCAAGCGCCCGAAGCCTGTCTCATCAACATCTACGAGGGCACCGCGCGCATGGGCCTGCACCAGGACAGGGACGAACAAGACCTCGATGCGCCCGTGCTCTCCGTCTCGCTCGGTGACACTGGGGTCTTCCGGATCGGCGGCACGTCGCGGCGGGACCCGACCCGCTCGTTTCGGCTGAAGTCTGGCGACGTGCTGGTGCTCGGCGGCGAATCCAGGCTGGCCTTTCATGGGATCGATCGCGTGATCCCGGGGTCGTCCAGCCTCCTTCCCGAGGGCGGACGCATCAATCTGACTCTCCGCCGGGTCACCCGACAACAGGCGGCGGCTGAGCCCTCTTCTTAGGAGGCCGCGTGCCGGCGCGACAATAGGATTGCGGTTCCGCCTACTGTCGTGGTTTGGCGCAAAAAAGAATGTCGTGATCGGTCACGACGACGTCGAGCGGCTCATCGTGCGATTCGGTCGGAACCAGCATGTGTTCCTGGACTGCGTAGGCCACTCCGATCGCCCGGATCGTCTTGCGGGCCCGAAGCGCGCGGAGCGTGCGATCGACATTGCCGGCGCCGTAGCCGAGGCGAAAGCCCCGCCTGTCGAAAACAGAGGCCGGAATAAACAGAACATCCGGCTCGAGTTCCGGTGCATGTTCGACCGGTTCCCGGATCCCCAACGGTCCGACCGAGAGACGGTCTTCGGGGTCCCAACTGCGATAGACGAGCGGCGAGCCGTGCGACCAGTCGACGGGCAGGACAAGCCGCACCCCGGCGGCGTTCAGCGCCCTCGCGAGAGGCAACATGCCAGGCTCACTGCCGATCGGTGAAAAAAGCGACACCACGGGCGGTTCGCCTGCCCGCCGGAAATCGAAGACCAAGCGAGGGCCGACCTCGGCTAAGCGGTTCGCGAATTGCTCTCGCGCGGCGGGATCGATCCCATCGCGGGCTTTCAAACCGGCCTTACGCAACTCATCCTTGAGATCATGCATCGGCTGAGGTTCCAACTCCTTCCGCACGGCTGTCAGCCGATCCTATCAGGGCGCTTCGAGCCTGCCGGAGCAGTCGACATGGAAACATCGGGGGTCCGATCAAGTCAGGATCGTCCGGACCTTCTCGGCAAGCGCCTGGCCCAGAATAGCATGCTGGCTCGGATCGAGGTGAATTCCGTCCAAGGGATCGGATGTGATCAGCGAGGCGGCGTCGAGCAACGGCACGCCAAGGCGCGTCGCCATGGCGCCGAAGGCCCGAGCGAAGCCGCGGGATTTTTCGGCTCCGCCCTGAAAATACTCCCTGAAGAAGCTCGTTTCGAGAATAATTGCGGGCGCCACGACCAGCACCTTCGGGGCGCTGCTGTTCGGGCCGGCCTGACTGGCTTGGGTGAAGCGCACCAGAACCCCGACCGAAGCCGCGATATCGTCGGCCGTCACGGAAAACCGCGCCTTCAGATCGTTGGTGCCGAGATTGATGATCAGGAGGTCGATGGGACGGTGGCTGCCGAGCACCATCGGCAGGGCCTTGAGGCCGTTTCTGTCGGCCCCTTCGATCGGATCGTCATGGACTGTGGTACGGCCCGGCAACGCCTCCTCGATGGCCGTGATGTCGGCGCCCACGGCCCGACGCATGACGCCGGGCCACCGTTCATCCGGTCCAAAGCGCCCCCAGAAATCCGGGTGCGGCATCGGCGGCGTGCCATAGCTGTTGGAATCTCCAAAACAGACGATCGTTTTCATTGGTCTTCCCAGACTATGCGGCCGCATCCAACGGCGCACCCACCAGCTTGCGGGCTTCGCCGGCACTGATCGGCTGCCCGAACACGAAGCCTTGCGCGAATTCGCAGCCCAACTGGCTGAGTTCGATCAGGTCGCTTTCCGTTTCCGCCCCTTCGGCCACGACTTCCATGCCGAGATCATGCGCAAGATTGACGATCGAGCGCAGGATGACCGGGCGCGTGCCCTTGCCGCTCTGGCGCACGAAGGACTGGTCGATCTTGATCGTGTTGAAGGGGAAACGCTGGAGATACGAGAGCGACGAATAGCCCGTGCCGAAATCGTCGAGCGACAGGCCGGCCCCGAGGTCGCGGATCCGGCTGAGCATCTGGGCCGCGAATTCCGGATTCTCCATCACCAGGCTTTCGGTCAGCTCCAGCTTCAGCGAGCCGCGCAGAACGCCCGAGCGGTTGAGCACGGTCTTGACGTCGCCAAGCAGGTCATGCCGCAGCAGTTGCCGGGACGAGACGTTGACGCTGACGAAGATCGGCGGCGACACGTCGAGCGCCTGCTGCCAGGCCGCGAGTTCGCGCGCCGCCCTGTCCATCACGAACAGACCGAGTTCGACGATGAAGCCACTTTGCTCGGCAACCGGAATGAAGGTCGCGGGGCTCAAGACACCGAGACGCGGGTGGTTCCAGCGCAGCAAAGCCTCGAAGCCCGCGATGGTGCGATCCTCCAGCCGCACGATAGGCTGATACACGAGGCGCATTTCCCCTCGTTCGATGGCGCGGCGTAGATCCGTTTCGAGCGAAGCGGTCTCGGCGGGCTGGCCTCGCATGGCAGCCCTGAAGACCTCGACCCGGTTGCCGCCCCCGCGCTTGGCTTGCGCCAGCGCGATCTCGGCATCCTTGATCAGCACGTCGCTCTTCAGGTGCAATTTGGCGTCGTGAAACGCCACGCCCACGGAGGCCGTCAGGGCGACTTCCTGATCGCCCGTGGCGATCGGCGTGTTCAGGGTCCGGCGCATCGAATCGGCCAGGGCCACGGTCTGTTCGAAACGCTGCTCGGAGAGCAGAATGAGCGCGAATTGATCGCTGCCGATCCGCGCCATGGAATCGAGGGGGCGCAGCAGGCGACCCAGCCGGCGCGCCACAGTGAGAAGGATGGAATCGCCGACCGAGGGCCCGACCTGGTCGTTGATCTGGCGGAAGCGGTCGAGGTCGATCGTCACGATCGTCGGGCGCGGCGCGTTGTGGCTCGTGCACATGGCGATCGCCGCGTCGAGACGGTCGAAGAACAATTCGCGGTTGGGTAGGCCGGTCAGGTTGTCATGGACGGCATCATGCAGCAGCCGCTCCTCGGCGGTCTTGGCTTCCGTCACATCCGCAAGCGTGCCCACGACCCGCACGACTTCGCCTTCGGCATCGACAACCGGACGCGCCTTCAGGGCGAACGAGTAATAGTGCCCGTCGGAGGCGCGCAGGCGGAAGTCCTGGACGATTCGGCCGCAGCGCTGGTCGAGCACGGTGTCGAGGCAAGCTCGGTAACGTTCGCGGTCATAGGTATGCAGGAGGTCGAGCCAACTCGATGCAGGCCCTTCGAGTTCGCCCCGCTTCAGACCGAGCTGCTGCTCGACCTCGGGGCTGACATAGACCCGATCGGCCCCGACATCCCAGTCGAAGATGATGTCGCCCGAGCCCGTCAGGGCCAAGGCCTTGCGTTCCGAGTCGGACACGTGCCCGTGCGCCAGGCCGGCGCCCGCGAAAGCCGTCTGCATGATCGTGAAGCCGATCAGCATGACGATCAGCACAAGGCCGCCCATCAGGGCCGGCGAAACGAGATCGCTGTTCAGTGTGCCCGTGATGGTGAAGCCCGCCGCTGTCACCCAGGCCAGCAGCAGCAGCCAGGTTGGGATCAGCATGACGGCCCTGTCGTAGCGGTGTGTCGACAGGTAGATGACGAGAATGAAACCCACCGCCGCCACCGTGGCGAGCATGATGCGCGCGACCCCGGCCGCAACCGCCGAATCGTAGAGAGCGAAGCCGACGAGCGCGGCCAGGAACACCAGCCAGAAGGCCGCGATATGCGAATAGCGGACGTGCCAGCGGCTGAGATTGAGATAGGCGAACAGGAAGACCAGCAAGGTTGCGGCCAGTACGGCCTCGGCCACCGAGCGCGACAGGCGCTCCGCATCCGCCCCGAAGGTGAAAAGCCGGTTCAGAAAACCGAAATCGATCGACACATAGGCCAGCACCGCCCAGGCGAGCGCGGCCGCCGCCGGGAAGATGATCGCGCCCCGGACCACGAAGACGATGGAGAGGAACAGGGCCAGCAGGCCCGCGATGCCGAGCACGATGCCCTTGTAGAGAGAAAGGCTCGTGATCTTGTCCTTGTAGGCATCCGCCTGCCACAGCGTGATCTGCGGCAGGTTGGCGGTCCGGAGCTCGGCCACATAGGTGACGGTCGCACCGGGATCGAGCGTCAGGCGAAACACATCGGCGTCGGTCGCATCTTCGAGCTCGGGCTGGAACCCCTGACTTGCCGTGATGGCTGAGATCCGGACAGACCCGAGATCGGGCCAGATCAAGCCTGACCCGGCGAGCCGGAAATGCGGCGCCACGATCAAGCGTTCGAGCTGCTCGTCGGTGTCGTTGGTGAGCGCGAAGACGATCCAGCTCGGCTGCGTGCCGGAATGTTTCGCATCGACTTCGATCCGCCGGACGATCCCGTCCGGTCCTGGGGCCGTCGACACCTGGATGCGGTCCCCCTGCCCATTGTAGTGCTGCACCGCATGGGACAGATCGATGACCGGCGCATCGAGCGGAACCCGGACCGACTCGACCGCCCAGGCCTGGTGTCCGGCCGCCGACACCATCAACAGAACGTAGGCGAGACAGAGGGTGAAAGCTCTGATCAAGGACTCATCATCACAAAAGCGCCGATACGAAACATGGCTGAGTCAAAGACGAAGGACATCCTCACGAACAGCGCCGAGGCGCTTTTCACACACAAACGGCCGGAGAGGCCGGGTCTCCGCAAGGGCACGGCTCCAATCACGTGAATGCGACCGGATCCGGGCAGCCCTGCGGTTCTTTGGGAACAATGCGGTACCAGAAGCACGCCGAGCGTCAATCGCAAGCTCCACAAGACAGGCTTGAGAGGTCTCCCGCGCACCCAGGTCGGGAGATCTCGCCGAGACGGCCCGATCGTGCCCGGTGCCGGCATGACGGGCCTCTATCCTTGCCACCGATAGGGCCGGAGCCATGGCGCCAGCGGGCTGGTTAACGGACGCCTGGAGCGTGGCCGGACTCTCAGCTTTGTGATGACCATGCCGAGAAAATGACCTTGCTCGGCGTCACCTCCGTGTCATCATCCCGTCGTGTCGCGTCAAAGTCACCTATAACCAGGAGCTGAGAATGTCGCTACAAGGTCACGTCAACGAGCTGGCTCGCCGTCATAAGTCGCTGGAAAAGCAGATCGAAGCGGAGAAGTCACATGCCGCTCAGGACACGTTGAAAGTCGTGGAACTGAAGCGGAAGAAGCTGCAGCTCAAGGACGAATTGGAGCGACTTCAACATTAGCAATCCCGTCTTGGCGGCGTAAGCCAACATCGGCTGACGCAAATATCGGGGCTTCGACATCGAAGATGATTCGTCTTTCGAAACTGTAATGTGGAGCCCCATTCAAAAGGCCTGTGGAAACCCCATCTCCAGGTGTTGACGAGCGGTTTTGCCGCTCGTCCCGGTCCGCCGCCACTCGGGGACCGCCGAAGGAGTGAATAATGGCTCACGCAGTTCCGATGATCTCTAGCGATGGCGGCCTTTCCCGCTATCTCACGGAGATCCGGCGTTTCCCAATGCTGGAGCCCCAGCAGGAATTCATGCTCGCCAAGCGTTGGCGGGAACATGGGGACCGAGGTGCGGCCCAGGAATTGGTGCAGTCGCATTTGCGCCTCGTGGCAAAGATCGCCATGGGCTATCGCGGCTATGGTCTCCCCATTGGTGAGGTCGTGTCAGAGGGAAATGTCGGCTTGATGCAGGCCGTCAAACGCTTTGAGCCGGATAAAGGTTTCCGGCTGGCGACCTATGCGATCTGGTGGATCCGCGCATCGATCCAGGAATATATTCTGCGCTCATGGTCACTCGTGAAGATGGGGACCACTGCGAGCCAGAAGAAGCTGTTCTTCAACCTGCGGAAGGCCAAAAGCCAGATATCGGCTCTCGACGAGGGCGACCTGCGTCCTGATCAGGTCGCGACCATCGCGACCCGCCTCGGTGTTCCCGAGCAGGACGTGATCGAGATGAATCGCCGCCTGGGCGGTGACTCGTCCCTCAACTCCCCGATGCGCGAAGATGGCGAGGGAGAGTGGCAGGATTGGCTGATGGATGAATCCAGCAGCCAGGAAGCCGTGCTGGCCGACCAGGAAGAGAGCAGCAATCGTCTCAATGCGCTCAAAGGCGCGCTGTCGGTGTTGAACCCGCGCGAGCGGCGCATCTTCGAGGCGCGCCGTCTGGTGGACGACCCGATCACGCTGGAGCAATTGTCGGAGGAGTTCGACATTTCGCGAGAGCGGGTGCGGCAGATCGAAGTCAGGGCGTTCGAGAAGGTGCAAGCCGCGGTGAAATCCGGCCTTGCCCGGATCGAGTCGCTGCCACCCCCGCCGAAGGCTCTGCCGGCGGCCGCTCAGGGCGCCTGACCGCGCCCTTTTGATCGCAATCTGACCGTTTGGCGGCCGTTAGCTTGGTGTGCTCAACGCGGCCGCGACACGGCCGCAGAAGGCGCCCGACACACCGGCGTCCAAATCTCCGAGGGCCGGCACTTCATCCCAGGCCGTCACGCGGCCCACCGGGCCCGCGCTTGGATCGAGTCGCAACGCCTCCCGCCGCCGAAAACGCATCCCCAGGGGCGACGTTACTGTCGCGGTGATCGTGAAGGCCGTGTGTGATGACGGGGTCTTCAACGATTCGAAGTCCGGAGCCGTCATCTCCTTGGTCGGGATGATCGATCGGATGGCTCGGCCCGCGACCTCGGGATCGAGACCGGCTGCCCCGTTTGCCACCGAAAACATAGGGTGCAACTGATCGAAGAGCGCCGCAGTCATGCCCGGAAGTGCATCGATCTCGTCCGCGCTTTCGAACCCTTGTGTCTGGCGCGATGCGACCGGCGGCGCGCGGCGGGTCACGGCGCCTGGCTTCTCCACTGGACCGCCCTCCGGCTGACGGCGCGCCTTGATGGCCGCCACCATCGCGTTTGCGTCCCAGGCCGAAACGCCGGCGCTTTTAAAGATGCGCGCCAGGAGATCAGGCGTTCCCTTGTTGAGGTCCACGAGACCGCCCTCGTCCTGGATCTCGATGACCAGCCGACGCCCGTCTGCGAGAGCGCAGGATTGCGGCGTGCCGTCGATCGCGAACGGGGCGGCCGCCTGGGTCGCGGCAGCCTGCGCGAGGGCGAGTGCGGCCGAGCGCGCGGCCGCGTCGGCCAGGAGACCGAGCACCAGCCGATCACGCCGTGTTCCAGCCTCGCGGAGGCTGACCTTGGTCTGCATGGTCATGGCGGTCGCGGCACTGGCGATCAACAGCAGCACCACGATGACGGGCAGCAGGATGGACCCACGCGTCCGAGGGTCCGGATCGTCGCCCGCGTCTCGGCACTCACTGCGCAAGGCGATCCACGTCTTCGTCGAACTTCTGGCGCCATCGGCTGGTGTGGTCGACCTTGAACAGGCGTCCCAGTTGCGACCGGAATTCGTCGGTGACCTGCCTGGCTTCCACCGTGTTGCGGATGACCTGCGGTCGCACGAAGACCATCAACTCGGTCCGGGTCTTCGAATTTGTGGTGCTCCCCATGAAGGGACCAATGACGGGCATGTCGCCCAGGACTGGAAAGCGTGTCCGGTCGTTCGACTTCTTGTCCTGTACGAGACCGCCGAGCGCCAGGGTCTGGCCATCCTTGACGATCACGGTCGTCGACACTTTCCGCTGCTGGATGGTGGGCGAATTGATGCCCGACGACGTGGTGTTCGTGACATCGCTGACCTCCTGTTCCACGTCGAGGAGGACGAGGCCGTTCTGGTTCACCCGCGGCGTCACGGACAGGATGACGCCGGTGTTCTTGTATTCGACATCCGTCACGGTCGCGGCGGTGTTCGAGGCCGTGTTGGTGGAGGAGGATTTGACGATCGGCACCTCGTCGCCGATCTGCAGATGGGCCGCATGGTTGTCGAGGACGGTCAGGGAGGGGGTCGACACGACCTTTACCTCGGTCACCGACGACAACATGTTCAACAGCGCGTCGATCTGGCCAACCGTGGTGGAGAAATTGAGGCCCGAGAGGAGCGTCGCAGCATTGCTCGATGTCGCGTCATCGGCCTCGGAGAATTTGTAATGTTTCTGGTTGAGGAACCAGCGCACGCCGAACTTCAACTCGTCATTGAGCGTGACCTCGGCGATCACGGCTTCGAGAAGGACCTGGATCGGCGGCGAATCGAGCTTCGTGAGGATTTGCAGCACCCGCTCGTACTGGATGCGCGTGCCCGTGATGATGATCGAATTGTTCTGCTCGTCGGCCACGATGGTCGGCGCATTGCCGCCCTGCCCGCTTCCGCCGCCACTCGACGGGGAAGATCCGAGGTCCGCTGCAGCCCCCGCCTTGCTGCTCGCAAGAGCCCCGAAGGCGCCCGCTCCGCTCTTGTCGGAGCCTTGCGCGAGCCCATCGCCGCCAGGCCCGCCCGTGCTGCCATCGGGCGACGGGAAGCCGCTCGACTTGGCGTCTCCCGCCTCTCCGGCCGCCCCGTCGGCTGGCTTGCCGAAGCCCGAGGAGGACGTCGTCGCCGCCGTCAGTTTCGGCGAGAGCCCACCGGAGCCCGAGCTCGATCCGCCACCCTGCGACAGCATCCCTTTGACGACCTCGGCCAGTTCCTTGGCGGACCTGTTTTCCACCTTGTAGACGAAGAACTGGCTCTCGCTGCGCAGGGCCATGTCCTCAAGCCGGGCGATGAGCTCACGGGCGCGCCGCAGGTACTCGGCGCGCGAGGTGATCACCAGCACGGCGTTGAGATGCGTGTTGGGCAGGATTTTGATGGTTCCGCGCAGAGGCCCCCCTGCGCTGCCGAACAATTGCTCCAGCTCTTCCGCCGTGGCGGTCGGATTGTTCGACTTCAGCGGGAAAATGGCGGCCGACATGCCGCGCATCCAGTCGACGTCGAAGAGGCCGACGGTTTCGAGGATGGCCGTGATCTGCGCCCGTGTGCCGGACACGATGAGGAAGTTCCGCGCGCTATCGGCCGCGACAACCGCTTCCTTGGGGGCCACCGAGGTCAGGAGATTGCGCATATCCTCGGCCGAGATATAGCGCAGCGGAATGACTTGAGCGCTGAGCCCCGGACCGAGCCCGCTGCCGCCGACGCCGATCGGCAATCCACTCCCGTTGCCGCCCGCCCTGCCCCCGCTGCCGACGTCGGCGACCCGGTACGTGTCCCTGGTCCGCACCAGCGTGTAGCCCTTGGCGGCCAGCACCGTCTCGAACAGGTCGATCAGGGCGGCGCGGCTGATCGGCCGGATGGTCTGCAATGTCACGGTCCCGGCCACCTTGTCGTCGACGACGAGGTTCTGGCCCAGGATATCGGTCACGATGGTCTTCGCCGCCGCAACAATATCGACGTCGACCAGATTGAGCGTCACGTCGTTTTTGCCGTCGCTCTGGTAAAGGCGCCCGTCCGGCAGCGGGTCGGAAACGAACAGATCGTCACCTACGGATGCGATGCCGCGCGACCTCGAAGGCGACGGCGCGCTGGTGCTAGTGCTGGTGGTCGCGACGAATTCTCTCGGCCGCAGGTCACGCGTGGGCGCAAGCGGGTCACCGAGGTTGCCGAAGGGCGAGGCCGACGACAGAGGGGCATTGTTGCTCAGGCAGCCTGAGACAGCGAATGCGAGACCAAGAGCCAATACCTTTTTCAGAATGCCCGTGACCCCGGTCCAGACGGCACGCCCTTGCGATGCCGCCGGCACGTGTCCCCGAATTGCCATGTTCGCCCTCGGTGGAAGCGGCCTCGGTTCGTCGATGCGCTCATGATTGGGTTTTCGTCAATCTTGGTTAACAACTGCTAAACCCATTCCGGGAGCCGCACCCGGCCGCTTGTCGCCAGCTTTGCTTGGACGACAACGTTTCCAATGCTTTGGCGGCCCGAGGCCCTAGCCGGGCAGCACTTTTTTCGAGGATGGGCGGTCAATAAAGTTCGACTAGGATTTTAACGCCTCGGATTCCGATACTTCCATTCCTGTCGTCTATTCCTTCGGCATCCAAGGGAGACAGACATGTCGGATGTTATTTGGGTCGGCCTGGGCGATCGCAAATCCATTGGAATTCCAGCCTCGACCCGCCGCCGCGATTCAGAAGGAATGGCCGTCTGGGAAGACTTCGGGCAACACCGCTTCGCCTGGGTGCCAAAGAAGTGCCGTAACGGAAAGGTGCGTTGGTTGAAGACGCTCGAACAGCATCGCGACGGGAGCTACACGCTCGGCCGCCTGAACTGACGCGCTATTCGTGCAGAACCTGCGCCAGTACGGGCGCGCGCCGGGAGTGGCGGCTCAGCCGATATTCCAGCAGGCCGACGAGGCGGGCCACCACGAAATTGATCGCCAGATAGATCAATGCCGCACAGAGAAAGATCTCCATCGTGCGGTAGGTCTGGGCGATCAATTTCTGCGCGACGCCGGTCATCTCCGAGACGGTGAGGATCGAGGCCAGCGAGGTCGACTTCACCATCAGGATCATTTCGGTCGAATAGGCCGGGAGAGCCGCTCGCAGTGCGATCGGGAAAATGATGCGTCGGAACAGCAGAAAGCCCGACATCCCGCAGGCCCGTGCGGCCTCGACCTCGCGGTCCCCGACCGCCAGCAACGCTCCGCGGAAGATCTCCGCCGAATAGGCCGCGGTGCAGAGGCCGAGTGAAATCACCGCGCAGGCGAAGGGCTCCCGCAAGACCGGCCAGGCGACACTGTGCCGAACGGCGGGAAATTGCCCCAGGCCGTAGTAGATCAGAAACATCTGCACGAGCAGCGGCGAGCCGCGGAAGACGAACACATAGGCGCGCGCCACCCGATCGAGGATGCCGATCCCGCTGACCCGCATCCAGGTCAGGGTCAGGGCCAGGACGGCCCCGAGCGAGATGGACAGGATGAAAAGCGCCAGCGTCATCGGCAGGACCGCGAGCAGGCGGCCCATCACGTCGAGGAGGAACGGGAGATCGAGCATGCCGGTCACGCCAGCCTGCGACGGAAACTGCGGCCGACCCGCGCCTCGGCGAGATCCACGACGCGGTTCGAGAGGGCGGTCAGCACGAGATAGAGGGCCGCGGCCGCGATGTAGAAGCCGAAATACTCACGGGTGGATCCGGCGCCCATCTGGGCGGTGCGCATGAGCTCAGCGAGCCCCGTGACCGAGACGAGGGCCGAGTCCTTGAGAGACAATTGCCAGACGTTGCCGAGACCCGGGATCGCAAAGCGCAGCACCTGGGGGACGATGATACGGCGGAACCGTAGCAGAAGCGGCATGCCGACCGCTCGGGCGGCTTCGATCTCGCCTCGGTTCACCGCCCGGAAGGCGGCGCGGAAGACCTCTGCTTGGTAAGCACCGGAGATGACGCCCACCGCCAGGGCCCCGGCCAGAAAGGTGGGAACGCCGATGAAGCCTTCCCGGCCGAACAGATGCCCGAGAGAGGAGAGCGCGGACGAGCCTCCGAAATAGAACAGGAAAATGATCAGAAGCTCGGGCACGCCGCGGAAGACGGTCGTGTAGAGGTCGCCAGCGACCCGCGCCCATATTTTGGGGGACAGCTTGGCCCATGCGGCCAGCGCCCCGAAGACGGCGCCGATCAGCAGCGCGCACCCAGTCACCGCGACCGTGACCAGAAGTCCAATCACCAGCAACCCGCCCCAGCCTTTTTCGCCGAAGCCGAACAGGGTAAGCCAAGTCATGCAGAGGCTCGGAGCTGGAGGCGGGTCGGAGAGTTAACGGCTCAAGGCACGACGTTGAGTTTGAACCACTTCATGCTGAGCTTCTGGATGGTCCCATCTTGCTTCGCTTCGGCAATGGCCTTGTTGAACATGGCCACGAGATCCGCATCTCCCTGCCGGATGCCGAAGGCCTCGCCTGGCCCCCATACGAGGCCGCCGATCTGCGGTCCCGTGTAGCCAAGGTCCTTGTTCTCGGCCTTGGCGAAGGCGGCCGTGAAATAGGTCGCGTCGTCGAAGGCGAGATCGATGCGGCCGGCCGCGAGGTCGAGGTCGTGCTCGGGCGAGGTCTTGTATTCGCGGATCGTCGCCACATCCTTGAAATTGTTCGTCACGAAGGTCGAGTAGACGGTTGCGGACTGGATGCCGATCGTCTTGCCTTTAAAGGCTTTGCGCAGGTCGTCCATGGTGGGGGTGCGGGCATCGGTATCGAGCTTGATCGTCGTGTCCGTGCCGGGTGCCTTGGCGAGCGGCCCCGTCTTGTCGGCGACGAAAACGGCCGGGGTCGCGGCATAGGGGTCCGTGAAGGCGATCACCTTCTTTCGGTCGTCGGTGATCGAGAGGGCGTCCATGATGACGTCGTACTTGCCGGCCACGAGCGACGGGATCGCGCTGTCGAAATCCGACGTCACGACCTTGCACTCGATCTTCATGCGCCCGCAGAGATCCTTGAGCAGCTCCGGCTCGAAACCCCCGACGGTGCCGTCGGAATTGGTCAGGTTCCAGGGCTCGTAGGCGCCTTCGGTCACGACCGTAACGGATTTCCAATCCTTGGCTTCAGCCGAAACGGCGGCTCCGGCAATCAGCGTCGCCGACAGCAAGGCTGACGCAAGTGCGCGTGCTATCATCATTCTGGTTTCATCCCTGACGTGAGGTCGTGCCGGACGGACCTGCAGCCCGGCTTGGAGAACGGATCCGCCTCGGGGTGCATGATTTGCGCCAAGCCCGCGTGATGCAAGCGCAAAACCGGTTCGGCCGGCAGTTTCCCTCAGCCTCGGCGTCGCTTGCGCGGTTCGTCGCTCACGCGATCCGCCGCTTGCGTTCCCCGAACTGGGTCGAGAAGAACGTGTGATACGAGCCGCGAGCGCGCAGCAATTCCTCGTGGGTCCCGCTCTCGGCGGCGCGGCCGTTCTCGATGACGCAGATCCGGTCGGCATCCATGATGGTCTGCAGGCGGTGGGCCACGACGATCGTGGTGCGCCCGACCCGCAAGGCTTCCAGCGCTTTCTGGACCTCGCGCTCCGATTCCGCGTCGAGGGCCGCGGTCGGTTCGTCGAGAAGGATGATCGAAGCCTCCTTCAGGAAGGCGCGGGCGATCGCCAGCCGCTGCCGCTGCCCGCCCGACAGCTTGGACCCATGTTCGCCGACGGCGGTATCGTAGCCGGACGGCAGCGCCATGATGAAATCATGGGCATGGGCCTGTCGGGCTGCCGCCACAATGGCCTCGTCGCTCGCCCCGACGCGCCCGAGCGCGATGTTCTCGCGGATGGTGCCCTGGAACAGGAACACGTCCTGCGACACGAAGGCGATCACGTTGCGCAGCGACGCGACATCGACGCCGGCGATGTCGGTGCCGTCGATGCTGATCGACCCGCCCTGCGGGTCGTAGAAACGCTGGATCAGGCTGATGATCGTCGATTTTCCGCCCCCGGACGGCCCCACCAGGGCTGTCGTCTGGTCGGGCTCGGCCACAAGATCAAGGCCGTCGAGCACCGGTGTCTCCGGCCGATAGCCGAAGGAGACGCCTTGCAGGGTGATCCGGCCGACCGTCGGGACCAGCTTCGGGCCGCCCGCGTTTTCCGTCACGGGCAGCGGCTCATCGAGCAAATCGTAGATCATGCGGGCGCTGACGAGGCCGTTCTGCAGGTCGAGGTTCAGCTTGCCCAGGCGCTTGACGGGTTCATAGGCCGAGATCAGTGCCACGATGAAAGCGAAGAACGAGCCCGGATCGGCATGGGCGACGGAGACGCGCCAGCCGCCATAGAGGATGATCAAGGCCACGACGAGCCCACCGAGCGTCTCGGAAACGGGGCTCGACATGGCGACGCCGACCGCCATGCGGTTGGCGGACTTCTCGACCTCGCGGACCGATCCCGCCATGCGGGCCCGCATGGTGTCCTGCAGGTTGAACGATTTGATGATGCGGATGCCATGCACGGTTTCCTGCATGATCTGCATGATCTTGGTCGACCCGTCGAAGGACCGGCGGGCGGCCTTGCGGATGCGGCGGATGACGCGTCCGAGCAGCAGGGCGCCGATGGGCATGCAGGTGATGACCATCAGGGCCATGAGGGCATCGGTGTGGATCATCACGGCCAGGAGGCCGAGCGCCGTGACGACGTCCCGCCCCGCCGAGGTGATGAGCAGTTGCAGCACGTCGCGGACGCCGTTCGCGGCCAGCGCCAGGCGCGCCATCAGCTCGCTCGAATGTCGGTCCGAAAAGAAACCGACGGGCTGCCCCAGAACATGGTTAAAGAGACGGGCCTGCATGGTCGCGATGATGCGGTTGCCGGTCCGCGACATGATGATGAGCTGCCCGCAGGTCGCGAGGCCCCGCAGCATGTAAAGCGCCGCCACCGCGAAGGCCAGGAACCGCAGCTGCTTGAAGGCGCCGGTGCCGCCGAAGTCCATCATGCGGTTGACGATCGGCTGCAGCAGGGCCACCGAAAGGGCGGTGGCGCCGCCGCTGAGCGCCATCAGCACAAGGGCTCCCAGATAGGCCCACACGTGCGTCCGTGCGTGCTCCGAGAGCATGCGTCCCACCATCGGCCACGCGCGATCGTCGCGGCCCTTGGCCGGGGAGAGAGAAACAACCATCGATGCGGCGCTGGACCCCTGAGAACAAGGCGTCAGCGTTAACACTTGTCAGAGCGACGTGAAAGGTCGGGCGATTTGGGGCATGGTGTCCCCGGCGGAGGGGATGAGGCATGGCTCTGATCGACAGCACAGACGAGGCGCTCGCGGAGGTGCAGTCCTGGCGACGGGATTTGCACGCCAACCCGGAGCTCATGTTCGATGTCGGGCGCACCGCGGGGATCGTGGCTGAGCGGTTGCGCGGCTTCGGATGCGACGACGTGACGACCGGGGTGGGCCGGAGCGGTGTCGTGGGCGTGATCCACGGCCGCATCACCGGACCCCGGACGATCGGGCTCAGGGCCGACATGGATGCGCTGCCGATCACCGAGGCGACGCCCCTGCCCTATGCGTCGCGGACGCCGGGCCGGATGCATGCCTGCGGGCACGACGGGCATACGGCGATGCTGCTTGGGGCCGCCCGTCACCTCTGCGTGACGCGCAATTTCGCCGGGACCGCCGTGGTCGTGTTTCAGCCCGCCGAAGAGGGAGGCGCCGGAGGCCGCGTGATGATCGAAGACGGTCTTATGGAGCGCTTCGGGATCGACGAGATTTTCGGCATGCACAATGTGCCGGGTCTGCCGGTCGGATCTTTCGCGATCCGTCCGGGACCCATCATGGCGGCGGCCGACAGGTTCGAAATCATGGTGACCGGCCGGGGCGGCCATGCCGCCATGCCGCACCTCTGCGCCGACCCCGTCTTTGCGGGAGCCCAGATGATTTGTGCGCTGCAGGGGATCGTCGCGCGCAACATCGATCCGCTCGACGCCTGCGTGTTGTCCGTGACCCAGTTCAATGCCGGTTCGGCCCAGAACGCGATCCCGGAGACGGCGCGCCTCGCCGGCACCATGCGGACCCTGCGGCCGGAAACCCGGACATTCCTCGAGACGCGAATGCGGGAGATCGTGGCCGGGGTCGCGACCGCGACAGGCGTCTCGGCCAAGCTGACGCTGAACCGAGGCTACCCGGTCACCCGGAACGATCCGGACCGCGCCGCCTTCTGCGCCACTGTCGCGGCGGATGTCGTGGGCGCGGCGCAGGTCAATGCCAACATCGAGCCCATGATGGGGGCCGAGGACTTCTCCTACATGCTCGAGAAGCGACCCGGCGCCTTTCTGTTCGTCGGCAATGGCGATACGGCAGGGTTGCACCACCCCGCCTACGACTTCAATGATTCGGTGCTTCCCTTCGGGATCTCCTATTGGGTGAGGCTCGTGGAAACGGCCCTCGCGCCTGCCGCGTGAGGGCGTGGCGACGATGAGGTTGCCGATTTACCACTGATTAACTATTCCTGCGCAGAGTCGTGGAGGTGGTCGCAATCCTGCGGCGTCGTTACCCGGATGCTAACGGCACGTCGGGCACAAGGAGACATCATGAACGAAGCCAAGGCTCTTCGCGCTCTGGCCGACAAGCTCGACGAGCTTGAAGGACTCAAGGCTTTCCCGGCGGACATCACCGAACCGGGCGAAGTCGTGGTGACATGGACCGAAGGACGCGACCACGAGGGTTATGAAACCTTGAGCGCGGCCATCAGCACGCTCGTCAGCCAGCACTGGAACGCCCTGCGATCCCAGGTCGTGAAATCCAAGGAAGGCGAGGTGCAAGCCGCCCGCGCCGTGTGGACCGGCTTGAACACCCCCGTCGCGGCCGATGCCGGTCAGGACACCGGGTTCCGCAAGGTCGGCTAACGATCGCGGTTCGATATCGAACCACTTGATATTGCGCTGCAGACAAGCGGGCTGATCGATGGTGAAAGGACGCAGGCATCGAATGCCTGTCTCCTGAGCAACAGGGTTGTCTTCATCCGGCGCGCGAGAGTTCCTGCACGCGGGCCGCCATGTCGGCCGCTCGCCAGGGCTTGGCGATAAAGCGGACCCGGGGCGGAAGTTTGCCCGGATCGACGAGCGGCCCACCAGAGGTCACGAGCATCCTCAGCTCAGGCCACATCCGGCTGATGAGCGTCACAAGATCGAGCCCGTTCATGGCGCCGGGCATCTGAACATCGGTGACCAGAACCGAGATGTTGCCCCCATGTTGCCTGAGATACGGCAGGGCATCGTCGGCGCACCGAAAATCGACAACGTCGAACCCGCAGTCTTCGAGCTCCATCGCCGCGACATCGCGGACGATCGCCTCGTCCTCGACGATTGCGACCAGTTTGTGGCGAGCTGTTAAGTCAACCAAGTGTCCCATGGACGGCCAACGGCTTCAAACGACCGGAGTTCCCGCGCCGGCTTAACATTTGACAGTTTACGCTTTCAAAAGACAGCCACCTTTGCGGTGGGCGATGCCGCGACTATCTCCTTGGTGCAGTTCGGCGACGAGGCCGTCGTGGAACCTAGCAGGAGACGAGATGATCGCCGACGCACTGGCTGCCCTGTCAGAGATCTTTTCGCCTCCATTTCGTGCCGTGTTCTGGAAGGTCCTGGGGTTCACCGTCGCGTTGCTGGCTCTGGCAATCCTCGGCCTGCACCATGCGCTTCTGAGCCTGGTCACACTCCCCTACTCCTGGTTGCAGACGACGGCCTCCCTGCTGGCGGGACTGGGGCTCGTGGTGGGATCGGTGTTCCTGGTCGCGCCCATGTCGGCCCTGGTCGCGGGTTTCTTCGTCGATGATCTGGCCGCTCACATCGAGCGCGACGTCGATCCGTTCGGCACGCCGGGACGGCCGATTTCGATTGCCCTGTCCGTGTGGCTCGGGCTTCGGTTCGGGCTCCTTTCCCTGGCCATCACTCTCGTGGCTCTCGGGCTGCTTCTCGTGCCGGGCGTCAATGCGATCGCCTTCCTGGGCGCCAATACCTATTTGTTCGGACGACAATATTTCGAATTCGCGGCCCTCCGGTTCCATAGTGCCGCCGAGGCGGCCGCCCTGCGCCGGCGACACAGCGGTTCCGTCCTGTTCGCCGGCTTCCTGATCGCGGTCTTCGTGTCCGTCCCGCTTCTCAACCTTTTGACGCCGCTCTTCGGTACCGCCTTGATGGTGAGGGTTTACAAGCGTGTGGCCCCGAGAACGAGGTTGCCGAACTTCTGAAGGCGCGGCGACAGGCCGCGATTTGGCCATCGTGTGTTCATTTTACAATTGTTAGACCGTGTCGATCACGCTCTAAACTGTCTGCAAATCAGGATCGTTGTCATGCGCCTTTCCCAAACCGTTCTGGCCGTAGCGGTACTCGCGTGCGTCTCAAGCGCCGCCTCCGCCGAAAGCATTCGCGATCGCCAAGAACGGGCCTGCCAAGCCGATGCGATGAAGTTCTGCAAGGATTTCGTTCCGGATGAAGAAAAGATCGCGGCCTGCATGGGACAGCATCGCGCGGATCTGAGCGTCAACTGCGGCATCGTCTACGACGCCGGCATGCGGAAGAAGTGACGGGCGCACGCCAACCTGCGATGTGACCGCCGACTTGCGGATTCAGACACCGGAGGATCTGGGACTGTGGTCGACGACCTTTCCCTGATCCTCAAGACCTATACGCGCACCTTCTTGACGCAGAGCGTGGGCATTATTGGGCTGATCTGGTGCCTCGCTCAGAACCAGGCCGCTTTTGCCTGTGTTTTGGCCGTCCTGGTGCTGACCGATCAGGGGTTGTTTCTCCGGGCGCGCTTCGCGTCCGAGACCCGCGGATTCCCGCTCCGCACCTTCCTGAACATATGGTGCCTCGCAGTCTCCGCCATGGACGTTCTGATCCTGTTTGCGGCGATATTTCGCAGCGCGGGCCTGCATCAGGTCGCGGATGGTAAACCGGTTGCGGATGCGCTGAGCTGCCTCGCCTATGCGATAGCGGCCTTCGCCCATGCGGATGTTGGAGTTGCCGCGAGCAGCGGCGCGGGCCGCTTGGCCGCCGCCGTCGAAGCCCTGCTCGGCGACGCCGTCCTGATGGGCGGGATCACGGGCATCGCTCTTCACGTTTGGCGCATTGCCGACGCGGTCTCGCCACACTGACTCCGGCCTGCAACGAACCGCCTGCGTTGACTTGCGGCAGGGCCGGCTTTACCAGTGCCGATCACGTCTAAGCGCCACAGCGCCCCGCCGAAAGCCCACAATTCGATGAAGATCCTTGTCCCTGTCAAACGGGTCGTCGATTACAACGTCAAGATACGGGTCAAGCCTGACGGATCCGGCGTTGATCTCACCAACGTTAAAATGTCGATGAACCCCTTCGACGAAATCGCCGTCGAGGAGGCGTTGCGTCAGAAGGAAGCCGGCAAGGCGACGGAGGTGATCGTCGTCTCGATCGGTCCGGCCCAGGCTGTCGAGACGATCCGCACGGGTCTCGCCATGGGGGCCGACCGCGGCATTCACGTGAAGACGGATGGACCCGTCGAGCCCCTGGCTGTCGCCAAGATCCTGAAGGGCGTGGCGAACGCGGAAGGACCGGGTGTCATCATCCTGGGCAAGCAAGCCATCGACGATGATTGCAACCAGACCGGACAGATGCTGGCGGCGTTGCTGGGTTGGGGCCAGGGGACCTTCGCGTCGAAACTCGTGATCGACGGTGAAAAGGCCGAAGTGACACGCGAAGTCGACGGCGGCTCGCAGACGGTCGAGTTGAAACTCCCGGCGATCGTGACGACGGATCTGCGTCTGAACGAGCCGCGCTACGCGAGCCTTCCCAACATCATGAAGGCCAAGAAGAAGCCGATCGCCGAACAATCGCCGGCGGATTACGGCGTCGACACGACACCTCGGCTCAAGGTCTTGAAGACGGTCGAACCGGTGGGTCGCAAGGGCGGCATCAAGGTCGCTTCCGTGCGCGAACTGGTCAGCAAGCTGAAAACCGAAGCGGGGGTTCTCCCATGACCACACTTCTCCTCGCCGAGCAGAAGGACGGCCATCTCAACGACGTCACGGCACGGGCGCTGACCGCGGCTCGCGCCATCGGGGCGCCGGTGCATGGCCTCGTCATCGGCAAGGGCGCCGCCGCGGCCGGTGCGGCCCTGGCTAAATTCGAGGGTATCGAGAAGGTTCACGTTGCCGAGGCCGGGTTCGAGCATGAACTCGCCGAACCCGTCGCGGCTCTCCTCGTGTCGCTCGCCGATCACCACCCCACCATCATGGCGCCCGCCACGGTCAGCGCCAAGAACATCATGCCGCGCGTCGCGGCCCTGCTCGATGTGATGCAGGTGTCGGAAATCACCAAGGTGGTTTCGTCCGACACGTTCGAGCGGCCGATCTATGCCGGCAATGCGATCCAGACGGTGCAAACCCAGGACGCCCACAAGGTCATCACCGTGCGGACGGCAGGCTTTCCGGCCACGGGCCAGGGTGGGGCCGACGCACCGGTCGAGACGATCGCGGCCGTAACGGATCCCGGCGTTTCGACCTTCAAGGGGGAAGCCTTGGCGACCTCCGAGCGTCCGGAACTGACTTCGGCGAAGATCATCGTGTCGGGCGGCCGAGCGATGCAGAACCGCGAGAATTTCACCATCTATCTCGAGCCGATCGCCGATAAGCTCGGCGCCGCCATGGGCGCGTCGCGGGCGGCGGTCGATGCCGGCTATGCGCCGAATGATTGGCAGGTCGGACAGACCGGAAAAGTGGTGGCGCCGGATCTCTACATCGCGGTCGGCATTTCGGGTGCGATCCAGCATCTGGCCGGCATGAAGGATTCCAAGGTCATCGTCGCCATTAACAAGGACGAAGAGGCCCCGATCTTTCAGATCGCCGATTACGGCCTTGTCGGGGACTTGTTTCAGATCCTTCCCGAACTGGCCAAGGAACTGTAGAAGCTCGGCTGCGACAGCGGGAGAGCGGGATGACCGGTGTGATCCAGAAACTCGGGGTGGTGGGTGCCGGCCAGATGGGCTGCGGCATCGCACAGGTCGTCGCCACATCCGGCTTCCCCGTGGTTATCAACGATGTATCCGAAGAGCGTCTGCGAGCCGGATTGGCGACGATCAATGGCAATCTCGCACGGGCCGTCAAGAAGGGCCAAATCAGCGAAGAGACGAGGCGGCAATCGCTTGCGCGCATTCAGGCGACGCAAAGCTATGCGGACCTTGGCGATTGTGACCTCGTCATCGAGGCGGCGACCGAGAACGAGGCTGTCAAGCGGAAGGTCTATGCGAGTCTCTGCCCAAACCTGAAGCCAACCGCGCTCATCGCCTCGAACACGTCGTCGATTTCAATCACGCGGCTAGCCTCGACGACAGATCGTCCCGAACGTTTCATCGGCATTCACTTCATGAACCCCGTGCCGCGCATGCAGCTCGTCGAGCTGATCCGCGGTATCCAGACCGAGGCCGACACTTTTACAGCGGCCCAGGCCTTCATCCAGGCGCTTGGCAAGACCACGACGGTGTCGGAGGACTTTCCCGCCTTCATCGTCAATCGCATTCTCCTGCCGATGATCAACGAGGCGGTCTATACGCTGCATGAGGGGATCGGTTCGGTCGACGCGATCGACACCGCCATGCGGCTCGGCGCCAATCACCCGATGGGGCCGCTGCAGCTGGCCGACTTCATCGGGCTCGATACCTGCCTGGCGGTGATGCAGGTGCTGCACGAGGGTCTGGCGGATTCGAAGTACCGGCCCTGCCCGCTCCTGGTGAAATACGTCGAGGCAGGCTGGCTTGGCCGGAAGACTCAGCGCGGTTTTTACGATTACCGAGGCGAAACCCCGGTTCCGACCCGTTAGAGCGGCTTTAATCGTCACACCACTTCAACCACAAGAGAACCGCCTGAAGCGAACCAGCGGCGGTTTGTGTTCTTCACAAGGGTGTCATAGCCTGTGTAGACTATAGCTATTGGAAGGCCCTGCGCACTCCAGGGCCGGTGGTTCAAAGGCGTGAACATGACGCTTTACCGAAGATCGCGTACCGAAAGGCAGACACCCGGCCGCGATATCCGCGGGGTGACTGGCTGATGAGCCACTGCTCCGCGATCGCTAATCCTTCATCCAGTCGCTGGGGCGCAGAAAAGAGACGGACTCATGGGGTTCCATAGACCCATTCCGGAGCTCTGCACGCTGGTCCTGAATGCGGACATGCAGCCCCTCAGCTGGGGGCCGCTCTCGGTCTGGACATGGCAAGATGCCCTTGTGGCGGTCATCCAGGGCCGCGTGCACCAGGTCTCCTGTTACGACCTGGAGGTCCATTCGGCGTCTCGGTCCTTCGCGATCCCGTCAGTGGTCTCGCTGAAGAGCTATCACCGGCGCAAACGGATCTCGTTCACGCGCTACCACGTCTTCCTGCGCGATAGCTTCAGGTGCCAGTACTGCGGCAAGCAGGACGACAGCACGAACCTGACCTTCGATCATGTGGTCCCGAAGTCCAAGGGCGGGACGACCTGCTGGACCAATATCGTGACCTGCTGTTCCAGGCACAATCTGCAAAAGGCGGACAAGACCCTCAAGCAATCCGGTCTGACCTTGCGCCACCCGCCGTTCGAGCCGACGCCGTCCCAGCTCGACGCCATTGCCCGAAAGCAGCGTGTGCCGGACAATCTGCATTCGACGTGGCTGGATTACCTCTACTGGGATTCGACGCTGGAACCGTAGGGCCAGCGTACTTCCCCTACGTTCCTTCACGGTTCACACGTCGCCCCCGCAAGGCGTCTCCGTGTGGTGGCTCACTCCGGACGGAGTACAGTGGAGAACCGGAACCTGGGGCTCCGCGAGCAATGTCTGAGGCCGATCCGGTTCGACTTCGCGGCCCCAGGAGCCGGGAGCCGCTTTGGATTGCTGCGTGCGATGCCGCCATGCGTTCTGTCTCGGCTCGCCGAGCGCGCGCGGCGCCTATCCCATTATGCGGATCGTCGCGGCCGTGCGGATGGCGTCTCGCATTTGGGGCCAAGACCCAGAATGGCGGCCTCGAGACTGCCCTCGGCGGGCTCCGGGGCGCCGTCGAGCATCGTGTTGGTCAGAGCGTTCTCATAGGCTTTGGCCAGCCGCTCACGGGTCCAGGCACCGCCATAGGCCTTGAACTCTTCAAGAAGGTTCAAGTGAAGAAGCTCTCCAAATGCGGTATCGAGCGTGTTCTCGGCCATATGCGCCCCCTGTTTCATTCCTTAGGAGCGTAGAGGAGACGTGCTGAACCCCGTTTAAGTCGATCGTTCAAATGCGGCCGATCGGTGACGAAGCGTCAGACGCCCTGCGACCGCAGCAGGGCATCGAGCGTCAGGCCGAGGAAGAGTATCGTCCCGGCCAGCCTGTTGGAGCGGAACAGAGCGAGGGACCGGGTGGTATCGGCGGCGTCGATGCGGAACACCTGCCAGACGCAGTGTGCGGCAAAGCCGGCCAGTCCAAGGTAAGCTGCCGGGCCAACGCGGCCGGTCACCAAAGCTGCGGTTCCGCACCCGACCGCGACGGCGTAGAGGGCGGCGACGCCCCCACGCACACGGTCCCCGAAATACAGAGCCGTCGATCCGATCCCCACAACGGCATCGTCGCGCGTGTCCTGCAACGCGTAGATCGTGTCGTAGCCCATCGTCCAGAAGATCGCGGCGCCGTAGAGCAGGAACGCCGGAACCGCGAGGCTGCCGTAGAAGGCGGCCCAGCCCATCAGGCCTCCATACGCGAAGGCCAAGCCCAACACGGCCTGTGGCCAGTTCGTGACCCGCTTGGCAAAGGGATACAGCGCGACGATGAGGAGCGAGACAAGCCCGAGGGCGATGCTGAAACGGTTGAGGCTGAACAAGACGAGCGCGCCGACGAGAGCTTGCCCGGCCAGGAACACCAAGGCCCGCGTGACCGACACACGTCCGCTTGCCACCGGGCGCCCTTGGGTGCGTTCGACACGCCTGTCGAGATCGCGGTCGACGATATCGTTGAAGGTCGATCCTGCCCCGCGCATTGCGATGGCACCGACCAGAAACAGGAGGAGATGAAGCGCGTTGGGCATCGTCCGGGCCGCATCCGCGGCCAGCGAGGCGCTCCACCAGCAGGGGAGGAGGAGCAACTGCCAACCGATGGGCCGATCGATCCGGGCCAGCTGGGCATAAGGCCACCAGCGACGCGGCCACATGCGCAGCAACCAAGGAGCCGTCGTATCCGGTAAGGCGGCGGCCGGGCGCAGCGTCATGTCCGGCTCATAGGCGACCTTTCGGGTTACGGCTCAGAGCGGACCTTCGGGCAGTTTCGGCAGGGCTTCCTGCGCCTGCTGGGCCTGCTGAGTCTGCATTTGCTTCATCTTGACCGCGACCGCGCAGGCCTTGGCCGCAAAGCCGACCGTCTTCGCATGGGCGTCTGTCATCTTGGACACGAAATCCGGCGGCAGATTGCACCATTCCTGGTTCTTCGTGAAATACGCCATCCCTTCGGCTTCGACGCTGGCGAGGCTGCGCAGACGCGGACAAGCCGCGATCGGATCCAGCTTGCCGCCGTTCTTCTTGGCGATCCCGTTGATCTGTGCAACGGCATCTATCCGGCGCTTCATGATCGCGTTGATGTCGGTCTGACAATCGGCCCGCGCGGCGCCCCCACACAGCGAGACGAAGGATAGAGCCAGCGAAGCCAGGAGGACCGTCCGGGGCTGCCGGCTGACGGTGCGGATCGTTGACGTCGACGGTGCCTGGGTCACGGGTGAATTCCCTAGGGCCACAATATTGGTCGGGTCGCTGAGCGATGAAAGCATAGGCCCAGGGTTTCCGCAAAAAAGCGGCGGCTTCATGACTGTGACGCGAGAGTCGGGGAAAGCAATGCGAAACCGTCGTTTTCATGTGACAAGGCGCTGACTCGATCTCCATGCTACAGCGCGACCATGTCACGTCAGGATTTCACGTCTCCCCGTCTCTTTGTCGCCGGTCCTCTTGAGCCGCGACGTGAGATCGCGCTCGACAAGGGGCACGCCAACTATCTCCGCAACGTGCTCCGGTTGAATGCCGGCGCAAGCGTCTTGATCTTCAACGGAATGGACGGGGAGTGGCGGGCGTCCCTCTCGCTCCCGGCCAAGGGCGCTCCCTCGCTGACACCCGTCGAACAGATCCGCGCCCAACCGCCCGCACCCGACCTGCTCTACGGCTTCGCGCCTCTCAAACACGCCCGCCTCGACTACATGGTTCAGAAAGCGGTCGAGATGGGGGCGGGCGTGCTGCAGCCCGTGATGACCCATCGGACCCAGGCCACCCGCGTCAACCTTGAGCGCATGAGGGCCAATGTGGTCGAGGCCTCGGAACAATGCGGTATCCTGCATGTTCCGGAGGTCCGCGACGATCTCCGGCTCGACGCGCTTCTGGCCGCATGGCCGGCGGATCGCCTGCTCGTGTTTTGCGACGAGGACGCCGAGGTGGGGGATCCCGTGCAGGCCCTGCGTCAAAGGCTGGAGGGTGAAGCGGTCCCGCCGCTTGGCCTGTTGATCGGTCCCGAGGGGGGCTTCGACGACATGGAACGGGCAGCGCTCTGCCGTCTCCCGCAAACGATCCGTCTATCGCTCGGGCCGCGGATCTTGCGCGCCGACACGGCCGCGGTCGCGGCTCTCGCGGTGGTCCAGGCGGCGCTTGGCGATTGGCGCTGAGGGCCGAACATCGATCGTTCAGCTCTCGCGGCGGAGCCCAAGCGGTGCCAGAGCCGGTTGCAGTTGCGGCAGGCTGCGACGCACGACCTTCCTGACCATGACGGGACGATACAATTGCTTGGTGGCCTCGGCCACCAATAGCCCGGCGCCCGGCAGGCCCAGACGACGGCCGAAGCTTTCGAACAGCGGCGCCATCCGCAATGTCGTCTGCCGCTCGAACGGCGGGATGTAGAGGATCTCGCTAAACCGTTCCGGCGAGAACAGGCTATCGCGCAGCAGCCGGTGGAGCTGGCCCTTCGAAAAGGGCTGGCCATGCCCGAAGGGCGTCGTGTCGACGCTCGCCCACCAGCCGCGCCGGTTTGGTGCCACCGCGATGAGCCGGCCACTGGGTGCCAACACGCGCCAGACCTCGTCGAGCACATCGCGTGGAATCTCGGTGACTTCGAGCAGATGCACCAGAAGAACCCGATCCACGGAGCCATCCGGCAGCGGCAGGAGATCGGGGTCGACGAGGGCCGAGGATGTCAGGGACTGCGTCGCGTGAGGTGGCCAATGCACCACCCCCTGATCGGCGGGCATGAACGCCAGACTTCGCAGTGCCTCCTGGCGGAACAGGTCGAGATAAGGAAGTGCGAATCCACACCCGAGGACCGCGAGCCCGGTCGTATCGGGCCACCAATGGCGGATCACCGCCGCGAGAAAGCGGTGAGCCAGCCGCCCGAGCGGAGCCGCATAGAAGCTGCGAAGGTCGACGACATCGAGCGCCACTCTGGACGCTCACAGCCGGCGAAAGTGGAGGGATTTCGTCAACCTTGTTTTCAGCCCGTTGTTTACGCGCCCCCCATAACGCGAGACGTTCAAACCGCTCAAGCAGGTTCGACCCCGAGGCTTACCGATGCGTTTCGTCATTATGTTCATGGCCATGCTGGGTACGATGCTGGCCATGATGCAGGGCGCCGAGGCGCGCGTGCGAATCCGGGTGGATCTCGCCTCGCAGACCATGCAGGTGAGTTCAGCCAGCGGGGCCTATGTATGGCCGATCTCCTCCGCGCGTTCAGGCTTCCGCACCCCGCATGGGACCTTCGGGGTCAAGTGGATGGAAGCGATGCACCGGTCGCACAAGTACCACAACTCGCCGATGCCGCATTCCATCTTCTTCTCCGGCGGCTATGCGATCCATGGCACCTACGCGACGGGATCGCTTGGCCGGCCTGCCTCGCATGGATGTATCCGGCTCGCGCCGCAGAACGCGGCCTTGCTCTACGGACTCGTCAAGCGCGAAGGGGCGCAGATCGCTATCAACGGCGCGGTGCCGGCGGGCGGTCGCGTCTATGCCAAGCGTAATGTCCATCCGACTGTTGTTTATGCCAGCAGCCGGAGCCGGAATAGCATCCCACGCGCCGCCACCTATGCCTATGATGGCGGCCAGACCTACGATTACGGTCGCCGCCTGCATGGACGGGCGCTGGGCTATGCGCCGGCAGCGCCGGGCATGGGAGAATGGTTGCTCGATCCGGGTGGTTGGTGAGGCATGGTCAAGCGGCCGGCGGGAGCGATCAGGGTCGGGATTGGCGGCTGGACATTCGAGCCCTGGCGGGGAACATTCTACCCCAAAGGATTGCCTCAGAAGCAGGAACTCGCTTATGCCAGCAGCCATCTGACCGCGATCGAGATCAACGGCACCTATTACGGCTCGCAGAAACCCGAAAGCTTCGCCCGTTGGCGTGATGAAACCCCAGACGGCTTCATGTTCGCCGTCAAGGGCCCGCGCTTCACCACCAACCGGCGGGTTCTGGCCGAGGCGGAAGCCTCCATCGAGCGCTTCGTGACGGGCGGCGTGACTGAGCTCAAGGACAAGCTTGGGCCGATCAACTGGCAATTTCTGCCGACCAAGAGCTTCGACCCGGCCGATTTCGAGGCTTTTCTCAAGCTGCTGCCGACTGAGGCCGACGGCTTGGCCCTACGGCATGTGGTGGAGGTACGACATCCAAGTTTCCGGGTGCCGGAGTTCGTCGCACTGCTGCGAACCTATGGCGTCGCGACCGTATTGACCGACAAGGAGGAGTTTCCTCACATCCCCGACGTGACGGCGCCCTTCGTCTACGCCCGTCTGCAACAGGCCTCGGAGGCGTGCGAAACCGGCTACGCTCCTGCCGAATTGCAGCACTGGGCCGAGCGGGGCGGCACTTTCGCGGCCGGCGGCTGCCCCAAGGACCTCGACTATGTCGTACCGCCGCCGCGGAAGGGCGCCGCGCCGCGCGACGTCTTCGTATTCATGATCAACGGCCACAAGCCCAAGGCCCCCGCGGCCGCTATGGCGCTGATCGAGAGGCTTGGGGCGAAAAGCGACGCGCCTTAGCCCGCCGGTGGAGGGGGAACGAGCCACCTCTCGATCGACGCGAGTGCTTTCCCCCCCCACCGTCTTTGCGAGGAGCGAACCTACGCGGCAATCCATGCGGCGCCGGGGGATGGATCGCCACGCTTCGCTCGCGATGACGGAGCTCCCAGCATCGCTAGCTGCCCTTCTGGGCTCTTATAGACGCGAGCTCATGAGTTGGTGGCGTCCGCGTTGCCCGCGCACGGACCTCCGTCGGTTCCGTCCAGGCTTATCCTTTGTGGGCCGCAAGTCCCTCCTGCCGAAGCTGCGACAGGCTCTTCGCAGGCGTGAGGGCTTCGGGATCGACCTTCACATGGATGATGGCCGGGAGCCCGGCCTGCAGCGCTCGCTCGAACGCCGGCGCGAAATCCTGCGTCCGCTCCACCGTCTCGCCGTGGCCCCCGAAGGCGCGGGCATAGGCGGCGAAATCCGGGTTGTGCAGGTCGGTGCCGGACACACGCCCCGGATAGGTGCGCTCCTGGTGCATGCGGATGGTCCCATACATGCTGTTGTCGACCACGACGACGATGATGTTCAGGCGATATTGCACGGCGGTCGCGAATTCCTGGCCGTTCATCAGAAAGCAGCCGTCGCCCGCGAAGCAGACGACACAGCGCTCGGGCGCGACCCGCTTCGCGGCGACCGCCGCCGGCAGCCCGTAGCCCATCGACCCTGAGGTCGGGGCCAGCTGGCTGCGCGCTCCAGTGAGCCGCATGTAGCGGCCGACCCAGATGGCGTAATTGCCAGCTCCATTGGTCACGATGGCGTTCGCGGGCAGGCGGTCCCGCAACCACATCACGATTTCGGCCATGTCGACGGGTCCAGGCACGTCGGCGGCTGGCTGACCCGTCCAGTCAAGGTAATCCTTGCGCGCGGACCGGGTTTCGGCGGCCCAGCGCAAAGTCTGGGGCGGCTGAACGCTTTCGAGCGTTGCCGCGAAGGTGGCCGGGCTCGCCTGGATTCCCAGGGCCGGATGATAGACGCGGCCGAGTTCCTCGGACCCCGGATGGATCTGCACGAGCGTCTGGCCGGGCGAGGGGATCCGCAGCAGCGTGTAGGATTGCGACGGGATCTCGGCCATGCGGGCGCCGAGCAGGATCAGGAGATCGGCCGCCTCGATCCGGGCCTTCAATCGGGGGTTCGGTCCAATGCCGATTTCGCCTGCATAGGAGGAATGATCGGCGTCGAAGAGCGACGCGCGCCGGAACGAGGTGGCGACCGGCAGATCGAACCGTTCCGCGAAGCGGCCGACGCTGGCTCGGGCCGTGGTGGTCCAGCCGGAGCCGCCGAGAACCAGAAAGGGCCGTTGCGCGGCCCAGAGCAGCTTTTGCAGTTCCGCCATTTGGGTCAGGCCGGGCCAGGCCTGCACCGGCTCCACCCGGGAGGCGTCCGCCACCTCCGCGACATCGACCAGCATGTCCTCCGGCAAGGCGATGACGACGGGTCCCGGGCGGCCCTGCAGGGCGACATGGAAGGCACGCGACACAAGTTCGGGGATACGCGCGGCATCGTCGATCTCGACGGCCCATTTGGCGGTCGACCCGAAGAAGGCGGCGTAATCCATTTCCTGGAAGGCGCCGCGCCCTCGCATGCCGCGTTCGATCTGGCCCACGAATAAAATCAGCGGCACGGAATCATGCTGGGCGATATGGATCGCATGGGCCGCGTTGGTGGCGCCCGGTCCCCGTGTCACCATGGCAATGCCGGGCCGGCCCGTCAGTCGTGCATGGGCGTCGGCCATCATGCCGGCGCCGGCCTCCTGCCGGCATACCGTGAGGGCGATCGGCGAGTCGTGCAGCGCGTCGAGAACCGCGAGGTAGCTTTCCCCCGGCACGCAGAAGACGTGGTCGACACCCTGTGCCACCAGTTGGTCGACAAGGATTCGCCCGCCGGTTCGCGCTTCTCGTGTCGTCATTCGTGATCCTGTCGTTCAGTCGCGGCTGAGGTCGGCGGCCACAAGAGCCAGCAGACCCGGAAACCGGCTTTCGAGGTCGTGGCGCCGCAAGGTTGCGGCCCGGCTGTTGCCGCGGTTCTCCTGACGGATCAGGCCCGCCTCCCGCAAGACCCGGAAGTGATGGGTGAGCGACGCCTTGCTGACCGGCAGATTGAACGACACGCAGGTGCGTTCGTGACCTGCCTGGCAGCGCAGCAGATCGCCGACCACACGCCGACGCAATGGGTCGGCCAAGGCGGACAAAACGGCGCCCAACTCCATCTCGTCCAGGTCAGGGTGGCCCTCGGCGTCGGGCATATTGGTTCGCGACCTCGACTATCGTCAGCAACGGCCGGAGCATTCCGGCAACATCGCCCTACCCTATCCCTCGTCGGTTACGACCGCAATTGGCGACACAGGCTGTGCAGCTGTTCCAGCGTGTTGTAGCGGATGCGAAGCTCGCCGCCGGCGCCTTGATGATTGAGAGTCACGGAGAGTCCGAGAAGGTTGCTGAGTTCTTCGGCCACGGCGGCGGCTTCCGTGCCCCGCCGGGGCTTGCGCGGCGGCAGGACCTCGACAACAGCCGGGGCGGCTCGCTTGTCCTGCTGGCGCTGCGCCAGTTGCTCGACATCCCGCACATTGAGGCCGCGTTCGATGACGCGTCGCGCCACTGGTTCGGGATCGTCGAAGGCGAGCAGCGCCCGGGCGTGACCGGCCGTCAACTGGCCCGACGTCACCATGCGGCTGACCGGCTCGGGCAGCTTCAGCAACCGCACCGTATTGGCCACGTGGCTGCGACTCTTTCCGATCACCTTGGCCAGATCGGTATGGGAATAGCCGAACTCGCCGCTCAACCTGTCGTAGCCGCGCGCTTCCTCGATGGCGTTGAGGTCGGCACGCTGCACGTTCTCGATGATGGCGAGTTCGAGAGCCTCCTGGTCGTTGACCCTGACCACGATAACCGGGACATCGCCTTGCCCGGCCAGTTGCGCGGCACGCCAGCGACGCTCGCCCGCAATGATCTCGTAGCGATCGGTGGTGCCCCGGAGAGGCCGAACGATGATCGGCTGCAGAATTCCTTTCTCGCGGATCGAGGCCGCGAGATCGTCGAGTTCAGCGCCGTCGAAGGCATGTCGCGGATTATGCGGATTGGCCGCGAGCGCTCCCACCGGCACCCGCATCTGCTCGCGTGCGGCATCGGCCACCGGCATCTGGGCGCTGGTGTCGGCCAGCAGCGCCGCCAGGCCCCGCCCGAGACGGGGACGGGAATGTTCTTCGGCCATGCTCATCCTCATGCCGCCTGCAGGTGCCGTTCGCGCTGGATCACCTCCGAGGCGAGCTTCAGATAGGCTTGGCTACCGGCACATTTCAAATCGTAGAGCAGCACAGGCTTGCCGTGCGACGGTGCCTCGGACACACGGACGTTGCGTGGAATGACGGTGTCATAGACCTTATCGCCCATGAACTCCCGCACATCGGCCACCACCTGGGTGGCGAGGTTGTTGCGCGGGTCGAACATGGTCAGCAGGATCCCGTGGATCGTCAGCTCCTGGTTCAGGCTGCGACGCACCTGCTCGACCGTCGCCAGCAGCTGCGACAGACCCTCGAGCGCGAAGAACTCGCATTGCAGCGGCACCAGAACGCTATCGGCGGCCGCCAGTGCGTTCACGGTGAGAAGATTGAGCGAGGGCGGGCAATCCACCAGGATGTATGTGAACCCCGGGGCAGGCTCACCCCCGGCCGGATGCGCCAGGGCCGTGAGGGCGTTCCGTAGTTTGAACGTGCGGTCCTTGTGGCTGGCAATTTCGAGGTCGACGCCGAGCAGGTCCATGGTCGAGGGCGCGACGTGGAGGTTCGGCACCGCGGTCGCAAGGGTGATGTCGGCGAGACGCTCTTCGCCCGTCAGGACGTGGTAGGTCGAACGGTTGCGGCTCCGTCGATCGATCCCGAGGCCGGTCGAGGCATTGCCTTGGGGATCAAGGTCGATCAGCAGAACCTTCTCGCCGATGGCCGCAAGAGCCGTTCCCAGATTGATGGCCGTCGTGGTCTTGCCGACGCCTCCCTTCTGGTTCGCCAGCACCAGAACCCGTGGCCCCGCCCCTTCACCGCGCATTTGAATTCCCCTCCTCTCGGCCGGCCGCAGCATCGACGGCTCGCACCCGCACGATCCGGCCGCTACCCGGCGTCACGCTCTCGACGAAGTCGATCGCATAGGCCGGATCTTCCGCGACCGTAGCTGATTCGGTTGCGATCTCCTCGCCTTTCAGGAAAAGGCCGAGCGTCCCGGCGTCGATGAGTCTTTTTCCCCACAGGAACAATTGCGGAAGCGGAGCCAAGGCCCGCGCGGTCAGCACGTCGATCGCCCCAAGATCCGGCACGACGTCCTCGATCCGGCGAGGATGCACGACGACCGGCGCCCCGGTTTCCCGCGCGACCTCGCGCAGGAACGCCGCCTTGCGGTTGTTGCTCTCGATCAGATGGACCTGCGCGCCCGGGCGGTCGCGGATCTCGATGGCGACAACGAGTCCGGGGAAGCCGGCGCCGGAGCCCATGTCGGTCCAAACCCGGGCGTCAGGGGCGAGCGCAACGAGCTGGTGCGAATCGGCGATGTGGCGAGTCCACACCTCCGGGAGCGTCGATGGGCCGACCAGGTTCTTGATCGACTGCCAGCGCGCGAGCAGGTCGACATAGATGGCGAAAAGATCGGCTGTTTCACGTGAAACAGCCATCAGCCGCAAGGCGCGCTCGCGGTCCAGTTCGATGGAGCGGCTCACGAAGCGAGCGCGGCCGGGGAAGGGCGATCGACATGGGCCAGCAGCAACGTGATGGCCGCAGGCGTGACGCCTTCGAGCCGCTGCGCCTGGCCGAGCGTCATCGGCCGCGCCGCCGCCAGCTTGTCGCGGATCTCTCGCGACAGGCCTGAGATCGCCGCATAGTCGAGATCCGGGGAGAGGGTGCCACCCTGTTCGCGCCGCGCGCGCTCGATGTCGGAGGTCTGCCGGTCGAGGTAGACGGCATAGCGCGCGTCCGCTTCGATCTGCGGCCGGATCGTGTCGGGCACGCCCGCAATCTCGGGCCAGAGGGACTGCAACATTTCCCATTCGACCGACGGGTAGGAGAGGAGCTCGAAGGCCGAGCGGCGCAAGCCGTCTTGGCTGACCGACATGCCGTGCCGCGCGGCCTCGTTGGGCGTCGCCTTGCAGCCGTGCATCAACTGACGCGCCGCTTGCAGGGCCTGCAGCTTGGCGTCGAAAGCCTCCGCGCGCTCGGTCGTGACGCAGCCGATCGCCAGCCCCAACGGGGTCAGCCGCTGGTCGGCATTGTCGGCCCGCAGGGTCAGCCGGAACTCCGCCCGGGAGGTGAACATTCGATAGGGTTCGGTCACACCACGTGTCACGAGATCGTCGATCATCACGCCGAGGTAGGAGGTCGACCGGTCGAACAGGATCGGCGCCTTGCCGCCGCATCGAAGGGCTGCATTGAGCCCTGCCGCGATCCCCTGCCCGGCCGCCTCCTCGTAGCCCGTCGTTCCGTTGATCTGACCGGCGAGATAGAGGCCCGGCAGCCGCTTCGTCTCCAGCGTCGGATGAAGTTCGCGAGGATCGACGAAATCATATTCGATGGCGTAGCCAGGTTGCAGGATCTCGGCACGCTCAAGACCCGGGATGGTGGCCAGGAAGGCCGTCTGCACATCGGCCGGCAGGGATGTCGAGATCCCGTTCGGGTAATAGGTCGTGTCGTCGAGCCCCTCGGGTTCGAGAAAGATCTGGTGGCTCTCGCGATCGGCGAAGCGCACCACCTTGTCTTCGACGGACGGGCAATAGCGCGGACCACGCCCCTGGATGGCCCCGGAAAACAACGGCGCGCGATGCATGTTGGCGCGGATCACCGCGTGGGTCGCCTCAGTGGTCCGGGTGATGTGGCAGTCGACCTGAGGCGTGGTGATGACCCGTGTGAGGCTCGAAAACGGCTCAGGCTCGTCGTCGCCGGGCTGCCGCTCAAGGCCTGAGAAGTCGATGGTCCTGCCCTCGAGACGAGGTGGCGTCCCGGTCTTCAGGCGGCCCAAGGCAAAACCGCGTCCCGCCAGTGTGGCCGAGAGGCCGAGGGCAGGGGCTTCGCCGATCCGCCCGGCGGGAATCTGGGTCTCGCCCATATGGATCAGGCCGCGCAAGAACGTGCCCGTGGTCAATACCACGGCACCGCAGGCCAGGGTGCGGCCGTCGGCCGTTTGCACGCCGGCGACGCGGCCAGCGTCGTCGAGGACGAGATCATGCGCCTCGCCTTCGAGGATCGTCAGGTTGGCGGTCGCACCCAACATGTCCTGCATGGCTAAGCGGTAGAGTTTACGGTCGGCCTGCGCGCGTGGCCCACGCACGGCGGGTCCCTTGCGGCGATTGAGCACGCGGAACTGGATGCCGGCCGCGTCCGCGACCCGTCCCATCACGCCATCGAGGGCATCGATCTCGCGGACGAGGTGCCCTTTTCCCAACCCGCCGATGGCCGGATTGCAGGACATGGTGCCGATCGTCCGTGCCTTGTGGGTCAGCAGAAGAGTTGTGGCGCCGAGTCGCGCCGACGCCGCGGCCGCTTCGCAGCCCGCGTGGCCGCCGCCGACAACGATGACGTCATATCGGGTGGTCATGATCGAGACGTCCAACACAAAGCCGGCCGGATCTCGCTCGCCCGGTCTACGGCAGTCCTGATCGCTGCCGAGTCCGGTCGGCCAACCTCAAGGGTCGGCGTCAGCCAAGCTCGAGCGAGAGATGTCGAGGCTTCACTTAACCGATCCGGATTTCGTTGGCCAGTTTCCGCGCAAGCTCAGCGTCGGTAAGCCAAGCCTTCAGGGGTTTTGGCGACGATCACGGCCGTACCGGCATAGCGTTGCAACAGGGTTTCGCGTGAGGCCCAGACCGGGCGCTTTTCCCGAACCATCTTGTCACGGCGCAAAGCCTTGGGGTTGTAGGTCCAGACGAGTGCCGCTGTAAGGACGTTTTCAAGTTGATCGTGGATGAGCGCCCAGGATGAGCTTGGGCCCTCATTGATATCTTCAAATCCAAGTCGCCCGATGATGCGCGAGACGCTTTCATTGGAGCAGCCGCGCCCGACGAAGTTGACGCGCGCGCGGCAGGCGCGCGCCGGCTGGAGCGCGGGATCGGTGATCATCTCGGCCGCGAGCAGCCGGAGGGAGTATCGGAGGCGTTTCGAAATATCCTGCGCCCAGGCGAGTTCCGGTCCTGAGGACGGCATCGGCGGGACCCGCTCGTTCCAGCAATGGATGTCGATGACGGGGTCGCCCCTCTCCACCCGCGAACCGTCTGAGAGGGAAAAACTCCAGGGCGACCGAAGGAGGGCATAGCGCAAGATGCAGCGTTCGTCGTGGCTGAAGGGTTTGACACCCTGATTGCGGCTGAGCCGCTGGTCGATCCCGCCGATGATCTGGCGGACGGGTCCCGCCTTCTGGACCTGTGGACGATCATAAGCGAACCCGTCAGTCGATAACGTCATGACCGCGCCACCCCGTCGTTCAACCATCCGACCAGCAATGTTCCTATAACGATCGGACGCGTCACAAGGTCCAGCAAGAACCCTGCCGCGCGACGAAAGGACTGTCGCGTCGCGTTTCACGTGAAACGCGCGTCACTTCCCAATGCAGAAGCGGGAGAAAATGGCCCCAAGCACGTCCTCAACCTCGATGCGGCCCGCGATCGTGGCCAGCGCATCGTTCGCCATCCTGAAATTCTCTGCGACGACCTCCGGCGCCTCGTGGAAGCCGAGCGACTGACGCAGCGCCCGCAGGGCGGCTTCGAGTGCCCCCCGATGTCGGGCACGCGCCAGGACGGCTGACTCGCCCCCCGAAAGCTCCTGGCTGACTTTCTGGCGGAGCCGCTCGGTGAGGTCCGAGAGACCCTGGCCGGACGGCGCCGCGATCAAGAGATCGTGGCCGGGAGCAGGAGTGAGGGTTCGATCCAACATCGTGCCGATCGTCCAGATCTCCGCGAAACCATGCTCGGCCGGTAGGGCAGGAGAGTCCGCGCAATCCTGTAGCCAAAACACGAGGTCGGCCGCCTTGGCGCGGGCGCGGGCGCGCTCCATTCCGGCCTGTTCGAGAGGGTCCTCCGAAACATGCAACCCGGCTGTATCGATCAGGATCACGGCGAAACCGCCGAGATCGAGTTCGATCTCGATCGCATCCCGCGTGGTGCCGGCGATGGGTGAGACGAGGGCCACGTCGCGTCTCGCGAGCGCGTTGAGGAGGGTCGATTTGCCGGCGTTCGGGGGACCCGCCAAGGCCACCACGAAACCATCCCGGATGCGCTCCGCGGTTCGCGGTTTGGCCAGTTCCTGCGAGATCCGCTCCGCAACCGCGGTGGCTGTGTCCAATGCTATGGCGAGAGCGTCCGCCGCCACATCGTCCTCGTCCGCAAAATCGATCGCCGATTCTGCGAGCGCCAGGGCGGTCAGGAGGTCGTCACGAAGATCCTGCACCCAGCGGCCGAGCACACCATCGAGCTGGTGGAGGGCTTGCCGACGCTGTGCCTCAGTCTGCGCCTCGATGAGGTCGGCGAGTCCCTCGACGGCCGCGAGGTCGAGTTTGCCATGCCCAAAGGCACGTCGCGTGAACTCGCCAGCTTCGGCCAGACGGCAATCAGGAACACGGCCGATGGCGTCGAGCAGCGCCGCCACCACGGCCCGACTGCCATGCACTTGGAACTCCGCTCCGTCCTCGCCCGTAAAGGAGGCCGGACCCGGAAACCAGAGCACCAGGCCGCGATCGAGCAACTCATGGGTTTGGGGATGAACGATCGCGGCCAGCACCGCGCGTCGTGGCTCAGGGCATCGGCCGATCAGGCGTTCCAGCACATGACGGCTGGCCGGGCCCGAAACGCGGATGATGGCCACCGCGGATCGGCCGGCTCCGCTGGCCAAGGCATAGATGGTTTCAGCCATTGCCGCGGGCCATGAAGGGAGAGGAAGCACGATGCGGCATGCCGGATCCGATCATCCAGAAAGCCCTTGGACCGATCTGCGTCGAAGGAGCCTTCGGAGAGCGCTGCGCCAATCCGAACCCGCCCCTGGCGCGTCGCTCTTCACAAGCGATGAGCGGCGGCGGGTTCACGCCGCCGCCCTTGTTTCCTTGACGTTCAAACCTCAGACGCGTGACGCAGGTCAGCGTCAGGTGTTCATCGAGTCGAAGAAGGCGCTGTTGCCCTTTGGCGTCTCACGCAGCTTGCCGAGCAGGAACTCGATCGCGTCGACCGTGCCCATCGGGTTGAGGATTCGACGCAGCACATACATCTTCTTGAGGATCTCGGGGGCGACCAGGAGTTCCTCCTTGCGGGTGCCGGAGCGCGTGATGTCGAGCGCCGGGTAGATCCGCTTGTCCGCCACCTTGCGGTCGAGGATGATTTCCGAATTGCCGGTGCCCTTGAACTCTTCGAAGATCACCTCGTCCATGCGCGAACCGGTGTCGATCAGCGCCGTCGCGATGATGGTCAGCGAGCCGCCTTCCTCGATGTTACGGGCCGCGCCGAAGAAGCGCTTCGGGCGCTGCAGCGCGTTGGCATCCACACCGCCGGTCAGCACCTTGCCGGAGGACGGGACCGTGGTGTTGTAGGCCCGACCGAGGCGGGTGATCGAGTCGAGCAGGATCACCACGTCACGACCATGTTCGACCAGGCGCTTGGCTTTCTCGATCACCATTTCGGCGACCTGGACGTGACGGGTTGCCGGCTCATCGAAGGTGGAGGACACCACCTCGCCCTGCACCGAGCGCTGCATGTCGGTCACCTCCTCGGGCCGCTCGTCGATCAGCAGCACGATCAGGTAGCATTCCGGGTGATTGGCCGTGACCGATTGCGCGATGTTCTGCAGGAGAACCGTCTTGCCGGTGCGGGGCGGGGCCACGATCAGGGCGCGTTGCCCCATGCCGATGGGTGCGACGACGTCGATAACCCGGGACGAGAAATCCCGGCGGGTCGGGTCTTCGATTTCGAGCTTCAGCCGCCGATTGGGATAAAGCGGCGTGAGGTTGTCGAAATGGACCTTGTGCCTGATCTTTTCCGGGTCCTCGAAATTGATCGTATTGACCTTGAGCAGCGCGAAATAGCGCTCGCCTTCCTTCGGGCTGCGAATCAGGCCCTCGACAGTATCGCCGGTCCGCAGACCGAAGCGGCGGATCTGGGAAGGAGAAACGTAGATGTCGTCCGGTCCAGCTAGGTAGTTGGCGTCCGAGGAGCGGAGGAAGCCGAAGCCGTCCTGCAGCACCTCGACCACACCCTCGCCGACGATCTCGATGTCGCGGCTCGCGAGCTGCTTCAGGATACCGAACATCAGCTCCTGCTTGCGCATGATGGAGGCGTTCTCCACCTCGTGCGTCTCGGCGAAGACCTGAAGCTCGGTCGGGGATTTCTCTTTGAGGTCTTTAAGTTTGATTTCCCGCATGAGACGGATCCTTGGCGCGCAACAGGAAGGGAGGGCGCGGCGCTATGGCAGGAAGGAAGTCCAGGCGCTCAGGTCGATCAAAAAGACCGGCGGAGCGTGGCCTGGAACAAGGAGGGAATTGTGCCCTAGCCGATTCGCTCAGCTAGAGCAAGAGCGATAAGGCGAGGAGGAGAGAAAAGGCCAACTCTTAGGAAGGCCCAGGACGGGAATTTCGTGTGTCCCCGCTACCCTCACATGGAGACGACGCGAAACGTCTCCATGGGCTTAAAACAAGCGTCTCCGCGCGATGCGGAGATCCAAGAGACGCCTGCTATTCGGAATCCACTTCACCGGCGGCCTGAGCTGCGGCCGCATCGGCCTCGATGGCGGCGCGGGTTCGGCGGCGGCGGCGTGGGCGAACCGCGAAACCTTCAGCCTCCGGCGCGGCATCCGCGACCGCCTCCGCAGCGGGCTGAGGCGACTCGGCTGCCAGGGTGGGGCTCTGTTGCGTAGCCACCTCGACAGGCTCGGGAACAGGAGGAGCAGCGGGAACCACGCTGCGCACCGGCGCTGTGATGAAGGCCGGCAAGTCCGAACCAATCTCCGGGTCCACCGTGGCGATAGGCTCCGGGATCCGGGGTTGCTCCCTCACGGAAGGATCACGGGTGTCGCGCTGATCACGACCCTCCTGTGGGGCTCGTTCATTACGCTCGCGGTAGTCCTGGCCGTCGCGCGGGTAGCGAGGCGTGCGCTGCGGGCGCGTGCCACGATCGTTCCGATAAGGCTTGTCGCCTTCGTACGGGGCGCGCTCGCCTGCGTTGCCGGACGCTGCCGGACGCTGGTCGCCAGCGGGCCGGTCGGTGACCGGGCGGTCCTGACGCGTATCGCGCTCTTGGCGTTGATCACGATCTTGTCGCGGCTCGCGATCCTGGCGCTGGTCGCGGTCCACTCGGGGCTCACGATCCTGTCGCTCGGCCCGGTAGCCATTCTCCTGTCCCTGCGGACGTTCGGCTCGTTCCGGCACGCCGGTTCGCTCGCCGTTGAATCCGGCGCGGTCGGCGTAAGGTTGTTGTCCCGTCCCTGTCGGCTGGGCGAATCTCTCGCTCGGCAGGGAAAACCGGTCGGGCATCATCACCTCGTCGTCGCCGTCGGCATCGTCACTTTCGGTGTCGCCGGGCTGGCGTGCGTAACCAGGTTGTGCCTGCTGCTGCGCCTGCTGGGCGGCCGCGATGATCCTGAAATAATGTTCGGCGTGCTGCAGGTAATTTTCCGCCGCGACGGGATCACCGGAGGTCTGTGCATCTCGGGCGAGCTGCAGATACTTCTCGCCGATGTGCTGCGCTGTACCCCGGATCTTCACATCGGGGCCGTTCGATTCATAGGACCGAGTGAGCGGGTTCGGACCCCGGCGGTGGCCGCCGCCACCATTGCTGTTGTTATTGTTGTTGTTCCGACCACGCATACGCTTGTTCTGACCGGGTCTCATCGAGTGTCCTTGAAACACCATCGCACTCACATGTTTGAAACAAGGACCCGACCGAGTCGCCCTTGCAGGCACTGCTTGGTTCAAGCCCACCCAATGTCACGTCGTGATCCCGAGTTTCTTCTTTAGAAGAAGGGTCCGTTTCGCGCCCATTACGAGAATCGTTGCACAATCGACCTCCAGGAGCCGGACGGTCCGGCTAAACAACCAGAGATAATCGCGCTCACGATCCAAGCGTTATTTGCGATACATTTTCACGGTCCTGTTCGGAGCGGATCGCCAGCAATAACGCCAATATCCCATCTGGGATGCGGCCACCCTGTAGGGGCCGCGTGGTTCTATTTTCTAGATAGCAGCTTCCACGACCCTTGCCAAGCCAGCTTTATCCAAATCTGCGGATCCAGCGGAGAAATCGTGGCCGCTCGGCTGATAAGCTTCGTTGGGCTGCACGGCCGTCTCAGGCCGAGAGGATATCCGCACCCGACGGTTCCGCTTGATCGCCCGCTTCCAGCATGAGCCGAGCCCGAGCCCGCAGCTTTTCCGTCTCGCTCTTGAGCTGACCGCAGGCGGCCAGAATGTCACGACCGCGTGGGGTGCGGACCGGACTCGCATAGCCGGCATTGAAGACGACGTCAGAAAAACGCTCGATCACGTTCCATTCGGAACATTCATAGCGGGATCCCGGCCATGGATTGAAAGGGATCAGATTGATCTTCGCCGGAATCCCCTTGAGGAGCCTGACGAGCGCCTTGGCTTCGGCCAGCGAATCGTTGACGCCCTTGAGCATCACATATTCGAAGGTGATGCGCCGGGCATTCGAGACACCTGGATAAGTGCGGCAGGATTGGAGCAGGTCGGCGATCGGATATTTGCGGTTGAGGGGCACGAGTTCGTCGCGCAGGGCATCGTGCGTGGCATGCAGCGATATTGCCAGCATCGTGCCGGCCGTGGCGCCCAAGGGTCCAATCTGCGGCACGACACCGGAGGTCGACACGGTGATGCGGCGGCGCGACAGCGACAGTCCCTCGCCATCGGCCATGATGCCGATCGCGGCGGTCACATGGTCTAGGTTGTAGAGTGGCTCGCCCATGCCCATGAACACGATATTCGAGACGGCTCGGTTGCCCTCTCCGGGTACAAGGCCGTCGGTCGGTGCCGTCAAGCCCGGGAAATCTCCCAGACGGTCCCGGGCCACGAGCAACTGCGCCACGATCTCGGCCGATGTCAGGTTGCGGACGAGTTTCTGGGTTCCGGTGTGGCAGAACGTACAGGTCAGCGTGCAGCCGACCTGGCTCGACACACAAAGCGTGCCGCGGTCGCTTTCGGGAATGTAGACGCATTCCACTTCGGCGCCCCGGTCATGTGGTCCCGTCGGAGCCAACCGGATCAGCCATTTTCGGGTGCCGTCGACCGACACCTGCTCGGTCACGACATCCGGGCGATCGAGCGTGTAAGCTTCCGCCAGACGGGCACGCAACCCTTTGGCGACATTCAACATCCCGTCGAAATCGCGAAGCCCGTGAAAGTAAATCCAATGCCAGACCTGCGCGACCCGCATGCGGATTTCACGTTCAGGCACATCGATCGCCCGAAGCGCCGTCGCCAGTTCCTCCCGCGTCATGCCGGCGAGCGTGAGCTTGGCTTGCGCCGGCCCCAGCTGCTTCAGCTCACCAGGGAGCGACAACCCGGATAGGGGAGCCTCGACGAGGGTCATGCGGGAAGGTCCTGGTTAGAGCGCGTTCAACATGGCGTCGGCGCCAGAGACCTCGGCTTGGCCGGGCGCATCTTCCACGGCCAATCGGGACACCACGCCGTCCTTCACCAGCATCGCGTAGCGCTTGGACCGCAGGCCCATGCCGTGCGCCGACCCGTCGAGGTCGAGTCCGACCGCTTTGGCGAAATCGCCGTTGCCGTCCGACAAAAACTCGATCTGCCCGGTTGCGCCGCTCTCTTTGGCCCAGGCCGCCATCACGAACGGATCATTGGTGCTGGTGACCGCGATCGTATCGACACCCTTCGCCTTGATGGCCTCGGCGAGCCGCAGGTAGCCGGGCAGGTGGTTCTTGTGACAGGTCGGCGTAAAAGCGCCGGGGACCGCGAACAGCACCACGGTCTTGCCTTTGAAAATCTCGGCCGTGCTGCGGGTCGCCACGCCATCGGGCGTGGTGATCCGGAACGTGGCATCCGGCAGATCCTGTCCGACTGCAATGACCATCATGTTCTCCTGACGTGCTATGTCGGCGTCTTAGGGCTTGGGGGGCGGCGCGTCGAGCGTTACCGGGACTTCGATGGCGGTTTCGACCCCCACCAGCGTCAAGCGCACCGGCAATGGCGCCGGGTCCTGCGGCCTCGCGAGCACATTGACGGTGTATTTGAGGCTTCCGTCGTTCAACCACAAGCCCGCGCCGGCCTGAACGAACCAGGGGTCCGGCGCTTCGGCAAACAGCATCGGAATATCGTTGCTGGTGGTTCTGGCCAGAACCGTCAGATGATCCTGCCCGGCATCCCCCTCGACGGAGAGAATGCGCAGCGGCCCGGCTCCGCCAACACCCGCCGGCGCCGGTACACGCGCCAGGGCATCACGAACGAGCCCGGCCTCGGGGCTTTGGCCATCTCCCGTGAGCATCAGCTTGCACTTCGCCTGCGCGGGCAGGCATTGCCGCTCGCAGAGGGCGAATGAAAGGGTGAGCACCAGCGACACCGGCTTGGCCGGCTCGGCCGGCGTGACCTCCAAGGGAAAGACCACCCCGCCTTTGTAGCCGAGGGCCTCGGCGCCATCTTCCGAAAACCGGCCCGGGGCAGGGAACAGGATCTTGCCATCCTTGACATTCGTCGAACCTTCGAATGCCGCGACCGGCGCCACACCCGCGTCCCCGGGCGATCGCCAGTAGGTCAGGTACATCGGATCGAGGTCGATCTCGATCCCGGCGAGCCGGACGCCATGTTGTTTCGGGGACGGCCCGGCGTCAATGAGCCGCACGCGAACATGATCGGCCTCCCACCAGTCCGAAACACCTCCGCCTGGTTCCGCCCGAGCGGCGCGTAGCCCGACTGTTCCCGCTGCCGCAAGGCCGGCGCAAACGGCGCGCCGTGTTGGTCCCGCAATAAGGGTCCGGAGTGCTTTTGCCATGACTCACATCGTTTCTTGCCACTTGCGCCGGGAGGCACATAATCGCCAGATGACGCAAACTCGTTCCAGATCGAAACGCGACGGCTATCTGGATGGCCAAATGCTCGTCGCGATGCCGGGCATGGCGGACGAGCGCTTCAGCCGCTCTGTCATCTACATCTGCGCCCATTCTCAGGACGGCGCGATGGGGATCATCGTCAACCAGCCGGCGCGAAAAGTCACCTTTTCGGAAATCCTCGTCCAGCTCGACGTCTTCGGCGGCGAAGCCGCGGGGGCTGCGCCGATCGACAATGTCCCGGTGCTGCGTGGCGGGCCGGTCGAATCCGGGCGCGGCTTCGTGCTCCATACGGCGGACTATTACGTCGACAATTCGACCCTGCCGATCGATGATACGATCTCGCTCACCGCGACCCTCGATGTCCTGCGCGCCATCGCGGCCGGCAAAGGGCCGCGCCGGGCCGTGCTGGCACTCGGTTATGCCGGGTGGTCGCCGGGACAGCTCGAAGCGGAAATCCAGAGCAATGGCTGGCTGAATTGTCCAGCTGACGCGAGCCTGCTGTTCGATCCGGTGCTCGACGAGAAGTACAATCTCGCCCTGCACAAGATCGGCATCGATCCGGTCATGTTGTCGGGCGAGGCCGGGCACGCCTGAGCCGCGTCTGCCAGCCCGCTCCGTTCATCAGGAGCCGGGATGGGATTCGGGATAAGGTGTGCCGTCCTTGCGGACGAACCGACCGTCAGCGTTGGTGCTCATCATGTCGATGTCGGAGCAAGTCGTCACATCGGCAGGGGAGCGCGTGCCGATTTCAATGTAAACCGCCGTCGTCGCCGATCTGTTGATCATGTGATGACCGTTGCCCGAGCCTTTCGGAAATGCCGCGCACTCACCGGCGCGCAGCACCGACTCGCCGCCATCCTCGATCAGGATCAACTCGCCTTCGAGCACATAGACGAACTCGTCTTCCGCCGAGTGCCAGTGGCGTTGGCTGGACCAGGCGCCCGGCGCCAGACGCATGAGATTGATGCCGACCTCGGTGAGGCCGCCGGCATCGCCGAGCCGCTGTCGAAGCCGATCCGCACAAGGTTGATCGAAGGGCGCCGGATAACCCGTCCCTTTGTGGACCGGCACGGTGGCGACGTCGACCTTCGGCATGGCGTTTTCCCGCGATCTGTCATCGAGCCGATGCGTGGCCGGCGCGCAGCTCGACCGCACGCCGATATACTCCCAAGCCTAACCTCCAACGGGAAGAAAGGCTTTGCGTTTCCCCGACTTCAACCTGAAGCGAGCCAAGCTGTTCAGCGGTTACGGCCTGGCACCCAGAGCACGTCCGCGTCTCCCTTGGCATTCACCCAGCGCGACGCCACGAACAGAAAGTCGGAAAGCCGGTTCACATAACGGAGCACCGCTTCGCTGACGATCTCATCGGGTTCCCCGCGCAGCGTCACGATTGCCCGCTCGGCGCGGCGGCAGATGGTGCGGGCGAGGTGAAGGGCCGCGGCCGCCGGGGTGCCGCCGGGCAGAACGAAGGACCGAAGGGGCGACAGGTCGGCATTCAGCGTGTCGATCTCGCTCTCCAGCCGGTCGACCTGATGCTGCGTCACCCGGAGCACCTGGCCTTCGTCCTCGCTGGGCGCCGGGGGGCGGGCGAGATCGGCCCCGAGGTCGAAGAGATCGTTCTGGATGCGTCCGAGCATGGCGTCGACCTCAGGCGCATGGGCGGCGAGGGACAGGCGCGCCAGACCGATCGCGGCGTTCGTCTCGTCGATCGTGCCGTAGGATTCGACCCGGAGATCCGACTTGCTGCGGCGCGCCCCATCGGCGAGCGCCGTCGATCCGTCGTCGCCGGTACGCGTGTAGATACGATTGAGAACGACCATTGCGGCTCCTGATTTGGCGCGAAAGCCTGAGCCAGAGCGGTCGTCGGACCGGCTCGTCGTTCAGGTTCAACCCGAGTGGCGGAAGTACAGGACCGTCATCATGACCACAATGGCCAGGAACTGCAGGCCGACACGGAGCCGCATCAGGCGTTGCGACGTGTTCGACGAGCCGCCCCGCAACATGTTGATCAGCCCTGCGAAGAGGACGAGCACCACCAGGCCGAGGGCGACGCCCGACACGATATTGCCGGTTGTATAGGACATGGGCGTCTTTCGGGTTTGGCCGCCGACCTTAGTAGCGCTTGAGCAGGCGTTCCAGATAATCCTGCTCGTCCTGCGACCGCGTCGGATCGGCAAGGCGACGGCGCAATTCCTCCATGACCCGCGCCGCCCGGGCGGCGAGCCCGCCGCTTACGTCCAGCTGATTGTTCTGCGCGGAGCCGCGTCCCTGTCGCGGACGCCCGAGTGGGTCTGTGCCGTCGCCTTCGTCGGACGGGGTGTCACCCTCTCCGGGCGCCTGCGCCTGACCGGATCCCTCGCCACTGCCTTGTGCCATCTGCTGGCCGGCTCCGTTCATGCCGCGCTGAAGGCCTTCAAGGGCCCGGCCCTGGGCCCCAACGGCGTCACCAATCCCGCTCTGACCCTTGCCAAGGGCATTTTCGGCCTGTTTCATGGCTTCCTGGGCATCGGAAAAGCCTTGCTCGTCCTTCAACCCCAGGCCACGCAAGCGCTGCTGCAACGCCTGCAGCTGTTGCGACAGAGCATGTTGACGGCGCTGCAATTCACCCAGGCCGGGGGAGGGCTGCTGGCCGTCCCCACGCTGTCCTGGCGAGGCTTGGCCCTGCTGCCCAGGATCGCCCTGTTGCCCATCTTGCGCCGAATCTTGATCCTGCCCGGCCTCCTGGTCGCCCTGTTGATCGAGATCCTGTCCGTTGCCCTCCCGAAACGTCTTGTCCCGCACGTCGCCCTGGTCACGCATCATGCGGTTGAGCTCGTTCATGGAATTGTTCATCTCGCGCGCCGCCTGCGACTGCTGGCCTCCGCGGCGCGCGGTCTTCAGGTTGTTCATGATGCCGTTGAGCTGATCCAGCAGGCGCTGCGCCTCGGCCATATCGCCATTGCGGGCCGCTTCCTCCATGCGGTCCATCAAGGATTTCAGATCCTTGTCCGTGACCGTTCTGTTGCGTTCCCCCTGGGCCTGCTGTGAGGGATCGCGGTTCTGGTTTTGCTGCCGCGCCATTTCGGACAGGAACTTGTCCATCTGGCGGCGCAGGTTCTCGGTCAGGCGCTTGATTTCGTCCGGCGGCGCGCCCCGCTCCATCGCGTCCTTGAGATCCTTCTGGGCGGCCCGCAGATCCTGCTCGGTCTGGCTCATGTCGCCATTCTCGATGCGCAAGGCCATCGCCCAGAGAAAGTCCGCGACCGCGACGAGTTGCGGATCGGTCTTCGCCTCAGCGAGCGTCGTCTGTGCGGTGTGGAGGCCGAGATAGATGCCGAGCGGTACGTCGAAGACCTCCGGTGCCATGGCAAGGGCGTCGAGGGCGGCCGCCACCCGGTCGCGGTTGTCGGGATCGAGCACGAGGTTGCGGCGCTGCTCCACGAGGGCTCGGGCGAGCGGGTTGGTGAAGGGACGCGCCGGCAGGACGAGATCCACCGGCTTGCTTTCCCCGGTGTTGCCGGCCTCGTCGCGTGCCGTCAGGGTCATGGTGACCCGCGCGCCCGCCCACGGGTGATCCGACAGGTCGAGGGTCGTCTTGGCATCACCGAGCGCTCCGGGCGTGGCCGGCAGGCTCAGCACACCCTTCGGCGGATCGACCAGCGTACGCCCTGTCACGGGTTTGCCGCCGATGACAGGATGGTCGAAATGGGCCTCGGCCCCGACCACCCCGTAATCATCCTCGAGCGTGTAGGCGAGACTGAGAGATCCCCGATAATTGGGGCGCGGAACGCCGCTGAGCGCGATACGGGGCGGGAGGTCGGGGATGGCCTTCAGGGGAACCGTCCTGACCGTCGTGCCGTCCTGCGTCACCGTGAGCGTGCCGTCACCGGAGAGGATCAGGTGCCGATCCAGTCCCGTCGTGCCCGGCTTCGGCGCCGGTGGCGCCTTCGCGCCCTCCTTGACGGGCGCCGGCCGCAAGCCGCCGTCGGTCGTGACGTCGACCAGGCTCGGGCCGGCAGCTCTGACCACGACGGTGGAGCCCACCGGCACGCTGATCGCCTCGGCCGTCTGTTGCCTCGTCGCCGTCCCCTGGCCCATCAGAACCAAGGGTGGTCTCCCGGTATAGGCTGGTGGATCCACCCAGGCGTCGATCCGGGTCCCGAGCCGGCCGCTGTCGTCGGTTCGCCACGCGAAAGCCGCCGCCACGCGCCCCTCCTTGTCCGGGCCGGCAACGAAACCAGCCGCCACAAGGGCCAGGATCACGCCGGCCCGCAGCGCGAAAGCGTCGCGTTCGACCAGGCGGGGCGACGGCGCCGCCACGCGCGTGCCCGTGGCTGCCTTCTGCAGACGCTTGCGATGGAGATCCCACAGGGCGCGGGTCGCGGGATCGGCACCCGGATTGGCGAGCGCATCCTGGCTCGTCGCAAAGGGCCGGTGGGGAATCTTCGAGTCACGATCGAGCCGGGCCAGAGCCTCGGCTCGCCGCGGCCAACGCAGGCGGAGGAGGCGGGACGCGGCCCAGCCCAAGGCTGCAACAAAGACGACAAGGCCGACGCCCCGCCCCCAGAGCGGCAGCACCAGCCACAAGCCGAGCCATGACAGAACGAAGAAAATGGAGACGATGGCAAGACCGAGAACGATCGGGGGCCAGACACGCTCGAACAGCAATACGGCCTTGGCCCGCCCGATGAGACGGTCGAGCAGGCTCGATTCCATTGTTTCCGGCCCGCGTCCCATATCCGACTCCGGTTCGGCCGCGCGTGTCACGTCCTCGCCACGACTATAAGGCGGCCTTTCCGGCCTTCACAAGGCGGCGACACCGCGAGTGCCGCGACAGATGACCCCGCGCCGGCAGCGGCCTTCGGCATTTTGTGCCTCGCTTCAATGCAGTTCAACGGATCGGGCATGCCGAATAGCCAGGCCGCGCTTGCGTGCGACCAGGGATGGCCCATTTCATTGGAACATCAGAGAGGGCAACATGAGCGTACAACCGGAGCAACTTGCAGAAGCCGCCCGCCGCCATGGCTTCAGCCTGGCCGCCGCCGAAGCCCTGTTTGGCGCCCTCGTGGCCGGCGGGGGTGGCCAAGCACAATTCAGCCATCCCGAACTCGGCGGCATGGGCCAATGGTCGAACGGCATGACCCAGATCGGCGACATGTTCAATGACGGGCTGAAGGCCAGGGTGAACGGCTTTTGCCAAGACATGAGCGCCGCTGCACGCGCGGCGCGTTCGACAGCGACCGGAACGAACGGCGGTACCGGAGGCGCCGTCGGCCGGCATGGCTCGGCCCATTGGTGGCCCTCCGATCTCGGATCGGCGTCTTCCTCAGGCGCGCAAAATGGCATGCGCTACGCCTGTTTCCCCGAACGCCGCCGCCTGGCTATCGAGCGCGACGGTCAGGTCACGATCTACGATACCGGGCATTACCGCCTCACCGGCTTCTCCCAGCAGCAGGGCAGCGATTATTCCTTGTCCTTCTCAGGTCCGGACGGTCCCGTGTCGCTCGATAGTTTGTCTGTCGTTGGCCCGTAAAGGGGCGAAGAGTGGGCCCATGGGACTTCTCTTCTTTGTTGCAAAACCGGGAGATAGCCAGGGTATACGACTCATGATAGGTTACATGTAACTCATTCGGATTGCCAGTCATGGCGCGGACAAGAGACCCTAAGCCGACCCGCGTGAAGGTGCAGGAGCATCGCGATCGGCTGCGCGCGCAGGGACTGCGGCCGATCCAAATTTGGGTGCCGGATGTTCGGGCACCGTCCTTCCGTTCGGAGGCTCACCGTCAGTCGTTGGCCGTGGCGGCGAGCATTCATGCGACCGAAGATCAGGCGTTCATCGACGCGGTGTCGGGCTGGGACAATGAATGAGGCGGGGCGACATCTGGACCGTCTCTGGCGGAAAGGATTATGCGGGCAAGCCGCACCCGGTCGTCATCGTGCAGGACGACGCCTTCGACGCGACGGATTCCATCACTGTCTGCGCCTTCACGACCGACCCGACCGAAACGCCTCTGTTCCGGCTGCCGGTGGAACCGAGCGAGCGCAACGGGCTGCGCGCTCCTTCCCGGCTGATGGTGGACAAGATCACCACCGTCCCGAAATCCAAGGCCAGCGAGCGGATCGGCCGGCTGGATGACGAGGATGTGGTGCGGCTCAACCTGGCCGTGATGGTGTTCCTCGGCCTGACGGTGTCGCCGAGAGCGGGGCGGAACGGGGAATGATGAGCGGTGCCCCCAGCAGGGTGAAGCGCGGCGTGGGGCAATCATGGGCCATTTCGTGCTTCAGGACGGAGGGAGCCAAGCCGCAGATATCGGTGTGCCTACTCAGGTGTCGTGCCAAGTTCAAACTGATTCTCATTCACCCTGAGCGGCCAATTTAGAGGTGATTCAATTTCCAACTTAGGGGTGATTCAGATCCTAGGGCGGCCAAGTTAGTACCGATTCAGGGCAAACTACGCGGATCGGGGCCTGCAAATTACAATGCATACTTTGTAGCACTCAATCGTCAAACAATCGAACGCCGCCCGTTTTGAACTTGCCGAACTCACGCTCGACCACCCCGCGATTGAACCAACGGTCGGGAGTGCCCCACCCCGCTTCAGGGAACAGGTTGTACATCGGCATGATGACGGCGGTGAAAGCGTCGAAGTACGTATCCCGAAGCCGGGCCCATGGAAGCGTGACCGTGTGGATAAAACGGTCGTCGGCCACTTGGCCCGGCGTGACAAACCTCTGTTCGTCCCACGTCAGCATGCGTCCGGCCATCCCTCGCCAATCCATGCGGACGACGATCTGCTGAACACCTGGGATTTCCTGTCCCATGAATCGTGCATGGGCCAGGAGAGAGTGCACGCGAAGAAGCGAAAAGCCGACTTCGATGCGGCGAGGGATTCCGGAACGCAGGCCGCCGTTATCCTCCGGATAACTTTGCGATATCGCCGCTATTCCCGTTTCATAGATGCGCCAATAATCCAGGGAGCCGCCGATAACGGCGCTGGCGGCAAGGCGCATGCCTTCCAAATAGCTTCGATCACGCCCGAGGAGCCGGCCCGTCCTGAGCTGGGGGGCTCGTTCGGGCACGTTCAGCGGCAGGAACGAGGCCCATCCGATGTAGGCCACCTCACCCATGGCGATGGAAGCGCGCTGGTTGAGGCCACGAACATTGCCCAGCTCGATCAGTTCTCCATCGTCGCCGACCAAAGCGTAGGCGAGCGTACTGAAGTTCTGGCCGGCCTGAGCGATGTTCTTCTGGTCGGATGCGGCGACGCGCGGCGCCAACTCGCCGGTCTGCTCGGAGAAGTCACTGGCGGTGGCCTCCACCGCCTCCAGCAAGGCGTCGATAGCGATAGCGCTCGGCCGACCCGGTCGTGCGATGGTTTGCCGGACGATATTGCCCAGAAGATCCGCGCGGTGCGTCAGGCACCGATCCAGCAATGCGTTCCAGTCGTCGGCGGAGCGGATCTGGGCCCTTTCGGGCCCAGCAGCCCTGACGTAAATCTCCCCTTGGCGAACGCCGACCGGCCGATTGTTCTCCTGCGGCCCATCAGTGACGGCTATGATCGGCCTTCCGGCATGCGAAGGCACGACGATCACAGGGTACAGAACGCCGTCATGGCTGGCTTCTTCCAGGCGGACCTGTATGCGGGGATCGAGGTACTTCTTGACGATTCCGGAGATGGCGTCCTGGGAGAACATGCTGCGATCGAGCCCAGGGCCGGGTTCGCCTTGGGGGAGACGGCTCTTGTCGTCGACGCCGAAGATCAGGTAGCCACCACCGTGATTCGCCAGCGCAGCGATGTGCTTCGCCAATTTGGCACGGACTGGACCCTGGGTGGTGTCCATCCAAGCTTTGTACTCGACGCTCAGGTCTTCGCTCTTGCCGCTCACAAGCTCCGACAGATTCGAGTTCGGCATGCACCTGCTCCGTTGAGGAAGTGAGCGACTCCCGCGGACGGCTTCGAATTGCAAGCGTCACGAACGCAGGGCGCGACCATCATCCATTTCGCGACGACCCTCCGTCCAAGGTCGCCATCCAAGTCAAGCCTGATTCGCTCAAATGCCTGACGACAAGTCGCTTTCGCAAACTCCAAGACAGAATTGATTCGACTGCACAGGACAAAACTGATTCAGGGCTGCCAAGATACTGCTGATTCACCCCGGCAACCGTTCTGTGCCGGACACCCGCTGAGGGGATGAAAAGACCTGTTTCAGCGAACGCGTATGGCTGGGTCTATCGACAGACCGTACTGGCGCCGTTCCCTTTGCTCTTCCATCATAGCTGGATCGGAAAAGGTGAGCAGCGTGAGCACCTCGTTGTTCGGCAGCGGAAACGACTGTTCCGAGACTTCGTAGCGCTCCGCCTCGGGACGATCGAACCAAGCGTCCGCTCCGATCTTCCTCGGGTGGACCTGCTCCGTCTTGTTGGCGAGAACCTCCTTCGCATAGCTCTCGCAGTCGAGCGTGGCTTTCGGAAACCAACGATCTGGCACGCAGTCGGCCCGTTCGAACCACGGCTTCTTGCCAGGCCGGTGGCAGACGATCATCGCGTGAAACGTGTTGCTTTGCATGATGCGGATGGCGGTCGCCGTCAGGCTGGCATTGAACGCCGATCCGACCTCTCGCATGGTTTTCAGGTTGAGCGTCCTGTAGCCCTTCAACATCGGGTGCAGGATGTAGGAGGGGAGGATCAGTTCCGAAGCGAAACGGTCTGCAACCTTCTCCGGATCGGTGGCGTCCCGTCTTGATCCCGAGGATTTGCCAATGTCCACGGAACGGCAGATCAGCAAGCGTTCCCGATGGTGCGTCCAGTGTCCAAGTTCGTGGGCGAGCGAGAAGCGCACGCGCCGAGCGCTCTTCCGGTCGTCGACGGTGATGATCGCCTTGTTCCCATGGCCGCATATCCGAGCCTCGCACGAACAGAGAGGCCGGTACTTGACCTTTGCTCCCAGGCTCCACGCCACCATCTCAAGGTCGATGTCCTCCGGACGGTCGATGCCCAACGACTCAAGGATCGCCTCCGCCCTCGACAGGCTCATGGCCCAGGCTTGTCCTTGTCCGCATCCTTGATGAGTCCAAGCTCTGCGAAGTCCTCCAACATGCCGTCCATGTCGGCTTCTGCATCACCGTCCTGGTTCCGGGCCGCCATCGTCATGCGCGTCGCGGCATTGTCGTTTCCAGCCAGCAATTGCTCGTACTTCGAGCGCGCCCGGTTGAGGTCCAGAACTGCTGGCGGCTTGGCGCGGTCGCGAGCCATCTCGTCTCGGATCGCCGCCTGCCTGTTGCGGCCCGCGACCTTGCCTGCTTCGCTCAGCGACGCAAGGTGCTCGTTCCTCAGCTTCGTGAGATCGATGCCATCCTCCGAAGCTTCTCGCAGCAGTTCCTCGTCCGTGGTTGCGAACAGTTGCTCCTCCACGAACTTGTCGAGATTGGCGAGCTTCTTTGTATCGTCGCTGGTTCGATCCCGGGTCATGACTTCCGGTCTCGGAAATGCTTATCCAGCCGCCGCCGCACCAATCTGCGCAACGTATCGAACTCGACCTGGGATACGCCGAGCAGCTCCCGCAGCTCCTGGCCTTCCATGTCCTCAATGATTCCCTCGAACATCGTCTTCGCCCTTTCATTGTCCTCGAAGAGGCGGAGCGCCTCACTCAGAAGCTGTTCGCCATCGAGCTTTCCCCTGACCTGCTCCAGCAGATCAGGGCCAATTCCGCTCATCGACCCGGCTTCCAGCGAGTCGGCAGCGATCATCTCGTCGATGTCGGCATGTTCTGCTTCCCGGTCCCTCTCGGAAGCTATGCTGCGCATGACGTTGGAGAGGGACAAGGCCAAGTTCACGTTCCGGGGGCATTTGCGCCGACCGTCGAGCACTCGGACGAACGCCTCCTGCCTCAAGTCGCGGGCAAGCCGCCCATTCCTGTATTCGAAGTGAGCCGCCGCCTTCGCGAGACGCAGCATGTCCGCTGGCCCGAGATGCTCAATCGCGACTCGCACCTCTTCGAGAGTCAGCGCTTCGGCTTCGTCCTGGTCGCCTTCAGGGGACCCGAGTGCGGAATCGGACATCAGGGAATCCTTGTCCCTGCCGTCACCACCTTAGGCGCCGTAGAAGATTTCACGCGGACATCGAAGTCGCATGTCCGCGTGGCTTCCGCAGCAGCGCCTAAGGTGGTGACGGTTCTGATGCAACGCCAATCGGGCGCTCCGCATGTGGCCCGAAAGGAGTTGTCGAATGAACAGACTGGTTTCCCACCCACCCTCGAATCCCTTCCTGCACCCGCTCGACGCGATTCTTGCCGATATCGCGATCAACGTGCAACTGCCGCCGGGCCTTCACGCGAAGACCTGCGAGCGGGACGAGTCAGTCCGGGCCTACATCGAACGCCCCGGCAGCCCCCTGGAAGGCAGGGTGCTGCGCTTCACGCCGCAGGGCAGCATGGCCATCGACGCCACGGTATCGACCCGTGGCACCGACGACGAATACGACATCGATGTCGTGGCCCAGTTGTCAGTCGATCCGCTCATCGCGCCGCACGTGCCGCTCGACCTCCTCGAACAGGCTTTGGAGGGCTACCCCGTCGAGAGGGCCATCGTCCGACAGACACGCTGCGTCACCATCTATTATGCGGACGGGATGCACATCGACGTGACGCCGTCGTCACGGCTGAACACGCCCGGCGAGCGCGAAAGCCACATCTTCCACGCCAAGCGCGAGGAGCCCAGGGCAGATCACTTTCACGTTCCCATGAACGCCCACGGATTCGCGGTCTGGTACCGCGCCAACACCCCGATGGAGTGGAACTTCGCGTTCGAGCTTGCGCGCAGGTACTATGAGTCGGGCGGCATGGAGTTCCGAGCCGATGCCGAGCACGACAAGGTTCCCGATCAAACGCCGCTCATCGCGAAGAACACCGCCACGGTGGCGCTTCAGCTCCTGAAGCGGTTCCGCAACGTGCAATATGCGGATTACGCCGGACGGGTCCCTCCCTCCGTCATGCTTTCCTACTATGCCGGTCGCGCCGCGACGCCGGGGCTCAGCCTGTCCGCCATGCTGGTGCGGCTTTGCCGTTGGATCGAGCGGGAGATCGCCGCGGCAACCAGCCGCCGGGATCGGCTTCATGTCGCGAACCCCGTGTTCGCACGGGACGTCTTCACCGACCGTTGGCCGGCGACCATCGCTGACCAGGAGGAGTGGCGTCGGAAGGTGAAGGACCTCGGCGACACCATCGAGTTCGCCCAGCGCAGCGAGATGTCCCAGGAGGAACTCAGAGAGGTCCTTCGCGGCATGTTCGGCAACCACGTCGTCTCGCGAAGCCTGAAGCTCTTCAACGAGCGTATCGGAGGCGCCGTGCAGCACGGACGGCATGCGCACACGGGCCGTGGTTCAGTCTTCGTCCCGAGCCGGCCCGCTATCATCACCGGGGCCACGGCAACGGCCGCCACGGCGGCGCCCGCGCGCGCCCACACTTTCATGGGCGGGCTCCTGAAGTGAGGATCTTCCCCGACATCGATGACCAGATCGCTGCCTTGAAATCGGACTTCCCGTCGTTCGAGGTCATGCAGAGAGAGGGCCCTTCCGCGATCTGGCGCGGCACGTTGAAGCCGCTGATGCGGACCTACACGGTCGCGATCAGCTACCGCGTGCCAACGGTGCTCGAACGCATCGATCTGCTCTCGATGCAGCCCCGGGTTCGAGTGCTGAACCCCAGGTTGGCGCCACGTCGAGGCGATCCCGAGGGCGACCTGCCGCACGTCTACCGAGTGGAGGGAGAACCTGTACCGATTCTCTGCCTCTTCGATCCCGACACGACGGAGTGGACGCCTGCCGACCTACTGTCCCGAACGACTGTCCCTTACACGAGCGACTGGCTCGCCTGTTATGAAGGATGGCGCGCGACCGGGACGTGGACGGGAGGAGGCCGCCATCCCCAGCAACTGCCGACCGGAGCGCCCCGATGAACTACATGCCCCCCCGCCGCTCTGACGGCACGATTCAAAACCTCCGCGTTCAACAGCCCTGGTCGCCGGAGCGGCCGTTCCGCATTCTCTCCATTGACGGAGGTGGCATCTGCGGAATCCTGCCGGCTTCCATCCTCGCTGAGATCGAGGGCCGCTTCCTGGGCGGCAAATCCGTCGCGAGCCATTTCGACATGATCACCGGCACCTCCACCGGCGGCCTCATCGCGATGGGTCTCGCCTCGGGAATGACCGGCAAGGGTTTGCGCGACTTCTACATCGAGCGCGGGCCCAACATCTTCCCAACCAAGGGGATAAGCGGCGCTGCGAGGGGGTTGTTCAAGAAAGCCAAGCGCACGGTCGCGGCCGTCTACGATGCCGACATACTGGAGCAGGAACTGCTTCGCGTATTCGATCACAAGCTGTTCGGCGAGGCCACGACGCGGCTCTGCATTCCGGCCTTCGAAGGCCGGCACGGCGAGCCGTGGGTCTACAAGACGCCTCACCACCCCGACTACAAGAAGGATCGGTCTGAGAAGATGGTCAGGGTCGGTCGAGCGACGTCGGCGGCGCCAACCTATTTTCGGTCGCTGAAAGAACTTGGTTACGAACTGATCGATGGCGGTCTATGGGCGAACAATCCGATCATGATCGGCTTGGTGGACGCCTTGGCCTGTTTCGACATTGACCGGCGGCAGGTGCAAATCCTGAGCCTGGGCTGTGGCGAATCCTCGTTCCAGGTCTCCGAAGACCGCTCGGCTGGCGGCATGTGGCAGTGGCGTGACGCGCTGCGGGGGGCGATGAAGGCGCAGTCCCTGAATGCGCTAGGGCAGGCTTTCCTTCTGGTCGGCAAGGACCAGGTGATGCGGCTCGACGCTCCTGAGTCGCCGAATCCTATAGCGATGGACGACAGTGACAGGGCCATCGCGGAGCTGCCCAACATGGCGCGTTCGCTGGTGGAGAGTGGAGGTCATCGCATCCGCGAAATGTTTCTGACGACCGAAGCGAACCCGTATATCGCGTGCTCGGTCTAGTTAGAACGCACTCAGATGACTGCTACGCGTTGCGCCTGGGCGACGTTCGACGAACTGCGAGAGAGGCGACAAGCCAAGGGTGATTCACCTAACCCTCTGAGGGGATGACTGAATTCAAGACATCCAACATAAAGCTGATTCAGCCAGCCAAAGTTAAACCGATTCAGGTCTCCCCAAGCTAAGCCTGATTTAGGCGCATCTCTGCCTTGCAGGGCCGATGGCCACCTCCACCTGCTCCCGTCGCCATAAGGCAATTTCGCCACGCTGAAGGGTCGCTGCGGGGGAAACACCCTGATGGAAGAGGACTTCTCGGACGCTGCCAGAATATCCGAGGAGTCGTGCGACCTCGCCGGACAGGATGAAGGCGGAGCGAAACGCGATGACGTCGGCCGTCCGTAGGCGGCGTGTTGCAGGGTCGTTGATCAGCAGTCCATCTTCGACCATGGACTGCACGATCGAGACCGTGACGCCGATCATCGCCGCAGCCTCCCTCAGGCTGACGTGCTGCCCCTTGGGCGTCAGGACGACTTCGGGCGGAACGGATGACACCAAGTCGCGGAGCCGCCACTCCACGACGTTCAGCGCCGACGTAAGGGCGCGCTCTCCCTCGCCGTCGCAAGGGTAAACTTCGAGGGCGCCGACCAGGATGGCGCGGAAGATTCCGACCCACGGTGCGGCGGTAGGCAGGCGCCTTGCCGCAATGGCGAGGGGCACCGCGTCGCAGGATTCAGGGTTTGCGCGGATGGCGCCCCTGGCCCTCATGACGAAGGCATCGACGCTCGACCGATCATAGGCCTCGCCCGCTTTGGACCACGCAGAGGCGCCGTCGACACGTGAGAACAAGCCGGCGTCGGCTAGCCGCGCGACGGTCAGGCAGTCCACCCCGAGTTGCATCGCGATCTTGTTGCGGCCAATCTTGGCGCGGCGCACCACCGGCAACTTCGCGGCACCCCTCTTGGGGATCGGTGGCTTTTCGAGCGATGACCGCCCTGGAGCCGCCGACTGCCGTACATACGGTTCTCCTGCGACACGCCCTTTATCGGAAGGGCGACGCACATGAGGTCGGCGCAGTTTCAAGCCAAACCTGAAAATCTCGATGCCCAACTCGCGACGCATCTGCTCCCTGAATGCAGGTGCCAGGTAAGGATCGGCGAACAATCGAGCCAGCATTCCAAGGCGCCGTTTGAGGATGCCTTGATCCGGGCGTGCCAAGCCGGCGACACCGGCCCAAGCCTGGAAGCTCGTCGGCCACTCCAAGATGGTCCGACCACCCCACGCGAGCGCGTCGGGAGTGACGGCGGCAAACCCGGTGGAGCGGACCAGCCGTTTCTCGGGTGCATCGGATGCGAACGTTGAGGCGCAAGCCAACGCCATGCATGCCTCGAACGCCTCGCCGTTATCGAGCCCAGACAAGGGGTGCGGGAGGCTGCGATGAGCCCGCGTTCGCCGCGCCGGGTCCGGATGAATGAGGTCGACCAGGAAATCGAGCGCTTCCCAATCGACGCACTCTACCTTGGACGTCGACGCGTCGCGCAGGTCTTCTCCGCAGTGCTCGCAAGAAGCGATGCCGACCGTCCACCGCCATCCGAGTTTGGCATCGCAGTGCGGACAGGCCGAGATGAGCGTCTCCCTGGACTCGGGGCAGAACGAGAAGACCTTCAAGTCCCAGAGGGCGCGATGGTGCGGGCTTGTGGCGAGACTTGCCGGCGAGAAGCGACGGCGTCTCGCCTCCCGATAGTGTTCTCGGATCGGCGTGCCAAAGAAATTCATGAACGAGTTCGGCCGGCCGGGGACGTCGATAGGCTGATGACATCTGAGCTTGACCTCGTCGGGCGTGGTGCCGAGGAGGGCGGCGATGGCCTTAGCCTTTTTCCGGTGCGTGGTCGGGAGCGCTTCCGGAAAGAGGGTGTCGATGCCGGCAATCCGCAACACCGGTGCGATGCGGTCGATGCCGTGATGCGCAACCGTCCGCGCCAGGAGGCCCATGATCGATTCACCCGGGATGGGCGAACGGCTCCATGGCAGCGTCCCGCATCCCTCCACGGTCTCGAACGACTGCAAAGTGCTCCCAGGCATTCTAATGCACCTTTTTCAAAAGCTTGAGGTCACGCGGCCCCTTCATCCAAGGATCGTGGTCCGTGAGGTCCATGGGCATCGCCCAAGTGCGCGTGGCTTCGCTTAGGTGTTCGCGCCCGATCCTGTCCTTGCCCTCCCTGATGGCGATCGCGGAGGCGTTGTCGACCAGGCGTGACACCGTCCCGACCACGCCCCTGGAAACGTCGTAGAAGCAGGCGACGAAATCCTCTCGGGTGAGGCCCTGATCCTCGTCGAAGACCCCATGCTTGATGAGCAGCTTCGACAGGGAGGCGATGTAGCCGATGAACAGCGTTCGATCCCCCTTCAGCGTGATGTCGAGCGGGTCGAGCATCACGGGGGCAGCGCAACGCGCCGCGAACTGCGGGTTGTTCTTCGCCGACACGATCCGCATCGCCGTCGACGTCCCGATCACGGCGACGGGACAGACGCCCATGTCGGCAAGTACCTTCAGCGCCTCGCTGACAGTCCAGGCGATCTTGCCTTTCTGGTCCTTGTCGATCAGGTGGTGCAACTCGTCGATGGCAAGCAACTCGATCCCCGCGTTGTCGAGCGCGACCGCCGCCGCGTACATCAACACCGCGTCCTTGAGATCGTGGAACGGGTCGATAAGACGCGTCCTCCGCCCGCGCTGGCGACCTCGGAGGTCGTCGACGATGTCGACCGGCAGTCCGAACTGGCCGAGCGCTTGCAGGATGTCGGCCCCGAGCTGTTTGACCGAGCACTTCGCGCTCAAGGTCACGTGGAGGATGGCCGGCGGACTGTTGGAGCCGGGGAGTACGCTGGTTGCGACGCCATCCCTCCAGGTCTTGAAGTTCGTCGTCTTCCCCGAACCCGATGGCCCGATGATCGGCAGGATTTTTTGCGGCTTGCCTCGGGTGGCGCGGCCGAGCGCCCGCAGTTCGTCGAGACGCTGATGCGTCTGCGTGAGACGCGGATGCATGACCAGCATCTCCTGGAAAGCGATTCCGGAATTCAGGAGGCGTTCGGTTTGGGAGGTCATCGGCCATTGTCCTTTCGGGTCACCCAATCGAGGTTGGAAGCCGCCTCGATCTCGTCCGCATCGAACCCGAAGCCGGATGCGGGCGGCCGTGTATCTGCTGTCTGCCTTCGGAGTTCATCCGGCTCCGCCGCTGCGGATTCCAACGAACCTGCGGCCGGCTTCCGAGGTTTTTTCGGCTTCTTGCGGTTGCCCCGCTGCGGCCCGATCTCGGGCATGCCGTCGTCGTCGCGCGTGTGCATGGCGACGCGTACCTCGATGTCGGTCGGGCCGAGGCCAGCGGCGGTGGGCATCGCGGTGACGAATTCAACCGTGTCGCCGGACATGGGCTTCGGTGGATGCAGCATGCGGCGCGCCTTGCGGATGAAGCCGTACCGAGCGTTTCCGGCGGTGGCACGCTCGATGGAGGAGCGGAGCGCGTTGCGCGCGGCCCACTTCTCCTCGTCGCTCAAGAAAGCCTTGTTCTCGGCCTGAGCCCATTCGCGGATCACGTCCGCGTTCCTGAAGCTCAATCCCGTCGCGAAACGCCGGTCGACGTTCGGCAATCGCTCATAGTTCTTCGCTACGGGATTCCAGACGTCGATGAACGAGCAGTCGGCCGGATCGTACTTGACCTTGATGGCCGCGGTGGCGCCTCCCTTCGGGCGCTGGCGCATGGGGGTGTGGTGCGCGAGGTCATCGAGGAGGCGCGTGGTCGCGTCCTGGTCGTGGAACCGGTGGCCTCGGACACGGACGCCGTCCCGGCGCAGCTTCGCGCGGGCGAGCGCGCCAACCATCGTTCGAACTTGAGAGAGGTCGTCGATGAACGCACGGCCATGCACGGCCTTGGACTGGCGCCAGGCCAGCGCGGGAGCCTTCCCGAGCGTCGTGTGAACTTCGGTCTGGTAGGTCTCAACGACGGCTTGGTGCAGCAACGCCTTGTAGTCTTCCAGCTCGACGATGGCCTCCTTGGCAGGATTGATCTTGAGCTTCTGCATGAGGTGGGGAGGGAACGGTACACCTCCCCTGCACCGATGGTTCACCAAGGTGTTCAGGGTCCCGAAGAACCGCTCGACGATCGCCTTGTACTCGGGATTGGCGACAGGCGCCCAATCGACCGAGATCGTGGCGTCCTCGCAGGCGTCTTGAAAGCTGACGCCTACCTGTTCCCAGGCGTTGTCGACGATGATCGTGCCGGGCTTACCCCACGCATCATAGTCGCGCGTCAGGTTCGGGAAGTGCTCACGCCAATCGTGCTTCGGCCGGCACGTCTGGTACAGCGCTTGGCCGATCGTGTAGAGCGACGGCGGTTCCCAGGTCACGACGATGGCGAGCACCATGCGCGAATACACGTCGATCGCCACCGTGATGGTCGGGCGCCCGAGTGGCAGACTGCGTTCGGCGTCGAAGATCCAAGCGTCGCCGATTGTCGAGTCGATCAGCACGACCTCAAGGATCTTGTCGGCTGACAGGCCCGGGCCCGTGCCGAGAAGTTTCTTGGCCTCGATTGGTCCGAACTTCGCGGCCAAAGTGTCGTAACACTCCCCCGCTCGGATGCGGAGGCGTGTGGTTTCCCTGTGCGGCAGCGTGACTTCAGCCCAGGCCAAGAAGGCCCTACGGCCAAACCGGTTCACGCGGTCCGTGAAGGTGACGAGGCGGGCGTGAGCGTCGGTCACCGTCCGGGGGCGAGCGGCGTAAAACCAAGCGACCGTTCGGCGCATGATCTCGCCGGCCAGGATGCCATGTCTCGGGGCTCGGGGTACCCTGCCGGTCCTTCTCTCCATGACCTTTACAGGCCTGGATCCACTCTCCCCGCGCTCGTTGATGGCGCGGCGAAGAGTTCCGGCGCTGGGTTCCCAGGTGAAGCCCTTCCTCACGGCGATCGGGCGGTTTCGTTCGATGAATCCTTCGAGCGCCTTGGTGCTGAGAGCGGTCGGCTGTTTGTCCCACTGGCGTACGTAGAAACACCTCGTCTGCGCAGGGAGGCTGGCGCCTTCGGGCGGGACGGCGTCATCGTTGTCGTAGGAAGAGGGCCGACCAGCCCGTGTGGTGTGCCGGCGCAGCCTGCGGAACGCTCCGGAGCCGACCATTTCCTCGATCTGCCGCTCCGGGAGGATGATCTCCCCGTCGGTATCCTCACGCAGGAACAGCATGCGCGAGCCATCCAGCTCCTTGCTGGTCCGGAATCGGGCGATCCGGTCGCCGAAATCCATTTCGACGAGGTCGCCGACAGAGAGGGCGAGCGAGATCATGCGGGCCTCCGGCGGTCGGGGTGGTCCGCGACCAGCGTCACGGGAATATTGGATCGGATCGGGCGATCGAGATCGAAGGTGAGCAACCGACGAACGACCAACGCATGCAGCCTTGCGACGCCCTGAGGACCGCCGCCGAGGACGTCCCCGACGCACCCGTAGGTCGAACCGCCTGGACGATCGATTAAGTCCAAGGCCGCCAGCGTCTCCTCGGACGTGACGAGCGTCGGACCATGGCTCGCGATGATCTTCGCGTTAGGGAACCTCGGCTCGCGCCGAATCTCGGCGTCACGCATGATCCGGAACCGCCACCCGAGACCTCGGTAGATCTCGGCGGCAAGTTCGAGCTTGCGCTCGTAGTCAGGTTCGAGCTTTTCGCCCGCCCTCTTGACCTCGATGATCTCGGTCACGCCGGAGGCAAGAACGTGCTCGGCATCCGGGATGTAGACGAGCGGACGCGCCTCGCCGACGTCGATTTCGAGCCTGTGCGGCTGGACGAGGAAACGGATCACGTCCGTGTCGGCTTCCGCGACGATGCAGAGGTCACGCTCGGCTTTCGATTCCCAAGGCATGCAGCGACCGTTCTTCGTCGAGTACCAACGGCCCGTGGGGATGACCTTGCGGCCCGTGATGATGAGCCGGATCGGGCCGCCACGTGGGGACACGACGAGGCGCGCCTTGCGGCGTCGGATGTCGAAAGGCGTGTGGGGCGTCAGAGACGCGAATGGGTCGGAATGGCTCATCCTGCCCTCCAGGCAACAAGTCGTCGTTCCCGGCGGCGTGCCGCCGGGTGCTATGCTGTTTCGGGTGTTGGGATCCCCGGTGTGGATGCAGGAACACCACGCGCGCGAGCCGGCAGCCGCGAGGTGTCACGCCCACGCCGTTACGGTCGCCCGAAGGGATCCGGCCGGGCGGCGTGACACCTCGGGCGGGCTCGGGTTTACGCCCGGCGCCTCACGTCCTCGGCCATATCCGACTGAGGTTGATCGCTCGCCCGGACAACCAGCGAACATGGCTGCCAATCGAGGTCCGTCAAACGGTGCGCCTGCAAGAGGCGTCCGTCTTCGGGGTGACAAACCAGCACGCGGTCTTTGTCCGAAAGGTCGATCAGCACTCGGACCTGGACGTCTCCGACGAGTCCGCTCAGATCGAGCGTGTCGGCCGACCAGAAGGTCCCGCCCGGCACCGTGAGCACGCCGCGCCGAACGGAGTCTCCGACTCGTCCGCCCAGATCGACCGCGTCGGGCGACCGGAGGATCCCTCCCGGCACCGTGACTGCTCCGCTCCGAAGGGTACCTTCGCCGGACAGCAACGTCGGGGATTCGACGGTGCCTTCTACTACAAGGAAGTAAGTCATGTCTGACTCCTAGTCAGTTACGGGTGCCGGGTGGCATGAACGCAGTCTGTTTGGTCGATCCGGCGGAACGGGCATTCGCCCCGCCGGAAAGGGAAAAGGTCAGTCCAAACCGGAACCCGCCGCGCCGTCCGCCTCGTGCCAGGGCGGCGGCATGGGATCCGAGCGGACGTAGTCCTCGATCAGCCTGAGGTGCGCTGCGAAGGAGACGCCCCGCGCATAGCGGGTTTGCACGCAGCGAACGGGGAACCACTCACCCAGGAGAGGATCTTCGATCCAGGCCGAGGAGAGGTCGGACAGGTCGATCCTGACCTCGACCTGTTCGCCGTCCGGGACGTTCTCGACGAGATCCAGGCCACGCGCGTCGTACGTGAGCCCGTTCAGCTTGAACCTTCCCCGGTGCAGTCGCGAACGACGCGCGATCAACCCGTCGTCGTTCGGATAGCCGAGCAGGTTGGGCACGCCGTCCGCCGGCAAAAAGCCGCTGTACCAGTCCGGTGGCGGCGGATTGTCGTTCGCGTGGACGGCGAAAGGGTTTCGGCGGGGTCGCTGATTGTCGTTGCTGTAGGTCATGGGGCGCTCGCGAGATGTAACTCCGCCGTCGCCCGAGAATGGTCCTCGGGCCGGAAGGAGCGAATGTCTGGAAGGCGGTGCAGCGCGGACGGCGCGACGGGCGGGCAGAATCTGCCGTGGCCATGGTTCGCCGATATGAGAAGCTTAGAGCTTCCCGCCGCGCGTTCGACGGAGTCCGAAGGCTGTGCCGCCTTGGAAGGACCCGGGCGGAATCAGGCGATCAGAGCGTCGCGGATATCGCTATCAGAAGGAAGATCTTGGACATGGGTCCCTCCTCTCGCCGGGGCATCTGTCGAAGCACGTCATCGCTGGGAAGCCGTGCCGAGTGCCGAGTGAGCGGGCGAGAGGCCCGCAATGGCCGTTCGCCGACGCCTAAAGGGCGCTCGTTGCGTTGCCCGCTATCGGGCTATGGTGGACCATGCTGCTCATGTGGGAGACCATACCTGATAGAGCTGTAGAAGAGCTGAATCCGAAAGGATCAGAATCTACGCATTTAGGATCCTAACGATCCGAGCTGCGATCACTTAGGATCGGAGTCAAAGCTCCGTTAATAGGACCGCCCGCGTGCAGGACGGCTTCGATATCTGCCGCGCTGAGGAACCGCCGCTCCTGAAGCGCCGCCGCGATGGCCTCCACTGCTGCGCGGTTATCCTCCACGATACGTCCGGCCCGCGACATGAGCCGGCGCATGTCGGCCTCCACCGCCTTGCGAAGCACCGGATCGCTCTCCAGGAGCGCGATCGCCTCGTCGTGGGGAGCACGGAAAGCCAGGGCGTCCGCGAGCCCGAAGCTCACCCGCAGTATCGCAAGGATTTCGGTCGTCCTCGCGAGGTCGGACCCCTTCACCCCGCCGGCCCCGACCGATCGTTCGCCCAGGATCACCTCCTCGGCGGCGGCCCCGCCCAGCGAGACAACCGCGAACCTTTCGAGTTCCGACCGCACGGGCATGCCGCCCATCACCGGGTCGCTCGCCATCCAACCCCCGGACAGCTCTCCCTGTACGACACTGACCCCACGGACGGTCACGCCGGTTGCCGACGACACCACGACGTGTCCGGCTTCGTGCACCGCGACCCGGCGCAAGGTTGCGGCATCCCGCGTTTCGGGTGGCATCACCAGGGCGATGAGGTCGGCCGGCGAGATCGGTCGAGCGCCGGCTCGCGCGTTCCTTCGCGCCCGCCTCACGATACCGGCTAGATCGGCGCCGGTCGCGCGTGGCGTCAGCCTGCCGACCAGCGACAGGTCATCGTCGCGCAGGTCACTTCCAAGGTGGCTGCGCAGGATCTCGACCCGTGTCTCGGGGTCGTCCGGCGTCTCGATCGTGACGATCCGTTCGAGACGTCCGGGTCGGACGAGCGCGGCGTCGAGGTGATCGCCGAAGTTCGTCGCGCCGATGATGATGAGATTGCGCGACGCCTGAGACACCGCGCTGTCGAGGGTGGTCAGCATGAACGTGATGACCGGCAGCCACCAGTCTCGCCCCCTGTCGCTCATGGTCGCCCGATTCGGGATGGCGTCCAACTCGTCGAGGAACAGGATGGCCGGGCTGGCCGCCTTCGCCGCGGCGAACACCTCCGCGATCTGCTTGATCACCGAGTCCAGATTGCCGGGAGAGTTCGCGAACCAGTCGCCCACCGAGGTCGGCACCAAGCTGAGCTGTCCGGAGCGCGCCAGGGAGCGCACCAATGTGGTTTTTCCCGTGCCGGGCGGGCCCGCGAAGACGATCCGGGAGTTGGTCGGGAATGGGGCCTCGCCCCTTCGCCACGCTTCGACGTCCGCGAGCAGATCCTTGCACCAAGCCATCGCTTCGCCGTAGCCGGCGAGTTCGTCCAGGAGCGGCACGTGGTCGGTTGCCGTCGACCCGCTCCTGGCGTTCGCTGCGGCGGCGAGCCGTTGGACGCACTCCGACGCCTTCGAGCCGACGCGGATGGCTCCGCAGATCTCGGAGTAGGACAGCGATTGGCCGAGTCCCGGCGGGATGTCCTTGGGCCTGCGTGCAGTGGCGACGAGGATGACGTCCGAAATGACGGCTTCGTCGGGCGGCGCCAGCGTCAGCCGGACGTCCGCGCTGCCGAGGATCGACGTCGGCAGCAGCGTGTCGGGTGCATGGGAGACGCCGAGGACGCGGCCGCCGTTGGACAAGTATGTGGTGACCGACGCGTTGTCCTTGTTGCGGTTTTTGGGGTTGGACTCCCCCTCGTAGATGGCGCGCCAGGACCCCAAACGGCGGCAGGCATCCACGACGGGGCGCGTCCAGTCGGCCGCGGGAACCTCGATGACGAGGCACAGGCTTGCCCGGCCTCTGATCCTGCGTTTCAAGCCTGCCGGAAGCGTCGCCTTGATGACCTTGTCGACCAGCGTGTCGCTGGCCGGCAGCCTGCGGCCCGGCTTCCCGTTCTTCGCGAGCGCGTAACCCTCTCGGGCGTCCTTCTCGAATTGGTCGGCCTCGGACAGGTCGTCGTTCTCGTCGGGCATCATGGCCTCCGGGGATTGGGGCGACGCCTGCACGCGGCGGCATCGGCTGTTACGAGGGGGCTTGAGCAGGGCGGCAAGCATGGCGCTCACGGCGCAAGGCGGCGCGCGACCCGCGTTTCTGGACCGAGCGGCCCGGACCTCAAGTCGAGTTCGAGGAGGTCGCGACAGGCCATCGCCATGAGTGTCGCGACCGGATCGCTCGAAGCCGATGCGGCCTGCGCGGCGTCGATCAGGGAACTCTCCCCGTTCTCCTGCAAGAACCTGAGGATGCGGACCTGATCGCCGGCGGGGTACCATCGGCGGGCACATGCCCAGGCGAGCCGAACGTTGTTGGCGAAAGGCTCGGCGCGAAGGTCGGCGGGACGGAGCACGACCGTCTTCAATCGGTCGGGCGAGGGCTCGACGTCCGGTGTGTGGTCTTCCACGGCGACATGCACGCCGATCCTCTCGTCGGCACGGGTCACCACGAAATGGGCGACCGGGTGGGCGTCAGGCGACCAGGTCGGGGGCTGCACGGGCGCGATGACGAGGACCTCGGGATCGAGGCTTGCCTGGACGAGTGCCGTCTCGACGAGATCGGATGCGATCGGGACCGCGTGAGCGGTCTTGGCCGAACGGAAGGTGCGGACCGCGACGGCGCGGGTTGAGGCAGGAAGCGATGACATTGGGGACCACGCTGATCATGCGTCCCCCTTAATGGTGGCTTGGCCGGCTACGCAGGGGGACATGCGAAGGCGGATTCGGTCGCGTGATGCGCCGATATCCGGGGGGTCCGCAGGTGTGTCGCAACGTGGGTCATGAGGAACGAATGCCGAACGGTTCGATTCGAGTCAACGGCCATTGGAGGCCAGGAAGCTTGGCGGGAATCCTCCCGCCAAGGCTCTTTCAAGGGAGATCGATGACCAACGTCGGATCGAACACCTTCCGCGACGCCTGCTCGCGGTTGCCCAGCGCGTTGCACACGATGCGGGTGTCGCCGATCCGGTAGTCGAACCTGCCGTGCACGTGACCGTGCACCCAGACGTCCGGCTTCGCGGTGACGATGAGGTCATCGAGCGCGGTGGCGTAGCACCACGGCAAGTCCTTCACGTCCGCGTTCAGGGACCGTGCCGATGGCGCATGGTGCGTCATGACAACGGTCGGGCCGTCATGCGGCTGCGACATACGGTCGGTGACGTAGGCAAGGCTCGTCCGGTGCACGGCGAGCAAGTCTCCCGTCCGAACGTATTTGTGGGGCCCCGCCGACCGGCGCCTGATGCGCCGGTAGTCGAACATCGTGCGTTGGGCGTGCTTGGCGGCATGGGCGAACGGCGCCGGCCCTAGGGCCAAGTCGGTCCAGAGCGTCGTGCCGATCACCCTGACGCCGTCGACCGTGACGGTGTCGTCAATCAGAAGGTCGATGCCGTAACGCGCGGCGAGATCCCGCCCCCAAGCGATCTGGTCGGCGAAGGTGAATTTGTCGTCGCGGTTGGCGTCCGTCCAATGGTCGTGATTGCCCGGCGTGTACAGGACCTTGGTTCCCGGGAAACGGGCGTGCAGCCAATCGAGCGCCGCCGTCAGCGGCGAATGCACGTCCCCAGCGACGAGCAAGGCGTCGAAGCCGCCGGGCGGCACGCAACGTGAGGGGTCCCAGGCGTTGTCGGCCCAGTTTTGATGCAAGTCTGAGAACGTCCAGAAGCGAGGCATAGAGGCCTCCATTGAGGTCGCGAGTGCGGGATTCGGCGACGAAATGACGAGGGGGGACGAACGGTGACGGCCGAGCCGTCGATCAGACGCCCGATATCGTCGACGCGCGGCCGCGACGGCGGCGCGTGATGGCGCTGCCTTTCAGGCGGTTCTTTGTGGCGGGCGATGTCATGCGATCGGAAATAGTCCATGCATCGACGGGCGACAAATCGGGAGCGAAGACATGGTGAACGCATCGTTCGAACGATCGTCGACACACCGGGTCGGTAACGGGTTGCGCTACCTGTTTCCCACGGCTTCACGCTTTCCTCAGCTGCCGGTGGCAGGCTCCCTGTGGAGGTGTCGCCATGGCCGAGAACAGGAAAAAGGACGAGAAGAAGGACAAAGCGATCTTCCCGCTTGCCGACAGGTTGTTCGGCGAGGAAGGCGACGTGTCGATACGAACGTTGATCCAGGCCCTCCCCAACGGTGGCTCTCACCGTGACGTGGGCCGGTCGTTGCAGCGCTGGAAGGATCAGAGGATCGAGTTCAGGCTGGCGAGGAAGGGATTCGCGCTGGAAGAACATCAGAAGATAGACTTGAGGTTGATGCTCATTTGGAAGAGGGCGACGCAGAAGATCAGGGCGGAGTTCGATTCAAAAATCGAGAAGCTTGACTCGCAGCGGCGCTACGCCTTCGAACTCAGAAACGAAGCGCTTGCCCTGGCAGACGGCCACCTCGCGGTGGCCGGACAAATGAGTGTGCAGATCGTCACGTTGCGCAAGGAATTGAGGGCCGAGAAGCTCCTCCAACGGCGTCGGTCCGAAGAATTTTGGGATCGCGTCGTGCTTGAGATCGCGGGTCTGATGGTGCCCAACGAGTGGAAGACCCCCAAAGAGATGCTCGTCGATTTGGACGAGGGACTGCGTCGCGAGGCGAGGTTCCATGTGGAGCCCCTCACGGAGGCCACGATCAGGAAGAAGATCCTGATGCGCGAAGACCATGAGAAGCTGTTCGAGGCGGAACCGCGTGCCGAGGGAGACCCGCCCGTTAAGCGGTTCCGATTGAGACCGGACGCCAAGGGCCGCGTGAAGGCTGCGTGACGGCGGGATCGCCGGCCACATTCATCGGGTTCGATTCGGCCTGGGCCGACAATTCGAAGGCGCCTGGCGCCATCTGCTCGATCCACTTCGACGGGTCGGTGTTCAGCGGCTTCCTCGCACCTCGTCTCGTCGGCTTCGCCGCCGCATTGGAGTTCATCCGCGCTCTGCCCAACAGGGCGGGACCGACTCTGTTGGCTCTCGATCAGCCGACCATCGTGCCGAACGCCACGGGCATGCGTCCTGTCGAGAAGGTCGCTGCGACCTTGGTTTCCTGGGTCGGCGGCGGCGTCCAGCCGGCCAACCGTGGCCGGCGCGGCATGTTCGACGACGGCGCTCCCGTGTGGCGGTTCCTATCGGGCCTGGGCGCCGTCGAGGACCCATTGGCCGTAAGGACCGCAATGACAGGCTTGCACCTGATGGAGGTCTTTCCCGCGCTCGCCTTTCCTTCGCTCGCGGACGAGTTCTTCGGTCGCTTGGCCGGCCCACGCTACAACCCGGGTCGTCGGGCCACGTTCCGCCTGGAACACTGGCAGCGCGTCATCACGGTCGTCATGTCCGAAGCAACCCGCCTTGGTTGTCACGAGGCGGACACATGGCTCGCAAATTTGAGAGCGTCAGACCGACCCACGAAGGGGGACCAAGACCGGTTGGACGCCCTCATCTGCATGTTGGTGGCGGTGCGCTGGCGCCTCGATGAACCTGACGCTTCAGCGATGATCGGTGACCTCACGACCGGGTACATCGTCACGCCGACCAGCGCTGCGGCGCGAACACGCCTTGCGGCGGCAGCCTATGAACGACGCGTCCCTTACACTATGACGGGTGCCAGGTAGCGCTATTTGCTACCGAACTGGATCTTCCTTGACTCCGAGGCCGGGACGGATCAAACGATCGCCGCCCGGCGCCAACAGAGAAGGCCGCCCCTTGCAGCTTTCCTTTCGCCTGACCTGCACGAACATACCTCGCTGATCATGCGCTGAAGCCCATCGGGCTCGGCAAGATCGCTTCCGCCCGTCACCGTCCCCTCGATCGGCGCGGCGGGCCGGCATGACCACGCGGTCGCTGCCGGGGTCGCATCAGGCCGCCTTGACGGCCCTTCTTGAACGGACATCGGCATGGACATCGAAGACGACGCCCTCGGGCGTTTCGGGGGCGTGCTGCGCGAGGCGTTCGGCGCGCGGCTGCACGGCGTGCACGATGTCGACTTAGATGCGACCGGACTTCTTGTTGCCGTGGTGTTGGTTGGGGCCATCGCGGAGGGAACCCGGCGCCTCAGGATCGTGGATGCCGTCCGGCGGTCAGCAGAGCGACCTGGCCGACGCCGCAATGGGATGGGCTCGGCACGTGCCCGGGGAGGCGCGTGATGCCTGACGCCCGGTTCACCGTCGACGGCGCCGGCCGCGCCATGTCGCCGCTCTGGCATTTCGTTCATGGGTGCCGGGCCGAAGGCATCCGCCCGGACGAACCTTTGCAGGCCTATCTCGGCCATTGGAGCATGACCGAGTCCCTGCCGCCCGTCGTTGAAGCCGCGACCGAGACGGAACGTTGGGCGCGGGTCCGGGTCGGCGTCACCGTCATGCAATCCATCACTGCCGTGCGGGCGCGCCTGCATGACGAGATGCTGTTCCGCTTCTGGGAATGGACCACCGGCCAACCGAGGACGCCCGAGGTGCCAGGCGAAGGGGACACGCGATGAGGGACGAGCAATCTCGCCTGGACGCCGTCCTCGCGGACGACAACCTGCACACGGTTCGGGAGATCGTCCGGGCCGGCGTGCCGCGCGGGGCGCTGGCGCAAGCGGCCAAGGAGGAGCGCGCCATCGAGGTCATCGACGGCGTGTGGATCTCGATGGCCGGCCTGAGCGAGCACTTCGAATGGCTGTCCTACGGGGCGGCCTGTCTGCTGCACCCCAGCGCGATCATCTGCATGTACAGCGCCTGCCTCTTCCACGACATCAGCGACGAACTGCCCTGGCAGTTATGGCTGGCCGTCGACCCGAAGCTGACCCGCAGGACCAGGGGGCCGACGCTTCGCTCGGTCGGGTGGTCAGGTCCGTTGATGACGGTCGGCATCGAGACCCACATGATCGGCGGCGCCCGGATGCGGATCACCGACAAGGCGCGGACGACCGCTGACGTTCTACGCCTCCGCAAGGTTTACGGCGACGAGCCCGCGATGAAGGCCCTGCACGATTACGTACGGCACGGGGAGGACATCGGCCTGCTGTGGGACCGGGCGGTCGCCATCGGGGCTTTGAAGGCCGTCGAGCCGTTCGTTCGGGCGGCCGACGAGTTCAAGAGGTCCATCCCGATCAGCCGGCCGATCCGGTCTTGAAGTTCAATCGTTCGGCACGGGCCCGGCCTCGTCGTCAACGTTGGTCACAGCCGAAAGCAGGTAGCGTTTCCTGATACAAACCAGGCGAGGTCATAAACTTCCATCTGGCGATGGGGCCCGTGACTTGCGAGGCCGTCACGTCCTGACGTGCAGGGCCTTCCGGAAGAACCGATGTGGCGCGGCGCTTGGGTGACACCTTTGTGGACCCATGGTAATTCCGCTCATGCCCGCGAAATATACCCTTCACGTCGTGCTCAACGAACGGCTCGTCAGGTACGTCCGCGACAAGGTCGTCGCCGGGCACCATCCGACCGCCAGCGACGTCGTCCGCGACAGCCTACGCAAGCTGATGGAGCGTGATGACATGCAAAAGCTCCATGCGGACGTCAGTCGCCGGGCCGATGCGGATGGTTGAAACCCGCGACGCCAACGCCGACGAGTCGAGACGCCTCTCGATCCTCGATGGCTACGGCATCCTCGACACCCCCGCCGAGCCCGGCTTCGACGGCATCGTTCTCCTGGCGAGCCAGATCTGCCAGGCGCCGGTCGCGCTCGTCAGCCTCGTCGCGGCCGACCGGCAATGGTTCAAGGCCCGGACCGGATTCGACGGGTGCGAGACGCCGCTCGACGTGTCCATCTGCCGGCATGCCCTCGCCCGGCCCGGGCTCCTGGTCATCCCCGATCTGACAGCGGATCCCCGCACCCGCGAGAACGCGCTCGTCACCGGCGAACCCTTCATTCGCTTCTATGCCGGGGCCCGGCTGGAGACACCCGAAGGCCTCGCCCTCGGGACCCTCTGCGTCATCGACACGAAAGCCCGTCCGGAAGGGCTCAGCGCAGCCCAAGCGACCGCGCTGGAGGTACTGGCGGGCCAGGTCATGGCCCAGATGGAACTACGGCGCACCATGCGGGCGCGCGACGCCGCGCTTCGGGCGATGCGCGAAGGCGACGTCCGGCAGCGTCAAATCCTGGAAAGCGCGGTCGACTTCGCGATCATCGCGACCGATCGCGCAGGCCTCGTGACGGATTGGAACGCCGGGGCGGAGCGGATCTTCGGCTGGTCGATCGCCGAGATGCGGGGGGAACCCGCCGACCGTTTCTTCACGCCCGAGGATCGCGCGGCCGATCGCGTCGGCCATGAGATGCGGAGCACCCTGGAATCCGGGCGCGGCAACGACGAGCGTTGGCACCTCAGGAAAGACGGCTCGCGCTTCTGGGCCAACGGCGAGATGATGCCGCTTCGCAACGAGGCCGGCGAGCACATCGGCTTCATCAAGATCGTGCGCGACGAGACCAGTAGGCGCGAGGCGGACGAGAAGCTTCGCGTCAGCGAGGAGTTCCTGCAAGGCGTGCTCGCCTCGTCGGACGACTGCATCCAGGTGCTCGACCTCGACGGCAATCTGACCTTCATGAGCGAGGGCGGCCGACGCGCGATGGAGGTCAACGACTTCGAGGCGCTCCGTGGCCGCGCATGGCCGGTCACGTGCCCCGACGACCTGCGCCCCACCGCGAACGTCGCGGTGGAGGCCGCGAGGGCCGGTGGAACGGGACATTACCAGGGTCGGACGGACACTTTCGGGGGCACGCCGAAGTGGTGGGACGTGCGGGTGACGCCCATCCTGGACGGCGAGGGCAAGCCGGAGAAGCTGCTGGCCATCTCCCGCGACATCACGGCGGCCCGGCACGCCGAGGCGGCGCTGCGCGAGGCCGAGGGGCTGAACTCGCTGATCCTCAATTCGAGCGGCGACTGCACCGTCGTGCTCGACCTCGACGGGCACACCCTGTTCGTCAGCCCCGGCGGCATCGAGGCCATGGAGATCTCGGACGTCGACGCGATCATCGGCCTGTCGTGGCTCCGCGTCTGGAACGGCGCGGACAACGAGGCCGCCCGGAACGCCGTGGCCGAGGCTCGGGCCGGACGAAAGGGCCAGTTCCAGGGGTTCTGTCCCACCCACAAGGGGACGCCGAAGTGGTGGGACGTGGTGATCTCGCCGCTGCTCGGTCCCGATGGGGAACCCGAACGGCTGGTCTCGGTGGGTCGCGACATCACCGCGTCCAGGCAGGTCGCCGAAAAGCTCGCGCGAAGCCAGGAGCGCCTGAACCTGGCGCTCGGCGCCTCGGGCATGGTGGGCATCTGGGACTGGGACCTGCGGGCCGACGTCATCTATGCGGACGCGAACTTCGCGCGGATCTACACTGTCGATCCAGAGTGGGCCGCCCGCGGCGCCCCGTTGTCCGAGTATGTCAAGAACATCCACCCCGACGACCTTCCGGACTTCCAGGCGGAACTGGATCGTCTGTTTGCCGGCGCCGAGGAGTTCTCGAACGAATACCGCATCTTCCAGCCTGGCGGCTCCGTGCGCTGGGTGCTGGCGCGGGGGCGGCTGGTCCGGCACGACGACGGGACTCCCATCCGGTTCCCCGGCGCGTCGGTCGACATCACGGAGCGGAAGCAGGCCGAGGCCCGACGTCTTGCCGTGCTCGACCTGGGCGATCGCCTTCGCGACCTGACGGATCCCGCCGAGATGGCCTTCGCGGCGGCCGAGGTCATGGGCCGGACGTTGGGCGCGAGTCGAGCCGGCTATGGAACGGTCAGCCTCGCCGGGGAGGTCATCACGATCGAGAAGGACTGGGCCGTTCCGGGTGTCGCCGGCATCGCGGGCACGCATACGTTCCGGGATTTCGGCTCCTTCGTCGACGAGTTGAAACGAGGCGCGATGGTCGTCGTCGACGACACCGAAACGGATCGCCGGACGATCGCCAAGACGTCCGCGCTCGATGCGATCGGCGTCCGGTCCGTCATCAACCTTCCGATCTTCGAGCACGGCCGGTTCGTGGCGATGTTCTATGTCCACGACGACAAGGCCCGGCACTGGGGCGTGGAGCAGACCGCCTTCGTGCGCAACGTCGCCGACCGCACCCGGGCCGCGATCGAGCGCCGGCTCGCCGAGGACCGGCTGCGGGATCTGAATGCCGACCTCGAACGGCGCGTCGAGGAACGGACACGCGAGCGCGACCGCGTGTGGCGCAATTCCCAGGACCTCCTGGTCGTCATCGACCGAAGAGGCGTGTTCCGTTCGGTCAGTCCAGTGGCCGAGAAGATCCTCGGCTGGTCTCCCGAAGAAATGCTCGGCCTGACCGTGTTCGACTTCGTCCATCCGGATGACTTGCCCTCGACGGGGCGCTCCCTCGACAAGGCCAAGGGCGAGGAGCTGCCGACCTACCTCAATCGGTATCGTCGCAAGGACGGGACTTATCGCTGGATGTCCTGGGTGGCCGCGCCCGAGGACGACCTCATCTACGCCTACGGTCGGGACGTCACGGCCGAGAAGGAAAAGACGGAAGCGCTCCGACTCGCCGAGGAACAGCTTCGGCAGGCGCAGAAGATGGAAGCGGTGGGCCAGCTGACGGGCGGGGTCGCGCACGACTTCAACAACCTGCTCACCGTCATCCGCTCTTCGGTCGACCTGCTGAAGCGTGCCGACCTCGCCGAGGAGCGACGGCAGCGTTACGTCCAGGCGATCTCCGACACGACGACCCGGGCCTCGAAGCTGACCGGCCAGTTGCTCGCCTTCGCGCGGCGGCAGGCGCTCAAGCCCGAAGTCTTCGACGTCGTCCGGAGCGTCGGCACCATCCGTGACATGGTCCGGACCCTCACGGGGTCACGCATCCGTATCGAGACGTCATTGCCCGACCGGCCCTGCTTCGTCGATGCCGACCCCAGCCAGTTCGACACGGCACTCGTCAACCTCGCGGTGAATGCCAGGGACGCGATGGACGGGGAAGGCCAGCTCACGATTTCTGTGACGACGGCGACGAGCGTTCCACAGACGCGGTCCCAACCCGTCGTGAAGGGGGACTTCGTGGTCGTCGCCATGTCCGACACGGGCTCGGGCATCGCGGCGGCCGACCTGGAGAGGATCTTCGAACCCTTCTTCACGACCAAGGGCGTCGGCCAAGGGACCGGCCTCGGGCTCAGCCAGGTCATCGGCTTCGTCAAGCAGTCCGGCGGCGAGGTCGCGGTCGAAAGCGAAGTGGGGCGAGGGACAACGTTCAGCCTCTACCTGCCGCGCACGTCGGAGCCGAACGACGCGGTCGCCAACGGAACGGCGTCGGACGCTTTGGTCGACGGCCACGGCGTCCGCGTGCTGGTCGTGGAAGACAACGAGGACGTCGGCTCGTTCGCCACCCTGTCGCTCCAGGAACTGGGGTACGGCACCCTGCTCGCGGCCAACGCCGACGAGGCCCTCGCGGCGTTGGCGAGCGATCCTGATCGGTTCGACGTCGTGTTCTCGGACGTCGTCATGCCCGGCATGAACGGGATCGAACTCGGCCAGGAAATCCGGCGACGCTACCCGAGCCTGCCGATGGTCCTGACGTCCGGCTACAGCCACGTGCTCGCGCAGAACGGCACCTTCGGCTTCGAACTCCTTCACAAGCCGTATTCGATCGAGGACCTGTCCCGCGTGCTTCGCAAGGCCGCCGGTTGGCGCCAGGGAACGCTCGCTCCGGCCTGAGCCTCGAACGACGGTAGGGTTCCTTCGATCAGGTTAGGCGGCGCAAGGCGAAATGGTCTTCCCGATCAAGCCGCCATTCGCCGAAGCGCGGCCACGATCTGCTCGTCCCGATAAGGCTTCGCGAAGAAGACGCTGCCTTTCGGCAGGTCCTCGACGGCCACGATCCGATGCCCCGATGTCACGATGATCTCGATTGGAGGCCATCGACCTCGGACGGCCTCAGCGAGCTTGATGCCGTCCATCGACCCCGGCATGTCGACGTCGGTGAACACGATGTGGATGTCCGTCCGAGCCTCAAGGATACGTATCGCCTCGTCGGCGTTCGACGCTTCGATGGCTTCGAAGCCCGCATCCGCGACCAGGTCCATGGCTGCCATTCGAAGCATGGCCTCGTCCTCGACGACGAGGACGATCGCCTTCTTTCCTTCCGATCGCGTCGCCATGCACATTCCCGGACGCCAGTGGAATTACCGGATTGTAATCATCCGATCGACCGGCGGTTCCACATGCGGCGTCATCGGTCGTAGCGTCGCCGCGAACG
>NZ_JAMOIM010000128.1 GCF_026130545.1 Lichenifustis flavocetrariae | reverse complement strand
CGCCGTCACGCCGCTGCCAGACCTTGTCCGAAAACGAGCTGCACCAGCCTGATTGCCCGCAGTTTTGCCCCTGTTACCAGTTTGGATCATAGGCTGTTGAATTTCGCTGAGAAGTGACCCAGCCGGCTCGGATTTCCATCGAGAATTAACCCATGCTTTCACCGCTCCGACGCGGTTTGCGCGGCGGGCTTCGGAGTTATCGACATGGAGTTATTGAGCGTCATCCGACGCTGGCATAACCGGGACCATTTCTCGCTTCGGGAGAACGCCCGGCGCACTGGCCTTTCAAGAAAAACGGTTCGCAAGTATCTGCGCCAGGATAGCGTTGAGCCTCGGTTCAACATCGCCGTCCGTCCAATCAAGCCCGACCCCTATGCGGACAAGCTGTCGGCGATGCTTCGCGTCGAGACGGGCAGGTCGCGCAAACAGAAGCGCACGATCAGGCAGTTGCAAGTCGATCTCGTCGGGACCGGCTACGAGGCCCCGTATAATCGGGTTGCGGCCTTTGCACGTGACTGGAAAGCGGCCCGACAGCGACAGCAACAGACCAGCGGTCGTGGCACATTCGTGCCCCTGGCGTTTGTGCCGGGGGAGGCCTTCCGGTCCGACTAGTTAGCCTGAACAATTCACGCCGGGGCTGGCAGATGTGTAAGCGGGGCAAATTCGCGGGCGGCGGGTCTTGCATGGACTTGCCCCGCGTGATTCACGCTGGCGATGTCGTTGCCGGAAATCGGATCGCTGGAAAGCCTGTCGCTCGCCGAATTGCGTGAGCTTGTCGGCGTTCTGATGGGGGAAGTTCGCCGGCTTCAGGCCGACAATCAGGCTCTGCGGGACGAGGTGGCGCGGCTGAAGGGACTGCCGCCGCGACCGCCGTTGCGGCCCTCGGGGATGGAGAAGGCGACCGGAGCGGCGTCGTCCGGCAAGACCGGCCGGCGCTCGCGACGGCGGCGCGGGGTCAAGCGGGACCGGGATGCGGTCACGGCCGAGGTCGTGCTCACCGCGTCGGTTCCGGGCGGGTCACGCTTCAAAGGCTACCAGGACATCCTGGTCCGCGATCTTCGCCTGTCGGCCGAAGTCGTGCGCTACCGGCGCGAACGCTGGGTAACACCGTCGGGAGAAACCGTGGTGGCGCGGCTGCCGGCTGGGATTGTTGGTGGGTTCGGACCCGCATTGCGGCGTTTCATCTTGGCCGCGCATGTCCAAGGCCAGGTGACGACGGAACGGCTGGTCGCCCTGCTGACGGGGATCGGGGTCGCGATCTCCAAGCGCCAGGTGGTCCGGTTGCTGACGGGGTCCTTGAACACTTTCATCGAGGAGGACCACGCGGTCCTGCAGGCGGGGCTGGCCACGGCCCGTTGGATCACGGTGGATGATACGGCGGCGCGGCATGGCCATGCTGACGGGTTTACCACGCAGGTCGGCGACGACCGGTTCACCGCCTTCCGCACCGGCCCCTCGAAATCGCGCCAGGCCTTCCTGTCGCTGCTGCGGGCCGGGCACACGGGCTATGTGATCAATGACGCGGCGCTCGGGGTCATGCGCGGTCTCTCCCTGGCCGGGCCGCTGTTGGCGCGGCTTGCGGCGCATCCAGCCAAGCGGTTCGCCGATGAGGCGACCTGGACGGCGCATCTGACCGCCCTGGGCATCAGCCAGCTCGACGTCACGCCTGACCCCGTGCGGGTCGCCACCGAGGGTGCGCTCTGGGGAGCCATCCGCGACCAGGGCCTGCTCACGAACACGGTTATCGTCTCTGATGGCGCCCGCCAGTTCCGCGTCGGCACCCATCCCTGCGGAGGCTTCCCGAACCTGCTTCGCAGGTCCAGGACCCAAGCCTCCTCCGCCCTGTGCTGGGTGCATGCCGAGCGTCTGGTCCACAAACTTGTTCCGGCAACGCCCGCGCAGCGCCGGGCGATCGAGACGACACAATCCCTGATCTGGTGGTTCTACGCCGACCTCAAGAGCTGGAAACGAGACCTCTGTCCACGGCGGGCTGCCGCGCTGCGGGCCCGTTTCGACCGGATCTTCAGGCGCCGAACCGGCTATCTGACGCTGGACAGGCTGATGGCCCGTCTGCACCGGCAAAAGGCGGATCTGTTGCGGGTCCTGCAGCATCCGGACATTCCGCTGCACACCAACGGATCGGAAAACGACATCCGGTCCTGCGTCACCAAACGCAAGATCTCCGGTGGCACGGTGAGCGATCGCGGCCGCACCGCCCGCAACGTCATGCTCGGCCTGATGAAGACCTGCGCGAAACTCGGCGTCTCTTTTTTCCGATACCTCGGCGACCGGCTCAACCTGCCAAGTGGCACCGCTGTCCCCCCCTTGCCCGACCTCGTCCGACAGGCTCAAGCCGCAATGTGACTGCCTGCGAATCTGCCCCGGTTACGGCAGATGTAGCTTAAGGCACTGACGTGATTTAGGATTTGGTTGTCTAAGCCGATCCCGTGTCATTTCAGGAAGCTACACCCGCCA
>NZ_JAMOIM010000127.1:1209-2507 GCF_026130545.1 Lichenifustis flavocetrariae | reverse complement strand
GGGCAAGGTCAGGCTGGAGGTCGACCGCCCTACGGAATGCGAGCTCGGCATCCGTCGGCGCGCTCACCTGGGTGAGGTTTCCGAACAGGAGCCATGACGCAGCCGATCGCAGATCAATCCATAACGATCGGAGGACGCAGGCCATCGCCGCCTCTTGCCTGCCCACGGCTTGCAGCACGTGGGCGAGGTCGCGCCATAATGCAGCGTCGGACGAGGAGATCCGCAGTGCCATGGAGAACAGTTGAGCGGCTCCGTCGAGATTGCCGCTGCCCCAGAGGGCGAGCCCGAAGTGCCGGAACGCCAGGTGAAGCTCGCCGTACCGGACGATCAGGGCGTCGAAAACGGCAGACGTCCGTCGAAGGTCCGCCGTCAGGCGTTCGATCGCTTCGGTTTCCGGTAATGGGAAGACGGGGCAGTCCGCCATCCCGGCTTCCAGATCGATGCTTGCACGCACGGAGGCGGTCCTGGGCTACGTAGGCATCCGGCTGCGCCCGCATGACGTCGAGCATCGACGCCCTCAGGATGATGGAGCCGGGATGCTCCACTGTCTTCCTCAGCACCTCTTCGAACGGAGTCCCTTCTGGTTACGCCGCGGTCGCGAATATTTCGCGGCCGCCTGCCGAATCCGCTCAGATGCCCCCGAACCACTGGTAGCCGGCGCTATCCTCCCAATACCCCCCCTTGCCCGAGCCGATCTCGAGCAGGCTGGTGACGGCTTCGACGGCCATCACGTATTTCGCCTGTTTGTAGCCGAGCTGGCGCTCCACCCGCAGCCGCAGGGGAGCGCCATGACCAACCGACAGATCCTTCCCGTTCATGCCCCAGGCCAAGATCGTTTGCGGATGGATCGCGCCAGGGATATCCAGGCTTTCGTAATAAGGGGTGCCGTCGTAGTTGTCGGCGCAACGAAGCACGACGTAGCGGGCCGAAGGCAGTAGGCGGGCTTGTTCAAGCAGGAGGCGCAGCGGTACGCCCGTCCACTGTCCGATGGCGCTCCACCCCTCCACGCAATCATGACGGGTGATCTGCGTGCGGGACGGCATGGCCCGCAGCTGATCGAGCGACAGGCTGAGGGGCTGACCCACGAGGCCCCGGACCTCCAGACGCCACTCCCGGAATTTCGAGGCGGCATGGGCCCTATAGCTGTCCGTGTCGGGCATCGTGGTCCCGTTCGTGCGGAACACCGGCGACATCTGGTCGGGCCGGTACTCGGGCGCGAGGTCGCCACGCACGACCGCGAGCCGCTGCACCTCGTAGGCAGCGGTGTCGCCGAGCCCGAGGATCGCCTGAGTCACGGG
>NZ_JAMOIM010000127.1:0-1109 GCF_026130545.1 Lichenifustis flavocetrariae | reverse complement strand
GAGTTGCTGATCCGGTCGCATCCGACCAGCATCGAACCGCCCGCAACGGTGGTCAAGCCACCGAGGGCGAGGCCACCGAGGATACGGCGACGCGGAAGCAGGATCGTCATCGGCTGGCCTTTCCCGGCAGGCGGTAGAATCCGGTGACCATCGAGCGCACTTCGTTCCAAGGTCCCGCGAGCAGCACCATCGTGAGATGGATCACAATGAAGCCCGCCAAGCCGGAGGCGCAGATGAAGTGGATGGAGCGGGCCGACTGGCGTCCGCCGAAGACATCCAGGAGCCAGGGCCAGCCCGCATTCACGCCAGGCGACATGGCGAGTCCGGTCAGCACCATCAGCGGCAGGAGCACGAACAGGACCGACAGATAGGCGAGTTTCTGCAGGACGTTGTACCGGCGGGCCGCCTCGCCGGTGGGGAAGCGCAGGCGCGCGTGGTTGGCGATGTCGCGGAGGAGGTGCCGGGGACGAAGCTCCTCGGCCTTGGGGGCGAGGTCGCGTTGCAGGTGGCGGGTGAGGACGCTCCAGACCCAATAGACGAGAGTGGGAATGACGAGGAACCAAGCGAAGAAGAAGTGCCAGCTCCGACCGGCCGCGAGGTCGTAACTCGTCGGGATTGTGACTAGCGGCGGGAAGGCGACGTCCTGCCCCTGGGCGTAGCCGAGAACGCCCGTGGTCGGAACCGTGAGCGAGCCGATGCGGAGGAACCCATGCTCGTCGTTCGAACCGATCTCCAACCAGCTGTGATCGTCGTCGGCCCCGTATTGACCCCAGTAAAGCTGGGGATGCGCGTTGAAGATCATCATGCCGCTCATGAGCATGACGAAGATCGTCAGAGCGTTGACCCAATGCCAGATCCGCGTCGCGAGGCGATGCCGGTAGACCGCCTCGCGCGGTTCGCCGGCGGTCATAGCCGAGCCGCTGGTCAGGACCGCTTCCGTCATGGTTGAGACCTTTTTACCGATTGTCGACAACCTGCCGACCGGTGCCGACCCTTCCACGATAGCCGGACACTGGTCAGTCATTCGTTCCCGAAGGCAACAGGTTACAGGAGTTCTGGGGGACATCGGGTGTTGAGTGGCCCGACAGGGTCAAAGGCGGCAGCTTTTC
>NZ_JAMOIM010000126.1 GCF_026130545.1 Lichenifustis flavocetrariae | reverse complement strand
GGCGCGGTGATGAAGGACGGCAAGATCGACAACGAGACCTCGGGGCCCGACGGGGTGCTGTTCACCGGCACGGAGATCTGGGCGGGCGATGGCGACAGCACCATCAAGGTGATCGACCCTGCCACCCAGAAGACGACCGCGACAATCAGCACGGGCGGCAAGACGCGGCTCGACGAAATGGCCGTCGATTCAAAGGACCATGCCTTCATCGGCGTGAACAATGCGGAAGATCCGCCCTATGCGACGGTGGTGTCGACCAAGCCCGATCATGCGCTGATCGGCAAGATTGTGTTTCCCACCGCGACCGACGGCGCCGAGCAGCCGGCCTATAATCCTGACGACGGCCTCTTTTACATGTCGATCCCCGAATTCGACAAGGACCCCAAGAAGGGCGGTGTTGCCGTGATTGATCCGAGAACCGGCACGCTCGTGAAGGTTCTGCCCGTCGAGAACTGCCATCCGGCCGGACTGGCCTTCGGCCCGAACGGCAATTTCGTCCTTGGTTGCAACGCCGACGGCAAGCAGATGCCAGCTGCGACCAGCATCATGAATGCCAGGACGGGCGCTGTGGTCGCCGTTGTCCCCGGAATCGGCGGTGCCGACATGGTGAACTACAACGCGAAGAACGGCCAATATTACACCGCCTCGCGCGGGAACCCGGGTGGTCCGGTCTTGGGTGTGATCGACGCGGCGCGCAACACCTTGGTCCAAACGATCCCGATCACGGGCGGGGCGCCGCATTCCGTGGCTTCGAGCGAGGCCACCGGACACGTCTTCGTGCCGGTCGGCGCGGTCGGCGGGGGCGACGGCACGATCCATGTGTTCGCGCCTGCTTCGTAATCCGCAGCTCATTGGAAAGAAGGAGCATCACGGATGCGTCGTACCCTCTTGGCCCTTGTGGTTTTGGCGGCAAGCCTTCCTGGCGCGCGAGCCGAAGATGTCAAAATACTCTCCGCCGCGGCCGTGAAAACGCCGCTCGTCGCAGCCCAGGCCCTGGCTCAAGCCGCGACAGGTTTCGATCTGTCCCTTGATTTTGGTACGGCCGGCGCCGTTCGCAATAAGATCGCGGGCGGCACCCCCGCTGATGTGGTTGTGCTGCCACCATCTCGGCTCGACGAACTCGTCAAGCAAGGGCTCGTCGAGGCGGAGGGATTCACAACCCTTGGCACGGTCGGGCTGGGGATTGCAGTGAAAGGCGGCAATCCAAGACCTGCCATCGCTACCGAAACCGACATCCGTACGGCACTCGTGAGCGCGCCGTCGATCGGCCTTGCGGATCCAGCTTCGGGAGCCACGACGGGGCTCTACTTCGCCAAGCTGCTCAAGACCATGAACTTGGATGAGGTGCTGAAGCCCAAGATCAAGCTGTATTCTGACGGAACCGCCGCCATGGAAGCGCTTGCTCGGGGAGAGGTGGCTCTCGCGGCGGGCCAGATCAGTGAGATCAAGCCTGTGGCTGGCGTCGATCTCGTCGGCCCGCTTCCGGATGCGCTCCAACTGCGCACGGCCTACGCCGCTGGAATCGTCAAGCAAGCCCATGCGCCGGAGGCCGCGAAAGCCATGGTTGCTTTCCTGACCTCGACAAAAATGGCTCCCGTGTTCATGGCGGCAGGCTTCGATCCTCCCACGGACCCGACGCACGGGGCGACGAGCGTCAAACTTGATCCGAAACAGGGCGACTACATCGCGCCGAACTTTCACTTCCAGTCGGGCGAGACTCTGGCACAGCTGAAACTGCATTACACGACGATCGGAACGCCGAAGATCGATGCCGCCGGGCATGTGACGAATGCGGTACTGGCGCTGCACGGCACCACGGGCACCGGGCAAAATTTCCTCGCCCCCTCGCTGGCGGACTTTCTGTTCGGGCCGGGACAGCCGCTGGACGCGTCAAAGTACTTCATCATCATGCCAGATGGGATCGGTCGTGGCGGCTCGAGCAAGCCGAGCGACGGGCTGCGGATGAAGTTTCCGCATTACGGCTACGGAGACCTTGTCGAAGCGCAACATACCGTCGTGGTCGATGGTCTGCACATCGACCATCTCCGACTGGTTCTCGGCACGTCGATGGGCGGAATGCATGCCTGGCTCTGGGGCGAGCGCTACCCGAACATGATGGACGCGATCATGCCCGTTGCGAGCCAACCGGTGGCCGTGACCGGCCGCAACTATCTGTGGCGGGACCTCATCATCCAGAGCATCCGAACCGATCCAGACTGGCAGAACGGCGACTACGTCAAGGAACCGACGCATTTCGAAGAGGTGCTGCCGATCTTCACGATCATGACCGGTTCGCCGCGCGTTCTCGAGGCCGCTGCGCCGACGCAACCGAAGGGAAATGCCTATTTCGACAAGCTCGTCGCTGACGCGCGAGCCAAGGTCGACGCGGACGATTACCTGTATTGGTTTGAAGCGGTCGCCGATTACAATCCCGAGGCCGATCTCGACAAGATCACCGCTCGCCTGTTTGCGGTCAACTTCGCCGACGACCTTCTCAACCCCGTGCAGCTTGGTGCGATGGCGCGTGTCATGCC
>NZ_JAMOIM010000125.1 GCF_026130545.1 Lichenifustis flavocetrariae | reverse complement strand
CCCGGCACCAACGCCTTTCAGGTCATTCTCCAGACCGTCAGCGCCTGACCAGCCTCCAAATGGCCTGGGTAATTACTGTTAACGACCTAGTCCCTCTATTGCGGATGAGAACCGCCGTAAGGATCACTTTTGACTTTAAGAAACGATCTAACACATTCGATTTTTAGGTCCGGCCATGATGTTAAGATCGATTCTCGTTTTCATTTGCCGCAGTAAAAATTTGTCCTATTTTGAGACGCAAACACGCGTTAGCCCTAGTGATGCAATTTGATGACCAAGCCAACGTCTTCAGAACTCGACCAATCGATTGTCGAGGCCATCACGGCTCTCGTCCAGGACGTAATGCCAAAAGATTCAAACCTTCGGTTATTAGGAGCAACGGACTCATTGAGCGATGCCGGCGTGTCGTCATTGAACTTGGTCAATCTCATGTTTGCGGTAGAGGCAACGTTCGACATCTTCATACCCCCAGAGCGGGTCACCGCCGCAAGCTTTCGCTCGATCGACTCCATAGCCAGGATGGTGCAAGCGATCGGGATCGAGACAAAAACGTCCGCGGCGTGACTTGTGACCTTCTTTGTCGAGCCTTTCCGAGCTGTGATGTTTCTTGCAGGTTCCCGATATGCCAACTGAATTGTATGAACGTGCTGCCTTCGGTGCAGTGGTGGTCTAAGCAATGCTCTCCCATTCAGCGGGCGTGTTCGGAGGATCGAGTGTTGGTGTAGGCCCTGCTTCCGTCTCGTGCCGCCGTGTCCGGGCGGAAGACAGGGATCGCCTCGTTGCACTTCTCACGCGGAGTTTTCCGGAGCGCGACGCGACGTATTGGAAACGAGCCATGGATCGGCTTACGCGCCATGCAGAGGATCTGGCCCACTCGCATGTTGGCTATGTTTTGACGGCTGGCGAGAACCTCGTCGGCGTATTGCTGATGATCTTTCGACGCGTATCGGTGAATGGCGGTTCGCATCTTCGGTGCAACCTGTCGAGTTGGTGCGTTGACGAAGCCTATCGAAGCTACGGTTCGCTGCTGGTCACCATGGCAACGCGCGACAAAGCCGTGACATACATCAACATCTCGCCGGAGCGACACACACGCAGGATCGTGGAGGCACAGGGCTTTACGCGCTATGCTGACGGGTTGTTCCTCTCCGTACCATTGCTTTCCGGTCGTTCGGGCACCCCCGTCGCCTATGTCACCGGAGACACTGTCGCGCCAGCCAATGCGTCTGCTGACGATGTCGCGTTGGTGGAGGCCCATGCGAATTTGGGCTGCCTGACTCTTTGGTGTGTAGCACCGGATGGTGCTTATCCCTTCGTTTTCTCTGTCTCCCGACGCCTCAAACGTACGGTCAGAGTTGCGCATGTGGTGTACTGCCCGGATCCGGTCCTTGTGGCTCGATTTTCTCAGGGGATTGGAGTGTTTCTCGCGCGGCGCCGCATTTTCTTCATCTCGATCGACACCAACGGATCCATTGCGGGCTTGCGGGGTCGTTACTTCAAGGACCGGATGCCAAAGTACTTCCGGGGAGATCATAAGCCACGTCTGGGTGACTTGGCCTATACAGAGCTTCCATTATTCGGGGCATGATCACTGTGCATAGACATTGCAATTGGAGCCTCGTTTCTCGACGCAGCGAGGCAAAGACGATGAAGAGAGTTGGTCCGGTTATCTGAACAGCGTACTTCAATCGGCGCCGAAGGAAGGGTTTGGTGCAGTTTGCGGTGAATCCGGAGTGTACCGGCCCTGGATAGTGAGACACCGACATTGATCCTACGCGGCGATTGTCGCGGGTGAAAGCAGGTCGTTTCTGACGGCTGTGGGCGTGCGGTGGCCGAGGCGGCCGATCAGCCAGGTCGTGTTGTAGGTCTCCTTGAAGGCCAGCAGCGCGCGACGCAGGTCCTCGACGGTGTCCAAGGTGTGGATCCAGAGCAGGTTCTCCTTGAGCGTGCGGATGAAGCGCTCGGCGCAGCCGTTGCCCTCCGGCGCCCGCACGGCGACATGGCCGCCGAGTGCCGCCGTGCGGCAGGCCCGGATCGCGGACATGACCTTGAATTGGCCGAGGCTTAGATGCCCGCGATGGCGCGCGACGAAGCTGTCACCATGCCGGTTCAGGATATCCGCAACCTCGAGGGTAGGCCGCGCCACCATGGTGGCGCGGTGCCGCTACGGAGGTGGTGGCGGCGCCAGCAGTGCGAGGGGGCTCTCGACCTCGCGGATCGTCTTTAGGGCCACACGCGTGTAGAGGGCGCTGCTGTCGAGCTCCCGGTGCCCGAGCAATACCTGGATGACGCGGATATCCGTCTTCCGCTCCAGCAGGTGGGTGGCGAAGCTGTGGCGCAGCGTGTGGGGCGAGACCCGCTAGTCGAGCCGGGCGGCCGCGGCGGCGGCGTGGCAGGCGCGATCGAGCTGACGCGTGGTGATCGGCTGTGCTGGTTGCTGGCCGGGAAACAGCCAGCCGCGCGGCCGCTTCAAACGCCACCACTGGCGCAGAAGGTCGAGCAGGTCCGGCGCCAGCATGACGTACCAGTCCCTTGCGTCCCTTGCCCTGTTCGATGTGATTAGGCGTGCAAGTTTGACCCCCGTGTGAGGGGTATCGGCGTCCAATACTGACCCCCTTTGATGTGCTTCGA
>NZ_JAMOIM010000124.1 GCF_026130545.1 Lichenifustis flavocetrariae | reverse complement strand
CCCGGCACCAACGCCTTTCAGGTCATTCTCCAGACCGTCAGCGCCTGACCAGCCTCCAAATGGCCTGGGTAATTACGATCGTAGTTTCATCGAATGTGTTTATATAATACGGAAAATTTATCCGCTTGCAGATATAAATATTGTATTGCCTAAATACGGACCTATTGTTGACCATCTTTCGAAATATGCCTCGTCTATTGTCTATGAGCCGCTCTGGGTTCTTCGTCGACACGATCTTCGACGTCTTTTGACCGTCGAGCTTTTTCGTCTGCCCCGTGCTGTTGCGCGCGCGCGCGCGAGGTTCCGGAACAACGATCTTGTCTATATCAATACGGCCGTCATCTTGGACTATTTGCTCGCGGCTAGAGCATGGCCTCGCCGCGGGCTTCTCCACGTGCATGAACTTCCAACCGGGTCAGTCCGCACCATCTTGCGGGCTCTACTCCGATGGAGCCGCTGTGACGTAATTTTTAATTCCAACGCGACGCGCGACTCTTATTTGCCGATCCCGGGCGCGACCACTCACGTTGTCTATAACGGGATCGTGGGGCCCGCGAGCCCTGAAGTCTCGACCTACGATGGCAGTCGACCCCTGCGGTTGTTAATGCTGGGGCGGATCAGCCGGATTAAGGGGCAGGACGTCTTGGTGGCGGCCTTGAAGGCACTCCCGCCCGAAGTCCGTACCAGGATCGACGTGCGTATCGTGGGCAGCGCGTTCGGAGGCGTGGCGCCGGTCGAGGCACTTCGAGAGCTGGTCCGATCCAATGGATTGAGCGACATCGTCACCATGTTTCCCTTCGTGGAGGATCCTGCGGATTTCTATCGATGGGCGGATGTCGTCGCGGTTCCATCGCGGCTCCCTGAATCCTTGGGCCGGGTAGCCATCGAAGCGATGGCGTATGGGCGTCCGCCGCTTGTGTCGGCGATCGGCGGACTCTGCGAAGTGGTGGAGCACGAACGAACGGGGTGGCTGGTCGCTCCGGATAACGTCGAAGCCCTTGCCGAACGGCTGTCTCTCATCGTGACCGACCCCGAGTCCTGGCGCGGCTATGCAGTCGCGGCCCGGGCGCGCTATGAGAGCTTGTTTACGGTTCGTTTGGTGTCCGACGCCTTTGCGTCGGTCGTTGAGCAGACGATCGCGGCAGGACGATTGATGAGCAAGGACGAGCCGAAGAAGCGATTGCGCCAGGGCCAGACCTGATGCTGTCACAGCTCAGAAAATTTGCTCGGCGATTTTTTGTGATGCTGGGCGGAGAAGTGTTGCAGAGCGCGTTTCATTTCGCGTTCAACATCGTCTTGGTGCATGTGCTGACACCGCATGACTATGGCGTCTTCGCGATCGTCATGTTGAGCGGCGGCATCGCTTTGACGTACGTCCGTGCGTTGGCCGGCATGCCTGCGACGCTACTGATCGCATCGCAGCGGGGCCGTCGGGCTGCGGCAGCCGATGAGGTTGCCTTCGGGTCTGCGGCATTGGTCATTTCCGTCGTCGTCGGTCTTGTCGCAGCTGGATTCCTTTGGCGGGCCTTCGGGTCCAGCGCCATCCTGGGTAGCGTCTTCCTGACCCTATGGAGCCTCCGAAGCTATCTGCGCACCGTGCTGTTCGCAATTCAGTGCCAGGTTCAATCTGCAATCAGCGACGCGATCTTCGTGGTGTCGGGGATCGCGCTCGCGGTGGTATTCTTTCGTGCGGGAGAGGTCACCTCGCTCGATCAGGCCTTCCTGATCCTCGCTCTGGCCAATGCCGCCGGCCTTGCGGCATCGCTAATCATGCGGCGGAAGATGCGCATCAGCTTCGGTCGTTTCGCGCGGAGCCGCTACGCAATGATGTCGCGGCAGTTGCTCTGGTCTTGCACGGGCGTCACGATGGCCAATGTCCAGGGGCAAGGGCAAGTGTTGCTGATCGCGGCATTGGCTGGCCCGGCTGCCTATGCGCCCATTGCCGGGGCGCTCGTGTTCTATGCGCCCTTTCGGCTGGTATCGTCGGCTCTAGCCAATCTGATCCAGCCAGAACTTGTTCGGCAGGCCAGCAACGGATCTGCCCGGCGGATGGGGCAGCTTGCTGCAGTCTCGACCGCCTCCATGCTGGTCGTCGGCCTTGTGGGAGGGGCCGTCGTGTTTTGCGCTTTGCCTTTCATCAATGCCCCGGTCTTTGTCGGACAGCCAAAAATGCTGATCTTTGGCCTTGGGTGGGCTGTTTCAGTTGTTCAACTGTTCTACCTGGTGCCTCGCGTCTACCTCGAGGTGCTGCGCGATTTTCGTATCATCACGATCTTGACGGCATCCAGTGCGGTCGCCGGGATCGGGATCGTCACTGTTCTGCTGCTGACGGTCGGGCCAGTCTTTTCCCTCTTGGGCAACTTCGTCTCGGAATCCGTGGTCCTCGTTTGGTGCTGGGTCGCTGTCGGTCGAGCAGACCGAAGTTCGGACGGCCATGACACGTGACGACCATGGCGTCCCACTCAATCGCGCGCACCGCGCGCAGCACATGTTGTCCGGCCTGATCGTCTGCGGAGACTGCGGATCAACCTTTGCCATGCGCGACGCCGGTCATTACGGCTGCTCCAATGTCCGCTCGAAGGGCACATGCGCGAACGGTCTGAAGGTAAAGCGGGCCGATCTCGAACGGCTGATCGGAGATGCCATCCGTCACCGCTGGATGAACGAGGATGCCATGGCACGGTTGCGCGCCGAGGTCATCGCGGAGCGCGAGAGGATCTCGGGTTCGTCGAACGAGACCCGGACCAAGCTCGTGGCCACCATCAAGCGCAAAGGGGATCAGGTCAATCGCATTGTCAACGCCATCACCGAGGCCGGGCACAATCCAGCCCTGCTTGCTAAGCTCAGCCAGTTGCAGGACGAGGTGCGCGATCTGACTTCGGAGCTTGACGCTGTGGAGGCAACCGGCCCCCCTGCCCCGCTCGCCATCACCGAGGATGTTGACGCGCTGATCCAGGCTGCGGCTCAGAATATCGAACAGGCGATTTCCAATCACGCCCATCTGGATGCCCCGAAGCACCGCGAGATGGTGCGTCGCATCATCGATCGGATCACGATCAGCCGCATCAGCCGTCACGAGAGCGGGGCGACCGAGGTTGGAGTGCGCGGCGCCTTTGCGGGCGTGATGCAGGCGGCGGGTTTGGTGGAGCGTCACGCGCTCAGAACGAAGAAGCCCTC
>NZ_JAMOIM010000123.1 GCF_026130545.1 Lichenifustis flavocetrariae | reverse complement strand
CTTCGTTCCCAGGGTCTCGCACATGGCATTGACGATCCGCGTGCCCACCCCAGAGCCTTTGGCGGGCGCACCTTCGGACCGGCCGATGCCATCGTCCTCGACAACAAGTTCCGCCTTTTCATCAGGTAGCTTTCGGACCCGGACGCGAATTTCTCCGATCCCGTCTGGATAGGCGTATTTGAAGGCGTTGGTGACGAGTTCGGTGACAACGACACCAAGATTGACGCTTGCGTCGGTCTCGAGTTCGATCGGTTCGACCTCGTGCAACAATGTCATGCCGCGGCCTTGGCTGCGCATGGAGTCGCGGAGATGATCGAGGAGTCCGGTCAGATACTCGTCCAGCGCGACAGAGCGCACATTGCCCGACCCATAGAGCCGCTTGTGGACGAGCGAGATCGCAAGGATGCGGTCCTGCGTTTCGGCAAGAGCATCTTTGGCAGCACGATCACCCAAGGCCTTCGACTGCAAGCCAACCATTGACGAGACGAGGGTAAGACTGTTGGCAACCCTATGGTTGACCTCTGACAGCAGCACTTCGGCCCGATCGCGCGCTTGTGCCAAGTCTGCCGTGCGGGTCGCGACACGCTGCTCGAGTTCGCCGTTCAGGATAGCGACCTGATCACGCCTCGCACGAAGCTCTCTTGTGTAGCGAGCAACCCCGAACGCAGCGCCGCCAATGACCACGATGATGACGAGCGCGCCGATGGCCGAAACCAGCCGAAGCCATCCGGTATTACGGCGCTGTTCAATGACGCCGGAGGTTAAACGGCTATCCGCCTTGCCAATGATTCCCGAGAAAAACACGTTTGCTTCGTCGGTCAGAGCTTTGCTGCTGTTGGTGCGAAAGGCGGCCAGGGCTTCGTCCTCCCGCTGATTGCGCTTGAGGGCGATCGTCCGTTCGAGATCATCGAACTTGGTGCCGACAACTGCGGCCAAGCGTTTAAGTAGGAGGTCTGAATTCGGGTAGGTCGGCAAAAGGATCTGCAGGGCCGACAGGTGCCGTTGCGCCTGGATTTTCGCGGCTTGATAGGGAGCGAGATAGATCTCGTTGCCGGTGATGATGAAGCCGCGCTGGCTCGATTCAGCGGTCTGCATCGCGTTTCTCAATTCGACCGCTGCCACTCGCGTGTTGCGCGCGGCGATTGCGTCATCAAAATACGACTGCGCCCGCTCGCCCAGCCAAACATTCATAGCGACGATCGTCATGAGGGCGACGAACCCGACTAGCAGGAAAGCGGAGGTCGACCCTACAAGATAGCGCCTGGACATCATCAGGCACTCCTGCATCATTCCTGGTCACTGTACCATTGCAGAATGCAGGCTACCTCGTCGTTCCAGGACCCGTTTGACGCAACCGCCCCTATCTACGCCGCCATCACTGACCTGGAGCAATGAGCACGGCGCCGCACTGCTCATAGATTGATTGTGCCCGTCGGCGTACACATTGGGCCGTCAGGCTCACCCGCAGATCCATTAAACGCGCATTGCCGTTCGGAAACCCGCCCGGCTGGTGCATCCCGAAAGCCTTCCTCGAGCACAGCTTCGAGTGCCGCGACGGCTCCGTCGAGATCAGAGATGCGCGCGAGAAGCCGAGAGGGAGGAATGGCCTCGATTTCGGCCGCGGCGAGGAGTGCGTTGCGGCGTTCATCCGCAAGGCGGCGATGCAAATGTCTGAGTTTGTTCACGTCGTCCATTGACCCTACCTTGTTTGTGAAATGCGCCAAAGCGCAGCGCGATCGCTTGCGTCGGTCAGTTCATGAGATGTCGCCGGAGGTCCAGAACCCGCCAGCCTGGTTGCTCGTCTCTGAGGCTTGAGAGGAGATCGGCGCTGCTTGGCGTCGGTCCGATTTCGGCGGTCCAGAGTGACCCGCAAGTCCGACATTCCAGCTCGGCAAAGCAGCGCTGTCCTTCGAAGCGCGTTTGGATGAGCATGAGATCTTTGTCCTGTCCGGGGCAGCAGTCACAGGTGAACGGGTCGACCTTCATGGCGGGTGACTTTCGGGCGAGATCTCCTGGTCCTGTTGTGTTTTAGGCGAGTTTGACACAATAGCGACTCTGATCTGTTTTAATAAAAAACAATAATGATCAATTTATGCAGAAAACAATCTATGTATATTGTCTCCAGATATGAGACGATTACGATCAAAAATGCGTAACGTTAATGAGCTTAACACCCTGTTAGTGATCATGTAGGCAAGTCACTTCTTGTATCGGAAGATGCCCACTCCAATGCGTGGCAGGCGTCATGGCTCATGCAGCGCACTTCCCTCACGTGGTGGCTTGCCACGAGGACACGCGGAGCAAGTTTGTCGGGAGGATGGCGCCCGGCTGTCGATCTGTCATACGCGCTCAACGTTCGATGCCCGGCCGGCGTCGCAGATCTGAGTTAAAACGCGTTCGTCAGTTCAATCCTTCATTCATTGCGTGGGAACGACGGCTGAAACCAAAGGAGACCGCGCCGCTTTGACGAGTGTCTCATCGACGATCGGGAGCCATCACCATGTACCAGCGCGCGATTTCGACGACGCAGCTGTCGCACATTTATGACGAGCTCGAGTACACCGGAACTGTTCATGAGGGATCAGTTTGGGTGACCACCGGCAGTCATCCAGATCTCGGATCTGTCGTGACGATCCAGGATGAGGATCCCAAGGTCGCCATCATGCATTCGCAGTTCCCGTTGGACGTGCCGCCGGACGCGGACGAGCCTGCCCGAACTCACTGAATGTCGGTAAAGCCATATCGCGGCGCATCATTTCACGAAGAACGAGGCAAAGATTTCGGGCGCCCCGCCCTCCTGTGTCAGGTGCTTGCCATGGTCGCCGGCATATCCTTGGTGATCCGGTAGACGTGCATCCGGCTCAACCCGGTCTCTTTGGCGATCGCGGTCGGGCCCATGCCTGACGCATGAAGCTGGCGCACCTTGTCGATCGGCGCCGTCGCCTTTCGGCCCGTGTAGACGCCCCCGCCCTTCGCGGCCTCGATACCAGTCTGCTGACGCTCGCGGATGAACTTGCGCTCCATCTCGGCCACCATGCCGAGAACGGTTACCAGGATCGAGCCGGTGGCATCCTTGGTGGAGAACGCGGGTTCCAACACGGTCAAAGCGGCGCCCTTCCCTTCCAGCTCATGCACAAGGTTGAGCACACCGCGGGTTGATCGGCCGAGCCGGTCGAGCTTCACCACCACCAGCTCATCACCCGGCCGAATGAAATCCATGACGGTGGCCAGCTCGTCGCGGCCGTCGCG
>NZ_JAMOIM010000122.1 GCF_026130545.1 Lichenifustis flavocetrariae | reverse complement strand
CGCGATGCTGTCGCCGCAGCTGCTGGAGTTGCTCCGGCAGTGGTGGCGCGAGGGCCGGCGCCGCGGCGTGATGCTGCCCCATGGCTGGCTGTTCCCCGGGATGAACAGTTTGGAGCCGTTGTCGACGCGTCAGCTGAGCCGCGCCGTCCACGAGGCCGCGGAAGCGGCCGGCATCAAGAAGCGCGTCTCGCCCCACACGCTGCGCCACAGCTTCGCCACCCACCTGCTGGAGGACGGCGTCGACATCCGGGTCATCCAGGTGCTGCTCGAAGCAGAGACATACTGCCCACCAACACCCCATTGAGGCTCGGATTTTCTATCCGTTTCATCCTCAGTGCGGTGAGACGGTCCTCGTTGTCAGGCGATACGATCATTGTGGCGCCGAGGTGGTCTTCATTCCACAACCTGACGGATCTGTCGCCGCCATACCGGCGTGGATGACGCATGAGGCGGCCGCCCATCATCAGCTCTGTCGCGAACCGCGACTGAGCCTCGATCGCCTGCGATCCCTGCGCACCGAGGTCGATGCACTTCTAGGCTTTCTCCAATCCGACTCAGGGGTGGAGGACGCCAGCAATGGGGACCAACGAAAGCATTCAGAAGAACCTGTTCGAGGACGACGAGCAGCGCGCCTCGCCGGTTCAGCTGCCACAGAAGGAGCAGCTGGCAGCGCTGGTCGAAGTCCTGCTGGTCGAGATCGCGACAGCACTCGCAAACCTGGGGGGCGTCGATGACCAAGATCATGGCTGAGCATCTGAGCCGCAGCGCCTTCGTCTATGTCCGCCAGTCGACGGCCGATCAGCTCGTGCATAATCAGGAGAGCTCGCGGCGGCAATATGGGCTGGCCGAGCGGGCCCGGCAGCTCGGCTGGACCGCGGTCGAGGTCATCGACGATGATCTCGGCCGCTCTGGAGGCGGCGTCAATCGGCCCGGCTTCGAGCGCCTGCTGGCGGCGATCTGCGAGGGCCGCGTCGGCGCCGTGCTGGCGATCGAGGCGTCGCGGCTCGCCCGCAACGGCCGCGACTGGCACACGCTGATCGAGTTCTGCGGGCTGGTCGGAACCGTTATCGTGGACGAGGATGGGATCTATGATCCGCGGCATCCCAACGATCGCCTGCTGCTCGGCATGAAGGGAACGATGAGCGAACTCGAGCTGTCGCTTTTCCGCCAGCGCTCCCAGGAGGCGCTGAAGCAGAAGGCACGCCGCGGTGCGCTCTTCCTCGGTGTCGCGGCGGGCTATGTGCGGGTCGGGCGCGACCGGATCGAGAAGGATCCGAATGCACGAGTGCAGGACGCCATCCGGCTCGTCTTCGACAGGTTCTCTGAGCTGCAAAGCGTCCGACAGGTGCATCTGTGGCTGCGCGACCAAGGCATCGCCTTGCCGGTCGCAAGCCATAGCGCCTCGGATGGGCAAGGCGTGATCTGGAGACTGCCGCTTTACAACACCGTGCACAACATCCTGACCAACCCTGTCTACGCCGGCGCCTATGCGTTTGGGCGTACGGCGAGCAAGGTCGTCGTTGAGAATGGCCGCAAGCGCATCAGGCGCGGCCTCCGGCGCCCCTTGGCCGCATGGGACGTGCTGCTCAAGGATCAGCACGAAGGCTATATCGGCTGGAGCGAGTTCGAGAAGAACCAGCAGGTGATTGCCGACAATGCGACCGGCAAAGGCGCTCTGGCCAGAGGGGCCGTGCGGAGCGGCGACCTTCTCCTCGTGGGGCTGCTGCGCTGTGGCCAGTGTGGCCGCAAAATGTATGTGGGCTACGGCGGCAAGGCAGGTCGCTACTACTGCCAGGGCGCCAATGTGAACCACGGCACCGCGCGATGCATCTCGTTCGGCAGCTTCCGTGCCGATCAGGCCGTTGGTGCGGAAGTCCTCCGGATCTTGAAGCCACTCGGCGTCGAGGCTGCCGTCAAGGCGCTCGAGGCCAAGACGAGCGAGACGTCAGCGGCTCGCCGGCAGCTGGAATTGGCGCTGCAGCAGGCACGCTTTGCAGAGGCACACGCCCGTCGACAGTATGATGCTGTGGATCCCGCCAATCGTCTGGTCGCCGGCGAACTGGAACGCCGCTGGAACGGCGCGCTGCAGGTCATGCGTCGCATCGAAGGCGAGATCGCTGCCATCGATGCGGTAAAGCCCATTGTCCTGGGCGAGCGGGAGCGGCAGCACCTGTTGCAACTCGGCGCTGATCTCGAACGCGCCTGGTCTCACCCGGCGGCAACGACGTCGACACGCAAGCGGATCATGCGCGCGGCCCTGCACGAGATCGTCGTGCGGCTCGAAGCCGACGTCGTCGAACTGATCCTTCACTGGCACGGTGGGGACCACACCGCCCTGAAGCTGAAGATGAACGGGGCCGGCAAGCATCGCTGGACGGTGCCGGACGACACCTTGTCGCTGGTCCGCGAGGTGGCGCGGCTGATGCCTGACCAGCACATCGCGCGGCTGCTCAATCGCGCCAGCAAGCCGACCGGCCGCGGCAACGGCTGGACCAAGGCTCGGGTCTGTTCGTTCCGCCATCATCATCGCATCCCGGTTTATCGCGAGAGCGAATGGGCCGAGCGAGGCGAGATCACGCTCCAGGCCGCGGCGGACATGATCGATGTGAGCGTCATGACGGCGTCGCGTATGCTCCGTCACGGCATCATCAGGGGGCACCAGCTTTGCAAGGGCGCACCTTGGGTGATCAAGGAAAACGACATGGCCGAGTATCGGCAGCAGAATACAGGGCGCCGCCCGCTAACATCGGACGGTGCCCAGCAGAGCTTTGGTTTTCAATGACATAGAAGATACGCATTATGGCGCGTGCCCGCTCGGCCATTCCAAGCTTAACACGACCGCGCTCTACGCCCGCGTGGCCACTCGCACGATCCGGGCGGTCACCAGCCCGCTCGACCGCCTCAAGCTGCTGATGGAGGGCACTGACACCGGAGCCTGATCCGGTGTCGCGTCCCGCGTTGGAGATCGCCGACATCTTCCGCCGGCACGGTGGGGCTTGGCGCGCCGCCCATGCCGGCCACGTCAGCCTCGGCCAGCTCAAGGTGATGTCGGCCATCGAGACCTGCCGCACAGCGGCGCTCGGCGGCCACATCGAAGCCTGCGAGGGATGCGGCCAGACCCGCGTCGCCTACAACTCCTGCCGCAACCGGCACTGCCCCAAGTGTCAGGGCGCGGCCGCGCGCGAGTGGCTGGCGGCGCGCGAGGCGGACCTGCTGCCGGTGGGCTATTTCCACGTCGTGTTCACGGTGCCGGC
>NZ_JAMOIM010000121.1 GCF_026130545.1 Lichenifustis flavocetrariae | reverse complement strand
CCGCCGCCTGCATCACGCCCGCAAAGGCGCCGCGCACTCCAACCTCGGTCGCCCCGCTCTCGTGACGGCTGATGCGGATCGACGTCGTTGAGCTTGGCTGTCTCGATCAGGGTGTAGATGGCCGCCGCCCGATGACCTCCGGCATCTGACCCACAGAAGGTCCAATTGCGCCTTCCGATGGCAATTCCGCGCAGGGCGCGCTCGGCCGCGTTGTTCGAAAGGCAGATGCGCCCGTCGTCGAGGAAGCGGGTGAAGGCCGACCAGTGGTTCAGGCTGTAGTTGATGGTCTTGGCGGTTTCGCTTTTGGCCGAGAGAAGCGCCCGTTTCTCGCGCAGGAAGGTCTCCAACGCTATGACGAGCGGCTTCGAGGAAGCCTGGCGCACCGCGACGCGCTCAGCCGGGCTCTTGCCGAGGATTGTCCGTTCAATGGCGAAGATCTCGTCGATGCGGCGCACCGCCTCGATGGCGATGGGCGCCTTGCTGAGTTTGGCGAGATCGAAGAGCTTGCGCCGTCCATGTGACCAACATGCCGCCTCAATGATCGGCCGCGGTTTCCATCCGGGTGCGTAGAGGTCGTTGTAGCCCGCGAAGGCGTCGGCCTGCATGATGCCGCCATAGCCGGCGAGGTGCGCGCGGGGATGGTCACCGTGCCGGCTTCGGGACTAGTGGAAGATGGCGGCCGGCGGGTCGGTACCGCCGAACGGCCGGTCATCCCGGAAATAGGTCCAGAGCCGGCCGGTGACGGTCTTCAACTTCGCCAGCACCGGCACCGTCGTATCATCGGCATGGATGCGCTCGGCCGCCAGCACGTGCCGGCGCAACGCCTCGACGATCGGATCGAGCGCCACGGCGCAGGCAAATTCCTTCGCGAGCGAAGGTGGCGCTCTGCCGGTTCAGCGGCTGGTGCAGCATGAACTTCGACACGAGCACGCTGGCGAGAAGGTTCGGGCCGGCAAAGCCGCGCGGAATCGGATGGGACGGGGCCGGTGTCTCGGTGATGGCCTCGCAATCGCGGCACGTCACCTTCTGGCGGACATGCTCGATCACCTTCCAGCGGCGCGGCTCGCATTCGAGGGTTCTCGACACGATGTCGTCGAGCGGAGCCGGCTTGAGGCTCCGGCGAGGGCGACGACCTTGGCTTGGCGCAGGATCGCAACAGCATGGTCGCGCTTGGCCACTGGCGAGGCTTGGCGAAGGATGCCATCGATCCGGCGACGGCGGCCACCTCCAACTTGGCCTCGGCGGTTCAACCCCGAGGCGGCGAGCCGCGAGCCATCCACCGTCGGCCCTATCGCCGCCGCAAGCCGATCCCGAAACGGCTTGGCATGCTGGCACCCTACGGCGATCAGATCCGGGACTGGATGGAAAACGACCCAAGCCTGTCCGCGGTCGCAGCTTTGGAGCGGCTCACCACGCTCGCGCCGGATATCTTCGGCCCCAAGCATCTGCGGACGCTTCAGCGCGCGATCGCGGCACAGCGTATGACGGTCGCGCGCCGGCTGATCTCGGACGGGGTGTCGAGTCTCCTCGTCTCCGCGCCGATTCCGCCGTCCGTCGGCTTCCTGATCCCCTAGGCGACATTGGAACGCTGGGTAACATTCCGACATGAGGCAATGCGGGGCTAGTTTGTCATGTCGCCTGACAGTGCACCCAGTGCCCCAGCGCGTCCTGCGCAGCCCGGATCTCGTCGATCAGCAGAACGGGATCTGCCCCCGCTTGAATATGCCGGACGGCTTGCTTGGCGGCATCAGTGACCGCGGCATGAAGCAGGAGGCGGTCGGCCGGCGGCGCGGGGGCGTGGTAGAGTTTGATCACCCTTGCCCCTTCCCGCGTCTTCTGCCGCAGCTTGAACGAGGGCTGGATCACGTTCGTGTGCAGCCGCGCGGCCGCGTACAGCCGTGCCAGAGCGCCAACGGCCGCCACACCCTCGAACCGCCCGTAGCCGACTAACCGGCGGACGATGGCGCCGTTCTTCTGCTCCACCCAGGCCTGGTCGTTCTTCCGGTATGCGCGAGATCGGGTCACCTCGAGACCTTGGGCTCGGCACCAGTCCACGACCGGCGCGTTCATGAAAACGCTGTCGTTGTCGAAATCCACGCCGCGTAGGGGAAAGGGAAACAGCGTCATGGCTCTTGCGATCGCCTCGATGACGAGCGTGCCTTCGCGGAATGCCACCGGCACACACTCGGTCCATCCGGTCGCGATGTCGGTCAGCACAAGGGTCTGGATGAAGCTGCCGGACGCAGAAGGGCCAGAATGAGCGACGAAGTCCACCTCCACGAACCCAGGCGGCGGGTCGTTCCAATCGCCAAACGTGCGAACCGGCACCGACCGGCGCACCGCCGAGCTTTGCCCAGCGCGCCGGCGTCGGCCCGTTTGGGCGCCGGCTCTGGCATCCGCCAGTAAACGGTCGATTGTGGCGGCACTGACGGCGAGCAACTGGGCCCGGACGGCATCATCGACATGAACGCGGCCATGCCGTTCCATGGCAGGCAGCAGCACGGGCATCATCACGACGAGGCGCTTCAAGCAGACCCGGTCCGAAGCGTCCCACAGCGCGACCAACACCTCGCACATCCGAACTCCATAACGTCGTGCGCGCCTACGGGTGGCGGCGCCATCTCCAGGCCGCGCCGCTCTCTTCGACAGAACCCGGATCGCATGCTTGCGGTGGTGACCTGTGATGGCGACGAACTCGTCCAAGATCTGTATTTTGTCCGCACGCCGGCCCGTCTGATAGCGTTCGACAACCGCGTCGGTGAGTTCAGACCTTGCCGCCATGCTGATGCGCCTCGCCATCGACCACTCCCAGGCATTCCTGCCCGGATCGGTAGCACTGCTCGTGACGCAACAAGCCTAGTCAGTAGCATCTAAGATGAGGCAATGCAGGGCTAGTTTCGGATGTCGCTGGACAAGGGGAATGCGGGCCAGCAAAGCACGCGCCGGGCTCAGGACCGGGAAAGCGTGTCCCAGGCGCTGGGCCGCATACGGCAAGCAGCAAGGCAAGGAAAGAAGGAACGGTTCACCGCGCTCTTCCACCATATCGGCCCCGCGCTACTCCGCCTGGCGTTCAGCGCACTGAAGCGGAACGCCGCTCCCGGTATGGACGGGGTGACATGGCGGACCTACGAGGCAGATCTCGAGCGAAATCTGGCGGTTCTGCACGACAAGGTCCATCGGGGAGCATACCGGGCGCAACCATCCCGACGACGGTACATACCGAAGGCAGACGGTCGACAGCGCCCACTCGCGGTCACGGCT
>NZ_JAMOIM010000120.1 GCF_026130545.1 Lichenifustis flavocetrariae | reverse complement strand
CTAGCTCTTACCAAACCAGCAGCGGCTTCTGCGTGTTTGATCTCATAAATTTCTCTCCGCCGTGCCGTCTGCAACGCGAGCTGCGCGACGCTGCCCCGCTTTGACATCGGCCATTCATCCGCAGACAAATATGAAGATGAGGCGGCTTCAAGAACCCGTGCGAACAACCGCCCCGCACATCGAAATGGGAGGTCTGGAAATGCGCTACGTGTTCTGGCCGACGGCAGCTATCGCGGCGCTTCTTTCGATAGCCTTGCCGGCTCAAGCCATGCCGCTGCCAGCAAGTTCGGTCGCCTCCGATAGCGGGATCACACGGGTCCGCGATGGCTGCGGTCCTTTCGGGCACCGATCTCACTACGGCTACTGCAAGGAAAACGGCGACAGCGGATATGCCTATGATCCTGGCGAATATCGCCGTGACGGATACGGCGGGTATGGCTATGGCCGCGGTCCAAGGTTCTATGAAGGCGGATATGGCGAGCGCCGGTGCTTCATTCGGGAAACCTACGAGGGTCCCATTCGGGTTTGCCGCTGACGGCCAATGACCTTTCAAGGTGGCGGGAGCCAAACCTTCACGCATGCCGTCGATCATGGCTCCTCGCCCGTCATGACACCCACGATCCGACCAAGCGCCTTCTCGGCGAACCCGTCCGAGCGAACAGGCCCGTCGACCATCCACCCCAGGCCGATGATTTCGAACTTGAACCACCAGCCGACGCCATAGCCGTCCTCGAAGTCTCCCATCATGCGCGGGCCTGCACGATCCTCCGGACGAAACCGCATGCCGCTCGCGGGCTGCTGACCGTGATCACGTAGAGCTCGCCGTGGCGCGGCTTTCGGTCGCTCGTGTCGACCCGGAGGCCGCTTGGCCGGAGCGACGGCGGGTCGCCTGCAAGGCGAGGGGCCACCTGTCTCGCGTCAACGATCGTCACGCGCATGCGCGGAGACTCGGCGCTTCACGAGGCTCCGGCCCCTTGGCTAGAGCGCGGCCCCGTCTTCGGGGCGACGCCCGGACGCGGAGCGATTTCGTCAGCCCGCGCTACACGACGGCCTGGCAGGACCTGCTGTCGGTTTAAGGCAGCTTGACCAGTTCGACCCGCCTGTTGGCGGCTTTGCCTGTCTCATCCGTGTTGTTCGAGACAGGACTGACTCGGCCATAGCCCTTGGCCTGGAGGCGATCGGCCTTGATACCGGCTGCGACCAGTGCGGCCTGTACCGCTTTGGCGCGGCCATCCGAGAGGGTGACGTTATGCGCGTCCGTGCCGGTGTCGTCCGTATAACCATTGATGGCGAGTTTCAACGACGGGTCGGCCTTCAACAGGGCAACGACGGCATCCATCTGGGGTTTCGACGTCGGCAGGATTTGTGTCCGGTCGGTCGCGAAATTGACGTGCAGGACCGCCTTGCCGGTTTTGTCGAGGTCGGCTTTGAGCTGGCCCGCGTCGGCCGGGAGCAACGCTGCCGTCTGCACGAAGGCCTTGGTCTGGACGACGGCCAGGGACGCCTCGGAGGAGTTCGTTGTGTAGTGTATCCATATTTCGTCGGGCGGGCGGTGAATGACCTAGGTCTCGGCCGGATTGTTCCAGACATCGCCGAGTCCCATGATGAGGTCCCCCCGAACATCGTCGGGAATGGTTTTGAGCGCGTCGTCCGGGATTTTCCCATCGCTGATTTTGACGGCACCGGCCTGCTGGAAGAGCGCCTCCATGTTCTTCTTCAGCACGTAGGACGAGAATTCCTTTCCGTCGGGCTTAGCGACGATCGTGACCATGAATGTCTCGCCCTCGACATCCTTGAGGGCCTTACCGGTCCAAAACAGGAAATGCCCGAATTGCGGGGCCTTCGTCGTGTTCTGTGGGACGTAGTCGGGCGGCAGGCCGAAGAACGGAAACTTGCCGAGGGGCGCGTTTGAAAGCGGTACCTGATCGATTGAGAAATCGGCAGGGGGCGCCGGAACGGTCGCGGCAGGGCTCGCGGCCGGCGCTTCAGCCGCTTTGGCATGGGAGCCGGAGACGATCGCGATCATCGCGAAAGGCAGCGCAGCGAGACTGATTTTATTCATGAATTCCAACACTTGTTCGCTTCGCTTTTATCATTTTGCCTGAAGCGGGGCAACGACAAGAAGCAACTACGGAGGGAAACCGCGTCGCGGCCATGGGCTGCGGTGCAGGGCCGCTTCGACCGGAATCCGTCCCTTCATGTCGAGGCAAAGGCAGCGGCAGCAGATACCGCATCTCGCACTCGTTCGCCGCATGCTGCTCGAACACGGCGAGCCCGGGGTGAACGTCATCATCGCGCCCTGGAGGACCTAAGCGGCCCATGAGGTCCGATCGCCCTTTCACTTTAAGGCTATGCCGGCCTGCTCTTCGCCGTTCAGCGGCGCGTTGACGGGATGCAATCAAGCCTCAATGACGTGGCGCAACGGTGTCTTGGCCGGCGGCACAAGCACAGCGGTAAGGGCGGCTCTTACCGCGGCAAAATCGGCGTCGGTCATCCAAGATCCATTCGATGAACGAACGCGAGCCCTCCGGACGGCGATCACATCGACGCGCGAGCCTTTCCGGCCTTTAATGCACCGAGTTGCCGGGACCCTCACGTGGGACCTCCGCTCCGTTCTCCTGCTTAGGCTCCAGATCCTCTGCATCATCATTGTTCAGACGCATCAAGGACCGCCGGACCGCGCGCTCCAGCAATGTTTCGGTCCCTTCGCCATCTGCAGGTTTCTGCTGCTTTAAGTCCATCTGGCGTTCCTGATCAGCGTTGCACCATGGGCGCGACCAGTAACGTTTACGGAGATTGGTTAAGGAGAGGCTAACCATGGGGCAGGCCCGGTACCCACATGAAGAAATCCGGCATCATGCACGTCTTCGCATCTAATCCATTGATCGAGCCGGGTGGCCAAATTGAACCGGAACACCAATTCATTGCTCGCAATGCCAACCAAGAGGCACGGAGTAGCTGGGACACCGGGCGCGTGAGGCAGACATGCCTGGCATGAAGCCTGCGGCCGGACGAGCTTCGAGCTGCAAGATGACAAACGAGAAGGGCGGGGATCGAAGCGGCTGGAGCCGCTTCGATGAGCCTTTATCCAAGTGCACACATTGGGTCCTTTATGAGCAACCGGCGGCGATCGGACCGCGCCAGCCGGTTGAAATGTCATGACAAAAGTAGGGTACATGCGGGTCTCGACGCAGGAGCAATGCCCGGACCGGCAGGTGGATGGCCTGCGGGATCGCTGCGACCGGCTCTGCCTCGAAATCGTCTC
>NZ_JAMOIM010000011.1 GCF_026130545.1 Lichenifustis flavocetrariae | reverse complement strand
GGAGCCGAGTGCCCGAATTGGGCCCGCTCGGATCTGTGCGGGGGGCGCTCAGCAATGAGCGTCCCTACCGCGATCGCCGAGAACATCAGACGCAAACCGAAGGACGCGGCCAAGCGACTCGTCGGCCCTCCGGTTACCGAGCTTAATGGCCAAAGCGTCGAGACGCGCTTTGATGGCCTCGCCGAGAGGTGCATCCTCTTCGCCTGACGGCTCGGGGGGTGTCGGAGGGATTCTTGTCTGGCGCCAGTTCCGCATCATGGCTGTTCGCGGCGGAACCGTGCTTCATTTCAGATGGCTGCAACCCGAAGCGCACGAGGACTGAACCCCGATCGCCGTAGAGTAGGCCGGTCGACCCGTCCTCGAATAAGACCTCGGCCTCGTCAGCACCCCATATGTTTTTGAACGAGGCGATATCCGTGTCGTTGTCGATTTCAGTTTGCTTCCGCATCCGAGCGAGCTTGTCTGGCGTCAGGGCGGCGACCTGATGCGGCTGTTGCGAGCAGACGATGTCGCGGAGCGCCTGGGGCAATTGATCGGCCGGCGCGCGGGCCTCGACAATCTTTGGGTCTTTTCCTGAACGGCGAGCCCGGCTGATCCGCTCGTTGCGCTCGGCAAACCGACGCCAGTGATCCCAAAAGTCTGGGGAGTGGACGCCGATCGGATGCTCGATGGCCTGAACGGACCCGACGAAGCGCTGGACCACTCTTTCGAGCCCCTCCCACACCACGATCTGGTCCTCGGTATAAGGAGGCGCCTGATGGAGCGCATTGACCATCTGGCCGAGAAGCTCGACCGTCCGGGCGCGATGATCGGGGCAAACCCGGAACTGTGTGATGATGGACATGACCGACACCATTCGCCGCAACGCCACGGGGTAAGCGGCGATCCGCAGCGCGAATTTGAGATGCCGATGAGAGTCGCCGGGATCCCGACACGGGTCAAATCGGATCTGAAACCAGTACCGGCCGTCCCGCCGGGTGAGAAAGCTCGCTCTTGCCATGCCCGCGCCCAACGCTGGACGGTGGCCCTTGAAGGTGGCCCAACGATCGTTGCGCCGCGTTCCGCGGCCTACCGGCGTACAGCTAACGGCATGATTTCAAAGACGTATTTTAGGGGAAAAGCGAATGGTAGCGGAGGTCCGCTACATCGCATCCCCCCACTCTGAGCAGGGTTTCTTCGTCTTCAGCGTCGCCGCCTGAAAGGAGCCCAGCTAACTTGGCTTTGGTGAGTGGCGCTATCGTCCATCGGGTAACCCGCTTCACCGAGGCTCCTCCGCCCAATTTGTTGAGTTTACCTGTGCGCCAGTGGCTGCCGTTGGCATCCTGTCGGAGAGCTGCCAATTGGAGCTGCGCCTATCATGATCGTTCGGCCACCAGCTCAAACACTCATGGAACGGTGGGCGTTGGACGATCATATGTTGCTGAGAAAACGGTATCAGCCAACCACCGCTTGAACTCTGGGTTGTCGCTGAACTGTTTGAACAGTTCCGTGTCGTCCTTCATCAACCCGACAATGACGCTCCCAAGGGCTTTGTCGTGCTCAATGCGAGCATTCTGCTTGTCGGAATTCTGCTTCGCGTTTTGGTAGGCGGCGTTTGCGGCCACCTTGTTGGGGATCTCGGTCGCGATCAGTTGCCGGATGCGATCGCCGTCTTCCCACGTGATATTCCCGAACAGGTCGTTGAACCCTCGGATGATATTGGAGAGCCGGTCGAGTTCCAGATCTGCTTTGTGTCCGCCGCCGTCGGTCGGAACGGGATCGATCTCGACATCCTGATCCGTCAGTTGAACGCGCTGCACCGCTTGCTTCTCGACGCGGTAGCTATCCATGTCGATCGCTTCGAGAATGCCCTTCGACAGGTCTTCCTCGCGCGGCGCCGGCAGCTTCGGCACAAGGAAGTTCAGGAATATTGAAAGCTTTTCCCATTCCGAGTTCGTGAAAGGCAGGATGGCCGCGATAAATGCGTATGTCCTGGCAAAGGCCTTGGACTTGCCCTTGAAATCCACCTGTCCATCTTCGTCCAGGTCCGAATTATAAATTGCCACGCACGCATCCAAAATGGGGTCCAGCCGATCCCTATCGGCGCCCCCCAGATAGAGATCGACAAGCTGGTCCACCTCGGTCCTCTGGTACACCTCATATTCATCCAGCGCCGCCTTGAGGTCGTGCAGCCGGTTCGGGTCGGTTTCGTCGCTGAGAATGGTCGTGCGATAGAATGTGTCGAACGACGCGCGGATCGTCTCGCTATCGTTCATGAAGTCCAGCACGAAGGCGTCGTGCTTTTGCGGATGCGCCCGGTTCAGCCGCGACAGCGTTTGTACCGCCTTGATGCCCGAGAGCGACTTGTCAACGTACATCGTGTGCAACAGAGGCTGATCATAGCCGGTCTGGAACTTGTCGGCACAGATTAGCAACCGATATGGATCCTTCTCGATCTGATCGACGATATCCTTCGACGGGAAGCCGTTCAGGCTGGCTTCCGTGACCTTGGCACCGCCGAATTCATGCTCGCCCGAGAAAGCGACAATCGCACGGTATGGGCTTTTGCGTTCGATGAGGTAGGAGCTGGCAGCCTGGAAATATTGTACGGCGCGCTCGATGCCGGAGGTTACCACCATCGCACGCGCCTGGCCGCCGATCTTGTTCAGTGCAAGCACCTGCTCGTGAAAATGATCCACCATGATCTCGGCCTTGAGGCGGATCGCATGATCGTTGCTCTCGACATAGCGGCGCAGCTTCTTTGTGGCGCGCTTGGTGTCGAACTCCGGATCGGCCTCGACCGTCTTCACCAGCCGATAGTAGCTGTTGACCGGCGTGTAATAGCGCAGCACGTCGAGGATGAAGCCCTCTTGGATCGCCTGCTTCATCGTATAACTGTGAAACGGCCGATGCTTGACCGCGCCGCCTTCGGAGACGGCTTCGCCGAACACTTCCAGAGTCTTGTTCTTCGGTGTTGCCGTGAAGGCAAAATAGCTCGCGTTCGGGAGCATCTTCCGGCTCTCCATGATCGCGTTGATCTTGTCCTCGATCGTCTCGTCCTCGTCACCATCGTCTGACCCGGTCAGGGCGGCGTTCAGCGCAGCGGCGGCCTTGCCGCCCTGGCTGGAATGCGCCTCGTCGATAACGATCGCGAAGCGGCGATCCCGGTGCAGCGCGCCGATATCGTCGAGGATGAAAGGGAATTTCTGAACCGTCGTGATGATGATCTTCTTGCCGTCGGCGATGAAGCGCCGCAGGTCGCCGGAATGCTCGGCGTGGCCGACGGTCGCGCCGACCTGCGCGAACTGTTTGATGGTGTCGCGAATCTGCTGATCGAGAAGGCGCCGGTCGGTGACCACGATCACCGAGTCGAACACCTGACCGCTGTCACTGGCGAGCCGCACCAGCTGGTGCGCCAGCCAGGCGATCGAGTTCGACTTGCCCGATCCCGCCGAATGCTGGATCAGCACGCGCCGCCCCGCGCCCTTCGACCGGGCGTCGGCGAGAAGCTTGCGGACGACATCGAGCTGATGGAAACGCGGGAACAGTTGGTCGCGCTTCACGCGGCCGGTTTTCGGGTCGCGCCGCTCAACGATCTGGGCGTAGTTCTCGATGATGTCGGTCAGGCCGAGCGGCGTCAGGATATCCTGCCAGAGATAATCCGTCTTCAGCCCGCCGGGGTTTGGCGGATTGCCCGCGCCGTCGTTGTAGCCCTTGTTGAACGGCAGGAACCAAGACGCCTTGCCCTTGAGGTGGGTGCAGAACATCGCCTGCGCGTCATCCACCGCGAAGTGCACCATGCAGCGGCCGAATTCGAACAGCTTCTCGCGTGGATCGCGATCGCGCTTGTATTGCTCGACAGCGTCTTCGACGGTCTGCTTGGTTAGACTGTTCTTGAGCTCGAACGTCGCCACCGGCAGGCCGTTGATGAAAAGCGCCAGATCGAGGGCGTGGGCAGTGTCGTCCCGGCTATAACGAACCTGGCGGGTGACGGAGAAGCGGTTCAGCGCGAAGCGTTCGGCGGCCTTGGCGTTGCCCGGCGACGGTGTGCCGTAAAACAGATCGACATCGTGCTGACCGTGCTTGACACCATGTCGCAGCACATCGATGACGCCGCGCTTGCCGATCTCACCTTGCAGTCGCGCCAGGAGTTTCTGGCGCGTCGGGCTGTCGTTGTCGAGATCAAGCGCCGCCAGCAGGGGCGGCTGGGTCGCGGCGACGAACGCGCGCAACTGGACAAGATCGACGGTCCATGCCCGGTCATAAGCCTTCGGATCGCCGAGCAGCCAGTTGTGCAGGCCGACGAACGGCTCCGGCTCCTCGGAGAATCCGCCGCCGGCCGGCGCGCCAAAGTCCTCGATACGCCGCCCCGTCATATCGGCGACGATGAGGGCTTCCAGGCCCTTCTCCGAGGTGTCGGTTTTCATGCCGCCGCCAGCCACCCGTTCGCCCGAAGGGTCTCAAAGGCGATGCTGATCTGACGCGGCGAGAAGCGCTTCTTGCGCTCGTTCCAGGCATAGACTTTCGCCGCCGCGTCGTCGGCATCGATCGCGTTCTCGCGCGTCGCGACCCAATGGACGGTGGCCAGCAATTCAAGCCCGAACGGCGTCTCGAACCCCTCGACCAGCTTGCCCACCCGATCGAACCGGCTGACCGTCTCCCGCTTGTCGTTCAGGAACGCCTCAGCGCCGGGGACAAGCTCGATCTGCTTGTCCGGCGCATCGCCGCCATCGGCATAGCCCGACACGAGATGCCCTTCGACCGCATGCAGCACATGCCGGAGATTCTCGGCGTAGGGGCCATAGGGGGCCTTGGTGTATTTCAGCCGCACCGGCTCGCCGGCTTCCTGAATGAAATACATCAACTTGTGTATTTCCAGCAGCGTGACGAACGGGTCCATCAGTCCGCCGAGATAGCGATGGATCAGCAGCACAAGGCTGGCCTTGCCAGCATCCATCGGCGCGCCATCCGCCATCATGTTACCTCGATCAGCGTTTCGCCGCGCAGCAGCGCCGCTAGAACATCCGGCAGCACCGTCTCGAACCAGGCGAGCAGCTCTTGCCGCCGTGTGTTGGGCAGCCTGATCCAGACCACAACCGGCCCGTTATCCGCCAGCACCTTCCGCTGCACGAAATCCTCGTCCTTGGTGACGATCGCCGAGGACGACACCAGGGCGTGATCCCAGATCGCGGCGTCGGACGCCGCCTGCATCCCGAGGTCGCCGACATGCGCCGCCTCATGCCCCTGGGCGGCGAGCCAGCGGGCCAGGGCGGGTGGCAATTGTGCGTCGACCAGGAAGCGCATCAGGCCACGCGCAGCACGGGATGGTCGCTCTGCCGCGCGGCGTATTCCAGGGCGGCCGTGATGTCGCCTTCCTCCAACAGCGGATAATCCGCCAGGATTTCCGCGCGGTCGGCGCCGGCGGCCAGCAGGTCCAGCACGTCGCGCACACGGATGCGCAAGCCGCGCAGGCAGGGCCGCCCGCCGCACTGGCTGGGATCGACCGTGATCCGATGGGTTTCGCTCATTGCCTGTCTCCTAATCGGGACATCGTTGCGGTTTTGGTCAGCATAGCGGTGGCGGCCAGAACGGGCATGGTCAGGCGGCGACCTCCTCGTTCTCTGCGTCGTTGGGGACTTCGTCGAGGTCATCGACCTCGGCCAGATCGTCAGCGGGTTCAATCTCGGTGACTTCGGGCAGGCTAGCCGCGGCGGCGCAGACATCCAGCTTGCCGGTGACGACATCGGCGATCAGGCGCGTGCGAAATTCCTGAATTAGGGCGATTTCGCGTTGAGCAATGTCAATCGCTTTGCTTGCAATTGCCGTCTCATTGTCAATATGAGCAACGATCCTACGCTGGCTTTGAGCGTCTGGAACCGCCAGAACCGCAGCGCCGAGTTCTTCAGCGTTCAAATGTGGCTGCGCGGCGCGCATGCTGGCCGGGATAAGCTGATCAATTTGCACGTGTGGGGCAAGAAGGACTGCAGCAAGGAACTCGGGCAAGACACGCGTCGCCGTTACGACGATATCATAACCTGCAACGGAGCCTTCATAGTCGGCGGGTATGATTGCGGAGTCAGCTGTATAGGCTCCGCTGCGTACCACGATGATTTCACCAGTCTTTAAAAATGCGCCGCGAGACTTAGGAACCGCATCAGGGTCCACATAGACCAAGTGCTTTGCGAGAATTCGACCGTGATCTACGTTGGTTGCTCTAATTAAAGGCAAGCCTCCTACCTTCTCAGCGGGCGGCTGTCCGAGCCCGTAGCGAATGCGTGAAACCTGCTTCAGCCGCTTCACCTCCCACCCCTCGGGCACATCGCCGAGCCAGGGAATGCCGGAGGGTTTGAGTTTGGGGTTCGGGTCGAGGCCACAGGTGACGGCGCGGTGGATGATCGCCTGCTTCTGCTCGTTCAGCAGCGCGATGATCTTCTTCTTGGCGCGGACCAGCTTCGCCGTCTGCGCACCATGCCAATCCAGAAACCGCACGATCAACCGCTGCTCGTCAAGCGGCGGATACGAAACGGGGATCGGGCCAAATCTGTCCGTGTAGAGCCTCAGGAACCCAGATTCGCCAGTACCCAAGCCTTTAGATTCAGCACGAAATACCGCCGCGAGCGATGGCAACTTGAACGTTTCGAGCAGATATCTGTTGTATGAGTTATCCGCTGGCTGGAAAACCGCATAGTCCGGGCTCACGAGCCCGCAAACGTCGGCAAGCCCAAACAGGCCATATGCTGCTCGCATTCGGTTCATAACAATCTGACCGGGCTCGATGACTTTGAAGCCAACCAGCGCGTCAGGCGGAATAGGCTTTCCGCCTGAATCATGATGGTCGACGAGCCCTCGACGCATCCGTAGCGATAGCAGGCGCTCCTCCCCCGATTTTGTGCGATGATCGATTTCCTTCAGCAGAGTCTTGATGCGCCGAACGTCCCAATGCGCTGGCACGTCGCCAAGCCACTGAACTCCGGTCGACTTCATCTCGGGATAGGGTCGCAGCCCGTCGATCATCGCGCCGCCCCGATGATATCCGCCATCAGGCCTTCGGTTTCGCGCTCCAGCGCCAGAATATCGGCGCGGATGGCTTCCAGCGGACGCAAAGGCTGCGGATTGTAGAAATAACGCGTGAAGCTGATCTCGTAGCCGATCGTGGCCTTGGCCTCGTCGATCCAGGCGTCCGGCGCGTGCGGCAGCACCTCACGGCGAATGAAAGCCTCGATCCCGCCGGCTTCTTTCAAAGGCACCGTCTCGGTATCGCGCAGATCGCTGTCCGGCTCATATTCCACGACGCAGCGTTTGCCGTCGATCGTCACCGGGAACAGGCCACGCAGCGGATCGGCCGTCACTTTGCCGGGCTTATGAATGCGGCGGATGACCGGCGCGCCGTCCTCGGCGATGCGGCCCTCCTCCTTCAAGGCCTTGATCTCTTTCGGCGCATAGGCCCGCGTCGCGTCTATGCCGGTGGCGCGCAAGGGCCGCTCGACCGTCACCTTCGAATAGCCGAACTCGGCGTTGTCGAAGAGGCGCGACTGCTCCGTCTCCGCGAAGGCGAGGAACGTCTCGACGATGCGCTCGATATCGGCCTCGGCGAGTTCGCAGTTCTTCTTGCCGAGGTTCTTGCGCAGCGGCCGGAACCACGGCGTCGCGTCGATCAGTTGCACGCGGCCCCGCCGATAACCCGGCTTGCGGTTGCTCAGCACCCAGACATAGGTGGCAATGCCGGTGTTGTAGAACATGTTCAGCGGCAGCGCGACGATGGCTTCCAGCCAGTCGTTCTCGATGATCCAGCGGCGCACGTTGCTCTCGCCGCTGCCGGCATCGCCGGTGAACAGCGAGGAGCCGTTGTGCACCTCGGCGATGCGGCTCCCGAGCGGCGTGTTGTGCTTCATCTTGGACAGCATGTTTGCCAGGAACAGCATCTGTCCGTCGCTCGACCGCGTGACGAGGCTATATTCGGCGTCGCCCGCGTGCTCGATCACGAACCGCGGATCTCGCATGCCGGCCTTGCCGCCCATGCGTTCCTGGTCGCTCTTCCAGCTTTTGCCGTAGGGCGGATTGGACAGCATGAAATCGAATTCGCGCGACGGAAACGCGTCGTTTGCCAGCGTCGACCATTCCGGCCCGCCGACAATGTTGTCAGCCTCCTCGCCCTCGCCCTTCAGCAGCAGATCGGCCTTGGCGATGGCGTAGGTCTCGCCGTTGATCTCCTGCCCGAACAGATGGGTAGAGACCTGCTTGCCGTGCTGCTCGGCGAGGTCGCTCAGCGTTTCCTCGGCCACCGTCAGCATGCCGCCCGTGCCGCAGGCGCCGTCATAAAGCAGATATGTGCCGGAGGTGATTTGATCGGCGATGGGCACGAAGATCAGCTTCGCCATCAGCTTCACGGCGTCACGCGGCGTCCAATGTTCGCCGGCTTCCTCGTTGTTCGCCTCGTTGAAGCGGCGCACGAGTTCCTCGAAAATCGTGCCCATGGCGTGGTTGTCGAGGCCCGGATACTTCACCGAACCGTCGCCGTTCAGCACCGGCTTGGGGCCGAGATTGATCGAGCTATCGAGGAATTTCTCGATCAGTGTGCCCAGAACGTCGGCCTTGGACAGCTTCGGGAACTGATTGCGGAACTCGAAATTGTCGAGGATCTCCTGCACGTTCGGCGAGAAGCCATCGAGATAGGCTTCGAAGTCAGCCTTCAACTGGGCCTGCGACGCGCGGTTGCGGAGATCGCGCAGATTAAAGCGCGAGGTGTTGTAGAACGCCTGTCCGGCCGCCTGGCGCAGAGCGGCATCCTGGTTGGTGATGCTCGCCTTGTCGAGGCTGTGTTTCATGGACAACACGGCCGCTTTGGTAGGTTCGAGCACCGCATCGAGGCGGCGCAGAACCATCATCGGCAGGATCACGTCACGATATTTGCCGCGCACATAGAGGTCGCGGAGCGCATCATCGGCGATGCCCCAGATGAAGTTCGTGATCCAGTTGAGATCGCCATTGCTCATGCTTGTTTCGATGTTCCGCGGTCGTCGATGCGCCTGGGGCCGGCGCCATCGGACTGCATCGGCGTCGCGTCGGCGCTGCCGTGCAACCGATCGTACTCCTCCACAGAGATGACCATCACCACGCCGCGCCCGTGCTTTTCGATCAGCACCGGCTCCGCACGCGCAGTGTCGATCATCAGGCCGAAAGCGTTCTTCGCCTCCCGCGCCGACATGGTTTTCATGGTCGAATCCCCGTGGCGATCACTGGAGCCATTTGGGGCGAAATGGCTCTTTTAGGCAAGCCTCAGTTTCAGCATGCTTCAAGACGCCCGCTTATCGGGTTTTGGCGTAGTTCGGAGCGGTGGCGAAACTGAACAGGTTTGCAAAGGTACCGGAGAGCGCGATGCTGAGCGTAACGGCCCGAAAGTGGACCTCCTAAGGGTATGTCGCCACGAATCATCCGGACCCTCTTGGTCCGCGGCCAGTTTAGAGATTAACGCACCGCGAGATCGCGGCGACTAGCGCCGATGCGGCTCGTCGATCAAAAAGCCGACGTCGTCGAGCACCATCACCACGGGATAGACCGCCTGCAGATAGTTGCCGGGACACTCGAAGGACAAGGTGACGCGCAGCCGGCCCGGACCTGGCGCGGCATTGATCGGCGTCGGCCATGCGCGCACCATCGTGTCGGCGCCGGGATTGCCGGCGGCGTCGACTTGCACCGGACCAAACCGGTGCACCTCCTGCAATCCGTCGAAGATCGCCCAAGACACATCCGTCTGGCAGGTTCGGGAGCGGCGCAGGTCGTACTCGACCCGGACGGGATCGCCGGCCGCGACAGTGGCGTTCACTAGCCGCGCCGACCGGATCGTGACGGGCGGGGTGCGGTCGATGACTTGAGAGAAGAGCCACGCCAACGCGCCGATCATCGCAAGCCAGTAGAGCAGATTGCACACCTGCATCACCGACGCGACCTTGCGGCCCGGTCCGACCATGATGGCGAAGGCGCGGGCGTAGAACTGCTCGTCGGCCGTGGGCTGATCGAAAAGGTTGGGCTTCATGGGTGTGGCACCCCGCCCTTGACGATGACCAAGCCGAGCACGGCGACGATGACTGCGCCGATGATGAGTTTAATGACCCAGTTTTGCGCGTCCTGGACCTTGCGCACCTTGTCGTCGACGACGGCCAGATCGACCTTCGTCGCATAGGTCGTTTTCAACTCTTGCGTGAAGGTATCGAACTTCGCCCCCAGGTTATCGATGCGATTGCCGAGGTTCTTGTCGATCCCGTACACCCGCTCGCCCAGGATGCCGACCTGCACGCGTAGCTCGGTCGCGGATGCCGATGCCGACTCGCCTGTCTTGTGTTCGTCCGTCACAGCGCCTCCGGAGCATGAAAGAGCAGCTAGCGCGCAGGGCGCTTGGGCAGAGCCAGCGGCGCGGCCTCGGGTGCTTTTAGGGGCGACGTGCCCTTCGCCTTGTCGAAGGACCGCATTGCGCCCAGGCCGAGCAGTGCCGTGAGCAACGCGAGCAAGGCTGTCGTGTCGGGCGGCGCCGGCAGGGTGCGACCGCAGAGCGCCGCCACCCACGCCGCTGTCGGGATCACGACCGTGTCGAGGCCGAGCGCCGTCACGCAAATCCAGGCAGCCGCGGGACGCCAGCCGCGAACGAACATCGACTGGCTCTGCGCGTCGATCGCGAGCAAGGCCGTCTGCTGCCCCTGGGCACCGAGCGTGAAATCCTGCACCTGTTTCGCCGATTGCAGCAGGTAGGAATGGTCTTCCTGGACGGTCGCGAGCTTATCCTTCGCGGCCTCCGGGTCTGCCACGATCGCGTCGGCCGCCTGCTGCGGCGTCGCATCCTCGCCGAGCCCGAGCGCCCGGTTGATCATCGGCACGAGAATGCCGAGGGCCGGGCCGACCACGAAGCCGGCCGGCCCAAAGGCGGCCGCGAGCACGGTCGAGAGCACCGGCAGGCCCGCCGTCTCAAGCGCGTTGATCAGGGGTTTGAAGCTCTGGAAATCGAGGTCCATGTCAGGCGTCCTTTGCGGCGGTTTGAGCGAGGGCGGAATAGGCGTCGGCACGGGCTTGCGCGTGCGCTCGACGCCAGAGCAGCACGGCGATCGCGACCGCGAGCACCACGCCGGCGATCCCGAGAGCGACGAGGGAGATGTGCAGAGCGGGTGTCGGCGCGACCTGTGTCGCAGTGCCGGCGGCACCCCACGCCATGGCGGTCTGCACGGTGCGGGTCTGCGCCTTGGCCTTGTCGGCCGCGACCTTCGCATGCGTCTGCAGTTGAGCGGCGACGCCCGGCGTCGGCGCGGCCGCGGGCGGCGTTCCGATCCGGGCATTGAGCGCCATCTTGACGCCGGCGGCTTCGATCGCGGCGACACGACGCGTCCAGCCTTTTTCGAAGGCCGCCTTGCGCAAGCCATGCAGGAACGACAGGCGGGCTGCGCAGACGGCCTTCACGGCCGCGGCCCCGTCTGCCATGCCGGCGACCGCCTTGAGCGCCTTGAGCGCCCGCGCCGGGCCGGAATTCACGCCGTAATCGAAGCCGGCGAGGTCGACGCCGTCCGGCAGCCCGTCGCCGCCGACCTTCGCCCAGAACCCCGTGCGATAGATGGCGTCGCGCTCGGCCGCCGTCATGGCGTAGACGCTGCGCACCGGGGCATGGCAGCCCTTGCACCACGCGTCATAGGTCGCTTGCGTCACGCCCTGGTTGGTGCGGCCGCCGGGATCGCGAGGATCGTCGACGCGGCCGCCTTCCCATTTCAGGGTCTCGGTCAGCACGGGCGCGGGGTAGTTTCGTTCGGCCATGACGATGCAATCCCTCTGGACGCGGGTTGAGGAAGCGGGTCTTTGGACGGGTGGCGGGAGTATGACCGCCGATTTCGTCGGCGATCAGGACGCGCTAGATTGCGCGAATGATGATTCTCTTCAGCGTGCGCATGCCCGGCGGAACCGAGCTCGGCTGGCTCCACGCGCTACACCGCGGGAGCGCCGAAGCCTTCGCGACTGACCAGCTGTCGGACCAGCGCTCCGCGACATGTTGCCGACAGTTCAGCCGACCGGTAACAGTGTTCTCACCGATAAGGCGTATCGTACGGCTTTACCGCAGGAGGACCCGGTGAGCTTACCCGAGCCGCGACGGCGACACCTTGGTGGAATCCGCAAAGATGCGATTCTGGACAGCCTTGCGGAACATGCCAACGTCGCGCAGTTCGCGAGCTTCGCCCCCACACACGGAGGTCCCGTCCAACAATATTGTCGCGTCCTCGGGCTCGCGCCCAACCACGCCTTTGCGTCCGATGCGGACGCCGTCGAGAGATTGCTCGCCAACAGCGCGGACGGCAAGGTCAACGTCCGCAGCTTTTCGCCCGAGTCCGCGCAGAGTAGGCCATTTGTCTACGGGCTCGCTCGCGTGGATGAAGCACTCGACGCCCTTCGATCTCTCTCGGCGCAAGGTCTGCATACCATCGTCAACGAGCTGATCGACGTCCACGACGGTGGCGTATCGGGCGTTGCGCTCGGCGGTCTTATTGAGTTCACGCCCGATGATACGCCCCGCGGCGTCGAGAAGCCCGGCACCGCCGCGCTTCCCGTCACATGGGCCGAGCACGTCCTTACGGCCGTTTACGGCTTCGCGCCGGAACTCAATAATGATCTTTCCGGGCGAGTCGAGTTCAGCATCCATCCACGGCGGTGTGGATGGCGAGGCGGGCATACGCTGCTTTGGGAGCACGACCCCGCCGACCAGACGCGCTTGACCCACGAGGTCGCCTGGCCAAACAACTTTAGCCGAATGCTCGGCGACAAAGTCTATGGGCTGCTCGTCGCAGACGCTGCGGGACTCCGCGTGCCGCGAACGCTCGTGGTCAACAGGCGCGTCGCGCCGTTCTCGTTTGGCCAGCCCACCGGCAGCGCCGAGACGTGGCTGCGCACCAGTCCGCGCGAGCAGTTGCCGGGCAAGTACACGACGCTCAGGGGTTACGCCGATCCCTTCGCGTTTATGGCGTCAGAGGATCCGGACGGCACCGCTATCCCCTCCCTTATCTCGCAGTCGGCCGTTCCCGCCGTCTACGCGGGAGCCGCGCTCGAGCTTGCCGACGGGAGCTGCTGCCTCGAGGGCAGGCGTGGCGAGGGCGATCTTTTCATGCTGGGCGTGCAGGGTCCAGAGGTCTTACCGGACGAAGTGGAGGGGGCTGTCACAGCGTTGTTTCGGCAAGCACGATCCGCGTTGGGCAGCGTGCGCTTAGAATGGGTGTTCGACGGCCATAAATCTTGGGTGGTGCAGCTCCACAGAGGGGCGAGCGCGTCCTCCCGGGACGCCATCGTTCCGGGCGAGGCCGCCGATTGGATCGACTTCGAGAGTTCCCAAGGATTGGAGGCGCTTCGCTCGCTCCTCGCGCGCCTGCCACGGGATACAGGCATACGCATCCGCGGTGCCGTCGGTCTCACCAGCCACGTCTCGGATCTCCTCCGTAAGGCTAGCATTCCGGCGCGGTTCGCCTAACGGCAGGCGTCGGTGGCCATACGGCCGGTCCGGCCATGCCTCAAAGCGGTTTGAACATGCTCTGCGGCGCCTCGGAATGGAGCCTCGCATGAAATTCCGATGCGTAACGGTCCGTCATGCCGGCGATGAAGTCGCATACTACGCGCATCCGTTGGTGTTTGTCGGCGCATAATTCATGTGCATGCTTGACGTCCAGAGGCAGGAGCATCGATCCATCCTTCTCGGACAATGCCGTAAAGATGTCCTTGACGATCCTCGTCCCCCGATATTCGGCGATCTTCACGCGATGTGTCGATATGGTGGCGACATACACGTACTGCTTCAACACCTCGACGCGCAGCTTCGCTTCGTCATTGAGGAACACCTTTGTGAGGGCAGGAACGGCATCGTTCAGCTTGACGCCCACACCGTCAATCGCGTCTTTGACGAGCTGCGAGGAGAGCTTCGTCCGTAGGTGCCCGGAATCAACAAAGCCTAGAGACGCCCGCTCGCCTCCCGCGAACACCTCGAGCGCCCGCTCCATCGCAGGCATGTCGTCGGGCCTAGTCCGCTCGAGGCTCTCGACCAACTTAGTGCCGATCATGCCCTCGAACAAATTCTGGAAAACCTCGATCACCTCGTCCGACGACACTTCCCTGCCCATCTCCCTCGATACGATCCGGGCGACTTCGGCGAGGAGTTCCTTGCTCGAGGCCAAGATGTATCCAGGAGTCAGAAATCCGACCTTCAACGCGTCCTCAAGGTCGAATGTCGAGTAGGCGATGTCGTCGGCGAGGTCCATAAGTGCACATTCAACCGTTTTGAATGCCCCCGGCTCAGGGACCTGGCCACCGGTGACCTTCACCTTGATGTTCGCAACTAAGTCAGCTTCGCTGGCATAGAAGCCCTTGGCTACCTTGGAACCCGACTCTCGTTCGATGGGAATTTCTTTGTCGTACTTCAGGACGGCCGCGAGCGTGCGGAAGGTCATGTTCAGACCGTAACGCCCGGCACCATCAAAGACCTTCTTCTCGAGCTGGCTGATTATGCGCAGCGTCTGCGCGTTGCCTTCGAAGCCGCCATGTCCAACCATCATCGCGTCCAGCGCACGCTCCCCATTGTGACCGAACGGGGGGTGCCCAAGATCGTGGAGAAGCGCCGCCGTAGCGCACAGCCGCGAGTTGAGATTACTGTTCTGAAAATAGGGGTCGACGTGGTTCAGGCGGTCGACGATGCCTTCGGCGATCTGCGCCACTTCGAGCGAATGCGTGAGCCTGTTGCGGAAAAAGTCGGACTCATGTCCTGGGAAGACTTGCGTCTTGCCCTGTAGCCGCCGGAAGCTGGCCGAATGAATGACCCGGCCGTAGTCCCTCATGAAATTGTCGCGCCACGGCTTCTCGCCGTCGGGGTCTCTCAGGGGCCGATCCGTGTCGCCGTCCCCGTACAGGTGCATCAGACGTCCGCCTGCTGCACCGCGTGTTGCTTTTCCTGATCACGTTCTTTTGTTGACGGTTCGGCAACTTGATTCTCAGTCGCACGCTTCTTGGCGATCCTCCGTAATAGCCCGCGCCGAAACACGTCCATGTTCTCCTCCGCCATCTGCGCTGCTTCGGTCATCGCGGTATTTCGACTCATGCCAATCTCCAAAGATCGTGCAGCCTATTCACAGGCTACATGCCCGTCCATGTGCTCATTGGAACTGCCCACAGGATGAGAAGTCGCCGAATGGCATTTCGTGCCTTCTAGCTTAATAATTTCATAAGAACAAAACAAGAACATAGTTTGCATGCCAAGATCGTGAAGCTCGTAGCCCATCCTGCAGCAACGGATGCCTCCCTCGATCGGCAGCGGCGCCCTTTCTGACACTGCTATGTCACTTGGGCTGCGCCGAGCTTCGCGTGAAATGCGCTTCCGAGGCGCGGCTAAGTCTGACTGACCTGCCGACATGAGCGCTTTGCCAAACGCCTGGATTCGAGCGCTCAGTCTATGTCCGCCGCCCCCCACTACGACTTCTGAGTAGCACCAGGGGTCAAACTTGGATCACTAACGCGTCTACCATCCCGTTCTACCCAGCGATGTCGAGCGCGATCGCGATGTCGGCGGCACCGCTGCCGCCGGAGATCGCCCATTCGAGCACCTGGTTCGGATAGACCGAAAACCAGCTATTGCTGGCCCACGACGTCTGCTGAATGCCGACGTGGTTCGCCGTGATCAGCAACGTTAGCACGAGGGTTCCGGCGACCTTGAGCGTGATGGTGAGGTCGGTCGTGCCCGCGGTGCCTTGCGTATAATAGACCTTGTTCACCTTGCCGGCGCCGCGGGTCGCGATCTGGCGCACAGTGGTCGTGCTCGCGATCGAGCCGACGAGGTTGAGGCGGATCGGCTCGAAGTTGTTCTCGATCTGCTCGCGGTTCGGGAAGGTCGAGAAGACCCACACATATTTCCCGGCCAGGGCCGAGAAGTCGGTGCCGGTCTTGCTGACCTGCCACGCGCCGACGGAGGCGAAGGCGAGGACGCTGTAACCCGTGATTGCCCCGAAGCCGCCCGGCCCGACGATCACATCGGTGTTCGGGTTGAGCAGCATGTTGGCCGGGTCGCGGCCGTTCTGCGCCAAATAGTAGAGGCGCAGGTAACCGGACCCCGCGGCCGCCACATAGAACCGCCGCTTGTAGGGGTACGCGTTGAGCTGCTGCGCATAGCTCTGGATCGTCGCGTCCCATTCGAACTTCTGCCGATAGACCGTGACCACGCCGCCCGAGAAGGACGGCAGCAGGCCGGTGCCGGTGAAGCCGAAGCGCGCCGTCGTGGTGTTGAGGTTGTAGAGCGTGACGCCGGTCAAGGGGATTTGGAAGACCGCGCCGCCTGTCCCCATCTGGACCATGTCGCCGGGCAGGATTTCCCGATAGCGCGCGCCGGGGAACAGGAAGTCCATGTAGTCATTGCCGGACGCGTTGCCCTGGCCGAGCCAGTTGGCTTGCGCGATCACGTCATAGAAGGCCGGGTCTTCGACCTCGCGCGGATAGATCGAGTAAGGCGCCGTCGGATTGCCGACGCGGGCAAGGTTGGCACGCTGGGGGTTGAACGGCTTCTTGAAGCCGATTTGCGGCGCGAGCCAATCGGCCATTTGCGTCTGCGCGCCGAGACTCGGATGCAGTTGATCCGACATCGCGCTCAAGCCGCTGCCGCCGAGCGCCGCGAAGGTCTGGCAGGTCTTGCCGAAGATATCCTGTTTCTGCAGCACGACGACGTTCGGCCAGACGTTCTTCAACTGCTCGTAAGCCCCATAGAGCAGCGTCGAATAGGCCTGGGCGGCCACCGCGGTCGCCGGCGACACGAGGGCCGACCCGGTCGGATCATCGGCGAGAAAGGAGTTCGGCCCCCAGAGCACGATATCGCATGCCGGCAGCACGGCCCGGATGCGGTTGACGGCCTTGGTGATGAGGGCGACGAGCTGCGCCTGTGTGGTCGCGCCCGTGCGGACATCGTTGATGCCGTAGCATAGGACGACGAGGCCCGGCACCTGCAGGACCGGGGTGCCGTTGATGATCGACCCCGCCGTCGAGCACGCGACGCCCGCGCCGGCGCCGGCCGGCCCGAGCGCCTTCGACCAGACGTCGAGCGCATAGGAGACGTCGTAATTCGAGGACCGGCTCGCATAGTTGTTCTTCGAGACGGTCGGATCGGCCGAGGCCTGCAGCACGGCGACGAGATTGCTGATCGAGCCGCCGAAGTTCGCTCCGATATTGACCTGGTTGCCGGTCGCGCCCGACGCCACGAAGGTGAAGACCACGCCGCCGATCGTCACCGTGTCGCCGGCCGCGGGCGGGTTGGCGGCCGGCCAGTAGATTTGATGGTTCGCCGCGAGCACGCGGGTGATGTTGAAGACCGCGCCCGAGGGTTCGTTCATCGACACCGCGAGCGTCGCGCCGGTGTTGCCGAAATTCACGATGCGGGTGCCGGCCAGGGCCTCGCCGCTCTTCTGGTGAAAGTTGACGAAACGGGCGCCGCTGAACGTCGGATAGGTCACCGGCAGCGGGCAGCCGCCGAAGAAGTTCAACGCCGTCGCCGTGGTGCTGTCGCCCCAAAAGCAGATCAGATCGTTGTTGAAGCCGCTCTCGGCGGTCTTGCTGGCGCGCGACAGCCAATTCGGCAGTCCGGCCACGACCGGCGGCACGACGGCGGGAAAGACGTTGCCGCTCATCTCACCAGCTCCGTGCCGTGACGACGTGGCCGGTCGTGGCGCCGTAGACGCTCACCGGGCCGACGGGCCGTTCGCCGGGTTCGGTCGTGATGATGCCGCCCGCGGGCACGCGATAGGAGCCCAGGCCGTTCGGCGCGGCCGTGGTCGAATCCGACACCCAAAGGTCTTCCGCCGGATCGGGATTGGCGACCTTCCACCCGTTCGCCGGCGTCGCGCCGGAGAAGAGCGTCTGCGCCGTGCCGCCGGCCGTGACCGCGACATCGCCGGCTGAGGCGGTCTTGCCCATCGTGACGGTAAGGGTGCCGCTGAGAACCTTGTAGATGCCCGACAGCCAACCTCGAATGCCGACGCCGCCGCTCGGTATGGTGACGCCGGTCGCATCGGTCCCATCCTCGGCCGGCTTGCCGCCGTCGTCATAGAGGATGAGCAGAGGATCCGACGCCGAGAGGCCACTCATGGAGGCCGCAAGCGTGAGCGTCGTGCCGGACAGGGCCGAATAGCCGGTGCCGGCGAGCGGCGCATAGATCAGGGCGCCCGTTTTGAGATCGATGACCGCAAAAAGGTTGCGGACGTCGAAGCCCGCAATGCCGGACAGATTGAGGGTGCTCGACGCCGGCGTGAACGTATAGGCAGGCGTGATCGGCCGCTTCATCGCGTCACCCGAAGATCAGCGCTTGAACGAAGGCGGCGGCCGGGTTCGCGCCCGGCGCCAGGGCGGTCCAGGCCGAGCCGGTCCACACGAGGGAAACCCCGAGGTTGCCGGCGAAGGCGATGAGGCCGGTCCTCGGCAGATAGAAGACCCAGGCGCCGTCCTGCCACGCGGCAATCTGCAGGTCTTTGCCCGCCCAAACGCCGGTCCCGCCCGCGCCGACAATCCAGCACAGCCCATCACCCGGCGAACCAGGTGGCGTTGAAAGGGCGTTGCTCTCGACCTTCGGGTTGACCAGCACGTCGAGGATCGATAACGCCGCATTGTGCGTGACGTGTTTCTGGTTCTGGTTGGCGTCGAGGAAGGGAAGCTGCAGGTTCGGCGTGTTGCTCAAGGTCAACGATCTCCGCTGATGAGCCAAACCCTCCCCGCGCTGATGAGGTCGCAAGACGGACAGCCCGACAAGGTCTGACCGTGAAACGACAGATCAGCAACCCTGCGGCTCACAGCGTAGGGTTATGGGATGGCACGGGCGCGTGCCAAAGCTCTCTTTGCAATGCTGCGGGCAGGCGATTTGCGCTTGATTGAACCAGCCACCTGGCACTGGCGACCCTCGGACCGGTCGACAGCAGGGCCGCATTCACAGAAGCAGATAGCACCCTAGAAGTTTTCGGAGAACAGCATCAGGCTCAGCCCGCATGGCTCCGAATCTAGTAAATTACAACGTCTAATACTTGTCGGTTAATTTACCAGCTTTTGACACCTATAATGAGAACGACCAACGGCTTCACGAGTCCATATAGTTTCTCATATTGGCCCAGGCATCTACAGCACAGTTCAGCGCAAACATCATAAACATTAACGTGAAGTCGTAACCAGTGTGTTTCGGAATTGGTACAAGAGTGATAACCGTGACAAGGAGCATGGAAGCATTTGACATCTCGCTGATAAAAAATTTCCGGTCCAGTCGACCCCGTGTTCTTACGATGTCCCTGTCGAAAATCATACAAAGCACGTACCAAAATACTTCTATTGCAAACAGACAAGCCAGCCAATCAACAAACTCATCTTTTCGCCTCACGAGGTAAGATATCGCAAGCAACACGACACTTTGAAGGATAATTGTAAGGAAGTGGAATAGTTTGACCCCAGGCTCTTTATCAGATTTGAACATGTCTTCGAGAAACTTGTTATTCCCAAAGAAATATCGAAAAGTCATAACGGAGCAGATTATAGCGAATAGACAGGCAGCAAGATCAGCATCCGGTCTTAGATGAATACCTTTGTCTGGATCAGGCGCAAATACTTCAAAAAGTGTGTTGGCAAATGTATATGTATAGACTGCGTTTATTACGAACGATGATGATGACGCGCTCGTAGCCATTACATCTTCTCGATCACAAATCGAAATCCGGTCTGTGCATCTCGACGTGATGCAATCTGTGTATTTCTGACCCACGTACGGACACATTCTCGATCGTAGGAATAACTGCCTCCTCGGATAATAAGGCGATCATCTTGATATAACGAAGAGGTGTCCCGCTCGACTGGTTCATGTTCATATGTCTGCCAATCGACGTTGTGTATACCGGCATAAGATCTAGTCCACTCGCGAACGTTCCCAGCCATGTCTTGACAGCCGTAAGGACTATCACCTCGCGGCGAAAATTGACCCAGAGGTGTCACACACAACCCGAAATTTTGCTCACAGTTGCAGCAATCTTCGTAGAAGACATCGCCCCAAGGATATTCGCTTCCCGATGGACCACGAGCAGCAGCTTCCCACTGAAACTCGTTGGGCAGGATGACCCTCTCGACATCCGATATAATCCCAATCGACCGTAGCTTACGTGTGAGTGCATCAGCGATTTGGAAGGCCTCAACAGCGTTTATCTCTGTCGCAGGCAGCTCATTGGGAAGACTACACCTATCTGGATCAATGCCGAGTGTACAAAGGTCACCCGACGAAACCGGTCGCAGCATTATCTGAAATGCTTCAAGGTGGACCGAAATTCTTTGGGCAGGCGGCTCGCTAAGAGTACTCTGAATGGTACTCCCAATCAGGTACTGACCTGCCGGAACGTTTATAAAGCAGGCCATGAAGGCCCGATATGAGTCGTCATGAACATCCAAAAGGTTCATGGAGGCTTTTATTCTACTTGCATTCGGGTGCGCCAACCGCATTTCGTGATAGAGTCGTGTGAAACGCAGCCAATGACTATCCAAGCGTTCCGCCGGTAACTCGACGAGCCAAAACAAAGCTTGGCTGGAGATCAAACGATGTCCCGGGCTATCGTGAGCGGATCGATTTGCGAATGAGCTGTCCAGCAGCCGCTTTAAGGCGTCGTCAAATTGCTCTTTGCGGGTCTCCGGCCGTAAATTCTTTGTATCTACACCTGCTACAAACTCACGACCGCCGTTCCAACAAACAAAATCGCGAGCGACGCGGCTGTATATATCGAATTCTGTAGGATGCGTCTCATCTCGCACTTGCAACAACAGGTGCTCCACACGCCTGATGTAGGAGGAATATCTTATGACAGATTCTACATTCGAAGCGATGTCCCACCATTTCGATATCTCACAAGCTGCAAGGAATAGAGGAACGAAGTGCTTGGGCGACGCTACCACAGCGAAGACATCTCGCGCCTCGCTGATTTTCCGGACTGCCCATTCACGATCTTCTTTCTCCGAGGCAAATAAAAACAGTATTTGACAAGGGTCTGCATCGAGGCCGCGAAAGACTAAATCGAAAACTGTCGAGGTACTACGAGCGCCACAAAAAGCGAGGGCTCTGTTTCTAAGTTCAGCAACAAGGATTGAAACCCGATTTGTAGAAAGGTGGCTGAACCGATTAAGAAGATTGTGCTCAGTCCAGTTCGAGACGTTCAAGTTGGAAGTTCCTAGCACGGACTGAGTTGCTCGGTGAATGTATCCAGCCGTTTCGGGATTCAGGCAGTCCGAAGCTCTATACAGGACTGCTGTGAAACATGGTGCGCTCATCAATTGCTCCTAAGCTACGTGAGCCATTTGCCGAGAGCAGTCTTGATGTACATTCGCTCTTCAGGCCTCTGAAATCCGTGCTCTGCGTCAGGGTGAGCGTAGAGAGTTACAGGGCCTGACGCCTCAGCAGTCGCACGTAGACTTTGTTGAAATGGAACAGAAACATCCCTCTTGCCGTGCGCAATAAATGTAGGCTTATTTGGAATATGGAAGCAGTCCGAAAAGTCGTACGTTAAAAGTTGATTGTAGAACTCTGCGCCAATCACAACGCCATTATCTTCAATAAATCCGTTCTGATCGATGGCGGCACGCCATTCTGGTGTGAAATAAACGCTGAAATCTGTGTCGCGGAGATCAAAGGCTGGCCAAAGAAAGATGTAGCTGTCCACACTTGTGTCCCAAGACAACGCAGCAATGGTGGCGCCCATGCTTTCCCCCACGACATGAATGGATCGCGGATTTCGGTCAGTCACTGTAGATAATATGGAGCGGAAGTCGGCGACCTGAGAAAAGAGGGTTATATCTTGAGGAGTACCGTCGCTCTTCCCATAACCACGCATGCTGAACTGGAGGACGTCAAAGCTGTCAAGCCCCGGATGATCGGCTAACTCATCAAAGATACCTTCATTTCCATGGTAGTCGCCATTCGGGCCGCCATGGACGCACAGAAGAGTGCCGCGAGAGGGTTGGCGCGCGAGCGTTTCCAGTACTTGGATTCGCCCGTTTGCCGTTGTCAGGAAAGTAGGGCTGGACATGTTGTATCCTGAGGCTGTCGAGGTTAGAAGCAGTGTGGTTCGGGGCAACCGATATGTCTAGCTTATTTGGCGCCGCCGGCTGGGTTGGCTGAGGGTTGTCCAGCGAAGTCACAGACTGCAATCTTTGTCGCCGAGAGAGATGGCCCAGAAAACTCCTCGAAGGGCTAGCGCGCTACCTCGCCGGCCGCTTCTAAGATGGCTTCCATATGTCACAAACGTCTCGCATGGTCTGCAACTAACACCAGAGGCCGTGTGAGCTGCATAGGCGGCTCAAAGGTAGACCGTCTTCGTCGCCCCTTGCCCGCGGCCGTAGAGGACCGAGAGCTGATAGACGTTGAGCGTGTAGGCGGTGAGGCCGCTGCCGAAATCGGCGGTCTGCTGCGCGGCCGAATAGGTCCAACTCGGCGAGGCCACGCTTGAGACCGTGCGGACCACGTGGCCGGCACCGTCCAGCACCTCGACGTCATAGGCTTCCTCGTCTTCGTTGAGCGGCACGCTCGCGGTATCCCAGGCATCGCCGGCGAAGCGGGTGCGGCGCTCCCATGTGAAGGTCACGTCGCCCGACGCCGGATCGCGCCGACCCGCGATCTGGCTGACCGAAAATGGGCGCAGGCCGACAGGTGAGCCCTGGACGGTCGTTTCGGTGAAGCTCGGGTCGGTCACGCCATAGAGGCTCGGCCCATAGCGCACGTCCTGTGCGAGCGAGCGGCTGTCGAGGATCGTGTCGAGCGGCGTCAACGTGTTGGCGTCGAGCACCACGACCCGCGCGCCCGTCGGGACGGGCGCGCGCATCGCCCCTTCGGTGCCGAGCTGCCCGCGCAAGAGCTTCGACAGTCGATAGCTGTTCGTCCCGGTGAGCGTCGCGGTCTGGTACTGCAGGACTTCCCAGGCACCATCCGGGTTCTTGACCGCGATCGCGCCGGCACCGGCGAGCACTTGGGGCTCGGTGAGCGAGAGCAGCCCCGCCGCGCCGTAGAACTGCACATAGAGCGCGTTGCCGCGGTCCCATCGGTCGACCGGGCCGGCGTAGAGCGGGCTCGTGAGTTCGCCCATGGTCGACGGGCTTTCGACCGTCGTGACGTAATCCCAACCGCCGCCGCCGTTGCCGCGATAGATGTCGATCCCCGCCCAAGGGTTGGCATAGGCAGCGATGCGAGGCGCCCAGAGCTCGCTCTCCTGCCCGGTCACGGGCGGCAGTTCCATGAACTCGATCACGGGCGGCCCGAAGGTGCCGAGCCGCGGCGCCCCCGGCTGGCCGACCGGCGGCGACGCCACGACGAGCAGCGACGGGTCGAAGCCGACGAGATTGAGCGCCCGATAGGTGGTGGTCTCGATGGCCTTGATCCGGAACGACAAGGTGATGCCGTCGACCGTCACCGTCACGGCATCGCCGCTGTCGAGCGCAAGGCGCGAGGGCGGCACCTTGATGGCGCCCACCTCGCGCGCCGCCCAGGCCTGCTGCAGGACGCTCAAGGCGACATCGGCCGCATAGGCCCCGTCGAGGGCGGCGGCCGTCGAGACCTGGGCGACGTTCTGCGAGTTGCCGACCGCCCTTCGCGCCTCGGTCGCGGCCGAGGCATAGGCCCGGAACGGATCGGCGTAGGAGAGGCGCACCGCGCCCGGCAGATCGGTGTCGGAGCTCCGCGTGAAGCTGTAGCCGGGATCGGCATCGCTCGTGACGACGAGGTCGGCGTCCGACAAGGGCGTCACGCGCACGTTGCCCTTGGCGAAGAACGCGATCACACCGCCGGACTCGCGGGCGTCGAATTGGAACGCGTCCATGAGGCCGGCCAGGATGTCGCGCGGGCTCGCGATCGCGTCGTTGGCAAACCCGAGCACGAGGGTCGACGCGCTCAGGAGGTCCGTCGTGTCATAGGCCGTGACGCCGACTGCCGCGCAGAGTTCGGCGATGATCCATTTCAACGGCACCTCACCGGCGCGCCCGGTCAGCCAGTGTCCGAGCTCGTAATTCGGGGTGTCGTGCCACACCGCGGTGCGGCCGGGGAAATCGGGGAACGGCCGCGCGTCCCACGCCCAGGCGAACATGTTGTCGGTCGTGAGCATCGGGCCGCCATAGATGCCCGACGTCGGCGCATGGTCGCGCCAATAGGCGAGCATCACTTCGAGATAGGCGCGCTGGACGGGATCGTCCTTCGAGCCGAGCGAGAAGTAAGGCAGCGATGATTCCGAGGACTTCGGATCGTAGAAGACGTTGGGTTGGTTCGGCCCCTTGTCGACCGCCGGACAGCCGAACTCGGTGAACCAGATCGGCTTGCCCTGCGGCACGTAGGATGTTGCCGCGCCCGCCCGCACCCCGCCGAGCCGCGAACGATGGGGGCTCGACCACCACGAGCGGATGTCCTTCTGCCGGAACACCCAATGCTCGGCATAGGCTGTGTCGACGATCGGCGTCCGGGCCTGGCTCACCCGGTCGGCCGGGCTCGCGTAATACCAGTCGAAGTCCTCGCCACCCTCGATGTTCCGCGCGAGGTAGCTCTTGTCATAGATCGTGAACGGTCCCGCCACGGGATCGCTGTCGACGTTGGGCGCGCCGTCGCGCCAATCCGACATCGGCAGGTAATTGTCGATGCCGACGAAGTCGATGTGACTGTCGGACCACAGCGGGTCCATGTTGAAGATGACGTCGTTGCTGCCGTCGCTCGGCCGGTGCGCGTGATACTCGGTCCAGTCGGCCGCATAGCCGACCTTGCACCCGGCGCCGAGAGTGCCCTTCACGGTGGCGGCGAGGCTCTTCAACTGCTGCACGGCCGGATAGGTGCCGTCGCCGGCGCTCGACCGAAGTTGCGTGAGGCCGACCAGTTCCGAGCCGATGATGAAGCTGTCGACCCCGCCGGCGGCGACGCAGAGGCTCGCGTAATGCGTCACCATCGCGGCATATTGGGCGAAGAAGGCGTTGACCTGTGTCGCGGCCGCGGCGGTCTTGTCGACCGTGCCGGGTTGATCCGGGCCGGGATAGCACGTGATCCGCCCCCGCCAAGGGAACGGCGCTTGCTCGGCGCCGCCGTGCGGATCGGGCAGCCCGTTGCCGGCCGGAATGTCCATCATCACGAAGGGGTAGAACATTACCCGAAGGCCCTTGCCCTTCATGTCGGCGATCGCTTCCAACACGGAATGGTCAGACGGCGTCCCCCCGAAGGCTGGCACCAAGCCGGTCGGCGGCGCCGACCCAGCGAGGCCCGTCGGGTCGAGGTTTGCCGGGTCGATCTGTGTCACGAGCGGCGCGGTCGCCCGCGTATAGCCGGCCACCGCCCATTCGGCCGAGGCCGGCGTGACCGTTTTGGTGCGCGTCTCGACCTTGGGCGTGATATGGCAAGCGCCTGCGCGCAGGTCGGTGCCGAACCACGTCACGATCAGCGACACCGCCGCGCGGTTCGGCAGCGTCTCTTCGAGCTGCAGCAACGACACCTGGATATCGGAGGCGCCCAGGGGCGAATGCTCGTTTTCGGGATACCAGTTGCCGAAGCCGTCCGACGACTTGACGATAGTCGTGTTGAGGACGAACTCGCCGGCGCCGGGCAGCAACGCGACCGAGCGCAGCAGGTTGGTGAGGTCGTTCGGATCGGGGATCGGCGGCGTGCGGATGATCTCGGCCGTGATCTGCGGCATGCGATTACCGAAGTCGTCGAGCGTCATATTCTGAAAGACGAGGTAGGCCGTGCCGCGATAGGCCGGCACGTTGCCGGTGCCCTCGATCGATTCGATGAAGGCGTCGGGCAACTGCCCTTCCGAACCGTTGTAGAAGACGAACGTATATTTCGTCTGGTCGAGCACGTTGCCGTCCGCCCAGATGCGGCCGATCTGCACGCTGTCGCCGCCTTCGCAGAACGCCACCGCGAAGGAGAGCGAATAATGCGTGACCTTGGTCGAGGTCGAAGATCCGAACCCCTTGCCCGACGAGGTTTTTTCCTTGGTCGTGTACTGTTTGAACTGCGAACACCAGATCACGTTGCCGCCGAGCCGCATGCGACCCCAGAGCTTGCGGACGGCATTGCCCTCGGTGGAGTTGGTGATGTTGATCTGATCGAGCTGCGGCGTGTGCTGCTTGCGGCTCGTGAGCGCATTGATCAGCAGCGTGTCGACGACGGCGCCGCCGATGGCCCCGATGGTGCCGCCGATCAGGCCGCCGATCGGCCCGCCCAGGACGGTGCCGATCGCGGTGCCGGCGGCCCGGAGAAGAAGAGTTGCCATTGCTGGAATCTCTACTTGTCAGGCCTGGACTCGCCAGGGCCGCCCGTGCAAGCATGTTTATGCCTCACGCCGTAACTGCCAGCTGCTCGTAAGGTGTCCGGCACTGCATCCCGCCTCGAAGTCGCACTGCGATCGCTTTTCATGGCGACGATTCTTCGCGGTTCGGGAACGCGAATGCCGCGGCCACATGCCGAAGCCACCAGCCGTTCATGGTCACCTCGCGGACCCGATCTTCGGATTGCGCGTGGATCATCGACGTGCGGCTCGTGAGGATGGCGGCATGCTTGGCGATCACGCCGTTGCGCAGGCGGAAGATCATCACGTCGCCGGCGTCGGCCGTGCCGACATCGACCGGCACGAGATGCCGCGTGGCGGCCGCGAGCATGTGCTCGATCGCGCCCGTCTCGCCCCAATCGGGCGTGTAGGGTGGCGGCACTTCGGGTTCCGACCCATAGAGGTCGCGCCACACGCCGCGCACGAGTCCGAGGCAATCGCACCCCGCCCCGGCGAGCGCCGCCTGATGATGGTACGGCGTGCCGATGTAGCGGCGCGCCGCGCGCACGATGTCCTCACGGGTCGGATTGCGCCCTGGCGCCGGCATGGTCACCCGAAGAGCGAGCCGCCGCTCTGTCCGAAGGCACCGGTGACGCCGTAGCGCGTCACCGCATCGGTGCCGGGGATGTGCGGGTAGCCGCGGAAGTTCACGTGGTTGTCGAATTTCGATTTACACACAGCAAAGGTCTTGCGGCAGCCGGCCGTCACCGTTGCGGTGTCGCCGATCGCGACCGGGAACGGCGTCGGCATCCACATCTCAAGCAGATCGACGCCGCTCGTGCGCAGATGCGCCTTGAGCTCGAAAGTAAGCCCGGTGTTGGCGCCGGAGGTGAAGCGAAGCGTGCCCCCCGAAAACCAGTCCTTCGCATAGCCCGAGAGGCCGGCCGCGATGATCTGCGCCGTGAGGCCGGCCGTCTCGGCCACGCAACTGCCGCCGTACGCGGCAGACGTGAGGTCGATCTTGCACCGGCTGTCGCCGAGCTTGGCCGAGCAGGTCCGCTCATAGGTCTGCCCGATCTTCTGGTTGAGCCGGTTGGCGATCGAGCGGAACTCGGCCGAGAAGGCGACGCCCTGCCGCTTCACCTCGCCGATGTTGCCGGCCGCGATCGTGATCCCCATCGACGGGTCCGACCAGTTGACCCAGAAGAGTTCGACCGTCGCATCGTCATAGCGGCCGGCCAGGATGTCGGCATCCGTGATGGCGGCCGAGGACAGTGCGCCCTCGGCGTTCATGTTGTCGATCGAGAGGCCGAGACTCTGCTCGATCTGCGAGGCCGAGAAGCCCGTCGAGGCCGCGAAGGTCGTGCCCGCATAGACGAGGTCGCGGTCGTGCTCGGTGAAGCCCAATACGATGCCGTCGTGCCGGGTCACGCGCCAGCAATAGGCCATCGTTGTTGAACCGGAGGCGAGATGGGCCGCGAGCGGGGCCGAAAGCGCCTTCACGTCCTGATCTCGATAATCGGGATGTCCGGCATTTCGCCGTAGCCGAGGGCGCTCAAGTTCACTTCGAGATAGTCGGTGTCGAAGCGCACAGGCACGTCGAATTGAAAGCCGGCCGTGACGACGGCGCCGTTCGCCGGCGCGGCCGCGAAGGTGACGAGGCCCGTGGTCGTGTCGACGGTGAAATCGCTCCCGACTGTCTTCTGCACGCCGTTGAGACCGACCAGCACCGTGCCCGAGATGGGCTTCGCGATCGTGCGCACAAACGGATCGAAGCTGTCGCCATAGAGCTTGCAAAGCTGGAAGGTCTTCGCCGACCCGTTGCCGGTGCCAATCGACTGATCGAGGCAGCTCGGGTTCACGCCGGGTGGCGACGACGTGTAGTCGAGAGTGTCCCGCCATCGGAACCCATGGAAGCGGCCGCGGCGCGCCTCGAAGAACTGCACCACGGCCTGCAGGTCCGCGAGCGTCTTGGTGCCGTAGCCGGCATTGTACTTCCGGCGCCCGAGCGCCCAGAGCGCGTTGCGTTCCTCGGCACCGGAGCGCAGCGCGACGACGTCGGTCTGCCGCTGCACGCCGGCCTTGGAGTCGCGTGAGATCGCGATCGGGAAGCGCACCTCATGGAACCCCGCCATCTCAGGCGTTCCGCTGGCCGTGCGCCACGGCGCGGCTCAAGACGGTCGCGATTTGGCTTTGCGAGGCCGCAAAGGCTTGCGGGCTAGGCGTCGACACGTTGAAGTGGATGACGTTCGGCCGGCTGTCGCGCGTGTTGCTGTTGGCGGCGACCGGGTTGGTGGCGGGACCGTTCGGCACGACCTGCGCATGGGCGGGCAGGTTGACGATCTCGGGACCGCGCTCGCCGACCCATGTCGGGCCACCGCGCCAGTCGTCGGTGCCGTCGGCGTTCGCACCGATCCCGAAGAGCGAGCCGAGGCCGCCGGTGAGCGACCCGAAGAGGCCGCCGCCCGTCGCGCCCGTCTTGCCGAACAGCCCCTCGATCAGTTGATCTTCGGCCATCGACAGCAGCTTTTGCATGATGTGTTCGAGGACGTCGGCGAAGGCTTCCCCGGCGCTCTTGCCCTTGATCAGATCGTCGACCAGCGTGCCGAGGCCGTCGCGAGCCGTCGAGCGCACCATGTCCATGGATGCGATGAGCCGCTGCTGCTGCGCCTGGAAATCGGCCGTCTGCTGCGCCACGGTCGCGACGCGGTCGCCATAGGCGGCGATCTCGGCGCGCAGCTTGTCGGTGATCGGCACGCCTTCATTGACATATTGGTTCATGAGGCGCTGCGCCTCGGCCGCCCCTTGAACCTTGGCGGCTGACTCGCCAAGCGTCGCCTTCTGGCGATCGAGCAACGCGATCTGGTTGTCGAGCGCCTGGTTCGCGGCCTTCAACGGGCCAGCATAGTGCTCTTCGTCATAGCCGGAGAGCTGTGTCTGCATCGCTTGCTTGTCGCTGGCGAGGGCCGTCGAGGCGATCGGCGCCACGGTCCCGCCGCCGTTGACAGTCAGAGGCGATCCGGCGCGCTTCTCGATGTCGGCGGCATAGCTTGGCGTGCCGCCATAGGCATTGAGGGCCGCCGTCATGTCGCCGCCGTTGCGTCGCGCCAGGATGCTCAGATATTCGGCCGAACCGAAGACCGCGGTCGACGGATCATATTTGTTGAAGCCCGGCACGACGCTCGCCACATCCTTGACCGCACCATTGGTGAGCTGACCATAGCCCCAGGCCGTCGAGGCCGGGCGCCCGTCGGGACCGACGGTGCTCGTGCCGCCGGTGAGACGGAAGCCGTTCTCTCGCTCGCCGATCGCCGCGATGATGCTCGGATCGATGCCGGTGCGATCGGCGGCATCCGAGATCATCGGGAAGATCGAGGCCGGCGCGCGACCGAGGGCGCCCAAGGTCGATCCATTGTCATTCGCGGATTTGAAGGCCGGAATGCTGCCGTAAGGGTTCACCGCGGCCGTGATGGCGGCGGCACCACGGCGCAGGGCTGCCGCGATCGTGTCGGCTGCGGACTCAAGGTCCGCAGCGACGGGCTTCATGGCGTCCCGCAGCTCGGTCGAGGTCGCGCCATCCTTCGCGAACAGGCCACCGACGCCCTGATATTGGTTGACGATCTCCTGCCGGCCCCGCGCATAGGGCGACAGGCCGACGAGGGCGCGGTCCTGCCGCGCCTGATCGAGCCGGTCCTGCGCCGCATTGTTCGCCTTGGCGATCTCTTCGTTGCGGGCAATCTCGGCCGCGAGCGCCGCCTTGCGGACGTCGCCCGACTCGCGCAGCACCGTGATCTCGGCCCGTCGTGCCTCGACCGCGACGCGTTCGGCCAAGGTGAAGGCCTCGATCGACTGCACGGCAAGGCGCGAATCCTCGGCCATCGCCTTCAACGGATCGGCGGTGGATTGCTGGACCGTGAGGTTGCCGAAGGCATGTTGCGCCTGGCCGACTGTCACGCCGAGCTTCGACAGCACGAGCGGGTCGGACAAGGCGTGGCTCAGCACCACGAGGTTATTGGCCGTCGTCTGCGCGCGGACGATCTCGGGCAGCACGTCGCGCACGATTCCGTCGGCCCGTTGCGACAGGTCGTTGGCGTCGGCCTCGCGCTTGGCCGCGGCGGCACGGGCCGGCGCATTGGCTTCCTCGGTGAGCCGGCGCTCAAGGTCGGCGATCCGGCGCTCGACGTTTTCGGTGTTGAAGTTGCCCGGCAGAGCGCTCGACGTCGTGGGGAGTTGGTTCTTGTAGAACTGCAACTGGTCCTGCAGCGTGCCGCCGAAGACCGCGCCTTCGATCGCCTTGCCGGCTTTGCTGAAACCGTCGACGAGCCAGTTCTTGGCGTCTTCGAGCGCGTGCGAGAAGCCCCAGGTGACATCCGTCGTCTGCGCCAAGCTCTTGTTCAAGGCGTCGGCCAGGACGCGACGGGCCGCGGCGAGATTGCCTTGCTGCTCATAGTTGTCGATCGTCGTCTTGAGCTGCCCGTCGAGGAAGCCGAGCTGCTTGTCGAGATCGAGGGCGCCCTTGGCAGGATCGGCGAAGGCCTGCGCGAGCGACTTCGCCGCCTCGTCGACATCGCTGCCGGTCGCGCGCGCATAGGCCTTGGTCGAGCCGATCAGGCTCGCGGTCGTGTCCGACCCGATGCCGACCTTCGTGTAGTCGGCCGCAAGGCCGATCGCCTGCGATGTCGTGAGGTGGCCGACGCGCGCACCGGCCTCGGCGAGATCGTTGAGCTTGGCGATCGTCTCGCCGGCGCGCCGGCCGACGCCGTCCATGGACGTCGCGAGCTTCGCCTCGCCGCTCTCATAGGCCAGGAACGCGGCGCCCCCGGCGATTGCCAAGCCGCCGACCGCACCGGTGAGCAGCACCGTCGGCGTGAGCAGGCCGCCGATCATCGCGCCCAAAGCCTTGAAGGTGCCGGTCACGCCGCCCTTGTCCTCGGCGAAGACCTGGGCGATGCGGCCGCCTTCGACCTCAAGCGCCCGCATCGGCGAAGCGCCGGCAGCAAGCTGGTCGACGAGGCTTTTCGCGACGTGGGTGAGCTCCATCGTCTGGTTGCGATTGAGACCCATCGACGCCGAGTGCTTCTCGACCTCGTCTTTCAGCTCGGCGACCCGCTTGCGGGCATTCTCAAGCGCCCGCGAATGCGCGTCGGTAGACGCTATCCCCTGCGCCCGCGCTGCGGCCGCGAGGCGTTCGCCCCGCGCCAGGTCGGCAAGCGCGCGGGACAGGGGATCATGCGAGCGCGTGTAGGACTCGAGCGCACGCTGCGCCGAGAGGGTTGAGCGCGACAGGCTGTCGGTGACCGAAGCGGTGCCGGTCGACGTGCGTGCGAGATTGGCCTCGGCCTGGGCGACCCGGTTGTAATCGGCCGCGACCTTGTCGGCGCCGGTCGAGACATAATCGACCTGGACTCTGGAAATGACGTCATCCACGCGCGGCGTCCCTCACTTTGTCGGCCCAATGCTTTTGATGCGCAGCGTCCATCGCCGAGATCAGCGCGTGGAAGCGGTGGAACTCGTCGCGATCGTCGATGCCGAAGCGGCCGGCGTAGCGGTCGATCGCGGTGAAGGGGATCGGGCCGATGCCCATGCCGAGCTGCCGATCGCCGGCAAGGGCATGAAAGGCATCCCAGATCGGCAGGAGGTGCCGCTTCAACGACGGCCGTGAGAGCAGCGCGGCCGGGATGTCACCCTCGGCCAGAAGCCCCAGGAGGAAGTCTTCCTCGGCGCCCCACTCCAACTGCCACGTGAGGCGGCCGATCAGTTTTTTGCCGAACCCTCGCGCTCGGCCGTGGTTTCGTTGGCGAAGATGCGGGCCGTCGCCAGAACCGAGTTGCGGAACCGCTTGAAGTTCGGATCGGTGAGCATCCGCTCGGCCGCGGCCGCATCGTAGGGTTCGGACGCGCCGGCGTCGTTCTTGAAGCCGCGCCAGTCGAGCAGCACCGTGTTGTGCAGAAGCATGCCCGTGATGACGTCCTCGTCGGCCGGGTCGAGCGTCGGCGCGAGCTGCTTTTCGCGCGGCAGTTCGGAGAGCAGCTTCGCGTTGAGCCGACGCCAGTCGAGGTTGTCGGCGCCGCGCACCTTGAATTCGATCCCCGGCAAGCCGACGGCCGGGCGCCACTGCCCTTGCTCAATCGCCGCGCTGTCAATTTTTAGATCTCTGAATTGCATCGAAATCCCCTTTGGCGCCGAGCGCGTCGGTGTTGAAATTCTGCGATCAGGGCTCCCATATTTAGAGAGGATGCACGTCGACCTGTGCGACGCGACACCCGAACCTCGTGGTTCGACACTCGAAAAAAGGAAGCTACATGACCTCGACAAATGAAACCGAAGACCAGACGGACGATCCGGCCGATCTGTCTTGGAAGGCGAAAGACGCCCTGCGCACCCTCGGGGTGGTTCGACCGAACCTTCGACCTGGCCAGAAGGTGTCCGCCAAACAGGTGTGGCAAGGATCGGGCACAGCAGGATTTCGCTCGAACGACGTTTTGGACGGTGTGGAAGAGCTGATCTCAAACGGTATTCTTGAAACTAACCAGGAGAAGACGGACGTTTGGTTGGCAGACGACGGTTTTGCTCAGGTTGAATCATTTTTCTCTTGATCGTCGTTTTTGTTCATTGATCCATTTTCCGCACTTTGGGGCACGCCATGAGGAACGGCGTGCCCTTTCTGGTTGATTAGCTTGGCGAAGTCCTCGTCGAGGTCGAGCGTCTGACCCGCGCGATAGTGGGTCTTGCTGCCGTCGGTGCCGTCCGGAAAGCCCGTGAAATCCTCGCGGATGCGGACCCTCACGCGACCGCCCTCGTGATCGAGATCGAGGCGCCCGTGCCAGTGTCCAGCAGGCCGCGGAACGGGATCGACACCATAACGTCGTCGTTCTTGCCCGACAGCGTCTTGGCGCCGTCGAGGAACCGCAGGTTCGGCAGCGCCAGCGTGTATTTCTGGTTGGCGACGCCGCCGATCGTCGCCGAGAGCGCGCCGCCGCCGTGGTTGAGCACCTGTTGATAGAGGGCGTTGCTCTCGAAATAGGCGTCGAGCGTGCCGGTGACGTCGCATGGACCGATGCCGAAATCTTGCGTGAAGAGCGAGCCGACCGTGTCGCGGATGCGTAGGTTGTTGGCGACGTTGACCGTGAGGTTCTTGATTTTGGGCGTCGGCGAGATACCCGCGATTGCGAGGTTTGCGACCTGGTTGGCGGTCATGATCGGCGTCGTCGACGCGGCCGTGTAGGTCGCGCCCGTGACGATCGCCGTGTCGAGGCTTTCCTGTTGCCCCATGAGGGTGAGCGTGCCCTTGACTGAAGACCGCGAGGCGATCGCGAGCGACAGCGACGACACCATCACGCCGTCATAGCGGGAATAGGCCGAGGTGCCGCCGCCGGTGTCGACCGTTTCCTCGAAGGTGAAGCTCTGGCTCGTCGTGCCGTTGGTCAGCACGTTCGACGTCCAAGTGCCGAACAGGGCCGCCGCGAGGATGTCGTCGAAGCTCCCATGGGCGAGCTCGAACGCATAGGAGCCGTCGACGTCCTGGGCAGTCATGTACTCGTCGCGCACGTTGCGGTCGAGATGGATTTCGTCGGACACGACCGTGGTCTTCTTGGTCCGCAGATTGCCGCTCGTGCGGCGGAATTCGAGGAAGGTCGGCGTCGCCGGCGTCGTGCCGAAGGTGGTCTCCAGCACCCGTGCCACGCGCGATTTCGAGACGGAAGAGATCGTCATGTGAGCTCCGGAGGTTGCAGGTCAGGCCAGGAAGTCGAAGCGGTACGGGACCGAAAAGCTGAGCTCGTAATAGGCGCCGTTCACTGAGCGGGCGTTCGTGATCGAGGGCGCGGCGCCCCAGGTCGTGACGCCGGCGAAGGTCTGGCCGCGAAACACGCTGCGGAGCGCGTCGACCCAGGCGTTGAAAGGCGTGAGCCGGTGCCCGATCGGCACCGACAGCACGATCCGGAAGGCGCCTTCCTCGCGGAACACGTTGTGGCGGGGCGACCCGACCGTGAGCTGTTCTTCGTTGGCGATCGGAAACTCGACCGAGAGAAACGGCGTGTTGCGGGCCGGCACACATCCACCGCCGTTGGCGTCGGTGATCGGCGTCTGATCCCAATTGGCTTCGAGCCGCGCCATCACGGCGTCGAAGACGGCCTGGCTCGCCATGAACAACCCTTTCCCGGACAAGGCGGATGAATTTTGTTGCCCAGGAGTTCAGGCGCCAAGCAGCAAGAGTCATCGCGGCGAAGCGGACAAATGCGCGAGGTCCCGAGCGCTGCCGCAGAATATCATGCCGCCGCTTAGGACCTATCCCGGTAGGCACTGTCTCCATGCGATGATGCCGCAAGCGAAGTGGATCAAGGCGAGATAGTTTTGGGGCTTTTTGTTCCAGCGGATCAGAAGGGCTCGAAAGCGATTTGTGCAGGAATGAGCCGCCTCGACGACCCAACGCCTTGCCTTTCCTTTCGGGTGGCGTTTGGCCTGGACCTCTTCGCCGCGCGTTCGCAGATGCAAGGTGAAGCCGAAGTCGGCGGCCAGTCGGCGGGGCTCGGCATAGTCGTAGCCCTTGTCCAGGCACAGGTGTTGTTTGCGGCGAGGAGTTGGCTTCGGCCGCGCGACGGCAAGACCATCCAACGTGTCATGCATGAGCAGGTGGTCGTTTCGATTGGCGCCCGCGATGACCATGCTGATCGGTGTCCCCCGCGCGTCGGTAAGCACCGATCGTTTCACGCCTTTCTTGCCTCTGTCGGTCGGATTGGGGCCGGTTTTTTCCCCCACCGAGGGGCGCTTTCACCATCGCACCGTCCAACGACAGCCAAGTCCAGTCGATGCCCTTCACGGCATCGTAGGCCAACAGACCCTCCTGCCAGAAGGCCTCGAAAACTCCCGCATCGCCCCACTCCTGAAACCGCCTATGTGCCGACGACGACGAGCAGATCCCCGTGTCGTTCAAGGCATTCCACTGGCACCCGGTTCGCAGCACGAAGAAGATGGCGTCCATAGCGGAGCGATCCGTAACGCGCGACCGGTGGCAGCCAAGAGGATGGGCCGGCCGAGGCGGCAGCAACGGCGCCATCTGATCCCAGAGCCAATCCGGCAACCGCCACCCGTCATCGTGCCAAGCCGAACGAGAGGGTAACGTCGATGAGGTCTCAATCATTCACCCTATATAGGAAACACAACCTATCGGGATAGGTCCTTAGACCTTTGCCCTAGCCTGAACTATTCATGCTTGGCGATTTTGCCGGCTTGCGGCGGTGATCTGGGCTTGCGGAACACGGCTTTCCGTCCCCTGACGATGGGGGGCTGGCCGGGCGGGTTGTGTCGAGGTTCGGGGTTGCGGGGTGGGCAAAGGAGGGGCTTAAGCGCCCCGTCTGTCACGTCGCGAGGCGTGGGATGCGGCCGAGGACGACGCGTAGGATCGTCTGTGCCGGAGATGTCGTGGGCAGATGCAGCCGCACCTGCGTCTTCATTTCGACCACACGAGCCGCGATCTTGATCAGGCGCAGGCGCAGCGTGTCGAATTGTGCGACGCGCCAGATCGATCGTTTCGGCATGGACACGCGCAGCCCTGCGTTCGCAACCCTCTCCGGCTTCGCCGGACAGGGGCCCTTGCTCTCTCCGCCCCACATGAGCCAATAGGCTCCGGCGTGAAGGAAGAGGCGGAACTGGTTGGCGGTCGCCTTGGTGCAGGAGGTGCGGTCGGCGGCCAGATGCGTTTTCCAGGATTTGATGTGGTTCTCGGCGCAACCGCGCCGACAGTAGACGTCCTGATAGAGCACTTTCGGTTTGCCACCGGACAGATTGGTGACGATGAACCGCGTGTCGGTTCCTTGATCGCCCGCCTCGACCCGCGCGATGATGCGCTCGACGCGGCTCCAACTCCCTGCTCCATCGTGGAACTCCTTGAAGCGCCGCACCTTGCCTTTGCCAGGCGCGGCGTTGAACCGCTCGGCCGTGCTGGCTTCCAGCGTTTCAATGTGTTTCCGCAAGGTGGAGCTTGGCGCCACCCCGAAGATGAAGTCGACGCCGTTCGCCCGGCACCAGTCGATGACGAGGGGGCCGCAATAATGGCTGTCGGCGCGGATCAGAATGTCCGTCTTCGGCCAGTTGGTCCTGATGGCGCGCAGGAGGCGACGCAGGTGGGCCCGAATTTCGACGCCGCTCGGCCGTTTGGCCGGACGCAGGACGGCGGCGACGAAACGGCCGTCCCCGTCGAACACGACGATGAGCTGGAACCCATAGTTGTCGTGGTGTCCGTTAAACAGCCGAAGCTGCTGGCCGCCGTGAACGGCATCGAACGTGTCGTCGAAGTCGAGCACAATCCGCTTCGGCACCTTTGCGAACGACGCGCAGTAAAGATCCACCATGGCTCGCCCCATGCGCAGCAAGGCGCGTGGGTCTGGAAGATTTTCCACCCGCGAGAGCGTCGGCTGAGAGGCGAGGTCGCGTCCGGACGGCAGCGTGCCCTGCGCCATCTTGAACACCGGATCGTGGCGCAGGGCCGCTGCGTCGTTGGCATCCTCATAGCCCGCCGCGATCATCAACATGCGGAAACGGATCATGTCGGCGAGGCCGTGCACGATGAGATCGGGGTTGCGAGGATCGTCGAGGCATCCGGCCAACCGATCCGCCACGCCGAGACGTTTCTCGACTTCCCGCAGCACAAGAACGCCAGAATCCGACGACAACGATCCGCCATCGAACCGCGCCACGATCGACGTCCGCCCAAGAGGTGACAGGCCAGGCAGCGGTAACGTAGGATCATCCATGGCGGGTGTAGCTTCCTGAAATGACATGGGATCGGCTTAGACAACCGAATCCTAAATCACGTCAGTGCTTTAAGCTACATCCGCCAGCCCTGGCGTGAATTATTCAGGCTAGATAGTTGAGATTGACTGCGCTTGGCCGCGAACGGGCTGGCCGCTTTGGACAAAAGGGCTCGACAACGCGACGCGGCGATTCGGGCGGAGCGCCGAACAACCTGCAGAGGCGCCAGAGCAGTGCAGTTCATAGGAGAGGGGCCACTTGGGCCGGGCGCATGCGCTCGAATGATCCCAAATGGGGCGCTGGTGCGGCTTCGACCATGTTCCCGCAGGCGGCATATGTGAAAGTGAGTGGCGATGGGATTGCCGCGAGAAAGCCCGATCCGCGGCCGCGCATGAGTGAGGCCTACCTGTTCTTTTTCGCCCGGCTGGAGGCCTTCTTCCTGGGCAAGGAAGGCCGGGAGCCGACGGCCACCTCATTCCCGCTCTCGACGCGTACCGACGAGTGCTGCCAGGCTCTTCGCAATGCCCTAACGGCAGTCGTCATCGACCTGCAGAAGGACGATGACCCGCAGGTCATCCGCGAGACCCTGAATGCGCGTAGCGAGCCTCTGCTCCCAGCCGACCTCCTGAGGAACTACATCTTCTTTCGCGCTTCGAGGGAGAAGCTCGTCGCCGAGGTCATCTCCCAGAAATACTGGAGTGGTTTCGACTAAGACTTCTGGCGCAAGGAGGTCCGCCGGGATCGCCTGTATCAGCCGAGAAGCGACCTGCGCATGCAGCATTTCCTATTGAGCCGAAAGGGACGGGATGTGCCGATCAAGCACCTCTACGTCGAGTACAAGCACTGGCTGGAAACCACGAAGCCGTTTGCCAGCGTGGAAGCCGAGCTGCAAGCGCTTTCCCGGCAGCCCCACCCGCAATTTTAATCGACGACTCATTTGCGTTGTACCGGATCATCAGAACTCATTGCCGCCCCAGCGGTAGCAATAGACCCGAGCGCAGCCGTTGGCATCAGAATTCCGGCACCCGAAGCCACATCCGGATTTGGTCCGCCGATCGGTATTGCAGTGGAAGTTAAAGCGCCCCTGATCTGCTTACCGGTCAAATGCGAATTGAAACTCATTAGAAGTGCAGCAATTGCAGCGGCATGCGGTGCGGCTGCACTCGTTCCTGTAAAATGACTGAACCCGGGCACCCCGGTGTCCACGCCGTCAGCCGCGCAGAAATCCGGCTTCTTGACAATCCGCCCCCCCGTCCGAGTGAGATCGGCAGGCGTGATGAACGATCCGTCCACCTCGTAGTATAGGTGTCGCGGCCCGTCGGAACTGTAGCCGGCGACAGCGAGGTTACCGCCCGCCGCGAACACACCCGGGGGAGAGGACACGTTGACAGCACCAACAGAAAACGCATTTTCCCCGTCAGCGGCGTTATGCCCCCTTACCGCACCCGATGTCGCAACCTGGAGCGCTAGTCTGTTCGTGTCCAAGTACAAGTATCGCGGAGCCGCTTTCGACATCTTTACCACTACAAGCCTTTGCCCTGCGCTAATCGGAACGGTCTGATAAGGATCGCTGGCCCCGATACTCGGCGAATTGGATGAATGTGCAATCGATCCGTCCGAATTTACCGCATACAGGTCATATTCATTGGACGAATGACCAAGAGGGTCGTTCCAAAATAAGTCCGCGGTTGATTCTGACCTGCCGGTCATAGGGTTTTTCGACACAAGATTGCCGGTGGCTTGCTGTTGTTCTCCCGGCGCGGCAAAACTGACATAACGCCCAATTTCTTTCCCAGCGCTGTCGTTCACCGGTCCCCCATCTAGGAAATCTCCCTGCCACGTACCAGCGGTATGATGTTGCACATTGCCATTGTTTGCAGCAGCACTGAAGTAGAGGACACCCGCCTGCGACGCTTCATCAACCGCCTGCGCGATTAGCCCGTCTTGAAACGGCGACTCGTCAAAATATAGAATGTCATCGACAATGATGCGGCATCCGCTTGCCGTGAATTGCTTGATGTTGGCGGCCATTCCGACATCACTCTCGAGACCAGTCGCGAATTTTAGCATCGCACCGGGCGCGATTCTATGGAGAATTTCCAGCATCGCTGTCCCTTCACCCTTTCCGTGACCTTGTTGACCAGGCAGTATTTGAACGTCACCGACTGCACCAGCGTCCTGAGCTTCCCCTAAATGGTCGACACTATCCGACAACACACAAACTGAAACACCTGTCCCATTCACCCCAAACTTGGCACGCGCCGCAGCGGCGTCGTGCGCGACTTCACCGGCAACATCTGATTCACCCGTCCCGATGGCCTCCACTGTCCCCTGCGGACTAGGACGAAGGTATGTCACCTCAGGTTTAGCAGCCAACTCCTTGATAGAACTCGACGGGATCTCCACGTTGAGAATGTTACGCTCTGATACGCTAGATTTGACGGTCCCACCAAGATCGGTAATCTCCTGCTTGAGCTTATCGCTCACGACACCGAATACGTTAACTGATATGCGGCCATCGACCCCGGTAATCACCTGATGAGCGAGTGCTGCTCTGTTTGCTACCGAAGAAGACTCTGGTCTACTTAAGATCAGCAAATCAGACGACATCTTCATTTCGATAGGCGTTCGTGAGTTCTTCTCAACTTGCGCCGATTGGATTTGCGCAATCGCATCGGCATTGAACGGAGTTTGGTCCCCGGCAAAAGAACGAGTGCCGATCAAGACCGTACATACAGACAGCACCCCGGCTGACAATTGGCAGTTGCCTCGCATCCAACTCATTTTTCACTCTCCTATGTGCCGCGGCGGAGATCGCATCAACTCCCGTTGTCTAACGAGTTGGTACTGCCGTGAGCACTCGCACCCGACAATCTCGCAGACGATCACGAAGGGCAAGATAATCGCGCAGCGCCACAGCAGCTGCCGAGTCCGACGTCATGCGATTAACCTCAGTTCCAACCGCGGCTTCAAACTCAGCACTGTATTCGACTATATTGGGGCACAACACCGCTGGATAATGCGCAATGTTACGGTGTCGCTTCACGAAGGGTCGTAAATAAGGGAGATCAGCTGCCTCAGTAGGAGCCGTCGCGAAGCCGATTGAGTAGCTCATCGAAAGAACTAGACCTAGAGACTTGCTCAACACCCAGGCTTTTCTGGTCATACTTGGCGGCGGGAACCGAAGGTGACACATCGCTAACAGTCCCGACAAGAGAATATTCGACTTCGCCAACACCCTGCTTCCGGCTGACAATTAACCATTCTGGAATGCAACCGAGCGGCAAATCGCAAGTGACACCATCCGCCAAGCTCGATTCGCGGTGCAGCCAACCTGATTTACCCGTGCTCCATACATATCGAGAAAAGACCCCCCGATCGAACCAAGGCCGCTCTATCCTAAGGATCGCAATACTATAGGGGCTGGCCGAGTAACTGAGATCAACCCACGAGCTTCCTGAACCAAGGCTGTCCACCCTAACGACCGTTCCGGGATCGGCTCCGGTCGAAGCCGATCGCGCGCCCCCGAACACCTGAAAGTCAGTCCAAAGATCAAAGCCCAGGAACTTGGGGTCGACCCTTTCCAATTCGTGGATGTTACCCAGTGCAACAGCCACCGCTTGTCGCCCCTTAGACTCACCCCACATACGTAGGCGGCGTCGTGGATCGCCTCGGCCATTGCCGCCTCGCTGATCTACCTTCGCCAGCTCGTCTTCGTACTGAGCGTATCTCTCGACGGCTTTGCATGGCCGTCGAGCGACGGCGGTCCTACACGTCACCGGCTCGTTTAGAATTTCATATGCCGCATTAATGGCATCATCTGGCCGGCGCTTTACATTCGGCCACTCACCATACCTCAGAATTCCCAGATAGGCAGATGCTATGCGAGCCTCTCCTATCCGAAGCTCGTCCGCAGCTGCTCCCGCCATCGAACCAAATTCGAATACCTGCATCTGCGTCGCTGGAGCAAACAGCTGAATACGCATTTCCGGTCGCCATAATAGGAGGCCGCCGCCGACTAACGCCGTCTGGACAACACCCTCACCATCAGAATTGATGACATTGCCTGAGGAGTCGCCAGCGTGCACGACCCCTCCCCACATGAGAGGAGCAAGGATCAATCCCAATGTGCCGACGATCCGGTGGATATCCGTCACTCCTGGGCGCCGCTCTGAATCAAGGTCTGAGCTGCTTGAATGAGGGGATCAGCTGAACTCTCGGTACCCATGCTAGATACGACTGCGGCCGTCCGAGGCTCATCGGGCCAAACGACCGGGGTCCCGTTGACTACACGCGCACGGTTCGGTGAATTGGGGAGAAAATGAACAATGTAACCGATGATCTGAGGACTATCGAAAGTGACTGCATTACCGTTACCTTCGGCATGAACGTAACTGTCCTTTGAACTCTTGTTTGTTCGCCCGCCGAGTTTGAACGGCCCCCATCCAAAAGAGCCTCCTCCCCCAGAATGCTTCTCGACAAACTCCTTAATGTTAACGCTCCAATCGGCGGACAAAGTGAGATTTCTCGCAACCAGCAGCTCTACTGGTATCGCCGGCATTATACCGCTCGGAGTCTGCCCTTTGTCATAATCCGCGCCGCTTGAAAGCTTTTGCCCCGCGTATTGAGAGTTTCGCGACCAATCCCACATCTGCGAATCGAACAAATTGGCGTCCATCCACGCGTAGGTTATTCCAACACGAAGGACATCAAAGCTGACGAGCATATTAGAGGTACTTACCTGTTCGTTATGTTTCGTTTCATCCTCCGCATAGTCACCGCCCACGCTAAACAGACCCCACGACGCCGAGAGACCTCCGCCGACCTCCGAGTGCTCATCGTGGGTGCGTTGATCCAGCATATTTGAAGTTATCTTTATGTTCTGCCAGCTATTATCCTTGTTTAGCCACGTGGGGTATGATGGGTATAAGAGCGTCCGGCCATAATAGTTTTCTGTGAACCAGTTTGCTGCAAAGCGAGTTCTGAGCGAATCGAAATAAAACTCTCCATTTCTCTGGCCGTATTTTTGAATTGTCAATAGATCCCCTTGCGCCGTGTCTCCACGGTGAGCTATGTAAGGTGTCAATGCTTTCTTGATCTCGTTTACCAGTTTTAAAGTAAGAGGTTTGCCCACATTCTGAGACTGCCAAGTTGCGGCGTTTTCATTAGCCGTCTGAAGAGGGCCACTGTATGTGTTGTAATCAGTCATGAGCTGGCGCTCTTTGCCCGCCGGCGTGTATAGTGCATTTGTTGCTTTTTCAAGCTCAGCCTTCTCGCCTGCAGCGAGAATAACTTCCGGAACCGAGTGGTTGCGAAGTATCTCCTGGTACACGTCGCTCATTCGGCCTGGCTTGAAGTCTAGAAAAGCACTGGGAAGAAGGATTTTATCAGTAAGATTACTCACGAGATTTGCTGCGTCGTCCGGATTTTCCAGCTTTAAACTAGGATCCACCAATATCGCCGGAGCGGCGAGAATCAGCATATTTTGGTTTGGGCTAAGTTTCTGGTCACCGACTCGGAGATTGGCCGCAAGCTGAGCATATAGCTTTTGCATTAGTTCGGCGTTTGTCTCCCCGGCTGCGAGAGCTGCAGTCGGCGCAAGTGTCGCCACCACAATTGTAAAAAGCATAGATCTCATCAAACCAAGCCTCCCAAAAGTCAGTTGTTTATTCCATTCAGAATCGGTAGCGGATCTCCCCAGATGAGGGTCTGATCAGCGTTCGGCAATTCTGGCAGGATCTTCCCGCCGAAAGCGACTGCCTGTACCCCCGGGACGAATAACTCGTTGTTGCCCAGAAGCGACGGCCGGACCGCCACCGTTAATTGTCCAAACTTGAATTCCCCGCCCACGACAAAAGGACCAAAATATACTTGTGTAGCGTCATGCATCGCAGCTTCGAAGTATTGAAGAATGCTTGCGTCCAGACCGCCCGAGATTCGGAGTGATCGAATTAGGATTATTTCTTGCGGAAGACTGGTGAGGTCAGCAATCTCATCTTCCGACTTTGTGGCTTGCGGTCCTCGCGAAAGTGGGGGCGCCGCCTGACTCCACTTCCAATCTTTGCTCGGTCCACCGAGTAACACCTCATCAGCACGCCATGGTTGCCGAATGGAAACGTGTAGAACATCAAATCTAATTGTGATTAAGTCGCTTGCTGATTTCGTTGCGACGTCTTTCGGTATGGAGCAGCACCAGACCGGTGGAAGGGCGCTAATCTTGCCTAATTGGTCCGTAGGATCGCCCTGGGCTGCGAGCTTAAGCTCTACTGCTTGCCATCCTGCAGTTGCGCCGAAGTCGAAGAATTTGGGCGCGACGCTCGAGCTAGGCTTCCCTGACTTCGCATCCATGTTGGCGGCGAGCCTTGCCTTAAAGCTCTGGCCAACAGTAGTGTAATCGTAATTTAATAAGTTCCTCAGTCGTGACACGTCCGGAATTAGCGATTGAGCGCCAGTATCTCTGTTCAACGCAATTTTCGCGGCCTTGAGACGAGCCTTCAGATCATCGGTCCGACTTTCGACCGGTGTCGAAGCGAATTCCTTCTGTAGGCTTGCCAGTGTAGTCTGCAATTGCAGCAAGTGACTTAAGTCCGCACTTGGCTCGTAACCAGTTTCCTTATGAACAAACAGCTTTTTTAAGAGATCGATATACTTGTCCTGCTCACTCTGGTCAAACGCTAGTCGCCCCCATTGCGCATTATCGATCAAGTGGCGATACAATTCGGCTGCAGCGCCGAGATGAATGTCGGAGACTGCGTGCGGAGTAATAGCAGAGTTGACTAAATCGTTCAAAGCGTCGCTGAATTGCCCCTTGCTGGCGCCGTAGATCGCCAACGTGTCTATCGGAACAGCATGAGTAAAGACTGTGTAAAATAAATCTCCTGAAGAGAGCTGAGTTCGTACGTCGGCGTATATTGTACCACTCTCGAGTGTAGCGGCCTCAGCCTCGATTACGACGCACTGTAAGCACAGCGCGGTGAGGAGTATTGCAGGTGATTCGCGTAGGCGCCGACGGAAAAGCGGCATAGGTCCCTCGGACTGCGGCTATTTATCTCAGAGTGTCACTGCTTTAACCAGCTGTCAACGCGCGGCAAGAGTGTCGGCCTGAGAAAGACGGTTTGCGATGTAGGCGGCCTATGCACGGGTAGACTCAAAACGATAGCACGGTACCGAACGGCTGCTTTGTAGGCTCCGCCAGGAGAACCATATCGACCGTCTTGGGCAGAACGTCAGCTGCAAACTCCAGGTTACGGGCGCGCTAAATGAGCAGAGCGTTGTCAGCGAAGCGCCACGACGACCGCTGGCTGCCGGACGTCTTTTAGGTACTGCTGCCGTCGCTTAGGGCGACGGGGCTCCTTGGCGCTATGGCCCGACGCCCAGGCTTCAAGCGCGTTGCTTCCGCCGACCGGCTCGCGGAAGCCGAAGCTGATCTTTGCGACATTGCCGTAGCGGGCCTGCGCGAGAGCCGCGACCGCCTCGAAAACGCCGTGTGGCGCCTTGGGCGATTCGCCGCGCTCGATCTTGCGCGCATAGGGCACCGTCGCGAGGAACACGACCTCGGCCGCGGCCAGGGCGTTGGCCGGCGATCCGACCGCGACCCCGTCGGCGTAGATCGTGATGGACGCCCGGAAGGCGCCCGTGAGCACCGGCCCATGAGCCTTGAGCTGCGCGTCGACGAAGTCGAGGCAATCGCCGGCGAGATCGAAGACGGCGAGGACGCTGCCGCCGGGCCGCACCGATTCGTAAGGCGCCGCCGGGATGCCGTTGACGAAGTCGTCGTGCGGCGCCGGCCGGCCGAGCGCTTCGGCATTGGCGGCCGCCGCCTCGGCGACCAGCGCCCGCGCATGGGCCGCGACCTGAGCGGCCGCGCGCTCCGGCGACAGGACGCCACCGGGCCGGACCATCACCGACCGGTCGAGCGGGCGGATGCGAACCGACGCCGGTATCAGCCGCCGGCGACCTGGATTTCGTAGGCGACGAGCGCGCCGCCGACCCGCCGCGTCGCATCGTCAACCGCCTTAACGGCCAGCAACAATCCATTCCAATCGACACGGTCCGCGTCGGGCAGGAACGGCAGCGGAAAGCCCGAGGCCGTGACCGCGTCGGCGGGTAGGATCACCTTGCGGTCGCCCTGCTGCAGATCGAAGACGGTTTGATCGGCCGCAAAGCCCGTCACGCGGGCCGGGATCGGGCCGAAGGTCCCGTCGACGTCGACGCGCGACAGCAGCACCGTGTCACCGCCCGCGAGCATGCGGCCGAGCGAAGCCTTGGCCTGATCGGGCGTCACGCCAGCAAGACCCGGTAGGGCGCGAGCAGCTTCTCGGCGGTTTGCGTGAGCACCGGCGTCGCATTGGCCGAGAACTGCTGCGATCCGACGCCGAAGACGGTGTCGACCGTGAGCGACGGATCACGCGCGCCGAGCGCATAGAGGTTCTGGACTGCGAGCAGGATCGCCGCCTTGATGGCGCCGGGCAGAGTGGCATAGCCGGCGACGTAGCGGACGCGGACGCTCAATCGGTCGCCGGATAGCCACGGCCACGCGCCGCCCGACATCGGCCGCACGACGTCGCCGGGGCCGAAGACATAGGCCGACGGGTCGAGCGTGACGTTCGCGCCGTAGCTCACGCTCGTGATCGCGGTCACGGGCGGGAACGGCAGCTTGATCCAGGCCTGCGGGTCCGCCGTCTCGATCCCCTGCAGCTCGAGCGTTTGCACGCCGACGGCGCGGCCGAGCACGCCGGACGGCCCGTCGATCTGGCTCTGCGCCGCGGCCAGATACGTCGAAAGCAGGCTGTCCTGGCTCGTGCCCGTGATGCGCAGATGCGCCTTGATGTCGGCGAGCGACACGAGCGGATCGGGCGGCGTGATGACGACAACCGACACCTCAGACTCCCATCTCGGCGCGGACCTGCTCGAAGAGATCGCGAAGGTCGAGCGCGGCGCCGGTCGATCCGTCGCTCAGGACCGGGGTGACGGCATAGCGCTCGGCATCGACCCGCCACGATGCAATGCGCGGACCCGGCGGACCTGGTTCGCCCCGCTTGCCGGGTTCCCCAGGCGCGCCGCGGCGGCCGGGGCCGGCGACGAGCTGCCAACCGGGGCCAGGACACGCGCCGGGCTCGTCGTCGAGGGCCGCAAACGATCCGGCATTGAGCGCGACGACGTCGAGCTTTCGATAGGCGGTGCCGGGCGCATAGGTTCCGACGAAACACGGCGATGCGCCGTCGCGGCCGGGGCCTGCCAATCGCAGCCAGTCCGATCCGGTGCCCGGGGTCTCGGCTGTGTCGCAAAGCGCCTGCCAGGTCGCACCGTCGAAGGCGCGCACCTCGGCCTGGTAATGCACACCCGGCGCCCAGGCTTTGCAGACCGGCAACCGACCCGGTGCCCCATCGATGCCGTCGCGCCCAGGCGCGCCGTCGGTCCCATCGCGACCCGGCGCTCCGTCCTTTCCGTCATGACCGTCGCGACCGGGGGCGCCATCCTGACCGGCCGCGCCGTCCTTCCCATCGCGCCCGTCGGTCCCATCGCGCCCAGCCGATCCATCTTTCCCATCAACCCCGTTTCGGCCCGGCACACCGTCGATCCCGTTCAGGCCCGGAGCTCCATCCTGTCCGTTGCGCCCGTCCTGGCCCGGCACCCCGTCGCGGCCCGGTGGCCCTTCTTTGCCGTCAATTCCGTCTCGACCGGGCTCACCATCTTTGCCGTCTATGCCGTCGCCACCCGGCGCTCCATCACGCCCCGGTGCGCCGTCAATGCCGTCCCGGCCCGAAGCCCCATCCTTCCCGTCGAGACCGTCACGACCGGGCTCACCATCTGCGCCGTCGACGCCGCTGCGGCCCGGCGCGCCATCACACCCCGGCGCGCCGTCAATGCCGTCTTGACCCGCCGCCCCATCCTTGCCGTCGGTTCCGTCGCGCACCGACGCGAGACGCACCGCGACTTGCTCGCGCAGGCTGGCGTCGAGCTCGGCGATGCGGGCCCGAAACTCGGCCACGACCTCGCGCGATTGCGCGATGACCTCGCGGGATTGAGCGCCGAGCAGCTCGGCTTCGCGCCGCCATTCGCGGCGGCACTGCGCGATGACGGTCCCGAGCGCGATTCGCAAGCTGTCAGGCAGCACGATCGACCTCGTCGGCGATGCGGAGAAGGTCGACGGCGGACCAGTCCGGAATGGCGTCGGCTCCGACCGCTCGACCCTCGCCGGGCGCAGGAAGTGCGGGTGGCGCGCCGAGTGCGGGCGGCGCCGCGGGGATCGCGGCCGCGGCCGAGAGCGGCACGACCTGCTGCTGCACCCGCGGCTCGTCGCCGTACGGCGTCTTGCTCAGGCCCTCGATCGCGCGCGCTTCGTTCGGGGCGTAGACGCCGCCGAGCACGCCGGTCGCCAGTGCCTCGATGCGTTCCTTCATGTTCGAGCGCAGCAGCGCGCCGGTATCGAGCTCGAAATACTCGTCGGGCTGCCCCCTAAGACCGAAGAACAGGCCGATGCTCTCTTCGATGTGGTTGAGCGCGAAGCCGAGGCCCGAGGCGATCCAGAGCTGCATCAGGCTTTCGGTCGAGGCATGCGGCGTCGACCCGATGCCGAGAATCTGCAGCGGCACCCGGAACGCGAGCGCGATGTGCTGCTCATTCAGCTTCATGATGTCGGCGAGTTCCGCGTTCTCGGCGGACATCGTGAGGGGATGCGGCTTGAGCCCGTTCGACAGGATCGGCGTGCCGCCGGCCGCCAGGCCCTTGCTCTGTTCGTTCCACGACTCGCGGAGCTGCTGCGCCTGCTCTCTGGTCAGGGGCAGATCGGTCGACAGGATGTAGGAGGGCCGCGCCTGGTTGAGATAGAAGGCGAGCTGCTGCTGCAGCATGGCGTCGCTTGTTGCGACGTCAATCGCGGCCGCCCGGATCGGGCTTTCGCCGATCAACGGGTGCCGCGGCGTGTGAAGCCGTACGTGAAGCACGTCGCGCGCCGGCACGACGAGCGGCCCGTCGATCTGCCGCTCGACGATGTCGTTGCCGGACAACGCGTAGAAGACCGATCCGTCGACCGCCACGCGCGGCACACATTTGCGGGCCGGGAAGAGGTGCAACTCGTCGACCTCGAAGCGATCGTTGCGCAGTGCGAGCGCGAAGGCGTTGCCGTCCCCGTAGAGGTCGCGCGTGAGGTTCAGAAGGAAGTCGCTGATCGATTGGTAGTCGTTCGGCTGCTTGACGATCCGCGCGAGCGCCGAATTGCCGACCAGCTTGCGGCCTCCGTCATGCTCTCGCCGCCAATGGCCGCCGGGGCACATGGCGATCGTCTGGGCATAGGCCGAGACGCAGGCCTCGACCATGGCCGAGGGCACCGCGCCGCGCTCGACGTTATAGCCGAGCTGCCACCAGTTGAGGGTGCTGCCGGCCTGCGCGGACAGCCAACCCCCCGAGACCGGCAAGAACCACGGGCCGGACCGTGCTTCCCCTTCGGCCACCTCGCCGAAGGCGGCTTGCCAGATGCGACTGAGGACGCTCACGGCCTAGTTGCCGCCCGTGAGGTCGCGGGTTGCGTAGCCGCCGCCACGCGCGGGCTTCATGGTGCGGCTCGTCTTCGCCGGCATGATCGGCGGATCGGGCCGGCGAATGCCGCGCTTGATGTCGTCGATCTCGGCCTGTGTCGGCGTCGGCGTCTCGATCGGCGGCTCCGGGTCGGTCACCGGTCCCTCGTCATAAGGCTGATCGGTGGACGCCTCGGCAACAGCGACGGCCTGTGTGGCTGACACGACCGGTGCGACCAGCGCAGCCGCGAGGGGTGTGGCGGTCGGGGCCACTGGGAGCGCGGCGGCTGTGGCTGCGGTGGCGCCCGCCAGTGGTGCTGATGGCGTTGTCATGGTTCGACTCCTTCGTGGTGATGGGCGCCGGGCGACCGCCGGCCGGCACCAGCTTCAAGCGGCGTCGCTGCTACCAAGTCACGCTGTTGATCCATGCCACGACGCCCGGCCGCCGCAGCGCCCAGTTGATGTCGAGCAGCATGCGGATGCCGATCGTGTCCGTCTGCCAGAGCGAGCGCACCGGCGCCGCCACGACGTTCGGCGTTCCCGTGGTTCCGATCGCGGCCGGCGCGGTGTCTTCCATGTGAAGCACCGCCTGATCGGAGACGTCGAAGCGGGGATCGTCGCCGGTCGCCGAGAAGAAGTCCGCGGCGTCGACGAGGATCACCATGCCGGAGGTGACGCTCGCCGACTGCAGAACGGGATAGCCTTGCAATTGCCCGCTCGCGATCTCGGCCTTGAACGGGAAGTCGCCGGCCGTGTTTTGCGTGAGCGAGATCGAGACCGCCTGGATCGGATTCATGATCCACAGCGGCGCCCGGATGTTGCCGTTCGTCGACGTGATCAGGGCGCCGATCAGCGCCTTGAGGTCGCCGACAAGTGCCGCAAAGCCGCCGCCCGTGGTCGCCGTGAGGCCGGTCACGTTGTAGCGCAAGCCGGCGGGCCGGATCGCAGTCGCGGCGTTCGCGTCGGTCAGGACGGTGTCGATCGAGACGGCCGTGTCTTCCTGGATCGCCTGCCGGATGATGGCTTCGATCGAGGGCGTCGAGTGCTCGGCGATCTCGCGCGTGAAGGTCGAGATCACGCCCATCTTCTTCGGCGTCAGGGTCGTGGCCGCGAAGGCGCCCTGCCGGACCGGGATCGGGGCGCCCTGGCCGACGAAGGATCCCGCGATGGTCGGCGTTGTGGACCGCGCCGGAATGGACACGATCCCGTTCTGACCGAAGGTGAACCGGCCGCCCTTGTCCCGCAACCCCGGATAGATCGACATCGGCATCAGGGCGTCGATGAAATCGAGCACGGCGGTCTGCACGAGCTCGGCAGCCCATCCGCTCGTCGTCGTCGTGGCCGGCGCCGAGGCGGACCGTGTCACCGCGGCGAACACCGCGCGCGTCGCCTCATCCTCGCCGTAGCGCTCGCGCATCACCTCGTCGCGCGACCGCTGCTGGATCTTCGCGAGCAGCGACACGACGGCCGACCGATAGATGTACTCGATCGGTTGCACCTTCTTCGCCGCGACCGCGAAGGGACGGCGGGACGGGGATGCGGCCGGCGTGGCGGCCGCGGCGTCACTGTCGCCGGCGAGCCGGGCTTCGGCCTGCCGCAGGCTGTCGAGGCTGCGCTGCTGCGCCTCGATCCTGGCGTTGAGGTCATCCGTAACGGCGAGGGATGTCTCGTCGGGATTGGCGTCGTCGACCGTGGCGAGATGGTCGGTGAGTTGGCTGCGAAACGAGAGAAGGCGCTGCTGCGCGTCTTCGATGCGCTTTGCGAGTGTCATAGGAGGCTTTCGAGACGGAGAGGATGCGGCGTGCTCGCCGGTGGCACTGCGGCGCGCGATGGCGTGGCCCCGTGTGGCGTGCTCGCCGAAAGCCATGCGGATCGTGTCGTCGGAGAGGTGGAGACGCCGCGCGAGCTGTAGGGCCGACGGATTGGCCGGTACGCTCACGAGGCTGCATTCAAGAAGTTCTTGGCGCGTGAAGCGCAGGCCGCCGTCGCCGCGCGGTTCGGTCGCCAAGGGCTGGAACCCGACCGAGACGGCGCGCAGCACGCCTTGTCCGACGAGGCTCACGAGCTCGTCGATCCGGGCCGAGGTGCCGGGCGCCGCGAGCGTAAGGCGGCCGACCAGGCGCCCGCTCTCGACCCGCACGTCCGCCCAGGTGCCGATCGGGAAATCCGAGTCGTGGTTGAAGAGCGCGATCGGGTTCTGCTCAAAATGATCGAGCACCCACCCGGCCGGATCGATGACGTCGCCGTAGCGGTCGACCGTCGCGTCGGACAGCACGAAGTCGAGCGCGCCCCCGGCCGCGCGCGCGACCGTGACCTTCTTCACGAGCATGATGATGGCCTCAGATGATCATTGCAGAGGCGTCGAAGGGATCGTCCGCGCCATTGAGGTCGACGAAGATGGCGTCGATGGCGGCCGCGATGCCGTCGATCTTCTCCGAGCTCTTGTCCTTCGCCGGCTTGATGTTGCCGGCCGGATCGGTCGTGATCGCCACGTTCTCTGCCATCCACCGCGACACCGGGTGCCCGCCGTGGTCGAACAGGCCGGCGAAGACGAGGCGTTCGAAGACCTTGGCGGGTTCCGACAGAGACGCGTAACCCTGGCCGACGAGCACGATCTTCTCGGCCGGAAAGCCCTGGTCGGCGAGACGCGTCGAGAAATGTGACGAATTCCAGCGGTCGATGCCGAGCCCGGCGATGTCAAAGACCGCGGCGTCGTCGAGAACCCGGGCGATCACGAACTCATAGTCCGTGATATTGCCTGGCGTCGCGATCAGCGCGCCCTCCTGCACCCAGAGGTCATAGGGCACACGCGTCGTGCGCACCCTGTCCTCGATCGTGTCGGCAGGCACGAAGTAGCGCCAGAGCACGTCCGCGGCGCCACCGTCGATCGCCGGCGGGAAGTAGAGGCAGACAGCCGTGATATCCCGGTTCGAGGACAGGTCGACGCCGACGAGGCAGCGCCTGCCGACGAGCGCGGCTTCGTCGCGCCAGTCGCGACGGCGGCACCGCTCCCACGCGTCGATCGGAATCCAACGCACCGCCTGAGCGGTCCATTGATTGAGGTGATAGCGGCGGAAGTCGTTTTCGAGGCGCGGATTACGCATCGCCGACCGGCATTCGGCGCGGAGATAATCGAGCGTTACGCTCACGCCGAGATTGGGATTGGCCTTGCGCCACGTCTCTTCGGCGGTCCAGTCGTCGCCCGGATCGGCAGCGTAGATCACGACCAGCGTTTCGGGATCATCGATCGAGCCGTCGAGGATCTTCAGCGCTTCCTCCCATAGCTCCCACCCGTAACCGCGGTTTCGGATGCCCGCCGTCGAGATCAGGAATTCGAGCGGCTGCTCGCGGGCGGCCTCGGATTGATGCACGACGGTGTAGAGGCGGCCGTCGCGCCATTCGTGCACCTCATCGCCGACGAGGCCGGATGCGTTGAGGCCGTGCTTGCCCTCGGCATTGCCGGTGAGCGGCTTGAACACGCCCTGCAGCTCGGCGCAGAAGATCGACGATTTCAGGGCTGTGAGATGCTTGCGCAGCTCGGGGCGCATCCGAACCATCGCGGCGGCCTTGTCGACCACGATGGACGCTTGGTCTTCGTCCTTGGCGATCGAATAGACCTCCGGCCCATAGACGCCGTCGCCGAGCAGCAGCAGGAGACCCACCCCCGCGGCCAATTCCGTCTTCCCGTTTTTGCGTGGCACGAAGACGATCACGCGCCTGTAGCGACGGGTGCCGTTCGACCGCTTCCAGCCGAACGCCGGCCGAATGATGTTGTCGGCCTCCCACGGCTCGAGGTGGAAGGGCTTGCCGGCCCATCGATCCTTCGTGAAGCAAAGGTAAGTCGGGAAGAACGCCGCCGCCGCTTCGGCCGCGGCGGCGTCGAACCAATAAGCCTCCCGAACCGATGCAGGCGGCGGCGCCGGGACGCTTTCGGCAGCCAGCATCAGTTGAGCGCCGCCCGCTGCAGCATGCCAATCGGCGAGGGGGCAGAGGCGGCGGCCGGCTCGGCCGCGGAATCGGACTTCTGGGCAAAGAGATCGCCCCAAGCGCCGGGATGGGCGGCCTGCTGCGCGATCAGCCGGTAACGCGCCAGCGGCGAGCCGCCAAATCGGTCCTCGATATCGATGAGGTGCTTTTCGGCGAGATCGCGAACGCGCACGGCCGGATGCAGCCGCGGCATGCGTTCGTCGCTGTTCGTCATCTTGACCAGCACGGTCGAGCCCTCGCGCTTGATTGTGTCGGCGGCCTCGATCCACTCGGCGAAGTGTTGGCAGTACCGGCCGAAGACATCGGCGTCGCTCGTGCTCAGGATGTTGAGGCGGCGCAGCTCAGGCGTGACGCGATGCCAGACGCCGAGCGCTGCTTTGCTGATGAGCCACGGCGGCGGCGCGAAGCCGCTCAGGACGGACGCCGGCGGCGGCGCGGCCGGACGCACCCGGCGCTTGCCGGCTCCGGTGAGGCGCTTCTCGATCGGCGATTTAGGCGTTCGGCCCATAAGCCCCAGCACAAAAAAGAAGTGTCAGAATTTCGCGGCCATTTTCGGGGGCTTGGGGGACCGGTCCCCGGGGGCAGAGCCCCTGAGTTCCGACCCGCCCCCCCCGGGCTAGCTGGCCGACCGCGAGGCGAGCCGGCCCGTCATCCGTTCCCACCGCCGGACCGCGAGGTCGACATAGGCCGGGTCGAGCTCGACCGCGTGGCAGACGCGTCCTAAGGACTGAGCCGCGATGATGGTCGTTCCCGACCCGACGAACGGATCGTAGACGACATCGCCCGGCTGCGAGTTGTTCTCCATCGGCCGGCGCATCGCCTCGACTGGCTTTTGCGTGCCGTGTCCCGACGCACTCTTCAGATGCATGATCGGCCAGATCGTGCACTGCTTGCGATCACCCGACCAATGCGCCGTGCGACCCTTGCGAACGACGTACCAGCAGGGCTCGTGACGCCAATGATAGTGGCCTCGCGAGATGACCATGCGGCCCTTGTCCCAGATGATCTGGGAGCGAACCTCGAACCCACTCGCTTCGAGGCTCGTGCGAACGAGGTCACTGTAGAGCGCGCTGTGCCACACGTAGGCGACATCGCCCGGAAACAGCGACCAGGCCTGCCGCCAATCGGCACGGTCGTCGTTTTTGACCTTGCCGAGTGCGCGACCAGCCTTGGTCCGACCGCTTGCCGCGTCGATCACGCTGCTTCGCCACTCGGGGTCATAGTTCACGCCATAGGGAGGATCGGTCACCATCAGATGCGGCCGCACGCCCTTGAGCGCCTTCCCCACGACATCAGCCTGGGTGGCGTCACCGCATACGACGCGATGCTGGCCGAGCGTCCAGACGTCGCCGGGCTGCGTGATCGGCTTCTCCGGCGGCTCATCGAAGAAGTGATCGAAGAGATGTGTCGGCGGCGACACCAGATCGTCACAACATTCCGGAAGGAGCGGGACATTCAAGGTCATCAGGGAGCTTCGCCTTCGGCGCAGGCGCTCTGAGACGCCCGCGATCGTTCGATCCGCTGCTTTCGGGCGCTGTGGCAGGTCTCGCACAGGGATTGAAACGGGCCGGCGAAGAACCGCGCGCGGTCGCCCCGATGTGGTCGGACGTGGTCGCAAACGGTGGCGGCCGTCACGCGCGATGGTTGGTCGGCGGCGCACATCCGGCAGAGCGGTTCGGCGTTGAGCTGCTGCCGCCGGATCGCCCGCCATTCCGGCGTCTTGTACCAAGCGCGCCAGGGCATCTTGCGCCGGCGCGCCTCGTAATCCTGATTGGCCGTGCGCCCGAGCCGCGCGGATCGAGGCCGCAGCGTCAGGGGCGCAACCGGCATGGCGCTCAGGCCGCGGGGGCTTCGGTCGTGCCGGCGGCCTGCGAGGCGAGCGCGGCCGCGATCTTGGCGCCGTTCGTCTCGATCGCCGCGTCGATCGCGTCGAGGTCGGCCTGCTCGTTCAGCGCCTTCGTGGCCGCGAGCTGGTCGATCTGCGTGCCCTGTGTCGCGAGCTTGTCCTGAATGGATTTCAAGGTTGCTGCCATGTCCTGCTGTCCCTGCTTGAGTTGCGCGAAGTCCGCGCGATGGGCGCGGGTGTCGTGCGCAAGCGCTTCCATGAACGCGACGATCTTCTCGAACATGACGGCACGCTCCCGCTCGGCACCCGACCGATAAGCAAAGAAAAAGGCCCGCATGCTTTCGCACCGGGCCTCGCGCCATAGATCACCATCGCGGACTGAGCGATCTGCTCGGCCTGGGGCGGGCTAACGTCCTGTGGCGCACGTGGCGCATGGACACTAAAATCCCGCTCGTCCTGTGATTCTCCTCTAAGCGGCCAATTCGAGCGCGTCAAGAGGCACTGTCGAAAACGACTCCGGTCCGTGGCCGCCCCAGAGCACGCTCACGCCGGGGTGGTCGCCTTTTTCCACAAGCGAAACGATACGGCCGAAGCGCTTGATCGGATTTCCTGCGACCGAGGGCAACCGCATGGTGACTTTCGCGCCGAGGCGATGCTGCTCGACGTCGAAGCGCCCGAGCATGGCTCCGACCATGAGGGTGCCGATGTGGTCGCTCGGAATGCGCAGCGGCCGGCCCGCCGCGGCCACGATGGCGAACACGCCGCCGGCGTCCCGCACGATGTCCCATCGGGTCTGCCCGGGTTCGAAGCCGACCAGCACGTAGCCGGGGAAAAGCCTGCGCTCGACGAACCGCTTGCGGCCCCTCTGTCGAACGACCTTGCTGTAGGTCGGCACGAAGCAGTCGACCTTTCGCCGTGCCAAGTTGTCTCGCGCCCTGATCTCGTTTTGTGGAATCGTAACGACAGCAAACCAATCCAAATCGCAGCCTAAAAGCATGGCTGAAGCCTTTTCTTGTTTATCCTCCCATCCTCCCATTTTTTGATGATCCTCCCAACCACTAAGCCCTTGATAAGATTTCTCTTGGGAGCTTCTGGGAGGATTGGGAGGTTTTTGTTGGCTTTCGCTTATGGTGCTTCTTCTCTTGATTCCCGATCTCTACATGGACGTGCGTAAAACCCTCCCGATCCTCCCCAATCCTCCCAATGCTCCTGTTTTCAACGACTTAGCCTGCTTGTGATGCTCCCGGTTTTGGGAGCTTGGGAGGATCACGTCAGGATCTGTCTTCCTCTCTCGCCGCTTCTGGAGAGTCCGCAGCGCCATGGAGCGGTTTGCCGCTCGCATCGAGGAAGTCCGAAACGCCCTTGGTCAGCACGATGTCGAGCCAGTACTGCACGCTCGACTTCTTCTCGGCGAAGCCACGTTCGCGCAGCGCCGAGCCGAGCCCTTTCGGCGTGTATTCCGTTTCGCCGTTGAGCTTCGCCCAGGCCACGAAGACAGCGTGCATGTCGGCGGCCTGCACCCGCTTGCCGATCTCGGGTCGGGTGCAGAATTCGAGGAAGCGGCCGAGCGGATCGCTGTCGGACCGATAGGCCTCTGTCGCGGCCGAGACTGCGGCCGGGATGAGCAGGCCGCGGTCGAGCCAAGCACACAGGCCGTCGAGCAGCCGGTTAAGGATCCCCGAGGCCTCCCGCTTCAGCTCTTCGACCAGTTGCGGGTTGCGCTCGCCTTCGGGAATGAAGACCGGCCAGGGCACGAGGATCATACGACCCCAGATGCCTTCATCGGTGCCGCTGATCTTCGGCCGGTAGTTGCCCTGCATGGTCAGCTTGGCTTGGGGGAAGAACTCGAAATAGTCCTTGTTGAGGTGGCGCGCCTTGAGCTTGTCGCCACCCGTAAAGAGCTTCACGAAGGCTTCGTCGAGCTGCGCGCCTTTCTTTGGCTCCGAGGTCGTGAGCATGCGGACGCCGGGCAGGCCGGCGATGTCGGGCGTCGCCTGACCGCCGGCGCGGGCGCGGCCGCTGTCCAGAAAACTCTCGATCGGGATCGAGTCCGAATAGTCGCCGGCCACGAAGGACACGGTATTGACCCAGACGCCCTTGCCGTTTCTCCCTTTGCCATAGTGGAAGGTCATCTTCTGCACGCCGACGTCGCCGGTGAGCGACAAGCCACCCCATTGCGCGAGGAAGTGCCGCGCGGTGTCATCGGGCTGCACCCGCAGGAGAAAAGCGTCGAACCTCGGGCAGTCAGCCTCCCGGTCGAAGGTCACGGGCGCGAGTTTCGTGATGAGGTCAGCCGGATCGTGTGGCGACAGAACGACATAGGGATCGTCGTCTGATTTGCGCACGAGCAGCGTGCCGTTGAGGACATTGATCCGCATCGGGTCGCGGTCGAGCTGCGTGACCGGAATCGCGAACATGGCGGCCGCGCGCTTAGAAATCACGCCCATGCGGCTGGCGTTCTCGGATGCCCGACCCCAGGCCGCGACCTTGTCCGAGTACCAGACGGGCGGCTTCGATCGGCTCGCATCGGCCACGACGAAATCGTCGGCGCTGCCCCGAATGGTCTTGGCTTCGTCCTGGATCGCCCGCACCGTGGCGTGCTCGGCCAAGCCGACGCGCTCGTCGGCACCGTCGCGCTGCCACCGCCGCCCATCCCAAGCGAGCCAGCCGATGGCGCGGCAGAAGAGCAGCTGGCCGCTGTAGCGGCGGTGGAACCGCTCGGCATTGCCGAGGTCCGTCAGCGCCAGGAAGCCAAGCTCACGATCGCGGGACGCGCCGTCGCCTCCTGCGCCGCCGCCATGCCCCGCTTCCCCGAAAGCCCGATCCATAGGATCCGTTCCGCGAGAAAGGCGATCTGCGGCGCTGGCCGAGGCGTTGGGAGCATTCGCTTGCGTCTCGGCCGGAACCTTGCCGCGCGGGAACTGCAACACTTCGGCGCCGGCGACGCGTTTGACGATCTCGTCGCTCATCGCGCGCCTCGCTTGAGCAGCACGATTGCTCTCAGATGCGGAGCGCGCTCGGCGACGACCTCGGGCGGCGTCCACGAGCGGCGGCTGCCACGCTCCCTTCGGTCCTCTTCGCGATACATCGAGGCGAGCCGGTTGAGCATGCTGAGTACGCGCAAGGCGCGTGCTGCAGAGCGATCGAAGCGATGCGCCATGAACAGGTCATAGAGCTCGGCGCCACGCGTCTGGCGTCGGTTGTTGTAGGCGCGCCGGCACGCGGCCGAGCAGAACTGGCTCGTTTGCTTGTCGGTCTGATAGGCGGCGCCACATTCCAGGCAGTCCCGGCCGCGGCTAACCTGGGATGACGCGTTTAGACGGGGCACGACAGAGCCCCATGGTCGGCAAGGGACGCCTGCGCCGGTACGGTGATGGCCCGGACGGCAGGTGCCTCCTCCGGAGGATTCTCTGGCCGACACAGTCGATCGGGAGTCCAACCCTCCTTCGCTCGCCAGAGGTCGTTGAAGTCGGCGCCTTCGGGCGCCATCGCGAGTTTGACCGTGACGTACGGATAGGCGTCCGCGAAGCGAGCGGCCGCACGCTCAAGCGCGAGGCGGGTCGCGAACGGTTCGCTGTCGCCGTCGCCGATGAGAACGATGTCCTCGACATTGGCTCCAATCGCGACGACGGGATCGGTGTCGAGGCGGGGTGTCGGCCCTGCAACCATTTCGCGACGGATGCGGCCGCGCTTGTCGACGATCGTCCGCGTCGGATGCGGCACGCGATCCTCGGCCTTGCCGGCAAGGTTGCCGAGGTCGACCGCCGAGCGGAACTCCGCGATCTGCAGGACCTGTGACTCGGCCGCCAGCAAGGCTTCACGGATCGAGAGCACCGTTTCGATACCCTCGCCGATGAACAGCACCCGTGCCGGCAATCCGTTCAGCGGGCGGCCCAAAAGGATCGAGCCGCCTTTCTTCGAGCCGCGGATCTTCTTGGCCGGCACGAACTCGCCGGTCGATCCGTCAAGCACGAGCGCCTTGCCATTGACCTGGCTCAAGTCGATCCACGTGATGTGAACGCCTGAGAAGTGGCCGTCCGGTCCCTCGATGCCGGCCAGCATGGCGGGGCCGCGATGCACGACCTTTCCGTTCGGTGGCGGCGCATCCCAGAGCGCGAGGTTCAGTGTGGCGCGCAGACGGGCGCCGGGCGGCACGGCGAGGCCGCGCAGGCGCAGATAGGACTCGGCTTCCGAGGCGACGATCGTGCGACCGCGCTGCCAGATATCATGCGCCCGCTCGCGTTCCTTCCGGCGAAAGTCGGCCTGGACGGCGGTACGCTTGGCGTCTTCAGTCGCGAGCGCGAGCGCGAGAGCGCGATGCCGGTCCTCGCGGGCGCGGCGATCGGCATCGCTCTCGCCGGGCGTGTGGCCGGGCGAAGGAGGCTTGGGCCCCCGGCCGGCTTTGCCGGTCGGGGAAGCCTCCGGAGGGGGCGCCTCGTCGAGCAGGATCTCGACGGCGCGCAGGAAGTCGACACCATCGAGGTGCTGCACGAGGGTGATCGCGTCGCCGCCGATCGCACAGCGCCGGCAGTTCCAGACGTTGCGACCAGGATGCACGCCAAAGCGATCGTCGCCGCCGCAGGTAGGGCATGGGCCGACGAGCTCGGAACCGGAGCGCTTGAGTCGCGCGAGGTGATGGCGCCGCCCCAGCTCGTGCAGGACCTTGGCCGACTGACCGCGCCGCACCCAATCCGAGAAGGCGCGATCGCGGGCGCCGTTCACGCGAAGCCCTCTGCGACGATAAGGTCGAGGACGGTGCCGAGCAGGCTGGCCGGGCCGCCATCGGGCCGACGTTGAACCGCGGCTTGGAACGCCCCTACGGTCAGGCCACTCTGCAGCGCGACCGAGATGATGATGGCGACGTCGCGGGCCAGGGCTTCGAGGGCCGACGAGGTCTTGCAGGTCGCGAGCCAGATTTCCCCGATTCGGCCGTCCGGATAGGGGCCGATACCGAGGTGATAGCCATGTCCTTCGTATTCAAAGGACAGGGACACAAGTTGGCGGCGTTTCGGCAGGGCAGCGCGCTCGATCATGAGCCGAGCCCCTTGTGGGTCGCGCAATACCAAGTTCCGGGTTTTCCACCCCGTAGGTTGACGCCGAAGCCGAAGGATGCCGGTTTACGACAGGCGGCGCACCGATGCACGCGAGGACCGTCCGCCGTTGGAACTGCGTCGACCGGCGCCGCCGCCCTTGGGGCAGGCTTGCTTTTGCGAGAGGTAAAGAGGTCGGCGCGCATCAAACGCCGTCCGGGTCGTCTAGAGGCGGAAGGTCCGCACGATCCAGAGCAGCAACCGCGCGAAGAAGAGCGCGGCCAAGCCTGGTCTGCGCTTTCGTTTGGGCTCGCTCATCGGTGGTAAATCGGGACTGCTGTTCGTGAAGCTCCAGATAGGCCTCGCACAGCTTCTCGAAAACGGAAACCCCGATGTCTTTCGGCGGTCGGTAGCGCAGCATCCAGAGCGCTGCGAACGGCACCTTATGTCGGCGCGCCAGGCGTTCCATGGCCGCGCGCATATCGCCGGGTCCACGCACCTCGGCGTGCAACAAACAATCGAGCATGGAGATCGCGTCGGCGACAGCTTCGCTCATTTGCCAAATCCGCAAATGGATTTTGCACATGCGCAAACAGGCCCGTGTTTGAATGATTTCACGGGAGGAGCGCAGAGACGTGCGAACACAAATATCGGCACCGTCGCCTCGGTCTTGGCGGGCTCGGAACGGCGGAGCCGAATGCGGTCAACTCCCAAAAAGTCCGGAACCCCCGAGCGTCCTGACGACGCCCGAAGGTTCCGGCAAGTTAGGGAGGAAACACCCGAAGACGGGCATCCTCCCCGGCCGACCACCGGCCGGGGAGCTTGGACCACGCTGGCACACGGCCGCGTGGAATTCGACGCGACCGGCAAGGCGGCCGCGCTCATGGACCCACCGCCCGCGCCGCAGCGACGACAGCGCGCGCAAACCACGAAATCACGAGGGCGCACCACACCGCGCCACCCAGAAACACCAGCACGGGCGCGATCAGCATTGCGGCGGCGATCCACACCCTCACCACCAGGACCAGCGCCTCCTCGCCGCGTGCGGCGACCGTCTTCGGACCTGTCCCGCTGCGTCGCGTCATGCCGTGACCTCGTCGGTCGGGCTGCCGGGCTGTGAGCGGCGAGCGTGGGCGCGACGTTGCGCGCTGATCTCGGCCAGCACCTCGAAGGTGACGTCGTCGCGCCCGAGTCTGCGAGCCAGGGTCACGAGTCCATCCCAGTACTCGGACGGGATCGACTGCCGTGTCTTCATGGCACTCGCGGTGCCTTTGGGCACAGCGATGGCCTCGGCCACCGCGAGGTAGCCACCCAGGTCATCGATCACATCGGAAAAGGTCCGCATGCGCTTAAATCTGCAAAAAGCAGAATTAAAGTCAAGGCATCAACTCCCGGATTTGCAGATTTTAATTCTGCAAAATGCAGGAATGGAACGACACGAAAGAATTAAAGCGGCGCGGGCACGGCGTTTCGACACCGCTAAGGAAGCGGCCGAAAGCCTCGGCGTGCCCTACGGCACCTATTCCGGGCACGAATCGGGTTCGCGCGGCGTCAAGGATGTCGACCTGCAACTCTACGCTCGCCGCTTCGGCGTGCCGCTCGAATGGTTGTCGCTCGGGCTTGGGTCGATCGACGAATCGCAAGTGAATGTCGTGACCCTTGTGGGGCGCATTGGAGCGGGAGCCCAGATCGACGTCGGGGTGGAGCAGATTCCCGAAGGCGGGGAACAGATCGAAACGGTGATGCCCCTTCCGGCCGGCGCGATCGGTTTCGAGGTGGCTGGCGACAGTATGTGGCCGCGCTACGACCCGGGCGACGTCATCGTTTGTACCGCCCAGGGCAAACCGCTCGACGACCTCTATGAAGGCGAGGAAGCGGCAGTCCGCACCACGGAGGGCTTTCGCTACCTCAAACGCGTCCGCCGCAGCACGACGCGCGGCATCTTCGACCTCGAAAGCCACAATGCACCACCGATGCGCGATATTCGCCTCGATTGGGCGTCTGATGTTCTCGCAGTCATTCGCGCTGGGAAGTGGCGTAAGCTTTCGGACGGGGAACGCCGACGCGTGGCACGGCGGGCGATGGGCGTAAGCCACCCATGATGGTCCTGTCGCGATAGTTGATATCCCACCGATCTTCGGGCTGAACAAAAACAACCGTGACCAGACCGGCGAAGGCGGCCGGGGCAATGCCCGAGCCGTCGATTGCGTCACTCCGCGCCTCGGTCCGACGAGCGCGACGCACGCCGAGCGCATTCTCATGGCCTTGAACTCACCCACGGGATCTTTACCCCGGTTGGTGCATCGCAGATTCACGAGTTATGATATGCAAATTGCATATTAGCAGCTTGACCTGTTAATCTGCATATTGCAGATTTTAGCTCCTTTCTGCAGGAGCCCGTCATGTTCGTTCAGCTTCGCACCGGCCGTTCCGCCGGCGCCATCTCCTTCCCGTTCGAAGATCTGCCCATCACGCGCGAAAGCGGTGAACGACGCGCCTTCGGCGTCGCCACGATCGCTTTCGACGGCGCCGGCGGCTACTGGCCAACCGCGATCATCCTCGACAGTTCCACTTTCCGTGGCACCTCGAAAGCCTTGACCGACGGGTCGCCTCTTTGGCGCGAGATCATCCGACGGCTTGAACAGCATCACAGCGACGCGATCGCCGAGCGTATCAACACCGCACTCGGCGAGCACGGCCTGCACATGGCGCTCTTCGGGGAGCACCTGCCGCCTGTCGCCGTCCGTCGGTCGGTGCCGCCCTATGTCTCGCCCGCGGCCCGGAACGCGCAGCTCATGCTCGATCGCGCGGCTCTCTGCGCCGAATGCGCCACCATCGCCCTGGCCGGCGCCGCCCTGCTGCTCTGCATGATGATCGCCGAGCAGCAGCATGAGCAACATGGATGGTCCCCCGTCCTCGCTGCCTCTGTCATTGCGGGGGACGGGTATTGAGGATGGCGTCTTCGAAGCGGCTCTCGCTCGACCCCGGGCCAAAAACCATGGTGCCCATGATGCGGGGGCACAGCCGAGGCATGCGACCGCTCGAGGTTGGCGAGTCGCAAATCCCGTCGAGCGTTGCCACGGCATACAGCCTCACCAAAAAGCGGTGGGCCGATGGCGTGCACGTCCCTCCCGGTCGCCTTACAAGGCGTTTCAGAGCGGCAGCGTAGAAACATGACCGCCAGGACGGTCCTTCGGCCCCCGCCCGATCCCGACCTGCTCCGCTTCGTGATGAACCTTGCCATCGCGAACGCACGACGCGATCATTTGATTGCGACAGGACAGATCATAAAGGACCACGATGCCGCGCGCCGCGATTTACGCTCGGTTTTCCACCGACCTGCAGAACGAAAAATCGGTTGACGATCAGGTTGCGCTCTGCCGCGCCTATTGCGCCCGCGAAGGCCTGACCCCCGTCGTCAGGTTCCAGGACAAGGCCCGGTCCGGCGCCTCAATCTTCGGCCGCGACGGCCTCATCGACCTCATGGCGCAGGCCAAGACGAAGAGCTTCGACGTCGTCGTGGTGGAAGCACTCGACCGCTTGTCGCGCGACATGGAAGACCTCGCTGGCATCCACAAGCGATTGTCCTTCGCCGGTGTTGAGATACGCGCCGTTCACGATGGTAAGGCCGACACTGTCATGGTGGGCCTACGTGGACTCGTGGGCCAGCTTTTCAGGGAAGACGGCGCCAAGAAAGTCCGCCGCGGTATGATGGGCGTCGTGCGGTCCGGCCGGCACGCCGGCGGCCGAGCCTATGGCTATCGGCCGCGCCCAGGCGTCAAGGGAGAACTAGAAGTCATCGAGAGCGAGGCGGCTGTCGTGCGCCGTATCTTCGCCGACTACGCCAACGGACGGCCGCCACGAGAGATCGCCGGTAGTCTCAATCGCGAGGGCGTCGAGCCGCCCCGCGGCGACAAGTGGAACGCTTCAACGATCAACGGCAATGCTGCGCGTGGCAATGGCATCATCTTCAATGAGCTCTACGCCGGTCGCATTGTGTGGAACAAGGTGCGCATGGTCAAAGACCCGGAAACGGGTCGGCGCGTCTCGCGTGCCAACGATCGCAGCGAACGCACGACCATGGAGGCCGACCATCTTCGCATTGTCGATCAGGAGACATGGGAGCGTGCTCAGTCGTTGAAGGCGGCGAAGGCGCAGCTTGCGTCGACAAGCAAGCGACGGCCGCCACATCTTCTGTCCGGGCTTCTCCGGTGCGCGTCGTGTGGTTCCGGCATGTCGGTGCACGACCGCAGCGAGTCTGGCCGGGTCCGCATCCGATGTTCGACAGTCCGTGAGAGCGGCACATGCGACAACACCAGCCGCATACGCCTCGAGCGGATCGAACGAGCCGTTTTGGACGGCATGCGCGCAAAGCTCAACGATCCGGAACTGATCAAGGCCTACGTGAAGGCCTATAACGACGAGCGCCAGCGCCTCGCGGGCGACGCCATTCGCAATCGTGCCAAAACCGAAGCAAGGCTGGAAGAGGCGCAGCGTGAACTCGACCGAGCTATTCAAAACCTTATCAAAGGCCGGCTCAGCGATGACGAGGCCGATGCGATCTTGCCAAAACTCCGGGCCGAACGGGACACAAAGCGCGAAGAGCTTGCCGCTTGCGAATCGGTTCCGAAGGTGATCGCCCTACATCCAGCCGCGCTCGCGCAATATGCTGCGACCGTCGATGGCTTGCACCAAACACTGGCAGATCACGCTCACGCCGCCGATGACCGAGGAGACCTGGTGCGTGACTTCCGCCAGCTGGTGCACAGCGTCATTGTTGGACAGCCGAGCAAGAACGGCGAAATCCCAGTTAAAGTGAACGGCCGGCTAGCCGCGCTCATAGGCGGAGATCTCTTCCCGCAAAACGTGGGGGTTAACGTGGTAGCGGAGGAGGGACTCGAACCCCCGACACGCGGATTATGATTCCGCTGCTCTAGCCACCTGAGCTACTCCGCCAAAACCATTTAGGCTGGGTGGATATACGGGGCGTCGAAACGGTCTGTCAACATGCGGTCTGGCTCGTTTACGCCCCGGAGTCGCTGACGATCGTGCGTTCTTGAGGGTCGACGGCTCGACCTCGACTTGTAGGGCGCGGGCATCGGCCCTGGGCATCGCGAGCCCTCTCGGGTTTACTCGACTCCAAGTAAGAGCCAAACGGCAAGTTTACGCCTTCGCGGCGTCCGCTTTGCGGCGCGGGACCTGTCGCCGCACCTCGGCGCCGTGACGGTGCGTTCCCCTCTCGCGCGCTCACCCCTATAGTCGATGCTAGAAGACCGGCGTTTGATCCGGTCCCGAGCGTGACCCTGCGTCGAGGCGGAAAGAGATGCCGAGCTTCAAAGCCCCTGTTGCCGATGTTCTGTTTCTTTTGACCGACGTGCTTCACATCGACCGCTACGGTAACCTGCCGGGATTCGCGGAACTCACGCCGGATGTCATGGAGGCGGTGCTCAACGAAGCCGCCAAGCTTTGCGAGGAGGTCTTGCAACCGTTGAATCGGATCGGAGACCGAGACGGATGTGTCCGACATGCCGACGGCCAAGTGACGACGCCTCCCGGGTTCAGGAACGCCTACAAGGCTTATTGTGACGGCGGATGGCAGGGTCTTGCGGTCGATGCATCTTATGGGGGGCAAAGCCTGCCCCAGGTCATGGGTGTCGCCGTGAATGAGTTCTGCGTCGGCGCCAATATGGCCTTCACCATGTATCCGGGCCTGACCAAGAGTGCGATCTCAGCCCTGCTTGTTCACGGGTCGGACGAACAAAAGCGGCTCTATGCGCCCCGTATGGTGGCCGGCGAATGGTCCGGCACCATGAACCTCACGGAGTCGCATTGCGGGACGGATCTTGGGATGCTCAAGACCCGCGCCGCGCCGCAGGCCGACGGCTCCTATAAGATCACAGGTCAGAAAATCTTCATTTCGGCTGGCGAGCATGACCTCACATCCAACATCATTCACCTGGTGTTGGCTCGAATCGAGGGAGCGCCGGCCGGCACCAAGGGGATCTCGCTATTCCTCGTTCCCAAAGTCATGGTTCATCCGAATGGGTCGCTCGGGGCGCGCAATGCCGTCTCGTGCGGTGCGCTCGAGCACAAGATGGGCATCCATGGCAATGCCACCTGCGTGATGAACTACGATGGCGCCACGGGCTGGCTCGTGGGCGAGGCCCATCGCGGCCTCAATGCGATGTTCGTGATGATGAACGAGGCTCGGATCGGGGTCGCGATCCAGGGCCTCGGGCTGTCCGAGGTCGCCTACCAGAACGCCGCCGCCTATGCCAAGGACCGTCTGCAAGGGCGTGCCCTGACCGGGCGAAAGAACGAGAGCGGGCCGGCCGATCCGATCATCGTGCATCCGGACGTGCGGCGGATGCTGCTGGAGATCCGGGCCTTCAACGAGGGCGCGCGGGCATTGCTGCTCTGGACCACGCTGCAGGCCGATCTTGCCGGGAGCGCGGAAGATCAAAAGGTCAGGCAGCAGGCCGAGGATCTGCTTGGCCTGATGACGCCGGTTCTGAAGGGCGTGCTCACCGACACGGGATTCGACAATTGCGTCACAGCCCAGCAGGTGTTCGGCGGCCACGGCTATGTGGCCGAATGGGGCATGGAGCAATTCGTCCGCGATGCCCGCATCGCCATGATCTATGAGGGGGCCAACGGGATCCAGGCGCTCGACCTCGTCGGACGCAAGCTTCCGAAGGACGGGGGGCGGGCCTTTGCGGCCTTCACCAAGGAGGTCGCGACCTACATCAAGGAGAACGCCGGCGACGAGGCCCAAAAACCATTTCTGCAGCCCTTGAAGGAAGGGCTCGACCGGTTGCAGCAGGCGACGATGTGGTTCATGGCCAATGCCATGGGCAACCCGGACAATGCCGGGGCAGGGTCGACCGCTTATATGCACCTCTTCGGACTGGTGGGCATGGGCTACATGTGGGCGCGTATCGCAAAGGCCGCCATGGGCCGGGCAGGGGACCCGGCGATGGACACGAAATTGGCCGTCGGCCGGATCTTCATGGAGCGGCTGATGCCGGAATCGGCGGCGCATCTCGCACGCGTCACGGCCGGTGCACAAACAATGATGGCCTTGCCGGCGGAAGCGTTCTAAAGCTGCGCACCCCGGATCCCCGTTGGAGCGCGCATGAGCGAGCCTGCGACACCGCCACCGTCCCGTCTATCCGGCGGTTGCCAATGCGGCGCCGTGCGCTACTGCGCTGTGGGTGCTCCTGTCGAAGTGTCGGTCTGCCACTGCCGCATGTGCCAGAAGGCCGGTGGCGGCCCCTTTCTGGCATTCGCGAAGCTCCCGCTGGCGTCGGTAGAATGGACGCGCGGGGCGCCGGCGATCTTCAAAAGTTCAAACATTGCGACGCGCGGTTTCTGCGCCATGTGCGGAACGCCGCTCGCCTACCAGTGGCAGCCCGATGCGATCAGCCTGACCACGGGTTCCTTCGACGAGCCTGCCGCCATTCAGCCTTCGGTGCGCTACGGCATGGAGGGCTTGCTCCCTTGGTCCGAGTCTCTTGCCGGACTGCCGGCGGACACGACGGACAACTGGCTCGCTCCCGGTTCCAATCAGACCTTCGTCAACCATCAACATCCCGATCACGACACATAGTCGGCTGCGGCTCGTGGCACTCGACAAGGATCTTTCATGCCTGACGCCTTCATCTACGATCATGTGCGGACGCCGCGCGGCCGGGGCAAACCGGACGGCTCTCTGCACGAAGTCTCGACGCTCCGGCTCGCCACGACCGCGCTTGCTGCCCTGAAGGCGCGGAACGAACTCGACAAGACGATCATCGACGATGTCGTGCTCGGCTGTGTCGATCCCGTCGGCGAGGCCGGCGGTGACATTGCCCGTGCGGCGGCGCTGACGGCGGGCTACGGCGCACATGTGCCTGGCGTGCAGATCAACCGGTTCTGCGCCTCGGGACTCGATGCAGTCAATTTCGGGGCCGCCCAGGTCATGGCCGGCCAGCACGACTGCGTCGTGGGCGGCGGCGTGGAATCGATGAGTCGCGTCGGCATTGGTGCCTCCGGTGGGGCGTGGCCGGTCGACCCGAGCATCGCAATCCCGTCTTACTTCATGCCGCAGGGCGTCTCGGCCGATCTCATCGCCACAAAATACGGCTTCACGCGGGACGACGTCGATGGCTATGCGGTTGAAAGCCAGAAGCGTGCGGCGGCGGCTTGGGAAAATGGGCGCTTTAACGATGCCGTCGTGCCCGTGAAAGACGTCAACGGCCTGACCCTGCTGGCCCGCGACGAGCACCTGAGGCCTGGCACGGACATGCAGGCTCTTGGATCGCTCAAACCCTCCTTCGTGGTGATGGGAGAGCAGGGCGGCTTTGATGCCGTGGCGATCCAGGCGCATCCGGAGGTCGAGGCCGTCAACCACGTCCATCATGCCGGCAATTCGTCCGGCATCGTAGACGGGGCGGCTGCGGTTCTGGTCGGCAGCGCGGAGGCTGGCCGGCGCCTCGGCCGGCCCCCGCGCGCGCGCATCCGCGCCTTCGCCAATATCGGTTCCGATCCGGCCTTGATGCTGACCGGCCCCATCGACGTTACGCGCAAGGTGCTGGCCCGTGCCGGAATGACCATCGCGGACATCGACCTTTTCGAGGTGAACGAGGCCTTCGCGGCCGTGGTGTTGCGCTTTCAGCAGGCCTTTGGGGTCGCGAGCGAGAAGCTCAACCCCAACGGCGGCGCCATCGCGCTCGGCCATCCGCTTGGCGCGACCGGCGCGATGCTGCTCGGAACGGCATTGGACGAACTCGAGCGCACCGGCAAGGGCACGGCGCTGATCACTTTGTGCATCGGGGCCGGCATGGGCACGGCGACGATCATCGAACGCGTCTAGTAATTTCTTCTCCCTGATGAACCGGGAGAGGTGCGGCCGGGCCGGTTGGGGTTCCTCTCCAAGGCTCAGGTCGCTTTCATCCACGTGCCGTCACGTTTTCCGGCGATCGCGGACCCAGGGACGAAACATTGAGGCATCCATGGACCTGACCAACTTCCGCTTCGACATCGACACCGATGGCATTGCACTCCTGACATGGGATATGCCCAAGCGCTCGATGAACGTCATCACCGAGGATGTGATGTCGGAATTGCATCGCGTCATCGACAAGGTCGCGATCGACGCGCACGTGAAGGGCTGTGTGGTCACGTCGGGCAAGGAGAGTTTCTCGGGGGGCGCCGACCTCAACATGCTGCAGGCGCTCGGCCACGACTATGCCCGCATGGTCACGGAGGACGGCGAAGAAAAGGCCATGCAGGCTTTCTTCGACGGCTCGCGCAAGCTGTCGGTCCTGTTTCGCAAGCTCGAGACCAGCGGCAAGCCCTGGGCCGCAGCCATCAATGGCCTGTGCCTCGGCGGCGCGTTCGAACTGGCGCTGGCCTGCCACTACCGCGTGATGAGCGATGGCGAAAAGGTGCGCGTGGGGCTGCCAGAGGTGAAGGTCGGCATCTTCCCGGGCGCCGGCGGCACGCAGCGTGTGCCGCGTCTGATGCCGACCGGCGACGCCTTGCAGATGCTGTTCAAGGGCGAGCAGATCAAACCGGCTTTGGCCAAAAGCATGGGCCTCGTTCATGAGGTCGTGCCGCAGACCGACCTTGTCGAGCGCGCCAAGGCCTGGATCAGGAATGGCGGCAAGGGCATTGCACCTTGGGACGAGAAAGGCTTCAAGCCGCCGTCCGGCAAGGTCTTCTCACCCGTTGGCATGATGACATGGCCGCCCGCCAACGCGATTTACAGGCGCGAGACACAGGATAATTATCCCGGCGCCAAGGCCATCCTGCACGCTGTCTATGAAGGATTGCAGCTTCCGATCGACCTCGGCCTGAAGATCGAGAGCCAGCATTTCGCCAAGGTTCTGCGCTCGCGCGAAGCCGCCGCGATGATCCGTTCGCTCTTCATCTCCATGGGCGAGCTCAACAAAGGGGCGCGGCGGCCGAAGGATGTGCCGCCCACGATATTGAAGAAAATCGGCGTGCTCGGCGCGGGTTTCATGGGAGCCGGTATCGGTTATGTGATCGCCAATGCGGGTCTCGACGTCGTGCTGATCGACCAGACCCAGGAGGCGGCCGACAAGGGCAAAGCCCTGTCGCACAAGCTCATGACCGAGCAGGTTAGCAAAGGCCGGGCCAAGACGGCCGACCGCGACGCCCTCCTGGCCCGCATCACGGCGACGCCGGATTATGAGGCGCTCAAGGGCTGCGATCTGGTGATCGAGGCCGTGTTCGAGGACCGAACCGTCAAAGCGGAGGCTACTCGCAAAGTCCAGGCCGTGCTTGGCCCCGACGCGATCTTCGCCTCGAACACGTCGACGCTGCCGATCACCTCCCTGGCCGAAGCCTGGGACAAGCCGGAAAATTTCGTAGGCGTGCATTTCTTCTCGCCCGTGCAGAAGATGCCGCTCGTCGAGATTATCAAGGGCGCCAAGACCGGAGATCGCGCGGTTGCGGTCGCGATGGACCTCGTCCGGGTGCTGAAGAAGACGCCAATTCTCGTCAACGACGCACGGGGCTTCTATGCCAATCGCTGCGTTTTCGCCTACCTGCTCGAAGGCCACAAGATGCTGCTTGAGGGGGTGCCGCCAGCCATGATCGAGAACGCCGGCAAGCAGGCCGGCATGCCGGTCGGGCCTTTGTCCCTGACCGACGAAGTGGCCATCGATCTCTGCCGCAAGATTCTGCATGCCACCAGGGCGGATCTGGGTGAGGGGGCCGTCGATCCAGGCCAAATGGATCTGCTCGACACGATGGTGACGACTCAGAACCGTCTCGGCCGCAAGAATGGCAAAGGGTTTTATGACTACCCCGAAACGGGCCAGAAGAGGTTGTGGCCTGGGCTTGCCGATCTGCAGCCAAATAAACTCGATGCCGATGCGATCGATGTCGGCGACCTGAAAAAGCGCTTTCTGGTCAGCCAGTCCATTGCGGCCGCGCAGGCTATGGCCGAGGAGATTGTCACGGACCCGCGCGAGGCAGATGTCGGGTCGATCGTAGGCTTCGGCTTTGCACCCTTCACGGGGGGAACGCTGTCCTACATCGACGGCATGGGCGTCGGCCAGTTCGCGCTTCTCTGCGATGACCTTTCCAAAAAATTTGGGTCACGCTTCGATCCGCCGGGGATCGTGCTCGACCTGGCGCGTGAGCACGAGACATTTTATGGACGGTTCGGGGCAAAGCCGCTGTTGGCTCGCCTTGACTCTTAACAACGATGCCGGCTCGTGCGTGCCGGCATTGTCATGGTACGCGGGAAGGCGTGTCCCCGGACTGAAAATGTCACCGATCGGACGCGTCCGTGCTCTAAGAGCTTCGGACCCATTCTCCAGCACGTCCCTCAAGACCAAGAAGCTGCTTCAATCAAGAACATGATCGTAACCTCCCCACCGTCGCCCGTCATCTCGATCCAGAACCTCACCAAGACCTATTCATCCGGCTTCCAGGCGCTGAAATCCATCACGCTCGACATCCGGCGCGGCGAGATTTTCGCGCTGCTCGGGCCGAACGGGGCCGGCAAGACGACGCTCATCAGCATCGTCTGCGGGATCGTCACACCCAGCACCGGAACGGTCTCGGTCGACGGCCATGACATCGCTCGCGACTATCGTGCCGCGCGGGCACGGATCGGGCTGGTGCCGCAGGAGCTGACGACCGACGCTTTCGAGACGGTGTGGGACACGGTGAGCTTCAGCCGCGGGCTGTTCGGCAAGGCCAAAAACCCCAAAGTCATCGAGCGCGTCCTGCGCGACCTGCACCTGTGGGACAAGAAGGACAACAAGATCATGACCCTTTCCGGGGGCATGAAACGCCGCGTCCTGATCGCCAAAGCCTTGTCGCACGAACCCGAGATTTTGTTCCTCGACGAACCGACAGCCGGCGTCGATGTCGAACTCCGGCGGGACATGTGGCGCGTGGTGCGCGGCCTCTGCGACAATGGGGTCACGATCATCCTCACGACGCATTATATCGAGGAGGCCGAGGAGATGGCCGACCGGGTCGGGGTCATCACCAAGGGGGAGTTGCTGCTGGTCGAAGACAAGGCCGTGCTGATGCAGAAGCTCGGCAAGAAGCAACTGGCACTCAAGCTCTCGACGCCGATCGACCGGATCCCGACCGCCCTCGCGGAATATCCGCTCGCTCTTTCGTCGGATGGCGCCATCCTCACATACACCTATGACAAACAGACCGAACGGACCGGTATCGACACGATGCTGAACGATCTCGGCCGCACCGGCCTGCGCTTCACCGACCTCGAATCTCAGCAGAGTTCGCTCGAAGACATCTTTGTCGGACTTCTGGAAACGCCCCGATGAACTGGCACGCGGTTCAAGCCATCTACATGTTCGAGATGGCGCGCACACGCCGCACGCTGCTGCAGAGCATCGTGTCGCCTGTCATCTCCACATCGCTCTATTTTGTCGTGTTCGGGGCCGCCATCGGCTCCCGCATTCAGCAGGTCGACAGTGTCAGCTACGGCGCCTTCATCGTGCCAGGGCTGATCATGCTGTCCCTCCTGACCCAGAGCATCGCCAACGCGTCGTTCGGCATCTACTTTCCCCGCTTCACCGGGACGATCTACGAGATCCTGTCGGCCCCGCTTTCATCCTTCGAGATCGTTCTGAGCTACGTCGGCGCAGCGGCCACGAAGTCGACCATCCTCGGATTGATCATCCTGCTCACGGCGGGCCTCTTCGTGCCACTGCACATCGATCATCCGTTCTGGATGCTGGTTTTCCTGCTTCTGACGGCCGTCACGTTCAGCCTGTTCGGCTTCATCGTCGGTTTGTGGGCTGACGGGTTCGAAAAGTTGCAGCTGGTGCCGCTGCTCATCATCACGCCTCTGACCTTCCTCGGCGGCAGCTTCTATTCCATTCACATGCTGCCACCTTTCTGGCAGGCCGTGACGCTGTTCAACCCTGTCGTCTATCTGATCAGCGCCTTTCGCTGGAGCTTCTTCGGCCAAGCCGACGTGCATATCGGGATCAGCGTCGTGGCGATCCTGTCGGTGCTTGGGCTCTGTCTCGCGGTCATTTGGTGGATGTTCAAGACGGGATACCGTCTGAAGTCCTGAACCCCGGCTCGGGCTCTACGGGTGGCGCCACAATTTTCGTAGTGGCGGCGTCACTCGGCGGCTCCGTCGAAAAGGCCTGGTGGCTGTACCCGCTGATCGTTCGCCGGAACCGGCGGCACTGCATAGTCCACGGCGTCGATGCGGTCGCCGCGTGTGACGATCCGGTCGGCGAGGCTCGAAATGTCCGAGACGTCCTTTCGCGCCAAGCGGAAATGGTCGTCGAGCTTTCCCACCCGCTCGCCGAGACGCCGCACATCGTCGGTCAAGCCCCGGACCTCCGCCTGAATGAGGTGAGCCTGCTCCCGCATCCGCGCGTCGCGCGCCACGGACCGCATCAGTTGGATGGCCAGGGTCAATAGCGTCGGCGAGACCACCATGACCCGCGCTCGGCTGGCCTTCTGCAGCACGTCAGGAAAATGCTCGGATAGATCGGCGAAAACCGACTCAGAGGGGACGAACATCAGGGCCGTGTCCTGCGTCTCGCCTGGGATGAGGTAGCGCTCCGCGATATCGCGGATATGCTTGCCCATGTCGGTCCGCACCCGCGCGCCGGCCTGGGCGCGCTCGTGCTCCTGCTCGGCAGCCTTGAGAGCCTGGAACGCCTCGAGCGGGAACTTGGCATCGATCACGAGGGCGGCGCGGTCGCCCGGCAGCTTGACAGTGCAGTCTGGCCGCGTGCGGTTCGACAAGGTGGGCTGGAACGCGTAAGCGTCGGCCGGCAGTCCGTCGCGCACGATCGCTTCCATCCGGCCCTGACCATAGGCGCCCCGCGCCTGCTTGTTGGCGAGGATGTCCTTCAGCCCCACGACCTCTTCGGTGAGGCCGGTCAGACGCGCCTGTGCGGCATCGATGACCGCAAGCCTCTCGTGCAAGCGCGCTAGACCCTCGCCGGTACGATGCGCGGAACGATCGAGCGTCTGTCCCATCCGGGCGTTGACGCTATCGAGCCGTTCCGTCACCAGCCGGGCGAGATCGCTCTGGCGGGCCGACAAGGCTTCGCCCATGGTTCTCACGCGGCCGGTCAGCTCCGCATTGGCTTGGTGCAGCGATGCCACGAGGTCTTCAAGATTGTAGAGAGCGGCTTCGCGTCGCCGTCGCAGCCCGGCCCAGGTGACGACGAGGACGACAACGGCAGCGCTTACGCCAACGGCCATAAGGCCAGGAGAGACGCCGAAAGGAAGATAAGGCAGCGGGTTGTTCGTCATAAGACGTCAAGATACCCGATCCGAAACAGAAAGTGAACAAAGATGGAACCTGGATCATCTACTCGGCGGTTCCGTCGACTGCGAGCCGCCGAGGCTTGTGTTTGCCGCACTGCCCACCACTTGACCTCCGAAGCGATCTGACCGACTCAACCCTCCTCACGTCGCTAGTGCCGCATGGCCGGCTGCCAATCGCTTCGAAAGCCCCTTTTTGCACGCAACTCGGACCCTCTGACATGCGAACCATCATCGAGCACAGGGGACGGCTGCGTGAAACGCCAGAGCGCATGCAGCGTTACGCCCGCATGGCTCTCGTCATCGGCCTGATGGCTCTGGGACTGTGGATCCTGCAAGGATTTCTCGGCGCTCTCGTTTGGGCCGCCATCCTGGTCGTGGCGCTCGGGCCGATCTACGAGCGCGCCTGCAGGGCGTGGCCGGGCGGGCGAAGGGCGGCTTGGCCAACCGTCTTCACCACGATGGCCGGCCTCGTCATCATCGTGCCGCTGGTGGTCATTGCCGTACAGGTTGGCCGCGAGACTCACGATTTCATGGAATTCGTGCACGGGGTCGAACGCTCCGGGATCCCGGTGCCGGCCTGGGTTGAACATTTGCCGCTGGTCGGAAAGCCCATGGCCGGCTGGTGGAGCAATAATCTGGCGTCGTCGTTCGACACCAATGATTTTCTGAAGCACCTCAACCGCAATTCCGTGTTTTCCGTCACGCGCGAATATGGCGTGAAACTCGTTCATCGCGTCGTGACTTTCGTGTTCACGTTGATGACGTTGTTCTTTCTGTTCCGGAACGGTCCCGAATTGGCATCCGAGATGCTGCATGCGAGCCATCGTCTGTTCGGGCCGCGGGGTGAGCATATCGCCCGCCAGATGGTGGCCTCGATCCACGGCACGGTGGATGGCTTGGTCCTGGTCGGGATCGGCGAAGGCTTCGCGCTTGGGGTTGCGTATTATTTCACGGGGGTGCCGCATCCGGTCCTGCTCGGCGCGGTAACGGCAGTGGCGGCTATGATTCCCTTCGGGGCTGCCGTGGCGTTCTGCGGGGCCGGGATTTTTCTTGTAGCTCAAGGGGCTCCAGGATTAGGCATTATCGTGGTGGCAATCGGAATGGCGGTCGTTGGCATCGCCGACCACCTAATCCGTCCTGCGGTAATTGGCGGTGCGACCAAATTGCCGTTCCTCTGGGTGCTTCTCGGCATCCTTGGTGGAGTGGAGACATTCGGGCTCCTGGGCCTTTTCCTCGGTCCGGCCGTCATGTCCGCGTTGATCCTGCTGTGGCGGGAGCTTGTCCGGCACGAGCCCGCGGAGGACGACGCAATGGCCTCACCCCGCATGGTTCGCTCGTCCTGAGTCTAGCGGCACCGCGGGCCTCCTTCAGGGGCGTAGCGCCGCGCCTGTTTGCGCGTCAAAAAGGTGCATGTCGTTCGTGTTGATCGCCCAATGGACGAGATCTCCCGGAGTGATCCGGTGGCGGCCTTGGAGCGCGACCTTGACGGGTCGACGCGCGGCGACGAATTCGTCGTCATCGCCGCCAGATCCGGTGCCGAGCGGAACGACATTTTCAAAATCGACCGACACGAGAAGCGTCGCTCCGAGATCCTCGACGAACCGGACGATACCGGGCAGGGCGCTTCCGTCCGACAATGAGGCCGGACGGACGGCTTCGGGCCGGATGCCGATCACAACTTGCCGGTCTCCATGGTCCCCGAAGGCTGTGGATCGGGCAAAGTGGTCCTCGCTGACTGGGAGGACGTGCGGCCCTAGGTGCAGAACCTGAGAGCTTCCCGTCGCCGGAAGGACTGCGCTCAGGAAGTTCATGGCCGGTGAGCCGATGAAGCCTGCCACAAAGCGATTGGCCGGCGAGTCATAGAGACTTCGGGGCGGCCCGACCTGTTGAAGAACGCCACGATCCAAGATCGCCACGCGCGACCCCATCGTCATGGCCTCGACCTGGTCATGGGTGACGTAGACAGTGGTCGTCCCCGTTCGGCGTTGCAGCGCGACGATCTCCTCGCGCATCTGCCCCCGCAAACGAGCGTCGAGATTGGACAGGGGCTCGTCCATGAGGAACGCCTGCGGGGACCGCACCAGCGCCCGTGCCATGGCGACACGCTGGCGCTGTCCGCCGGACAGCTGGGCGGGTTTGCGGCCAAGGTAGTCGGTCAACTCCAAAGTTGCCGCGACTGCACGTACCTTTTGGTCGATTTCGGCCGAACCCGCGTTACGCACGCGAAGGCCGAAGCCGATGTTCTGGGCCACCGTCAGATGGGGGTAGAGCGCATAGGATTGAAACACCATGGCGATGTTCCGGTCGCGCGGCGCCATGTCGTTGGCGAGATCGCCTCCGATGAAGAGTCGCCCCGAAGTCGGGCGATCGAGCCCGGCCGCAATGCGAAGCGCCGTGGACTTGCCGCATCCCGACGGTCCGACAAGGATCAGGAATTCGCCTTCGCGGACATCGAGCGACAAACGGTCCAAGGCGATGTGCCCGTTGTCATATCTCTTGGTGACGTCATCGAATGTAATGGTCGCCAAGAGGTCCCTCGTCCGCTGCAATCGTTCATCGCGTTGCAGCATACGGAACAGCGTCGCACAAGACGTGGACCGCGTTCCCGTATTGTGGCTGTCGGTTAGGGCTCCTGAGACAGGCGAGAGAGCGCTTGCACCAGTTCATCCGCCAGCCAGCCGGCTGCAGGACCCAGCAGCCGGTCACCGCGTCGGATCAGTCCTAAAGGATAGTCATAAGACCGGCCCTCGCGAAGCGCGAGTTGGACCAGACGGCCGGATGCCAGATCCTCGGCCACCATCAGAGCCGGCATGTTGCCCCAGCCGAGGCCGGCGCGCAGGAGTGCGTGCTTGGCTCCGAGATCACCTACCCGCCATGTGCGGAGCGACAGGACCGCGATATCCTGCCCCTTTGTCAGCGCGGAGCGGTCGCTGAGGACGATCTGCGTCGCATCACGGACGGCCTCACGTCCGACGGGCTCTTGCGACCGGCTCAAGGCATGGTTGGGCGCGGCCACAGGGACGAGCCTCACGCTGCCGATCGGCTGCAACCTGATCGTGTCCGGCATGGCCGTGAGCTCAGTGCCGATGCCGAAGTCGCAGTTCTCCCCCATGACGAGTTCGGCGATGCCACCCAGAGCTTCCATGCACAAGCGCAGGCCCACGGTGGGAAATCTCGATGCGAACGCTTCGAGGACATGAACCACCGTCCCGACTGGCACCATCACGTCGATGCCCACCCGCAATTCGGCTTCGATCCCCTGCTGGAAAGCGGAGGCCCGCGCGCGCAGCGCGTCCAGGGACGCGGTCGCCCGCCTCGCGTCGGCGAGAAGCGCCCGCCCGCCCTCCGTGAGCTGCGGAATACGGCCGGAGCGATCGAAAACCGCGAGGCCGAGTTGCTCCTCCAGCTGCGCGACCGCATAGCTGATCACAGATTGGGCGCGGTTCAGCCGGCGCGCCGCCGCCGAAAAGCTGCCCGTATCCGCAACCGTGATCAGCACCTGGAGCTGCTCGAAACTAGGAAATCCGACGTCAGGCATTCAACTATCTTGATAGATCGACCCAAGTTTATCCCGGTCCCGCCGGACGACATGGAGCTTATATGTGCCTCAGCTCCTTCGCGTGAGGCGACGATGACAAGCGGTATTCACCACGTTACAGCAATCTCGGGACCGGCTCGGCGCAATCTCGATTTCCACACCCGGGTGCTCGGCCAGCGCTTTGTGAAGCGGACCGTCAACTTCGACGATCCCGGCACTTACCACCTCTACTATGGCAACCAGGATGGCGCACCAGGCAGCATCCTCACGTTCTTTCCCTGGGACCATGCCGCGGCGGGAAGAATCGGTGCGGGCGAGACGCTGGAAACGGCCTTTCGTGTTCCCGCGGGCGCCTTGCCGTTCTGGACAGAACGATTGAGGGCCGCTGGGGTCGCGGTCGAGCCGCCTATCCACCGTTTCGGTCGGCCCGTTCTCAGCTTCCAGGATCCAGATGGGATGCGGCTGGCGCTTGTGGGTGTCGACGATCTTGCCGGTGAGTCTTCCTGGGCGGCGGAGGGGATCGCGCCTGAACACGCCGTGCGGGGATTTTACGGCGTCACGCTGCTGGTCGGCGAGGCTGAGGCTACGGGTGAGGTGCTGACCGACGTCATGGGCTTCCAGAAAGCCGGCAAGGAGGGGGATACGCTTCGCTACACAACCGCTGCCGGTATGGGCGGCGTGGTCGATCTCCGAATTGCATCCGGTCTGCCGCGCGGACGGCAAGGCGCCGGCTCGGTCCATCACGTGGCGTTCCGGGCCGCCGACGACGCGGCGCAGGCCGCCATGGCGCGGAAGCTTGTGGAGGAGCACGGCTTGTCCGTGACCGAGCAGAAAGATCGCAACTACTTCCGCTCGATCTACCTCCGTGAGCCGAGCGGCGTGATCTTCGAGATCGCGACGGACGAGCCGGGTTTCGCGGTCGACGAACCGCAGGCCTCGCTTGGCGCGGCGTTGAAGCTGCCGTCCTTTCTCGAAAAGCACCGGGCCGAGATCGAAGCGGCCCTTCCGGCCCTGGCCTGATGGGAAGCACGATGACATTGGGCCTGACGCATCGGTTCGAGCCGGGAGACGGCTCGAACCCGATCCCTTTGTTGCTTCTGCACGGTACAGGGGGCGACGAGAATGACCTCGTGCCACTGGGGCAAGCCCTGGCCCCTGGAGCAGCGCTTCTGTCGCCGCGAGGTCCTGTGTTGGAGCACGGCATGCCGCGCTTCTTCCGGCGTTTGGCGGAGGGTATCTTCGATCCGATCGAAGTGCGGGAAAGAACGCTGGCTCTCGCGGATTTCGTCGAGGCAGGGTGTCGGCACTACGGGCTCCGGGCGCCGATCGCCGTCGGTTTTTCGAACGGCGCCAATGTGGCCGCGACCATGATGGTCCTGCGTCCCGGTGTGCTGGCGGGTGCCATCCTGTTGCGGCCCATGATGGTCTTGGACGATCGACCCGGAGACCTCGAGGACGTCCCGGTGCTGATCGTCTCCGGTGCCACTGACCCGATCGTGCCGCGAGACAGCGTCGACAACTTGGCTTCCCTCCTGAGATCAGGCGGGGCCGACGTACACCACCGATGGGTCTCAACCGGGCACGGCCTGGTTCAGCAGGATGTCGCCCTGGCCTCGGCTTGGTTGCGCGACCGGCCGTAATCTGTAGGGGGCGCCGGCTGGACCTTTGGCGCTGCAGTGCCTACCAACACGCCTCCGCGAACGTGAAGGCTGCCGGTGTTGACGGATTGGGAATGGTTGCTGGCCGGGATGGACAGGGTGTGGGCACCCGTCGCCACGCCGCTCGGCCTCCTGCTCGCTCTGCTGGTGACCGGTCACGCCCTCCTCAATAAGCGCGATGTCGCGGCCTGCATCGGATGGATGGGTCTGGCCTGGGTGGCTCCCGTATGGGGCGCGCTGTTCTACTTCATGTTCGGCATCAACCGGGTTGCCCGGCGCGCTCGCCAGGTGCGTCCGCCCCGTCCGCCACGGCACAATGTCATCCGGCTACCGGATTACGATTTCACCGACCACTTGGCCCCGCTCGATCAGGCGGTGCGGCGCATTACGAACCGGCCGGCGGAAGATGACAATACTGTCGACGTGCTGTGCAACGGCGACATTGCCTACCCGGCGATGCTGGATGCCATCGCCGCGGCGCGTACGAGCATCGCTCTCTCCACTTATATCATGCGTGACGATCCCGTCGGGCGACGTTTCGTTGCCGCCCTTGCTGAAGCGCGACAGCGCGGCGTGGAGGTTCGGATCCTTCTCGACGGCATCGGCAGCGGTTACTTCCCCGCCATCAGCCGTATCTTGCGCCGTGCCGCCCTCCGTGCGGCGCTCTTCATGCATTCGGCGCTGCCCTGGCGCATGCCGTTCCTCAATCTCCGGAATCATAAGAAACTACTTCTGGTCGACGGGACGGTGGGCTTCACGGGGGGCATGAACATCTCGGCCGAATGCCTTCTTGCGGAACGCCCTAGGCATCCCGTGGCGGACACGCACTTTCGTTTGCAGGGCCCGGTTGTCTCCCAGTTGATGGACGCCTTTGTGCGCGACTGGAGTTTTACGACCGGCGAGGAACTCGCGGGCCAGACGTGGTTCCCGGAGCCGAGTTTAGCTGAGGGCGACAGATCGGTCGCCAGGGTCATCGCCTCAGGACCGGACCAGGATTTCGAAAAGATCGAAATGGTGCTGCTCGAGGCGATCGGTTGCGCCAATCAGTCGATCAGGATCATGACGCCCTACTTCCTGCCGGACGAGCAACTGGTCACGGCGCTCTCGCTCGCGGCACTTCGGGGCATCGACGTGGAGATCGTGGTTCCCCGGCGCAGCAATCACCGGGTCGTCGATTACGCCATGCGGGCGCATATAGGTCCGCTGCTCGATCACGGGGTGCGGTTCTGGTATGGTCGTACGCCCTTCAACCATTCCAAGCTGATGGTCGTCGACCGTCGCTGGTGCCTGATCGGCAGTGCCAACTGGGACATGCGCAGCCTTCGCCTCAACTTCGAGTTGAATGTCGAGGTCTATAGCCGTGCCATGGCCGACACTCTGGAGGGCCTCATGCACGCTCAGCAGGAGGACCGCCTGCGGGCTGCGGAACTTGCGCGGAGAAACGTCGCCGCCCGGTTGCGCGATGCAGGACTTCGACTGCTGCTTCCTTATATCTGAGCACAGCCTGACGCGGTGTATCGGAGCCTTCCACCGGGCTTAACGTCACGCTGATCGGATGATGATCCGAACGGCGACGCGGCAAGATGCGGGCCTGGTCGCAGCGTAGCCCTCGCACGAGGCATCGGTCGATGCGCAGCGGCAGCACGTCGATCATGCGGTGTGTCGGCCCTCGCGGCCCCACATCCCGGAAACCTGGCAAGAGGGCAGGGCCGACCAGATTGAAGTCGCCCAACACGGCAGCCCGGTGCGGCAACAGGGCGGCGATCTCGCGCAACTGGCGACGGTTGAGACGTTGTCCATGCGACAGGTGAACGTTGGCAATACCAAGATCGCCCACCATGATGATCTGGCCAATGCGTTCGAGCAGAGCGCCCCGGCGTAGAGGTCCAAAGGTCGGCGCATTCACCCATGGCACAGGGCTCCACATCGCAAGCCCGTGGATCCGGCCGGGCTGGGTCCTCCACGCGAAGGCGCCGCCGAGTTTGTCGCATAGGCCTTCGATCTGATGCGTGACCTCCTGCATGAGGAGGAGGTCGGGCTTTTCGCGTTCGACGAGATCCACCACGTCGGCCTGCGTCGCGCCCACGCGGCGCAACAGGTTCCAGCTGATAATTTTCACGTCGGCTCGCCGGCACAAGGGTGATTGGCTGGCTCGATACGCAGGAACCAGGGAAAAGGGAAGCGGACGGGGTAAGCGATGAGGTCTCTCCCGATCATGCCAAAAGGGGAAAACCTGAGCGGCCCCATCGGTCGAGCACCGAGGTCAACGTTGAATTTAACCTCTGGCGCGTCCGTCATGCTACATCTAAGGCCGATATCAGCACGGCGAAACTGCGGACGAGGCCCTCTGGGCCGCCTGTCCGGGATAGGGGCTAAAAATGTCGCATAATCTCCAGTTCTACATTGATGGCGCCTGGGTGGGCCCCGTAGAGCCGAAGGTGCTCGACGTCATCGATCCGTCGAACGAGGAAGCCTTCGCGCAGATTTCGCTCGGCGGAAAAGCCGATGTCGACAAGGCCGTCGCGGCAGCCAGACGCGCATTCGGCACCTTTTCCCGCACCACTGTGGCCGAGCGCCGAGATACGCTTCGCCGTGTGGTCGAGGTCTACAAGAAACGGAGCGATGATCTCGCGGTCGCAGTGTCGCGCGAGATGGGCGCTCCGCGTCCTTTTGCCCGCGATTCCCAGGTGGGAGTCGGACTGGCCCATCTTGAGAAGATGGTCGAAGTGCTGGGGCATTTCGAATTCGAGCATCGCAAAGGCACCTCGCTCGTCGTCAAGGAGCCCGTCGGCGTGGTCGGACTGATCACGCCGTGGAATTGGCCTCTCAACCAGATCACCTGCAAGGTCGGGCCGGCCCTGGCGGCGGGCTGCACGATGGTGCTGAAACCAAGCGAAATCGCGCCGCTCGATGCCATCATCTTTGCCGAGATCCTTGACGAGGCCGGCGTCCCGAAGGGCGTTTTCAATCTGGTCAACGGCGATGGTCCGACGGTGGGCCAAGCGCTCGCCTCTCATCCCGATGTCGACATGATGTCCTTCACGGGCTCGACCCGCGCCGGCATTCTGGTCGCCAAGGCCGCGGCCGATACCGTCAAGCGCGTGCACCAGGAACTCGGCGGCAAGTCGGCCAATATTCTCATGGCGGACGTCGACCTGGAAGTGGCTGTCACCAAAGGCCTCGCGGGGTGCTTCGGCAATTCTGGTCAGTCCTGCAACGCCCCGACCAGGATGTTCGTGCCGCGCGATCTGCACGACAAGGCGGCGGCCATCGCCAAGACGGCCGCCGAGACATTCCGCGTGGGTCCAGCCGATGCGCCGGGCACCAAGCTCGGCCCCGTGGTCAGCCAACTGCAATTCGACAAGATCCAGGACTTGATCCAGAGCGGCATCGCAGAAGGCGCGACCCTCGTCGCCGGCGGACCGGGCCGTCCGGCCGATCTGAACCGCGGCTATTACGTGCGTCCCACCGTCTTTGCGGATGTCACGCCCGACATGCGGATCGCCCGAGAGGAGATCTTCGGACCGGTTCTCTCCATCATGCCTTATGACACGGTCGACCAGGTCGTCCATGAGGCGAACAACACGGTCTATGGTCTCGCCTCCTATATTCAGAGCAAAGATCTGAAGAAGGCCAGGCAGGTCGCAAGCCTGATGCGAACCGGGAACGTGCACATCAATTATCCGGCCTGGGACGCCGGAATGCCGTTCGGCGGGTATAAGCAGTCGGGCAACGGCCGCGAGTATGCCGAATACGGCCTCGAAGATTTCCTCGAGATCAAGGGCATCCTGGGTTACGAGGCGGCTTAATCACCCCAACTGGGGACGATCATCGGATCAGGCATGGCGCACTGCCGCGCCTGATCCATGAAAGCCGACGTGTGCGAAGAGCTAGCGCGCTTTCAATGAAGCACTCATCCGTCGGACCGTCATGGCGCCGAGGGCCGCAACGAGGCGGGCACTGAGACCGACACGTGCGAGACGCGGTGTACGGTCTGTCTGCCAATGTTCCGCAAGACCATGGCGGATCACCTTCACGAACTGCCAGAACGCCGAAACGAGGCGATCGTCCGTCATGGCCAGAATTGCCATCGTGGCCGATGAACTGCGGGCATCCCGGCGCCAGTAGCGGATCAAACCGGCGCGGATCACGCAGAGTTCGGGGTCTCTTTTGCTGCACACGTCGTGAAGCGCGGATGCGACCATGCGCCGGCTCCGCTGGGCCTTGCGCCGCACGCGGTCATAGTGCCGGAACGCATTCCGCAGGCTGTTGGGGTGCCGGCGCAGAGCATCACGGAGACGCAATCCATCGCAGATCCCGATCGTCATGCCCGTCGCGGTGAGAGGATGGCAGCTTCCCCCGGCATCGCCAACCAGAACGGCCGCACCAAGCGATGAGGCATGAGCGACAACCTCGGCACTCTTGAAGATCAACGGCTTTTGAGTGGCCATCGCTGCGGCCACTTGCTGACGTAAGGGTTCCGGAATCGAGCCCAGCAAGCTCTCGCGATGCGATGCGGAAGCGATCCCTTCGAGCTCGATCGGGTGGTCGAACATCACGCGGGCACGACCTCCTCCGATCTCGTAGGCCAATACGAGAGAGGACCCTCCGATGATGACGTGGCCGAAACCCGGCGCCGGCAGGGTCGCGCCCTCGATCACATAGCCGGAGATCGTCGAGATGTTTCGGCGCGTGTGTTCAATCCCGACCAGGCTGCGGACGGAACTTGAAGCCCCATCGGCCGCGACAAGAATACGGCATCCGATGATTTGAAGACGACCCTCCGACTCCACCGTGATCCGAGGCGACATCGGGTCACTCATGTCCACCGCAGCCACACGGGCATCGTCGAGGAAGGTCACGTGATCGAAACGGCGCGCGGCGTTTTCGAGATTGCGGCGGAAGACGGAAAAGTCGATCGCCATAGCGCGCGAAGCCGCCACCTTGTGTTTGCCATAGGTCAGCATAATCCGCGAAGCGGCCTGTCCTTCATCCGGAAAAACTGCGAACCCCTGGATTGGCATCGCCTTCACGAAGGCTTCCGGGTCGAAGAGACCGAGCTCGTGAAGAGCCGCGACGCCGAGTGGGTGAAGAAGCTCGCCCGCCAGCCGCCGCTCGGTGCGCTGACCCGGCTCGACGACAAGGACCGAGAACCCAAATTCGCGCAGGGCAGCCGCGGTGGCGAGACCGGCCACGCTGCCGCCGGCGATCAGCACGTCGAAAAAGCGATCAGGCGCTAGCATGTCGGGCCAACTTCGCAAGCGCCATGACGGGGAAATAGGTGTTGTAAAGACGATAGTCGAGCATCGCGGTTCCAAAGAAAACGCCATTCACGCTGTCGCGTGGCCAGTCGCCATTCGCGAGCTGGCTCGACTCGAGCCAAGCACCTCCGCGTCGAGCGCTCTCCAGTGAAAGATTGGCAGTGCAAAGGAGAGCCAGGGTGGCCCAGGCGGTTGTTATCACGAGACTTCTTGGGTTATCGACATATGTGCCGCTGGCACAGCCGTCGAAATGCTCTCCCCAACCGCCATCCGGCTTTTGCCGAGCCTCGAGCCAAGCTCGTGCACGCAGGATTGCCGGGTGATCGACGGGAAGGCCGATATCCCGCAAAGCCGTCAGAGCGAACAAAGTTCCATAGACAAAATTGATGCCCCAGAATCCTGGCCAGCTGCCATCCTGTTGTTGCCGGGAAAGAACAATCTCCGTTCCTTGCCGGATTGCCTCGGTCAATCGTTCGCGGTCGACGGGCGCGCCGGAGCCGAGAATGCGGGAGAGCGCTCGGATGGAGGAAGACGTGCATTCTACATAGGTGAGTTCGGTCATGCATCGGCCGAACATCTCCGATGGGTTGAGGCGTTCCAGAAACGCTTGACCGCGTCTCCGCTCATAGCTGCCGAAACCGCCGTCCTGGTTCTGGCGGCTGAGGATAAAATCGGCCGCCTGTGGCAGCCTGATGCCGGAGATGCGATTCTGAGGCTCGATCAACCCCTCGATCGCGTGGCAGTCCAGCAGCGCGATCACGGCTTCGGCCGTGCAATCGCTGACCGGCCACGCCTGAGTACCTTCGGTGAAACACCAGCCGCCCAGATTGATATCGCGATCCTGCGCGATCCGGTCGGGCGGATCGCTCACCGCCTGCATGGCACATAGCCGCGCATAGCCCCGCCGGATGACCTGCATGTGCCGCGTCGCGGCATCAGGGCCCTCCTCAACGAGGGCTTGAAGGGCAAAGCTCGTATCCCATGCGGTTGAACGAGCGCCGGCGTAGCGCAAACCGTTTTCCTCGTCGCTCCAACACCATGCCTCGACTCCATCAAGGCTGGCGGCGACATCGGTGTCGCTTGGGTCCCGCGCAAAGAGCGCGAGCGTATTGAGGAGACCGCTGACGGGCGACAATCCTTGATAGCCGGTCGCCCGCTGCTCGTAGCGGATCCGATCGATCACGCTACTCAAAGCCCGTTTTCGCAGAGCGGCGGTTCCAGGCAGTGCACGCCAAAGGCCCGCGGTGCCCCGTGTCAGGCCGTAAAGCGCACTCAGCACCCTGCCTGGGGGTTCGTGAAGGTCGCTCGGGGCGACAGGAACCTTATGGGATGGCGGCCCACCCGCGAGGCCCGGCAATTCGTTTCTGAGCTCGTTGGTCAGCGGGCCGAGATTGGCCTGAAAGCCACTGCCGGAGAGATACGCCATGGCAAGATAGATGTATCGCGTGTGGCAGTAGAAACGAAGGGGCGACAGCGGCGAGCTGCGCGGCAGCAAGAAAAGCTCTGGCGGGCAGGGGTTCAGCCCATGCCGGTCGTAAAGGCCGATAAGGGCCAGCCAGAACAGTCCCCATTGCGGATTGGCATGAACACCATGCGGGTTCGCGGCCAGGAACTCGCGCGCCGACACTATCATCTTGTCCTGAGGAGATGCACCGAGCAGCCTTGCCGCGATGTAGACGACCGTCGTCACGAACACATAGGACCGCGATTCCGGGTGCAGCCCCCAGCCGCCATCCGGGCGGCGTGTCTGACTGAAATAGTGGAGGATGAGCCGGCGCCGCTGCTCGGATGCGATCTGCCCCACAATGGCCTGGACGATGACGGCCTGTGCTGTGATCACAGGGCTCCAGACCACCTCCGCTTCCCAGGACCCGTCGTCAAGTTGCAACGAGGCCAGTCGCTGCTGGGCCTTCACGAGGGATGTGGCGGGATGTGGAAGCAAATGACCGATAGAAGCGTTCACGCACATGTCTCGGCGGACGGAACATCCTTTGCGATCCGGTACAGGGCCGTCGATTTTTCCTGTCCAAGATCCAGACACGCCCGCGCGTGGCTCGCTGCCGAACGGATGATCAACTTCCCACCCTCTGCGCGTTCGATTGCAAGTTCCTGTGCTGCCTTCATAAGTGTCCGGGTCGATCTCGATCTTAATGAATGCTAAGGTCGGAACGCGCAACCCACGGCCTGGGTCCATGGTGAACGGTCGAAGCTTCGGTGTTTCGGCTTCTTCGCTGCGGCCGCCCCGGGTCCGCGCTGGATCTGGGCGCGTTCGAACCTAGATACGACCTCCCACATACAGCGTCGCGTAAGAAACTATGTCACAGCACAATGTCAGCATTATCGGTGCCGGACCGGCAGGCTTGGTCGCTGCCATTCGGTTGGCAATGCTCGGCGTCAAAGATGTGACACTCGTGGATCGTCACGATTTTCCTCGCGATAAAACCTGCGGCAGCGCGATCTCCCCGAAAGGGATCGAGATCCTTAAACAGCTAGGACTTCTCGAAGAGGTGTCGGCTCATGCCCTGTGGATCAATGGCATGCGGCTTATCACGCCGGCCGGACACGACGTCCGGATGATCGGGAAGTCCGATGCCGCTTTGATCTGCAATCGCAGGATCTTCGATGAAATTCTTCTGCGCCGCGCTGAAGCGCTGGGAACTGTGTTCCGTCCTGGGCTCAACGTCGATCACCTCTTGATGCGTGACGACCGTGTGGTCGGGTTCCAGGCGAAGGATGAGACGGCGGTGAAATCGGCTTTCACGATCGTCGCTGATGGAGCGAAGTCGCGGTTTGCCTTGGATCGAGGACCGCGACGCGCCTTGCAGACGATCATGGGCTGGTGGGACGGCTTCGCGCACGAGCCGGGCCTTATCGAAATGGTGTTCGATCCCCTCGTGGCCCCTCTCTATGGCTGGATGTTTCCTGAAACCGAGAACCGCGTGAATATCGGGATCTGCTACGAAGACGCGAAGCTCGAAAAAAACGGACGGGAGCTGTTTCAGAGGTTTCTCGACAAATATTACGCTGATAGGATTTCCGTCGCCCAGCCTTCTGGTGCCTGGAAAGGCCACCCGATCTCCTACTCGACCGGCATCGCGAATCTGACATCACCGGGCCGCTTCGTCATCGGCGAGGCCGGCCGAATGACGCATCCGGCGACGGGAGAAGGCATCTACCAGGCAATGCGGACAGGGATTGCCGCCGCTGAGGCGATCGCATCGGTGCTGCAGGGTCACACAGACGAGGCTCGCGCCGCCGCCGCGTATCAGACGGCCTGCCGGTCTGCATTCGGAACCTCGTTTCGAGGCGGGATGATCTGGCGCCGGCTCATCGACATCGGCGCTCTCGATGTGGTGGCCAAGGCGGCCAACCGTCCCTTCGTTCAGCGCTACCTGGCCGGGACGATGGCGCATATGTGAGCGGGTTCACGCTCTTCGCAGGTCGGACTGATCACACGAAACTCGTATTGTTGGGATCGCTGCCCCAAACCTCACTTGTCCATCTGCAAGAATCTAAACGCCAGCTGCGATATGCGAGACGCGAGTGAAAAATCGAGGTGTGTCAGCGCGTGTCCGGCATCGTGAGTACAACAGGTGAACCGGACCTTGTTGTAGGAAATGGAAATGTCCGGATGATGATTGAGCTTCTCGGCCGCGATCGCTATCTGCACGAGAAACGCAATGACATCCTGGAAATCGTGAAGCGTGAAGGACTTGGTGATCGAATCGCCTTGATGTGTCCAATCGTCCAGCTTCTCCAGTTCTCGACGGACATCGTCAGGCGACAGGGCTTGAGTCCTCGCCATAAGGTCCTCCTTGAAAGGCTGTAAGAACTATCTTCCGTGGCGCAGCTACGCAGGCCTGCCTTCGAAATACAAGATTGATGCGATGCCCGGAGGCGGCCGGGTTTAGGGAGGCGACGTCCTCGTGAGAACATCGGGATCGTAGCAATCGAATATTCGTCCTCCAGCGCGCGAGGGTGAGCGTCAGCCTCAAACTGCCCCAAGCACTTTGCGCTTCGTGAGGAACGCCTCGATCCCCTGACGAGCATCGGTGCTCATCATATTGCAGGCCATGACGTCGGCGGCATAGCGATAGGCATCGGCCAACGGCAGCGCAGCTTGAGCATAGAACATCTGTTTTCCGAGCCGGATGGCCTCAGGACTTTTGCTGCAGATCACCGCTGCCTTGGCGGCAACCGATGCTGATAGCGCCGCATCGTCCACAACCGCGTTCACGAGGCCCAAGGCAAGCGCTTCGTCGGCGTCAATGAAGCGACCTGTCGTCAGCATGTCGAAGGCGGCTTTGGGCGGAATGTTGCGGGATAGGGCGACGGCCGGTGTCGAGCAGAACAGGCCGAGGTTGACACCCGAGACAGCAAAGCGTGCAGCGCGTCCCGCCACCGCCATGTCGCAAGTCGCGACGAGCTGACAGCCGGCGGCCGTAGCGATCCCATGCACCTCAGCGATGACCGGCACGGGCAGCGCGCGGATCGCCTGCATGACCTCGCTGCATTGCGCAAAAAGCCGCTGGAAATAGTCCTCCTCGGCGTGACCATTCATCTCAACGAGGTCATGGCCGGCGCAGAAGGCGGGACCGCTGCCGCCGAGCACAACGCAGCGGATCGTTTGATCGTCTTTCAACTCAACTAGTTCACGCTGGAGAGCGCCGAGCATCGCCTCCGAAAGCGCATTGAATCGCGACGGACGATTGAGCCGCAATGTCGCGACGCCATCCTGGTCGGAGCGGAGGAGGATCTCCTCGGACACGTTGGATACCGGATCCGAGATCATGCCACCCTCCCGACCAGTCCGTCGACGCCGAGCAGACTTTCCCGCAGCATCCGCTTTTGCACTTTGCCGGTCGATGTCCGCGGCAGGTTCGCGACGATGACGCGCTTTGGGCATTTATAAGCTGCAAGGCGCTGGCGCGCGAAGGCAATGATTTCTTCAGCGGTCGGCGCTGTGGCTCCAGGAGCGAGCTCGATCACGGCGCACGGAATCTCGCCCCACGTCTGATCCGGCAGCGCCACGACGGCGGCGGCAAAGACCGACGGATGATGGCAGATCGCATCCTCGACCTCGATCGACGAGATATTCTCTCCGCCGCAGATGATGATGTCTTTGAGCCGATCGCGGATCTGCATGTAGCCGTCGGGGTGCCGCACCGCGAGATCGCCCGATCGGAAACGGCCACCCGCAAAGGCCGCTTCGGTCGCGACGGGATCTTTGAAATAGCCCTTCATCACCACGTTGCCGCGAAACCGGATCTCACCCATGGAGATGCCGTCGGCCGGGACGACTTCTCCGGTGGTCAAATCGGCCACGATCACATCCTCGCAGACGATATACCCCAGACCCTGGCGTGAGCGCTTGGCGGCTTGCGACTCTGGTTCGAGTCCGTCCCATTCCTCACGCCAGGCGCAAGCGACCGCAGGGCCGTAGGTTTCGGTCAGGCCGTAGGTATGGGTCACATCAAAGCCGCGGCCCTGCATGGCGGCGAGCACAGCTGCGGGCGGGGGTGCCCCGGCGGTCATCACCTTGCACGAGTGCGCGAAGGCGCGCAGGTCCTCCTGCTTCGCGTCCACCATAAACTTGAGCACGATTGGGGCGCCGCAGAGGTGATCGACGCCCTCGTCTGCGATCGCGTCGTAGATGGCCTTCGCCGTCACTTTACGCAGGCAGACATTCGTGCCTGCCTTGGCCGCAAGCGTCCACGGGAAACACCAGCCGTTGCAATGGAACATCGGCAAAGTCCACAGGTAGACAGGCTTCTCGACCATGTGCCATTCGAGGATATTGCCGATGGCGTTCAGGTAGGCGCCGCGATGATGATACAGCACGCCCTTCGGCCGACCCGTGGTGCCTGACGTATAGTTGAGGCTGATCGCGTCCCACTCGTCTAGCGGTCCGGTCGCCTCGAAGGCGGGATCGCCGCTGGCCAGCAGGGCTTCGTAGTCCATCGCCCCGAGCCGCTCGCCAGGCGCGGCCGGATCCGAGATGTCGATCACGATCGGTGGGTTCGCCAATGCTGCGAGAGCGCTCTTGACCACGGCGGAGAACTCGCAATCGGTGATCAGGACCTTGGCATCGCTGTGGTCGAGGATGTAGCCGATCGTGCCAGCGTCGAGCCGAATGTTGATCGCGTTGAGCACTGCGCCGGCCATCGGCACCCCGAAATGCGCTTCGTAAAGCTCGGGCGTGTTGGCCGCCATCAGCGACACGGTGTCGCCCGGTTCGATGCCGAGACGAACGAGGGCCGATGCCAGTCGCCGACATCGCTGCTCGGTCCCCGCCCAGGATCGCCTGGTCGAACCATACACGATGGCGGTGCGGTCCGGATGTGACGCCGCTGCACGGCGCAGAAACGACAAGGGTGACAATGGCACGTGGTTGGCGCGCCGCCGCGTCAAATAGTCAGCCCCGATGGGCCCGCCTTTATCCTCTAGAACTGCCATCGAAAGTTCCCCCGTCGTTTCGCTGTCCGCTTGCGTGTCGGTTGAGAGTCTTCGCCGCTTGGGTGGAGACGTCGTTGTCCGGCACTGCCGCAGCCGTTTTAGGGCCGTCTTTCCATTGAGCCTAAGACCGGGAAGCTTGTCGAGGGGACTGACTGTCCGGGCAGGGCCTTTCACCGCATCATCACCCCCTTTGGCTTTGCGAAGCGAAAGGGAGCTGCGACAGTGAGATGGGTTCTGACATCGAGGCGTACTATGACCACTACCATCACGGGTCGACGATCACGGGCCGCCGCCCTTGTTCTGGCCTTCACGCTTGCGGGCATCGGCGCCGGGCCGGCCCGGGCGCAGGGGGTCGACGCGCCGCGCCTCCAAGCCCTGGTCGATGGCCCGCAGCGTCAGCCCGCCAACCGCGCTCGTGACCCCTACCGGCACCCCATCGAAGATCTCACGTTCTTGGGTATCACGCCTTCCGATACGGTCGTGGAGATCCTGCCGGGCGGCGTGGGCTATTGGACCGAAATCCTCGCCCCGTACCTGAAGGACGGCGGTCGCTACATCGCTGCCAATCCGCCGAAGACCGACACCTCCGAGGAGGCCGTCAAGGGCAATGCCGCCCTCGCGGCCAAGATCGCTTCGGATCCGGCCGACTATGCCAAGGTCGACACGGCCGACTTCGTCCACGACGGGAATATCGTCCCCTCTGGGACGGCCGACGCGGTGCTGACATTCCGTAACGTGCACAATTGGATGGCCGACGGCTCGGCACCCGCCGTCTTCGCGGCCTTCTTTCGCGCGCTGAAACCAGGCGGCATTCTGGGGGTGGAGGAACACCGCGGCCGGTCTGATCAGCCGCAGGATCCGCTCGCCAAGAGCGGCTATGTGCGCCAGGATGCCGTCATCGCTCTCGCCGAACAGGCTGGCTTCAGGCTTGCCGCGACCTCGGAAGCCAACGCCAACCCGAAGGACACCAAGGACTATCCTGCCGGGGTTTGGACCCTGCCCCCGACTTATCGGCTCAAGGATGTCGACAGAGCCACTTATACGGCAATCGGCGAAAGCGACCGTATGCTCCTCCGCTTCACCAAGCCGAAATCTTGAAGCTTAAATAGACAGCCCTCGGTGCTACGATAAGGGCATTGCCACTGGGCGCATCGGAGCTCCGGTCGCGCCGCGCAGCTTGATGCAGGCGCCGAAAAAAGCAAACTCGTAGAGCTTCTCCGCCGCGAGTTCGTCCAGCTGGGCCATTTCCAGGATCGGCACGCCGGCCTCGGCCAGCAGGTAGGTGTGGACGGGGAAAAAATTGAGGTCATGAGCCGACGGCGTCTGCTCAAGCGTCAGATTATCGGCCCCGATCATCACCGCGCCCGCCTTTGCCAGGAACTCGGCACCCTCCCGATTGAGGCCTGGAGTGTTCTTGGTGAAGGCCATGTCTGGCCAGAGCGCCATCTGCCCGGTGCGGAGCAAGACGACGTCGCCGGGCCGCAATTCCACACCCTGATGCTTGAGGCATCCGGTGATGTCGGCCGCGCCAACAGCGTGGCTCGGGGGTAGCGTCGCCAGGCCATGCAGACCAGCCACGTCAAGCAGGACGCCGCGCGCCAGAATGGGCGGGTGTTTTTCCGGACCGCATTTCTGCCAGGCCCGGCTGCCGAGGTGATCCTGCGCCGTGAAGCCGTTGAAGATCTGGCCTTTGTAGCCGAAGTGATTGAACGTATCGATGTGGGTCCCGCAATGGGTGTACATCGAGATGCTGTCGCCGGAATAGGCAACGAGTTCGTTGGCCTCCGCGCTCACACCCATGGTGTTCGCCACGATCTCACCCTGGGGCGTGTGGGTCATCCAGATCTGGTAGGGCTGATCGCCCGCGCCGAACCAGCCTGGCATGCCCACGAAATGGTCGACCGACAGATCGAACATCTTCGAGGCGTCGGCACGACCGAGAATCGCTGAACGCGATGTGCCATCGATGAGGTGCAGCATGCCGATCTCGTCATCGCTTCCATAGGGGCTTTTTGTGACCTCATGGAACTTCGCTCCATAGGCGATGATCTTGGCTTTGGTGGCTTCATCGATCACGCAAGCGACGCACATGATTGTGTCTCCTCGGCAGTTGCCCCTTGCAAGGTTGGGCGGGACACTCGCGGTACAATGTTCGTACCACAATCCTCCCTCTTTGAGACGGCTCGTCAAAAAGCCGAACTGGCCGCGCCCCGGTTCTGGTTTCTACGCCGGCCGCCTTCAATGCAGCGCGACGCGTCCTGGAACGATGACAAAGGCGACGGCCGCCATGACGACCAACAAGCACGCTGAGAGGAGCGCCGCAGCGTGCAATCCGCCAACGAGGTCGGGTCCCGCCAATGTGCCGAACACCGCGACGCCCATCGCGCCACCGGCCTGCCGCGCCGCATTGCTGACCGCGGAGGCAATACCGGAGCGCGCGCGCTCCACGCTGCCCAGCATCGCCCCGATCATGGCGGGAATGCCGGTTCCCATCCCGCCCGGCATGAGCATGAAGGCCGGGAGGGCCAGCCAGTATGGGGACTCTGGGCCGAGCAAGAGCAGTAGCGCGAATCCGAGCGCATCAACGAGAAATCCGCCCACCATGCAGGCCCGCACGCCGAACCGCCTCACCATCCGGGCATTGATGAGATTGACCGCGACGAACGTCGCCATCAGCGGCAGGTAGGCGAAGCCGATCGTCGGGCCGTCATAGCCGCGCACGCGCTGAAAATAGAGGCTCAGCACGAAGATCATGCCGTAGAAGGTGAAATTGGCCAGGGCCCCATAGGCCAGAGCGGTCGAGAAAGTGCCGGAGCGGAAGAGTGACAGCGGCATGAGCGGCGTCGCCACCCGTGCTTCGACCCAGATGAACAGCGGTGCCGCGACCAATGCGAGAGCAAACAGCGCCAGCACAATCGGGTGACCCAGCCCAAGTGGATGGGTTTCGATCACGGCGCCGGTCAAACCGCCAAGCGCCAATATGGCCAGCACCTGTCCGAGTGGGTCGAACCCTCGACCTTTGTCCTCGCGCGGCGTCTCTGGTGCGCGCAGGCTGAGGAGCGCTGCCCCGAGGCAGATTGGCAGATTGATGAAGAAGATCAGCCGCCAGGAGCCGATTGCGAGCAACAGTCCGCCCAGCATCGGGCCGACCGCAAGGCCGATGCTTCCCGACGCCGTCCACAAGCCTACGGCCTTCAGGCGAAGCGAAAGCCTGTCCTGAGTCGCATGGTTGATCAGCGAGAGGGAGCAGGGCAACATCACGGCCGCGCCGACACCCTGCAGCGCACGTGCCGCCACCAGCGTCGTCACCCCCTGGGCCAATCCGCACAAGGACGAGGCCAATGCGAAGAGACCGACGCCCGTGATGTAGACCCTCCGCGCCCCGAAGCGGTCACCTAGAAACCCGCCGATCAGCAGCATGACGGCAAGAACGAGCGCGTAGCCGTCGACGATCCATTGTAGCCCGGCAATGCCAGCCCCGAGGTCGGTGCCCAAGCGGGGCAGGGCCACATTGACGACGGTGACGTCGATCTGCACCAGGGCGAAGCCGACACTCGCGGCCGCTTGGGTCCAACCGATGCCGTCCGTGCGGCGCTCCGAGTTCACTGCCGCCTGTCGAACGTCACTCATGGCGGCATGTCTTGCCCTTTTGGCGTTGGACCCGTCAACTTTCCTGGTCGTGAATTGTCCAACATCGTCGCAGGCGCATGTGGGAGCGAACTGGCATCCCGGATCTTGTCAGCCGGGCGGCGAACGCCGAACCACCAGGCGGCGCGTCCCTTAACCTTCTGCTCACCATCCGGACTTACCCTGCGCCAGCTTCACGCAGGAGAATAGAGATGACGGACACAGTTGGGATCGCCGGAGACCGGATTCGCTCCTTCGTCGAACGTGTCGAGCACATCGAGGAGGAGATCAAAGCCCTCACCGAAGGCAAGAAGGAAGTTTTCGCAGAAGCCAAGGGTGAAGGCTTTGACGTGAAGGTGCTCAAGGAAATCCTCAAATTGCGCAAGCAGGACCAGGACGAGCGCGACGAACAGGAATCGCTGCTCGATCTCTACATGCGCGCCATGGAAAGCAGCGAAGAACCTCAAGCCAAAGCTGCTTGATCACAACCAAAAGAGGATCTGCCGCGACCCTTATCGCGGTAGATCCTTCGGGTCAGAAAGACGCGCTGGAGCCTAAGCCTCGACCAGATCGAGCCGGATCTCGATTCGGGTGAGCCGCGTTTCCATCCGATCCATCCGTACGGAATGTTCGGCAATCGCAACGTGCACCTGGGCGACCGACTGTTCGAGTCCGCCGACCCTATGCTTTAACTGTTCGACATCTTCCGCCATCTGATCGGATGTGCCGAAGATGTGCAATCACAAGGCTGTCCATCTGGTCGGCCCTCGCGCCATGATCTGTCGACGGCCGGTCGGAGTCAAACCTACGCTCAGTCGAAAGACCGGCTGGCGCTGCCGGTCTCAGGGATCGCGCAAAGCGTCAGCCGATTGTCATCAGACTGGCATTCCCGCCGGCCGCGGCAGTGTTGGTGCTGATCACCACTTCTTCGAGAAGCCGGTCGAGTGGGAAGCGTTCGCGCCCGGAGGCCAGGCCCTGGCGTGACGCACCATAGACCGGGATGACGGCGCCCTCCCAGCCAGCGACGTCCTGGCTGAGATGCAGCAGGCCGTCTCCATCGCCTTCATAGAGCACAGCTGTCACACCGAGATGCCGCGCTCCGTTGACCACCCTGTTCCGAAGGGGCGCCGGAAGGGTTTTGAGAACCGCGATCACGTCGTCGGGCGCATCGACCGTGAGTTCGTTGCCGGTTGCAAGTGCCGATGCGAGGGCTGTGAAAAGACCATTCGAACTCTGCACCTTGGCCGCAACGAGGCCTCGCGGCTTAAGGCCATAGCGATTGACCTCACCTACCGGCCCGGGAAGATCTACCCAAAGACGCCAGGGCGCCGAAGCACCGATCTCGGCCACGAGATCAGCGGTCCTCGTATCCCCCCTCGCCAGCAACCACTCCCGCAATTGGCCAACGAGAGGCAGGGTTGAGGTTTCCGGCCTTGCGTCGGACCCGCCCACGTCGGATTGCACCAAACGATGCAGGTAGAGAGGTCCCCCTGCCTTTGGACCCGTGCCCGACAAGCCATTGCCGCCAAACGGCTGCACGCCCACCACCGCGCCCACGATGTTGCGGTTCACATAGATGTTGCCGGCGCCGATCTTGTCCGTGACATGCGCGATCGTTTCGTCGAGCCGCGTATGCAGCCCGAAGGTGAGCCCGAACCCGGTCGCGTTGAGGGCATCTATCAGGGCATCGAGATCGTCGCGCTTGTAGCGGACGATGTGCAGCACGGGGCCGAACACCTCGCGTTTCAGGTCGCCCACTTGGTTGAGTTCGATCAGCGTGGGCGCCACGAATGTGCCCCCCGCGCAATCGCTCGGCAGATCCGCGGCATGAACCGCATGGCCCGCCGCTCGCATGGCCTCGATGTGTCCCAAGATGTTGTCGCGGGCCTCGGCCGAAATGACCGGACCGATGTCCGTCGCAAGCCGATCGGGATTGCCGACTGAAAGCTCCGCAAGCGCACCCCTCAGCATCTCTATCGTACGATCGGCGATCTCATCCTGCAGGCAAAGCAGGCGCAGGGCCGAGCAGCGCTGACCGGCGGAGTCGAAGGCCGATACGAGGACATCGGCCACGACCTGCTCGGCCAAGGCGGAGGAGTCGACCACCATCGCATTCAGGCCGCCCGTCTCGGCCACGAAGGGAATCGTTCGGCCTTCGGGGCTCAGGCGTTTGGCCAGCGTCCGTTGGATGAGGCGCGCCACCTCGGTCGACCCGGTGAACATGACGGCGGCGCATCCGCGGTCGGCCACGAGCGCTGCTCCCACTTCACCGGCGCCCGGTATCAGCTGGACCGCGCCCGCAGGGACGCCCGCCTCATGGAGCATCTCGATCGCGCGGGCGGCGATCAGCGGCGTTTCTTCGGCCGGCTTCGCCAGGACCGCATTGCCGACCGCAAGGGCCGCCGATACCTGCCCGGTGAAAATGGCGAGCGGGAAATTCCAGGGGCTGATGCAGACGACGGTCCCAAGTGGGCGGCCGCGGTCATGTGCGAAGTTCTGGGTCGCCTGGGCAGCGTAGTAACGCAGGAAGTCCACGGCCTCGCGCACCTCGGCGATCGCATTCGCGAAAGACTTTCCGGCTTCACGCACCAGCAGGCCCAGCAAGGCCGGCAGGCGAGCTTCCATCAGATCGGCCGCTCGGCGCAGGCAGGCGGACCGTGCCTCGGGAGGGGTCGCCTGCCAGATCGACCCAGCCGCCAGCGCCTCGGCAAAGGCATGATCCACGGCGGCCAAATCGGCATCCGTGACATGCCCGACAATGTCGTCATGATCCGCGGGATTGATCACGGCCCGCATCACCGTTTCGGATGTGCCATCCGTCGTGTGAGCGGGAGCCGCACGCCAATCGGTCGCCGTCCCGGCCAGCAGGGTCCCGGCCAGCGCCGCAAGGCGTTGCTCATTCGACAGGTCAAGACCGGCCGAATTGACGCGCTCGGCGCCGAAGAGATCTCGCGGCAAGGCGATCTTGGCATGTGGCGCCCCGATCGGCTCCATGCTCTCGGCCTGTGCGACCGGATCGGCGATCAGATCGTCGACCGAGATGCTCGGGTCCGCGATCCGGTTCACGAAGGAGGTGTTGGCACCATTTTCGAGAAGACGGCGCACCAGATAGGCGAGGAGGGTCTCATGCGATCCCACCGGCGCGTAAATGCGGCATGGCCGGTTGAGCTTGTCGCGTCCGACCACCTCGTCATAGAGCGGCTCGCCCATCCCATGAAGGCACTGGAACTCGTATTGGCCGTGGTAGAAGTTCTCGCCTGCCATGGCGTGGATCGTCGCCAGCGTCTGGGCATTATGCGTCGCGAATTGCGGAAATACCGCATCGGGCACCCGCAGCAGCTTGCGGGCACAGGCGAGATAGGACAGGTCGGTGTAAAGCTTGCGCGTGAAGACCGGGAAACCTTCGAGCCCGTCCACCTGGGCACGCTTGATCTCGCTATCCCAATAGGCCCCCTTGACCAGACGGATCATCAGCCGGTGGTTCGACCGCCGCGCGAGATCGATGAGGACATCGAGCACGTAGGGCGCGCGCTTCTGATAGGCCTGCACGACGAAGCCGATGCCGTTCCAGCCGGCAAGCTCGGGTGCGAAACAGAGCGATTCGAGGAGGTCGAGCGACAGCTCAAGCCGATCCGCCTCCTCGGCGTCGATGTTGAGGCCGATATCGTAGTGGCGCGCCAAAACCGCGAGCGCCAGCACGCGGGGCAGCAGTTCGGTCATCACCCTTTCACGCTGGGCGCGCGCATAGCGTGGATGCAGCGCCGAGAGCTTGACGGAGATTCCCGGTCCTTCGTAGATCCCGCGCCGGTTCGAGGCCGCCCCAATGGCGTGGATGGCCTGTTCGTAATCGCGGTAATAGCGCGCGGCGTCGGCCGTGGTGGTCGCGGCCTCGCCGAGCATGTCATAGGAATAGCGGAAACCGCGCCCTTCGTTCTTGCGGCTGTTGGCTAGAGCTTCGCCAATGGTCTGCCCGGTGACGAACTGCTCGCCCATCATCCGCATGGCCAAATCGGTGCCCTTGCGGATCAGCGGCTCGCCTCCCTTGCCAATCATCCGGGTCAAGGCCGTGCCGAGGCCGTTCTCGCTGGCGGTCGCCGTGAGCCTGCCAGTGACCACCAACCCCCAGGTTGCGGCATTGACGAACATGGAGGGGCTTTGCCCTAAGTGACTGGACCAATCCCCCAGCGCGATCTTGTCCCGGATCAGTGCATCGCGGGTCGCTCGGTCGGGAATGCGCAGAAGTGCCTCCGCGAGGCACATCAGCGCGACACCCTCCTGGCTCGACAATGAATATTCCTGCAGCAAGCCTTCCACGCCGCCACGCCGCGTCTTGGCGCGCAGATCTTCGACCAGTTTTCGGGCTGTTGCTTGGGCTCGCTCAATCGTTTCGGCGGGCAGGCGGGCTTCCGCGCAGAGCAGCGGCACGCAGTCTGGCTCAGGCACCCGATAGGCGGACGTAATTCTGGCGCGAAGAACGCTCTGGGGCTGAAGATCTTGTGCAAAAGCCAGGAATGGCTGCGATGCTCTCGCGGTTGCGCCACTCTGAGGAGCCGAGTGGCGCCCATCAGCGGCATCACCGCTCTCAATTCGCTCCAAAGTCGCAAAGATCGATTTCTTGATCAATCCGTGGGGCGTGGAGCCCATTGTCTGGGCTGCCGATTTGAGACGCTCTTTCAAGCTCTCATCGATCTTTACACCGATTGTCGAGTTGGCCATCAGACTGTCGCTCCGCTCTCCGATAGGCGCAACCCCTAGTATAGAACGGCGCAACCCGCAAGGATCGAGATGTTCATGTCTTGCAATTCGGGCTTGCGAATCAACTCCGTGTTGTCCTGATTGCCTTCGAGATGGGAACTGTTTAATTTTATGCCCTTATCCGGGCACAGTTTTTCGGCACACAGCTGAACGAGGGGCAGGGAGTAGCATGATGACAACACGTTTGGCGGTCGGGTCCGTATCGACGCTTGCCGCGGGCGCGCTGCTCCTGGGAGCCGCGCCTTATCTGTTTAATCGGGTCGTCGGCCCGACGCAGAGTGCCCCATGGGGATCGATCTCGTCTCTGTCGGTCGCGTCGCCCGCCATCGCTTCCGTGGACACGGATCGTGCGCAGCTTTTGAAGCTCGCCGCTTTGAAAACGGGCGCGACACAAGCCGACGACGAGACCGAGAAGGTCCAGGCCGTAGCCAGTGCCGTGGCTCAGCCGGCCGATGTTTCCCCCGCGGTTCTAGCAACAGAGCCGGTGGATGCGACCTCACAAGCGGCGAGTTCTGCGCCTGCTTCAAACGATGCGCCGGTCAAGATAGCTGCTGTCGACCCGGACCAGGGGTCACGGCTAAAACAGGATAAGACGGCCGTCGAGCCAGCAGGATCGACGCTGATTAATATCAATACAGCTTCAACTGAAGTGTTGGATCATTTACCTGGGGCCGGTCGGATCGGCCACGCGATCGTCACGCACCGGCCCTATCGAGCGGTCGGTGATCTCGTTCGGAAGCGGGTCCTCCGGACCAGCGATTTTCAGAAGATCCAATCAGTCATTCGGGTGGATTGAGGTTTCGGAACGGGTCACTCATCTGAGATGATCGAACAATGCCGCTAAAGCTCATAACGCCGACGACTGCGTTTCCTTCATGCTCAACACCGCCAGGAAGCTGATCAGGGCCGCGACGGTGACGTAATCGCCAACCCAGGGGAGCCCACCGCGCAGCAGCAGCAGTTGCGCGAGCGACGGTGCAAGAGACGCTCCCAGAATGCCGCCGATGTTATAGGCGGTCGACGCTCCCGTGTAACGAACCCGCGTCGGAAATAGTTCGGGCAGCAAGGCGCCCATCGGCGCGAATGTGAAGCCCATCAGGGCCAATTCCATCGACAAAAAGATCAACGCGTCAAAAGGATCACCGCTTCCGAGCAGGCGAGGCAGCCCGAGGCCCGACAAGGCCGCCATGGCGCAGCCTGCCAGAAGGACCGGGCGCCGCCCGATCATGTCGGCCAACAAGGCGGAAATCGGCGTGGCGAGGGCCATGAACATGACCGCCATGCACAGAAGCCCGAGAAAATCGATGCGCGGGATATGCTTGACGCCCGTGCCATAGCTGAGCGCGAAGACGGTGGAAATGTAGAACAGCGCGTAGCACACCACCATGGCGAGCGAACCCTGGATGAGCGGCACGCCATGATCGCGTAGCACCTCCATGATCGGTACGCGGGCTCGATCACCCCGCTCCGCGGCGGCCACGAAGGCTGGGGTCTCGGCCAGTGTCACGCGCACATAGAGACCGACGCCCACGAGAACCGCGCTGGCAAGGAACGGAATGCGCCAGCCGAAGGCTAGAAACCGTTCTTCGCCAAGACCAAGCAGAAGCGCCAGGAAAAAGCCGTTGGCGAGCAGGAAGCCGATCGGCGGCCCGAGCTGCGGGAACATGCCGAACCAAGCGCGCTGCTTGCGCGGCGCGTTCTCGACGGCCAGTAGCGCGGCCCCGCCCCATTCGCCGCCAAGTCCGATGCCTTGAAAGAGGCGCAGCAGGCAGAGCAGGACAGGCGCGGCGATGCCGGCCTGTGCATAGCCGGGCAGCGCGCCGATCAACGTCGTGGCGCATCCCATCACAAGCATCGACCCGACAAGTGTCGATTTGCGTCCGATACGATCGCCGAAATGGCCGAAGAGAACCGAACCGATCGGGCGCGCCAAAAACGCGATCCCGAACGTCAGGAACGCGCTCAGAGCCTGCAGGGACGGGTCGCCGCCCGGAAAGAACGTCCCGCCGATGACGAGCGCGGCAGCCGTTCCATAGATATAGAAATCGTAGAATTCGATCGTGGTCCCGACGAGGCTCGCCAGGACGATGCGCGCGGTGCTGACCTGCGCTTGTGCGACCTCCACCCGTTCCGCAGCCATTCCCCGCGCTTCTCCGCCATAGGCCCTGGCCGCATCTGTTGCGCGGCTCGATGGCCCATGGCGCTAAGCGAGAGTGCCATGGTGCGTCAAGCGAAAGGGGCGAGCGTGGTGACTCGGGGACTCAGGTCGGCGGGGCGTCGCGAAACGCCGACAGAGCTTCAGCCCGTGCGGCAAGCCGCGCGAGATTCGGATGCGAATCGATGGCGAAGAGCTCGGGCAGGATATCCTTGGTGAAACGCCATGCCACTGCCGCCGTGACATCGGCCTGCAGCGGCCGATCCGCGAAGAGCCACGTCTCGCCGGACCCGATTTCTTGCTCGAGGAGCCCATAGGCAGCGCGCAATTGTCGCTCAACCCGGTCGAGCCAGGGCTGGTGCTGCTTCTCGGCTGGTCGGAGCTGCCGCTCGTAGACGATCTGCACGGTCTTCTCGCAGCTTGCGAGGGCGAGCCCGATCACACGCTGGGCGCGAATGAAGGTCGCAGGGTCTTCCGGTGACAAACGCCGCTTTGGCGGCACGAGTCGTTCCAGAAGTTCGAGGATCAACGTCGAATCCATGAGAACGACACCTGAATCGGTGACAAGTGTCGGAGCCTTGACGATCGGATTCAGCACCGCGATGCGATCAAAGTCCCTGAAGACCGACAAATCGTCGTGGACGAAGGGTAGGTCCATCAGCAGGAGCGAGATCGCGACGCGGCGAACATAGGGGGAATCGAGTTTACCGATCAGACGCATGAAGCGCGTGTCCCAGGTTTCAGACCGGGTCTGCCACCGGCCAAGCGACAGGAGATTGACACCAGGCCGATCGCGCCACCATGGCGGTTCATCGGAAATCCTGGCGGGTTGCCGATGAATTCAAGCTGGGGACGAAAGCCGATCATGTTGCCTGACATCGACGCCAAAGATCTGGCGATCCTCGAAGCCTTGCAGGAGGATGGCCGGATCTCGCTCGCGCTCCTCGGCCGCAGGATCGGTCTGTCGCAGCCGGCCATGTCCGAACGCGTCAAGCGCTTGGAGGAGCGGGGCATCATCACAGGTTACGGGGCGCGGATCAGCGCCGATGCGTTGGGGTTACGGATGATGGCGATCATCCGCCTGAAGACCGCACATGAGCACATCAAAGCCTGCCTGCAGCAGTTCGCCGAGCTTTCCTATGTGATCGAAGTGCATCGGGTCACCGGCGAAGACTGTTTCATCCTGAAGGTGCTCGTCCCGGCTCCTGAAGATCTCGCGACGATCGTCGACGCGATCGGCCGGTTCGGCGTGGTGACGACCGCAGTCGTCTTGCGGAGCGAGCCACCGAAAGCCATCAGCCGAACCCTGATGATGGCGCGCCGACGGTAGACCGTTTGATCGGGAGAGAAGCATCTTTTGCACTTGCACAGGATCGAACGGTGCGGCAGTCCGGGTCATCAGCCATCAAGAGCGAGGAAATCCCAATGCTGACGACCGTGCCGAGCTTCGACCGCATCGGCGAGGAAAATGCCTTCGCGGTGCTGGCCCGCGCCACGGCGCTGGCCGGCCAGGGGCGTGACATCATCAATCTCGGTATCGGGCAGCCGGATTTCGCGACGCCCCCGCATATCGTCGAGGCGGCCGTCAAAGCCTTGCGGGATGGGCACCATGGCTACACGCCCGCGACCGGCATCCTGCCGCTACGTGAAGGTGTGGCCGCCGATCTGCACCGCCGGCTCGGGATCTCGGTGTCCCCGGAGCGCGTGATGATCGTGCCGGGCGGCAAGGTCACGATGTTCATGGCAATCTTGATGTTCGGCGAGCCGGGCGCCGAGATCCTCTACCCGGACCCTGGTTTTCCCATTTACCGCTCGATGATCGAGTTCACCGGCGCGACGCCGGTGCCGATCCCTATCCGCGAGGAGAACGGGTTCGCGTTTTCGGCCGAGGAGACCCTGGGGCTCATCACGCCGCGTGCACGGCTCCTGATCGTCAATTCGCCGGCCAACCCGACCGGTGGCGTGACGCCGAAGCAGGAGATCGACCGGCTGGCCGCCGGGCTCTCTCGGCATCCGCATGTCGCGGTTCTGTCCGACGAAATCTATGGGCAGATGACTTACGACGGCTTGGCGCATCAGAGCTTGTTGGCCTATCCGGAGCTGCGTGACCGGCTCATCGTGCTCGATGGCTGGTCGAAGACCTATGCCATGACAGGCTGGCGGCTGGGCTACAGCGTCTGGCCCGAGGCGCTCTACGACAAGGCCCGCAAGCTGGTCGTGAACTCCTTTTCCTGCACCAATGCACCCGCGCAATATGCCGGCCTTGCCGCTCTCGAAGGGCCGCAGGACGCGGTCGCCGCCATGGTGCGCGAGTTCGACAGGCGCCGGTCGCTCATCGTCGACGGGCTCAATGCGTTGCCCGGGGTGACGGCCGCAACGCCGAAGGGGGCTTTCTATGCCTTTCCCAACATCGGCGCGACGGGCTGGAAGGCGAAACCGTTGGCCTCTGCGTTACTGGAACGCGTCGGTGTCGCGACGATCGGGGGACCGGATTTCGGCGTATTCGGCGAAGGATATTTGCGCTTCAGCTATGCGAATTCGGCCGAGAATATCCGACGCGCTCTCGATCGCATCGGAAGCTTCCTAGAGGCCGAACGCCCCTCCGGATCAGACGCCTCAGATTAGCCGAACTCCCAGGGTCACCTCAGACCGGAAGCGAGTCGAACCGGAGAACACGGCAGCGCATGGGGTCAAGTCGGAGCTGGAACAAACGTCGCGTCCGTAAGGCAGCCCTGGCGGCTTGTTTGTCGGTCGTGGGCGCCGGGCAGGCCTCGGCTCATCCCCATGTCTTCGTCACCGCTCGCGAGCAGGTGATTTTTGGCTCCGACGGAAAGATCACGGGTATCCGGGCCGACTGGAAGTTCGACGACATGTATTCAGCCTTTGCGATCCAGGGCCTCGGCGATCCCGACAAGATCCTCACAAAGGAGCAACTCGCGCCGCTGGCGAAGACCAATGTCGAGTCGCTGGCCGAGTTTGGCTGGTTTACGGTCGGTCGGGCCTTCGGTAAGCCAATCCAGTTCAGCGAACCGGTCGATTACTCCCTCGACGAAGGCGCGGACAAACTCGTCACTCTGCATTTCACTCTGCCATTGAAGACGCCCACCGCGACCGGCCCCTTCTTCAACCTGCAGATCTACGATCCCACCTATTTTGTGGCTTTCGACTATGAAACCAAGGACCCCGTGACCCTGGTGAACCCGCCGCCGGGATGTTCGGTCAGCGTGGCGAAACCGAAGCCTCTCGACAATACCGACAGCCAGAAGCTGTCCGAGGCATTCTTCACCAACATGTCGCCCGGCACCGATTTTGGAATCAAGCTGGCGAGCCGGGCGATCATCGCATGCCCTTGATGGTTTCGAAGGCCTGGCTTCGGGCGTTATCGGGGCTCATGCCGGCAGGGCTGGCTCTTCTCAGCTGGTCGGGGTCTGCCATGGCACAGGCCAAGAACCCGTTTAGCGTGGGGATCTCGGAAGGCGGTGGGAGTGCGACCGGCTTTGCTGGGTGGATTCTCTCCCAGCAGGGATGGTTCGAGCATCAGCTTTCGCTTGGGGTACGCGCCGCGAGGGTCGACGGAGGGGCGTTTTGGCCCCTGGTGCTTCTCAGCTTCGGTTACGGCGTGTTTCATGCCGCCGGGCCCGGGCACGGCAAGGCCGTGCTGGCGTCCTACATGGTGGCCAACGAGCGTGCCTTCCGACGCGGCGTGGTTCTGTCCTTCCTCGCTGCGTTGCTGCAAGGGCTCATGGCGATCGTGCTGGTGAGCATCCTGGCGCTGATGCTGCACGCGACGGCGCAGCACATGAAGGATGCCGCATCGCTCGTTGAGACGGCGAGTTTCGCGGCGATCGTCGGGCTTGGGCTGCTTCTCGTATGGAGAAAGGGGCTTGCGTTATTTCGACTGTGCTCCCAGGGGTACGCCTTCGCGACGCCGGGCAGCGCGGCGCCGGTGTTTCTGGCAAACGACCACGTACTGGCGGCTCCAGGGATCGGCGCGTTGCGCTTCGAACCGATGCGCGCCTCCAACTCCGGGCGTTTTGTCTGCGTGCCCGGAGAGGGTTCGCATCCGGTGGGATGCCAGCATTGCTCCGGTCCAGACCCAACTTTATTGATGGCGCCGGTTTTCTCCCTCAGGGATGCGGTGACAACCGTTCTCGCGGCCGGGTTGCGACCCTGTTCGGGCGCGATCCTGGTTCTGGTGTTTTCTCTGGCTCAGGGTATCCTCCTGGCCGGCATCGTGTCGGTCCTCGCCATGTCGCTCGGCGTGGCCCTGACCACGGCGTCGCTCGCCACCGCGGCGGTCTTCATGAAGCAATTGGCCCAGCGATTTGTCGGCACGCATTCACGTCTCGGTGCGCTGGTCGGAGCGACGGTCGAGTTCGGCGCCGCCTGTCTCGTGCTTATGGCCGGGGCATTGCTGCTCGGCGGCACGATCGCGGGCGGCTCTTGACGCGTGCTGAGTCCGGTGCGAGACGCGGTCATCGCCTCAACGCTGTGAGACCAGATGCCTTCTTCTGACTTTGACGTGCTTTGCCTTGGCAATGCGATCGTCGATGTGATCTGCCAAGTCGAAGACGACGTTCTGGTTCGGGAACATATCGTCAAGGGCTCGATGACGCTCATCGATGAGACGCGGGCCGAGCATCTCTACCGGTTGATGCCGCGGGTCACGGTCGTGTCGGGCGGTTCGGCTGCCAACACGGCCGTAGGGGTCGCAAGTTTCGGCGCCAGAGCCGCGTTCGCGGGCAAGGTAAAGAACGACGAAGTCGGCGCCTTTTTCACGCGGGATCTCAAGGCAGGCGGGGTGCACTTCGAAACCGCTCATGCGATTGATGGTCTTGCCACCGCACGCTCGTTCATCATGGTCACGCCGGACGGACAGCGTTCGATGAACACCTTCCTGGGAGCCTGCCAGGGTTTGACGTCCGACGACATCGATCCTGAGGTCGTCAGAGCCGCCTCCATCACCTACTTCGAAGGTTACCTCTGGGATCCTGCGGCGGCCAAAACCGCATTTCGGAAGGCGGCAGAGATCGCTCATGCCGCGCAGCGGACAGTGGCTATCACCTTGTCAGACAGCTTTTGCGTCGATCGGTACCGCAGTGAGTTTCTCGAACTGATACGGTCGAAGACAGTCGATCTGGTTTTTGCGAACGAAAGCGAATTGCACGCCCTGTACCAGACCTCCGATTTCGGAACCGCCGTTGCAGCCATTCAGGCGGATTGCGAACTCGCCGTGGTCACTCTGGGTGACCGCGGCGCCGCGGTCATCACGGCCGGCGGCCACACAACCGTTCCGGCCGCTACGATCAACGAACTGGTTGACACGACCGGGGCCGGTGACCTGTTTGCGGCCGGTTTCATGGCTGGGCTTGCCCGGCGTGTTGACCACACTCATTGCGCTCGCCTCGGAGCCTTGGCGGCTGCCGAGATCATTCAACACGTCGGAGCACATCCTCACGTGTCGCTCTCAGGTCTGGCGGAACAGAACGGGCTCGGTTGAGCCCGCGCTGATCAGTCGAGAGGCGTGTATCCGAGCTCGCCGGGAGTAGGTCCTGGCAGGTCGGCATCCGTATCGAAGTCGTCGCTGTCCGTGATGTGGCGATTTGCAAACCCTGGGCCGAATGCAAGGTTCGTAGGAACACCATTGTATCCGACATAGGAACTGTAGGCATTGCCATAGTTCGGGTTGTTGTAGCCGCTGTCGAGGTCATCCCCAAACGTTCCGCCGAGCCCGTCGAATCCGTAGCCGTAGACGCCTTCGGTGCGCAAACGCACGCTCTCGTTGCGTGCTTCGCGCCGGGAAGCTTCCCGGCCCATGCGGTTGTTACCGTAGCCGTTGGCGCTGAAGCCGCCCCAGGCGATGATTTCACGGCCGCCGTCGCGGTACTCGATCCCTGTGCCGCGTGCGGCGGCGCCCGTGTGGCGTGTGATCGTAAGCGGATGCTCGTGGTGGCGGGTTTGCGCGAGAACCGGCGTCGCCGCAATGCCCACCGTGATCGCCAGCAGAGCGGCGCGGGTTGTGGTGTTCAGCTTGCCCATTGTTCTCTCGCCAGTGCGTCGGTCCTTCGAGTCCCGAAGGCCAACTGCTAAGTTCGTGCTGTGCTAACGCGGCCAAGTGACGTTCGGTTCGATGCCGCTTTGGTGCAAGGCCGGAAACAGCTCTTGATTAATGCTTCCCCAAGAATCGGGTCCCGGGTTTTGCACGGTCTCCACACGCTCTTGACCCTGGGAAGCGGCTGACGCTTTATTCGCAGAACCAGAGCAGGGTCCAACGCGTCGGGGAACAGTTTGAACGACCTGACCATCGATCCAAAGCTGCGCCGCCTGGATTTGGCGGCTCGCGCGGCTTGGCTTTACTACATCAAACGTCGCACTCAGGACGAAATCGCGATCGAACTCAACGTCTCGCGTCCCAATGCGCAGCGTCTTGTGGCCTTGGCCCTCAGTGAGGGGCTTGTCCGGATCCGCATCGATCACCCGTTGGTGAAAAGCATCGAACTTGGCGAACAGGTGCGAGAAACTTTCGGCCTTACATTTTGCGATGTGGCGCCAAGCGAGAGCCGAAAAACTGAAAATCAGATCGGGGTTGCGCATAAAGCGGCCGAATTGCTGGAGAGCTTCCTGTCGCCGAAGGTGCCCCAAACCCTTGCGTTCGGTACAGGGCGGACATTGCGGGAGGCCGTTCGTCTGGTCTCATCCATGTCCAGACCGGACCACAAGATCGTGTCGACCGTCGGCAATCTTTCGCGTGATGGGCGAGCCAGTCCCTATGATGTGGTGATGCGCCTCTCCGACCGCGTGGGCGCGCAATGTTATCCCTTGCCGCTGCCCGTGATCGTGGACACGGAGGAGGAATGCAACATCCTGAAGGCCCAGCGCGGGTATCGGACCATCCAGGCGCTGTTCGATCAGGCAGATGCTCTGATGTTCGGCGTCGGTCGCGTGGACGAACAGGCGCCTCTGCTGATCGACGGCTTCGTGACACATCACGAATGGAGCGAGATGGTCCGGCTGGGGGCTGCGGGAGAACTCACCAGCCGCAGCTTCGATGCCTCGGGTGCCATGATCGAAGGTTCCATCGCAGGACGGCTGACCGCGATGGAATTGCGTCGCCGTCCAGAGCGCCCGACGATCCTTGTGGCAAGTGGAGCGGAGAAGACCGAGCCGCTCAGGGCCGCTCTCAAGGGTGCGTTTGCCAACGGCGTCATCATCGACGAAGATATCGCACACGGGCTACTTCGCACTGCACAATAGTACGTGCGCCGCAATAAATGATTTGCTCCGTTAAGAGCTTGACAACAACTGCGAAAGGACAGAGCATTTGCTCTCGCGGTGAGCATTTAACAAGCCGCTTTGGGAGGAAGACTGATGCGTTTCGCTCGTTTTTGCGGGATGACGGCGCTTGGGCTCATTGCCGGTACTCTGGCGGCGCAAGCAGAGACAAAGTTGACGATCGCCACGGTCAACAATGGCGATATGATCATCATGCAGAAGCTATCGTCGGCATTCGAAAAAGCGAATCCCGATATCAAGCTTGATTGGGTGGTGCTCGAAGAAAACGTGCTTCGCCAGCGCGTTACGACCGACATCGCCACCAAGGGTGGCTCCTTCGACGTCATGACGATCGGCGCCTATGAGGCTCCGATCTGGGGCAAGCAGGGCTGGCTCGTGCCGCTCGACGACTTCGGCGCCGACTACGATTATGCCGACCTCGTGCCTCAGGTGAAGGACGGTCTCAGCGTTGGCGGCAAAATGTATGCGGCGCCCTTTTATGCCGAAAGCTCGCTGACCTTCTATCGCAAGGATCTCTTCGAGAAGGCCGGCATCAAGATGGCCGAAAAGCCGACGTATGCGCAGATCGCGGAATACGCCAACAAGCTGAGCGATAAAAAGGACGGCATCTACGGCATATGCCTCCGGGGCAAGCCGGGATGGGGCGAGAACATGGCTTGGCTTGGGACCGCAGCCGTGGCGTTCGGCGGCTCCTGGTTCGACGAGCAGTGGAAGCCCCAGTTTACCACGGAACCGTGGAAAGAGACCATCAAGTGGTATCTGGACGTCATGAAGAAGGACGGTCCTCCCGGCGCCGCTGCCAACGGCTATAACGAGAACCGTGCTTTGTTTGCGACCGGCAAATGCGGCATGTGGATCGACGCCACCGTGACGGCGGGCTACCTCTACAACCCCAAGGAAAGCCAGGTTGCCGACAAGGTTGCATTCGCGCCGGCGCCCATCACAGATGCCAACCCGAAGGCATCAGGCTGGTTCTGGTCCTGGGCGCTTGGGGTCCCGGCTTCCTCCAAAAATGCCGAAGCCGCCAAGAAGTTCGTTCAGTGGGCCACCTCCAAGGATTACGTGAAGCTTGTCGGCGAAAGCGAAGGTTGGATCGCGGCGCCTCCTGGCACCCGCATGTCGACCTATAGCAACCCTGAATACAAGAAGGTCGCGCCCTTCGCGGACTTCGTCCTGAACGCGATCGAGACCACGAACCCGGCGAAGCCGACCGTGAAGCCCGTCCCCTATACGGGCGTGCAGTTCGCCGCGATCCCTGAATTCCAGGGGATTGGGACAACGGCTGGCCAAGATGTCGCTGCTGCTCTCGCCGGTTCTTCGACGGGTGACCAGGCGCTGGCCAAGGCTCAAGCTTCCGCCGAGCGTACGATGAAGCAGGCGGGCTACCCGAAGTAGTCGGTCATCCCGGCTTCTCATCCGGGGCTCGGTCGATCCGGGCCTCGTTTGATCAGGGATCTGGGGTGGCTCGGCCTTCCCGGTCAATGATCGACTCTAAAGCGCCTTGGTCAAGAGCGCGCTGAGCTTAGACTTCCGCAGTGATCGATTGAACGCGGCACGGTGGTGGCCGTCGAACGATCGATCCAGCCGTATCGGGCCCTTTGCTCGCGCGGCGTTCGAGGTTTCTTTTCGATCGAGTGATCGACATGACAACGTCCACCATTCCCTCTCCGAAGGCGGCCGGTTTCTCGTTTCGGCGGGCACAGAGCCGCGCGACGGACACACGGCCGCTTCTCTGGCCCAGCATTTTCGTCCTGCTGATCTGGATGATCGTGCCGCTTGTCCTGACGCTTTATTACTCGCTGCGGAACTATAATCTGGTCGATCCGACAGTGACCGGCTGGGCCGGGATCGACAATTACACCTATCTTCTCACAGACCCGTCTTTCCTGACCTCGGTGATGAATACCGTTGTACTGGTCGGCGGCGTGCTGATCTCGACGGTCGTGTTCGGCACGCTCTTCGCCGTTCTGTTCGATCAGGAGTTCTGGGGGCAGGGCGCAGCACGCCTGTTCGTCATCGCGCCCTTCTTCGTAATGCCGACGGTGGCGGCCCTGGTGTGGAAAAACCTGCTGATGCATCCGGTGAATGGTCTCTTCGCCTATATCACCAGTTCCCTCGGCCTTGGCGTGATCGACTGGTTCACGACAATGCCCTTGTTCTCGGTCGGAATCATCGTGGCATGGCAGTGGGTCCCCTTCGCGACCCTGATCTTGTTGACCGCCATGCAGTCGCTCGACCGCGAACAGATGGAGGCGGCTCGCATGGACGGCGCCAAGGCCGTGGCGCGCTTCCGCCACATCATCGTGCCGCATCTGGCCCGTCCTATCACCGTTGTCGTGATGATCGAGACGATCTTCCTGCTCGGTATCTTCGCCGAGATCTACGTCACCACATCGGGCGGCCCGGGCGATGCGTCGACCAATCTGCCATTCCTGATCTACAAGACCGCGATTTTGAACTCGGATGTCGGCGGTGGCTCGGCCGGGGGTATCGTCGCGGTCGTCTTGGCGAACATCGTGGCTTTCTTCCTGGTGCGCACCGTCGCGCGAAATCTCGACTGAGGCCCTGTCATGAAAACCAAGCCTCGCGACAAAGCCCTGATGACCCTGCTCGGCTGGGGCGTCGCCTTCATCGTGTTCTTCCCGGTTCTTTGGATGGCCCTCGCCTCCGTGAAGACCGAACTCGATGCGGTCGCGACCCCGCCAAAGATCCTGTTTCGGCCGACGCTTGAGAATTACGCCGAAATTAACCAGCGTGCCGACTATCTGAAATTCTTCACGAATTCGATTGTCGAATCGGTTGGTGCGACCCTCGTGTGCCTGCTCCTGGCGGCGCCAGCCGCCTATGCCATGGCGTTCTTCCCGACACGGAAGACCAAGGACATTTTGATGTGGATGCTCTCCACCAAGATGATGCCCGCCGTCGGCGTGTTGGTTCCGATCTATATACTCGCCATCCAGACCCATTTGCTCGACACCTGGGCCGGTATGATCATCGTCTACACGCTGATGAACCTGCCGATCGTCGTCTGGATGCTGTATTCCTTCTTCCGCGAAGTCCCGAAGGAGATTCTCGAAGCGGCGCGTATGGATGGTGCAACTCCACGACAACAGTTGCTGGAGTTGCTTCTGCCGCTGTCCCTTCCCGGGATCATGTCGACCGCGCTGCTCTCGATCATCATCTGCTGGAATGAGGCCTTCTGGAGCATCAATCTTACGGCCTCGAAGGCTGCACCGCTCACAGCTTTCATCGCCTCCTTCTCAAGTCCGGAGGGCCTGTTCTGGGCGAAACTCTCAGCCGCTTCGCTTCTTGCCATCGCGCCGATTTTGGTGTTCGGCTGGCTGACACAAAAACAATTGGTCCGAGGCCTGACCTTCGGCGCCGTCAAGTAGGAAACACCCTTTCATGGCCACCGTCTCCCTTAGCAATGTCCAAAAACATTATGGCGACGTCCACGTGATCCAAGGCGTGGATCTCGCCATCAAGGACCGCGAATTTGTGGTTTTCGTCGGCCCGTCGGGCTGCGGTAAGTCCACGCTTCTGCGCATGATCGCGGGCCTCGAAGAGATCACCGGCGGTGAATTGAAGATCGATGGCTCCGTCGCGAACGACGTTCCGCCCGACCAGCGCGGGCTTGCCATGGTGTTCCAATCCTACGCGCTCTATCCCCATATGACGGTGGCCAACAACATGGCCTTCGCGCTCAAACTCGCGGGCGTGCCGAAGACCGAGCGTGACGCGAAAGTGGCGGAAGCCGCCCGTATCTTACAGCTTGAAAAGTTGCTCGACCGGAGGCCCGGCCAACTCTCGGGCGGTCAACGTCAGCGCGTGGCGATCGGCCGGGCCATCGTGCGCCAGCCCAAGGTCTTCCTGTTCGACGAGCCCCTGTCCAACCTCGATGCCTCGCTCCGCGTTCAGATGCGCATTGAAATCGCGCGTCTCCACAATGAACTCGATGCGACGATGATCTACGTGACGCACGACCAGATCGAAGCCATGACGATGGCTGACCGGATCGTGGTCCTGCGCGCCGGCAAGATCGAGCAGGTCGGTACGCCGCTTGAACTCTACCATTATCCCGCGAACACATTCGTGGCCGGCTTTATCGGCTCACCCAAAATGAATTTGACTCCTGTGACCGTGAAAGGCGCCGACGCAACGGGTGTCGCAGTGACTCTACCTGGCGGCGGAACCGTGTCCGTGCCGGTCGAGGCAGCGCGGGCGACGCCTGGGTCGTCAGCTACCCTTGGCGTGCGGCCTGAGAATTTCGTGGTTGCGGAAAGCGGCCCCATGGGTGGCAAGGTCGCGGTGGTGGAGCAGCTCGGGGGCGAAACCCTTGTCTATGTGGATGTCGGCGATGGAACGCTGGTGACCGTCAAGGGTGGTGGCGGTCTCAACGTGCCGGTCGGCACGAATGTGCGGCTGGCCGTTTCGACGAGCGAGTCGAACCTGTTCGACAAGGACGGCCTTGCCATGACGCCGAAGGTTAAACACGACTACTCGGCAACCAAGGTTCACTGATCGAGAGGTCCTGGCGCGGAAGCGCCGGGGTTACGCCGGTGCATGGCAGCCCAGCCTCCGCCTGCTGGGCGTACCGAGGGCGTGCAATGCACGGCGCACTTCTGTAAAGACCAGCCGATAGGTTAACGGAGCAGATCGACAAGCCGGTCGTGCTCTCCTGCAGTCACGTCGTCTGCGGATCCTGCCGACTGGTCTCCTATGACGATCTCGTTGAGTGAATCCAAGCAACCTTCGCGGTCTGTCCCTTCCCTATCGACGGGTCTTGTCCTTCTTCTCGCAACCGCATGCGGCATCGCGGTTGCCAACATCTACTACGCCCAGCCCCTTGTCGGGCCCATCAGCGCTTCACTCGGCCTGTCGACCGCGGCAGCCGGACTGATCGTCACGATGACTCAGATCGGCTATGTGCTCGGCCTGTTGTTCATCGTTCCGCTTGGCGACCTTGTTGAAAACCGCCGGCTCATCGCCTTGGTTCTGGGCCTCTGTGCGGTCGCGCTTCTTGCCGCGACCCTGGCGACCCGGCCCATACCGTTTCTGATCGCGATGCTTTCGGTCGGCTTATGCTCGGTCGTGGTCCAAGTGTTGATCCCTTTTTCGGCTCATCTCGCCCCGGAGGAGACACGAGGTCGCGTGGTCGGCACCGTTACGAGCGGCCTGATGCTCGGCATCATGCTCTCTCGACCGGTCGCGAGCTTCATTACGTATCTGGCCTCTTGGAAGACGGTGTTTGCGCTTTCCACGGCATCCACGCTCGGTCTCGCCTTGGTGCTGGCGCGCGCCCTGCCGCGTCGCCAGCCGCCGCCTGGCTTGAGTTATGTCACTCTGCTGCAATCTATGTTGCGGCTTGCCCTGACAACCCCGGTGCTCCGACAGCGGGCCGCCTATCAATTTCTGCTCTATGGCGCGTTCAGCCTATTCTGGACGACCACGCCCTTGTTCTTGGCCGGGCCGACTTTCGGATTCACTCAGGCCGGCATTGCCTGGTTCGGACTGGCAGGTGTGGCCGGTGCGGTCGCGGCGCCGGTAGCGGGCACGCTCGCCGACCGGAACCTGGGGCGTTTCGCGACCGGGTTGGGAATTGTGGCGGTGGCGATTGCCTTCCCGCTCTCCCACTTCGGCCAGCCGGGCTCAAAGACGGCACTCGGGTTCCTGCTTGCCGCCGCCGTTCTGCTGGACTTCGGGGTGTCGGCTGCGCTCGTGGTCAGCCAGCGCACGATCTTTTCTCTCGGGCCTCACCTGAGGGCCCGGCTGAACGGCCTCTTCATGTCGATGTTCTTCATCGGCGGCGCCCTCGGATCTGGTCTTGGCGCCTGGGCTTATGCGCAGGGCGGCTGGACGCTGGCGTCGTGGCTTGGGATCGTGCCGCCTCTTCTGGCGCTTCTTCTCTTCACCACCGAGTTCAAGCGCGGCTGACTCCGGGCACGATGCCATCCGGCAGGCTGCGGACATGTGCCGCGATCGTGCCGGCGCGCGTCAGGAAAACGTCGCCGCGAAAGCGGCAGATATGCGCGAGGGCACGCCGCAGGTGCCGTAGCCGGTGCGGCTGGCCGACGATATACGGATGCAGCGCGATGCCCATGACGAGCGGCGCGGCCGCGCTCTGCTCAAGCATCTCGTCGAACTGATCGACGATCATGTCGGCGAAATCGTCGCCGTTCATCTTGCGCCCGACGATGGCCGGAATGTCGTTGAGTTCCTGCGGATAAGGGACTGAAAGGATACGTCCCCGCCGGGTCTGCATCCATACCGGTTGGTCGTCCATGCACCAGTCGAGCACGAATTCATATCCGGCCTCATCGAGGAGGTCGGGTGTCTGCGGGCTTTCCGAGATCCACGGTCCGAGCCAACCTCCCGGATGCCGGCCTTCATGCTGCACGATCGCCGCGGTCGCCTCGCCGATCAGGGCGGCTTCGGCAGGCTCCGGCATCGTGCCTTGGCGCTCGCTGTTCGTTCGGCCGTGCCCGAGAAACTCGTCACCCCGCTTCCGAAACGCCGTCGCGATCGCGGGACAATCCTTGTAGATCTGGCTGTTAATGAGCACCGACACCGGCAGATCGAGAGCGTCGAACAGATCAAGCATCCGCCAGACACCGACGCGGTTGCCGTAGTCTCGCCAGGCGTAGTTCAGGATATCGGGCTGCGGACCGCCTGGTGCCAGTTCCGCCCCCAAACCCTCACCGAACGCAAAGGTCTCCAGGTTCAGGCCGATGTAGACGGCGAGACGCTGGCCATTGGGCCACTCGTATCCGGGCCGGCCGGCGATGGGTGTGAAAGGATAACGGCTGAATGGCGACGTAGATGTCATACTCACTCTTGAGATCTGGCCGAAAGGCTCGGGACGCCATGCGAATCTGCCGGCGTAGTTTTGCGCCCTCGCATCCAGGGCCACGCGCCGTTATATGGACGGGTAGGTAAAGCGGATCAACATGCTCACGAACAAAGGCAAGTACGGGCTCAAGGCGCTCACGCATCTCGCAGGACTTCCCGTTGGTCGTACAGCGCAGTCGGTCGAGATCGCAACCGCCAACAACATTCCCAAGAAGTTCCTCGATGCGATTCTGGGAGAGCTTCGCGTGGCGGGAATCGTCAGCACGAAGAAGGGAAAAGGCGGCGGATATCGGTTGGCTCGGGCTCCGGCACTGATAAGTGTCGGAGCCGCAGTTCGGGTGTTGGACGGCCCGCTGGCACCGATCGGGTGCGCGAGCCGCAAGTCATATCGTCCCTGTGCCGACTGTCACGATATCCGAACCTGCACGGTGCGTCTCATGATGCTCGAGGTTCGTGACGTATCGGCCCGGGTGCTCGATCATACCTCGCTCGAAGACATGTGCCGCAAACCGTCCGAAATGGACGGATTGACCTACGAGATCTGACCTGCGTCTCAGGAAAGCGCGCGCGCGGCCTCGAGAACCTCGGCAGCGTGGCCAGGCACCTTCACGTTGGGCCATACTTTGGAGATCTTGCCGCCGCGGTCGATGAGGACGGTGGTGCGCTCCACCCCCATGTACTTGCGACCATACATGCTCTTTTCCGCCCAAACCCCATAGGCCTCGAGGGTTGCCTTCGCCTCGTCGGAGCCCAGTTCCAGATCGAGTTTGTGTTTGGCCTTGAACTTCTCGTGGCTCAGAGCCGAGTCCGGTGATACTCCGATGATGGTGGTGTCAGACGACGCGAAGTCCTGTCGGAGATGGTTGAATTCGATGGCTTCCTTGGTGCAGCCACTCGTGTCGTCCTTGGGATAGAAATACAGGACGAGTTTCTGTCCAAGACAGGATTCGTTTGTGAGCGGCGTACCTGCAGCACTTGTGAATGCGAAAGGTGGAGCCTGATCCCCAATGTTCAACGTTGCTCTCATGCGGCCTTCCTTTCGTCCTATTGAACCGTGATGGCTTGACCATAAACTGAGTTGTTCGCGGCCACCATGGTTCGCGGATTTTTAACCACCTTGAAGACAGGGCGGGTCAAGAGGCATTTGGTTGATCACACTGACGATCTTACGCTCCAGGAACGTGGGTTTCGGCTTCGTCGAGGGGCGTGGGGGGCGACCCCGAGCGTAATCCGCCGAACGCGGCGGCTGTGTCTCGCTGTCGTGACCTTCGCAATCACGGTGCTGCTGTTTGTAGCAGCGGCGTTTGGCCTGCTTTCGCTGCGGTTGGCGCATGGCCCGATCACTGTTGCGGCCCTCGATGCGCCTGTTTTGGATGCGCTCTCGGCTCATCTTCGTCCCGGCTTTCATGTGGGCATCGAGGGTGTTGATGTCGAAGCCGTCGACGGACGCCCGGCCATCGCATTGAAGCAGATGTTGGTGCGTGACGAGGCGGGCCGGCCGATCTTTCGCGCCCCACGGGCCGTGATTTCCGTCGACCCGGTCAGTCTCCTCACCGGATCCATCGTACCGACGCGTCTCGATGTGCAGAATGTCGTGCTGAAACTTTCGATCCTGCCCGATGGGTCGACCGCGCTTTCGGCTGGCAGCGAGGACACGGCACCGCTTCGGGTCAGCGAGGCGATTGCCATGACGACGGCCGCGCCTTCGGCCGCGACCCCGCCGCGGACCAATGGTTCGGGCGCCGAGACGCCGCCGCCCGAGGCGACCCCTGCCACAAGGTTTGCGTCAGCGCTGGCCGGAGTGATCGATCAGTTCAGCGATGCCGTGCATGGCACCGGTGGGCTCGATCGTTTCGGGGTCGGGCAGGGGACCCTGATCCTCGACGACCGCACGCACGACACGATCACCTCGTTTCGCAACCTTGATCTCGATTATCAAAAGCTCTCGGATCGAGCGTCGCGAATGTCGCTCGCGGCAGACGGCGATGCGGGTCGCTGGTCTGTGCAGGCATGGGGCTCGCATCAGGAGGATGGCCGGCGCACTCTCTCGGCCGACGCGAACGGGATCACACTCGACGACCTCCGAGCCATTCCGGCGTTCCGGGACATAGGTGTCGATACGGATCTGCCATTCTCGGCCAATGTGACCTTGGGACTCGATCCCTCAGGAGCGCTCGTGGTAGCGCGCGGACACGTTGGGGCGGGCAGTGGTTTTGTCCGCATTCACGATCCCGACCATGAACCCTATCTCGTGAATTCTCTGGAGGGTTCGTTTCACTTCGATCCCGGCGCACAGGCCATCTTGGTCGATGCCGTGACCCTGAAAGCAGATACGTCCAATTATCAAGTCTCGGGTCGGGTCACGCCGCCGTCAGGTGAGCGACAACCGTGGGCCCTATCGCTTTCGGGCAAAGGCGTCTTTGGCCAGGAGCGGCCGGGTGAAAAGCCAATAGCGCTAGAGAACATCGTTTTTTCGGCGCACGTCGCTCCCACCGACGGCAGCGTGACCGTCGATGCCTTTCACATCACCGGGCCCCAGGTGGACCTCAGCCTGCAAGTCGCCCTGCGCAGTTCCGCGTCTGGCCTTTCGATCAAGGGCAGTGCGAATGCGGGCCGGATGCCCGCGCCGGCGCTCCTACGTATTTGGCCGACCCCACTCGCCGCCGAGGTTCGGGCCTGGCTCCTGGTCAATCTGCAGGGTGGCATGGTGGAGCGGGGCTCCGTTTCATTCGCGCTTGACGATGCGGACCTGGCCAAGATGCGCCTTCAGCGTTCGATTGCCGACAGCCATCTGCGCTTGGATTATGCCGTCTCCGACGTGTCACTGGCCTTCATGGATGGCGTTCCCCCGTTGCGTAAGGTCATTGGGCATGGGGTCGTGACGGGCGACACATCCTCGTTCGCGGTGGATACCGCGACGATCGAGGTCACGCCGGGCCACCAACTCGCAGTCGCGAGTGGCGGCCTCGTTGTCCCGAGCACCGACCCGAAGCCGGCAGCCGCGACGATCACGGCTCATGTTGCCGGTGCCATCGACACTCTGACGGATTTGCTGTCGCGCGACGCCCTAAAACCCTACGCAAACCTTCCCTCCGATATCGGAAACGCACGCGGCCAGATCGAAGGCGATCTCTCCGTTGATTTAAAAATCGGGCGCGGTGCGACGTCCAAGGACGTCAAGATCGGCGCGAATGCGCAAATTAGTGCCCTGGCGATCGATAAGCTCGTCGGCAAGCAAGGCCTCACCGACGGACAGATCGGGCTCGCCCTCGACAAGACCGGCCTGCGATTGAAGGGCGACGCACGCTTGTTCGGCGCGCCGACCACGCTCGACGTGAAAAAACCGGCAGGCGCGGGGCCCGGCGAGGCGAATGCGGTGCTGGTCATGGACGATGCCGCCCGCGTGAAGGCGGGATTGAACTTCGGCAAGCAGTTGACCGGATCCATCACCGCGAAGGTGTCCGTTGGCCTCGGCGACGGGGACCACAAGCCAGCCACCGTCGATGTGGATTTGAGCCGCGCGGCTGTGAACAACCTCATACCCGGACTGCTGAAACCGGCCGGAAAACCGGGCCGTCTCACGCTTACGATCACGCAGACAGCAAATGGCGTCGCTCTCGATAACGTAACCTGCGACATGGGAACGTTCACGCTGCGCGGAGCTGCCGTGCTCGACTCCGACGGCGGGTTTCAGTCGGCCCGGCTCAGTCAAATCAAGTTGTCGCCCAGCGACGACATGAAGGCCGACGTTACCCAGGGGCCGGATGGCTTAAAGCTCGTCATCCGCGGCACCAATATCGATGCGCGGCCTTTTCTGAAGAACCTGACAGGCTCGGATAGTTCGCCCTCCGAATCGGGTTCGAAAAACATCGAGGTCGAGATGCACTCATCGGTCTTGACGGGTCAGAACAGCCAGGTCCTGACAGCCGTTGACCTTCGCATGGTCAAACGGGACGCTCAGATCCGTAAGGTTCAGCTTACCGGGAAATTCGGTCGGTCATCATTCGAGGTCAAATCCAGTCAGCAAGGCCGAGACCTCGTGCTCGACGCATCTTCTGCCGACGCAGGCGCGACGTTGGCTTTCCTCGATCTCTACAAGAAGGTCAGCGGCGGCCAGTTGGATGCGACGATCCACATGTCCGAAACGAAGTTCGACGGATATGCGACGATCCATAATTTCGCGCTGCGCGAAGATCCGGCCATGAAACGTTTGACCGAAGAGGGGATCTCGCAGGAAAAGTCAGGAAGCGTGCAGATCGACACGTCGAATCTCGGCTTCACCAAACTATACGTGATCTTCAACAAGGCGGGGTCACGGATGAATATCCGGGATGGCGGGATGTTCGGCCCTCAGATGGGCGCGACCGTCCGGGGATGGATCGACCTCGGCGGCGATCGCATTCAGCTCAACGGCACCTACGTGCCGGCTTATGGTGTGAACAACCTGTTCTCCCAGATTCCTGTTCTCGGCCCAATTTTGGGCGGCGGCTCGCATGAGGGCCTATTTGGGATCAATTACAGGCTCACGGGTTCGATTGCTTCGCCCAATCTTACCGTCGACCCGCTCTCGGCCCTCGCGCCAGGCTTTCTGCGTGAGATTTTTGGAGCCATCAGCGAGGCCACCCAGGAGGGTAGCGCGCCGACACCGGGGCGAAAGGACCTTCTTCCCGATAATGCGGCGCGATAGCCGCACTATCGTCATGAGCTGCTACCACATGTCCAACGCGACACGGGCTTCATCCGACATGCGGCTCTGATCCCACGGCGGATCGAACACCATCGTGACCTTTGCGCCCGAGACCCCCGGTACATTGGTCACGGCCGTTTCCACCCACCCTGGCATTTCTCCGGCGACCGGACATGCGGGCGCCGTCAGGGTCATATCGACGGAGACAAAGCGATTGTCGTCGATATCGATCTTATAGATCAGCCCGAGTTCGTAGATATCGACCGGGATCTCTGGATCATAGACCGTTTTAAGGGCCGCCACCAATCCATCCGTGAGAGTGTCGATTTCTTCAGGCGCAAGCGCCACGGCGGGTGTCATCGCGGGCTTGTTGGGTTGATCGACGGTTTCATTGGCAACGCTGGTCAAGCTTGCCTCCTTCATGAAAACAGGGCTTCGGCCTTTTGCAGGGCTTCGACGAGCTTATCCACCTCCTGACGGGTGTTGTACATCGCGAAGGAGGCCCGGCACGTCGAGGTGACGCCAAATCGCTGCAACAGCGGCATGGCGCAATGAGTTCCGGCACGAACCGCGACGCCCGATCGATCGATCACTGTCGCGACGTCGTGGGCATGAGCCGACTTCATATCGAACGCGACAATGGCGCCCTTGCCCTTCGCATTGCCGAAGATCCGGATCGAGTTGAGGCGGCCCAATTGCTCATGCGCGTAGGCGGTCAGATCAGCCTCATGCGCATGGATCTTGTCCCGGCCGATCGTCTCCATATAGGCGAGCGCGGCCCCGAGCCCGATCGCCTGGACGAGAGGCGGTGTACCAGCCTCGAACCGATGGGGCGGCGTATTGTAGGAAACACCCTCCTTGGTCACAACGTCGATCATTTCGCCACCGCCGTTGAACGGTCGCATCTCGTCGAGAAGGGCCCGCTTGGCGTAGAGGACGCCGATGCCGGTCGGTCCGTAGACCTTGTGCCCCGTGAAGACATAGAAATCGACATCGAGATCGCGGACGTCGACATCGAGATGCACGGCCCCTTGCGAGCCGTCGACCAGAACCGGAATGCCGCGCGCATGCGCGATCCGGACGATCTCCTTAATTGGCGTCACCGTCCCGAGCATGTTCGACATATGCGTGATGGCGACGAGCTTCGTGCGCGGCGTCAGAGCCTGTTCGAAGGCCTCGATGGAGAAATTTCCTTCGTCGTCGATATCGACCCAGGTGAGAACCGCTCCCTGTCGTTCGCGCAGGAAGTGCCACGGCACGATATTGGCGTGATGCTCCATGATGGAGAGCACGATTTCGTCCCCTTCGCGGATGCGCTCCGCGCCGTAGGAATAGGACACGAGATTGATCGACTCGGTGGCCGAGCGGGTGAAGATGATCTCGTCGACTGAACCAGCGTTGAGGAAGGCGCGAACCTGTTCCCGCGCGATCTCGTAGGCATCCGTGGCGGCGTTGGCCAGATAATGCAAGCCACGGTGAACATTCGCATATTCATACTCGTAGGCGTGCGAGATCCGCTCGATCACCGCCCTCGGCTTCTGCACGGAGGCTGCATTGTCGAGATAAACGAGCGGCTTGCCATAAGGCCTGACGGAGGTGAGGGCCGGAAAATCGGCACGCACCGCCTCAACGTCGAAGCCGTTCAGTCCTGTCGCTGTCGCAACCATCGTCCCACACTTTCGGTCAGAACTTCGCGGATCGCGTCCGTGCCGACACCCTCGATTGCTTCTGCCGCAAAGGCTTCCAGCAACAGGGCCTGAGCTTCCTTTTCCGGGATGCCGCGCGCGCGTAGATAAAAGAGCTGCTCCTCGTTGAGAAAGCCCGCCGTGGCGCCGTGGCCACAAACCACATCGTCGGCGAAGATCTCCAACTCGGGCTTGTTGTACATGGTGGCACCGTCGGCCAGGAAAATGGCCCGGCTCATCATCTTGCCATCGGTCTTCTGCGCGCCGGGCGCCACAATCACCTTGCCCTGAAACACACCCGTGGCTTCGTCGTCGAGGATGTGCTTGAAGAGTTCACGGCTTTCGCAATGCGTTGCCTTGTGGGTGACAACCAGCGTTGTATCCGCGTGACCCTGGTGGTCGAGAAGCGATATGCCGCGGAGATCGCCCTTGGCATGTGCACCGTTGAAGGTGAGGAAGCCCTGACGACGGACAAAGCCGAAACCGGTGACGAGCGCGAAGCTGACGAGGTTTGCATCCGCCCCGAGGTTGGCGATGATCGAAGCGACAGTCTGCGTGGCTGCTTCGGCACCGCTCGACATTGTCACGTGATGAAGCGATGCCTTGTCGTAGACCGACAGGATCAAAGCGTGATTGCTCTGGCTTGGTGCCGAACCGAGCGCTTCATGGCGCTCGACCACGATCGCGGACGCTCCCGATCCCACCTCGACCAGCGAGCGAGTCGTGACGGCACCGGCCCTTTGACCCGATGTCAAAAAGAGCAGCTCAATCGGCGTCTCGACCACCGCGCCCGGCGCAACCGAAACGACGGCGCCTCCCTGCATGAAAGCTGCATTCAGGGACAGGACCGATTCTTGGGCCTCCAAGGCTGAAACTGCAAGCCGGTCGATGACGCCCGAGGGTCCTCCGCCCAGCACGTCGATGAGGGACCGGGTCGACACGCCCGGCTGTTCCAGATTGGACGACAGCTCCGCCTGAAAATAACCGTCGAGAATCACAACGCGGGTGCCCTCGACGTGCATCTCTGCAAGGCGAGTTCTGGCGAGCGCCACCGTGTCCTCGGTGGGCGCGACCGTCGGGGCATAGGCGTCACGGAGGATCGATCGCAAGTCCGTATAATGCCAGGCCTCGATGCGCCGATGAGGCAACCCGCTTTTTGCGAAACGCGCAAAAGCTGCTTCACGGTCGAGGCTGGCCCCGGAGTAAACGCCGCCTTTCGCTGCGCCGAACAATTCGATCAGCTTGGATTCGGCGGCGGTGTTGATACGTGTGATTTCAGCCGTCATCGCACCCTCACGCGGCATCGGCGACATAGTCGCGATAGCCGTTCTTCTCAAGTTCGAGCGCAAGATCCGCGCTCCCGGTCTTCACGATCTGGCCGCGCGACATGATATGCACGACGTCGGGTTTGATGTAGTCGAGCAGGCGCTGGTAGTGGGTGATCACCAGAAACCCGCGGTTCTCGGCCCGCAGGGCATTCACACCGCCGGCAACAATCCGTAGGGCGTCGATGTCAAGGCCGGAATCCGTTTCGTCGAGAATGCCGTAGCGCGGCGAGAGAAGCGCCATCTGAAGAATTTCCATGCGCTTCTTTTCACCGCCGGAGAAGCCGACGTTGAGGGGGCGCTTCAGCATGTCGGGGTCGACCTCGAGCTTCGCGGCAGCCTCGCGAACCACCCGCATGAAATCGGGCGTAGACATGTCGCTTTCGCCACGTGCACGCCGTTGCGCGTTGAGAGAGGCCTTCAGGAACGTCATGGTCGCAACGCCTGGGATCTCGACTGGGTACTGGAATGCCAGGAAGATGCCAGCGGCGGCTCGCTCTTCAGGATCCTTGTCGAGGATGTTCTCGCCGTCGATCAGGATTTCGCCATCGGTGACGTCGTAATCGTCCTTGCCGGCGATCACGTAAGACAGCGTCGACTTGCCCGAGCCGTTAGGCCCCATGATGGCTGCCACCTCACCCGGATTGACCGTGAGATTCAGTCCGTTGAGGATTTTTTTGCCCTCGACTTCGACGTGAAGGTTCTTGATTTCCAGCATTCGTTCGTTCCGTTGAATTTCTCCATGGGCAAACAGCCTCATGGAGGTCAGTCAAATTTGATGTCTGCCTTCGTGGCGGTTGAAGCGCGTTGGCGCGGGATCAGGCAGGTGAGACGATCCCCTGGTTTCAAGGCTGGAGGCAGAAGGCAACTTTCGAGTCCGGCTTTGACCAGCAAGCCAAACTTTGAATCTACTCCGTCAATTCAAGCTGCTTCTCGATACGGTCGAGTCGGACCTTGATGGGGGCCAGATCCAGGTGATCATGCTTTCGAAGCGTGATCAGGCTGGACGAATGCTGGCGCCGCGCGGTCATCTCCGCGCCGACGGTCCGCATCGCGTCTGCCATTTTGCCCATATCTCCGTGCATGGCGCGAAGATGTTCAAGCACGAGGTTGCTGGTCTCTGCCATCAGCCCACACTACCCTCGAGCGAGATCGCGATAAGCTTCTGAGCCTCGACAGCAAACTCCATCGGCAATTGCTGCAGCACGTCGCGGACGAAGCCGTTGACGATTAGCGCCGTCGCTTCCTCATCGGACAGACCGCGCTGGCGGCAGTAGAACATCTGGTCCTCGGAGATCTTCGAGGTCGTGGCTTCGTGCTCGAACTGCGCCGACGAGGTCTTCGCCTCTATGTAGGGCACGGTATGCGCCCCGCAGTGTTCCCCGATCAGCAGCGAGTCGCAGTTCGTGAAGTTGCGGGCATTGTCCGCCTTGCGGTGCGCCGAGACGAGACCTCGATAGGTATTCTGTGAGTGACCCGCCGAGATCCCCTTCGAAATGATCCGGCTCGTCGTGTTCTTGCCGAGGTGGATCATCTTGGTTCCGCTATCGACCTGCTGACGGCCGTTTGAAATGGCGATCGAGTAGAACTCGCCCCGCGAATTGTCGCCGCGAAGGATGCAGGACGGGTACTTCCAGGTGATGGCCGAACCCGTCTCGACCTGGGTCCAGGAGATCTTGGAGTTCTTGCCTCGGCAGTCACCCCGCTTCGTCACGAAATTGTAGATGCCCCCTTTGCCCTCGGCGTCGCCGGGGTACCAATTCTGCACCGTGGAATATTTGATTTCCGCGTCGTCGAGTGTCACCAACTCGACCACGGCGGCATGCAGCTGGTTCTCGTCACGCTTGGGCGCCGTGCAGCCTTCCAGGTAGCTGACGTAGGAACCCTTGTCGGCGATGATCAGCGTGCGCTCAAACTGCCCGGTGTTCTGCTCGTTTATGCGGAAATAGGTCGACAGCTCCATCGGGCAGCGCACCCCGGGCGGGATGTAGACGAAGGAGCCGTCGGAGAAGACAGCCGAGTTCAGCGTCGCAAAGTAATTGTCCGTGGTCGGGACCACGGAGCCAAGATAGTGCTTCACGAGCTCAGGGTGGGAATGCACCGCCTCCGAGATCGGGCAGAAAATCACGCCGGCCTTTGCCAGTTCGTCCTTGAATGTCGTCGCGACGGACACCGAGTCGAACACGGCATCGACCGCCACGCGCCGTTCCTGAACGCCGGCCAGCACTTCCTGTTCGCGCAACGGGATGCCGAGCTTTTCATATGTGCGTAACAACTCAGGATCGACGTCGGCCAGGGTCTTTGGGCCGGCCGTGCCTTTGGGGGCTGAGTAGTAATAGAGATTCTGATAGTCGATCGGCGGATAGTCGACGCGCGCCCAATCGGGTTCGCGCATCGTCAGCCAGCGCCGGTACGCACCGAGCCGCCATTCCGTCAGCCACTCAGGTTCGTTCTTCTTGGCTGAGATGAAGCGGACAATATCTTCTGAAAGGCCCTTCGGCGCCTTGTCGGATTCGATGTCGGTGATGAAGCCGTATTTGTACTCACTGACGTCGATTTCCTTGACGCGATCCACGGTCTCCTGGACAGCGGGCATGTGATCACTCCTTCGATTGGCAGCGCACAGCCACCGGCGTTTTTGAAGGGCTTTCGCCCCGAAATCCTATCAAGCTGCGGCAGCGAACGGCCGCTTGTGCATCCGTCGCAACGCTGCTCCGAACGCGTCGAGAAAACGGGCGATGTCATCGGTGGTCGAAGCCCAGCCCGTGCTTACCCGCAAGGCACCCTGACTTAGATGAGGTCCGACCCCCATGGCCTCAAGGACGTGCGACCGAGAAACCTTCCCGGAGGAGCATGCGGAGCCGGTTGATACCGCAATGCCTGCCAAATCGAGCGCGATCAGCAGAACCTCGGCGGAGGTGTGAGGCACGGCGAAACACGTGGTGTTCGGCAAACGCGGTGCCGCTGCGCCGAACACAACGACATCCGCGGCCACGTCCGCCAGTCCCTTCTCCAACAGCTTTTGCAACTCTGAGAGGCGCCCGGTCCCGTCAGTTTCCCCAGCCTCTGCCGCCGCCGCCCCAAAGCCCGCAATTCCGGCCACATTCTCGGTGCCGGAACGAGAACCACGCTCCTGGCCACCGCCCCGAAGCACCGCCGGCCCGAGGACAATTCCCTTCCGAAGCACAACGGCGCCTGTGCCCTGCGGCCCTCCAAGCTTGTGCCCGGAAAGACATGCCACATCGACGCCGGTGTCCGCGAGCGAGACGGCAACGCGTCCGGCGACCTGCACAGCGTCGCAAGCCACGAGTCCACCCGACGCATGGACGAGGTCGGCCGCCTCCCGCAGTGGTTGCAACACCCCTGTTTCGTTGTTCGCCGCCTGAAGGGCCAGCAGTGCCGGACTACCTCCATCGGACGCGAGCGCTTCGGCAAGGCCGGTGAGATCAATCACCCCGTCGGGTCGCACGCGTAACAAGGTCACGGCATCTGGCGCAAACCTGTGACCGCGCAGAACGGCTGAATGCTCGGTCGCCTGGACCAGCAGACGGCGGATGCCGCGTGGCGCCGTTGGGCTCGCCAATTCCGGCGTGAGCATCAGATTGGCTGCCTCGGTGGCACCGGATGTAAACACCACCTGTTCAGGAGCGGCAGCAAAAAGTCCGCCGACCCGTCGGCGGGCGTCTTCGATGAACCGCCGCGCTTCTCGACCTTCGCGATGGATCGAGGATGCGTTGCCGGCAAGATCGAGTGCTGCGACACAAGCCTCGCGAGCGCTGAGTCTCAGCGGCGAAGTCGCATTGTAGTCGAGATAGCACCGCGAAGCGGACATTGGACTCTCAAAAAGCTTGCAAAGTGCATCCGCACCCGTGGTAAGCACGCCGCGCTTGTCAATTAACCCGCAACGACGGACTCCGGACCGGCCTGAGCAACCTGTTAGAATTATTCTAGCACCATGCGACGCGGTTCGAGTCAAGGTTGGTTGTGAAAACCGTTCTCACTTTTGCCGCGTCGAACGGGCGCTTTCGGCTGAGTGCGCGACACCGAGGTCTCAATGCCTGAAGTCATTTTCAACGGTCCCGCCGGACGCCTGGAAGGCCGTTTCCATCATGCAAAGGCACGCGGTGCCCCGATCGCCATCGTGCTGCATCCCCATCCGCAGTTCGGCGGAACGATGAACAACCAGATCGTCTACAACCTCTACTATGCCTTCGCAGAGCGTGGCTTTTCGGTTCTCCGGTTCAATTTCCGCGGTGTCGGCCGGTCTCAGGGCGCGTTCGATCATGGCTCGGGCGAGCTGTCCGATGCCGCCGCCGCGCTCGACTGGGCGCAGACGATCAGCCCGGAGGCCCGCGCCTGTTGGATTGCTGGTTTCTCGTTCGGTTCGTGGATCGGCATGCAGCTTCTGATGCGCCGTCCGGAGATCGAGGGCTTCATCTCGATCGCGCCGCCCGCAACCCTCTACGATTTCTCGTTCCTGGCGCCTTGTCCCTCATCGGGTCTCTTCGTCCATGGCGACAAGGATCGCGTGGCACCCATGAAGGAGGTAACGGGATTGATCGAGAAGCTGAAGACCCAAAAGGGCATCGCGATCGAGCACGCGGTCATTCCGGGGGCCAACCATTTCTTCGAGAATTGCGTCGATCCCCTGATCGCCGAGGTGGGCACCTATCTCGACCGCCGCCTGAACAATCCGACCCGCACCGCGACACCGACGCGGACGGAACGCCTGCCGCCGCCCATGTCTAAGGATGACTAGATCGAGGAGACCAGAGGCGTGATCCGGCTTGTGGCACCAGAGGTTGTCGAGGCTGGTCTTTTCTGAATGAAACGGGGAGTCGAGTTCGATGCGTTTGGTCCTGACGCATTCGGAGGCTCCACCTCCGGGTTTTTCTCTCCTGCAGACACCTTCTTCATGAGTCCGAAGCTTCGCCGCGGTGCTGCACAAAATGCGCTCATTTCCCTTCCCAGCAAATTAGGCTTGCTGATCGTCAGCTGTGTCCTGCTGATCCCGACGATCGGCATTTACTGGCAAGACCGCGGCTATCTGGAACAGTTCCACAACCGGACCTTGACTGCCATCCCGCAGTCCTCGCTTTTCTGGTCTGATCCGGCCCAGTATTCCTCGCAGGTTCAGAAGTGGCTGTCCGATCGCATTTTTCCCATCGTCGGAGTTTCGCATTTCCAGAAGGCCTTCCTTCTCGATGTTCTAAACACCGCGCCGCAGCGCAGGGTCACCATGGGTGCCGACGGGTTCATTTTTCTCAACGGCTCGGACGACGACCACTTGAACAACATCTTCGAAAATGTGTGCATTCATGCGCACAGCGAAGAGGTTGACGCGGCCTTTCAAAACTCACTTCCGGCCATCTCGTCCTTCGCGCAGGCCAGGCAAATCCCGATCGACGTCATCGTAGTGCCTACTCTCGAGACGCTCTACGGTGATCGCCTCCCGCTATCCGTGCCACCGCGGTACCGCCGTGCTTGCTCCGATCGGGCAAGGGGGAGTTCACCGCTAAGTCGCATCGAGGCACCAGCCAACATGCGCTATGTCTATCCCGTCGCGCAAATGAGAGCCGCCAGAGATGATGGTGCTTTTTTTCCAAAAGCCAATTGGCACGCGGATGGGCTGAGCCTTAAGGTCGTACGGGATGCGTATCTTCGAGCCCTTGGCATCAGCGGTGACGTGCCGGAAAAGCTGGATCTGACACGGAAGCCAGCCGAACTTCTGCTGAGTTATGGCATAACTCGATACAGGCCCGTCTATCAGATCAGCAACGCGAACGTGAGATCCGACGAGCAAGCCGCCAAGGCCCTCGCGGCCGACATTTCCAGCTTGTTCGACACCCCACGGATCGTAACCCACGTGTTCGAAAATTCGAAAGCCATCGATCCCGACAGACTACTGCTTGTGTCGGATTCGTTCGGAGATTTGGGTGCTAAGGTTTTTGCCGGAGGCTTTTCAAAATTGATCCATGTGACGAGCAACGATATGAAAAGTCAGACGATTGGAGAGCTTCTCACCCGAGTTAAGCAGCGTTTTCCTTATGATAGGGTTGCGTTTTTGATCCAGGAAGGGAACACAGATCGTATCGCGGGTTATGGAAACGATCTCGCCCAACTTCAATCAAAGGCCAGTAGTAACTGAGTTGCGCAGATGGTTTTCTCTAGTGTTTCCTTTTTGTTTTTATTTCTACCAATATTTTTGCTCGTATACTGCTTTTTAAAAGATAAAAACCTCGTCTATGTTGTGTTCAGCTTGGGTTTTTACTTCATTGGGGAAGGTTGGTACACATCGATCGTCCTCGCGTCGGTGGTGGTGAACTATTTTGTAGCTCTCTGGATCGACAGAAACGAGTCAGAGCCTGCAAGGCGTTTGGCTCTGCTCGCTGGCGTTGCCATCAACTTGGTTGTGCTGGTGTTTTTTAAATATACGAATTTCCTCGTTGCCTCGTTCGGTTGGAACGCGCCCTCGCTCGAATGGAGCTCTCGGCTGCACCTGCCACTGGGTGTGTCATTTTTCACATTCCACGCGATCTCCTATCTGGTTGACATCTATCGACGAGTGGCGCGCGCCGAGCGGTCGTTCTTAAGATTGTCGTTGTACATACTGATGTTTCCTCAATTGATCTCGGGACCGATCCTGCGGTTTCATACGATTGCCCGACAACTGAGAAAGCGTGTGGTGACCGGCAGGCACGTCTATTTTGGTTTATACCTGTTCTGCCTCGGTCTAGGTCAAAAGGTGCTGATTGCCGATACGCTTGCAGGCGTCGCTGATCCGCTCTTCGTGAACGGGGCAAGTTTAAGCACGACCACCGCATGGCTGGCTGCTGTCTGCTATACGCTGCAGATCCTCTTCGACTTCAGCGGCTACTCGAATATGGCCATCGGACTGGGATGGCTGACAGGATTTCACTTCCCGAGAAATTTCAACTCACCATATATTTCTCGCTCGGTGACCGAGTTTTGGCGTCGCTGGCATATGAGTTTATCGAAGTGGTTCCTCGACTACCTTTATATTCCCCTTGGGGGTAACCGCAACGGGGCACTGCAGACCTACCGTAATCTGATTATCGTCTTTCTTCTCTGCGGCTTGTGGCATGGCGCCGGATGGACATTCGTCCTTTGGGGCATCTATCACGGGCTTTTGTTGGTTCTCGAACGGCTTGGGTGGGGAGAGGTTTTGCGCCGCTTGCCGCGCGCCTTCCAGCATCTTTATACGATGCTCGCCGTCATTTTCGGCTGGGTGCTCTTTCGCGCCGACAACGTGACACAAGCGTTCGGCATGCTGCAGACTATGATCGTCCCCACGGCGTCCGATGAAGTCGATGCTTGGCATCTTCTGAACGGACAGGAACAGCTCGTCCTCGTGCTCGCCATCCTGTTCGCCACGCGTATCGTGCCGCACATGCTGCGCAGCGCCTCGCTGGTGTCGCCTATGCCGCCTTGGCCGAGACGGACTCCCGTCTACATGTCCGGCGTGGGATGTATCATCGCCATTCTGCTCATATCGGCGTCAAGCGTGAAGATCCTGAGCGGATCATATAGCCCATTCATCTATTTCCGCTTCTAGCGCGTTAGGTCCAATGGTCCTCGGCTGTGCGCCTGCTGATCAGGAAAGCTGCCTTACTCCGCCGCCCTCTGAGACACCACGGGATAGCGTTCCTCCTCGATTGGGATCGCTTCGCCGCGTTGAATGCCGAGGCCGAAGCGGCGACCGACGCGGTCCATCAGCAGATAGATCACCGGCGTCGTATAGAGGGTCAGCACCTGGCTGACCAACAGACCACCGATGATGGTGATCCCCAGGGGCACACGCAATTCGGCGCCAGAGCCATGCGCGAAAGCGAGGGGGACGGCGCCAAAAAGGGCCGCGAGCGTCGTCATCATGATCGGGCGAAAACGCAGGCGGCACGCCCGCTCGATCGCGTCAAACGGGCTTAAACCCTCCTCGCGCTCGGCCGCGGTCGCGAAATCGATCATCATGATGGCGTTCTTCTTGACGATGCCCATCAGCAGGATGATGCCGATCAAGGCAACGATCGAGAGTTCCTGCTTGCACAGCATCAAGGCCAGGATGGCCCCGACGCCGGCTGAGGGCAGGGTGGAGAGGATCGTCAATGGATGGATGTAGCTCTCGTAGAGCACGCCGAGAACCAGATAGATCGTCACGACAGCGGCCAGGATCAGCCATGGTTCGCCGGCGAGCGACTTGGTGAATTCGGCCGCGTCGCCTCCGAAGCTGCCGATCACCGTATCGGGCATGCTGATGCCTTGTTCGATCGTCGAGATCCTCTGGACGGCCTCGCCGAGCGACGTTCCTTCCGGCAGGTCGAACGAAATCGTATCGCTGGGGAACTGTTCGAGATGCGCGATCGAGAGCGGTGCCGTGATGCGTTTCAGCGTCGCGAAGGATACGAGCGGCACCTGCGCGCCGCCTGAAATGCCGACGTAAAGCCGGTCGAGCACGGCCGGATCTGTAAGATAGCGGGGCGCAGCTTCCAGAATGACCCGGTATTGGTTCGCCTGGGCGTAGATGGTCGAAATCTGGCGCTGGCCGAAGGCGTCATAGAGCGTGTCGTCGATAAGCTGTGCCGAGACGCCGAGGCGCCCTGCCTTGCCGCGGTCGATGTCCACGAAAGCCCGCAGGCCGCCGTCCTGCACCTCGTTGGCGACATGCAGGAAGGTGCCGTCCCGGCGCATGGCCTCGACGAGTTTCGGAGTCCAGTCGCTGAGCGCGCTATTGTCGGTCGAGGTGAGCGTGTATTGATACTGGGACCGGCTCGTCTGCGTGGCGATCTGAATATCCTGCACCGGCTTCACGTAGGCCGTAAGCCCTGGCACTCGGGAGAGCCGCTCGCGGAGCCGTTCGGAAACGGCGGCGGCTGTACTTTTTCGGATTTCCGCGGAGCGCAGCCCGATCTGTAGGCTGGCGACGTTCGGAGTGGGATTGAGAAGACCGACACCGAGCACCGTTACAACACCGGTCACATCCGGATCGTCGCGGATCGCGGCCTCGGCTTCTGCCTGAAGGCGAGCCATGTCGGCGAAGGATGCCGTCGGCGACCCCTCGATGACGGCTTTGATCAATCCCGTATCCTGATCTGGCAGAAACCCTTTCGGCACAACAAGATATAGGTAGGCCGTCATCCCGATCGTGACGAGGGTGAGAAGCAACATCAGACTTTGTCGCCGCAGAGCCCAGTGGAGCGTCATCTCATAGAACCGAGCCATGCCGGTGATCGGGGCTTCGGCCAGCCGCATGTACCAGGGCTCGCGGAAATCGTGCGGGACGGCCTTGAGCAATCGCCCGCACATCATCGGCGTGAGCGTCAGCGACACCACGGCCGAGACCACCACCGAAAAGGTGAGCGTGAGGGCGAATTCCCGGAACATGCGGCCAACGATTCCGGTCATGAACAGCAGCGGGATGAAGACGGCGACAAGCGACAGGGTCAACGAGATCACCGTAAAGCCGATTTCGCGCGCGCCACTCAGCGCCGCCTGGAGCGGTGTCTCGCCTTCCTCGATCTTGCGAACGATGTTCTCGATCATCACGATCGCGTCGTCGACGACGAATCCCGTCGAGATGGTCAAGGCCATGAGCGACAGATTGTTCAGCGAGAAGCCCGCGAACCACATGACCCCGAAGGTCGCGACGATCGACAAGGGCAGGGCCACGCCCGCGATGATCGTGGCGCGTAAGGTGCGCAGAAACAGCAACACCACCAGCACCACGAGAGCAGCACTCAGAACCAGAGTGAACTGCACATCGGCGATCGAGGCCCGGATGGTTTCCGTCGAATCGTGGACGATCTGGAGATCCACGCCGGCCGACAGCGAGCCCTTCAGCTTCGGAATCTCGCGTTTCAGCCGATCGACCGTTTCGACCACATTGGCGCCCGGCTGACGCTGCACGTCGATGATGACGGCCGGGTGGCCCTTGTACCAGCCGGCGACGCGCGCGTTTTCGAGGCCGTCGAGAACGTCGGCGACATCCCGCAGCAGCACCGGCGCATTGTTGCGATAGGCGACCACGATCGTCTTATAGATGTCTGCAGCCTGTATCTGATCGTTGGCCTCGATCGTGTAGGCCTGCTGCTTGCCGTCGAGCGAGCCTTTCGATCCCGCCACATTGGCGGCCACGATGGCGTTGCGCAGATCCTCGATGGCGATGCCATAGGCCGCGAGCCGTGTGAGGTCGGCCTGGATGCGGATCGCCGGCCGGATGTTGCCCTCGACCGCCACATGGCCGACGCCGGTGACCTGGCTCAATCGGGGCCCCAGCAGGGTATCGGCAACATCGCTCAGGCTGCGCAGCGCCACGGTATCCGAGGTCAGCGCGAGCGTGAGGATGGGCGTGTCGGCCGGGTTTACCTTTGAATAGGTGGGCGGGTACGGCAGGTTCTTCGGAAGCGTTGAAGCCGCCGCATTGATGGCCGATTGCACATCCTGCGCGGCTGCATCGATATCGCGCCCGAGTTCGAACTGCAGAGTGATTTGGCTCAGGCCAAAGGAGCTTTGCGACGACATGGTCGCGAGCGACGGGATCTGGCCGAATTGACGCTCGAGCGAGGCCGTTACAAGCGAGGAGATCGTGTCAGGATTCGCGCCCGGAAGCTGCGTGGTGACCTGAATCGTCGGAAAATCGACTTGCGGCAACGAGGCGACGGAAAGCTGCCTGTACCCGAGAATGCCCGCAAGCAGAACTGCCACCGCGAGAAGCGACGTCGCTATCGGCCTCAGGATAAACAGGGAGGAGACGTTCATGCGGGCCATCCCGGCGCATGATCTCTGCTGATGTTGACGCGCACCACCCTACCAAGTTCAGGACTCGTAGATGTCTTTCTACGGCGCTTAAATGGCTAATTGACGGCTTCCACGCCAATCTCGTGACACGCGAAGCGGTGAATCACGTCGTCTGCCACCCGGGCGAAGTCGCCGACCGCCCGGCTTCCGGACTTGTAGCAGCGAACAGGTTCGTGATGCCCGAAGGCCTCGCACAGAGAAATGTCGACCCTAATGCCAGGCATCACCTGACTGAGGCCGAACCCTCGATTGAGCTGGCTGAGCACATGCTGCTGGACCTTGCTTCGCAGGTCGACCCGCGTCGGGACAATCGCGAGCCCCATCAGTGCGGCATTCAACCCCATCGCGACGTGATGATAGGTGCGCGAGAACTGCCGCACCCCATCGAAGGAGAGATGTTCGAGCAGCGTAGGCACCAGAACGCCGTCTGACGCCAGGAGGGCGCAGACGATCAGGTTGGCGCTGCCGGGAGGCGTATCGATCAGGATCACGTCATAGCGCGATCGCAAGGGCGCGAGAGCCTTGGCGAGACAGCGCGGATCGGACGCGTGGATGACGCCGTCGAACTCACGATCCGCCGGGAGAACATCCAGGTTCTTGATCGCTGTCGACCGAATGCTTGTTCCGAGCCAGACCTGCCGTTCGACGAGGGCGCTGTGAGCCGTCTTGTCGGCGGCGCGCGCCAGGATGCCAAGTCCCAGGCCGGCATGGCCCTGCGGATCGAGATCGACCGCCAGCACCCGGTAGCCTCGGTTGGCAAGCTCCGCTGCAAGATTAACGACGGTCGTTGATTTCCCAACGCCGCCCTTTCGATTGGCAACAGCGATGATTCGTGCGGAGTAGCCCCTGAGCATGAATCAAGTATGTCACAAAATTGTCATGGTTATTAAAGGAGGGCACTTATTTTTTGTCCTCGAACTCAATCCTGCGCGGCAGGCGCCGGTTTCGCCTGGGTTCCAGCTGAGCCTTCAGCCTGCGCCGAATTACTTCGGTGGAGATGGCGGGCTTTGCGATTGCCGCTGTCGGTCCCGGTGTTTGGCTCCGCTGGCTGGACCGCCTGGCCCGCATCGGCAGGCCCTTTCGTTTCAGCGTCGGCTGTGGGTTTTGACACCGCTACCTTGGCCCCGTCCGTCAGACGGGTGAAGCCTGTCGTGACGACACTGTCGCCCGGTTTGAGACCTTCCGCGATCACGCTGCGATCTTCGGTTTGTCGCCCGACCTTCACTTTTTGCAGGTGAACCGTGGCGTCCGGCTGAACGATAAAAACGAAGGGCCCATCCGGACCACGCTGAATGGCGGGTGTAGGAACGACAACGACGTTGCGCTCGACCGAGATCGTGAGACGAAGATTCACGAATTGGCCCGGCCAGAGCTGCAGGTCGGAATTGGGGAAGCTGCCTTTCAGCTTCACGGTTCCGGTGGTCTGATCGACGCTATTGTCGATGACCTGCAATGTCCCCGTCTCGATCACCTCGTGCGAGTCGGGACTTGACGCTTCGAGCTTGAGCGGCGGCCCGCCGGCCTGGGCGGCATTGATTTGCCCGAGGAGCTGTTGCGGCAGGTTGAAGATCGCGGCGATCGGCCGAACTTCGGCGATGGTCACGATCCCGGTGGCGTCGGAGGCATGCACCACATTGCCGGCGTCGATCAGTCGAATGCCGGTTCGTCCCGTGATCGGGGCGCGGATCGTCGCGTAGTCAAGCGTGGTCTTCGCACTATCGATGGCAGCCTGGTCCTGCTGGATCAGGGCCTTATTTTGCGCCACCTGCGCCTTCTGCGTGTCAGCCTGCTGCGCGGACCCATACTGCGTGGCGGCGAGCTTGGTGTAGCGAATGAGATCCGCCTGGGAATTGGCGAGGTTCGCTTCGTCCTGGGCCTTCTTGGCAACAGCCTGGTCGTAAGTCGCCTGGAAGGGCGCCGGGTCGATACGGGCCAGAACGTCGCCCTTGGTCACATCCTGACCGTCCTGGAAGTCCAACTCGATGAGCTTGCCGTCAACCTGGCTTCTCACCGTCACGTTGTTGGTGGCCTGAACCGTGCCGAGAACATCGGCGGTCACCGGCACATCCGCGGTTTGCGCGGCTGCCACGAGAACCGGGGTTGGTCCGTCTCCGCCGCCTCGCCGCCCCCCGCCGCCCGCGCCACGACGGCGTCCGCCTGTGGTGTCAGGTGCTCCGGCGGCCTGGTTCTGGCCGGTGTCAGCCACGTTGGTCAGTCCTGGAACATTCGGGAGCCAGGGAAGCTTGGCGCGCAGCGCAGGGATGCGTTCCGCCGCAACGAAGGCCGCCACCAGAACGAGCACAAGCCAGACGACCTTTTTCACGTGCGAGGCCCCGACAAGGCTGCTGAGACCGGCCCCGACAATATTCGTTCGGCTCCCGGGAGAGCACCGCCCACGGGTGGGATGACGACGCTTGCTGGTTGCACCCAACCACCCCCCAGCGCCTGCGCCAAGCTCGCTAAAGCCTGAAACTGGCTGAGGCGAGCGACGACGAGTGCATCCTCGGCGCTGAAAAGTGTCTGCTCGGTCTGGAGCACCGTCACGATATCGATGGTCCCTTCTTTCAGTCGCGCTTCGGTGATCGTGTAGGCGCGTCGGGATGCGTCCACCACGTCGGACAACCGCTTCACATGTTCGGTATCCTGTTGCACCGCGATCAAGGCATTTTCCACGTCGACAAAGGCTTGGATGATGGCTTTTCGGTAATCCGCCAGGTACTCGCGTGCACGCCCTTCCTGCAGAGCAAGGTTCCCCTGCAGGGCGCCCCCATCGAACAACGGCTGCGTCAGCCCACTCGCCAAGGATCCGAATGCGGCTTCCGGCCGCAGCAGCGTCTTGAGTAGGAGGCTTTCGAGACCGCCGCTGGCAGTGAGGCTGATCGAGGGAAAGAAAGCCGCCTGGGCAGAGGCTACGCTGGCGTCGGCTGAGAGCAGCGTCGATTCCGCCTCTGCCACATCGGGCCGGCGGCGTAGCAACTGCGAGGGCACTCCGGCCCGCAAGGGCGGGACCTTCAGGGCTGTCAGGGTGCCTCCCGCGATCTTGAGGCTTTCGGGCGTCCGACCCGCCAGAATTGCGATCTGCGTCTTTGCCTGCTGCAACTCAAGCTGCAAAGGTGGGAAGGACGCAAGTTGTTGCGCCACCACGCTTTCCTGTTGCGCCACTTCGAGCGCCGTCACCGTGCCGACCGACAGACGTCCCTTGATGGCTTCGAGGATAAAACGCGAGCTTTTCAGATTGTCATCGGCAACCTTCAGTCGGTCCTGCGCGGCAAGAACCGTGAAATAGGCATTGACGGTCGCGGCGACCGAAGAAAGCACTACGGCGTCGCGCCCGAAACGCGTGGCCACGGCGGTGTGCTCGGCCGCCAATCCCGCAAGCCGGTTCTTGCCCCACAGATCCAGTTCGTAGGAGGCGCTCAAGCCGAGCTGGTAGGAGTTATTGGCCGAGGTCGTGAAAGGACCGGTCTTCGACCGGATCGTTGAGGGACTCCAACTCCGGCTCGCATTCGTTGAGCCATCGAGGGTCGGAAGCAGGGCCGCATCCGTGATCTGCGCCTGCGCATCCGCCTGAAGGATGCGCGCTGCCGCGGCCTGGATGTCCAGATTATTGTCGGCGGTCGAGCGGCCAAGGCGGGCCAGCTCGGTAGAGCCGAACTGGGCCGGCCAATCGGTGCTGATCGGGGCGCTGGCCTTGGCACCGGAGTGCTCGAAGGCAGCCGGCACCGCGATGTTCACATCGGGCCTTGTCGAGTCGAAGGAGCAGGACGCCAATAATGTTCCCGCGGCCCCTACCAGGAGACGGAACATGCCGCGGAGGCTGGCAACCTCCGCCGGCAACCTCGATCGCGCAAGCATCACTGGACGTCGTCTCAAAACTCAGGTCGCGCCGGTCTGCGGTGTATCATCGTTGCAGTGCTTAAGCTTGAGGATTATGGCAGAACGACAGCCTATCCCCAGCTGGCTCGAACGGCCGGCCGCCCGTATAATTCCGCAGGCTCCCGAAATCGCCCTTTCGCAGCAAAGGAGATGGCCGTGACCACGACCTATTCACAGGCAAAACCGATCGCACGCGGCGTCGGCATCGGCCATGTTCACCTTAAAGTCGCAGACATCGAGCGGGCGCTCGCTTTCTATTGTGGCGTCTTGGGATTCGAACTGATGCAGCGGTTCGGGACCCAGGCCGCCTTCATCTCGGCAGGCGGCTATCATCATCATATCGGGCTGAACACGTGGGAAAGCCGGGGCGGGTCTCCGCCGCCGCCTGGCACCACCGGGCTCTTCCATATCGCGATCCTCTACCCGACGCGGGCCGATCTCGCCGATGCGCTTCGAAGGCTCGTTGCCGCTAAATTTCCTCTGGATGGCGCCAGCGACCACGGAGTGAGCGAAGCCCTGTACCTCCGTGACCCCGACCAGAACGGCGTCGAACTCTACTGGGACCGGCCGCGAGAGCTTTGGCCCATGGATCGAAACGGCCAAATCGCCATGGTGACGGAGCAACTCGACCTTCGAGGTCTGCTGCGAGAGCCGGAACTCGGGTGAGATTGCCAGCTCAAGCCTCACAAGAGGCGGGGTCGCCTACAGTCTGTGCGTCCCGCATCGATCGCCCCCGCGAATTGCGGGGAGCGAGGTGATCTCGACCTGACCGGCCTTCGGCCCGTCTAGACGTCGATCCCGGCCGGACCAGCTGCCGTCGTTCCCGCAAGCTTCTCCTCAAGTGCGGAGAGGCGCCGTTTCAAGGCCTCGTTCTCGTCCCGGGCGAGTGCCGCCATGTCGCGGACCGCCTCGAATTCCTCGCGAGACACGACGTCGAGATTGGACAGGATGCGTTCGGCCTGTGTCTTCATCGCCGTTTCAGCTTCCCGACGAACACCCTGGGCGACGCCCGCGGCATCCGTCATGAGCTTCGCCATATCATCGAAAATGCGACCGCGCGGCGCCATCGTGTGCTCCTGTCAAACGGCCTCACACATGGCGTGCGGCCGCGCGGCGCGCAAGGGACTCGTTTGCTACCGGACACTGTAGACGTAGCTGTCGACCGGCTCGGTCGCCTTGAGCAATCCCTTGGCCTTGAGGTAGTCCGCGAGGCGGGTGTAGCGACCGTAGTCGACCGCGGCGGGATCCTGCGCGAGCCGAGGGAGCGTGTCGGTCCAGGCTTGCTTGTTCAGCGCGTCGTCAAGCTTGGGATAGGCTTTGATGAACATGGCCCAGGCGTCGTCCGGATGATTGAGGATGAAGAGCGTTGCCTCCTCGGTGGCATCCAGAAAGCGTCGTGTCTTCGGGTCCTTGGCTTTGTCCGGCGTCGTCACGTAGATCAGCTCGTCATAGGCCGGGAAATCGACATCTTCAGGAAAGAACGCGCGGCCGGGATGACCCGCGAGCTTCATTTCGGTCAACTCGAAATTACGATAGCCGCCCACGACCGCATCGACTTGTTTGCTGACGAGCGCTTCGGTCAATGCGAAATTGACGTTGACGAGCTTGACGTCTGCCATGCTCAACCCGGCCTTGGCCAGCATGGCACCGAGCATCACGTCCTCGAACCCCGAAACGGAATAGCCGATCTGCTTTCCCTTGAGGTCCGCGAGAGTCTTGATGGGGCCGTCCTGAAGGGCGATAAGCGTGTTGAGTGGCGTCGCGATTGCGGCGCCGACGCGCACGAGATTCATGCCTTCCTGGCGGGAGAGATAGAAGCTCGGCTGGTACGACAAAGCAATGTCGCCCTGGCCGGCCGCAACAAGGCGAGGTGGGGTGGCAGGGTCGGCCGGCTCGATGAAGGTGACGTCCAGACCATGTTTCGTGAAGTAACCGCCCTGCTTGGCGATGACGAGCGCGGCATGATCCGGATTGACGAACCAGTCGAGCAGGACCGTCAATTTGTCGTCGGCCCGGGCCGGACTCCAAACAGCAAGCATGGCAGCAAGAACCAGTGCGAGAAGGCGCATGGCGTTGTTCTCCAGGGATAATGTTGTCAGAGGGTGTCGGGCGCCCAGAAGACGAGGCGGCGACTGAGGATGCCGACCAGTCCCCATAATGCGATCGAAAACACGACCAATACGGTCAGGCCGGCGAAAACCATGTCGGTCTGCATGCGGGCGTTGGCGTGGAGCATCATCAAACCGAGCCCGGATGAAGATCCGACCCATTCTCCGATGATCGCGCCGATCGGCGCGCTCGCGGCGGCGACCCGTAATCCACTGCCAAGAGCGGGAAGGGCAGCCGGCACACGGATCAACAGGAGGATGTCCCTGCGGCTGGCATGATTAAGCCGGGCGAGGTCGATCAGGTTCTCGTCGGTCCGGCGCAGGCCTTCGAGAAAGGTTGTCGATACGGGAAAGAAGATGATCAGCCCTGCCATCGCGAGCTTCGACGCAAGGCCGAAGCCGAGCCAGATCACGAGCAACGGTGCGATGGCAAAGACCGGAAGAGCCTGCGTGATCACCAAAAGAGGACCAAGCGCACGTTCGATCAAGGGTGTTGCCGCCATCAGCAACGCCGCCGCGATACCCGCCGCGACGCCGAAGATCAGGCCGCCGGCCATTTCGCCGAACGTCACCAGGGCATCGGGCCAGATGAGAGAAAAGCGCGACACCAGCGTTCCCACGATCCGCGAGGGCGCTGGCAGCAGGAATGGCGGGACGGCGTAGATCCGCACCGCGCACTCCCAGGCCGTGAGAGCCGCGCACAGAGTGAATACAGCCGTCCACGGGATCCGCCGGAGACCCAAGGCGTGAACGCCGAAACGACGCGATAGCCAGGGAAGGGCAGGGGGTGGGTCTTGGCCAACTAAGTCACGGGCCAGATCATGCGTCGGCCACAAGCCGAGTCTTGGCATAATGTCGTTCCCTCCGCCGGTATGATCCGGTTCAGGTTCAACGGGTTTCTCTCACGGGCGAGAGCTCTCAGCTCGGCTTGAAAGGCCGAACACCCCGACGTCGACGAAAATCTATCCGGCATTCGTCGGTGCCACAAGGCTGTTTTTCCGACATTTGGAGCAGAGGCGGCGCAACGTTGTCCTTCAATCCCCTGCGTCGTTTCTAGGGACATAGCTGCTATTCGCGAGCCGATGGCCTGACATTGCGGGCCCAGCATCGCAATCGAACTCAGCGCCCCGCAGGAGGTATGATCCGTACATCTGCATTCAGCCGCAGCCTTATTGCAGGTTCGCCCGAGGATGCGGTGCCGTTCTTGTCCCTCTGACCAGTTTTCGGCACTCGTCGGTCAAGGGCGGGAATCGCGACAATCCCGAATGCGCGCCGAGCTACCGAGCTATAGGTCGCTCAAGGCCGACCTTATCTCGCCGGCCCGGCCGCCTCTCACTCGGGTGTGGCGGAAGATACGGTTTGTCAGCCAATTCGCCGCACTGCACACAATGCGCGTCTCCCCGCTCTCCTTTCGCCTTGCAAGCCACCCCACCGTCGATTAGTTCTCCTCCAAGGTAGACGGGGTCGGCGTTCGGTCTGGGCGTGTCGGTCCGTCGATCCTCGTTCATCGAGGCGCGGAAGTTTCATGCCGAGTCTGCTTAACCAATATCTTCCGCTGGTGATCTTTATCGCCATCGCGGTGCTTCTGTCCGGTGCGCTTCTGATTGCGCCCTTCATCGTGGCGTTCCAGTCACCGGATCCCGAGAAGCTCTCGGCTTACGAGTGCGGCTTCAACGCCTTCGACGATGCGCGCATGAAGTTCGACATCAGGTTCTATTTGGTGTCGCTTCTCTTCATCATCTTCGATCTTGAAGTGGCGTTCCTGTTCCCCTGGGCGGTCGCGTTCCGGGATGTGGGTACGTTCGGGTTCTGGTCGATGATGAGTTTCATCTTCGTGCTGACCATCGGTTTCGTCTACGAATGGAAGAAGGGCGCCCTGGAATGGGATTGATCAGCAATCCGACGGCGACCGAGATCGCGCCGAAGCCGCGGGGCATCATCGACCCACGCACCAACAAGCCGATAGGATCGGACGACCCTTACTTCATGGGGTTGAACGACCAATTGGCCGACAAGGGCTTTCTTGTCACTGCCACCGACGATTTGATCCAATGGGCGCGCACGGGCTCGCTGATGTGGATGACCTTCGGGCTCGCCTGCTGCGCCGTGGAGATGATGCAATTCTCCATGCCCCGTTATGATGCCGAGCGATTCGGCTTCGCGCCCCGCGCCAGCCCGCGCCAGTCGGATTTGATGATCGTGGCCGGTACACTGACCAACAAGATGGCTCCGGCCCTGCGCAAGGTCTACGACCAGATGCCCGAGCCACGGTACGTCATCTCGATGGGGTCCTGCGCCAACGGTGGCGGGTATTATCACTACTCGTATTCGGTCGTGCGCGGCTGTGACCGCATTGTTCCCGTCGACATCTACGTTCCGGGCTGCCCGCCCTCGGCGGAAGCCCTGCTTTATGGTGTGCTGCTCCTGCAGCGTAAGATTCGCCGCACGGGAACGATCGAGCGCTAAGCGCTTGGACGCGGCGGTATTGGAGATAAATCTCGTATGAGCACTGAAGCGGGTTCGCTTGCAGATCTTGGTGCGGCGATTGTGGCGGCTCATCCGGGAGCCGACATTGTCGCGACCGTCCGCTTCGACGAACTGACACTTGTGGTGGACTCATCCCGTTTCGTTGATGTCGTTCGCTTCCTGCGTGACGATCCAGCTTGTCTGTTCATCAATTTTACGGATCTCTGTGGCGTTGATTATCCACAGCGCCCCAAGCGGTTCGACGTTGTGCTTCACCTTCTTTCTCCGAAACACAACCGCCGTATCCGCGTGAAGACGATGACCGACGAGGTCACGCCGGTTCCCTCACTGATCGACGTCTTCCCGGCGGCGAACTGGTTCGAGCGCGAAACTTACGATCTCTACGGGATCTTATTCTCCGGTCACCCCGACCTGCGCCGCATTCTCACGGATTACGGGTTCGAGGGTCACCCGCTGCGTAAGGATTTTCCGATGACCGGCTTCGTCGAGGTCCGGTGGGATGATCAGGAAAAACGTGTCGTCAATGAGCCCGTGCGTCTGACCCAGGAATTCCGCAACTGGGATTTCCTGTCCCCTTGGGAAGGGATCGAGATCGCGGCGCTTCCTGGCGATGAAAAGGCTTCCCAGTGACAGAGCACAACCTTCGCAACTTCGCAGTCAATTTCGGACCGCAGCATCCGGCCGCGCATGGAGTGCTGAGGCTCGTTCTGGAACTCGACGGCGAAGTCGTCGAGCGCGTCGACCCGCATATCGGCTTGCTGCATCGCGGCACCGAGAAGTTGATGGAGGCGCGAACCTACGTTCAAAACGTGCCCTATTTCGACCGCCTCGACTATGTCGCGCCGATGAACCAGGAGCACGCCTTCTGCCTCGCGATCGAGCGCATGCTGGGGATCACGGTGCCAAGACGGGCGCAATTGATCCGCGTGCTTTTCGCCGAGATCGGCCGCCTCCTTTCGCATCTTCTGAACGTCACGACCCAGGTGATGGACGTCGGCGCTCTCACGCCACCCCTTTGGGGCTTCGAAGAGCGTGAGAAGCTCATGGTCTTCTACGAGCGCGCCTCCGGCGCCCGCATGCACGCGAACTATTTCCGACCGGGTGGCGTCCATTCCGATCTTCCGCGTCAGTTGGTTGAGGACATCGGGGGCTTCTGCGAACCGTTCCTGAAGGTCCTGGACGATCTTTCCGACCTGTTCATCGACAATCGCATCTTCAAGCAGCGGAACGTCGACATCGGCGTCGTGACCCTTGAAGAATGCTGGAAGTGGGGATTTTCGGGCGTCATGGTGCGGGGTTCAGGCGCGGCCTGGGATCTGCGCAAAAGCCAGCCCTATGAATGCTACGAGGAGATGGATTTCGATATTCCGGTCGGCACCAACGGTGACAATTACGACCGTCAGGTGATCCGTATGGAGGAGATGCGGCAGTCGACACGCATCATGCAGCAATGTGTGGCGAAGCTTTTGGCGCCTGAGAACCAGGGGCCGGTCCATGCGCGCGAGGGGAAGCTGACCCCGCCGTCGCGCGCTGAGATGAAGCGCTCGATGGAAGCTCTCATCCACCACTTCAAGTTGTTCACCGAAGGGTTTCACGTGCCCGCGGGGGAGATCTACGCGGCGGTCGAGACACCAAAAGGTGAATTTGGCGTCTATTTGGTCTCGGATGGCAGCGACAAGCCTTATCGGTGCAAGATCAAGGCGCCAGGTTTCGCCCATCTCCAGGCGATGGATTTCATGTGCCGTGGGCACATGCTGGCCGACGTGTCGGCGATCCTCGGCTCGATCGACATCGTTTTCGGCGAGGTCGATCGGTGAAGACGGCAGCCGTTATGGCCGTTGCTCTTGTCGGCGCGTCGCCGGTCTCGGCGCAGCAGGTTGAGGTGGGGACAGGAGGCGTCGCAAAGTTCGGACCCGTCCGTCAACTCCTCGTGGACGGTTACGATATTAAGACAGGTTTCTCCGATAACAACGGCGGGGCCTACATGATTCTCCAAAAGGCGACCTCGGCCTACCTGTGTCACAGCAGTCCGAATCAGGTCTGCGAAAAGCTGAATTGAGATCCGCATGGCTGTACGCCGTCTCGCTGAAATCCAGCCCGAGAGCTTCGAATTCACGCCTGAAAATCAGGCGTGGGCAGAGAAGCAGATCGCGAAATATCCGGCTGGCCGTCAGGCCTCGGCCGTGATCGCTCTGCTGCATCGGGCGCAACGCCAGCATGACGGCTGGCTCCCCCGGCCAGCAATCGAGAAAGTCGCCGCGATCCTCGACATGCCCGACATTCGGGTGCTTGAAATCGCCACCTTCTATTCGATGTTCAACCTGAAGCCTGTCGGGAAATACTTCATCCAGATGTGCGGGACGACACCGTGCGTGCTGCGGGGATCGGATGGCATCAAGGCCGTTCTGGCCGCCCGAATCGGCGAGCAGGATCATGTGACGCCGGACGGGCTCTTTTCGTGGCTGGAAGTCGAGTGTCTCGGGGCTTGCTGCAATGCGCCCATGGTGCAGATCAACGACGATTATTTCGAAGACCTGACTCCTGAAAACGTTTCCACCTTGCTCGACAACCTCGCTGCGGGCCGTGACGTGAAAGTGGGGTCCCAGGCGGGACGCCATACGTCGGAACCGGAGGGCGGCCTGACCACGCTGACCGGCTTCTACGGCCATGACGGAGCCGGACCGGTACAGCCGCATACGAGCGGGACAGGAGCCACCGCACCTTCTGCCGTGTCCGACCAGGACAACGTTCCGAACGAGCACACCCATGGTGGCGTGGATCACGCTCGCGACAATACGATCGGCAAGCCACGGGGATCGGTGGCTGATACCGGCACACGGACCGATGATCCGGTCGGATCGAACCAGATCGAGTCGAGCGCGAGAACAACGGATGCTCCCGATCAGGCCAAGGAAAGGCAGGAGCAGTCCACGAGAAACAACCCGTCCGTGCCTGGTCCGGCCGGCTCTCCCGAGAAGTGAAGGCTGAACTCGATGCTTGAGGACAAGGACCGGATCTTCCAGAATCTTTATGGCTTCGGTGATTGGCGCCTGGAAGGCGCGCGGTCGCGTGGGCTTTGGGATGGCACGAAGGGACTAATCGAAAAGGGCAAGGACTGGATCATCAACGAGATGAAGGCGTCGGGTCTTCGGGGCCGTGGCGGCGCCGGTTTCCCGACGGGCCTCAAATGGTCGTTCATGCCAAAGCCCGATGCGGCGCGGCCTTCCTATCTCGTAGTCAATGCCGATGAATCGGAGCCCGGTACCTGCAAGGACCGGGAGATCATGCGCAATGACCCGCACATGCTCATCGAGGGGTGCCTCATTGCCTCCTTCGCGATGGGGGCTCACGCCTGCTACATTTACATTCGCGGCGAATACGTTCTGGAGGCGGATCGTCTGGATGCCGCTATCGAGGAAGCCTATGAGGCCAATCTCGTCGGGCCCACCAATGTCCACGGATATCCGTTCCACATCTACGTGCATCGGGGCGCTGGCGCCTACATCTGCGGCGAAGAGACCGCTCTGTTGGAATCGCTCGAGGGCAAGAAGGGAATGCCCCGGCTGAAGCCGCCTTTCCCGGCCAATATGGGTCTCTACGGCAATCCGACGACGGTCAACAATGTCGAGTCGATCGCCGTTGCGCCGACCATTCTGCGGCGCGGCGCGGCTTGGTTCGCTGGATTTGGCGCAAAAAACAACAGCGGCACGAAGCTCTTCTGCATTTCAGGTCACGTCAACAAGCCCTGCAACGTTGAAGAGGCCATGTCGGTCCCGTTCCGGGAGCTGATCGACCGGCATTGTGGTGGCATCCGGGGCGGCTGGGACAATCTGCTGGCTGTCATCCCCGGTGGCTCGTCGGTTCCCTGCGTCCCGGCGGATCAGATCATCGATGCGCCGATGGATTTCGATACGCTGCGCAACCTCAAATCGGGTCTCGGCACGGCCGCCGTGATCGTGATGGACAAGTCGACCGACATCGTTCGGGCGATCGCCCGGATCAGCTATTTCTACAAGCACGAGAGCTGCGGCCAGTGCACCCCCTGCCGCGAAGGCACGGGTTGGATGTGGCGCGTCATGAACCGTATGGCCGAAGGGCGCGCGCAGAAGCGTGAGATCGACATGCTTCTCGAAGTCACGACCCAAATCGAAGGCCATACGATCTGTGCCCTCGGTGATGCGGCCGCGTGGCCGGTCCAAGGCTTGATCCGGCACTTCCGTCCAGAAATCGAGAAGCGGATCGACAGCTATATGGCGAACCCACATCCCGAGCCCATCCGGGTCGCGGCGGAGTAGGGGATGATCGGCGAGATCAAGCTTCGTCTCGATCGTGTCGGGTGTCTCACGTTGGTAGATGTGTGCATGAAGTCCGGGGTGGTTATCGTGGCACCCGCAGTAAGGATGGTTGGATGACCAAGATCGTCGTCGACGGAGTCGAAGTCGATGTTCCGGCGGATTACACGCTGCTGCAGGCCTGCGAGGCCGCCGGCGCCGAGATCCCTCGTTTCTGCTTCCATGAACGGCTGTCGATTGCCGGCAATTGCCGCATGTGTCTGGTGGAACTCAAAGGTGCGCCTAAGCCGGTGGCCTCTTGCGCCTGGGGCGTCAAGGACTGCCGGCCCGGCCCGAATGGCGAGCTGCCGACGGTCGTGACCAAGTCGCCAATGGTCAAGAAGGCCCGCAACGGGGTGATGGAGTTTCTGCTCATCAATCATCCTCTCGATTGCCCGATCTGTGACCAGGGCGGCGAGTGCGATCTGCAGGACCAGGCCATGGCCTTCGGAGTGGCCGGTTCTCGCTTCCATGAGAACAAGCGCGCGGTCGAAGACAAGTACATCGGACCGCTGGTCCGCACGTCGATGAACCGCTGCATCCACTGCACACGCTGCGTGAGATTCACGGCGGAAGTCGCCGGCACTGGTGACATGGGCGCCATCGGTCGCGGCGAAGATATGGAGATCACGACCTATCTCGAGACCTCGCTGGGCTCGGAGCTCCAGGCCAATATCGCGGATCTCTGCCCCGTTGGCGCGTTGTTGCCGAAACCCTACCCGTTCAAGGCGCGACCCTGGGAGCTGACCAAGACCGAAACGGTCGACGTGATGGATGCGCTCGGTTCCGCCATCCGGGTCGATTCGCGGGGCAAGGAGGTCGTTCGGATCCTGCCGCGTGTGAATGACGCCGTGAATGAGGAATGGATTTCCGACAAGACCCGCCATATGGCCGATGGGTTGAAGTCCCAGCGGCTCGACCGTCCTTACGTACGGCGGAATGGCCGGCTTGCACCCGCCACATGGGGCGAGGCCTTCGCGGCGATCGCCACCAAGGTCAAGGCGGCGAAGCTCGAGCGCATCGGTGCGATCGCGGGCGATCTCGTCGCGGTGGAGGAAATGTTTGCCCTGCAACAACTGCTCGCGAAGCTCGGCGTCAAGAATCTGGATTGTCGCCAGGACGGCACGGTGTTGCACCCACGCTTCGGCCGGGCCTCCTATATCTTCAATCCGACGGTGGCGGGGATTGAAGAAGCCGACTCCTTGTGGATCATCGGTAGCAACCCGCGCAAGGAAAGCCCGGTTCTGAATGCCCGCATCCGCAAGCGCTGGCTCCGGGGCAATTTCCCGATCAACGTGATCGGCGAACACGCCGATCTGACCTATGCCACGACGTACCACGGCGCCGGCACCGACACGCTTTCTGACTTCGCCGGTCGGGCTGAGGTGACGGGGGAGCGTCCTCTTGTGCTCGTAGGGCAGGGAGCCTTGACGCGTGGCGACGGCGCCGCGGTTTTGGCACAAGTCGTCAAACTCGCGCAGGGTCTGGGCGCCATCAAGGAAGGCTGGAACGGGCTCGCTGTGTTGCATACGGCGGCAGCCCGGGTCGGTGGGCTCGATCTCGGCTTCGTGCCGGGCGAGGGAGGTTTGACAGCGCATCAGATGGCAGCGGCCGGTGCGCTCGATGTTCTGTTTTTGCTTGGTGCTGACGAGATCGATGTCGCACCCGGGGCTTTCGTGGTCTACCAGGGCTCTCATGGCGACCGCGGCGCGCATCGGGCCGACGTGATCCTTCCGGGCTCTGCCTATACCGAAAAGCCCGGGCTTTATGTGAACACGGAAGGCCGTGTGCAACGCGGCGACCGTGCTGCCTTTCCGCCGGGCGATGCCCGCGAGGATTGGGCAATTCTCCGTGCTCTGTCGGACGTACTTGGTGCCAAGCTGCCGTTCGACTCTCATCGTGCCTTACGGGAGGCCTTGGTGGCCGCTCATCCGCACTTCGGTGAGCTCGACGCGATTGCGGCCGGTGAAACGTCGGGGCTCGGCGAGCTTGCGGAGATCGGTGGGACGCTTGACAAAGCGCCTTTCGTGTCGCCCATCAGCGACTTCTACCTGACCAACCCCATCGCCCGCGCCTCAGCCGTCATGGCGGAGTGTTCAGCGTTGCACGCAAATCGGCTTCGGCAGCCGCTAGCTGCGGAATAGGACGGACCTCCCAATGACCGACGGCTCGGTTCTTTCCGTCATTCTCAAGATCATCGAAAGCTTGGCGCTCGTCGTCGGCCTGCTGATCTACGTGGCCTATGTGCTGCTGGCAGATCGCAAGATCTGGGCAGCGGTTCAGCTGCGCCGGGGCCCGAACGTGGTCGGGCCCTTCGGATTGCTGCAGAGCTTCGCCGATCTCCTGAAGTTCGTCTTCAAGGAACCGATCATCCCGGCGAGCGCCAACAAGGGCGTGTTCCTTCTCGCGCCACTCGTCACGGGTGCATTGGCGATTTCGGCCTGGGCCGTGATCCCGATCGATCAGGATTGGGTCATTTCGAACCTAAATGTCGGCATCCTCTACATTTTTGCTGTTTCATCACTGGGCGTCTACGGCGTGATCATGGCCGGCTGGGCCTCGAACTCGAAGTATCCATTTCTGGCGGCTTTGCGGTCCGCGGCCCAGATGGTGTCCTACGAGGTCTCCATCGGCTTCGTGCTGGTCACCGTGCTGCTGTGTGCCGGCTCGCTGAACCTGACCGACATCGTGAACGCTCAAAACACCGCCTATGGCGTCTTCGGATGGTATTGGCTGCCCTTGTTTCCGATGTTCATCATCTTCTTCATCTCGGCCTTGGCCGAGACGAACAGGCCGCCTTTCGATCTCGTGGAAGCCGAGTCGGAGCTCGTGGCCGGCTTCATGGTGGAATATTCCTCCTCGGCCTACATGCTGTTCATGCTCGGCGAATATGTCGCGATCGTCAGCATGTGCGCGATGACAGCGGTCCTATTCCTGGGTGGATGGCTGTCGCCGATCCCCTTTGCACCTTTCACCTGGGTGCCGGGTATCATTTGGTTCGTGCTCAAAGCCTCTGCGGTGTTCTTCATGTTCGCCATGGTCAAGGCTTTCGTGCCGCGCTATCGCTACGACCAGCTGATGCGCCTCGGATGGAAGGTCTTCCTGCCGATCTCTCTCGTTTGCGTGGTCGTGGTGGCAGGCGTGCTGCAGGTGACCGGCTGGGGTGGACTGCCTCATTGATATCGAGATCCGCGATGGCGGCGTATAAGGACGAGATCCAATGAGACTGGACCAAGCGGCCAGATCGCTGTTCCTCACTGAGTTCCTGGGCGCGTTCGCGCTCTCGATGCGGTATTTCTTCAAGCCCAAGCGGACCTTGAATTACCCGCACGAAAAGAACCCGCAGAGCCCGCGCTATCGCGGAGAGCATGCGCTGCGTCGCTATCCCAACGGGGAAGAGCGCTGCATCGCTTGCAAGCTCTGCGAGGCGATCTGTCCTGCGCAGGCGATAACGATCGAGGCAGGCCCGCGACGTAACGATGGCACCCGGCGGACCACGCGTTACGACATCGATATGGTGAAGTGCATTTATTGCGGGCTTTGCCAGGAAGCCTGCCCGGTCGATGCCATCGTCGAGGGTCCGAACGCCGAATTCTCGGTGGAGACTCGCGAGGAACTCCTCTACGACAAGCAAAAGCTGCTCGACAACGGCGATCGCTGGGAGCGTGAGATCGCTCGCAACATCGCGATGGACGCGCCGTACCGGTAATCGATGCGTGGATTGAAATGAGCGAGCACCGAGTCTTCGGGCCGGTGCTCTACGTGTGGCCGCGAGGCCGAAGGGGTATGAGGCGGGCATGACGGCGGCCGACGGTTTTTTCTACATCTTCTCGGCCATCTGCGTGGCTTCGGCCTTCATGGTCATCGCGGCTCGCAACCCCGTTCACTCGGTCCTGTTTCTCATTCTCGCCTTTGTGAATGCGGCCGGACTGTTCATGCTGCTCGGCGCGGAGTTCCTCGCCATGATCCTCATCGTGGTCTACGTGGGCGCCGTGGCGGTTCTGTTCCTCTTCGTCGTCATGATGCTCGACGTCGACTTCGCTGTGCTGAAGCAAGGATTCCTGCAATATCTGCCGGTCGGCGCGCTTGTCGGAGCCGTCGTTCTGATCGAGCTGGTTCTGGTGGTCGGCGGCTGGACGCTCGCACCCGCCGGCTCCCGTGTCTTAGGGTCGGCCACGCCGGCGGGCATCAGCAATACAGCGGCGCTCGGGCGCATCCTGTACACGCAATATATCTATTTCTTCCAGGCGGCCGGCTTCATCCTTCTCACGGCGATGATCGGTTCGATCGTGCTGACATTGCGCCATAAGGTCGGAGTGAAGCGGCAGAATATCTCCGAGCAGAACCTGCGCGACAGGCACAAGGCCGTGACGCTGCGCAAGGTCCCGTCCCGCGCTGGTTTGTGATCAGGACTCATCCATGACCATCGGTCTTAACCAATATCTGATCGTCGCCGCTATCCTGCTCACGCTTGGAATCGCTGGTATCATCCTCAACCGCAAGAACATCATCGTCATTCTGATGTCGGTCGAACTGATCCTCTTGGCCGTCAATCTGAACCTCGTGGCCTTCTCGTCTTACCTGGGCGACCTCACGGGCCAGGTCTTCGGACTTTTGATCCTGACCGTGGCGGCAGCGGAATCGGCCATCGGCCTGGCGATCCTCGTCGTCTATTACCGGAACCGCGGCACGATCGCGGTCGAAGACATCAACATGATGAAGGGCTGAGGCGGGTCAGATGTATCATCTCATCGTCTTCCTGCCACTTCTCGGCAGCTTGATCGCGGGTGTGTTTCGCCGCCAACTCGGGGCACACCGGGCGGAGCTGGTGACCACGTCGCTCGTCGGCATCTCTGCGCTTCTGTCCTGGGTGGCATTTTTTCACGTCGGACTCGGCGGCGGCACCACGCGCGTCCTCGTCGCGAATTGGATGACGGTCGGCAATTTGCAGATCGACTGGGCGTTCCGCATCGACACGTTGACGGTCGTCATGTTCGTGGTGGTGAACACCGTCTCGACGCTCGTGCACGTCTATTCGATTGGATACATGGAGGAAGATCCGCACCGTCAGCGTTTCTTCGCCTATCTGTCACTTTTTACCTTCGCCATGCTGATGCTGGTGACCGCCGACAACCTCGTTCAGATGTTCTTCGGCTGGGAGGGCGTGGGTCTCGCCTCCTATCTGCTGATCGGCTTCTGGTATGAGCGGCCGAGCGCCAATGCGGCGGCCATCAAAGCATTCGTGGTCAACCGGGTTGGTGACTTCGGTTTCTCGCTTGGCATCTTCCTGGTCTTCGCGCTCACGGGCTCGGTTGCCTTCGATGCGGTCTTTGCCGCCGCTCCGGGCCTCGTGGGGAAGTCCTTTCATGCCTTCGGCATCACCGGGAACGCTCTCACCATCACCTGTCTGCTGCTGTTTATGGGCGCCATGGGCAAGTCGGCGCAGTTCCTGCTGCACACCTGGCTGCCCGACGCCATGGAAGGTCCGACCCCGGTGTCGGCCCTGATCCATGCGGCGACCATGGTGACCGCCGGTGTGGTGATGGTGGCGCGCCTCTCCCCCCTGTTTGAGCTGGCCCCGCACGCGCTTAATTTCGTGCTCATCATCGGTGGGACGACAGCGTTCTTCGCCGCCACGATTGGTCTGGTTCAGAACGACATCAAACGCGTGATCGCCTATTCGACCTGTTCGCAACTTGGCTACATGTTTGTGGCACTCGGCTGCGGCGCCTATGGCGTGGCCGTCTTCCACCTCTTCACGCATGCTTTCTTCAAGGCCTTGCTGTTCCTTGGCGCCGGATCGGTGATCCATGCGATGCACCACGAGCAGGATATGCGGAAGATGGGCGGTCTCGCGGGTAAGATCCCGATGACGTTCCTGATGATGACGATCGGCACGCTTGCGCTGACCGGTTTCCCATTGACGGCGGGCTATTACTCCAAGGACGCGATTATCGAGGCCGCTTACGTCTCCCATCGACCGGCGGCTCTCTACGGCTTCCTGATGACGGTCATCGCGGCAGGGCTGACCTCGTTCTACTCCTGGCGCCTTGTCTTCCTTACCTTCTTCGACGTTCCGCGCACCGTCGAAGGATCGACCGAGCCTCATGATTCAAACGCGCATGACGAACCGATTGCGGGTGATCAGCATAGCCATGCGCATGGAAATGCCGCGGCCGATGTACATGGGCATGCTCATGGCCATGGGCATCATCATGAACCGCACGAGTCGCCCAATGTGATGCTCATCCCGCTTTACGTGCTCGCCTTTGGGGCTTTGTTCGCCGGGCTCATCTTCAAGCATTTCTTCATCGGTACGGGGGCGGAAAGCTTCTGGAAGGAAGCTCTCTTCTTCTCGCCAAACAATCATGTGCTCGAAGACATGGAGCATGAAGTTCCCTTCATGATCGGTTTCCTGCCGACGATCATGATGCTGCTCGGGTTCTTCGTCGCTCTCTATATGTACATTCTGGCACCCGGCACCGCACAACGGCTCGCGGAACGAAACCGACCCTTGTACCTGTTCCTGTTGAACAAGTGGTACTTCGACGAGCTCTATGACTTCCTGTTTGTACGTCCAGCCTTCTGGATAGGACGCCTGTTCTGGAAGGGTGGCGATGGGATGATCATCGACGGGTTTGGACCGGACGGGGTCGCGGCGGCTGTGATCGGCGCCACCGGCCGCGTCGTGAAGATCCAGACGGGCTTCGTCTATCATTATGCCTTCGCGATGATGCTCGGCGTGGCGGCCTTCATCACCTGGTATTTGGTCGGGGGTATTCACTGATGTTCGGGTTCGGAATTCTTTCAGGCCTGATCATTCTGCCTCTCGTCGGCGCCGCTTTCATTCTGGTGCTGCGAGGTGAGGACGAGTCCACGCTGCAGAACGCGCGCTGGGCGGCGCTGATGACCACCGTGGTGGTGTTCCTCTTGTCGCTCGTCGCCTGGGGTCGCTTTGATACAAGCACGTCTGCGTTTCAGCTCATCGAGAGCAAGGCGTGGTTCGGCTCGGGCATCGGTTACAAGCTCGGCGTCGACGGTATCTCGATGCCGTTCGTGCTTCTCACAACCTTCCTGATGCCCTTCTGCATCCTGGCGTCCTGGTCCTCGATCCAGGTTCGCGTGAAGGAATATTTCGTCGCCTTCCTGGTTCTTGAATCCCTGATGATCGGCGTGTTTTCGGCGCTTGATCTCGTGCTGTTCTACCTCTTCTTCGAGGGTGGTCTCATTCCGATGTTCCTGATCATCGGGATCTGGGGCGGGAAGCGGCGCATCTACGCGAGTTTGAAGTTCTTCCTCTACACGTTGCTCGGCTCGCTGCTGATGCTGCTCGCGATCATGAAGATGTATGGCGTCGCCGGCACCACCGACATCACGGTTCTCCTACACACGCCTTTCGCGCGCTCCATGCAGATCTGGCTCTGGCTGGCCTTCTTCGCCTCCTTCGCGGTGAAAATGCCGATGTGGCCTGTCCACACGTGGCTGCCCGACGCGCACGTCGAGGCGCCGACGGCCGGTTCGGTGATCCTGGCAGGTATTCTCCTGAAGATGGGTGGGTACGGCTTCCTCCGTTTCTCACTTCCCATGTTTCCGGAGGCGTCGCATTATTTCGCGCCTCTGGTCTTCGCCCTGTCGGTCATCGCAATCGTCTACACCTCGCTGGTCGCGTTGGTGCAGGAGGATATGAAGAAGCTCATCGCTTATTCGTCCGTCGCCCATATGGGGTTCGTGACGATGGGCATCTTCACGATGACGACCCAAGGCGTCCAGGGCGCCGTGTTCCTGATGATCTCCCACGGGATCGTATCCGGCGCGCTGTTCCTCTGCGTCGGCGTGATCTACGACCGGATGCATACCCGTGAGATCTCGGCCTACGGTGGACTTGTCAACCGGATGCCGCGCTATGCGGTGGCCTTCATGGTGTTTACCATGGCCAATATTGGATTGCCGGGCACGTCCGGTTTCGTGGGTGAGTTCTTGACCATGCTGGCCGCATTCCAGGTCAACACCTGGGTGGCGCTGATCGCGACTTTGGGGACCATTCTGGCAGCCGCCTATGCGTTGTTCCTCTATCGTCGTGTGGTGTTCGGAGCGTTGGAAAAAGCTTCGTTGAAGACCATCATGGACCTGAACGCGCGCGAGATTGTCACTCTGGCGCCGCTGATCGCCCTCACGCTCTACTACGGCGTCCACCCTGGGCCGGTGCTCAATGCGTCGCAGGCGACGGTCGACGGTGTGGTGAAAGCCGTCTCCCTACCTGCCCCGACCCACACCGCAAATCTTGCCGGCCAATAAGGAAGAACAATGGTCATCGCCGGATTTAGTCTCGCACCCGTTCTGCCCGAGTTCATCCTCGCCGTCGGTGCGCTTCTGCTTCTGCTTTTTGGGGCGGTCGCCGGGGAGCGGCTGACCAAGGTAGTCTATGAGATCGCGATCGTTATCCTGGGTGTCGTCCTGCTCACGGTTATTTTCGACAAGCGCGGCGAGAGCATCAGCTTCGATGGTGCCTTCGTGGATGACCCGTTCAGCCATTTCATGAAAGTATTGGCGCTGATCGGGTCGATCGCGACACTGATCATGTCCATCCCGTTTCTGCGACAGCAGGGGATCAACAAGTTCGAGTTTCCAATCCTTGTCATGCTGTCGACGCTCGGCATGATGACCCTGATTTCGGCCGGCAATCTCATCGCGCTCTATCTTGGTTTCGAGCTCATGAGTCTCGCGCTCTATGTGATCGCGGCGTTTCACCGCGACGACGGTCGCGCGAGCGAAGCGGGCCTCAAATATTTTGTGCTCGGCGCCTTGTCGTCCGGGTTGCTGCTCTACGGGGCATCGCTGATTTACGGCTTCACGGGGTCGGTTAATTTCGCGGTGATCGGTACGGCACTGCAGGGCAACGCCGGAATCGGCGTGGTGTTCGGTCTCGTGTTTCTAAGCGCCGGCCTGGCCTTCAAGATGTCGGCTGTTCCCTTTCACATGTGGACACCTGACGTCTACGAGGGTGCACCGACTCCGGTAACGGCTTTCTTTGCGACAGCGCCCAAGATGGCTGCGGTTGCCATCACGGTGCGTGTCGTCATCACGGCCTTTCCGGGCATTGTGGCGCAGTGGCAGCAGATCATCATCTTCATCTCGATCGCCTCAATGCTTTTGGGATCGTTCGCCGCGATCGGGCAGACAAACTTCAAGCGGCTGATGGCCTATTCGGCGATCGGAAATATGGGCTTCGCTCTGGTGGGGCTCGCCGCAGGGACCGAGGCGGGTGTCTTCGGCGTATTGATCTACATGCTGATCTATCTTGTGATGACGCTTGGGACTTTTGCGGCGATCCTGGCCATGAAGCGGAAAGGTCTCAATGTTGAGACGATCTCCGACCTGGCGGGGCTGTCTCGGCATAACGGCCCCATGGCGTTCTTTCTCGCCATGATCATGTTTTCCCTGGCAGGCATTCCGCCGCTCGCGGGTTTCTGGTCGAAATTCTATGTCTTTCAAGCGGCTATCCAGGCCAACTTGTTCGCGCTGTCCGTGATCGGCGTGCTTTCGAGCGTCGTTGCCGCCTTCTACTATCTCAGGATCGTCAAGTTGATGTATTTCGACGAACCTGTAGAAGCCTTCGATCCGATGAGTCCGGCCGTAAACGTGGTTTTGTCGCTTGCGGGAGTCTTTGTCCTTCTGTTTACGATCTGGCCAGGTCCGTTCAAGGATGCGGCGACGGTCGCAGCTCACTCCTTGTTCTGAGGCGTGACCTTACGATTGCGGGACATCGATACTGCGCCCCTGACACATGTGGCGCGGCTTGGCTCGACGAATGAGGAAGCATTGGCTCACGCCCGAAGAGGCGATGCGGGGCCGCTTTGGATTAGTGCCGACCAGCAGACGCAAGGGCGTGGTCGACGGGGTCGATCATGGGTTTCGCCCGTGGGCAATCTCTATGTGTCGCTCATGTTTCGAACCGGAGCGGCACCATCTGCCTTGCCGCAGTTGGCTCATGTCGCCGCGGTTGCTCTTGTTCAAGCGATTCGGGCGACGGCAAGCCCTGTGTCTCGCCTGTGCATCAAGTGGCCCAATGACGTCCTGGTCGACAAGGCAAAGGTGGCCGGGATTCTGGTGGAAGCCACTATGGCGCCCGACCGGACACAAGCCTGTGTGATCGGCTGGGGAGTCAATTGCTCGTATCACCCTGAGGGACTGGCGTACCTCACGACCGACCTCTCGCGCGTGTCCGGGCGTGCCATCTCGGCGGCGGACCTGCTTCAGCACCTGCGCCCGGCGATGGCGGAACATCTCGCCTTGTGGGATGAGGGCCGAGGTTTTGGTGAAATACGGGCTCTGTGGCTCGCGGACGCCTTGCCGGTCGATACGCCCTTGACCGTCCGCTCGGATCGGGAGCAGGTGGAAGGTCGATTTCAGGGTATTGACGGACAGGGTCGGCTCCTGTTGCTCGGGCCTCACGGCCCTGTGACGGTCGAAGCCGGAGATGTATTTTTGGACGAAAGATCAGCCGCCTCTGTCGGCTGACAATGGTGGATGATGATGGCAAATCGCGACGACAATCTCGTCTTCTGCGCCCTTGGGGGCTTGGGCGAGATCGGCATGAATGCGGCTCTCTATGGTTTCGGACCGCCCAATCGCCGAAAATGGATCATGGTGGATTGTGGCTTGTCCTTTGCCGGGCCGGAGTTGCCCGGCATCGATCTGGTCATTCCCGACATCAGTTTTGTGGAGTCGATCCGGCGGGACCTTCTCGCGCTCATTATCACGCATGCCCATGAAGACCACATAGGAGCTGTGGCGGACCTTTGGCCAAAACTCGGATGCCCTGTCTATGCGACACGTTTCGCGGCGGGATTGTTGGAGGTCAAGCGTCTGAACGAGCCGGGTGCGCCGCGGATCCCGATCACGATCATGAAGCCGGGCCAGCGGCTCGATCTTGCACCCTTCGAGGTGGAGATCATCTCGATGGCACATTCGGTCCCTGAGAGTACCGGTCTGGCCATTCGGACCCCAGTGGGTCTTGTGGTGCACAGCGGCGACTGGAAAATCGATCCGACGCCATTCGTGGGTGAGCCGACCGACGAAGCCCGCCTGCGGGAGATCGGGCAGGAGGGCGTCCTGGCCCTCGTCTGCGATTCGACCAACATCATGCGACCGGGGGTCAGCCCGTCCGAGACGGAAGTCGCCGACCGTCTGCGCGAGATCATCGAACATTCACCGGGCCGTGTAGTGGTCACCACTTTCGCGTCCAATGTGGCGCGGTTGCGCGCGGTCGCTGTTGCGGCTGCTGCCTGTGGACGAAGTGTTATCGTGCTTGGCCGCGCGATGGACCGTGTCATCGGTGTGGCACGGGAATGCGGCTATCTGGATGGGGTGGCGCCGTTCCTGTCCTCCGACGCTCTCGCTCAACTGCCTCGCGAACGGGTCGTTATTCTAGCCACCGGAAGCCAGGGGGAGGTGCGTGCAGCTCTCGCCCGCATTGCTCAGGATGATCATCCAGATGCGCGCCTGACGCAGGGAGATCGGGTGATCTTCTCGTCGCGCACGATCCCGGGCAACGAGCGGGAGGTGGGAAAGATCATCAACGGTCTGATCCGTCAGGGTATCGAAGTGGTGACCGACCGCACCGAGCTGGTGCATGTCTCGGGGCACCCCCGTCGTGAGGAGGTGGCCCAGCTCTACGGCTGGTTGAAGCCTCACATCGCGATCCCGGCGCACGGCGAGCCGCTTCACCTGTCTGAGCACGCGGCGTTCGCACGTTCGATCGGGGTTCCGCATGTGATCCGGGCAAGTGACGGGGATGTGGTGCTGATTGGTCCGGATGAGCCAGGCATCATCGCGGATGCACCCCATGGGCGCATCGCCAAGGACGGCAACATGCTGGTTCCGGTTGGCGACCCGTCGATTGCCGCCCGAAATCGGTTGGCCTTTGCGGGAGTGGTCTCGATTGCCTTCGCGATCAGTGCACGGGGTGAACTCACGGGAACGCCGGATGTCGTGTTCTCGGGGCTTCCGTCCAGGACCCGGGATGGCCAAGCCATGGATGCCGTCATCGACGCCGCCATTTTCGACACGCTCGATAATCTCGGTCGCAACAAGCGCCGGGATGCCGACGCGACCTCGACGGCTGTCGAGCGCGCTGTTCGTGGCCAAGTCGGCGCGGCTTGGGGCAAGAAGCCGACCGTGCATGTGTTGGTGGTCGAGGTCTGATCGGGCGTCTGTCGCATGACCCTGCCGGTCAGTCTCCCGATGGCACTCGCCATTTACTTCACTCTTTGGTGGACGCTGTTGTTCGCGGTGCTGCCGTTCGGAGTTCGCTCGCAGCAGGAGACGGGCACCACGGTGCCCGGCAGCGAGCCCGGCGCTCCGCAGACCCCGGCTCTTCTGAAAAAGGCGCTGTGGACGACCGTTCTCACGACGGTCGCCTTCGCGGCCTTGATGGTGGTCCTGGCCTTGAATCCCGATGCGTGAGACCGTTCAGGCCTCCACAGCCTCGGATTTCAGCATGAAACAACCGCTGATGCGCCACTGACCATCGACCTGGGTCATCGTGTAGGCGGCGGTCCAAACGCCGCCTTTGCTGTCGACGATCGTCATCTTCTGCACCAGTCCAAGGGCCGTCTGAGACAAGTCGCCAAAGTGGGTTGACTTGGGATGCACGAGCGCGCTGTAGGATTGGTGCACCATGCTCATGAAGGCGCCGGGATCCGGGAATTTCTCTTTGATTCCAGGCGACGCGAAGGATTCCGCAGTCGTACCATCTTCGCTTTGAAGCGCATTCAGCTGTTGTGTGATTACCGACTGGATGGCCGTTTGGGCCGCCGCGTCGGGCGCATCGCCGTCCGCCAAGGCGGGTGAGACGGAACACAGTGCAAGGAGGGCAGACACCAAGATCGCAGGGCGCATCGCAGGCCTCGCTCGTTCGGTCGCCAATCGACCTGATCTGATCATGGCGCTGAACCATGTATCGGACCAGAGCCAAGGCTGCGACTTCTTCTCAGGCAGCTTCGGCTTGACCATCAGGCACGATGCCGCTAGGTGCAGTGTGGCTCGGTGAGAGCGCGTAGCTCAGTCGGTAGAGCATCTGACTTTTAATCAGAGGGTCCTGGGTTCGAGTCCCAGCGCGCTCACCAAGCGTTATCAACGGGTTTAATGTTGTTTAGGGTCACTCCTGCTTCCCAGAAAACTTGTTTGGGAAGCACATGGGAAGCTTGATGTTATCCACAGCTTAATGGCCGGACCCTCTCGGCCACTCCGGCACGCGATCAATGGACAAGCACTACGCCCACCTTGCGCCGTCCTATATGGCCGATACGATCCGGAGCATGGGGCCTGACTTAGACGCTTGAGTGCGTGATTCGGCCCTAGTGGGCCGTAATTGCAGAAGGCTCGTTCGACCTGGAACAGGAGCTTCACACGTCGCCGCGCCGTAGCAATCAAAAACCGATCCGGATGTACTCGATCCGGCAGCGAACCGTCGCACCCGCATTTCCGCGCAATTTGAAAAAATCCACTGCGCCATAGGCGGTCTCGCCTGAGCCCACGTTCTGGACAGGATGACTGTTGGTCTCGATGGGTTCATCTTCAACCAGCGCCGTACAATCAACGGCGATAATAGCCACCGGCTGTGACGCGTGGTTTGTCACACTGAAGTTCACGGTCGCTTCGTCACGTCCGTCGATCTGCAGCTTGCCCGTTTTAAGTGTGGCATTGCTCGGATCGAGAAATCCCTCCGGCAGAGCAACAGCGCCCGCGATGCCCGTCGAAAGGACTAACAGCACCGACGCCACGACCATCAATCGCATGAATGCGCTCCACGAAGCACTGCTCCAAGGTCGTAGCACGACGGCTCATACGCGCAAAAGTCCTGGGCGCCTTGCCGGATTAAGCAACCTGTGTGACCGTGCGTCTACTAGATCTGGAGCACAGTATTGCTGAAATCGTTCGTTTTTGCGGTCTTCTCTTTCGGCGCTATCTCGACCGCCAACGCGGCCGGCGCGGGCACCGATCTAAAAGACAAGGCCGACGAGGCAATGACGAACTTTCAGTTTTGCACCGCAGAGAAGATCGCCACCCTTGGGAAGGCGGAATCGTCCGAGTTCCTCGTGACTGCGGCCTTGGAAGCATGCCGGCAGGAAGCGGATAATGCGACCGAGGCTTTCTTCGCGTTCGCCAAACAATCTATGCACGCGACGGCGCAGCAGCATGAAGCGATTGCGGAGCTCTACGCAAAAGAGATGCACACCCGGGTCGTTCAGCTCGTCGTCGCTTTCAAATCGCAGCACTAGACGCGCAAAAGCCCCGCTCTTCGACAAAAGCAGGGTGCTCTAGCGCGTCACCTCGCCGGATGCTCCAACGGCGCGGCGCGCCGTTCGTAAAGCAAGTCAAATGCGACCCGCGCTTTGGATGGCGCGCCGAGGCAATCCTTCATAAGCCGTCTGGCTATTGTGTTCGCCTGCATCTCCTCAGCGTTCAAAGTCACGACATTGGATGCCGGCTTGCGAGCGGATAGGCGCGGCGATGCTGGGCAATCGCGAAGGCGATCGGATCGGCGGGGGTGTGGGTCGGCAAAGCGGTGTAGTTCACGCCGAAGGGCGTGGTAAGAATTTGGGTAGCCATTGGACGAGGCTTTTCGTTTGATGGTCAGGCCCGGCGAGGAATTGCACTTCCTCGCCGGTGCCGTCATCATGCGACGAAGTTCGGCCGCCGTCAATAGCCAACACATTGAAAGTATTCGTTTTTGTCGTAACGAAAGCGACAAAAGCGATAGCTTCGGGACACGGAGAGATGCAGCCAATGTCACAACGTGAGTTTTATAAAGAAGGCGATGGCGAGATCGGCTCTCGGTTCTTTCTTGTGCACGATCTGGAACATGGGTCCATGCCGGTCCATGTCCTTCACCTGCAAACAACCGAGCATGACACCTCGCATGCCACAAGCGAAACAGCGTTCATTCTGAGCTTGCCAGACTTTCTTCACGAAAAAAGTCCGGCGCAGGGCGCACTTCTAGACCTCATTGCCACTCTGGCAGCGAGCGAGCCTTAAGGCCCGCCGGCAAGCGTCCAAAACGGAGCACCCAGTTGGCACTTAGCGACCGCAAGAGGCTGGCGGAGCGACGCCCGGGTGCGGGCAAGATGGGGCGATCTGACGCCCGATCGTCTCACCGAGTGCCGCATCCCAACTGGAGAAAGAGGGCTTCCAGTGCAGCATCCGCGGGTCATAGTGCGACTCGGAAAAGGCGTCGCGCAATGGCGAGCTGAGGAGCAGGCGGGCGATGGACGCTGAGGAAGAGAAGAGAACCCTGAAAGAGGAGCTCGATCGCCTGAGAACCGAGGTGGAAGCTGGTCAGGGTTCCGAACCGTCCGATGCCAACCGTGAACGTCAGCAGCAAATCATCCGGCGATTGGCCGATCTTGGCGTTCAACTAGGCTAAAAGGTCGGCGGCTTCGACGCGAGGTAGGCGGCGGAGATCCCGTTCATCCCCCGTCAACCCTGCTCCAACATTATGGTCCAGCAGACGCGCCGCCCCGTACCTCAGACATACAGATGGCGACACGTCGGCACGGTTGTGCTGAGGATGGCTTGGCCGGACAGCCCGGGACAAAACTGGTCGCGCTTAGTGTCGAGGCCTCGATTGACCTTGACGGCCTGAGTTGCCTTGTCGTCTAGCTTGTTAGCAAGTTGGGAGACGCGCGTGGCAAAATTTGAGTGGGGCGGTATCGGGAAGGCCGAAGGGCTGTTCATTTTCGGAAATGAGGAAGGCACTTTCACGTTTACGCCTCGCCAAATCCTTCAAACTTCTACCGAGAGCGAAAGTGGGCTTGTTCAAGTGCCAGTCACGCACGAGCGCGCGAAACAGCGAGCGAGTAGGCTGGCCGAGGAACTCATCGCATACCTCATAGATCATCCCAATGCTTGAGGGCTTCATCAGCCGGAGCGCTTGAACAGCGCCCCGCACTGCTCATAGACCGATCTCGACCGTCGCCGCGGAGCACATTCAGAAGCCCGACTACGATTGACCATCCACAAAAAAACGCCCGCAGCAAAAGCCATGGGCGCGGACGGCGATGTGGCGATCCATCACATCAAAAGTTAGTGGGCGACAGTCCATATTGCGGTGATCGCCACCGCGCCTGTCCCGCATGCTACACACCATCTGGCTCTGGCTGTTCCTTCCACGCGTCATCGTGGACGCTGATCGACTTATGGCCGCCAATCCGTACCGGGCTCACGCTGCCGCGATGGCAGGCGCGAAGGGCGACCTTGAGGTAACCGATAATGGGCACTGGCACGACGTCGCGACTGAGATCAAGCGCCGACGAGGCCGAGCTTCCCGCATTTGGTCGCGATGCCTGTGAGCGCGATGGCCGAATTCAAGAGAGACGAGACACCGGGCGCGCAACGCGGACACGCCCGGCGTAGGGTCACGGCCGGACGAGCATCCTGCCGCATCAGAATAGTGAGATGAGGCGGTGATGAGAGTCGAGCTCATGCCGCCACGCGGGCTACCGATCAAGCCGTCAATCCGGTGGCAGAGCCGACACACGTTCCCGCGCACGCATACCCCGCCGGAGTTCAAGCTCTCTCATGGCGCTTTATACATTACGCAAAGGTAACGCAGTCTCACCTAACCGCGGATGGCCCCGAACCTACTAAGATCAGCCCGCCGCCTTTCACCTCGCGTCAACCCTCGTCCAGCATTGTGACCCGGCTGACGCGCCGCCGCGTACCTCAGATATACGGATGGCGGCGCGTCGGCACGCCACTTCCTGGGTAGGGTTGGCCGGGCCGCCCGGCACTGTCGTGCTTCGCCAGCCGAGAGGTGCGCTCTCGAACAGTCGCGGCCTGTCATCGGGAAGCAATTCACTTGTCATGCGACACGCTCGCGTTCGGATCTTCAATCGGCCGCGGCTTGGATCCCGCTATCACGATGATCGCGCTGAGGATAAAAAGCATGATGTAGGGAAAAATGCTTTGGCGACGGATGCGGACGAATCGGCGTGTTTTGCGAGGGGGAAGATTGCTGGGCATCCAAGCATCCTACCTAAGGTCGCTACATTGAGGTCGCACTGCACTCCGCAATTCATTAAATCCCGCCGATGACCTTTGCCATGACCACGAGCACGACGACGCCTACTAACGCCATCATCGCGACAATGGGCCAGACCTTCTTGGCGACGCCTGAGGAGGGATCGGCTCGAAGGGCAGCTTTGCTGGTTGATGCCTCTTGCCGACGAGCCAGCGCGATCTCTTCTGGTAGGGGCGAATGGCCACCGGCTTCATCGTCAGTGCCAAGTGGTGAGACGCCAAGATCATGTACGGCGACACTTTCGCCGGCCTGAGCGACGTGAATGTCTTGCTTCAACTGGGCAACCGTGTCGCTGCCGCCTTGTGCTGATGTCTTCATGCGGAAGCAACGTGCAAGCGGTGAAAACGTATCTGCGCACATCGCCGCAGTAGAAAGATACAAAGGCAGATTGAGCCAACAAAGCCGGTCCGGCTTGGTGTCGAGGCTGCCGCGGGATCCTTGCGCGAGGCTGATCGCCTGGGTGCGAAGTGATGATCATCGTTTGACCAGATCAAAGATTAACATATCCTGGTCTCAAGCAATCGGCGGTTGACCAGATTGCCTCAGATACTCCGGGGGGAGTGGCGATGATCATTTTTGTAGGCGCCGTGTGCGCCGGCTTGGCCATTCTCGCCTATCTGCTCTACGTCGCGCCGGAGATGGACGTCGACTAAAGGACGGTCCAAAGCCATTTCAGGATCAGGAGAGTGGTCCAAAGCAGGTAGACGACCCAAACGACAGTCAGCAAAATGCCGGCAAGTACGAGCGCCACGCCGATGGATGGAGCTCGACGCGGCGCAGCGTTCGTCTCCCGTTCGTTCTCTATTGGGGCAATCTTGTCCGACAATGGCAGGCCACCGAGCTCAACGGAACTCAGGTGGCGAATGCCATGCCGAATCTGAATGGCAGTCGAACAGAGCGTCATAAACGGTTAAAAGTTAGAATTCTCACCGAGTTACGGATGGTCGCTTCCAGATGACCAACCGGTGTCATCAGCTCGGCCGTTCGAACATCGCCCCGCATTTCTCATAGACCGATTGCGATCGGCGCCGCGGGCATTCCGCCGTCAAGATGACCAGGAGATCCGTCAACCTCGCGTCGCCGCCCGGGACAGCTAAACGAAGGTGCTCCACCGAGAGAACGTCGCGTCGCTCGCATCTGGCACAGGCCACGATGATCTCGGCGTGCGGCCACGTCGAGAGTCGAGGCACCTCGCCGAGAAGCCGCGGCTGGGAAGCAGCAGGCCGTTTCGGCCCGTCCTCACGAGCGGGAGACCGGCGGTGATGCACTGGCTCGTTCGGCACGATAACCATGGTCCGAGACCGTGATTCGCGCTGCTTGTCAAATTGATTAATTTCTCGTAACCAAACAGGTGCAAGTCATTTTTAAGGGAGGTTTTCAATGAGACGTAAGAGCTTAATCACGACGGGCTTGGCCGGGTTACTACTGTTGGGTGTTGGCTCGGCGCAAGCGGGAGTCATCTTCACCGACAATTTCAACAATGAGACTCCAGGCACGCCTTCGACGCTCACGAACTTCAATATCACCGCCGGTTCGATCGACGTTATACCTTCCGGTGGAAACTTCGATTTCTACCCCGGCAATGGTTTGTACGTTGACCTTGACGGCACAAACACTCCCGGGTCGCCGGCCAGCACGATCTCATCAAAGATGCTGTTCAATCCAGGCACCTATACCGTAATGTTCAATCTCGGCGGTAACGACCGTGGCGATGGCGACAAGACGACTACGGTGTCACTGGGCGGGACCACTCAGAGCTACACACTCGCTTCCAATGCTGGTTTCCTAACGGAGTCATTCACGGCGATGGTGAGTGGCTCGGCTTCGGCGCTGAGCTTTACCGAGGTGGGCTCGTCTGACAACATTGGCAACATCCTCGACAACGTGAGCGTGTCGGTTTCCTCCGTCCCGCTCCCTGCTTCAGCGCCCATGTTCGGCGCCGCTCTTCTGGCGCTCGCTGGCTTTGGCTACGCGGCCAAGCGCAAGCAGGCTGCTACTGCGGCCTAAATTTCTCGGCAGAGATACTCGAACGTCCGCGGCGAGAGCTGCGGGCGTTTTCGTTGCTGCGGTGGCCGCCAACTATTCCGGCGTCACGAACACGGCCCCGCACAGTTCGTAGACCTGCGTGCCCTGCCTCGGGCAGCTTGCCGTAACGCGCCAAGAGATCCGTCAGCCGCTGGTCGCCTTAGTGGTGCAGCAGCCCCGCCTTGGAGAACCGCTAGGATTGCGTGCAGCACTAGCCGACCTCGTCGGCGGCCCAGCCCGACAAGTCGAGAAAGCGCGCCATGCAGCGCGCTCCGTATTTTCGGGGTTGCTCATTGTACCAGAGCAGCTTGAGGCCAGCTCGCGCAACAGGCCGTCGATGGTCTGCTCCGGCCCATACTCCGCCGCCAGACGCGCCGGTCGGTAGCAGCAGAGCCGATCGCAGAGCACGCAATCGATCTGAACCACGACCCAGGGATACTGCGCGAGTGTCTTCGGCCGAAGCATTCGCCAGCATGTGAACAGATGGAGAACGACGGCAGGAGTTCTGCTAGGATCGCGGCAAATAGTCGCGGGATGATGATGCCCAGTATCCCCTGATACGTCGTGGTGCCGTTTCTGCGGGATGGGGACGGCATGCTCTCGCCGGCCGAGGCCATGGAAGCGCCGAACGGGGAAGCAGCGCGGCGCCGGGCCTTGGCTGTGTCAACTGCGTCTGGCAACATCGGCGCCATCGCGTTCTCACGTACGGGCGATCCGGACAGCGGTGACTTTGCGGAGGGCGTGGTACTCGCGAGCTTCGGTGACGTCGACCTTGACGCCCTGGAAGGGTAATGTTCCAAGATGCCGCAACCGGTCGACCACATCGAAGCCTTGCGCCATCTTGATCCTGAGGGCGCGCTTGCCGGCCTGGACCTGACAGACTCAGAGGGCATGGCGATCCGTGCCGCAATCGATCTGTGGGGCATATCGCAAACGCCACCGTTGGCTGGGAATGCCGCCATTCGGGCCGCGCTCAAAGATTGGCTGACATGGATTGGATTCTGGGCTCACGTTGAGCCAAAGGAACGTGGATAGCCATGGCCAGCGTGAAGAGGGGACAGCTTGCCTCACCGCCCGAGTGGTGGAAGCACCTGCGCCGGGCAAAGCGCACGTTCAGGAAATCCGAACGGCTTGAGGAAAAATGGGATACTTCGCGGCAGCTACAGGAAGGTGTGAATTGACGTCGGTTGACCGGAAAAACTGCGTCGTCGCAGAACTACGCGGCCGAGCCGAAAACAGAAAAACAATCACCTACGGTGAGATGGGAGCGATGATCGGGCTCGCTTCACAAGGTCCGTGGAAAGTGATGCTGGATGGGATCGCTGCGGATGAGCGCGCGGAAGGGCGGCCGGATCTCGCGTGCTTGGTCGTGCGAGCCAGCACCGGCTTCCCCGGCTACGTCGGGACGAGCAAGGCGGAACGACAAGCTGCTCTGGCGATACGGCAGGCCGTGTTCGCCGCGCATCAAACAAAAACGTCCGCAGCGTAAGCTATGGGCGCGTACGTGTTGACCTGCCACGATGGTACAAGCGGTCGGCGCGAAGGGCCATCTAGCGTCGGCCGCGCTTTAGGCAGCGATGTGACACCCGGTGGCCCTCCGGCAGTCGTCTCGGGTTCCCTTGCTACCCAGTCCCAGCACCTCTCGACTCCGTGCCGTACCTCCACCATTATCAGCCCATGTGCGGACGGTTCACCCAAAATTACACGTGGCAGCAGGTCCGCGAGTTCCTGTCGGTCGTCGGCGCGCCGCTGAACCTGCAGCCCCGCTACAATATCGCTCCGACCACGACGATCGATGTTGTGCGTCTTGATTCAGAAGGATAGCGCGAGCTTGTCCGAATGCGCTGGGGATTGGTGCCGGGCTGGTGGTCGAAGCCGCTCAAGGACGTGCCGGCGACCTTCAACGCGCGTGCCGAAACAGTGGCCGAGAAGCCGATGTTCCGGAGCGCGTTCAAGGCGCGCCGTTGCATCATCCCTGCCTCAGCCTTCTAAGAGTGGACTGGCGAGAAGGGGGCGAAGGTCCCGCACCTGTTCAGCGCGGCAGATGGGTCGCCCGTGCTGGCGTTCGCCGGGTTATGGGACCGGTGGAAGAACCCTGAGGGCGAGCAGATCCTCTCGGCGACCATTATCGTTTCCGGCGCAAGCGAGTGGATGGTCCCCTATCATGACCGTATGCCCGTCCTGCTGATGCCGGAACATTTTGACGCTTGGTTGTCGGGCGGGGCCGGGCCGGATGTGCTGCGGCCGGCGGCGGAAAGCGCCTTGCGGGAATGGATCGTGTCCGACCGTGTGAACCGAACTGGTCAGGGTGATGATGATCCGAGTCTCGTCGAGACAGTCGGCGTGATGAAGCTGGTCCAGGCGAGGGCCCGAGAGGTCCGCTTCGGGGTGGAAAGCCGAAATTGGCACCCGGTCAATAAGCGGACCCTAAGTGGCTCGCATCGAATAGGTCGTTCCGGACTGTCGTTGAGTGGCTATGGTGGGCTTCGGCTGCAGCCGCATCCTGCAGAGACTTTCGGGGGTGACCTTGATCCGACAGCGTGGAGCACTGGTGATTGGGAATGCCAAATACACTGGACCAAACACAAAGAAGCTCAGAAACCCCGTCAATGACGCGACCGCAATCGCGACTAAGCTGAAACGATATGGGTTCTCTTTGACTACAGTTTACGACGGCTCATTCGTAGACATGCGCACCGCGTTGGACAATTTTCGGAGCATGATACAGCCACAAGGCGTGGCTTTGGTCTTTTTTGCCGGTCACGGTATCCAGATTGAAGGCGAGAATTTTATTTTTGCCTGCGATACCGATGCAAGCGGCGAGAATCAGGCGAAGTATTCGTCGCTTTCACTAAACCAAGTCATCGACGTACTTGATCGCTCAAAGGCGGACACCAAGATTGTCATTCTCGACGCATGTCGCGAAAACCCATTCGAAGCCGCATGGCATCGATCAGGTTCGAATCGTGGACTGGCCTCCGTGTTCGCGCCTCGAGGTACAATCATCGCCTTTGCGACGTCCCCAGGGCAAATCGCGGCCGATGGTTTGTCGAGCAATGGCGTTTACACCGGCGCGCTGCTGCAGCATATCGACGTACCGGATATTCCGATCGAAACCCTCTTCAAGCGTGTACGCAATACCGTCGCGGCTGATACGGGTGGAAAGCAAGTAACCTGGGAACATACCTCGCTCGCGGGCGACTTCTATTTCAACACTAGTTCAGCTAATATTGTGACCAGGTACGCGTCGTCGTCGCTTTCCGACAACTTGTTCGTCCCGGACCCAGGCAAAGCTTCGCATCAAATCATTCGTGGCTTGAAGAGCATCGACTGGTACATTCAAAATCCTGCGTTGGACCGGCTGACGCCGAAGTTAGCAAACACGGTCAAGGACGAGACTCTCTTTGTCCTCGGCCGAAACATTTATCAGGCTGCACATGGTGGCGCCCGATCAGCGGAAGCATTCATCCGGAATTTAGTCGGCAGTACAAGCGGGATGAAGCCGGAGAAAATTCGTGCGCTTCTCGATGGTATTCTTTTCGAGATTTTCTTCAACTCCAAAGGCGAGTTGCGCGAAGAAATCAAAGGAAATATGTTCAACGATGCGTTCGATCTGCAGAAACTTCCACAGTTCAAGGACAGTTTTGATTTCATCGCTGAAACCTTGGTCGGAGCGCATGCGGATTTCTACAGAGTGCCTGGCAAGGGCCATGCTCTCTCAGTGACGGTAGTTACGAAGGCTAACAAGCGCGGCAGCCTGGTCACTGGCGTATTCATCGATACGGTAGACGTACTTAGACTGAAAGATCCTGAGTATGCTGTGGAAGAGGACGAACCGATGTTGGCGCGAAGCTTAAGTCAAAGTGATTTCGAGGAGGAGCTTGCGAAGGAGTTGATTATCCCTAAGCGACTGCTGCAGGTGAGGTACACACCTGCGCTTCAGCCCACCGATACGATCCGGTATCGATATGGGTGGGGAGTCTCCAAAAAGTAAGCTCAAGGGCTGAAGTTGCCGATGCGGCTCAGAACCCTGTTCCCGACAGCCGGCCCCGACATCTACTTCCGTATCCCACCCAATTCGATCATTCTGGTCGCGCAGAGCTACGTCACTGAAACGATCGAAATGTTTCGGTGACAGTGGTGAGATGACCTCGCGCCGGCTGCATTCCCCTCAGCAGTGGCGTACGAAAGCCTGTCGCCCTTTAAGATGGCCAGGAATGGCTCACTGCCGGACGTATCAGGCTGCCTGCAACCGGACGGCTCGAACTTCCGCGTTGGGTCGGAATCGGGCTTTACTTTTCAGCCCGCTTCCGACCACTGGCCTCAGTGCGCTCCCTTGCCCAGCAGAGCCATGGCTCCGGCGCGGCCTTCGGCGGCTTTCCGGTGCCATTCCGCTTCATCGACAACCGCTCCAGCTGCCGCCGTTTGCGCCTCGAACGCCGCCGCACGTCGCCCGATCTCGGCGTCGGCGGTCGGATCGGGCGGCATGCCAAGCAAGGCCCTTGCGGTGGAAGCGCCCGCCATCGCGGCAACTTCGGCGCTGCCGGTCGACTTGTTCGACGCGGCAAGATGTTTGCCGGCTTCGTCGACGGACATTCCGGTTTCGAAGGCGAGAAAGGCGGCGTATTTCTGACGGCCGTCCGCCTCAGGGTGCCCAAGGATTGCGGCGATGCGATGATCGATTGAAGCGGACATTAGCGTGCTCCCCCAGTCCGTTTAGACTGGTCGCTCAAATTTGGCTGCTGAGCGGCTTCTTCGGCGGCGAGGCGCTCCTCCCGCTCCCCGAACCACGCAGCCTCATCGGGCCTCTGGATGCGAATGCCAACGGATTCAGTGCCAGCATATCGAGCTGAGATGGGCCTTGGCTCCGAGGGGCGCTGGGCGATAGGGGACAAGCTGATTGCCCGGCGGTCGGCGGCATCCCGTTGGGCCGCCTCGCGCTCCAGCGTTGCGCGCCATGCTTGCTCCTTTGCGTCCCAGATCGCGTCGTCATCGTTATGGATCGGCGGCAAGACTGTTGAGTCAGCTAAAGTCGGCAGGTGCCGGCTGGAGGGAGAGACAAAGCGGAATGCCTCGGTCCGAATGCGCCTGTCCAGCGGGAGCGACGCGTTGATCGAATCAACGGCGGCTGCCTGCGCCTGAAGTCGGTGAAGTGATTCGGCAACCGCGCGAGCTGCCGGCAGATACTCGTACAGAACGATGCGCCGATATTCATCGGCAACGAGTTTCGCTTCTTCCGCGAGATCGTCGAGGCGCGTCGCCACCTCGGCTTCCAGTGCCACTGGCAGAGCCGCTCGTGCAAATTCGGCGACCGCGGTGGCGCGTTCGATGCAACGATCGACGCGGATGATTTCAGCGTCGGCGGTGTCGATTTCGGCATCGTCCGCACCGGAGATGACCAGCTCGTTCCGCTTGGTTTGCGCGTGACGTCGTGCCGACATTAGACTTGTGTGATCGCGTTCGCTTTCCTCGATATCGAGGCGGAGTCTGGCAGCATTCTTCATAATACAACCCTATGGTCGCGAGCCGCCCGGCGACAACATCATACCCGATGTGGAGGGTTTACGCACTCCAAAAAACCGGAAAACGCTGGATTTCGAAACAGCTCTGCTGTCGCAGCTTACTCAATTGCGGAAGACCCAGACTGCGGCGTCCACGTTGAGTTTGAAGACCAAGGCTCGGAGGTGAATGCTGAGAGGGCCGCGGCCATTGCCGGCCGGGCATCGGAAGTTCGGAAGGTCCGCGAGCAAGTAGGCCGACACTTCGCTTCTGAGCCCATCTGGCTGTAGAACGAAACAGCTGCGCGGAAGGGCTGGCGTTTCTACATCGGCACCCTGGTCTGCTCTGACGGGCGCGGAGACGGTGGACGGCGTCGCACCTGAAACGGGAAGCACGGTATGCTCGCAATGGGGAAGCGCAGCGAATGGAAGTTAACAAAACGCCGGTCCTGACCGTTTTCGACGTCAAGCAGCGCCTCGAGGTACCGCTCTTTCAGCGGCAATACGTGTGGAACGAGGAGCAGCAATGGACGCCGCTCTGGGAGGACATCGAGCGCAAGTTCTGTGAGGTTTTGGAGGGCCGTACCAACGCCCCTCACCACTTTCTTGGCGCCATGGTCCTCGACCAGAAACAGACGCCCACGGGGCACGTCGTGGTTCGGCAGGTGATCGACGGCCAGCAGCGGCTGACGACCCTCCAGATCTTCCTCGCTGCCTTCCGGGACTTCTGTCGGTCGCAAGGGTGCCAGCCGCTCGCCGCGGAGTGCGAGAAGTTCATTCTAAACACTGGCATGATGGCAAACCCTGAAGTCGACAAGTTCAAGGTTTGGCCGACCCAGCTCGACCGGCCGCAATTCATCGACGTCACCACGGCCGGGTCGCGGGCGGAGATCCTGAAGCGGCACCCTCTGAAAAAGAAGCCATACGCCAGAAAGCCCGATCCGCGGCCGCGAATGATTGAGGCCTACCTCTTCTTCTTCGCCCAGCTGGAGGCCTTCTTCCTGGGCGAGGAAGGTCAGGAGCTGACGGCCGCCTCGATCCCACTTGCGACGCGCACGGACGAGTGCTTCCAGGCGCTCCGCAATGCCCTGATGGTGGTCGTCATCGACCTCCAAAAGGACGACGACCCGCAGGTCATCTTCGAAACCCTGAATGCGCGCGGCGAACCTCTGCTCCCGGCCGACCTCCTGAGGAACTACATCTTCTTTCGCGCAGCGAGGGAGAAGCTCGTCATCGAGGTTGTCTATCAGAAGTACTGGAGTGGTTTCGATGAAGAGTTCTGGCGGCAGGAGGTCAGCCAGGGGCGCCTGTATCGGCCTAGAAGCGATCTATTCATGCAGCATTTCCTATCGAGTCGACAGGGACGGGACGTGCCGATCAAGCACCTCTATGTTGAGTACAAGCACTGGCTGGAAGCTACAAAGCCCTTTGCCGGAGTGGAAGCCGAGCTGCAGACGCTGTCCCGGCAGCGTGACGACTTCCGTCGGATTATCGCCCCCGCCAAGGACGACCTTCTTTTCGGCCTGTCGACGTTCCTCGACACCTTCGACGTGAGGACGACCTACCCGCTGCTGCTCGCCATGCTGGACGCGAAGACCGACGACGATGAGTTGCTGGCCGTCTGCAGCCTCCTCGAGTCCTATGTGCTGCGACGCGCAGTATGCGATCTCACCACCAAAAACTACAACCGCGTGTTCCTCTCTCTGTCCCGCAACCTGAGAGAGAACGGCTTCACGGCAGCCAACCTCAAATCAGCGCTCCTGGCCCTGTCGGGCGATTCAGCGCTTTGGCCAAACGACGCGGTGTTCCGTGACGCGTGGCTCCGCGAGCCGCTGTACACCTGTCTGAACAATGCGAGGCTGGTCTACATCCTTACGCGCCTCAACCAGACGTTCCTGACCTCGAAGATCGAGATGATTGCATTCGAGAAGCAGCCTACCGTCGAACATCTCCTGCCTCGCAGCTGGCGGCCGAACTGGCCATTACAGGACGGCTCGAAGGGCATGGAGCTGAGCGATATGCTGGCCGCACCGCCGTCGGACGCCCGTGCGCAAGCCACGCGTCGAAGGGACGAGGTGCTGCAGACGATCGGCAACCTGACGATCATCACGATGGAACTCAATTCCGCGCAGTCGAATAGCGCGTGGTCGACGAAGCGATTCCAGCTCGGCATTCACTCCATCCTGCCGATCAATCAGAGCGCGATGCAAATTGAGACCTGGAACGAGACCGCAATTCAACAGCGAGGCGAGGCTCTCTTCGCGCGGGCGTTGACGATCTGGCCGCGATAAGGTGCCTGCCCAGCTCCTTGAGAGGTAGTAGGCGAGAGCAACGGCTGGTTGCGGGTTTCGACCCTTTGCAGACCTTGGAAATGTCCGCTTCCCCACAGCTTGATGAACGACATCTGCGTTCGCGATAGGAAAACAGACGTTGTTTTGGCTGCAAAGCTGAACCGGAATACGGCCTGAGTTATGGACCCCAAGGAACATTAATCTGCAGATAAAAACTCTAGGGCTTCTGCTTGACTCATGTTAGTTATTTGATGGATTAATTCATCTGGTATTTTTCGCGTAGCCACTACTTTTTTGGGCGAGCTTTGCGGTGCAACTACCTTGTGCACACCAACCATAGCGAGTATCCGCAGTACCTTAACTCCCTTTGAAGTCTGATGTCCCCAAGTCTGCCTCACCGCATGTTTACGGTTTATGCTCTGATTAGATGGGCCTCTACCAAGTCGCTCGGAAAGCAGGCCGCGTAAGTACTCTTTTAGATCAATTTGCTCCAACAACTTGCCATCGAAACATTCTACCGCATTCTGAACGGCACGTATAATCGCAGCAGCTTCCTTAAAATGCGGCGGCTCCGATGCGTCAAAATCTTTCAGCATGTCAGAAATCGATAGGCCCGCGTAGTCACGCAGAAGTTCATCTTGCTTTGATATCAGGCATTTCCTTTCTTCCATCGTGATGTCGTTATCCGACAATGAATGGACACGGCGGTTTCTCCAAGCAATTCCGAGACTCAGAAGGTTAGCGTGTTCAGGAGGCAAGAGACCTGTGTGGGTTCGAAAGACAGCAAGTCTTCTGCTTACACTTTGCCCAGTACCGTCCATTGCGTTCCGGAAAGAAGACGAAGAAATAGCAAATGGCTTCCTATTCGTACGCATCATGTACGTGTCAAGTGCATCAATCGCACGGATTAAGGCCAAGTCTAACGAAAACATACGACTTCGATCAGCTGAATCCTTAACGCTCTTAGGGTTCCATGACGTACTAAATTCGTCGTCTGGCGTAACTTTCCCGTCTCTTACGCCTTGCAGCCCAACCAAGATTGTAATTAGAAAATGATTGGCTTGCCCAAGAAGTTGTTTGAAAACGGCCCGAGCATCAGTTCTATTTATTTCATATGACATAGGTACGCGTGCCCGAATCGAACGTGCCCGTCCGCTTTGAAGGAGCATTCAGAGCCCTTTGAAGGCGGTGCTCACCAGAGCTACGACGCAAACTGACGTTAGACGAGTGGGCGCCAAAAAAGCAAGTCTGATAGACTTCTTAACGGGTGCCAGCAGTAACCCGCAAGCGAAGGGCGCCGAAGTGGGAGATCCTGGGCATGAGTCGTCAAAATTGGTGACAGGTCGGCGGCGGAGCATCCGCTTCGAGGCGAAAGGTCAACTTCCGCTTCCCATCCAATCCAGTCGTACGGCTGGAACAGGCGCGACACCTTCGCGTGGTTGGTCAACAAGACCGGGAATTTTTGATTTGGTAGGACAACCTAATTGGGACTAAATCAGTCGCAGCGTGGCGACAAAAGTCTCTGGTGGCACGGACAACGGCCCGTATTGGGTCCTTCCCGACAGTTTGAACGGGGAGCGGGTCCCGCGGTACGCCCTCGTCGCGAGTATTTGCGAAACCGATTTTTTCAGTTTTCTTTCCTTTTGGCTGCGCTTTGTTCCGACACGCCGCTTTGAATTTGACCGAGATTCGGCACGGCAGCATGCCGCCGAAGGCCCTCCGGCGGACCTGCGAGCAGGGCACCCTCTGTGGCCGGGCTGATTGATCTTAACGTGCCGCCCCGACCCTTAGGGCGGGCGGGCACGCATATAGGGGTGTGGGGAGTGTGTGGCTAGGCAGTCTGTACCCGTCTGAATACCGTCAGAATGAGGGTCGGAATGGGGGTCTGAACCCCGTCTGAATCCCGTCTGAGGGCCGTCTGAAGGTGAATTTAGCATCGTCGGAGCCTTTGCACCTTGCGGCTCGCCGGGCCACATTCCGTAATCTCGATCCTTCTGGCGGCAAGGAGGCGGTTGAGCGCGCCTTCGAGGGATTTTTTGTTCATTCCGCCGGCCCGTTGGTCTTTTGCAAAGACTGCGGGAGCATAGCTCGATGACCTGTTTGGGCTGACGTATCGATTTTCGGCCGTATATGTTCCCAAAAGATCCATGAAGATCTGATCAGCGCGTGCTTGAACCGCAATCGCCGCGAACCCGCTGCCTGCCTTGCCGTCCAGAATGAACACGCCCTCGCGCCACCGCAATTTGATCTCCGCGCCCACAGCCCCATAGTTCGCTTTTAGGACCTTGAGAACGCGAGCATCGGGGTCATCCTCGGCCCCGCCGTCGCGCTTGACGCGCTCGAAATACAGGCGGCTGCGAACCGAATTCGACCACGCCGTTGAGCCTGACGTGCCCGAACCCGACGATAGGCCGGATAAGCTCGGGTGAGCGAGAAGGAGCACGGTGCTGCCGTGCTCCACCGTAAAGCGCCGAAGTAAACCAATGAACTGCCGGGCCTGCGTCCGTTGATTTTCGTCACCCGCGAACAGGTCGCTGAGCGGGTCGAGCACTACGAGCGCCGGCTTTGCGATGCGGATATGCTCTTGAATCAATTCGAACCAAACTGTGGGCTTAACGACATGGGTGTGGGCGTCAGAGGTGCCGAGGACTGCATCTACTTTCGTCAATGAGCAAAGCGAAAATCCGCGCGCCCTAAAATCTTCGAACGTCATGCCTATATCGGCAAGAATGTCGTTTAAACGCCGGTGAAGTTCCTCATTATCATCTTCTGCGGTCAAGAAAAGCACTGGGCCTCGTCGCACGTCGCGTCCGATCCACGGCATGCCTAGCACCGTGGCGGCGCTTAGTTGCAGCGCAAGCAGGCTTTTGCCTGTTGCGCCGTCGCCCCCCAGCATTGTCACGGTCCCAGCAGGCATCATGCCTTCAACAAACCACTGGCGTTCCGGCACCTCACGGCCGGCGAAGGAGGCTGCATCGACGATCGGCAGCTTGCGCGGGGGTTGTTTCGGCGCCTCCCGGCTGTTCTTCCGCCAGTCACTCTCAAGTTCGGGCGGCCCATCGTCGAGCCGGGCAGGCCTATATTGATCCATTCAAGCAGCCTCCTGATCGGACTGGCGCTTGCGTTGCGGCACGACGATGCTCTGACGATCCATCAGCGCGTGCCGGGCGTGGACGATCTCACGGGCATGTTGATCGTCCTCGGCCGCGATCCGGGACGTGGGGACGTCGAGCAGGAAGCGGGCAGTGCGCATGGTATCGAGCGCGGCCACCCCTTCGCATTTGGCCTTCAACCAATTCAGCGGCGTGCGAAACACTCGAAGAGGCAAGCCGCCCATGTAGCTGATCGGATCGGCAGCCCATTCGGCTCCAAGCACCGACGCGCGGCCGAGAAGCGTCACGATCTTGTCGGGTCTCCTGATCGACCATGCGACCGCATCAATCGTCTCGCTATGTTCATCACGCACTTCGGTCCACGCTGCCAGCTTGCCGGTTGGGTCGGGTTCGAAAAAGCGTGGGGGCACGATGCGGATCGGGCTCAGGTAAACACCGCCGGCCGCGCGCGTGATTACTTGGGTATTGAGCCGGTGTGCGTGGTAGTATGCCGTGCCCGGCTCGGCTGTAACGGTGAGATCGGCTAGTGCGAGAAGCAGTTCAAGTGTCATGCCGCGCCTCCGACCCAAGTAGCACAGGCAACATCGCAGGGGTTATGCGATATCGGCCTGCCGGCTTAGCGCCGCGGATTGTCTGCGCTCGTCTGCGAAGCGTCGCCGGCGTCACGCCCGCGATTTCCGCGAGGCGTTTGATGTCGAGCGGCTCGCCGTTGATGCCGCATCGTAGGAGAACGCCGAAACCGCGCAGCGGCGGATGTTCGGCGACGATCGCCTCAATCGCTGCGAGAGCGCCAACCAGCCCGTTTCTCGCCACCTGCGCTTGCCCGGCGGCGGCTTTCGAGCTATCTTTTCTGCTGTCCTGGAATGAATAGGGGGCGCGTGCTTGGCGGCGGCGCGTCCCTTTATTTGAATGAACCATCGACGATCACCAAAGGTGTTCGTTTCAGCCTGCCCGTCAACTAAAACGTGATTGCCAGATTTTGCCTTAGTTGGTGCGCGCCATCGCGCGGACGACGCTCATTGGCCAGCCTAGCTTCCGTGCGCCAACGCGCACTGGCGCGGAAATTCGGCCGGTGCGGTACAGTCGACGAACCTGGCTCACTGAAAAACCCAGAAATTCAGCAACTTGCGCGACGTTGAGCACTCGTGCCTCTTCAAGAGAAGCTGGAATGGTTACTCGCTCATGATGACTAGTGTTGCTCTTAGGTTGCATCGAATGACCTCACGAGTGATTGCGAAGTCAAACTGAGCAATAAAGAGCGAAAGCGCCACGGGGAGGAAAGTTTCTATTTTTGCTTTTTGGCCCGAGCGTCCTCGTGGCGTTGGGCGTCGCGCGCGATTTTAGCAGCCCACTGCACCTTCTTTTGGGGCACGCCAAGTGCCGCGAAGATGTCGCTGAGAAGAGTGATGTAGGGACCAGTTTTTGGCTCACTATCGTTTGTGGCGCTGTACAGCGTTACAAGCCTGTCAGTAAGCTTTGTGTACCAGAAGGCGGCCCGCTCAGCGATGCGCATTGCTTTGCTGGTAGGCTTGGCGTGAAGCATGCCAGCTTTTAAGCCTTCATGTGCAGCGTCTGCTTTCGTCGCCAACCAATTTAGTAAATCCATAATAGACGTACTTTTTGGCCCGTAATCGATGTTCCAATTTCCAAGAATAAGCGCATCTTTTCCAACAAAAGAAATGTCATGCATGGCCTTCTGTAATCGCTGAGTGCGACCGATAACTGATTTATAAGTGTCGCGATGTTTTTGCGATTTGACAAATTGGCTCAGCTCTGCCAACGTTCTTTCTAGGGTGTCTGTAAATCTAAGCTCGACGCCTTCTGGCAAATCGTCGAGCGCGGCTCGAAGTCGTCGCGCTCTCGCCGCGACAATTCTCAATTTTGCTCCCGTGACGGTGTCCGGGGTCCAGAAGTTACTTTGCGTTTCATGGAATCCTTCGTCCAACAAAAATCCTGTGATTGCGCGTTCTCGAAGGTCCTCGCGATCAGCCTTCACGATCAACTTGCCGAATGCGGCTTTAAGGGCCAAGTGGCGCGAATCCTGAGTTTCAATCATCGTGTGCGCGCCACGATGCTCTGGACGTGTTCTGCCCAAAGCTCTAGCGCGGCTCGCTTTTCGTCACGAAAGGTGTGGTGTTGGTAGACGCCGACGATGCCGCCGAAGCTGCCGCTGGTGTGGTTCAGAAGCTTCTCGATCACCGGCAACACAACGCCCAGGCGCGCCATGCCGGTCGCCACGGTTCGCCGGACGTCATGCAGCCTCCAGGGAGGCATCTCAACCGGCACAGCTCGTCGGGCTTTGCGGGCGACGGCAATACGAGCGTCGAGGCTCTGTTTCCCGTTGGACCAACCTTGAAATGAGCCGACACCGGACCCGAATGCCAAGTCGCGCCCGTCCTGGCGAGGCCGGCCGTCGAGAATGGCTAGAGCCTGCGGCGGCAGCATCAGAGCGTGCGGCTTGCCATTTTTGGTGCGCGAAGCACCGATCGTCCACAAATCACTTGTCAGTTCCGACCACAGCAGGCCGCCAACTTCTTCGCGACGCTGACCGGTCAAGACCAGAAGGCGCACGATGGCGCCGAAGTCTCCGTCACCGGCGTGGTGCCAAATGTCCGCTAATTCTGCGTCATTGAGTACCCGGTCCCGTGCCTTCTCGTCCGCCGGCTTGTGAGTCCCGACCACGGGATTCGCCGTCGCAACGCCCTCGCCGATAGCCCAAGTGAAGAAGGCCGAAAGGGCAGCCCTGGCGCGGTTTGCGGCGTACGGGCCGTTCTCATTTGCGATGACTGCAAGCCGTTCGGAGACAGTCGCTCGCGAGACTTTCTCCAGTGAAATTTCTGCGAGCGGCGCCCAATGACGTTGGAGGTATGTTCTTGTGCCTTGGTGATGGCCGGCCTTCTGTCGCCGTTCCGCGTAGGCCAAGTAGCGCGGCACGACCGCCGCGAGCGTGACGGAGGCATGCTCTTTGGCCGCTCGCTTCTCGGTTTGCGGGTCGGCACCCAGGCTGACCTTGGCCAGCGCCTCACGGGCCCGCTTGCGGGCCTGATCTGCGTCGAGGGTTTCGGTGGTGCCGAGCGTCACACGCCTCTGCTTCGAGCCGATGCGGAATTGCACGCAAAAAACTCGCTTACCGCCGGCACGGACCCGCAGGCCAAAGCCGGGCAAGTCGTCGTCAAACAGAAGCGCCTCCGCCTTCCCGGCCGGAAGGACGTATTTTGCGATATTCGCTTTCGTTAGTCGCATCGGCCATTCTGGGAAGCACATGGGAAGCAGCCTCCTGCTCCCCAATGATCATCTATGCTTCCATCAATCAGATGGTTCTGGTGTTTTTGCAAGGAAATTCGGCGCTAATGATCAGCTAAGATGTGTACCACACCTTTGGCGGCGGTGACTTTTAATCAGAGGGTCCTGGGTTCGAGTCCCAGCGCGCTCACCAACGAATGAAGTTTCTTAGCCTACGTTTGTGAGTGCACCGCTTCCCTGAGATTAAGATTGGGAAAGCCATGGTGATCGTGCGTGCTGCCACATCGCCTTGCGGATGGCTTCGGGCCCGACGCAACGTAGAGATGATCGACAGCCTATTGGCATGGTTGGAGCACGGATTAGACGGGGCCAACAGCCTCTGTTTTCGAAAACCTTTTGCCCGCCGCCTCGTTTTCCATGGCGGCATGCTCGGATTGCGTCATCCAGATGAGCTGCCAGATTAAGTGAACTCCGCGACGTCATGGAGTGTAACTGCGCCAGGCCCCGTCCTCGTACTGGGCCGCGACATTGGCTGCCGCTCTCGCCGCTAAATTGGTGGCGATTTCTCGGGTGCGTGCGGCCGATGATCGTCGGTGCCTCGCGGACCTCGTTGTGTCGCTCAGTCGCTTGGTCATGTTGAACAACTCTTGGGGGGCGCCCTCCCTCGTGCCCCGGAATTTGGAGCAGGTGCGGCGGTGCTGAGTGATCGCCTATCGCGTGCCGAGATTCTTGAGGCCTCCGGACTTTCGCAAAGTGGCCGGGTCATGACTAACGGCCGCGTCAACATAGCACTGGACGCCGCCGGGCGGCTTGCAGGAAGTTCACCTCTCACATGCAAGGAGGTCACCATGCTCGGACGGATCGTGGGAGCGGTAGTGCTGGCGATGCTGGCCAGTGGCGCGATCGCCCAAGAGGAAGACCGGTACGCTCAGGCCCGGCTTGCGTGCCTCGGTGACGTGGTCCGGCTTTGCCCCGAGGCGATGCTGGATGCCGATCAGGCCCGAGCCTGCATGAAGGACAAGAAGAAGCTCGTCAGCCCTGGATGTGCTGAGTTTTATCCGGGTGGGAAGAGGGCAGCCGAGGTCCGGTAATCGTGAGCGGCACTGTCAACTCTTGACCACGATTGGGGCGCTCGTAAAGCTCCGCGCCTGCTTAGAGTTGCTTCGACAGAGAGGCCCACTGCCGCAATGATCGACCCAGGCGCCGACCCTTGGATACGCTGGTACGAAGGCTACCGTGCCGACTGCGCCGGGATTAGGGCAAAAGCTTTGCGGCGAAAGGAGCAAAAGGAGGTCTCCAACCTCTTCGCCTTCTTGCTGATCGGCTACATGCTCTTAGGCGGCGCAATTGCAGGGATCACGGTCGGGCTCGTGATGGCGGACTGATGGTGTTTTCGGTTCATGTGCGCCAGTCTCCCAGTCCCGAGACGATCCGCTAGATCCTGGAGCGGCGGCCGGCGATCGCCGTGATGCGAAAGGCCGTGTCGGCCCAAATGTAGTAGTTTGTACTTGACCTGACAGATAGCGTCGCCTCGAGTCTGCGGAGACCGCAGCGGCCGAGTTCTGAGTCCCCGAAGCCTATGCCGACGTTGCCGCTCTGGGGCGCGATCCGGCCGTCCATCTCATCATGGTTTGCGTGAAGGTGCCCCACCACCGGGCCCTGTTCGAGCCCGCGCTTGCGGCCGGCAAGATGGTCTACTGAGAGTGGCCGATCGAGCGGGGTAGGCGGCATGGTAGGCGCCCCGAAGGCGGCGATCTGTCCAATCATGTCGGGGCAGCCGACCTGGTAGGCGGCGCCCACGGCGACGTGGTTGACCCGATGCGTGTCCACCATGTCGCCGAATTCGAGGATGCCGGTGACGCGGTCCGTGTAGGCCGGATCGACGGGTACATTGTGGGGATTGAGATCGTTGTGCACCACCTGCCGCCGCAGCTTGGCAAGGCGCGGCAGTATGTTATCCTCTAGGTGGTCGAGCCGCCGTGCAACGAGGGCACGGCTGTCCGAGGCCACATGTGGCAGCAGAGGCCGTAGGCGAGCGGCGCCCTTGAGATCCCAGAGCAGATCATGATCGGCGGCCGGAAGTCGCGAAGCGAGAGCCCGATCCCAGCGAGGCAGCGACCGAGGTTGGCGGCCTGCGGCAAGGAGGGGACCACGCGGTGCAGGGGTTCCCCTCGGAGATAGGTGAGCAGGCGGACAACATGGCGCGAGCCAGCCGCAATCGTGACCGTGGTCTCGTCCTCGCCCGCCAAGGAAGCGCAGACGAACGGTACGGGCAGACCGGGCGAGCATCGCTCGATGTGCCGCAGCGCCGCAGTCTAAAAATTGGTGATCGCCGGGTCCTCGGCCGCGTTGCTGAGTTTCAGAACGAAGGCGCGCCCGTCCGGCGCCTCAACTTGGAAGTTGGCGTCCCGCTCGCTCGTCAGCCGGGCGACCCGCCCCGAGATGCCGAAGAGCTCCTGCGCGAGGCGGGTCGCTTCGGCGTCCTCCAAGCGTGGGACGTCGGTGGTCAGGACCGCAGGCTGAGCCGCTGCCGTCGTGGTTTGCCCCTCACCCACCGTCTCCCGACCCCGTACTCTGCCCATGCGGATGCAGGAGATTGTCGGCCCAGCGCTCGGCGATGTGCGGGAATGCCAGGTCCGGCTTGCGCCCGAGCAGCCGTTCGAGCACGCGTGGCGGCGTCAACGGTAGTTCCTGCACCCGCAAGCCGGTGGCATTGGCCACCGCGCAGGCGACAGTCGCTCCGACATTGAGGATCGGCACTTCGCCGGCGCCCTTGGTGCCGAGTGGGCCCGATGACGGCGCGCCCTCGTAGAGGCTGATCGCGACCGGCACGACGTCGCCCGCGAGCGGCAGCCGGTAGGTTTCGAAACCGGACTGGCGGACGCAGCCGTCCGAGCCGATCGTCACATCTTCATGCAGCGCGTAGCCAAGTCCCTGCACGACGCCGCCCTGGATCTGCCCCCCGACTGCGCTCGGGTTGAGGGCGCGGCCGACATCCTGGACCACACGATAGCCCAGGACCTCGACGTGGCCGGTCTCGCGGTCAACCGCCACGTCGCAGTCGTGAACGGCGAAAACCGGGATATCGATCGCGTCGAGGAAGTGGCCCGCCGCGCAGCCTACCATGGCCTTGACGCCCTGACCCGTGAAGGCGCCGGTTCCGGCCACAGGCCCTTGCAGCGCCTGGGCCCGAGCCGCGACTTCGGCAATCGAATAACCGTAACGGTTCGCGCCCGGACGCTCGATGCGACCGTCGCGCATGACGAGATCGTCGGGCGCGACATCCATCATCGCGGCCGCGACGGCGAGCAACTTGCCGCGTACCTCGGTGGCCGCCTTCAAGCTCGCGGCGCCGAGCGACACCGTAGTCCGGCCGCCGCCCACTCCGACGTCGTAGCCGGCCGCGTCGGTGTCGGCACTCCGCACCACCACGTCGTCGGGCCGGATCCCAAGTACGCCGGCCACGATCTGCGGCAAGGCCTGCATGGTCGATCCCGAGCCGATCTCGACCCCGGACGTTACCAGGGTCGCGCTCCCGTCGGCGTTCATGTTCACCGTCGCGGCCGAGGGCCCGACGAAGACGAACCATGTGCCGACCGTCGTGGCTCGCCCGTAGAGCCGGCCGTCGTCACCCGGAACAAGGTCCGGCGCGTCGGCCCGCAGCTCCGCCATCCGATCGAGCATGGGGCCGAGCACGTCACCTTCGAAGATTTGGCCGGTTGCGCCTAGCGCGCCGTCGCCAAGAACGTTGCGGCGGCGGAAGGCGAGCGGGTCCATGCCGATCGCCGCCGCGATCTCATCGGTATGCCGCTCGAGCGCAAAGGTGTTGTAGACGCCGTTGCAGGCCCGGAAGGCGCCGTTCGGGGCCGTGTTGGTGTAGATAGCGCGCGACACCAGCCGCGTCGCACCCACCCGATAATTGCCTCCCAGCGTGTGCGCCGTCATGGTGGTAAGAAAGATCTGCTCGCCCCCATAGGCACCGCAATCCATCAGCACAACCGCCTCCCGGCCGAGGATCTCGCCGGCCTTTGTGACCGCTGAGCGTATACGGATCTCGGCATTCTCACGGAACAGGCAGGTCAGCATCTCCTCCTCGCGGGAATTCACGAGGCGGACCGGACGGCCGCTCTTCCGCGCGAGCAGCGCCGCGAAAGGCTCGATGGCGAGGTCGAACTTGAGCCCGAAGCCGCCGCCAACCGGCGGAACCGTGACCCGTACCGCGGAAGCGCGGATGCCGAGTAGCCGTGCCGTACCGTTGCGCACCGTCCAAGGCACCTGGGTCGAGGTCTCGATATGGAGGCGGCCATCCTCGAAAGCGGCGATGGCGGCGCGCGGCTCGAAGGCGACGTGGTTCTGGCGGCCGACCCGAAAGGCGCTATCGACGATCGTCACGTCAGGCCGGGCGAAGGCCGCATCGACGTCGCCGCGCACGGCGGTCGCCTCCCAGGCGACATTGCCGCCCCGCGCGCCGCCTGCGAAGAGAACCTCGTAGCTCCGCCAGTCGGGGTGCACCAGCGGCGCCTCTGCGGCGAGAGCCGCTTCCATGTCGAGTACGGCCGGCATCGGCGCGATGTCGAAGACAATGGCAGCAAGCGCGGCCTGCGCCTGATCGAACGTATCGGCCGCTATAGCTGCCAGCGGCTCCCCATGGTAGCGGACCCGATCCACGACGAAGAGCGGATGGTCGGCGATGCCGATGCCGATCCGCCCCGGCGCATCGCCCGCCGTCACTACGGCGCGCACGCCCGGCATCGTCGCGGCCCGGCTGACATCGAGTTTGCGCAAAATGCCCGAGGCTACGCCGGCGCGCAACACCGCGCCGTGCAGCAGACCCGCCGGGAAGCGATCGATGGTGAAGCGCGTGCGCCCGGTGAGCTTGTCGCGCGCGTCGCGGCGGCGGAAATTCATGACGGTGTCGGCAGGATCAACCATCGCGGGCCGCCTCCGGACCATGAGCAGCGGCGATCGCCAGTGCGGCGGCGACGATGCGTTCGTAGCCTGTGCAACGGCAGATGTTGCCCACGAGAGCTTGCCGAACCTCGGCGTCGGTGAGGTCGTGTGTCCGCCTCAGGGCGTGGGTTAAGGTGATCACCATGCCAGGAAAGCACATCCCGCATTGGACGGCGTCGTGGGACTCGAGGGCGTCCTGCAGCGGCGTCAGGGTGCCACCGGGCGACAGGCCTTCGATCGTGCAGATGTCGCTTCCTTCGACCAGGCCAGCAGGGGTCAGGCAGGACAAGATGGGCCGCCCATCACGCAGCACCATGCAGGCGCCGCAGAAACCCTCTCGGCAAACGGGCTTCGCGCCCGTCAACTGGAACTCCTCGCGCAGGATGTCGAGGAGCGGGGTCATCGGTCCCGCGTTGGAGAGGCGGACCTCCCCGTTGACAGTCAAGGCGAGCGGCATGGGCGCGAATTCCCTGACGAGAGTGACTCTGCAATGCCGGCCATGGCACGGCGGACGAGGGACGGCAACACGTGGACGCGGTACCAGCCAGGCGCCTCGATGCCCTCACGTCCCGTAATCTCGTACAGAAGGCGCTCGGCTGCCGCGCCGGCACGTTCCGGATCGACCGGCTCGCCTAGCAGCACGGCTTCGAGGCTCCGCCAGCGTCGCGCCACGGTTTCGACAGCGCCGATTGCCACACAGGCTTTCGTGACGCGGTCGCGCTCGCAAAGCCTGATCGCGACGCTGACGATGGCGACAGGGTAATCCCCGGCCTTACGGAGTGGCAGGCGCGCATGCGCGCTCCGCCCTGCCTCGCGCGGGACGACGACCCTGGTCAGCAGCCAGCCGGGCACAAGGGCCGCTCGACGTTCCAGGAAAACTTCGAGGCTGAGGCGCTCACGGCCCTGCGATCGGGCGAGGTCCACCTCGGCGTCGAGGCTCAGCAAAGCCGGCAACAGATCGGCAGCCGGAAAGCTCGTCGTGCACAGGTTGCCACCGATCGTCGCGGTCGCCCGGATCGCAGGATTGGCCGAGCGGCCGGCGGCCTCGGCGAGCACCTGAAGGTCCGGGTAGCCCGCGACGGCCTCCGCGAGCGCCGCATGAGTGACTGCAGCACCGAGTTCGACGCGTTCTTCGGAGATTGCGATGGCGCTCAATGCGGAGATCTTTGACAATGACACGAAGACGGGCGGCGGCGCTTCATGGCGGATCGGTGCCCGCATAATCCATGTGCCGCCCGCGAGAGGGGCGCAGTCGCGTCCCCCCGCAGCCAGCAGAGCCACGGCCTCAGAAATCGACGCCGGCTGGTGCAGGACGAGCGGCGAAAAGATGCTCATCGCTGCTCCAGTCGGGCACGGTCGAGTACGACCCCGGCGATCACGATGGCGCCGAGCACCACCATTTGCACGTAGCCATCGATGCGCACAAGGTTCATGCCATTCGAGAGAATGGTGACGAACAGGGCGCCGAGGACGGCGGTGCCGACCCCACCCTTGCCCCCCGCAAGGCTGGTGCCGCCGATAACGGCTGCGGCAGTGGCCTGCAGCGATAACGATCCGCCGAGGTTCGGTTCGCCAGAGCCGGTTCGCGCTGTCAGCATCAGGGCGCCGAGCGCCGCGATCCCGGAGCACAGCAGATAGGTGGTGACCAGAATCCGCTTCACGGGAAGGCCCGCCACCATTGCCGCACGCGGGTTGGTACCGATGAGGTAAAGGGAGCGACCGAACACGCTGCGGGTCAGCACGATGTGGAGGATGACGCCCAAAATCAGCGCTATGATGACGACGGCCGGCACGCCGAACAGCGTGCCGCCGTAGAACAGTTGGGTGAAGACATCCGGCACGCCTTGCACGGGACGACCGCCCGATATCGTCGTGGCGATGCCGATGGCGATATTATAGCTGCCCAGCGTCGCCACGAAGGGGTTGACGCCAAGCAGCGCCACCACGCTGCCGTTAAAGAGACCGCAGGCGGCGCCGAGCACGAACCCAGCCCCGAGCCCGAGCAGCAGGATGACGCTCGGCCCCTGATGGGCCGAGGTGCCGGACGCCATGGCGAGAGCCGCCCCGACGCTGACGGCCGACACCGTCGGGCCGAGCGACAGGTCGAAACCACGGGTCAGGATCACCACGGTCTGGGCCATGGCAAACAGCGCCAGATAACCGGTCTGCTGCGCGATGTTCATCAGGTTCGCGGGCGACAGCACCCGGACGTCTACGATCGCGAAGCCAAGCAGCAGCATCAGGAGAGCGATCGGCAATGCTGCTTGAACAAGCGACCGGCGAACCGCGGAGCGGAGCTCTCGCGTCGCACCGAGCGCCATATCGGAGGACGTCTCGGCGTCAGACACGGGCCTTCCTCCGCCGGCTCGCCTCATCGAGTGCGACGGCCACCACCATGATCAAACCGAGGATGATGGGCTGGATGCGGGAGTCGATGTGCAGGAGGTTGACCGCGTTGCTCAGGATGGAGAGGAAGAGCGCGCTGATGGCGACGATCTCCACCCTGCCGACGCCACCCCGAAGACTGACCCCGCCGATCACCGCAGCGGCGATCGATTGCAGCATCATGCGGTCGCCGCCAAAGCTCGCCTGCCCGGAACCGACCTGGGCCGTCAGCAACAGTCCGGTCGCGGCGGCGAGAAGCCCGGAGACCGCATAGGCGGCGATCACATGCCACCCGATAGAGACGCCGGACACCACCGCGGCCTCGACATTGCCGCCGATCGCGTAGTTGTATCGACCGAACAGCGTGCGCCGTTGCACGAAGATCATGAGCGCCAGGATCAGCAGAGCCGCATAGACGGCGGTTGGAAGGCCGAGAAGCTGGGCGCGCCCGAATCCCTTCACGAAACTGTCGGGCATACCGTAGACCGGAATGCCGTTGGTCAGCATCAGCCCCAGCCCAGTCACGGCGGACATTGTGCCGAGCGTAACGACGAAGCCGGTCACCCGGAGTTTCGCGACACAGAGCCCATTGACGATGCCAGCGGCCAGGCCGCAGCCGAGACCCGCTGCGACGCCGCCCGCGATGATCGTGGCGTCCTGACCGGGAACGGATGCGCCGAGTCCCGCCATGGCTTTCGCAGCGACCACGCTTGCCAGCGCCACGATGGCCCCCACGGACAAATCGAACCCACCGCCGATGATCACCAACGACTGTCCAAAAGCCACGATGGTGAGAAAGGCCGTGTTGCGCAGAATATTGAGGATATTGATCGGCCCGTAGAAGTGCGGATCGGCCGCCGACATTCCGATCACGACCGCGAGCAGCAGCGCCGGCAGAATACCGAGGCGTCCGAGAAGGCCGAAGCCAGGGTGCCGCTCAAGGCGCGGATACGCCGCGACCGCGGAACTCATGCAGCCTCCCGCCCGTGATCCTGGAAAAAACTCGCGAGCACGTTCTGCTCGGTCTTGTCGTCGCCCGAGAGTTCGGCCGCGATGCGACCCTGATGCATGACGTAAAGGCGGTTCGACAGGGCCAGCACTTCCGGCAGTTCGGAGGAGACCACCACCACGGCTGCACCGGTCTCGACCAGATGCTTCATGAATTCGTAGACCTCGACCTTGGCGCCGACGTCGATGCCCACGCTCGGCTCATCGAACAGGAAGACCTGCAGGTCGCGCGTAAGGGCGCGGCCCAGCATCACCTTCTGACGGTTGCCGCCCGAAAGCGCCCCGGCGTTGCGTTCGATGTCAGGCGGCCTGAGCTTCAGCCGCTCCATGACGACCGAGATCGCCCTGCGCTCTGCGCGCGGTCTCAGGAAACCTAACCGGGCGAAACGGTCGAGATCCAGCGCCGTCATCGAGGAGTTCTCGCGGATTGGGCGTGACAGGGCGAGGCCTTCGGCCACGCGGTTGGCCGGGAAGTAAGCTACGCCACGACGTAGGCTCTCCCGAGGGCCGGACTGCTCGACGGAATGTCCATGCAGTCGTACCATCCCGTCCACGATGGCGTCGATCCCGTAGATGGCGCGGACCAGCTCGGACTTGCCGCAGCCGACAAGGCCCGCAATGCCTGTGATCTCGCCAGCCCTGGCGTGGAAATTGACGCCCTGCACGGCGCCGTCAGCCGTCGTCAGATTCTCGACGTCGAGGGTGACGGCACCCGGCGCATGCGGAATGGCCGGAAACAGAACGTCGATCTTGCGGCCCGTCATCAGCTCGACCAGATCGCCGTCCGAGGCCGACGCGGCATCGAGCGTACGGATGTGGCGGCCGTCGCGCAGCACGGTCACCCGGTCGGCCAAAGCGCGGATTTCCCGCATCCGATGGGAGACGTAGATCAAGCCCACGCCTTCGGTCTTAAGCTTCACAATGAGCTCGAAAAGGCGTCCGGTTTCCCGCTCGGTCAGTGAGGCGGTGGGTTCGTCGAGGATCAGCAGCCGCACGCGGCCAAGCAGCGCCTTGGCGATCTCGGTCATCTGCTGGTGGGCGCGCGACAGGTCGTCGACGCGGCGCGACGGATCGAGATCGAAGCCGAGTTCGTCGATCAGCGTGCGCGCCCGCTTGCGCATCCGCCGTGCATTGAGCACGCCGCCGGCTGCGATCTCGCGTCCGAGGAACAGGTTGTCTTCGACGCTCAGGCTCGGCACGAGGGAAAACTCCTGGAACACAGGCGAGATGCCGATCGCCCGCGCCCGATGCGGCGTCAGATCGTGGATCTCTTCCCCGCCGAAGCGGAACGTGCCTTCATCAGGCGGAAAGCTGCCCGAAATGACATTGATGAGGGTGGACTTCCCTGCGCCATTCTCGCCGAACAGCACGTGAAGCTCGCCGGCCCGGACGTCGAGATCGACGCCATCGAGCGCCCGTACGCCGGTGAAACGCTTGGAAATTCCCTTCAGCTCGAGCAGGGGGGCATCCTGCCGGCCTGCGGTGCCGAGACTGTTCATGGGCAGAGCCTGGCTGCTGGGTGGCACCGGAACGCCGCCGTCCGATCGAGGGCGGCGTGCCGCGTCATCTCACTTGGCTTTGACGTTGTAGACCGGCGTCCAGTTGGACGGCGCCAGGACGAGATCCATCTGCAGCTTGGGCACGGTCGTCTTGTCCACGACTGCCGCGATGGGCTGCACGAGGCTGATGACCGGCTTCTTCTCGATCAGGCGCACGGCCTGGTCGATCGCCATCGCGCCCTCGCCGACCGGATATTGCGTGGCGAAGGCCAGGATATCGCCGCGGTTCAAGGCATCGAGCATCGCCTGGTTCTCGTAGGACGACATGATCTTGATGTCGCTGCGGCCAGCCTCGGCAACGGCACCGATGGCGGCCTCGGCGGTCGGTGCCGAGCCCCAGATGACGTTCATCGAAGGGTAGGCCTGCAGCGCGTCCTGAATGAGCTGCAGCTGTACCGCAACACCGGAGTCACCGAATTTCTCACCCAGGATCTTCACGTCCGGGTTCTTGCTGACAGCCTTCTTGAAGCCATCGTTGAACGACTCCGCCCAACCCGAACCAGCCGGGCCTGGGAAAGTTACGATGTTTGCCTTCTCGCCAGGCTTCAACTGCGCCAGGAGTCCTTCGCCCGTCACACCGCCCATCGCGGTGAAATCGACATAATTGGCGGCCGGCAGAGCGTTCGGCGGCAGCGGGTTGGTGACGCCGACAACCGGGATCCCCTTGGCTTTGGCTTCCTCGAACTTCTTGGTCAAGCCGGCACCCGAGATGGCGCCAACAATGATGGCATCGACGCCGCCCGCCATGCAGTCGTCGAATTGCGAAAGCTGTTTTGGCAGGTTCTCGTATCCCCCCGCCTCGTAGAGGTTCATGTTGACGTTCTCGGTCTCGGCCTGCTTGACGATGCCGTAGGCGACCGCGACCCAGAAACTGTCCTTCATGTGCGGGAAGAGCACGCAAAGGTTGTAGGGTTTCTGGGCCTTGTCGAGTGGCTGATATTCGGCTGCCTTCGGCGTGCCCGATGACGAGTCGTAGATCTTCATGGGAAAAAAGGGAGCGTCCGCGGCCCAGGCCGGTGTCGTCGCTATCGCCAGAACAGCCAGGGAGCACAGCCCAAAGCGGCTGGACGCCTTTATTGAGGATGTCGCAATGCACATAGAGACGAACTCCTGAAACAAGGGTGCGATAATGAAGTCGGCTTTGTCGGCCCGCATTCGCAAGATTCGGGCTGGGTTTGTGTGCTGGTCAGCCACCCTGCCACTGGGCGGCTGACCGACGTTCGAACACGTCCCTGAACTGGCGCGTGGATTCGGGCAGAAGCGCTCCCGTGTCCCAGTCGAGGATCACGGCGTGCTGGCGAACGGCATCGAGTGCGTTGATCTCGCCGGCCCGATAACGAGCCGCCACGACTTCGGGATCGAGCCGCGCCCAGGCGAGCCGCTCGGCCCGTATGGTGTTGCGCAAGCGATCGGTTGCGGCCGCATCGACCTCGTAGTGGCACAGTTCGACATCGACGGGCCGGATCACGACCCCGTAGTCCTTGGCGGCGCGTTCGACCGACACGTAGTCGTCCTTGATGTCCTCGCAGACGAGGGCGGGGTCGCGCTCGAGGGGATCGCCGAAACCACCGCCACCGGCGGTCGGTCGCGAGAAGACGTCGCCTTCGCGGAGCGGCACGTCGGAGAAAATGGAGCCGAGGCGCTCGTCCCGCTCCGCGCCGACCCGCCTCAGGGTCAGGCCATGTGGCATCGACGGCAGGCCGCCTTCGATGCCCCACACCACGGCTCGCTCGCGGTCGCAGATATAGGAGATGACGGTGTTCTCGGATTCGAGCAGGCGGGACGTCTTGATCGCGCCCGCGCCGCCCCGCCATTTGCCGGGCCCGGCCGAGTCGCGGAGGATCTCGAACTCGGTCGTGAGGATCGGGTTTGCCCGTTCCTGGCCTTCGACCGGTTGCGCCATCATGCCGGTGCCGAAGCAGGCTGTCGTGACGTTGCTGCCGTCCTTGCCGTTGCGGCCACCCCAGCCGCCGGGAAGCCAATCGTAGAACATGAAGAGGGGCTTGTCGGCGCTACGCGCGTCGCGACCGCCCGTCAGCAGGTATTCGAGGTTGAACGCGCAAGCGAGCGCGCGTTCCGGCATCAGCTTCGACCACATCTCGTAGATCGCGTTCATGATCTTTTCGAAGGGCATCAGGAATCCGGTGACCGCGACGGGCCATTTGGCATCCACGATCGAGCCTTCCGGGACCACGATCTCGAAAGCACGGTAGAATCCCGAATTGAGCGGCAGGTCAGGGAAGAATGTCTTCATGCCGGCCGCGACCGCCGAGAAGGTGGCTCCAAAAGCCGAGTTATAGATGGTGCCTATCGTGGGGTGGCTGCCGGTGAAGTCGTAGATTGCCTTATCGCCCCGGATGGTCAGTTTGATGCGGATGGGGATCATGCCCTCGCCGCCGGCCGGGTCGCGGTCGATGAAATCCACTGTTTCCCAGCTGCCATCCGGCAGCGCCGCGATGCGCTGGCGCACCGACCGTTCGACATAGTCCTGCACGGCGCCAAGTCCGGTTTCGACCGTGTCGCGGCCGTATTTACCGACGAGGCGCAGGATCTCGCGCTCGCAGACCTGGGTGGCCTGCGCCTGCGCCTGAATGTCGCCAATGATGGAGGCCGGGTCGCGTGTGTTCGACGCGATGAGATGGGCGACGTCTCGACAGAACCGCCCCTTGTCGAAGAGCCTGACCGGCGTGATGCGCAAGCCCTCGCGGAACATATCCCGGGCCGCGACGTCGAACGACCCGGGCACGCTGCCGCCCATGTCCGACCAGTGGCCGTTCGACTGCGCGAAGGCGATGAGTTTGCCGTCGGCGAAGATCGGCCGGATGAGGCGCACATCCGAGAAGTGGGTGCCGCCCGCATAGGGGTCATTGATGGCGAAGACGTCGCCCGGGTTCATGTCGCCATCGAAGTAGCGCATCACTTCCTTACAGGTGAAGTGCAGGGTACCGACGTGGACCGCGATATCCTGGTTACCCTGGGCGGCGCATTCGCCCTGCGCGTCGTGTAGCGCGCTCGAAAAATCGTGGTTGTAGATCACGAAGGAATAACAGGTCCTCAGGATCTGCTCACCCATCTGATCGACACTGGTGATGAAGGCGTTCTTCAGCACCTCGAAGGTCACGGGGTCGAGCCGCAGGTCTCCGGTCATCGGATCAGCCTTTCACGCGGATGAGGATGTTCAGGTATTTGTCGACCTCCGCGCGCGTCCCCGGCGGGATCACGACGGTGGCGTCAACCTGCTCGACGACGGCCGGCCCCACCCAATCGAAGCCGCACGGCAAGTCGTCGCGCTGATAGATCGGTGTGTCGTGCTCGGTGCCGTCGAACCAGACCGGACGGGACCCGGCGGGCGAGGGCACGACGCCGGTTGGCTCGTGCACGGGGAATTCGGCCTTGGGCACCAGCCCGGTGGCCTTGAGATTGATACGGAACAGGCTGACCGGCGCATCGTCGCGACGGAAGTTGTATTCGCGCTGGTGCTCGGCATGGAATTTCGCAACGAGTTCCGTGATCGAGACGATACGGGATGGCGCCTGGACGGCCAGCGAGCGCCATTGGCCCCGATACATCATGTCGACCGAGCGCTGCAGGAGGATGTCGGCCTCGGCAACGCCTTCATGAGTCAGGCGGTCCAGCGCCTCCCGCTCGATCTCGGCGAACTGCGCCTCGATGGCGGCCGGGTCGGCCTCTTCGGTGCCGACCATGCAGCTTTGCGAGAAGTCGTGCTGCATGTCGACCAGCAAACAACCAAGGGCCGAGGTGACGCCAGGGTTCGGCGGCACGATGACCACCGGGATCGCGAGCTCACGCGCCACGTCGACACCATGCAGCGCCCCGGCGCCGCCGAAGGCAACCAACGCGAAATCACGCGGGTCGTAGCCGCGGCTGATCGAGATGAGCCGCACGGCATCCGACATGTTTGCATTGGCCACCCGTAGAATGGCATCCGCGGCGTCCGGCACGGAGAGACCGAAGGGCTTGGCCACGCCTTCCGCGACGGCGGTGCGCGCAAGCTCTGGATCGAGGGTGATCTTGCCGCCGGCGAGCCGCGTGCCGAGCCGTCCCAGCGTCACGTTCGCGTCCGTGTTGGTCGGCTGCCGATTGCCGTTGCCGTAGCAGGCCGGCCCGGGATGGGCGCCGGCCGATTGCGGGCCGTTGCGCAATGAGCCGGCGGGGTCCGTCCAAGCCAGCGAGCCACCACCGGCCCCGATGGTGAGCACCTCGATCGACGAGAAGCGGATCGGGTAGCCAAACTCGATGTGCCAATCCTTGGTGACACGGGACTGACCGTCGTAGGCCAGCGAGACGTCGGTCGAAGTTCCGCCCATGTCGAGACCGATGGAGTTGGGATAGCCGCAAAGGCCCGCGATGTAACGGCTCGCGATGGCACCGGCCGCGATTCCCGAGCCGGCGAGACGGGCCGCGAAATCCTTCACGCTCGCCGGCGTCATCACGCCGCCGCCGGTGTGGAGCAGCAGCAGGTCGCGGGTGTAGCCTTCGCGGGCGAGCCGGTCCCCGAGCCGGGTCGTGTAGTCGACCACCACGGGGCTGACGGCCGCATTGGCCACGGTCGTGGAAAAGCGCTCGTGCTCGAAGATCTCCGGCAGCACCACTGAGGAGATCGAGATCGGCACGTCGGGCATTGCCTCTCGCAGGATCGCCTGCATGGCACGCTCGTTGGCGCCGTTCAGGTATGCGTTCATGAAGCACACTGCGATAGCCTCGACGCCCCGCCGTTTGAGGATGCGGGCCATCTCGCGGGCCGCGGCCTCGTCGAGCGGCTCGACCACGCGGCCGGCCGCGTCCACGCGCTCCGGCACGGTCAGCCGGTCGCGCCGCGGGACATAGGGCTTCACTACATCCTTATAGACGTCCCAGAGGTCCTCCTTGTTGGCGCGGCGGATCTCGATGACGTCGCGGAACCCTTGCGTTCCGACCACAGCCGTGCGCGGCAGGCGGCGCGTGATGAGCGCGTTGGTAGCCACGGTCGTGCCGTGGGAGAAGAGGGCAACTTGGGTGAGGTCGATGCCGGCCTTGCCCACTCCGCTCATGATGCCGTCAATCGGATCGCGGGTGGAGGCGGTCTTCTCAATCCGGATTGCACCGGTCGTCTCGTCCATGATGCAGATATCGGTGAAGGTGCCGCCGACATCGACAGCCACGCGCAGGTTCGGCACGAAGGCTTCCTTCTCAGACGCAAGCCTCGACGACTGACGCCGAGGTCTCACTCGTTCCAGCGGATCTGCGGTTGGACGAAGCTGCCCGGACCGGGTGATCTCGGCAGTCGTCGCGCAGGGCGTGATCGGGATTAGAGGAAATTTCGGAGCGTCGTTCTTGCGCCTGAGGGGCGTCGTTCTTGCGCATCAGCGCATAAGCTGCCCAGATTCTCGGCAAACGAAGAACTGCCACTTACGCAGGCACGTCACGGGCGAAGTAGCCGATGGAGGATCCGCCTTGGCCGGCCGGAGCTATTGGACCGTGAAGCGCGACATCGCGCGGGCTTCTCGCGGCGTGCAGCCGAACCGGGCGCGGTAATGGCGGCTGAATTGGGCTTGATCGCTGAAACCCATGCCATAGGCGATCTCGGCAATGCTTTTCCGGCAGAGCGGGTCGCGCAACATGGCATCGCACGCCAGCAGGCGTTCGGTGCGGATGAAATCGCACACCGTTGTGCCTTCTTCTTCGAACAGCCGGTGCAGGTAGCGCAGCGAAATCCCGCAATGGTCAGCGACCGCCTGCGGGGACAACCGGGCATCGGCGAGACGGGCACGGATGAAGTGCTCCGACCGGTGCAGATGCGCGTTCCGGATCGACGAGGCCTGGCTTCCAAGAACGCGGTCGTCGGCCCCGATGGTCAGGGCCAGCAGGTCGATCAGGTGCCAGCCGGCGGTGGACTGTGCCGCCTCGCTCCTCCCGTCGAGCCGTTCGACGCTCAGACGCAGCATGTCAACGAACAAGGCGCCGACGCCGCCCGTGACGTCGAATTGGAGCGTGGCGAGGCGCTCGGGCCGAGCCACTCGGGCTTTCAACTGAGCGTTGGGGATCTTGAGCACCCAGAGCGACGTCGGGTCTCGGTGGCTGAACTCGTAAGGAAGATGACTTCGCTCGACCAGGCAAGCGCCTGGTCGGCATCTGACTTCCTGGCCGGCCTGGGAGAAGCGAATCTCGTTCCGCTCAGGTATGGTGATTAGAAAGCTTTCCTCGCGCTCGGCGGCGAGGTGACGGGCATGCCTGCGATAGAGTAATCCGTCCGACACGTTACGGGACACCGAAACTTGCCCGAGAGACCATGTGTCGAGCTTTCCGGCGAACTCGCGCCCATTCTCAAACTGCAGCTCCAGCGGGAAGTAGACGGCAGCGACAGCTTCTTCCCAAAAGCTGCGAGTTCTGTCCCTCGCAGTTTGAGCGGAAGAGTAGGTGGCTCTCAAAGTGACGACCTCCACTGACCTTCTTCGGGCGACATTCTTCTCAGGTTCGAGGCTTCGCTCGCAGCTCCTGTCGGCATTTTGCAGATCTGCGCCGCAAGCGGCATTTGGCGGACGGCGAGCATGAAACGAGCACAGATAAGCCTAGCTGTCCATCACCGTACCGTCGTATCTTTGATGTATTGAGAAGGCTGGTCGCACCTGCGCCGCCGTTCCCGTGATGTGGGATCTCGCACGGCAGCGGTCCGCCCTGGCCCGTAGGATCCTCCACATCCCGACCGGGCCGAACACCTCGCTCAGCCTTCGCCCTCTCACCTTGAGCGCGCCGCCGGTTCCAATCGGCTCACCCCAATTGATGAGCATCGGCGGATCGTTGCCACTGCATCAGAGCCAGCAGCGGCAACTCGCTCAAAGTACCCAGGCGCGAGCTTTCGTGACGTCGGGTGGCGCCATGCCGCCGCTGTCATTCCCGCTGCCCGATGGTCCGATCATGTCCGGCTCGGTGCCGATCCCGTACCCAAACGTCGGCTTCGGGAGCTGATCTTGCGGTGAGGGTGCGACCGTCCCTCAACACTTGTCACGATGGGCGTCGGTCCCGTGCCGCGATTTCGTCGGCAGAGTCGGTGCGTGAAAATCGTCGGATTCGGCGCGGCGCCCACGCGAGGAATGCTGCGAGGGCCGGATCCGACCTCCCAGCACCATCATCTCAATCGGATGGGCGAATGAGTCTTTGCGGGTCAACCTGAGGGCATTTGGTATTATGAGGATGACGTGGGACGAATATTCCGAGCCGATCCGAGGTCAAACGCCGCCTTGCCGACAATGCTCAGGGTGACCGGAGGTTGTCGCGTAGCGTGGCGCCTTGGTACGAGGTGCGGAACAGGCCGCGGCGTTGAAGGATCGGGACCACTAGACGGCCGAACTCCTCGAACATGATGGGGAAGACGGTGGGCATCAGGATGAAGCCATCGGCACCGCCCCCCAAAAACCAGTCCTCCATATGGTCGGCCACCAAGTCCGGCGTGCCGACGATCATTTCGTAGGGTCGCTTCGCCGCGGCGGCAAAGCTCACCCCTGCTGCCTTGGCTACCTGTGCGACATGCGCTCGCTCGCCTTCGATGCCGTGATTGCCCCGGGAAAGTTCGTCCACCACGGCTGCCTCGCTCTCGATGCCGCGACTGAGGTCGACGCCGACAAGTTGTGAGGTGATGGCCAGTTGAAGTTCATCGCTGACCAGCGTGTCGAGATAGGCCGCCTTTTCGCGGGCGATGCTCTCCGTCTCGCCGAGCACGACCGACATCAAAGGCAGCACGGCGCAGTGTTCGGGCGGTCGCCCATAGGCCGCCATTCGGCTTTTGATGTCGGCGTAGAAAGCCTGCGCATCGGCCTTCGAATACGATTCTGTGAAGATCGCCTCCGCCCAGCGCGCAGCGAATTCGCGGCCCCGGTCGGAGGCGCCCGCTTGCAAGAACACGGGGCGCCCTTGCGGGCTGCGCGGAATCGTGAGGGGACCGCGCGTGCTGACATAGCGGCCGACATAATCGGCGCGTGCCACCTTTGTCGGGTCGATAAAGATGCCCTTCTCGCGATCGAGCACGAAAGGATCGGGCTGCCAACCGTCCCAAAGAGTACAGCACGCCTCCAGCACCTCGTCGGCCCGATCGTAGCGCTCGGACTTGGAGGGAAGTGCATCAAAGCCGAAATTCCGAGCCTCCATCTCGGTCGCGGAGGTCACGACATTCCAGCAGATGCGCCCCTTGGACAGGTGGTCCAGGGAAGCCAGGGTTCGGGCGATCCAGTACGGGGTGTTGAAGGTCGTCGACAGTGTCGCGCCGAGCCCCAGATGATTGGTCACGCGAGCCATGAGGGGCAACACCGCCATCGGGTCGAGATAGCTGGTCTGCCCGCCCAGGCGCAGGTAGGTGTCGTAGCTGCCACCAAACGTATCGCCGAGACCGAAGGTATCGGCGAAGAAGCCAGCGTCGAAGCAGGCGGCCTCGAGGACACGGGCGATATGTTCATACCGAGACGGTTCGAAGATATCGTCGAGCGCCGCCGACGGATGGCGCCACCCGCCGCTGTGGCCGGCGCTGGGACCGGTCTTGAGATAGGCGATAAGCTTCATACGGCGTGGCGTCGGCATCAGTCTCGGTATCCATGATTGATCCCGTCAAAGGCGGCATCCGCCGTTTCGGGTATCCATGAGGGCGATCGGCATCGATCCATCGATATTGCCTTCGCTACGCTGCCCCGCCTGCGGCGTTCCGATAGCTGTAGTTCTTGTCGATGCGTTCCATAAGGTATTTCCCATAGACGATCGGTTCGAACCGGGGCGCCTCGTTGGCGGCCACGCAGCCCGGCAGGCAGGTGATGGTTTCGGACATATCCGGGTCGAAGAAGAAGGGCACGGAGTAGCGATCGACGGTGTTCTTGTTCTGGACCCGGTGGGGCGTCGATTGCCAGCGGCCGTTCGTCCATCGCGCCAGGATGTCGCCGACGTTGATCACGAATGTGCCCGGCACTGGCGTGGCCTTGATCCAGCCGCCGCCACGCCGCCTGACTTCGAGCCCCCCCACACCGTCCTGCAGGAGGATCGTGATGAAGCCGTAGTCCGTATGCGGCGCCGATCCGAACTCGTCGTCCGCGGCGTTCGGCTGTGGCGGATAGTGGAGCAGGCGCAGGAACGTGGTCGGCCTGGCGAAGAAATGGTCGAGGGCGTCGGGCGCCATACCGAGCGCACGCGCGATGAGCGTCGTGAACCGTCGCGCGAGGCCGAGCATCGCGTCCACATACTCCTGCACATCGGCGCGGAAGGCGGGGAGCTTGTCGGGCCACTGGTTGGGGCCCTGGAGATCTTGTCCGAAGCGCGGGTCGTCCCCCGCGATCTCGTGCATGATCATCAGGGATTCGCTGTTGTTGGGCTTGGTCACTGTCGCGACCGACGAGGTCACGATCAGTGACGTCTTTGGCGCCATGTAGCCGCGATGGTAGGCATTGATCGCGACCGCCTCCTTGTCGGCCTGCGGCAAGGCGTGGAACGCTTTGGATGCCTCGAAAATCCTGGCTATCTCGGCATCCGACACCCCGGTGTTGCTGAGATAGCAGAAGCCCGTTTCCGAGAAGATCCGGTCGATCTCCTTAGCGATACGATCGGCACCGGCCTCGTCGAAGGCAAAGTTCTGAAGGTCTACGATCGGCAGGCGATCGATCGTCTCGTCCCCCGCCGAGACGGGCTTGACCGTTCTGGTCGCTGACATGGCTTGACCTTTGCTTAAGGTGGACTTGTACGACACACCTTGACTCGTTCCAAGGCGCAGTCGACAGTATACAGGCAATCAGAGGAACCCCCCGCTTGTCTAGTCCCTTTCCGCAGGTCCATCCCGGTGTGGCGTCGGTCATGGAAGATCGGCCTGTCACGCGCCGCCGTGGTTGAGCACATGTCCGGCGAAGCTTTGCAACGGCCGGCGCTTTTAGGCGAAGACCTCCTGCGAAGGCTCGAGGAGGACCTTATTCACATGCACTTCCCGCCCGGCATGCGTCTGGTCGAGGAGGAGATCTGTCAGCGCTTCGCGGTCAGCCGGTCGCCGGTGCGGGAGGCGCTTCAGATCCTCGCGTCGTACGGCTTGGTCGAGCGTCGCCCTAGGGTCGGCATGTTCGTGACCGAGCTCTCAGTACGCAAGCTGGACGAGGTCTATGCCTGCCGGGCGTCGCTCGAAGCCCTCGCCTCGTCGGGGGTCGCGCGGAATGCCAGTGCGCGGACCGTCTCCTCGCTCGAAAAGCTCGTGCGGGACATGGGCCGTGCGATCGAGAAAGATGCTCGCGACACCGCCTTCGCGGCCAACGTCGCCCTAACCAACCTGCTGCACGCCGAATGCGGCAACGAGACCCTGCGCACCATCCTGGCAAGCCTCGACAAGCAGGCGCTCCGCTACCGCCTCTACTGCTATCGCCGTAACCGCGACATGATGCTGTTCAGTATCGAGGCAAACGTCGCACTGGTCGCCGCCATCAAGGCGCGAGCGCCCGATCAGGCGGCCGAGGTGACCCGGGATCTCGTGACGCGGTCCGGCCAGATGATCCGCGCCGCGCTCCTGGCTACGGCCGGGGACGATGCCGCCAAGGAATCAGCCTGACCCATAGAAGGTTGGACTGCCCGTGGCCAAGAATAACCGCTCTCAATGGGCGGAGGGGAAACGCTTCAGGTCACCAGCGCGGCTCTAACGGGTCGGAAACAGGAGCTTCCATGCAGCGGTTCATACACTCGATGGTTGGCGCCGGCGCGGTCGCGCTGGCGTTTCTGAGCTCGGGAGCGCAGGCCCAGTCAAAGGAGCCGATCCCCATCGGCGTCATCGCGAACCTGACGGGCATGGACGTCAAGACCAGCACCGACATGGTGCGCGGCATCCAGATCGCGGCCGATGCCGTAAACAAGGACGGCGGCGTCGACGGCCAGCCCATCAAGCTCATCATCGAGGACGCGCAGTACAAGACGCAGGAGGCGCTCAACGCCGCCACCAAGCTCTACGACGTAGACAAGGTCCCGGCCGTTATCATGTTCGGCGGCTCCAGCATCGAGCTGGCCGTCGCGCCCATCGCCAAGCAGAAGGGCAAGATCATCGTCAACACCTCTTCGAGCTCGGCCAAGCTCGGCGACTTCCCCGGCACAGTGTATTCGGTGTTGCCGCTCGACGACATCGTGGGCAAGGCACTCGGCGAATGGACGGCGGCACAAGGCGTCAAGTCCGCCGCCTTCGTCGTCCCCAACAACACCTTCGGCACCGGCCTTATGGACGCCGCCGCAACTGCCTTCGAAGCGAAGGGGGGTAAGATCGTCGCCAAGATCGCCTATAGCGAGGGCCAGCCCGACTACCGCGCCGACATCCAGCAGCTGGTATCGAGCAAGCCGGATGCCATCATGACGACCGGCTACGGAGACGATTCCCGCACGATCTTCAAGGACGCCCGCACGCTCGGACTGAAGCAGGTCTGGTACGCCGGCTATCCCTCGATCCTGACTGTCGAGAACGAGGCCTGGATGAACGGCCATCTGATGGGCGTCGACAATGGCGGCTTGTCCGGTGACGTCGCCAAGAAGGTCGGCGCCGACTATGCCGCCAAGTTCGGCAAGGAGGAGCCGCTGCCGCACGTCTTCTATGGCTACGACGCGCTGATGCTAATCGCCCGCGCCGCCGCCGCGCCCGGCGGCTTCTCGGCTACCACCATGGCCAAGAGCATCGACGGCTACCAGGGCGCGACGGGCGCCATCAAGTGGGACGTGCGCGGCCAGCGCATCGATCCTCCCATCGACGTCATCAGCTACAAGGACGGCAAGTTCGTCACGACGGGTCAGCAGTAGCCCATCCGGATGGCATGCGGCGGTGCCACAGCAACGCTGCGTGCCGAAGTCCACCCTTTGCGATCTTAGGGGCTTACACCCTCGATCGGGGCGACGTCGCCTGGTGCTTGACCGGCCATCGCTCCCAATCGAGCTGCGCGAGCGTGACAAGACATCATCGAGCCAGGCCGTCTGCGATCGCAAGGGCCCGGCGACGACCTTATCCACCTCGCGGTCAAGAACGGGTTTCCGTGCTGCAGATCCTTCTGAACTCGATCGTCTACGCCAGCGAGATCGCCGTCATCGCGGTGGGAATTTCGCTAGCCTACTCGGTGGTCCGCTTCGCCAATTTCGCCCATATCCAGTATGCGGTGCTGGGGGGATACTTTACCTATGCGGCGCGAGGCCTCGGCCTCGGCTTTCCCGTCGCTACGGCGATCTCCGCGGTGTTGACGGGGCTGGTGGCGATCATCGTCGAACGGCTGGTCTTCCACCCGCTCCGCGGCCTACGGCCCGAGGCCAAGATGATCGCCTCATGGGGGGTGGCCCTGGCCTTCCGTTCCGGGGTTGCTGCCGTCTTCGGCGGCGCAGCGCGCGTCTTCGACGTGGAGACCGACACTTACCTCTTGGGCGATGCCGTCATCACGAGTCTCGACCTCGCCGTCGTGGCGACCACGATCGCGGCAATGGTCGTGCTGCAACTGCTGCTCTACCGCACGCGCATCGGCACTGGCCTGCGCGCGCTAGCCGACAACCGCGACCTTGCCGCGACGCGCGGCATCCCGCCCGACCGCTTGACCGCCCTCATGTGGTTCCTGGCCGGAGCCTTCGCGGCCCTCGGCGGTACCCTTTTCGCCCTGGAAACCCGGCTGCAGCCCGACATGGACCTGCAGATCCTGCTGCCCGTCTTCGCTGCGGTGACCATCGGCGGCCTCAGCAGCATCGCCGGCGCGGTGGCAGGCGCCTGCATCCTGTCACTGGCCCAGAACATCGCGATCGGGGTCGACTTCGGTGCCGTGCTGAGCAGCCGGTCGTGGTTCCTCCCCAGCCAGTTCCGCGACACGATCGCGGTTGCCGCCATGGTGCTGGTGCTCTGCTTCCGGCCGCGCCAGTTGCGAAGCGGCGGAGTGCGCTGAGCCATGCTCGACTTCCTCGTCTTCGCCGTCACGATGATCGCGATCTGGTCGGTCGTGGCCCTCAGCCTCGATCTCCAGTTCGGACTCTGCGGCCTCGTCAACTTCGGCCAGATCCTGCCGTTCGCGCTGGGCGCCTACGGTCCGGCCATTTCCGCCGCTCACGGCGGCTCGATCAGCGCGGGCCTCGCGCTCGGCTTGGCAATGGCCGCCGTCGGTGGAGTGCTGGTGCTTGCTCCGGTCGGGCGCCTGTCGCAGGACTACTGGGCGCTGGTCTCTCTCGGAGCATCGGAGATCTTCCGGCTGCTGATGGTCAACGTCACGCCCATCGCCGGCGGCCAGGACGGCACCGCTGTCGCTCGCGTCTCCAACCCGCTCGCCGCGCTGGGACTGGCGCTGGGCCTGTTGCTCGCCATGCTGCTGCTTGCCCGCCGCATCGATCGCTCACCGCTCGGGCGCCTCATGCGCGTGCTGCGGGAAGACGACCTGCTGGTGGCGACGCTCGGGCGCAATCCCTTCCGGGTCCAGGCGCTGGTGACAGTCGTAGCCTGGCTGATGGCCGCGCTTGCGGGAGCGCTCTACGCCCATGTCGTCGGCTTCGTGGCTCCCTCGTCCTTCTCGGTCGCCGAGACCTTTATCGTCTGGACGGCGCTGATCCTGGGGGGAGCCGGCTCGTTGTTGGGCGCCGTCGTCGGCACGGCCTTCGTTCAGTTTATCAGCGTTTCGACTCGTTTCCTGGCGGCCTGGAGCGGCCTGCCGTTCGACCTTGTGGCCAATCTCCGCCTCGGGATCTTCGGCGTCGTCCTGGTGCTGGTCTTCCTGCTGCGGCGCGAGGGCCTCGTGCCCGAACGAAAGGTGAGGGTCGATGCTGTCGGTCCGTGACGTGACGGTCGCCTTCGCCGGAGTGCGGGCACTGGATGCCGTCAGCCTGGAGGCGCGGCCCGGCCGCATCCTCGGCCTCATCGGCCCGAACGGTTCGGGCAAGTCGACGCTGCTCAACGTCGTCGCTGGTGCCATCGCGCCCGATAGCGGCTCCGTCTCGATCGAAGCCGTGCCCATCCCGGCGGGCCGACCGGAGGAGGTCGCGGCACGGGGCGTCGCCCGCACGTTCCAGATCCCACGACTTGCGCGCCGGCTGACCGTGATCCAAAATATGATGGTCGGGCGGCGCGACCAGCCGGGCGAGAACCTGCTCACCCTCCTGTTCCGTCCTGGGGCAAGCCGCCGCTCCGAACGGGCCCTTGTGGTCGACGCCCGCGCCATGCTTGCCCGCCTCGGCTTGATTCACCTCGCCGACCATGCGGCAGGCGGCCTGTCGGGCGGTCAACAGAAGCTGCTTTCGATGGGCATGGCGCTGATGAGTGATCCACCCGTGCTGCTGCTCGACGAGCCCGCCGCCGGGGTGAACCCGGTATTGGTCGAGCAGCAGATCGTGTTCCTCAAGTCGCTGGCGGCGGAGGGACGGACCGTCCTGCTGATCGAGCACAACATGGAGATGATCGCCGACGTCTGCGACGACGTCGTCGTGCTCGACGCCGGCACTGTCATCGCCCGCGGCTCGCCGGTCGACATCCGCCGCAACGCGCAGGTGATGCGGTCTTACCTGGGAGAGACCGCATGAGCGTCCCACCCGAATCGAGGGCGGCCGGCGCGGCGCTGCGGCTCGACGCCGTCAGCGCCGGATACGGACCACTCGTGATCCTGGACAGGCTATCGATGGCGCTGCGGCCCGACGAGATCCTCCTGGTCCTCGGTGCCAACGGCTCCGGCAAGTCGACGCTGCTTAAAACGGTCATGGGGCTGACGACCATCACGGGCGGTATCCTGCACAAGGATGACGTCGACATCACGCGTTGGGCGACCCACCGCCGCGCTGCCGGCGGTATTGGCTATGTGCCGCAGAACAACAACGTCTTCGCCGGCCTGTCGGTGCGGGACAACCTCGGTATGGGTGCCTATCTGCAGCCCGCAAAACGCGCGGCGGCGCAGGAGGCCGTACTCGACCTCTTTCCACGCCTGCGGGAGCGCCTCGGCGCCACGGCGGGGGCGCTCAGCGGCGGTGAGCGGCGAATGCTCTCCATCGCCCTGACCCTGATGGCTGATCCTGCCGTCCTGCTGCTGGACGAACCCTCGAGCGACCTCGCTCCGGCGATGATCGACCTCGTCTTCGCCGCGATCCAGCGCATCCGCCGGGAGCGGCGCATCCCCGTCCTGCTGGTCGAGCAAAACGTCGCGCGCGGCCTTGCTATTGCCGACCGCGTCGTCGTGCTCGTGCGCGGCAGCGTGGCGGCAGATATGCCGGCAGCCGCCGTCCAGCGTGACCATCTTCACGCCCTCTTCTTGCACGGCAGCGTCGGTGCAGCGCCTGCCATTCAGGCCCAGCGGAGCGTTCCATGAAAACCTACATTCGCGCCGGTTCATCGGCGCCCATTGTGTCTACATGGATGACGAAGAGGCCGGCATGATAGGCGACACCGGCTCCTACCCGCTGCGCGTCGAGAACCTGATCACCAACATCGTCTACAACGCCTGCGGCCGCGACGTGACCCACGTTTTCGTCTGCGGCGAATGCCTCATCGACGAGCAGCGCCTCACGCGCTTCGACAAGGCGGAAGCGATTCGCGAGGTACAAGTGGTCGCCGAGAAGGTGTGGGAGCGATCGAAGCCGCTGCTCGCCGCGGAGGGCATGCCGTGAGTGCGCCGCGCAAGATCATCATCGACACCGATCCCGGCCAGGATGATGCCTTTGCCATCCTTCTGGCGCTGGGCTCGCCCGAGGACCTGGAGGTGATCGGTGTCACGTCGGTGGCCGGCAACGTGCCGCTCGCCCGCACCACCCTGAACGCCCAGATGGTGCTCGAACTCGGCGGCCGGCCGGACATACCGGTCTATTCCGGCTGCGCCCGCCCGATGGTGCGGGCGCTGTTCACGGCCGAATATGTGCACGGTGACAGCGGGCTCGACGGCTGCGACCTTCCGTCTCCGACCGCTCCGCTGGGCACCGGGCACGGCGTCGATTTCATCATTGACAGCCTGATGGCGGCCGAGCCCGGCACGATCACGATCTGCACGCTCGGCCCCATGACAAATCTCGCCATGGCCATGGTCAAGCAGCCTGCCATCGTGCCGCGCATTGCGGAAGTGGTGCTGATGGGGGGCGGCTTCTTCGAGGGCGGCAACACGACGCCGGCCGCGGAGTTCAACATCTTCGTCGATCCGCATGCTGCCCACGTCGTCTTCACCGCCGGCGTGAAGCTGACGATGGTTCCCATCGATTGCACCTACAAGGCGCTGATGACGCCAGCATGGCTCGGCGAGCTTCGGGCACTCGGCACTAGGACCGGGGTGCAAGGGGCCGGCATGGCCGAATTCTACCAGCGCTTCGGCAATCAGAAGTTCGGAACCGATCGCTATCCGCTGCACGATCCCTGCGTGATCGGATACCTGTTGCAGCCGGCGCTGTTCAGCGGGCGGCATTGCCACGTCGCCATCGATCTCGTCTCTCCATTGACGGGTGGAATGACCGTCGTCGATTGGTGGAACGTCACCAAAAACCCGCCAAACTGCACCGTCCTGCGGGAACTCGACAACGACGCCTTCTATGCCTTGATGCTGGAGCGCCTGGCGCGCCTGCCTTGAGGCAGTCTCTCATCGACTCAGGGGATACTTGAAGGCGGCCGCAGGGTGCGTTGACCGCACGCGCGGCGTCGGCGTGCCGAACATGTTCTCGCGCAGGCTGGTTGCCTCGTAGCGCTGACGGTAGCGGCCGCGCCTTTGCAATTCGGGCACCAGCAGGTCGGCAAATTCGTCGACCGAGACAGGCGAGATCATCTGGCGCATGAGGAACCCGTTGATGTCGAGTGTGTCGGCCCACTCCTCGATCTTGTCGGCCACTCGTTTCGGCGTTCCCCAGGCGAACAGGGCCCTCGAGCTATCGAGGCGGGTGGCCTGATCGAGCACGGCGCCGACGGTTGTGCCCAGCGGATAGTTGTAGTGGCTGAGGAACACCGATCCCGGGCCTCCTTCGGCGGTGATCTCCTCGATCGTCTTGTTGCGATCGTATTTGAGCAGGTCGGCACCGGACCCGAAGTGATGCGAAAGGTAGCCGTCCGGACTGCTCAGTGCCTGGAAGTCCGCGAGCTTGGCCTCGGCTTCCGCCTGCGTCGCAGCGACGATGAGGCCCATCTCAGCCAGGATCTTGACGTCGCCTGCCGCCCGACCGTGTGACACAACGCTGGCGCGAACGTCCCTGGCATTCTTCCGGTAGGCGTCGGCGGACCTGCCGCCGATGAACACGACCTCGGCGTGCTTGGCGGCGAAGTCTTTTCCGCGCCCCGAACTGCCGGCTTGCAGGATCACCGGTGTGCGCTGGGGCGAAGGTTCGACCAGGTGCGGCCCGGCAACCTGGAAGTAGCGACCGGCGTGGTCGATGCGTCGAACCTTCGCGGGATCCGACACCATGTTGCGATCGGAGTCGCGGATCATGGCATCATCGGCCCAGCTGCCCTCCCAAAGCTTGTAGCAGACGGCCATGAACTCCTCGGCCCTGTCATAGCGCTCGTCGTGCGTGTAGAGGTCCGGGGCAATCCCGAAGTTCTCGTTGGCGTTCGGCAGGTAGGAGGTCACGACATTCCAGCCGATGCGCCCGCCCGTGAGATGATCAAGCGTCGACATGCGCCGCGCATGGGCGAAAGGCGCCTCGTAGGTGGTCGATACGGTGGCGGCGAAGCCGAGGTGAGTCGTGACCGCCGCCATGGCCGATAGAGCCATCAGAGGATCGTTGAGCGGCACATGCATGCCCTCTCGTAGAGCCACGTCGTTGTTCCCCCCGTAGCCGGCCGCGATCCCGAGGACATCGGCGAAGAACAGCGTGTCGAGCAAGGCCCTCTCGCAGGATTGTGCGAAGTCCGTCCAGTACTTGAGATTATTGGAGCGCTTGCGGTTCCTCGGATGCCGCCAGAGGCCGTAGTTGTTATGGCCGACCGTCTGCATGTCGAGAAGGTTGAAGCTGAGGACCTTGATTGCGGGATCACGTGAAAACAAAGACATCTTCGAAGGCTCCAGACTGGTTTCCACGCCGGGCATCAGGTCATCGAAGCAAGTGGCGCTAATCGACGTGGCAATCACGCGAACATAAAAGGAATGCCGCCCGCGCGTCGCCGTGAATGAGCATGGCCATCAGCGGCACATGTCGCTACGCGCACGTCATAGCCTGGACAGACCGGTCGCGATCGGTAAGCGCGTGCGGCGTCCGAGGGCTGCGATCCCAACAACGGGCCCGCCGATGCCTCCTTTTTTGACAGGCTCTCGCCTTCAATTGCGGCCGACCTCCGAAGAGTGTGCATTTCCAAACAAGCTTGACCTCCTCCTGACCGCCCTACTTGGCTCGGACGCGTTGGAAGTATCTGCCGCTGAGTGACTGCTTTGACTGCTTACCCACGTTCCGTTCACGGGAGCGGTCAAGCCGCTTCCGTGAAGATCCCATGGGTATGGCGAGCGACCGCTGCTCTGGCAAATTGAGGCCGCCAAGACCGTGGAGACCAGCATGAGCGTTGCCGCCGATCACACTGCAGACCCGGCCGCTTTCCGGACCGACCTCGCCGCCATCTTCGCATCCGGCCTCGGCGTTTTGCAGGGGCACGACCATGACGAAGGATCAGAACGTCATCCGGGCGAAAGTGGGCCTT
>NZ_JAMOIM010000119.1 GCF_026130545.1 Lichenifustis flavocetrariae | reverse complement strand
GCTCAGTTTGCGGGTGTTTCGGCGAGGCGCAGGAGGTATTGGCCGTAGGTGCTTTTGCCGAGGGCGCGGCCGAGGTCGCGCAGGGCGGCGGCGTCGATCCAGCCCTTGTCGAAGGCGATTTCCTCGGGGCAGGCGATCTTGAACCCCTGGCGATGTTCCAGCGCCTGGACGAAGGAGGCCGCCTCGGTCAGCATGTCGGGCGTGCCGGTGTCGAGCCAGGCGAAGCCGCGCCCCATGCGGGTCACCGCGAGGCGGCCCTGTTCGAGATAGATCCGGTTGACGTCGGTGATTTCCAGTTCGCCGCGCGGCGAGGGTTTCAGATCGGCCGCGATCTTCACCACATCGGCGTCGTACATGTAGAGCCCCGTCACGGCCCAGTTGGAGCGCGGCTTGGCGGGCTTCTCCTCGATCGTGATGGCGCGCCCCGCGGCGTCGAATTCGACCACCCCATAGCGCTCCGGGTCCGACACATGATAGCCGAACACGCTGGCGCCCTTCAGGTTCTGGCGGGCGCCTTCGAGCAGGTCCGGCAAGCCGTGGCCGTAGAAGATGTTGTCGCCGAGGACCAGCATGGAGGGATCCTGGCCGACGAAGTCGGCGCCCAGGATATAGGCTTGGGCCAGCCCCTCGGGCTTGGGCTGGACTATGTAGCTGAAGCGCAGGCCCCAGCGCTCGCCGCTGCCCAGCAACTGGCGGAAGCGCGGCAGGTCGTCCGGGGTCGAGATCACCAGGATGTCGCGGATGCCGGCCAGCATCAGCGTCGACAAGGGATAATAGACCATCGGCTTGTCGTAGACGGGCAGAAGCTGCTTCGACACCGTCAGGGTCATGGGATGCAGCCGCGTGCCGCTGCCGCCTGCCAGAATGATGCCCTTCATGCGGAAGCTTCCCTCAAAAGTCGGGTGACGCAGGATGCGACGGAGCCCTGCCAGGCCGGCAGGACGACGCCATGGAGCCGGGCGAGCTTGCCGCAATCGAGTTGCGAGTTGGCCGGGCGCCGGGCGGGCGTGGGATAGTCCGCGGTGGTGATCGGCCGCACCGCGGCGCTCGGCCCGCCCGCCGATCGCGACGCGGCGAAGATCGCCTCCGCGAAGGCCGCCCAGGTGGTCGAACCGCTGCCGCTCATGTGGAAGAGGCCGCGCAGGTCGGCGTCGGGGCGATCGACCAGGTTGCGGGCGACGGCCAGGATCGCGTCGGCCATGTCGAGCGCGGAGGTCGGGCACCCCTTCTGGTCGGCCACGACGGAGAGTTCGTCGCGGCTCGCCCCGACCCGCAGCATGGTCTTCACGAAATTCGCCCCGAACGGGCTGTAGACCCAGGCGGTGCGCAGGATGGCGTGATTGTCGGTCGCGGCCGCCACCGCCTCCTCGCCCGCACGTTTCGATTGCCCGTAGATGCCGAGCGGCTGGGTCGGGTCGTCTTCCCGGTAGGGGCGGTCCAGCGATCCGTCGAAGACGTAATCGGTCGAGATCTGGATCACCGGCACGCCGCGCCGCGCCGCCGCCTGCGCGACCGCCTTGGCGCCGCCCGCATTGATGGCCCAGGCGAGCTCCGGCTCGCTCTCCGCCTTGTCGACCGCCGTATAGGCGGCCGCATTGACCACGACATGGGGCGCGGCTTGCGCCACCGCCGCGTCGACCCCCGCAGGATCGGCGAGATCGAGCGCGGGGCGGCCCAGCGCGATCACGTCGACGCCGGCGCGGGCTCCGCGTTCGAGGAGCGAGCGGACCACCTGGCCGTCGCGTCCCGTCACCACGACGCGCAGAGGCGCAGGCGACGACGTCCGCTCAGGCGAAGACATGGGTCGCGTCCGCGAGCCGCGGATGCTTCTTGTCCTTGTCGGACAAGACCGCCTGATCCCGCGCCACCGGCCAGGCGATGCCGAGATCGGGATCGTCGAACGCGATGCCGAAATCGTTCGACGGCGCGTAGAGGTTCGTCACCTTGTAGAGCACCTCGCAGTCGGGCACGAGCGTGCAGAACCCATGCGCGAAGCCGGGCGGCACCCACAGCTGGCTCCAGTTCTCGGCCGAGAGTTCCACCGCCACATGCTGGCCGAAGGTCGGGGAGGAGCGGCGGATATCGACCGCCACATCGAGGATGCGGCCTTTGGCGCAGCGGACGAGTTTGCCCTGCGCATGCGGTTCGGTCTGGTAATGCAGGCCCCGTACCGTGCCGGGCGTCGCCGAGACCGAATGATTGTCCTGCACGAAGGTGAAGTCACCGAGCTGTTCGGTGAAGGTCTTGGCGTTGAACACTTCCGAGAAGAAGCCGCGGTCGTCGCCGAAGCGGCGCGGCGTGAGGAGGACGACGTCGGGGATCGCGGTGCGTTGCAGTTCCATGGGTCAGACCGTCTCCGGCGTCGTGGTGTCGAGGCCGAGGCGCTCGCCGCGGTAGCCGCCGCTGCGCACCCGCTCCCACCATTGGCGGTTGTCGAGGAACCATCGCACCGTCTTGCGCAGCCCGGAGTCGAAGTTCTCCTGCGCGCGCCAGCCGAGTTCCTGTTCGATGCGGGTCGCGTCGATGGCATAGCGTCCGTCGTGGCCGGGCCGGTCGGCGACGAAGGTGATCAGCTGTTCGCGCGGGCCGATGGCCGGATCGGGGGTCATCTCGTCGAGCAGCACGCAGATCTGCCGCACGACATCGATGTTCCGGCGCTCGTTGCGGCCGCCGATATTGTAGCTCTCGCCGGGCGTGCCCTTCTCGACGACGGTCAGCAGCGCGCGGGCATGGTCGTCGACGTAGAGCCAGTCCCGGATGTTGGCGCCCGTGCCGTAGACCGGCAGGGGCTTGCCCTCGAGGGCGTTCAGGATGACGAGCGGGATCAGCTTTTCGGGGAAATGGTAGGGCCCGTAATTGTTGGAACAATTGGTCAGTAGCGTCGGCAGGCCGTAGGTGTGGTGCCAGGCGCGGACCAGATGGTCGGAGCCGGCCTTCGAGGCCGAATAGGGCGAGTTGGGCTGATAGGGCGTGGCTTCATGGAACGCCCCTTCGGGGCCGAGCGAGCCGAACACTTCGTCGGTCGAAATATGGTGGAACCGGAAGGCCGCCCTCTCGGCGTCCCCCAGGCCGCGCCAGTACCGGAGTGCCGCCTGCAGGAGGCTGAAGGTCCCCATGACGTTGGTACGCAGAAAGGCACCGGGACCGTCGATCGACCGGTCGACATGGCTTTCGGCCGCGAGGTTCATGATCACGTCGGGCCGGTGCTCGGCCATCAGGGCGTCCATGCGCGGCTCGTCCGCGATATCGGCCTTGACGAAGCCGTAGCGCGCGGAGCCGGCCACCGGCGCCAGCGAATCGAGGTTGCCCGCATAGGTCAGCGCATCCACCACCAAGGCCCGATGCGGCGTCTCGGTGATGATCTGCCGAACCACCGCCGAGCCGATGAACCCCGCCCCTCCGGTCACCAGAATGGTCTTCGCGTCCGCCAATACCTTCTCCCTCCGTCAGACCGTCCATCGCGCGAGAGCCCGCGAGCCCTCCGGCCCAGCCATAACGCAAGTTTACCCTAGCGGAAACCTACCGGCGTGCGCAGGCTGGTTCCCGTAG
>NZ_JAMOIM010000118.1 GCF_026130545.1 Lichenifustis flavocetrariae | reverse complement strand
AATCCTACGCTGCCTCAAGACGATACGCTACGTCCGCCACCTTCCCATCATCAGGCCAGTGAATAAGGTGGGCTAGATTGTGTTCAAGTCTGAAGGTCCGCGGAGACCGAAACATCTGAGATCCTGGCAATTGGTGAGTTGATCGGAGCCATTAGAAGACCCTTGCTGGCAACCGAATGATCACCCGCCCGTGATCCCAAAGCTCAACAGCTCGACCGTCGAAGAGCAGACGCATTCGCCGCAGTGCCTCTCCGTCATCTTGCGCCTCGATCGGCACTGGAGACGTCTCTCTTTTCCCGCTGCTCGAGATGAAGAAGGCGCGATAGTGAGGCGCAAATTCTAAATGTCTCTGAAGGTCCATAATCGTGACTCGCCTGAGGCGAAAGCTCACGTCTCTCTCGGTTGCCGCACGCCTGAAAAGCCGGCAATGGCGCATGCATGCGCCTTAATGAAACCGAGATCCAGTAAGTCTTTCGTGATATCAAAACTGTAATGACGTGCAGATATTTATCTCACTCATCGCGGAAAGGCATGCGCTTACAATTTGGATCGGCATCGACATTCACGCTGGTCGGCAGTCTGACCTTTGATCCTTGCCGCTCACCGCTTCGCAGATGGCAAATGCGATGTCGGAAGGGTTCCCAATCCGGTCGATGGGGCCGTCATAGTTGATCGCATTCTCGGGCATACCGCAGTCCGGCGGCTCGTTGGGCGTGAGAACCATGGAAAGCCCACCAGCCTCATGAAGTGCCGCCAATCCACGGGCCCCGTCGTCCAGCGATCCTGAGAGCACCACGCCGATCATGCGATTGCCGCCATGCGCCGCAACGGAGCGAAACAGCAGATCGACCGTGCGGTTGCGGTGTCTTCGAAAAGGATCAGAGACCAGCTCGCCGAAGCTTCCGGCGGCAAGCGCCAGGTGATCGCCAGGCTCTCCGATATAGGCATTGCCGATCTCCAACCGAGTGCCATCAACCGCAATGCGAACCGGCATAGGAGAGGCGCGCCCTAGAACTTCCGCCAAATGACTGAGGTGGTCCCAAGGACGATGCAGCACGATGAGGACGACAGCTTCGAGGGATCTCGGCAGCAGGCTCAAGATCGCCTGTATGTCGGAGAGGCCTTTGCCGCCCGATGCGCCGATGGCGACGAACCAGGGTGCAGAATGGTCTTCCATTCCCGGATTCAACTCAGCCGAGAGCGCGGAACCGTGAAAGCCAATTCTGAACTCCTGCCTGGTCCGCGAGCGGATCCGGCTGCTGGCATTCTGCTTCGGATTTCCCGCAACAAAGCCTCAAGGCGGAACCGCTTGCGTCCCATCTGAGACTTACGCCAAGAGGTTCGAGAGGCCCTCTGGCTTTGCCATTCTAAACCAGCCTGCGTCATGTAGTTTGATGATATTCATATCGGAATCCGATAAGTTCATAAGAGAGTGATTGAGGGAGAACTTTGTCCCTGGATGGGCGTCGGCCACCGTGATGCGGGCGTTCAACTGCTTGGCGATCGCCTCAATGATGCTTGTGCCAAGTCCAGCCTCGATCCTATCGCCCGAGGACGGCATTCCAACACCGTTATCGTCGACGCTCAGCGTCCAATCGGGTCCGTGCGACTGGTAGTCGATTCGTATCCGACCGTGACGTCCGGAGGGGAATGCGTGCTTGATCGCGTTGATGATGAGCTCCGTGACGACCAGTCCGAGACGCACGGACGTATCGTCATCTACGATAGTTTCATCGACGAGGACATCTATCGAAATCCGATCTGGGTCCTCTATCATCGATGCTGAAATGCTTTGAGCAAGCTGTGTAAAGTACGGCCGAAGCTTGACCGTGTCATTCCCGGAGGCTGCCAGATGTTGCTGGACGGCTGCGATGGAAATGACCCGGTCATGGGCGGCCTGCAAGTGCCCCCGCGTTTCATCGGACTGCACCCTGCGCGCGCTATTCATGATCAGGCTTGCGATAATCTGGAGGCTGTTGGCAATCCGATGCTGCATTTCGCGGACAAGATTTTCTTTGTCACGCATCAAGTCGTTCTTAATCTTTTCGGTTTCGCGGAGTTCGGTCACGTCGTTGATGCTAAGAAGAAGTCGCACATTCTCTTTGTCGACGTAATCGAGCCTGTTGGCATTCAATTTTAAACGACGCGTGCCCTTCTGCTTGCTCCGAAGATCCATTTCATAGTCATCGACTTTCAGCCCCGCCGTAAGTGTCCCGGTCAGCAAGGAGCGAAGACGCGGTTCATTCCATTCGCCGTCTCCGATTGCAAAGATGGACTGCCCAGAGACATCCGCCGGATCGATCCAGAATGCGTGGCAGAAGGACGTGCTGACTGCGATAATCTTTAAATCATTGTCGAGGATCATGACTGGGTTGATCGAGGCAACGATCACCGCGGTCGCGAGGTCGAAGCCAAGATGCGCCTGCGAATGTGTTTGCGTTGTCATCGTCGCCTCATGTAGGGAAACCGGAGGCTCGCGGAGCCAAGCCGTCCGGCGTGCGCTCGCCGAAAAGATCTAATATAATACAGACATAATGCTCATGCGTGCATTGGTCTGCAAGTTTATTTGTGCAAGTCCAACGTAGAATGTGTGCTCGAAGAATTCTAATCAGACAACCAATTCAACACTCTGGCAACATGAGCGTCCACTAAGCAAAAATGCATAGTGAGTAATCAATCCTGCACTATGCTTCAATTCATGGCGGGAGCCCGTGTCTTGCGCGAAAGTCTGCCCAGCCGATTGAGTCCAACACCTCTCCCGCCGCGGCCGCGATGATGGCTTGGGGTTGACCTTCCAATGAGAGGCTTTCGTGTCAATGTATTTTTCGGCGAGGTCGCGCCACTGCGGCGAACGCGAGTCCCGGTGTCATACATACAACATCGAGGATCGTCGGAACCGCCTTGATGTGGCCGACCACTTCGATATCCGTCTTAGATTTATTTGCGGACACCATGATAGCCCTCATTCACATGGATCGCACGCGAGCGCCGAACGACTTTGGCGTTATCAGGGGCATGGAAGACCCGCTTTTCACCTCGGGACCGTCGTTGAAGGGAAACTGCGTCGCCGTCGCGGGCAGGATATTACGGGACGTGCGCAAAATTCTAGAGTAGTTTCCTCCCTCGGGGGATTTGAGCCGATGGACCTAGCCGTCACTGCCGTAACGCGATCTTCCATAAGCCTTCGCCTGCAAGACGGAACAGGTGCACATTGCATTGAAATCAATGTCCCTGTTGAGGGACTGAAGCTTGCGACCTTAAGCGGAGATGTGCCTTTCGGTGATCCTGCTCTTCGATCTCTTGCCGAGGTGCGTCTAGCTGCCCTTCGTCAAGCGCGAGACGTTATAGGCTCAGAAATTCAACGCCTCTCAAGTCCGCCCTATCGCACTTTCTAAGCGATCGCAAAATTCGGCACGCCGCCATTCGCCTGATTTTCGGCAAGTGCGCGGCGCGTCTGTGAAAGGTGGTTGGGCAATCTGCACAGGTGCGGTGAGTGGAGTTTCTGCCTGACAGCGGCCAAGGTGGCTGCGGATCAGGAGAGACGATGACGAAGCGAGCGCGCCGAAACCATTCGCCGGCCTCTAAGGCAGCGTCGACAAATTATCGCGCTGATTATGATGGCCTTGGAGCGATTGTATAGTTCCATTCGCCATGGA
>NZ_JAMOIM010000117.1 GCF_026130545.1 Lichenifustis flavocetrariae | reverse complement strand
CCGGCACCAACGCCTTTCAGGTCATTCTCCAGACCGTCAGCGCCTGACCAGCCTCCAAATGGCCTGGGTAATTACAAGATAACTGTTAAAGCGGGCCCCTCACGCTCGAACGTTGAATTCTTCCTTGAAGAAATTGGTAATGCCGCGGCCAACGGTTACAAAGTTGTTGCGGTCAACACGGGCGGCGTGTCCAAGCAACTGATTAACGCCGTCAATCAAGCGCAAGCCGACGGTGTCAAGACCGTGTCATTTGACGGGTCGCCCCCGGAGTCTCCTGCCGTCGTCTCAGTCATCAATTACGACAACTTCGGTGCGGCTGGGGTGTCCGGCAAGCAGTTTATGGCTCTGTTGCCGAAGGGCGGCCAAATCGGGGTCATCCGCTGTCTCGCAGGGCTGCCTGATACTGATGCCTTCATCAATGGATTTACCGCAGCGATAAAGGACAGCAATCTGAAGGTCGTCAACGAGGGTGACGCGAAATGCGACCCAGCGAAGTCCCGGACAATCGCGGAGAACATGCTGAGCGCTCATCCCGATATCATCGGTATTTATGATTCGGTGGACGTCTCGGCCCAGGGTTCGCTGCAGGCCGTGAAGGCGGCGGGTTCGTCAGCAGTCATAGGGTCGATTGGCGGGCAGGAATATGCGCTGAAAGCGATCGCGGCAAACGATCCGAATTGGAAATTTACTGTGCCGTATCCCTTCGAGGTCATCGGTCAGACTGCGGTGGATGTCGCGGTGAAGGTCGCTCTCGGCGACAAGGTCGATCATGATGTTCTCATCCCACCGCAGCCTATGGTGACCGCGGCAAATGCCGGGCAGGTCCTCAGTGCGGTTCATGCGGCCGCCACGAAGGCGAAGGAGGCTGGCGGACAGACGGAGCTCAGCAAGTGAGCTTTAAAGACACTGGCTTATCCGAAGATAAGCCGGGTGTCGGCCGCGGGTTCGACCGGCTGGGGATCGTGCTGTGGACCCTCCAGGCGGGTCCGGTGATCGTCCTCGCGGCGCTTGTGATCGTGTTCGTTCTCATCGCGCCGAACTTCCTCACAACGCGCAATCTTCAAAACCTTATTGCTCAGAGTGCCATCGTCTGCGCCTTAGGTCTGGGTGAGTTTGTGGTCATTCTTGTTCGCGGTGTCGATGTCTCCGTCGGCAGCGTGATCGCATTGAGCACGGTGGTGGTTTCTGTTGCGACTGGGATCGATGATCCGAGTTCGGGAGCGCAGATCGTGCTGTTTCCGCTGGTTGGTTTGGTTGTCGGCCTCTTCAACGGCCTGCTGATCGTCAAAGGGCGCATTCCGCAGCCCCTGGTGGTGACCGTTGCGACACTGGGAATCGCCAATGGCGCCGCCCTTCTGGTCAGCGGGGGCGATACACGCACCGGCATGTCGGCCGTCGTGAATTGGGCCGGCAACGGTCATGTCGCCGGCGCGCCGGTCAGTGCATTGTTCGTGCTCGGGTTGCTCGGATTGCTTTGGGTTCTGCTCCGGAAAACCCAATGGGGACGCTGGCTTTACGCGGTCGGCGGGAATCCAGATGTCGCCCAGTGGCTCGGGCTCCCCCGAGATCGCCTGATCATCAGCGCCTATGCCATATGCGGAACGACAGCGGGCTTCGCCGGCCTACTCTATGCCGGGCGCACGGGTGCTGCCTCGCCACTTGCGGGTCTCGGCTATGAACTCGATGCGATCACAGCGGTCATCATCGGCGGCGCGAGCCTGTTCGGCGGGCGGGGCTCGGTGGTGAATGTGCTGTTCGGGGCACTGATCATCGGCGTCATAGGGAATGGACTTCAACATCTCGATGTCTCTTCGTTTTGGGCTCCGGTCGCGATCGGGAGCATCATCATAGTCGCGCTGGAAATGGACGTCGCGCGCAAGTGGGTTGAGACGCGGATCCGAGTGCGGCAAGCGCGAAGGCAGCAGGCATGATCTCGAACCCCCGGTTGGCTCCGAACCCGGAGGAGGCGCCGCTTCTTTCGGTACGGAATGCGCGAAAGTCTTATGGGCTGGTTACTGCGCTCGCGGGGGCAGAACTCAGCGTTCGACGCGGTGAGATCGTGGCGCTTCTCGGCGACAATGGGGCTGGAAAATCTACCCTCATCAAGGCGATCAGCGGGATCGTGGTGTTGGACGAGGGCGATGTCGAGCTCAGCGGGCATAAGCTTAACCTTCGCTCGCCGGGTGACGCGCGGGCGCATGGGATCGAGACGGTGTTTCAAGATCTGGCCGTCTTCGACAACCTGACGGTGGCTGAAAATTTCAGCATCGGACGCGAGCGCGTGAGTCCGCGGTGGCTGGGCCCTCTCGGCTTTCTGTCCACGCGCAACGACACTGCGTCGTGGATCGAGCATGCGCAGCAATTGACGGTGAAAAACGTGTCTCCCCAGCAGGAGATCGGTCTGATGTCCGGGGGCCAGCGTCAAGCGGTCGCCGTGGCTCGCGCCGTCGCTTTCGCATCAAGCGTGATCATCCTCGACGAGCCGACGGCGGCTCTCGGGGTGCGTGAATCGGAGGAAATCCTCAATCTCGTGAAGCGTTTGCCAGATCGCGGCCTAGGCGTGATCATCGTCAGCCACAACATGGACCATGTCGTCCGGGTGGCGCACCGCGCCGTGGTGATGCGAGGAGGTCGGACTGTAGGCGGTATGGTGGTGACGCCAGGCATCGAACGCGAATTGGTGGCGATGATCATGGGTGCCCGGTAGTCGCTCGCACGTGTACGGGGTGCCGTCGTCAGGATTGCCGAGCAGGCGGTTGTATCATCCGACTTCGGCGCGGCGCATCACCCATCATCGGCCAATGAACCGCGTGTCCTTCGCCCTTGTCGAACAGCTCCACCGCATAGCGGCGCAACGCGGTCTCGTGGTCCTCGTTCGAGGCAGCGCGGCGCGGCCGGCGCTTAGGTCCTGCGGGCGGTTTCACGAGAGCAGTCTAGTCGCCCGGGTCATTCGAAGCGAAGGGGTGAGGCGTTTGAGCTTGACCCGGGCGTGGGCGGTTATGAAGCGCCAGTTGATTTTGGCGTGCCGATCGCCGCGGGGGTTACGGTGGGCTGGTTGTGACTATTTCGGCGAGCTTGCCGGAATTGTCTTTGCGAGATCGCGGACTTCCGCATGGCCGGCCTCGGTCAGCCCGAGGCAATTGTCGTCGGGGATCGTGACCCAGCCCCGTTCAAAGGCATGCTGGCGTCCCCGCTCAAAATCCGATCGTTCCCATCCATCAGCCGACAGTGGGCAGCCGCAATGACGCTCTGCTTTGTTCTGCTTCTGATTCTACCCCCCGTCGCCGGGTTCGCGCTCTTCTTCGTCTTCCTGCACTCGCCGCGGCACCTTGTAGAGACGCGCGCAATGCTCGGCGACATGACGCTGGAGCACTGGCTCGTAACCGGCGCGTTGCTGTCCGGCGCTGCGCTCGTCGGCTGGTGGGGGCTGCAAAGACTGACATCATCGCACATCGACGAGAATTTGGCGGCCCAGGCCTTTCAGCTGCTGGCGTCAGTAGCCATCCCGCACCTTCTGCTGTCGCGCTGGCTGGAAAAGCGGTTCGATCGCCTAGAAGGATCCCAATCCACTCGTTCCTTTGGAGAGACAGCGACTTCATGACACGTCGTACGGGCATCCTCATCGGCTCAGGCGCTGCTAGCATCGCCTCCGAGATCTGCCT
>NZ_JAMOIM010000116.1 GCF_026130545.1 Lichenifustis flavocetrariae | reverse complement strand
GACCAGCTTGCCGGCCGGTCCGAAGCGCCATTCGTTGGTCGTGTCCAGACTCTCGAATGCGATGACGTCGTGGGCGGACAGGTCTTTCGGCGTCTTCGGCGTTCCGCGACGCGCGAGATATCCGGGGCTCGCCACCAGGGTTTGGCTGACGGACCCGAGACGGATCGCCTTCATGCTGCTGTCGGCCAGGTCGCCTACCCGAACCGCCACGTCCACGGATTCCTCAGCCAGGTGGACGTTGCGATCCGACAACGTCAAATGGACGGTTAGGCCCGGATGCTTCGTCAAGACACGGCTGACGATTGGCAGCACATGCAGCCGGCCAAACAGGATGGGCGCCGCGACCTTCAGCGATCCCCGGGGCTCGGCGTCCTCGCCCTGGGCGCGGCGCTCGGCTTGCTCGATGTCCTCCAGCACCTGCCGGCAGCTACCCAGGAAGATCTCGCCACGTTCGGTCAGACGGACGGAGCGCGTGGTGCGATTGAGAAGGACGAGCCCCAGCCTGTTCTCCAGGTCCGCGACCGAGCGAGTGACGACGGAGGGGGACAGCCTCAGCTGCCTGGCCGCCTCCGCGAAGCTGCCCAGCGAAGCGACGGCGACGAACGCGCGCATAGTCTCAAGTCGATCCATGTATTGTTGCGTAAGCGACAACAAAGACTTGTCAACAAACTCATTATCGCGGGCCAGGGCCGGACGTACATGTGTCGGGACGCCGGCGCCGCCGGCTCGAAAGCAACTGGAGGGTGCCATGTCCAAAATAGCCGTTCCTGCCCGCGAAGCCGCTCCCGCCGCCTCCCAGCCTTTGCTGGACGCCGTGGAGAGGCAGTTGGGCGTCGTGCCCAACCTTTTCCGCCTCGTCGCCCTGAGCCCAGCCGCCCTGCAAGGATTCCTGGGCCTCGGCGGCGCACTCGGAAAGGCGCTGGACGTCCGGACGCGCGAACGCATCGCCATCGCGGTCGCCCAGGTCAACGGCTGCGACTACTGCCTGTCCGCCCATGCCTATCTTGGGCTGAACCTGGCGAAGATCGACGAAGCCGAGATCGCGCTGAACCGACGTGGCGCGTCGTCCGATCCCAAAGCCAACGCGGCCGTCGCGTTCGCCCGCAAGATCGCCGAGAACCACGGGCGTGCCGCGGAAACGGAACTCCAAGCGGTTCGGGCGGCCGGCTATACCGACGCGCAGGTCATCGAGATCATCGCCGTGGTGGCCGAGAACGTCTTCACCAACATGGTCAATCTCGTCGCCGGCACGGAGATCGACTTCCCGGTCATCCATACCGCCCAAGCGGCTTGAAGCAACCGGCTGCCGGCAGGGATGAACGCCGGCAGCCGCCCCCTTTGAGTGAGGCGCCAGTCATGGCTTACGGATTTCTGGAAACCCTCTCGACACCTGGCGTGCGGGCCGCACAAGCAGCCAACGGCAGCCTCGAAATGTGGGAGGGCTTCAGCGGTCACCGCGCGTTTGACCGCTTCACCGACGCCGAGGCGGATTTCGTGCGGGCGCGCGACAGCTTCTACATGGCCACGGTCTCGGAAACGGGATGGCCCTATGTTCAGCACCGCGGAGGACCTATCGGCTTCCTGAAGGTTCTTGACGAGAAGACGCTTGGGTTCGCCGATTTCCGCGGCAACCGCCAGTACATCAGTCTCGGCAACGTGGCCTCGGATGATCGCGTCGCCCTGATCCTCATGGACTATCCCAATCGCGCGCGCCTCAAGATCTTGGCGCACATGAGCGTCCGCGATCTCGCCTCTGAGCCCGAGCTTGCAGAGCGTCTGTCCTCGCCTGGCTACAAGGGACGGCCCGAACGTGCCTTCATCCTGAAGCTTGAGACGTTCGACTGGAATTGTCCCCAGCACATCACCCCGCGATTCACGGCGGCCGAGGTCGCCGCGGGGACATCGCTCCTCAGGGAGAGGCTCGCCGAAGCCGAAGTCGAACTGAAGGTTCTTCGCGAGCGGATCGCCCGTCACCCGAACCCGGAGATCACCCCATGACCGTTTCCGCCGAGGCACGGCCCCCCTTTCCGCCCTTCACGCGTGAGACCGCCTTGGAAAAGATCAGGAAGGCTGAGGACGCCTGGAACAGCCGCGATCCGGAACGGGTCTCGCTCGCCTACACGGTGGACAGTCGATGGCGTAACCGCAGCGAGTTCATCCAGGGGCGTCCGGCTATCGTCTCGTTCCTGCGGCGCAAATGGGGCCACGAAAACGACTATCGCTTGATCAAGGAGCTTTGGGCGTTCACCGAAGACCGCATCGCCGTTCGCTTCGCCTACGAATGGCATAACCCGACCGGAGCCTGGTTCAGGTCCTACGGCAACGAGAACTGGGCCTTCGATGCGCAAGGTCTGATGCGTGAGCGGCACGCCAGCATCAACGACGTCGCCATTGGCGTGAGTGACCGAAAGTTCTACTGGGATCGTGTCGGACCGCGTCCCGCCGACCACCCGGGCTTGAGTGAATTAGGCCTGTGACGGCAGCGTCGGCCCGTTTGAGGGCCGGCGAACTTCGAACCTCGCATCGACAATAGCGCTCGCCCAAGCCCAAGTGAGACGCTCGCCTTTGCGGCGCGTAATGATGATCGGCCCGACGCGCAATAAGGAGAGATGGCTCGGGGAATCTGAACAGGTGGCATGAGTGGAGTTTCTGCCTGACGGCGGCCAGGATGGTCGCGGAGCAGGAGAGACGATGAGCAAGCGACCACGGCGGAATCACGCACCGGCTTTCAAGGCGAAGGTGGCCCTGGCGGCGGTGCGGGGTGAGAAGACGCTGTCTGAGTGGCGCAGCAGTTTGACGTGCACCCGAACCAGATCACGGCCTGGAAAGCGCAACTGCTGGATGGCGCCGCCGGCGTCTTCGGTGCGGATGCGAAGGTGGAACCTGCTTCGCCGCCGGTCGACGTGAAGACGCTGCATGCGAAGATCGGCGAGTTGACGCTCACCAACGATTTTTTGTCCGGCGCGCTCAGCAAGGCCGGCCTTCTGAGCGCAAAGCGATGATCGACCGCGATCACGGCCTGCCGATCAGCAAGCAGGCGAAGGCCCTCGGGATCAGCCGGGGCAGCGTCTATTACCTGCCGCGATCGGTGTCGCCGGCCGACCTCGTCGTCATGCGGCGGATGGACGAACTGCACCTCGACTTTCCCTTTGCAGGAAGCCGCATGCTGCGCGATCTCCTGCGCCAGGAGGAGATCACGATCGGTCGTCGGCATGTCGCGACGCTGATGAAGCGGATGGCCGAAGTGGCCCGACGCAATACGGTGAGCGCCAGCTTGGTGTTTGGGTGGCGTCGCTTGGCGCGCGAAGGGCTGTTGGGACGGGGCGTGCCAGCCCTCATGCCGGTTGAGATTGTCGCACCTATTCGCGCACTGCCGGCGCCCTCGCCGTCCGTGGCACCACGTGCAAGGCGGTCGGCCGGGCTGATCGAGATCGAGCTGTCGCAGGGACGCCGCCTTCGGGTTGGCCGCGATGTCGACGGCGACGCGCTGGATCGCCGGTGATCCCGCTGCCGAGCGGCGCCAAGGTGTGGCTGGCGATCGGCCACACAGACATGCGCAAAGGGATCGGCGGGCTGTCGCTGCTGGTGCAGGAGGTCCTTGGGCGTGACCCGTTCTGTGGCCATCTCTTTGTCTTTCGGGGTCGCCGATCCGACCTGATTAAGATCGTCTGGCATGACGGCCAGGGCGGCTGCCTGTTCATGAAGCGGCTAAGCAGGTTGCAACGGGCTGGCCAACGGTTGGGGACTGTGATTCCGTTTTTTCAGTATGGTTCGGAGGCGAAGCA
>NZ_JAMOIM010000115.1 GCF_026130545.1 Lichenifustis flavocetrariae | reverse complement strand
ACGCTCAAGATCGAATCGGCTCATTCGCTAAGGGAATCAGCGATTTCCTTGCGTGGCAAGGGCCTGGGTAATTACGGCAGGTTGACGGATCGGGCATGTTTGACGAGAGCGGGACCAACTTGGAGAACGCCGTTCACTGTGCTGAGCAGAATAGGCCAAACGACCACCCAGAAGATGATCGCGATGTTCGTCGCATAACCGATCACGAGCAGCAGAATAAAGACGGGAACAACGAAACAGGGTTGGTCTGACGCGGCAACTGCAGCAGCGGGTTCAGATTGGCTTCAACGGGCTTGTACCACCCCAGCAGAATGCCAAGCGGCACCGCAACGACAACCCCGAACGCAAAGCCGCCAGCGGCGCGCTGTAGACTGACCAGAATCTGCGGAAGGAGCTTTCCGGCGAGCGCATATTCCACCCTCTTTCACGATCACTTCGGAAAAGAGCAGAAAAACGTCTGGTTGATCAGACCGAGGCGCGGCGCAAGTTCGCAGAGCAGCAGAAAAACAGCAATGCCGCGCTTTGTCGAAGAACCGGCTCCGGCAAGCTCCGGACACGACCGAGGTTCGGCGAGGCGACACGATTGGGTTGCTCGCGCAGCTCAACGGTTTCGGTGAGCCCGTTGCTTATGATCCGCCTCCAAATCGATAGATGCAGCACGATCTTTTCAGCTGCGACGAATAGTCACCGCTCCTTTTTGCCTTGGCAAAGAGGAACGACCAAGACCCGAGAGCCGAGACAGAATCGGATTACAACGACAAGATGATATGACCGCAATCAATCGCAGGCGGATTAGAGATCCATAATCATAGTCAACTTTTTTCGACCGTTCAGCCAGTGAGCTTGCTGCTCTCACAAGCAGCGCTGAATAACTTTGGGTCTGGACACGACTGGACCGATTGTGAGGCCATCGACCATGGTCATGCTCGCTTACTTCATCAGACGAAGTGGTTCTGACAGCGAGTCCCAAGATGCAAGGAACGGGCAGACCGATGAGGGATCCTAAACGCGGACGGCCAACAACTCACCGTTGGATTTTCTCAGAAGGCTGATGTTTAGAGCCCCCATGCAGCCAGCCGGACACCGACTTTCTGGCACGTGCACCGTCAAGGCGCCTCCACGTCGAACACTCGTGCGTCCGCTTGTGCTGCATGTCCCATGAACCTCCTCGGTCCGGTTCGCGCTTCGTGCGCGGCGACAATTTCGATTGCCGCTCAATAGTACATTCGATAGGTAGATTATGGAAGGCGGGTCAATAGCCGCCGCGATGGTTCGTGATCCGGTTGCTGTGTCTGGGCTTGCGGTTTTGCATCGTCAGGCGCCATCCTCATAAGCTTGCGTCATTTGCTGGACTGAAACGATGAACACGCACGGCAAAATGGCCCGCAGGGCCGCTCTTCGATCCGCAGCGATGGACGTGACGCTGGCTCTGGCAGGGGCGTCCCTTGGGCAGGCTCAGACAACGGGAGATCCTGTGACCCTCGGCGTCAGCGGCCCGCTCACGGGGCAAAACGCACACTATGGCGCGCAGTGACGGAAGGGCTTCGACCTCGCGCTTGACGAGATCAATGCCAAAGGCGGCATCAGGGGCCATCCCCTCGCCTATCAGTTCGAGGACAGCCAGTCCGACCCTCGCCAGTCCGTCGCGATCGCCCAAAAACTGGTGAGTGACCCGAAGATCGTGGCAGAGGTCGGTGATTTCTCGAGCACGGCCTCCATGGCCGCCTCGCCGATCTACCAGCGCGCCGGTCTCGTGCAGTTCGGCTTCACCAATTCGCACCCGAATTTCACCAAGGGCGGCGACTACATGTGGAGCAATTCGCTCGCCCAGACCGACGAGACGCCCCGTCTTGCAAAATACGCTGCGGACCTCGGCTTAAAGCGCGTGGCCGTGCTGCATCTGAATACGGATTGGGGTCGCACCAGCGAAAGGATTTTCCAGGATTCGGCCAAGAAGGATGGTCTCGAGGTCGTCGCCTCCGAAGGTTATCAGCCGGACGAACAGGATTTCCGCTCAACACTCGTCCGGGTGCGAGATGCCAAGCCTGACGGGCTGATCCTGATCTCCTACTATTCTGATGGCGCGCTGATTTCGCGACAGGTGCGTTCCGTTGGGCTGACACAACCGATCGTGGCCATCGGCTCCGTCTACTCACCAAAATTCGTCGAGCTTGGCGGCAAGGACGTGGAGGGTGTCTACACGGAATCGAATTTCTTTCCAGGCAACACCCGTCCGGAGGTGAAGGCCTTCGTGGACAAGTTCAAAGCCCGGTATAACCAGGAACCGGATGAGTTCAACGCGGACGCTTACGACACGATCATCCTTTTGGCGGACGTGCTGAACCGCTACGGCGTCGATCGCAAGGCCGTTCACGATGGGCTCGCTGCGATCAAGGACGTGCCCAGCGTGATCTTCGGTAAGGCGAGTTTCGATCCTCAAAACCGCCGCGTTGCGGGCGGTACGGCAACCTTCCTGGTCGTCAAGGATGGCTCGTTTCAACTTTGGGACGGGACAGAGCCTGCCTTGAACTGAGGAGCCATCCATCGAGGCGCAGCGAAGATTTGCGATGTCGGTGTGCTTCTCATCGATGATGCGTCAAGGGCGGCATTCGACGATCTGCCGCTCAAACGGATGAAGCCACTATATAGGGACGCAGGGTTTGGGTTCGTTCATCGACTACCGTCAACGGGCTGGTGATCGGCAATATCTACGCGCTCTTTGCTGTTGGCCTCGCCCGATCTTTGGTGTCGTGAATCTTATCAACTTCGCTCACGGCTCGGTTTACACGATCGGCGCCTATCTGGGCTGGGCCTGCATCACTTTTTTGTACACGCCGCTGCCCGTCACCATGGTGATCGTGATGCTGGTTTGCGGCATGCTCGGGATGCTCATCGAGCGGGTGGGGCTCCGGCCCCTGCGGGGCAAGGCGCGCATTGCCCCGCTGCTCGCGACGATCGGCATCAGCTTTGTCCTCGACCAGTTGGTCCAGCTCGTCTGCCGGCCAGAGCCGCGTGCGCTGCCCAGCAGCCCCTCGGCGACCGCGACCCGCACCGAAGTCGGCTGGTTGATCAACGGGCGAAAGATCTTCGTGACAGGCGCGCCCGCGCTGCGGTTCCTCGTGACGATCGTCCAACTGTCCGCGACAGAGGACGCACCCGACGGAGAAGTCGCCAGCGCGATCGTGCGCGCCGATGCGCCCGGCCTCAGAATCGAGCCAACCTGGGGCGGAAGCCTGAGCCTCCGCACGGCCGGCAATGACGATGTCGTCTATGAAGACGTGTTCGTGCCAGACGACTGGATGGTTGAGCGGCGTTCCATCCCGTCCCGCACCGCGACGCCCCTGAAACCACCGGCGGGAAAAGGAGCGCCGGGGCCCGGACCATGGGCGCTGACCATCGCGGCGGTCTATCTCTGCATCGGCGAGGCCGCTGTTGCCGCCGCCTGCAGCTATGCCAACGCAAGGGTGCCGAGTGCCCTCGCGCAGCCAATTGCCGGACAGCCTCATATCCAGCACTGGATCGGCCAGATGCAGGTCGCGGTGGATGGCGCCCGCGCGCAGCTCTATGAGACGGCGCGGCTCTGGCGCGATCATCCACCATTGCGCGACCGCCTCGGGCCCAATATCGCGGCTGCCAAATATCTTTGCACCAATGCGGCCACATCGGCTTCGGAGACCGGCCTCCGCGTGGCAGGCGGCTTCAGCCTGACGGGAGCCCTGACCCTCGAGCGGCATTTTCGCGACGCGCGCGCAGGCCTGTTTCAGCCACCTCAGGACGACTTAGGAAGCGTCGATAAATTTTTGATTCGCGACGAGGATTTTTGAGGGATTCCCTGCTGCGTCTTTACTTTGTAGATGG
>NZ_JAMOIM010000114.1 GCF_026130545.1 Lichenifustis flavocetrariae | reverse complement strand
ATCTCCGTGCCGGTGAACAGCACCCCGTCGGGCCCCGAGGTCTCGTTGTCGATCTTGCCGTCCTTCATCACCGCGCCGGCAAAGCTCCCGACACGCCCAACGAAGGTGTTGCTCTTCGTGTCGAAAATATCGATGGCCTTGTTGCTCCGGTCCGCGAGGTAGTAGAGGCCGCTCGCCTGATCGACAAAACTGATGTCAAAGTTCTTGAGTGTCTGACCCGGAACGGCGATCGTGCCGATCTGTTTCAGGGATGCCGCCCCTGCGGGTTCGATGAAAATCGTGGCGGCAACGATGGCAAGAGCACAGCCAATTCGATATCCTACTATGTCCTCCAATAGATTGAGGCGGTTCGTCTGCCGCCTTGTAATCGTCCTATGACGCCGCTCACGGCGGCCGCTCGAGCCTTCAGATGACGCTCACCGAAAAACATGTCGTACCAGCTTAATGAGACTTGCCTTGTCGAGGGCCGGAGCCGCCAATCGGATACCTTGACGATCTTCCGCCGAACAATCTCCTTTCGGACAGGCATCTGTCACGTCGTCGCTGGGCACCGATCATGTCGTAGATCTCAATGACTGCTTCGTCCGTCGCTCCATTATTAATTCGTGCGCGAACCGGGCCTTTCAAAGGCCTCGATTGCCCATGATGCGCTTGCGCCGATGCCACGTCGCGACCTTGCGCAGCAATCGGGACAGCTGCTCGACCGAATACGGCTTGTGCAGTAGTTCGAACCCGTAGGTCCCGTTCTGCGGCAAGACGTGGCTGTAGCCTGCATAGCCGTCGACCTGCAGCACGCCTCCGAAGCCGGCGAGATGCGCGATGGGGCGCTCGGCCTTCCGGTCGGCCGCATAGACATAGGCCACGGCCGGTGGGTCCGTGCCGCCCCAAGGCCGGTCATCACGCGCATAACCCTCCGCCTGCAACTCCACACGGCTTTGCCGCGCGGAGCCTCTTGCTGGCTCCGCCCAAAGCTGTCCCGTCTTGGTGCGGCCACGGCCGGGATCGAGAACCGGCGCGGTGGTCTCGTCGGCGAAGAGTTTGTCGGCGCCGCGCAGCTTGGCGAGCAGCCGCTCATGCACGGGGCGAAGCAGTTGCGCGGCGCGCCCCACCCAATCGGCCAAGGTGGAGCGGTCAAGCACCACGCCTTGCCGGGCGAAGATCTGGCTCTGCCGGTACAAGGGACAATGATCGGCGTATTTGGACACGAGCACCTGCGCCACAAGCGCGTCGGTTGGCAGCCCGCCTTCGATCAGCCGGGCGGGCGCAGGCGCCTGCACGACGCCGTCGGTGCAAGCGCGGCACGCGTATTTGGGCCGGCGCACCACCAGAACCCGGAGCTGCGCCGGCACCACGTCGAGCGACTACACGTATTGATGCCCCCGCCGATGCGGTGGCCGGAGAGACGGTAGCGGTTGACGTCGTTCGCGTCACAGATCCGCGCCACCCGCTGTTCGGCAAGGAACTTGCGCTCGTCTCGGTGACGGGATCGCGCCTTGCGCGCGGACACGTTTACGTGAGGCACGCTGGCGCAGCGCTATTGATGATTCCGATCTCCTGCACAAGCCTCGGGCATGGGCCGGAGGAGCCGCGCAGCAAGCTGACGTACGACGCCGCAACGGCGCTGCTGGCCTGCATCCGGGTGACGAGGGAGGCGCTGGCATGCGCATCCATCCAAGAGACGTCTGGGGTCGCTTGTCCAGCGGTCGACGAGAGACGGCCGTCACCGCGCTCGCGTCGGCATTGCGGGAGGTAGGTGATGCACTCCGAACTCATCACACAGGATCACCTCGCCCGGCGCGCGCTGATCTACATCCGCCAGTCCACGGCCCATCAGGTGCTGAGCAACGGGGAGAGCACCCGCCTTCAGTACGCGCTCCGCCAGCGCGCCGTTGATCTCGGCTGGCACGAGGCGGACGTGGAGGTGATCGACCAGGATCTGGGCGAGAGCGGCACGACGGCGGTGAACCGGTCAGGGTTCAAAGATTTGCTCGCCCAGGTGGGCCTGGGCGAAATCGGGATCATCCTCTCCTACGAGGTCACCCGGCTGACGCGCAACTGCTCGGACTGGTATCCATTGCTCGACCTCTGCGGTTATCGTCACTGCCTCATCGCCGACCGTGACGGCGTCTACGATCCGGCCACCGACAATGGGCGGCTCCTCCTCGGCCTCAAGGGCACGATCTCGGAGGTCGAGATGCACACGTTGCGGGGGCGCTTGACGGCAGGTCTCCTCGCCAAGGCGGGTCGCGGCGAACTCGCCCTGCCGTTGCCGGTTGGCCTCGAGCGCGACCCATCGGGCGTCGTCGTCATCACGCCGGACCGGGAGGTAGAGGCCCGGCTCCGGCTCGTGTTTGCGACCTTCCTCGAGCGCCGCTCGGCGCAGGCAGTGCTGCGGGTCTTTCTCGCTCGCGGCCTGACCCTGCCGCGCCGCGAAGGGCCACAGGGTGGCCTCTGCTGGCGGGCGCCGACCAAACACGCGATCTGCCGCATCCTCACCAATCCGGCCTATGCTGGAGCCTTCGTGTACGGCAGGACGGCCTGCGCACAGCCGCCCGACGGCAGCCGGGCGAAGGTTCGCAAGCGCCCGCGATCCGAGTGGCGGATCGTCGTCCCGAACCGCTATCCTCACTACATTGACTGGGACACGCACGAGGCGATCGTGGCCAGGCTCGAGGACAACCACGCCAACTACCGCCGTTTGGGTACGCGCGGCCCGCCCCGCGACGGCGCGGCCATGCTGCACGGCCTCGTTCACTGCGGGGCCTGCGGCCGCAAGATGACGGTCCAGTATCACAACCGGCCCCGTTATCTCTGCCGCAGTCTCGAGCAGGATCGCGGGCTGCCCCGCTGCCAGAACGTGCTTGCCTCCCCCATCGATGCGCTCGTCGTCGCGGCGTTCCTCGAGGCCGTCGCGCCAGCGGAGATGGACGCGTTCGAGCGGGCGGAGGCAACGAGGCGCGAGAACGATGCAGCCATGCGGCAGGCTGCGGCGCAGCAGGTCGAGCGGCTTCGATACCGGGCCCTTCTGGCAGAGCGTCAGTTCGACAAGGTCGATCCGGACAACCGGCTCGTCGCGGCGGAACTCGAACGTCGATGGGAGGCGGCGCTCCTGGACCTGCGCGCCGGGGAGGAAGCGCTGGCGAAAGGTATGCGTGAGGCAGAGCGCGGGGTCGCGACAGGTCCGGCAGGATCGTCACAGCCCGAACTGCGCGCCGCCCTAACCGAGATCAGAGAGACGCTGCCGCTCCTGTGGACGGACCCCAGGCTCGCGCCGGGGCAGCGCAAGGCACTCCTGCGATGCCTTGTCGATAAGGTGGTCCTCGAACGCACCGCCGTCGACCGAGTGGCGGTCCGCGTCGTTTGGGCCGGCGGCGACTGGAGCGAGTTCCTCGCCGATACCGGCGGCCATGCGCTGCGCGAGTTGTCGGGCATCGGCGTCATCGAACGTCTCGTCGCGGAGCTAGCCCGCGCGGGCGTCTCGGACGCGGCAATCGCCGAAGCCCTCGAGGTTCGAGGCCATCACCTCGACAACGGCCGACCCGTGCTCCTCAGCACGATCCGCAAACTTCGTCTCGCTCAGGGCATCCGTTACCGGCCAGAAATGCGGCGACGCGTGGCCGGCGCGCTGACCGTGCCCGATGTCGCTGAGATCATCGGCGTCTCCCAAGCCTGGCTGCACCATCGCATCCGCAGGGGCAAAATCCGGCTTACCCTCGACCCGCAGCATCACATGTACCTATTCCCAACCAGTCAGGCCGTTCTCGATGCACTCCGACAGCTCGTCGACAGCCGCGTTACGACCGTCGATCTCACCCACAGCGCACCGAATTGAGGAGGGCATCAAGATGCCGAGACGAGACGCTCCGACACATCCTCACCGATCCGATGCAACGGGGCCGCGCAACAGGGGCAAGCGCGGTCCGCAACATCCACCAC
>NZ_JAMOIM010000113.1 GCF_026130545.1 Lichenifustis flavocetrariae | reverse complement strand
ACGCTCAAGATCGAATCGGCTCATTCGCTAAGGGAATCAGCGATTTCCTTGCGTGGCAAGGGCCTGGGTAATTACCAGGCATCGGCATCCCCGAGGATCAAATTTCGGCGCTTTTCGAGCGTTTTAGCCAAGCCGACACATCGATCACGCGACGATACGGCGGCACGGGCCTTGGCCTCGCCATCTGTAAACGCCTTATCGAGTTGATGGGGGGTGAAATTGGCGTTCAGTCCCGCCAAGGCCTTGGCTCGACGTTTTGGTTCGAATTGCCGCTTCCCCTTGCGCCAAGCGAAGCCGGCAAGTTGCCGATTTGCCAAATTGGGTCGACCTCGCAACCGCGGCGCGTGCTTCTCGCAGAGGACAATCCCATCAATCAGGAGGTGATCACCGCTATGTGCGAAGGTCGCGGCCATACGGTGACCGTCGTTGATAACGGCGCCGCTGCAGTCGCAGCTGTGCATGCTGGCGAGTATGACGTTGTCCTAATGGATATGCAGATGCCGGTCATGGATGGCATATCGGCAGCCCGCGCCATTCGCGCTGCCGAAGCGTACGGGAAACGACCGGCAACGCCGATCATCGGCCTCACCGCCAATGCCATGGCCGAGGACATCCAACAATGCCGCAAGGCCGGTATGGATGCTCATGTCGCCAAGCCGATCGAATGGGCAGAACTCTTCACGACCATCGATCAGGTCGTCGTATCAGCTCCTGCAGACGCTTTGGCGGCATTACAGGTCCTCGATGAGCGTAAACTGGGGGAACTGGTCAATGTTCTGGGCTGTGAGCGTGTGGCAAAGATGCTTCACCGGTTTGCATGTGACATCGAAAATCGGCTGACTGTCCTTGACGAAATCGATGTTTGCGAACTCAGCCTAATAATGCATTCAATTATGTCATCTAGTGGCCAACTTGGATTTATCGAGCTTTCCAACCTGAGCTCGCGCATCAAAGAGGATGCTAAGCACGGGGCAAGGCCAAACTGTCTTCCCGAGCTGCTTCTCGTAGGGAGAAGAGCGATCGAAGCGGCAAGAGCTTACGTGGGTAGGTTATAAAATAATAACAACATTTAAATCTCAGCGTTAAGTGTCTGAAATAGATCCCTGGCTCTTGCGCCGCCGTCTACGGCCGCGTAGCGGCACCGCGGAGGTTGCAATAAGATCCTGCTTCACGGAGTGACAGGTCGCCGTCACTTTTTTGACCCTGCGATACCCAGTTGTGACCAGCAATGGCGCGCCCGACGGGCTTCGAACTCCAAGACAGCTTGCAGATTCACCTGTTTAGCTTATCATTGGCGCTGATTTCCTTCAAATAATCAAATCCTGAATTGTTCGGTGGGTCATTCATTGTCAGTCGATGTTGTACGGCGGGAACTTGCGCATCTCGACGGCGAGCATGGACACGAGTCCAGCCACATAGCCGTCCGAGGCATCCTTACTAGAGTTATGGCCCGTAATGCGGTTACTGAACCGCTTCGCGATGCCAGCGGCTTCGGCATAGGTGATCCAAGAGTGACGCCATGCATGGTTGGGGCTTAGATCCGGATCAAGCTCAACCTTGGACCGCAACCACGATGCAAGCTCGGCTGCCCGTAGTTCCTGGGCACTTCGGGTTGAGCCCTCCCTCTGCTCTCGGTCTGTGAAACAGCATTGGCAAGGGACCCTGCCGGATTTTCGATAATTCAGGTAGTTACTGCGCCTATCGGCGTCACGACCTCGCGCCGATCCACAATCTGGCCCTCCGTCGGCCTGACCGTCTACGCCCCTGGAGTCACTCCGGATTCATCCCAATCTGCACGCAAAGTGCGCCAGACCCGAGCGTTTCAGGACGAAGCGGCCCTTGTCGAGCTTGGCTCAAGCCACGTGTAGTGCTGGTTTTGGCCTGGAGCGAGGAAAACAGGAGGTGAAAGTGGTTCCTTGTTCCTCGGACGAGGAGACATGGATCGTCCCACCATGAGCTGCGACAATTTCCTGAGTGATGTAGAGGCCCAGCCCCAGATTCGTGGACGCATGCTGACCGGTCGTGGCCGTCGCGCGGGTTAAAGGATCGAAGATCATGCTCAACTTGTTGGCCGGGATCGGGACACCCCGGTTGCGGACCGTCAACGTGACCGTGTCCTTGTCGATTGCGATTCCGACGTCAATCGAGGAGTCCTGAAAGCCATATTGTATGGCGTTACCGAGCAGGTTCGAGAAGACCTGCCCGATACGGGCCTTGTCCCATTCACCCTTCAGGTTCCCGGGGGAGACGTCGAGCTTGATGTTTCGCTCCGGGTGCGCGGCCCGGGTCTCGTCGACCAGCTGATGGGCGACGTAGCCGAAATCCATGGCGGATCGGACTATTGGGAGCGAAGCGCCGAACCGCGCACGCGTGACGTCCGTGAGATTGTCGATTAGTCCGCTGATGCGTTCCGCACATTCGGACATGTTTCCCGCGAGCATCGCCTGCCGCTCGTTGAGCGGGCCCATGCGCGGCATGAGTTCGGCCGAGAGCATGATCGCCTGGACCGGGCTCCGAAGGTCGTGCCCCAGGATGCCGATGAACAGGTCCTTGGATCTTAGCACCTCGTCGGTGTAGTAGGTCACCGACTCCATCAGTTCCTGATCGATCGCCTCGTTGAACCTCGTCAGGTCCTCGAAGTCCTTCTCGTCCATGAAAGGGTTCGTTCTCCTCCAGAGCTTGATCACGCTGGCGCGTAAGGCCCGGTACTCAGAGGTCATCTGGCTGATGTTGAAGCCACCCGAGAGGCGCAATGCCGCGTGGGTTTCCGCAGCCGTGGTAGCCCGATTGCGGGCCTTCTTACCCTTCGACTTGATGGTCTCTTCCTTGGGCGACTGTTCCGACTGGATGTCGTCGACGATGAATTGCAGGATCAGATGGATGTGGTCCCGCAACCCCAACGGGGTCATGCCGTCGGCTGTCGGCGTCAACGTTCGTGCGAAGTTCTCCCATTCGACAACAATGGGCTTGATGTTCTCGGACATGAAGACGGGAAGCCGCCTGCGGTCCTCACGTTTCTCCGAGGTCGGCGACGTTGAGGTGGCTTCTGCCTTTTGCATCATGAGAGTCCTGTCACTCAACCCGTTCCAACATTCGCCGCTCTTGGGCGCATGCCCTTGTGGCGCTTTCTTCCCAGGGATGTGCGGCACAGGTCACTCGCAGCCGTCATCACTTGATGATGTCAAACCCGTCGGCAGATCTTTCCTGCGATTTGTTTTGAATTTTACAGAATTAGAAATTGTCGTATCATATAATGATTAGAAGGTCGTAAGAAGCCAATCGAATACCCGGAATTGATCTGAGTAAAAATGCCGAGCTCCGTTTTGGTGTAATCCTAAAATTCGCGATATAGATTTATAGTTGCCTTACAATCACGAATACCGGGTATCCAAAAACGATTTGGAACCGCCGCCAATGTCGGACATTGTTTTTTGTGTTGGTATGCGGTTTGTGGACGACGTGGATAAGTCGCGCGTTCCTGAAACAGCATACAGGCGCCCGCGACAGCGGGCCGGGAACCTGAAGCATCCCGAACAAGGCTCTTGGAATATGTCGACTCGACCATAGGCTCGGAACCGCACAAGCGATGGCCACGTAACCAATAAAACGCATCACATCCGAACATTCTGGATGGAAGCCCTTTCATGAACTTGATCATCATCATTGTTGTCCTCCTTCTCCTGTTCGGAGGTGGTGGCTATTACGGCATGAATTCCGGAATGTACGGCGCTGGGGCCTTCGGAGGCATCTGACTTGGCGGCATCGGTCTGATCCTACTGGCGATCTATTTTTTGCGATGAGGGGCAGCGGTAGCGAAGGCCAGAAGACCCAATCCTCCCGACAGAGACCGCCGCGACAGCAGTTCGCAGGGGTTACGCATGAAATCAGTGAGCTATTTGACGGCCTGAAATCCGATATGATTCAGGGAGCCTCCTTGGCG
>NZ_JAMOIM010000112.1 GCF_026130545.1 Lichenifustis flavocetrariae | reverse complement strand
TCAACAACCGACGGCTTCTCCAGCCCATCGGTAACATCCCGCCGGCGGAGGCCGAAGCCGCCTACTATGCCTCGCTCGAGCCTTCAGCTATGGCGGCGTAACTCAAACCAAATGGCCTCCGGCAAACCCGGGGCGGTTCACCCGTGCGGCATGGTCGACCAACTGCTTCTTCCAGGCATAGATCTGGTTCGGATGCACCTCGTAGCGCCGCGCCAGTTCCGCTACCGTCGCTTGCTCGCGCAGCGCCTCCAAGGCAATCTTCGCCTTCAGCGCCGTGTCGATCTTCCGTCTCGTCTTCTTCGTCATTGCTCCCTCCGTCTATCGAACGGAGAAGCCGATTTCCAACTTAGCTCATGGTCCCAAAAACGGGGTCCACTTCAGGCTTCCCGGTCGCGTTTACGACCGCGGCCGCGCTGGTTACCCAGCTGATGGAAGCGCGTGACGAGCGGCGGCTTTTGAAGATGCAGCGCGAGCTGCAGGCCGTGAAGCTGCTGATCGTCGATGAACTCGGCTACGTTCCTCTGTCGCCCACAGGGGCTGAGCTGCTGTTCGAGACCGTCTCGCAACGCTACGAGCGGGGCTCGACCATCATCACGTCTAACTTGCCCTTCGAGGACTGGACCTCGGTCCTGGGGTCCGAGCGACTCACCGGCGCCTTGCTCGACCGCCTGACGCATCACGTCACGATCTTGGCCATGAACGGCGACAGTTATCGCCTCAAACAATCTACGAGCCGCCGCCGCACGACACTCAGGGCGGAGCAAAACCAGGCCAGCCCTGAGACCGTCAACCCGGACACCGGCGAGATCACCACCATCATCTGATCCACCTGACCAAGCCTGATGTGCAAAGGGGCCCCGATCGGCGCCCCTTTGCACATCACCACGTCTCACCATCACTGGCCTGCTTTTACTCCGCCCCCGCTGGCCTGGAATTGCACCGCCGTTGACAGACGGTAGAGCGAGCGTACCGATACGCCGGTCTCCACCGCCAGGCGGGCGGCCGTCACCGGCTTCGGCAGGGTGCTGAGCGCGTGCAGAAGGCGAAAGAGACGGTCGGGTCGCGCCACGTTCACCTGCCGGAATCTGTCAGGAGAGGTAGTTTATGACACGGCTCGTTGGCCGGCAAGGGTGCCGGTCCCGGGGGATCACCATGTTGAACGTCGTCACCCACCCCAACTTCCGCGCCCAGGCCCGCGAGGCGCTCGGATTCTACCGGTCCGTGTTCGGTGGCCAATCGACGATCATGTCCTACGCAGACGCCCACAGCGTGACGGACCCGTCAGAGGCGGATCAGGTCATGTGGGGCCAGGTCGTGGCCGATGACGGCTTACGCATCATGGCGTTCGATATGCCTGCCAGCCGTCCGTGGTCGGCCGGCGAGGCGCCGTTCTTCGTTTCGGTATCCAGTGCGGTCGAAGCGGAGATCAGCTCCCGTTGGGACCGCCTGCGCGTGGGCGGGACGGTGCTGCATCCGCTTTTGCCGGCGGCCTGGGCGCCGCTCTACGGGATGGTGAAGGATCGCTTCGGCATCACCTGGAATCTCGCCGTCGACGGCGCCCATGCGGTTCCAGCAGCCAATCAGGGCTGAACACTCGGGGCGCCCCATCGGGAGGACGCGGCCGAGATTCTTCGCCCCATGGAACCTGCGGCTTCAGGATAATCGGCCAACTGAGATCCCGAGGCACTACGAGGCGGGGGAGGCGTGTCGGTCGACCATCCTCGTCTCGCATGTGCCACTATTGCGGCCACGGTTACTCGCCCCAGCCCACGACGTCATGACCGCCGAAGACCATGCGACGGATGAATGGGGCCGAGAGGCCGGAACTGAAGCCTAAGGCGGGGGCGCTCGCGTCGTCGAGCCGCCTCATCTGGTCCACGCTCAGATCGATGTCGGTGGCGGCGATGTTGCTTTCTAGCTGTGACACCGTCCGTGCGCCGACGAGCGTCGAGGTCACGCCCGTGCGTACCAGCGTCCAGGCGAGCGCGACCTGCGCGACCGGTCGGTCAAGCTCCGAGGCGATGGCCTTCACGACGTCGAGAATGTCCCAGTTGCGATCGACGAACTTGCTGTCCCCGAACGGGTTTGCCCCGCTCAAGCGACCGGTGTCGCCGGTATCGTTCCGCCGGTACTTGCCGGACAGGAAGCCGCCCGCCAGCGGGCTCCACGGCATGATCCCCATCCCGCCTTCGCGCGCCGCCGGGAAATGCTCGCTCTCCACGTCGCGCGCCACGAGGGAATATTCGAGCTGCATCGCGATCGGCCCGGGTACCCGTCGCTCGCTCGCGATCGTCGCGGCCTTCATCGCCAGCCATGCGGGCATGTCCGACAGGCCATAATAGCGGATCTTGCCCGCACGGACGAGGTCGCCCAGCGTCTGCACGATCTCCTCGATCGGTGTCACGCCGTCCCAGATGTGCATCCAGTAGAGGTCGATGTAATCCGTCCTCAGCCGCCTGAGCGAGGCGTCGAGCGCGCGGTGGATGTTTTTGGCACCGGCACCGCCGGCATTCGGATTGCCGCCACCGGCCTGTGGCGCGGTCAGCGGGCTGGCCGATCCGTTGAAAGCGAACTTGGTGGCGAGCACGATCTCGTCGCGTACCTTGCTCTCGGCGATGAACCGGCCGACCAGCGTCTCGCTCCCGCCGCCCGCGTAGATATCCGCGGTGTCGACGAAATTGCCGCCCGCATCGCGATAGGCGTCGAAGATGGCCCGCGAGGTCGCGTCGTCCGCATTCCACTCACCGGGACCGAAGGTCATCGTCCCAAGGGCCAACGGGCTTACGACAAGGCCGGAGCGGCCGAGCGTGCGAAAATTGGTCAGGGACATCGGGAGGACTTTCCTAGTGTTCAATATGAAACCTATGATATGGTGAGGATCAGCCGTCAATCTATTTCAGAGCGGTCACTATGGAACTCGCCGAAAAGGAAGCTGTGCCGCGTCGGAAAACGGGACGCCCGCTGTCGTTCGATCGCGATGCCGCGCTCGAACAGGCGATGCTGACATTCTGGCGTTATGGGTATGAAACCACGTCGATCGTCGACCTGACGACTGCGATGGGGGTGACGGCACCCAGCCTCTACACCGCGTTCGGCGACAAGAAGCGGCTCTTCCTGGAAGCCGCTCGCCGCTATGCGGGCGATCCAGAGGCAATGGCACAGGCGCTCGACGACGCTGAAACGGCCTGTGATGCCGCGCGTGCCATGCTGACCTCGGCCGCGACCGCGTTTACGGGCGAGGCGACCCCCAGGGGTTGCCTGCTCGCCAGCGCGACCGCCAGCGGCTCGTCCGCGTCGGCGGACGTGCAGCAGGCGATTACCGACATCCGCGGGGGTGTCGCCATCCGGCTGCGCGCCCGGATCACACGCGACGTCGAGGCGGGCATTCTGCCTCTGGACCTTGATGTCGCGGCCCTGGCCGGCATGGTGATGGCGATCATCCAGGGAATGTCCGTCATGGCGCGCGACGGTATGGACCGGCCGGAGCTGCTCGCCATCGTCGAGCGTACGCTACAGGCGTGGCCGGTGTGCCGGACGTAGTGGTGCCCTCGAAAGATCGGCATTGACCAGTTGACCTCAGCGCGATCGCGCGGGACCTAGCTGTGGAGCCTCAACAGGTTGTCCTCGGATAGACCGAGGCGGCTGATGGGTGGCTTGGCACCGAGGCTCATGTGCGGCCTCTGCCAGTTGTACCAACCCAATGCGCCTGCATTCTGGCTTGGGCTACCGATAACCAATGGTCTATGAATCCGAAGGAGAGACAGCCGTGATCGAGCCCTAACCCGCAAGCCCGAAAACTGTCCACTGAATCGGGTCAATCCCACATTATAACGACTCAGTAAATCCTGATGTAAGTTTGCTACCCAATATCGCAAGGATTGGTTGATTGGGCTGGGTTTGTGGGCTCATACCGATCCTGAGGACTAGCGCAACAACGCAGACGAGCGGACGGCTGAACTGTAAGAGTCTGTCCGAAGTCATATCTTTTTCTGGCAGAGCTTTCGCAGCATGAGTCGAATAGACGCCAGTTGTAA
>NZ_JAMOIM010000111.1 GCF_026130545.1 Lichenifustis flavocetrariae | reverse complement strand
CGGCAACCCCGTTCCCAGGACTCCCTTGAATCATAAATAACTCAGTCGACTCAACATGTCATCGGACAGACACTAAGCGAGTCTGCCTTTCGCACCGGTGTTTCGCACGACCCAAGTGCTTGATGCGGAACACGTCGTTCAGCGGTGCGAAATCGCTGCAAATCGAGCGAGAGCACGAACGGCCGCTTTCGAGAAGGGTCGCGAAACCGCTGAACGACGGGGATGGGCGCACTGCAGGCTGGCTGCTCTTCGCCGGATGTTGGCCGAAGAACGAACCCGCTGCGCGGGATGGCGCTTGTGGTGAGAGGTCGTCCGGCAGGCGCTGTTTGAGCGCGCTCGGGCGCGGGCTAAGCATCGAGGTTCCTTTCACCCGAGGAACCACCGATGGACATTTTCCTTCCCGCCGCCCCAATCAGCCCGCTGCGCCAACGCCTGATCGACGACATCCCGTAACTGGCCGTTCGAGCCACTGACCTCATTCCCAGTTTTCCATTTTCGATCGCCAGTGTCGGGAAATACAATTGGGAAAGCATGGTCTGGCAGGACTGCATGGCGAGCGTCGCCGCTCGTGTTCTCGACTGCTGTTCGTTTCTGGACCTGCGCATCACCGAGCGCACGATCGAGGTCTCCTGAGGTGTCTTGGTACGCGACATCGGGACCCGCGAATGGATTAAGTGCGAATCCGAGTATGAGCGAGCGTCTGCAACTCCGCTCGTTGTTCTGCTGTGCTGGTTTTTTACCCGCCCGTGCGACGCTCTTTTCTGTCTGAAGACGCCAGGTACCGGCGGCGCGCCCGTCTTCGGGTGCTCGGACATACCCGTCGCTTTGAGCGATGGCATAAAATTGAGGGCGTGAGACGGAGTTTTTCCTGTCGAGAGATCGTCACGACGCGTAGCGGCGAACGATCAGGCCTTTGAACCAGGGCATTTAAGCCCGATGGTTTAGATGGAGCGTTAGCGAATTTGGCCGATCCACGTCTTGCATCGGCATATCATTCTGCTGCTCCCGGCAGGGCACGAGCGAGTCGCGGATGCTTGCATCCCGACTCGCGGTATCGTGCCCTCGAATTTGGGCCGAGCAAACTTGTATGAACTGCAGGTGCATACAAGTTTGCGTTATCGTGCTCTACACTTTCTAGCCGGAATTTTGCCGCAGAGGGCGGCAAGTGTTTAAGCCAACATTTTGCAGTTAATTTCGCCCGCAACTGCAGCAAGGTTTCGGTCCCAAGACCTGCCGGTCTTCTCGTCCGCGCCGGCAGCAAGGTTTCGGCTCCAAACCCCGCCGGTCTTCTCGTCCGCGCCAGCAGCAAGGTTTCGGCTCCAAACCCCGCCGGTCTTCTCATCCGCGCCGGCAGCAAGGTATCGGCTCCAAACCCCGCCGGTCTTCTCGTCCGCGCCGGCAGCAAGGTATCGGCTCCAAACCCCGCCGGTCTTCTCGTCCGCGCCGGCAGCAAGGTATCGGTCCCAAGCCCCGCCGGTCTACCCGCTAATCAGGAGGTTTTAATGCCGGTCGGTCCAGCAACCGGCGACGAGCCTGGCCGGTAGTGGGTTAGTTTGAAACATGACCGGGTTGGCTGGCGATCAGCACCCCGTCCTTGAAGATGCGGATTTCCTCGGCCAGGGTATGCACCTCCACCGGTCTTCGGCGGGTGGCGTCGGGCACGCTGTAGAGAGTGCCGCCCACGCTCACCATGCCCTCGCGCGAGATGCGCCACTCCAGGCGCAGCACCGCCTTGAACGGCGCCAGCGGCAGGGGCCTCAGGTGCGGTCGTTCCTCGGCGAAGACCTCGTTGACGATGCGCTGCGTGGTGGCGTGCACCCGCGGGTTGGCGACAGTATCCAGCCAATGGCGCAGCTTGGCGTTCAAGTCTTCCAAATTGCGGAAGGTGCGCGCGAGGAAGAAGTCCTGACGGATGTAGCGGAACGGCCGCTCCACCTTTCCCTTGGTCTTCGCCCTGTAGGCCTTGCAGGCCTTCGGATGGAAGCCGTAGTGGCGCGCCAGGTCGATCAGGGCGAGATTGTAGACGATGCCGCCGTCATCGCTTTCGCTGGCGACCGCCGTCTTCATCCGATCGTAGAGTAGCTCGCGCGGCGCCCCGCCCAGCGCCTCGAACGCCGCCACATGGCAGCGCAGCACCGCCGCCAGGTCCTGGTGCACCACGAACCTGGCCCAGGTCAGCCGGCTGTAACCCAGCACCATGGAGAACAGCCACACGATCCGCGGCATGCTCGGCTCGTCGGTGAACACCACCTGGAACTGGTCGAAGTCCACCTGGCCCTGATCGCCAGGCCCGGTCTCGTAACGAACCTCATAGGCGGGATTGGGCGGCGGCCGCACGTCGCGGAGAAAGTCGGTCACGGCAGTTTAGCCGCCCTGGTAGCCCCGCTCCCTCACCTCCCGCAGCAGCCGGGCGGCGCTCAGCCCCGGATAGGCTGTGACACGCTCGCGCAGATACCCCGAGAACGGGTCCAGCAGCATCGGCCGAGGCTGGCGTGGCCCATACGCCGGCGGATCCAGGCCGCGCTCGATGTAACGCCGCACCGTCTTGCGGTCGAGGTCGCATTGACGCGCGATCGCGCTCACCGAAAGCCCCTGTCGATGCAGGTCTAGGATCATCACCAGCTCTCCCAGTTTGACCACCGACTCACCCCCCGCCCATCGGGAAAGCATCGGCAAATCGCAACCGCCGGGCTCCCGGGGCGCGCGCCGGAAGCCCGGCGGCAGACGTCCAACTGGGGAGTTTTCAACCGGCGGTTTTGGGGAGTTTCACTCCGGCATCAACAGCGGTGAGCCACAATGATCTGGTGCTTGCCGTCGACCGCCGCCTGACCATTGCAGGCCTGGATGAACCCGTTTCGGCCCACCATGATGCGGCTTTCGGGATCGGTGAAGTTGCGCTGGGCCGTCGGCTCCGGCGTGCCGGTCGGGCGCTTGGGTTTGGGCCCGCTCCGTTTGGACGGCGTGCCATCCGCCTTGGGCGACGGCAAAGGGCGCGCTGCGTCCTTCGCCGCCGCAGCAACGCGCGCCTCGGCTTCGAGCGCCGCGCGCGCTCCGCAGCCAGGAAAGGTCGAGAACCCGGTCGACCCGGACCAGAATGTGATCGTCAGGAAGAAGCTGCCGGAGAGAACCGGTAATGAACAACTCGGTCTGACCGCGTTCCTTGTGCCACAACATGCCGGCCTCCCGACCACCATGTCAGCAGTGAATCAGCCGGCCATCGCCTCGGCAAATGAAGACCGGAGTTTATCAACAGCCCCACGGTCCACAAGCATCGTAACCTCCTGGCCCACGCACCGGAGCGGCTGCACGAGGAACTCTCCAACGATTACAGAGATATGATCTACGCCAAGACGTCCAAGGAGTTCGAAAGCCGCCGCAAAGCCTTCCTCCGGAAGTGGCGGCTGAAATGCCCGGCCGTGGCTACCAGCCTGGAGGAAGCCGTCGACCGGCTCTTCACCCTCACGCGCTTTCCGCAAAGCCTGTGGAAATCGATCGGTACCTCGAATGCCATCGAGAGGCTGCACGAGGAGTTCAAGCGGCGGATCAAGACGCCGACCGTGCTGCCGGTCGCCGAAACCGCCGCCATGTTGTTCTGGGCACTGATGGTGTCCGGCCAGATCACCATGCAAAAAATTGGCGGCTGGAAAACCCTCGGCGAAAAGCTCTTCGATCAGGTTATGACCTCGCCGCATGATCAAATAGTCTCGTCACGCCGGAGATCGCGCCAAAAGCAATTCCAACCAACTTCGCGACGGCACCATCGGGTGCGGTACATGGGTCCAGTCTTCTATGCGTGAGGCTCTGCGTTGGCGACCCGGCTTATTTTTGTACCGGCGCATAGCGGATGATGGTCCACCCTCAGCCCCGGCAATCATGGGCTTGACGGGTCGCTACGATTCATTCATCCATTTTTTGGGGATGCATAGACTGCTGGTGCGCATCTCCGCCATTGCCTGCCTATATGGCGCCAGAAGAAAGGGCCGGCCTCGTCGCGTGCCTTGACGATGAGGTGGAAAGTATGCCGGTGAGCGGGCCCAGGCTGTTCGACGATGTCGAACAGCAACCGCGGCTTTAGCGAAAGTAGACCCCCGGTAGGCATCGACCATTCGGTGGAATCGATGCACAGCCATGTCGTCAAACACAAAAATTTGGGTCAACCAGCTGATCAACCGCGAGGATCGATCAATCACGCCTCCGAGAAGGCTGCAACGTGGTTGAAGAAGCGAAGCGTTGCGGAAGAGCTACCCATCGCCGATCTCCTTTCATTTGCCTTGCGAGGTACCGAGATTGCGAGACAGTTCTGTCGGACTGCAGGCCTGTCATTGCACGACGTTATCGCTGCCTCATCTCAGTGTCTGTCCGATGACATGTTGAGTCGACTGAGTTATTTATGATTCAAGGGAGTCCTGGGAACGGGGTTGCCG
>NZ_JAMOIM010000110.1 GCF_026130545.1 Lichenifustis flavocetrariae | reverse complement strand
AGGGACATTCCGGTGATCCTTCTCTCCGCGCGAGCGCGAGACGCGGACCGTGTCGAAGGGCTGGATCTCGGGGCTGATGACTACGTCACCAAACCGTTCTCGGCGCAGGAACTGCAGGCGCGCGTCCGTGCGAACTTGTCGCTCTCCCGGATGCGACGAGAGGCACTCCTGGCGATGGTCGAGAGCGACGAGAAACTGCGCCGTCTGAACGAGCATCTTGAAGTGCGTATTCAGGAGGAAGTTCAAACCCACAAGGCCGCGCTCATGCGTCTGGCCCAGGCCGAAAAAATGGCTGCGCTTGGCCAACTGGCCGGCGGCATGGCGCACGACTTCAACAACATCCTCCAAGTCATCTCGGCCTACGCGGGCGCGATCCAGGAAAAATCAGGCGATGTCGCGGATGTCGAACGCATGGCGCGGGTCATGGAGGAAGCCGCTCATCGTGGCCATTGCGTGACCCAACGCCTTCTCGCATTCGCGCGCCAGGATGGGTTGCTGCCCGAGTTGATCGACGTCCGAGCGTTGCTCGACGGGATGCGCGAGGTGATCACGCATACGCTCGGAGGACAGGTCAGCTTGGTCATGGACCTCGTGGAGGGGCTGCCCTCGGTGCTGGTCGACCGGAGTAAGTTGGAAACGGTGCTGATCAACATCACGACCAACGCTGGCGATGCGATGCCCGATGGCGGCACTCTCACGATCTCGGCGCAAAACGATGAGCTTATGGCGGACGTCGACGTCGAGTCTGGCCGTCTGGCGGAGACCTATGTCCGCATTTCGGTCCACGACTCGGGCGCAGGCATGGATGCGACCACGCTGGCCCGCGCCACCGGACCCTTCTTCACGACGAAGCCAGTGGGGAAGGGCACCGGTCTAGGTCTCGCCATGGCGAACAGCTTTGCCGAACAGTCCGGTGGAGCTTTGACGATCATCAGCGCGCCTGGGGAGGGCACGACAGTAACACTACTGCTTCCGTCGACGGGCGTTCGGAAGATTGAGGTCGCCCCGACGCATGACGAGGCGATAATCTTAATCGATGTCAAGAGATCGTCGATACTGTTGGTAGATGACCAAGCGATGGTGCGGAACGTCATTTCCGACCTGCTTGAGGATGCCGGCTATGACGTGATTCAGGCCGGTGATGCTGCGGAAGCACTTGATGTGCTCAAGACGGGCGTGTTGGTTGACATCCTGGTATCGGATCTCTCGATGCCAGGGCTCGACGGAATTTCTTTGATCCGCGCAGCGCAGTCCCAGAGGCCCGGTTTACCTGCGGTCCTGCTGACAGGCTATGTCGGCGACGCACCTTTGCTGACTCTTGGTGGCTCCTTCAGCCTTATGCGAAAGCCGGTCCATCGGAACCAGCTTATTGATCAGGTGGCGTCGTTGCTGGCGAAGAGCGACGCGGCTGACTGATCCCAACACCAAGACGGATTCGAAACCTAATCTCCGGCTTTGCGTAGGTTCCGGTGAGGCGCTGGCCCACTGGGGTTCATTCGTCATGGTTCGAGACAAGATCGTGACGCTTTGCGACGGGATTGTAGACGAACGGCGGCGCCTTGTTGCCGTGGCCGCAGAAAGCGCGACGGTGCCAACATCCAGCTTCTTCACGCAGATCGCCGCCCTCTGGTTCGATCTCCGGAACAGAGGCTGTGCTGGAGGAGTTCAGCACGGCGCGGCAGGCTCATACTACAGAGGCTTCGCCAATTTGATTCATGCCGCATTGCCATAACCCTATGAGGGCCAGTGGCGCGGAGAACGCGAAGGACTTCGCTCGCGATACTGCCGAGTGGCATTCAGGGGTGCCCTCCCTTGGAGGCGTGTTCGAGATGGCGCCGGATGCCATGGATCACTGTCTTGCGGTCTCGTTTGAGGATCGCTCCAATTTTGCCGATGCTGAGACCGAAAGAGGCTCGCAGACGCGCCATCAATTCCTGACGGGCGAGATTGACCTCCTGGTGTCGCGCTGGACTTAGAATCGCTTTCACTATGACGCCATGCATGTAGGCCGTGTCGAGAAGCGCCGCTTTCATGCGCGGTGACCACCCGTCCAGCAGCACGGCCATGTTGCGGTAGGATAACACATGGAAATCATGCTGGCGGCCGAGGTCTCGCCCCTTCAGCCGGACAATGGCGCGTGGACGCCAGGCCCCTGGGTCACGGCCGATATTCCGAACGCGCGCATTCAGGTCGACTGGCGTCACATTGAGACCCCTCCAGGGTCAAGCAGTTGCGCTGTTCATGGGCATCTACATTCACGCGCTGATCGGCGGTTTGACTTTCGATCCTTGCCGCTCACCGCTTCGCAGATGGCCAATGCGATGTCGGAAGGGTTCCCAATCCGGTCGATGGGGCCGTCATAGTTGATCGCATTCTCAGGCATACCACAGTCCGGCGGCTCGGTTGGCGTGAGAACCATGGAAAGCCCACCAGCCTCATGAAGTGCCGTTAATCCACGCGCGCCGTCGTCCAGCGCTCCTGAGAGCACCACGCCGATCATGCGATTGCCGCCATGCGCCGCAACGGAGCGAAACAGCAGATCGATCGTGCGGTTGCGGTGTTTTCGAAAAGGATCAGACACCAGCACGCCGAACCCGCCGGCGGCAAGCGTCAGGTGATCGCCAGGCGCCCCGATATAGGCATTGCCCATCTCCAACAGAGTGCCGTTAGCCGCAGTGCGAACCGGCATAAGGGAGGCGCGCGCTAGAACTTCCTGCAAATGACTGAGGTGGTCCCAAGGACGATGCAGCACGATAAGGACGATAGCTTTGAGGGCTCTGGGCAGCAGGCTCAAGATCGCCTGAATGTCGGAAAGACCTTTGCCACCCGATGCGCCGATGGCGACGAACCAGGGTGCAGGATAATCTTCCATTTCCGAAATCCAACTCAGCGGAGAGGGCGGAACCATTGGGCCAAATTCCGAATTGCGGCCTTCTCCGCGAGCGGAACCGGCTGTTGGCAGTCTGCTTCGGGATTTCCCGTAACAAAGCCTGACGGCGGAACCGCTTGCGTCCCCTCTGTGACTTACGCCAAGAGGTGCGACAGGCCCTCTGGTTATGGCATTCTAGACCAGCCTGCGTCGTGCAGTCTGATAATATTCCTATCGGAATCCAGTAAGGTTATAAGAGAGTGATTGAGTGAGATCTTTGTCCCAGGATGGGCGTCGGCCACCGTGATGCGGGCGTTCAACTGCTTGGCGATCGCCTCAATGATACTTGAGCCAAGCCCAGCCTCGATCCTATCGTCGGCAGATGGCATTCCAACACCATCATCGTCGACGCCCAGCGTCCAATTGGGTCCTTGAGACTGGTAGTCGATTCGTATTCGACCGTGACGTCCAGAAGGGAATGCGTGCTTGATCGCGTTGATGACAAGCTCCGTGACAACCAGTCCAAGTCGCACAGACGTATCGTCATCTACGATGCTTTCATCGACAAGGATATCTATCGAAACCCGATCTGGATCGTCTATCATGGATGCTGAAATGCTTTGGGCAAGCTGTGTGAAGTAGGACCGAAGCTTGACTGTATCATTTCCGGACGCTGCCAGATGTTGCTGGACGGCAGCGATGGATATGACCCGGTCATGTGCGGCCTGCAAGTGCCCCCTTGTTTCCACGGACTGCACCTTCCTCGCACCATTCATGATCAGGCTTGCGATAATCTGGAGGCTATTGGCAATCCGATGCTGCATTTCGCGAACAAGATTTTCTTTGTCACGCATCAAGTTGTCTTTGATTCTTTCGGCTTCGCGGAGTTCGGTCACGTCGTTGATGCTCAGCAGAAGTCGCACATTATCTTTGTCGACATAATCGAGCCTATTGGCGTTCAGCACTAAACGACGCGTGCCCTGCTGCTTGCTCCGAAGATCCATCTCGTAATCATCGACCCTGAGCCCCGACGTAAGTGTTCCGGTCAGCAATGAGCGCAGACGAGGTTCATTCCATTCGCCGTCTCCAATCGCAAAAATGGACTGGCCAGAGACACCCGCAGGATCGACACGGAATGCGTGGCAAAAGGACGTGCTGACTGCGATAATGTTCAAATCGTTGTCGAGAATCATGACTGGATTGGTCGAGGCAACAATCACCGCGGTCGCGAGGTCGAAGCCAAGATGCGCCTCCGAACGTGCCGTCATCGTCGCCTCATGCTGGGAAACCGGAGGCTCGCGGAGCCGGGCCCTCCGTCGTGCACATATTAAAATCCGTGCCATATACAGACATAATGCTGTGATTACGTTAATCTGCAAGATTATTCGTGCAAGTCCGATGCAATATTGAATGCACTAAAAATGTAAATTATACCACTATTTCAATGTTCTGCAGGCAATGTGAATGTGGTCTATTCGAAAACGCATATTAGGTATTCAGATTTGCACTATACATCGTTTCATGGCGGTGGATTCTTGCGGGCAAATCTGGCCAGTGAATTAACCGGCCCTATTCACGGACGCGCTTGGATTTCGGCCAGTTTGGCGGCCCGATGCTTGCGGTCGAGGGTCATCGTG
>NZ_JAMOIM010000010.1 GCF_026130545.1 Lichenifustis flavocetrariae | reverse complement strand
AGCTTCATGGTCGAGGTGACACCGAGCCGGACGCCTGTGCCCGACTTCCGCGATATCGTTCAGCCTGGACCTTGCTGGCCACGCCCGGGTTGAGGACGGCGGCCGAAGACGCGGCTCCGCCGTCCTTCTTCATGCCGCTTGAAGCACCTGCAACAGGTGACCCGGATCGCGGTAGACGTCGACCGCGCCGGCTTTACGAAGCGAGTCCTCGGAGAAGCCACCGCACAGAAGCCCGGTGCTTTTCATGCCGGCCTTCATGGCCGCCTCGACGTCGTAGGGCGTGTCGCCCACGACGACGACGTCCTTGGCCGGCAGCTTCAGCCGATCGAGCGCCGCGAGGAAGATATCCGGGTGCGGCTTGGACCGTTCGGCGTCGTCCGAGGTGGTCTCGACCGTGGTCATCCCCTCGATGCCGGCCGCCTTCTTGTAGACCTTAAGGTCGTCGGTCTTGGCCGACGAGCCCAATGCGATGGTCTTGCCGGCGTCGATCAGGAAGCGGAACAGCTCCGGCACCTGCGGGAAGCCGATCACGCGGTGGAAATACTCACGCTCGAACAGGTCCTGCCGGTAGGCCTCGATCTTCTTGCCCTGCTTCTCCAGGATATCACCGTCGAGGAAGACGGGCAGCAGCTGGTCGCCGCCCTTTCCGATCTGCTCGCGGACCTTGATCAGGTCGAACTCGAAGCCGAAGGCGGAGAAGGTCCGCTGCCAAGCCTCGGCGTGGAAGTCGACGCTGTCGACTAGGGTCCCGTCGACGTCGAAGATCACGGCGGAGGCGTCGAGGATGGGTGGTCTGGTCTGTGTCATCGGGGGCAACGTCGCGCGACGCAGAAAGGTCACTTCGTCGTTGGCCCTCGTAAGTACCAGCCCCCGGTCGTCGCCCATCCGTCACAACCCTCGGCGGACCTAAGCAGGGGCGGGGAACGAGATGGCGACCCTCACTCCACCATCATTCTGGATATCCATCCTTCCGTCGATCTGCTGGACCAGCGACTTCACCAAGCCGAATCCGAGCGACCCTTCCCGTACGCTCTCCATTCCGGCTCCGTCATCCTGGACGACGATCTCCGCCATGCCCGGACCCTTGCGTTGGGCATGCGTCACGATCGTCCCGCTGGCCGGCGCCGGAAAGGCGTACTTGACGGCGTTGAGGACGAGTTCGGTGATCACGATGCCGAGCGGCACCGCCGTGTCGGCCTCGACCAGGAGGCCTTCTTCCGCATGCGTCTCCAAACGGATACGATCGTCGTCGTCGGTGACCAGCTTGAGGGACTCGCAAAGGTCTCGCACGTAGGTTGCGAGGTCGACGCGTTGGGCGTGCTCGGATTTGCTGAGCAGGTCGTGAACCCGGGCCATCGCGTTGAGGCGGTCCTGCGTGGCATCGAACAGCGCCCTTACGTCCTTGTCGGGCTGACGACGTCCCTGGAGCGCCACAAGGGAGGCGGCGATCGCCAGGCTGTTCTTCGCCCGATGGTTGACCTCGACCATGAGCATCTCTCGCTCGGCCGCGAGTTTGGTCAGGCGTTCATTGGCCGCCTCAAGCTCCCGGGTGCGTTCCGCAACCCTTGCTTCCAGGCTTGCCGTCAAGGCCCGGAGATCCGTCTCCGCGTCGTGCCGCCGGGTGACGTCCAGGTAAGACAGGAAATGATGGGTGACCGTACCCTGACCGTCACCGAGGGGGCTCGCGAACAGCATCGCCCAGAACGGCGAACCATCCTTCCGGTACTGCACGATCTCCAACGTCTGGTCGCGGTCCTGGGCGATGGCCGCCTTGTACTGTCGGATGGCCTCGGGATCGGTCTTCTCCCCGTTCATGAAGTGAGGATCCTGGCCGACGAGTTCCTCCACCGTGTAACCCGACAGCTTGGTGAACGCGGCGTTGGCGAATACGATCGGGTTCCCGTCAAGCCGGGCGTCGGTCACCATCATGGGCATCCGGGTCACCCGGACGGCCTCGACGAAGAAGCCGCCCTCCTCACGAATGGACTCGATGTCACGCTCAGAAGCCGTCCGCTCCGGCGTCCCGGCCATGTTCTCCTGGTAGTCGTTCATGGTGGGCTGATCCGGCGTGCGTCTTACGGAGGCGTGCCCGTATCTCGCCCGAGTGTGAAAGCGGTTTTGACTGAGACGGATTTCGGGCGAAGCACGCACCGATAGCGTCAGGTCGTTCGAGGAAGCCGACGGCGACCGGAACCTACTACGAGCTGGGCGGTTCGGTCCATGCTGCGCTGCACAATGCTGGATTGGGAAGCGCTCAACGGATCGGATATGCGAATGGGCATCGTGAGGACCGTCAGGAAGTCGACCGCCCGGTCCTCACGATCGTGGACGAGCCCACTTGTCCTCGCGACCTTTGCCGCTGCCGGAGCCCTGGCGGCCTCGGCGGTGATCAATCGGCAGGCGACCCAAAAGGCGGAGCGGGACAATCCTCCGACTGGACGGTTTCTCGACATCGAAGGCGTCCGCCTCCACTACGTCGAACGTGGGACGGGAGAGCCGCTCGTCCTGCTGCACGGCAACGGCAGCATGATCCAGGATTTCGAGACGAGCGGGCTCGTCGAGCTGGCGGCCAGGACCTACCGCGTCATCGTCTTCGACCGGCCGGGATACGGGTACAGCGAGCGCCCGCGAAGCACGGTGTGGACCGCCGATGCCCAGGCCGACCTCATCCATGCGGCGCTCCAACGGATCGGCGTCAAGCAAGCGACCGTCCTCGGACACTCTTGGGGAGCGTCCGTCGCCGTTGCGCTCGGCCTCCGCCATCCAGAAATGGTCGGCAGCCTGGTGCTGGCGTCGGGATACTATTACCCGACGCTCCGCGCCGACGTCGTCACGGCTTCGGGGCCGGCGGTGCCGATCCTCGGCGACCTGATGCGCTACACCGTCTCGCCGCTGCTCGGCCGAATGATGTGGCCTTTGTTGCTGCGGAAGCTGTTCGGTCCCTCGCCCACGCCGACCAAGTTCGACGGCTTCCCGGTCGGCATGGCGCTGCGGCCCTCCCAAATCCGAGCCGGCGCGGCGGAGTCCGCCCTCTTGCTTCCGGATGCGTTCGCGGCGCGCGCCAAGTATGTGCGCTTGAAGATGCCGGTCGCGATCATCGCCGGCGAGGAAGACCGCATCGTCGACATCGATCGGCAGTCGCAGCGTCTGCATGACGAGATTGCCCAGAGCACGTTCGACCGCGTCCCCGGGGTCGGTCACATGGTGCATCAGAGCGCCACGGAGCGGGTGATGGCGGCCATCGATCTGGCCTCGGAAAAACAGACGCGAACGGCTTCGACTGACAAGGTCGTGCCGTTCGCGGCGAAGGGATAAGGCTGCGAAAGGGCTCATACGGACCTGAGCGGGTCTTAGACCCCGGAGGGCCCTAAGGGCCCGTCGTTCAAGCGTAAGCCGGCACCAGGGCCTGAGCGGCGGGAAACGGGCCGGGCGGAGGACGGAACGCGGCGACGGGACAGGGCGGCGGATCGTCGTCATCGTCCCTTCGGGGCCGAACGTTCGTCCTTCCCCGCCACCGGGCTAGCAGCTTCGCAGACGTCAGTGGGAACGGGCTCGCGAAACAAGCCCCGTCTTCCCCCGGACGCTTCTCGGGAGCGCCTTCATCATCGCCGAATGCAAGACCCCCGCCCTCCCGCCGGGTCACCGTATCGGACGGGCGTGACAAGAAACTCCGTCCGTCGTGATCGATTCGAAAAGCGGTTCACTCGCGCGGATCAGCTCCGATCGGGGCGGGCCCTCATCGTCGACCGATCGTGTTGACCAGACTGACTTGCCGACATCCTCGTTGAACTCGAACCTGGGTTTCATCTCCGTTCTCCGCAGTCAGGGCCTCCCGGCGAGGGCCGGGAGGCGGGGATCACAGTGTTGGGGGCGTCGAGCTGCTCAGGCCGCCTTGGTCTGTCGACCAGGATCCTGATCGATCTGCCGGGAGCGAATGTCCTGCACGTTCGAGGTTCCGCTTCCGGCCGCGATCTCGATCCGCCGCGGCTTGAGCTGCTCGGGCACCTCGCGGACGAGGTCGATCGAGAGCAGGCCGTTCTCCAGGTTCGCCGCAGCGACCTTCACGTGATCGGCGAGGTTGAACGTCTGCTTGAAGTTGCGGGATGCGATGCCCTGGTGGAGGACCTGCCGCCCCTCGTCCGAGGCCTTCTTCTGCCCCACGACGATCAGCGTCGTGCCGTGCTGGGTCAGTTCGATGTCGTCCGAGCCGAAGCCTGCGACCGCCATGCTGATGCGATATTCGTTCTGGGCCTTCTTCTCGATGTCGTACGGCGGCCAGTCCGGTCGCGCCGTGTTGTTGTCGAGGAGGTCGAAGAGGCGGTCGAAGCCGACCGTGGAGCGATACAGGGGCGAGATATCGAAGGTTCGCATAGCCACATTCTCCTGATGAGCAACATGGATATCGAAGGGTCGCGACGGGGCGACGCCATCGATGTCGGGCCTTTCTGACCGACGAGCGGCGATTTGGGAGGCCCGAAGAACGGCTTCAAGAGGTCCGCCCAAAAAAATCGAGCCATTCCCGCTTCCGTTGCCGACCCTGAACCCGCGCCGCGTGTCGACGTCGTGCTTCACTGGGCAAGGATGTCACCGACCGGTAATCCGAGCGGAAGGAGACGCTGCCAAAGTCCGAGGCACTTCTCCTCGCCTAGTCAGGTTGCCTCGCGCAATCAACCCGCAGGCTACATTCTGCCGAGACTCTCAGGGCTCGACCCACCCTCGTCGGATCGGGACCACGAAAAAGCGACGGTAGAGCGGCTCGATCCAGCGGGGCGTCAACGTCCGTTCAGCCCAAGAACGGAACGGCGCGACGACCAGTAAGCCGGCGCAGGCGACCGGGATTGCGCCCACCATGTCGAGGGGAAAGTGTATCCCCAGGAACAGACGGGACCATGCGACGGGTACGGCAAGGGCCAGGGTGAGGAACCCCGCCCATCGGTGATGCGACAACGCCAACAAGCCAAGGCCCACGGCCACCAGGAACGTCACGTGGTCGCTGGGAAAGGAGCTGTCGGCGACGTGCTCGACCAGGGTCCGCCCGATCGGGACTTCGAAGGGGCGCGGGTGATACCAGACCGCTGCGGCGAGCTGGTTGAAACCCAGGGCTACCTCGGCGCCGCAGAACGCGAGCAACAGTCCGCTCCGGCCCCCGCGTCCGCCCCAGAGCCATAGGCTGGCGAGGAGGGGAGGAACGAGGAAGATCGCCCCCTGCGCGATGGCAACCGCCAGCGAGACCACTCCCGAGTTGGGATGTTCGGGCGCGTTCAAGGCGAGAAAGACGGCTTGGTTCCAGGCTTCCATGTCAGTCCTGTCCTTGATGATCGAGGTCGGCCGCCGCAGTCATGTTCCTCCTTGGAGGAGCGTCAGCGTGCCGACCTGCCATGCCGTCTCCAGCACCGCGCCTGATGGACAGAGGCCCGTTCCGTTCGCGGGATCCCTTTGCTGCCGGCAATCGAACTTCGGCCCTCAACCCTCCCCAGGTACCGGTTTCCAGCGTGATCACGCCCCCATATGCTTCGCAGAGGTCGCCCACGATGGCGAGACCGAGCCCGCTTCCCGGCTTCGACTGCGGCAGGCGGCCGCCACGGCTGAGCGCCATCTCCCTCCGGTCGGCGGAGATCCCGGGGCCATCGTCCTCCACCGCGATGCAGAGCGCCTCGCCCTCGGCGCGGGCGGAGAATGTCACGCGATTACGCGCCCACTTGGTCGCGTTCTCGCCCAGGCAGCCGATGACCTCGGAGAGGTCCTGTGGATCGACATCCGCCCGCAGGTCCGAGGCGATCTCGATCGCGAAGTCGAGGCTGCGGCCGGCCGGCAGGCGGCTGAGCACCCCGACTACGCTCTTAACCAGCGGGAGGAGCGGCTCCGCCATGCCCCGCGATACCCTCGCCCCGGCCCGTGCCTGGGCGAGTTCCCGCTCGACGGACCGACGCATGGTGTCCGCGACCCCCGCGATCTCGTCGGCGACCTGGTGTTCTCCCCGTGACCGCAGGGCCTCGGCGTCGCCCTGAAGCACCGCGAGTGGCGTGCGCAGGGCATGGGCGAGATCGGCGGCGCGCGCGCGGGCCTTGTTGATCGCGCCTTCCTGCGCCAGCAGGAGCAAGTCGACCTCGGCCGCGAGGGGAAGCACCTCGTCGGGGAAGTCGGCTCCCAGTTGCGTCCGGCGACCGCCGCGCACGTCGGCCAGCCGGCCGCGAACGGCATCGAGCGGCCTGAGCCCAATGGTTACTTGCAGCCAGCCGGCGCCGAGCAGAACGGCTCCCAGGGCGCCAAGGAAGGGAAGGAGATCGGTCAGGAAGTCGCGGGCGGCGGTGGTCAGCTCCGTCCTGTCGATTGCCACGACGGCGCGGACGTCGCCACCGCCCATGGCCTTGGGGAGCCCGACGACGCGCTCCACCGCGAACAGGCTGACAACCCTGGGACCAGAGATCACGTGCTGGTGGACCGCGCCATCCGCGATCCTGTCGGCCGGCAGCGTGAGGGCCGCGTCCCAGAGCGAACGTGATCGAAGGGCCGCGCCGCTCGGCTCGGGCGAGACCTGCCAGTAGAGCCCGCTCAACGGCTCGGCGAAGCGCGGTTCGGCAAGGGGTCGAGCGAGCTGCAACGCGCCGTTCGGCCCCCTTTCGATTCCGCTGACCAGCTGCCGGAGATGCGATCCGAGTTCGAGCGCGACCCGACGTTCGACGTGGCGTTCGAACAGGAAGTACAGGCCAACCCCGAAGACCGTGAAGACGACGACGATCGAGACGGCACCGACTGCGAGCAAGCGGAGTTTGAGAGCGCCGCGCCTCATGCGTGCGCCGCGTCGGGGATCATGTAGCCGAACCCGCGCCGGGTTTGAATCAACTCGACGCCAATCTTCCGGCGTAGTCGACCGATCAGCACCTCGATCGCGTTGAGGTCACGGTCGTGGTCATGGGAATATAGGTGATCCATGAGTTCGGTCGGGGCGACCACCCGTCCGGCGTGATGCATCAGGAAGCTCAGGCAGCGATATTCGAGCGTCGTGAGGTTCACAGGTGCGCCGTCGACCGACGCCAGCATCTTCCGCGTGTCGACGGTGACCGGCCCCGCGACCAGGAAGGCGGAGGCTCGTCCGGCGGCGCGGCGGGTCAGGGCCCGCACGCGCGCCAGCAGTTCCTCCATGGCGAACGGCTTGGTGAGGTAATCGTCGGCCCCGCCGTCGATGCCCTGGACCCGCTCGGCCCAGGCCCCCCGAGCCGTGAGGAGCAGGACGGGGAAATTCCGACCTTCCTCGCGCCAGCGGGCGAGGACTGCGAGGCCGTCCAGCTTCGGCAGGCCGAGATCGAGGATGACCGCGTCATAGTCCTGGGTGTCGCCTTCGAACCAGGCGCTCTCGCCGTCCGAGACCACGTCGACGGCGTAGCTCGCGGCTTCGAGCGCGGTTCTCACGTTGCGGATGATGCGGGGGTCGTCCTCGACGAGCAGGATGCGCATCAGTCGTCATCGTCCCTGACGGGCTTGCCCGAGGCAGCGTCGATGTAGACACGGCGCAGCTTGCCCCCGGGCGTGACGACCTTGAATTCGTAGATCCACCGGCCGTGTTCGCGATTGAACGCGGTGCCGACGACCTCGCCGCGCAGCTGTTGCTTCGCGCGCGCCATCACTTCGGGAAGCGACAGCGCCTCACCGCGCTCGACGGCCCCGAACGCACGATCGTGATCGTCATCGTCGGCCCACGCCGGTACGGACGCGACGATCAGGGCGACGCTCAAGGTCAAGACCGCTGCTGGGCGGAGGTAGGACATCGTTCGTTGTCGCACCTTCAAGCTGTCGATTGGCTGACACCTCCGCTGCATAGCGCAACCAAGTCGCGGCAGTGAGGGGCGTGAAATCCATCAGATGTCAGCGAGCCGACAGTTTCGGCCTGCTAGCCATGGTCCATGACGCGCCGACAGGCCGCCATTGGAGGCATGCAATCGACATGTCCATCCTCGACCTCGCGCAATGGAGTTCCTCATGGTTCGCACGACCCTATTCACCGCCGCCGCCCTCTTGATCGCCGGACCGGCGTTCGCCGCCGGCGGTTGCAGCACCGCATCCGCGTCCAAGTTCCAGCCGAAGGCGACGCTCGAATCGCAGCTCAAGGCCGAAGGGATGACCGTTCGCCAGATCAAGACCGAGAAGGGCTGCTACGAGGTCTATGCCGTCGACAAGGCCGGCAAGAAGGTGAACGCCGCCTACAACGCCGAAACCCTCGCGAAGATGGCCGATGCCGAAGCCGGCGAGAACTGATTTCGCAGCCGCGATGAGCCCAGACGCGAGTCAGCGTCGACCCATGACGCGCGTCTGGGACCCGGTCGTGCGCCTTTTCCACTGGAGCCTGGTGCTGAGTTTCGCCGTGGCATGGTTCACGCCACGGTCGGCGGAAACGGTTCACCACTGGGCCGGCTACGCCGCCGCAGGCCTGATCCTCATGCGCCTCCTCTGGGGTCTGGTCGGCACGCGTCACGCCCGGTTCTCGCAATTCGTTCGCGACCCGGCGACCGTCGCTCGCTACCTGTCGGATATCGTCACCGGCAGGGAAGCCCGGTACCTGGGACACAATCCGGCGGGCGGCATGATGGTCATTGTGTTGATCGCCGCCATGGCGAGCACCGCTGCCACGGGATGGATGATGACGACGGACGCCTACTTTGGCGTGGAGTGGGTCGAAACCGCCCACGACCTCGCCGCACACGGGCTCCTGGTGCTCGTCCTTCTCCACCTCGGCGGCGTCGCGCTGGCCAGCGTTCGCCACCGCGAAAACCTGGTCGGCGCGATGGTCACGGGGCGAAAGCATGCGGCCAGCGTCGGCGACGTGGACGACTAAACGGAGCGCGGCCGGTGTCGCTAATCCGATTGTCGCTCCGACTGGCGCCCGACGACCAGGCCTCCCCATTCGGCCCGGCGCACTGCCGTCCAGAGGGTCAACAGCCGATGTCCTCAACCCGTAGACCGGCACCCATAACCCTTGACACGGAATCGGAATTGCCCCCGCGAATCCAAGACCTGATCGACCGGCTCGCGTCCCTCAACACGCATGATGGCAAGCTGCTGAAACTCCTTCAGGACCTCGCGCGTGGGCCGCCGCAGCGCATGGCGATCCTGGTGGCCTGCGGCAACTCCGCGGTCGCTGCCGGCTCCCGGTGATCCGTTTCCTCGCGATCGCCTGAGGAGGCAACGCGAACGCCTCGACATGCATTGAAGCAGGTCCATTCGGAGTCGCTGCTTGTTCGTCCTTTCCAATCCCAAGCGCGACTTCATCGTGCACCGCTCCGAGCCGCTGAACGCCGAGCCGCCGCTCGATCGGCTGCGCGCCGGCTTCGTGACCAGAACGGAGGACTTTTACGTCCGCTCACATGGCGCCTTGCCGGACCTCGATGCCGCCACGCACAAGGTTCGGATGACGGGCAAGGTGACGCGGACGCTCGAATTCACGGTGGGCGAACTGAAAGACGGCTTCATGCCAAGGACGATCACCGCCGTGCTGCAATGCGCCGGCAATCGCCGGGCCGACATGCAGCAGGTGGAGAAGACGACAGGCGATCCATGGGCGCCCGGCGCCATCGGCAATGCCGAGTGGACAGGCGTGCCCCTGGTAGACGTCCTGCGGGCCGCGGGCGCAAGCGAGGAGAAGGACCTGCACGTCGCCTTCGAGGCCATGGACGTTGCCGAGAACGAGGGAGCCGAGGACGGGCCCTTCGGCGTCTCGATCCCGATGGGCAAGGCGATGTCGGGAGACGTCCTGCTAACCTGGGCGATGAACGGGAACCCGCTCAAAAGCGAGCATGGAGCGCCGCTCCGAATCATAGTTCCGGGCTACGCCGGAGTGCGAAGCGCGAAGTGGCTCGGCGAGATCCGGGTTCAGGACAAGCCCTCCGACGCCTTCCAGCAGGCGAAGGACTACCTGCTTTTCCCGCCCGACATGCGCAAGGAGACTCAGGACCCGGCCCGGGGAACGACCATCTACGAAATGCCGCTGAACGCCGCGATCTGCGAACCGGCCGCCGGTGCCGAACTGAAGGCCGGGAGGACCGAGGTCAGGGGCTACGCCATCGCGACCGATCGCGCGATCACCCGCGTCGACGTGTCGAGTGACGGCGGCCGGCAGTGGCGGCAGGCGACGATCGAGGACCACGGCAGCGCGCGCTGGAGCTGGACGTTGTGGCACCTGACGCTCGACCTCCCGGTCGGCGAACACGAACTCGTCGTGCGCGCTTGGGACGCCGCCGGCCAGACCCAGCCCGCCCGGCCGGACGACGTCTGGAACTTCAAGGGCTACTTGAGCGCCGCCTGGCATCGGGTGCGCGTGACCGTCGCCTGACCCCATTCTCCCGGATCGCGCCTGCATGGGACTCCAGATGAAGTTCGAGGCTAGCGCGGGCACGTCGAGGACGGCGCCGATCGGCCGCGCGACAGACAACGCCCGGGATCGAGGGTCCCTCGCATCGATCGAAGGAACGCGACAGCAAATCTTCGCATACGTGAGACGCGAAAATGCAGCGACCGCTCGATGCGTCGTCCCACCCCTTTCAGCGGTTTCCTGTCTGGAGATCCCTCGAAGCAGGGAGCGCCACACCTCCCCAGATCCGGAAAGATCACGATGTCTCACCCCTTGGTTTCCGCCGGCTGCTTGGCAGCCATGTTCGCATTCTCGTCAGTCAATGCATTCGCCGCCGGCGAGTTGACGCAGGAGAGCCCAAGCCAATGGCGCGCATCCAAGCTCTCGGGCGTCATGATCTACGGCCCGGACAATCGGAGCGTCGGCAAGATCAGCGACGTCCTCATGAGCAAGGATGGCAAGGCCGAGTACGTCATCATCGGAGTGGGAGGGTTCCTTGGGATAGATCAGAAGGACGTCGCCATTCCCTATGGCGAGGTGAAGTTCACGGACGTGCCGATGACCCCTCCGATGAACCCGGCTCCAGCGACGGGCAACATGGCCACGACGGCGCCGAACGCCATGACCGGCGCGACCGCGACAGGCACCGGCGCGATGGCGAACGGTACCGTGGCGACGAGCGGCGGCGTCCCGACCAGCACCGCGCTCGGGATGGGCACGACCGGCAACACCGCGACTGACGGCACGATGGGGGCGCCGATGGCCCGGAGCACGGCCTACCCCGATCACGGGACGATCGACATGACTGCGGCCCAGCTCAAGAACGCGCCGACGTTCCACTTCGCGAGCTGATCGGAAAGACCGTCCTGCGGTTGGCGAGGGCAGATGCTGCTGTCCTCGCCCTATGACAAGACGGTTCGAGGGACCGGCCTCTGGACATCGATGGTCAACGCGACAGCCCGGCATTCGGTGGTCGCGTCCGACGTCGGCGACATGGTCAGATCCCCGCATACCATTGGTAGCCGGAGTCCTCCCAGTAGCCGCCCTTGCCCTGGCCGATGTCCTTGAAGTCCTCCATGAGCTGGATGCGCCGGATGTACTTCGTCATCTTGTAGCCGAGCTGTCTTTCGACGCGGAGGCGCAGCGGGGCCCCGTATTTCACCTCCAGCGGTTTGCCGCCCTTGTCGTAGGCGAGGATGGTCTGCGGGTGCCGCGCGGCGAGCAGGTCGATGCTCCCGTAGAAGGGCGTGGGACCGGACGGGTCGCCGTCGTCCATCGTGTCGAAGCAATGGAAGACGACGTAGCGCGCGGTCGGCTTCACCCCGGCCCGGTCGAGCACGCCCTGCAACGGCGTCCCTGTCCACTGGCCGATGCAGCTCCATCCCTCGACGCAATCGTGGCGGGTGATCTGCGTCCGGGCCGGCATGGCGCGAAGCTCGGCCAAGGTCAGCTCATACGGATGCTCGACCAGCCCGTCGACGACCAGCTTGTAGGAGTCGAACCCTTTGGCTGCCATCGCCTTGTAGTGCTTGTCGTCCGGATCGGTCGACCCGTTGGCGTAGAAGCTCGTCGAGACGTCGCCCAACTCGTATTCCTGCGCCAGTTGCTCCTGTCCCAGGATCGCTTCCTGCACCCTCCGGTTCAGGCCGCCGACCCCACCGAGTATCCTCTTGGCCAAAGGGATATCGGTGACGTTCTCGCAGCCGGCGAGGCCCAAGGTCGCGAACGCGGCCGCTCCCCTCGCGAGGAGGGCACGACGCGTCGTCGGACGGTCAACCATGGGTCCCGCGCTCCTGCCCGATGTCGTACCAGCCCGTGACCATCGAGCGCATATTGTTGAAGAGGCCGGACAGAAGAACCAAGGCCACGTGGACGACCACGAACAGCACCACCCCGAACGCCGCGAGGAAGTGGACCGACCGGGCCGTCTGGCGTCCACCGAAGACGTGCAGAAGGAAGGGGAAGGCGGCATCCAGACCCGGCGACATGGTCCAACCCGCCACGACCAGGAGCGGCAGCAGGACGAAGACGACCGAGAAATAGGTGATCTTCTGGATGGCGTTGTACTGCCGGGCCTTCTCCCCTTGGGGAAAGCGTAGCCGCGCATGGTCGAGGATCTCGCCGCCGATGTGCCGCCATTGGGTTCGGCTCGGAAGGAAGTCACGGCGGAAGTGGCGGGTCGCGAAGCCCCAGACGAGGTAGACAAGCCCGTTGGCGACGAACAGCCAAGCGAACACGAAGTGGATCGCCCGTCCCGTGCCCAGGTCCTGTTCGCCCGGCAGCGTGGCCCAGGAGGGGAACGCCCGCTCGGCAGGCTTGCCCTCGAAGGTCGACAGGCCGAGGACGCCGGTCGTGTCGAAGCGATGCTCCCCGATGCGCACGTACCCGCGCGCCCGGCCGTCGACCTTGTCGGAATCGATGGCGACGGGCGGGTGGTCGAAGTCGGTCTTGATGCCGAAGTCGAGCTGCGGTCGCGCGTTGAAGATCTGGAGGCCGCTCATCAGCAGCATGGTGAGGCACAGGACGGTGATCCAATGCGTCACCCGGACCACGACGCTGTGGCGCTTCAGCAACGTGACGAGACGTTGCTCCTTCCCTTTCGGGACGGCGTCGTCGTTCGCCACGACGGGATCGTCCAGCTCCGTTTCGGCCGATGACATCGAGGTTCCGATCGCTTCGTCTTTCCGAGAGGGTCGAAGGCTCGACGGAGAAGATCGCCGAAGGCCGCCGGTCGGCACGTTCCGACTTCCGTTGCGGATTCCGCCCGGACCGGTAGACGACGCACGGCGTCGTTGAATCGTGACGGTAAATTTACGCATAGCGGGAACGCGAAATTGGAATCACCTTGCGACGCATCCAGCCGTCGATTCCCGCGTACTTAAAAAGCAGTGCAAATCAGCCGCTTACCGGAGGCTGAATAGCGACATGGGAGACGGTATGACCAGCATAGACCGAAACAAACCTAACCATGGGAGCAATTCCCGTCGTTCCATCCTGAAGTGGGCCGGCGCCACCGCCGTGGCCGCCGTAGCCTTCGGCGTCGACGTGCCGGGCCTGAGGCTTAGCCGGGCGTTCGCCCAGGCGGGGGTCGACCTCGGAGCGGGGGATCTCGGCATCCTGAACTACGCCTACGCGCTGGAGCAGCTCGAAGCGGCGTTCTACACGCAGGTCCTCGCCTCGCCCTACGGCGGCATGACTCGGGGAGAGCGTTCGCTCCTCCAGGACATCAAGGCCCATGAGATCGCCCACCGCACGTTCTTCGCCCGCACGCTCGGCGGAAACCGCATCCCGGACCTGACGCCAAACTTCTCGGCGGTCGACTTCTCCAGCAAGGCTTCGGTCCTCGGTACCGCCGCCACGTTCGAGGACCTCGGGGTCGCGGCCTACAACGGCGGCGGTGCCGCGATCCAGAGCCCGAAGATCCTCGCTGCGGCCGGCTCCATCGTCTCGGTGGAAGCCCGGCATGCGGCCACGATCCACGCCATACTCGGCGACTTCGGACCTGTCGATCAGAACGGGCTCGATCAGGCGCTGCTGCCCTCGCAGGTCCTGCCGATGGCGGCGCCATTCATCGCGACGCCCGTCACCGCCTCGCAACTTCCCTGATCCCCTCCCCAAGGAGTCCAACGATGTCCCACGACATTGCCATTCTCGACGGGATCGATCCCGACCTGTCCAACCGGCTGACCAATCGACGTGACCTCTTCGCCGGCGCAGCCGTCAAGCTGGGCGCCCTCGCAACCGCCCCTTTGATGCTTGCCGCCGTCTCCTCCCAGGCGTTCGCGCAGGTGCCGCAGCAGGTCGCGGACATCCTCAATTTCGCGCTCACGCTCGAATACCTGGAAGACGAGTTCTACCGGACGGCGCTGGCCCAGGGCGGGCTTATCCCGGACTACGCCGGCGGCACGTTCCAGACCATCAGCCAACACGAAACCGCGCACGTCGCCTTGCTGCAATCGGTGCTCGGAGGGGCGGCGGTCGCCAAGCCCCAGTTCGACTTCACGGCACGCGGCAAGTACCGCGACGTGTTCACGAACTTCAAGACGTTCGCGGCCGTGTCGCAGGCGTTGGAGGACACCGGCGTCGCGGCCTACAAAGGCCAGGCGCCCAATCTCGTCGGCGGCGGCAAGCTGCTCACGACGGCCCTGGAGATCCATTCGGTCGAGGCCCGGCACGCGGCTTCGGTCCGACTTCTTCGCAAGCAGAAGCCCTGGACGGGCGCCTTCGACAAGCCGCTCAGCAAGGCCCAGGTCCTCGCCATCGCAGGTCCGTTCATCGCGGGATGATCCCGCTTCGAAGGTACAACAGGAGAACAACCATGACCAAGACCAAGAGCCTGATCGTCGCGTGCGCGGCCATCGCCTGCTCGCTCGGCGCCGTCGTCGCGCCGGCGTCCGCGCAGATGATGAAGAAGCCGATGATGCATCACCACATGATGCACGGCAAAATGATGATGCATAAGAAGATGATGATGCACAGGAAGATGATGCATCGCATGTGAAGCCGAGCGAGGCGCTCCGTGAGCCGGAGCGCCTCGGCGATCGGGAAGAGCGGTCGAAGCCGAGGCATCTGCCTCGGCTTCGACGTGTTCAGGCCCGGTGTTCCCCCCAGCCGGGCACGACAAGGCCGATCACGCCGCCTTACCGCAGCCCTCTGCGAAGTAGGCATTCGTCGAACACGACACGACATTCCGCGCTCAAGTCGGCGCGCTTGCCCTTCATGCAAGTCAGTATCTTGTCCTCGTCTTCCCCGGCATTGCCGCAAAGGCTGATGACGTCGGGACCGCACGCGGCCTGCTCGGCATCCGTCACCTGATACTTGTTCTCGGCGGCCTGCGCGGGGGAATGTGACGGAAGCAGCAGGCAGGCCGCGATCGCCGCGATCGGGATGTTCCTCGTCATCTTTGGCTTTCGTGTTTTGCGGGAGAACGGAACGTCGAGCGCCGACGCCATCGTCTCGGTCGATCGAAGCACGCCAGTCCCACATCGGATACGACATCCACGAACCGAAGGTTGCAGGCGTCGCGAACCGTCACCCTCCGAGCCTGGCCCTGCTGGTCCTCAGGACGACCGTGACGCCCTCGGAAAGCCATTCGAAGACGATGGTGCCGCCGAGTTGGCCCGCCACGGCATTGGTCATCAGGCGGCTGCCGAAGCCGGCGTGCCCGTTCGGAGGCGACACTTCGGGGCCGCCCCGTTCCCTCCAGGTGACCGCCGCCCCGTGGTCGTCGCCGACGCAGGAAACGTCGAGCGTCCCGGTCGCGGTCGAAAGGGATCCGTACTTGATCGAGTTCGTCGCCAGTTCGTGGACGACGAGGGCCAGCGTCGTGGCCGAGGCCTCGCCGACGAGCAACTCCGGTACGTCGATACGGACGCGCTCCCCGTCGAGCCCGCCGCCGGCATAGGGGGCCAGCAGCACCGCGAGCAGGTCGCCGAGTTGGGCGGCCCTTTTCGGATCGCCCAGGACCGGCCGGACGAGATCGTGGGCGCGGTCGAGGGCGGCCAGCCTCAGCCTGAGATCCTTCGACATCTCCTTCGTCGTCGACGTCGAGCGTTCGGAGATCACGGTCAGGGCGGACGCGATCGTGAACAGGTTCTTGACCCGGTGCCCCATCTCGCCCGCGATCATCTCGCGCGCCTCCTCGGCCATCTTGCGCTCGGTGACGTCGAGGAAGACCCCGAACATCAGGCGACCGACGATCCCCTGGTCGTCGCCCCGTCCCCGGGCGGAGACCCATCGCACCTCCTTTCCGTGAAGGATGCGGAAGTCGATCTCGTAGGCGCCCAGCACTTCCCTCGTCGACGCGAACGCGGCCCTGACCCTGTCGAGGTCCTCCGGATGGATATGTGCGGACAGGTCCTCGAACGTGACCGGTCCGAGCGGGACGCCCCATAGGCCGTGCGCGCGCTCGTCCATGTAGATCGCGTCGGTGTCGACGTTCCACGACCACAGGGCCACGCCGGCGGCCTCGGTGGCGATCCGCAGGCGGTTCGCGTCCCAAACCGCCGGAGCCGTCCTCTTTTCCGGCTCCTCGCGATCACCGTGGATCAGCAACGTTCCCAGGACATCGCCTAGCATCGAACGCTTGAACGGCTTTTGCAGCATGGGGCGTTCGAGGTACGCCTCCTTCAGGCCCTTCCTCCCGTAGCCTGTCGAGAAGACGAACGGCACGCCCCGCGCCGTCAGCGCATCCGCGATCGGGTAGCACTTCTCGCCGTTGAGGTTCACGTCGAGCACCGCCGCGTCGACCTCCTCGGAACCGAGGATCGCCAGCGCCTGGTCGACGCGCGCCGCCGGCCCGACGACCGCGCAGCCGAGCTGACCCAGCATGTCCTCCAACATCCACGCGACCATCACCTCGTCCTCGACGACGAGGATGCGCCGGCCGGAAAGCTCTCCGACACGGCTCATGTATCGGTCCCTTGCGAAATGGGCATCACGATCTCGCACGTGACCCCCGTGGCCTCGAAAGCGAGGCGGACCTCCCCGTTCAGGTCCTGCGCCAAGCCACCCTCGATCAGGCGCCGGCCGAAGCCCTTGAAGGAAGGCGGGGTCACGGGGGGGCCGGCGCTCTCGCGCCAACGCAACCGGATTCGATCGCCTTGCGGCGGAGCTTCGATCCGCCAAAAGACGTCGACCTTCCCGCCGGCCCGGGTCGAGAGCGCCCCATAGGCCACGGCGTTGATGGCCAGCTCATGGAAGGCCAGGGTGAGGGTCAACGCCTCCTTCGGCCGGAGGGGGACCTTGTCCCCCTCGATCGTGACGCGCTCCCCCAACCCAAGGGTCTCCAGCGTCCGGTCGAGGACGTCCCGTAATTCGACCCTGTCCCAATCCTCGGTGCCGAGGAGGCTGTGGGTGTTCGACAGCGCGAGGATGCGCCCCTCGAAGGCGTCGATGGTCCGCTCTTCCGCCATGCCGCGCAACGTCTGCCCGGCGATCGCCAGGACGGTCGCGAGCGTGTTCTGGGTCCTATGGTTGAGTTCGTCGAGCAGGAGCCGAAGCCGCTCCTCTTCGCGCTTGTGCCGCGTCACGTCCACGAAGGAAGCGAAGTGCTGCACGATGGCGCCGGCGTCGTCCCGCACCGGCGTGATGAAGACGGTGACCCAGATCGCGTCGCCGTCCTTGCGGCGGAAGCGGACCGGCGTTTCGAGGTCGCGGCCGCCTTCGAAGGCCGTCCGAATCTCGGTCAACGCCTCGGGGTCGGTCCCTTGTTGGATGAGGAAGTCGAACTTCTGGCCGAGCACCTCCTGCTCGTCGTACCCCGTCAGGTCGAGGAAGGCCTGGTTGACAAAGACGATCGGATTGTCCGGCACCTTGGCGTTGGAGAACACCATCGGCATGCGCGTCGTCTCGGCGGCGACGACGAAGGGACCAAGGTTTTCACGAAATTCTTCGACGTCGGACTCGGCGACCTTCTGCTCACCGGACTTATTGGCCTGGTCCGGCATGGTGATCCCTTTCGCCATGTTGCGCAGGAGGACGGGTGCCATCCAGCGGCTCTTCCCGGTCGAGCATCCGCAGGGCGGCGCGGACGACCTCGCTCGCCGTACGGTAGCGGCCGGTGGCGATCCGGGCGGAAACCGAACGCTCAAGCTCGGGCGTGATCGAAACGTTCATGGTCTTGCGTGTCGGCATGGATGGCGGCCCCTCGGGAGTTCATCTGGACCTGTGCCAAGCAATGTCACAAGGCTCGCCATGCCCGTTCGGCCGCATATATCCGCATAGTCGGAATGCGTATTTGCACTCGCCGGTCTTCAGCGGATTGATCGCCCCATGCTGCTGGAATAACTTGGACTGCATGGGCAGGTGCCGGGCCTACCGATCTGGCGTCTCGATCAACGAACCACGAAGAAGGCGTTGATCGAGTTCAATGACGCTGGACTGACGGCGATGCTCGACTGGGATGATCTCCGCTTTTTCCTTTCCACTGCCCGACACGGAAACCTGATGGCTGCGGCCAAGGAACTTCGCGTGGCACAGTCCACGGTCGGACGTCGACTGGCGTCCCTGGAAACCAGCCTGGGCGTCCGTCTCCTGAATCGAACGCCTGACGGGTACGTCGTCACCTTGGCGGGGGAGCGGGTCCGCAGGGAAGCGGAGCGTTTCGAGACCGGATCGTTGGCGCTCGAACGCGAGGTCGGCGGCCGTGACGCGCGGCTGGCAGGCTCCGTCCGCGTCACCTGCGCCGAGAGCGTCGCCAATCACGTCCTCGCGCCATGCCTCGCCGAGATGCACGTCAAGCACCCGGACATCATGGTGGAATTGATCCCGGACGCGAGGGAGCTGAGCCTGTCGATGCGGGAGGCGGACGTCTCTGTCCGGCTCAAGCCGTCGACCCAGCACGACCTCGTCGTCCGCAAGATCGGCAGCATGGCCTTCGGCCTGTATGCCAGCCCCGGCTACCTCAAGACGCACGGCGAGATGGACTTCGAGGCGGGATGCCCGGGGCACCACATCGTGGCGCAGCTCGACGATCTCCAGGACTCCGACCAGACGAACTGGCTCGCCTCTCTCGCCCCACGCTCCCGCATATCCTTGCAGACCGCCGGTCATGAGGCGGCGGTGATCGGGACCCTTCACGGGGCCGGACTGGCGTGTCTCGCCCGTTTTCGGGCAGATCCTGAAGCAGGCTTGAGGCGCGTCGCAACACCATCCCCGGTACCGGACACGGACATCTGGCTGGTCGCCCACAAGGACAACCGTCGCAACGCGAGGATCAGGGCCGTTCTCACGCACATCACCGAGGGCATTCGGGCCCAGGCGCCAAGGCTGTCTCCGGCGGACTGACGAAGGTCCACGACAGAGGGCCGGCAAACTGGTCAAAAGGTCCGTCTCAGCGTCGACACGCGCCCCGATTGCGGTTTGGAGGAACTCCAGGCCTGCCGCTCATCCGGCTGGGGACGAAATGGCGGTCGATAGCGCGTCAGCCGGCCAACAGGCGAGCAGAGTTGGCCTGGACGTGCTCGCGATAGCGGTCCACCACGCTCCTCGTCGATCCGCCGGTCAGGAGCGTCGTGGCCGCCTCGATGGAGGCGGCGACCTTCTCCGGCACCATGAGCAGGGCTTCGTGCCGGGCGGCGCTCCCGCCGAAGGCCATCGTGGTCAGGCGCAGCGCGATGACGCCGTTGGACTCGATCGCCAGCATCATCGACGCATACCAAGGGAAGAACATGGGAGACCTCGCGTGCAGCTATGCACGGCCAATCGCCAATGTCCGAAATGGTTCGATCATTTCGATTCTTAATTCGACTTCCCGACATCCATTTTTGGAGCGCGTATTTCAGGGTAACGAGGTTGCCATTACGCGAGGCAAGCCGCATGGTCGCGTCGCAACTTCTTGGTTGCATGCCCTCCTTGGGCGTTTCCTCCCTAGACTTGGGCCGCCCCTTGGGGCGGCTCCTTTCGTTCGGGAGACTACGTTCGATCGGAATTGTCGGTTTCGACATCTTGCGGGTGGGCAATCAACCCGGATCGTTCGCCTCCAGCGCACTTCCCCAACCCGCCGGCGTGCTCCATGCCCGTCCTGATCGGACTTTTTTTCTTCTGGTCAACGCCGTAGGGGCCTGACCACGGTGCAGTCCGGGTTCAACGGCGCCTTTAACAAGGCAAACGTCAAAGCCCGCCGCGCGCGCTCGGGTTGCGACCGGCTCGCCGGTGGCAAAGGCAACGGAGTGTCCCCGTTCGCGCGCCGCTGCGGCTAGGGGAAGCAACGGCTGAAAGTGGCCACCATTGGTCGACAGGTGAAGAGAACCTTCATGTACGCGACCTCGACCGTCGCCGAGGATGCAGTGGGATCACTGCCGCGCTGGCGCGGTTGGACGAAATCCGCAGGTTTGGGAACGCGTGTCGAGACCATACGAACATACGCGGTGTCGCGCCACACGGAAGACAGCCAGGACGTGATGATGGCCCTCGTGGAATCTCCCAAGGCTTCTCTTTTGCGGGGGGCCGGGAACGGCCGCCCGTCATGCACTTCCGCGATCCGCACCGCGAGAGTCGAGGCCGTCGATCTTACCGTCTCCTTGGGGTCGATAAGCTCGACCCACGCCGCCCTCCGCTGCCAGCCGTCCTGACGGATGCGGCGTCGAGGCTCCAACTCCGCACGGTCGAAAGGCCTCTTGCCCGCCGTCAATCAAACCGGCTCGGACCCCAGGCCCTAAACCCGATCGAACGCCTCCAGCCCGCGCTTGACGGCGGGGCGGCCCTCGATCCGTTCGAACCATTTCCGCAGACTGGGGAGCTTCGGCCACGGCAGATCCATTTCCATGGATCGAGCGATGGTGAAGGCGGCGATGTCTGCCGCGCTGAACGTCTCGCCGGCCATGAATTCGTCGTGGGCGACGTACCTTTCCGCCGTCTCAAGGGTCGCGAGCGCTCGGTCCGCCAGGATCTTCTGCCCCTGCTGGGCGCTCGTGGCGCGAAGCGAAAACGCCGCGTGACTGACGGCTATGACGTCGGTCACGAAGAAGAAGAAGCGCTCCAAGCAGATTGAGCGGTCACGATCGCTTCCGGGCAGCAATCGACCCGGTGCCTTCCCGGCGGCATACAGGATGATCGCGTTCGATTGGGTGAGGATGAAGGGCTCCAGGCCTTCTTCCTTCTCGACGAGAACGGGGACCTTTCCCGCCGGGTTCAATGCGAGATGTTCGCCGCGCAGATGCTCGCCGATGGAAAGGTCCACGATCCTGGGCGTGTAGGACAGGCCTGCTTCCTCAAGCGCGATCGCGGCCCTGAAGCAATTGCCGGTCTGGGCGCCGTGAAGCTCAAGGGTGGTTTTCATGCCTATTCCTTTTCATCCATGCCGCGCCGTGATCCCGATCGAGCCCGGTAGGGCACTTCGACGGCAGGGTCACACCGGACCGATCCGAAACTCGACGGCCGCCGCGCACACCGGCCACCACCGCTATCACGCGACCGCGCGGGCCGCCTTCTCGATCACGTCGACCACGACGTCCGGGAAAACGACGGGGATCGCGTGCGAGGAGTTCAGCTCGATGACGTGGGAGTGGGCGCGATCGGCCTCGAACTTGAATTCCTCCACGGGGATGACGGGATCCAATAGTGGCCTGATTTGCCAGCTTGGCTTGCTCGTCCATGCAGCCGTCGTCAGCTTGTCGTTGAGGGCTTGCAGGGCGATGGGGCGCTGGGTGGCGATCATGAGGGCGAGCTTGTCCGCATGCACGTCGGCGGCGAGGAGGTAGGCGTACCTGTCGGCCTTGACGAGGACGTTCGTGCCGCTGGTTCCGTCTGGCAAGGTGTATGGGATCAGGTCGACGGACGAGGCGAAGTCGCCACCGGGGAAGCGTTCGAGGCAATCGTTCGTGGATTCCCCGACCCCGGGCATGGGTGAGCCCGCGTAGACGAGGCCCTTGACCTTGGGGTCGTCCCCGGCCTGGGTGATCACGGCCCCGCCGTAGGCATGGGAAACGAGGATCACGGACCCCTCGATCGTGTCCAGCAGGCTCCGCAGGTAGGCCGCGTCGACGGCCAGGCCCCGCAAGGGATTGGAGAAGACCTTGACCGGGTATCCGTCGCGCTGGAGCCGCTGGATGACCCCATGGGTCCAGAGCGACGAGTCCTCGACGGCACCGTGCACGAGCACGATCGTAGGTTTGGTTGTCTCGATGTCCATTGTGATCCCTTCCGAAAAGCGTGGCGCCAGGAGATGGGCGGCAGGCGTGTGCATTGAGCCAAGCCGCCCAAGATCATCATCGGGTTGGAGAAAGAGCTGTAGGTAAGACCCTACTTCTGGGCGACGATCTGAAGGCGATGGACCTTGGGAGTCACGGCGAACAACTCGTCCGCCTTCTCCACAAGCTCCTGTCCAGCCTCGCCGTTCAAATGGGCTTCGCGGGCACCCTCGTCATCGAAGGTGTCGAAGACCCGATAGACGCCGGTCTCACCTTCGATTTTCGCCGCGTGCCACGACAACGTGCCAGGCTCACCCCTGACCAGGGTGGCTTCCTTTTCCAGGAACGCCTCGACTTCCACCTCCTTTCCCGGTTTGGCCTTCAACTCAACAAGTAGCGCGAACTTAGCCATTTGGATCTTCCTCTCATGAACACCCTGCGGGTGTGGCCAGCGCTGCATCCGCAGCGATTCCGAATCCAGAGGGCATTCCGTCTGGACATCCCTTCGGCCGGTCTTCGACCGAGGGCATATCTTCGAGCCGCGACAGTCGAGGCGCCGTTACATCGCTAGCTCGGAGTCCTTGATGTCGGCGAAGGGACCCAAGATCGACGGGTCGAAGTCCTTGAGGACGCTGCGATCGGACCAGCGCCGAGCAAGGTCGGGATTCGCCAGCGCACCGCGGCCGATGGTGACGATGTCGGCGCCGTCGTCCAGCGCGGCCACTGCCCGCTCGACGTCGTGCAGGCCGCCGTTGGCGAAGACTGCTGCCTTGGGCGCGTAGCGCTTGGCGAGGCGCATCAAGGAGGGGCCGCTCTCGGGGAAGGCTGGCTTCCAAGCCTCATGCTCGGTCACGTGGATGAAGTCCGCACCGGCCTCGGCGAGGCTGCCGAAGATGATCTCCGCGTCGCGCTCCGTATCGGCCCACTTGTGATCGTGGTCGTTCACCTTCCCCTGGGAGATGCGGACGCCCACCGGCACCTTAACGCCGACCCTCGCGCGCACCGCCTTGAAGGTTTCGAGGATCAAGCGCACGCGGTTCCCGGTGGCGCCGCCCCATCGATCCGCCCTAGCGTTGGCGTAGTCGGTCAGGAACTGGTCGAGGAGATACCCATTGGCACCGTGGATCTCGACGGCGTCGAACCCGGCAACCTCGATCGCGCGCCCCGCCGACGCGGCGAAGCCGTCGATGGCGTCGGCGATCTGCGCCTCCGTGATTTCGGCGGGCAGAACATAGCGGTCCTTGCCGTGGTAGAACGCCATCTGTTCGCCCTTCGGCTGGACCGGGGACGGCCCTACCGTTGTCCCTCGGAAGCGATTGCCCTGGCGCAGCGCGCCGGCGTGCATCAACTGGGCGATGGCGAGCGCGCCGTGCGCCTTGATGGCGCGGACGACCGGCTTCCAGGCATTGGCCTGCGCCTCGTCTGTCAAGCCGGGCTGATGGACGTAGCCCTGCGAGAACGCCTGGTCGGTGTAGATGCCTTCGGTGATGACCGTCCCGAAGCCGCCCCGCGCGAAGCGCTCGTAGTAGCGGGTCATCGTCTCGGTCGCCCGACCGTCCTCCGTGGCGGTGATGCGGGTCATCGGCGCGACGGAGAGGCGGTTCTTCACGGTGTGGCCGTTTATAACGGTCGGCGCGAAAAGCGCGCTGGTGTCGATGTCCATCGTCCAGACCTCCGGAAGCCTTTCCATCGGACGCCTTCCTCCCTGTAGGGCAGGATGTCCGCTTGCTGGGATTGGATTTAGTCCTTGGGGACCGGACGCAGAAGCCGGGATGGACGATAAGGACTGTATCGTCTAGCGTTAAAGTATGGATCTTGCGGATGTGGCCCTGTTTCGCGCCATCGCGTCGGTCGGCAGCCTGTCGGCCGCGGCGCGTCGAATGGGCACGTCGCCGATGTTGGTCAGCCGGAGGTTGGCGGGCCTGGAAGCCGAGTTGGGCGCGCGCCTGTTCCACCGCACCACGCGGTCCCTCTCGCTGACGCCGGAGGGAGAGGCCTTCCTACCCCATGCGGCAACGCTTATCGAAGCTCGCGATTCGGCATTGAACGCGGTCTCGTCCGGCGTCTCCGCCCTCTCGGGCGTGTTGAAGATCACGGCGCCGAACGTCATCGGCCATTCCGTCATCGTTCCCGTCGTGGCCGCGTTGATCACCGAGAACCCCGCGCTGCGCGTCGACTTGACCCTGAGCGACGGGGTCATCGACATCGCGACGGCAGGACTGGACGTGGCCGTTCGCGTGGCGGTGATGAAGCCTTCGGACCTGATCGCGACGAGGGTGGCCGACAATCCCTTCACCCTCTGCGCATCGCCGACCTACGTCGGGCGCTTTGGTGAACCCGCCACCACAGCGGACCTTGCGGGGCATTCGTGCATCAAGCTTCACGCGATGGACAATTGGCCCTTCACGCGCGACGGGGAGATGCACCGGGTTCGCATCGGTGGTCCCTTGTCGGCCAGCACCGTCGATGCGGTGCGGGCGGCCTGCATCGCGGGCGTCGGCATCGCCATGCTGACCTACTGGGACGTGCATGAGCACATCGCGCGCGGGGAGTTGGTTCGAATCGTCCTCGCTGACGTCAAGCCGCTGGAGGTGGGGATATGGGCCGTCTTCCCGACGCGTTCCCAGTTGCCTTCGAGGGTGCGGGCTTTCATCGACGCATTGCGGGATCGGCTGCTTGTCGACGCCGAAAATCGCCTGTGACAGGCTGAGCAAGCCTGCCGTGGCCATGGGTGCAAGGGGGGCTCCGGGGCCGCTTCCCTTCCTGGATCGCCTTCGTTCGCCGGGATTGCCCATTCCTCGATCGGGACGAGAGGGTCTCCTTGAAGTAATTCCGTGCGTTCTCGATGAAGGCGCCGAGGTTGGCCGAGGCCATGCGGCGCGCTGGGTAGATCGCGCTGACCGGAAGCTTGCCGGCGGTGAAACCGACCAGGAGCGGGACCAGGCGGCCGGCGAGCACGCTTGCCCTCACCTGGTAGGACAGGGTCCTGGAGATTCCAAGGCCCGCCTCCGCGGCCGCGATCGCCGCATCGGCGCTGTTCACGGTCAAGCGGGGCTCGACCCGGACCAGCTTGCCGGCCGGTCCGAAGCGCCATTCGTTGGTCGTGTCCAGACTCTCGAATGCGATGACGTCGTGGGCGGGCAGGTCTTTCGGCGTCTTCGGCGTTCCGCGACGCGCGAGATATCCGGGGCTCGCCACCAGGACTTGGCTGACGGACCCGAGGCGGATCGCCTTCATGCTGCTGTCGGCCAGGTCGCCTACCCGGACCGCCACGTCCACGGATTCCTCAGCCAGGTGGACGTTCCGATCCGACAGCGTCAAATGGACGGTCAGGCCCGGATGCTTCGTCAAGACACGGCTGACGATCGGCAGCACGTGCAGGCGCCCGAACAGGATGGGCGCGGCGACCTTCAGCGATCCCCGCGGCTCGGCGTCCTCGCCCTGGGCGCGGCGCTCGGCTTGCTCGATGTCCTCCAGCACCTGCCGGCAGCTGTGAAGGAACACCTCGCCACGTTCGGTCACGCCAGCATCAACGACGTCGCGATCGGAGAGGCTGATCGAAAGTTCCACTGGGATCGTGTCGGACCGCGCCCCACTGACTACCCCGGCCTCAGTGCATTGGGGCTTTGATGACGCTTCGGGACGGGTCCAACGGCGACGCTCCGTCGATCCGTTGCGAGACCGGCAGCGCGGCGGTCGCAGGGCCCGGGACGACCAATCCTGCGTCGCCCATCCACTTGGACCTCCTTGCGCAACCGTCCCTACACGGAGCGTTCGTCGATTCGATGCGGCTGCAAGAGATGACGCGTGGGCGAGTTCGGGATCGAGGCGTTCACGCCAAGGAAAGTCGAGTATCAGGCCGAGATCCTCCGCTGCCCGAGGCCAGCTCCGCCGGGCTCGGATGCGTCGAATGGTCAACCGGACCGGGGAAGCGCTGCTGATCGGTGCCGGCGCGCTGGCGGCCGCCCGGCGCAAGGCAGCCGCCTGACGAGCTGCTGCGTCAGGCCCGGTGCATCGCGGCGCGGGGCGGTGCTGAAGGGGTACGCGGGTCACGCCGAGAACTCGGTGCTCGACCACGGCCCGCTCGACCACGGCATGCACGTTCTGACCAAGCGGTTCGACATGACAAACTTGGCGACCCGCATCGGGGACCGTTCGCGGACAAGCCTCCGGGTCGGGCGCTTGTGCATCGAAACACCGCGCCGGTGGGAGATGGAGAAACACCCGCGGCGTCGACTGTGTGGTATGTCTGGGGCATGCCGGCCACGTACTCTCGCCATATCGCCCTGACGGGGCCCCTCAAGGATTGGGTCGACGCCCAGGTCGACCGGGGTGAGTACCTCTCGGTCAGCGACCTCATCCGCACGGCCATCCGGCTCCTGCGGGAACGGGACGAGGCCAGGATCGACCGACAGCCGTGCGCATCGCCAGGGCCATCACGCGGGCAAGGTCAGGTCTGAGCGATGCCGGAGAGCCGATCCTTGCTCCCCGATGGCGGGACGATGGGCGCGCTGTTGCGTGCGCACGACTGGACGAACTCACCGCTTGGCGAGCCAAGATCCTGGGGGCCCTCCTTGCGGATGAGCGTCAACCTGATGCTGGGATCCGCCTTCCCGATGTTCCTCGCGTGGGGACCGGACCTCGGGTTCCTCTACAACGACGCCTACAGCGAAATTCTCGGGGCCAAGCACCCCGAGGCGATCGGTCGGCCCTTCCAAGCCATTTGGTCCGAGATTTGGAGCGACATCGACCCGCTGATCCAGAAAGCCTTGCAGGGGCAATCCACGTTCCTGGAGGATCTCCCGCTCGTCGTGACCCGGAACGGGCATGAGGAGGACGCCTGGTTCACCTTCTCCTACTCGCCGATCCGCGAGGACGAAGGCGCCATCGCGGGCATGTTCTGCGCCTGCACCGAGACCACGCGGCAGGTCCAGGCGCGTCGTAGGCAGGCGTTCCGTGTCGTCCTGGACGATGCCCTGCGCAATCTGAGTGATCCCGCCGACATCAAGGCTGCGGCCTGCGCGACGCTTGGCCCCCATCTCGGGGTCGACTGCGTCGGCTACGCCGAGGCGAACGAGACGGGCGAGCGCACCTTCATCGAGCGTGATTGGACGGCACCCGGCTTCGCCAGCGCTGCCGGCCCCCACGTCCTCGACGAATACGGTCCGGCCATGAGCGCCGAGTTGCGGGCCGGACGCACGGTGAGCATCCGGGATACCGATGCCGACCCGCTCACCGGTCCGGAGACGGCCCGAGCCTTCGCGGCGATCGGCACCCGGGCTTTCCTGAACACGCCGCTCGTCAAGGACGGCAAGCTCGTCGCCCTTCTCTATGCCCTGAGCGGAAAGGCCCGCAGCTGGACGCACGACGAGGTCGGCCTCCTGGAGGAAGCGGCCGAGCGAACGTGGGCGGCCGTCGAACGGTCCCGGTCCGAGGTCGCCCTCAAGGAAGAACAGCGAACCTTGGAGACCCTGAACCGGATCGGGACGGTCTTGGCCGCCGAACTCGATCTCGAACGCGTGGTCCAGGTGGTCACGGACGCGGGGGTGGAACTGACCGGCGCCCATTTCGGGGCGTTCTTCTACAACGTCCTCGATCCCAAGGGCGGAAGCTACATGCTCTACACGCTGTCTGGGGTCGACCGTTCCGAGTTCGACAAGTTCCCCATGCCCCGCAACACCTCGGTCTTCGCGCCGACCTTCGGCGGCGAGGGCGTGATGCGGTCGGACGACATCCTGGCCGATTCGCGTTACGGGAAGAGCGCCCCGCATCACGGCATGCCGAAGGGCCACCTGCCGGTGAGGAGCTACCTCGCCGTCCCGGTCGCCTCACGCTCGGGAGAGGTGATCGGCGGGCTCTTCTTCGGGCATCCCGAGACGGCCCGGTTCCAGCTTCGGCACGAACGGCTCATGGTTGCCGTCGCGGCGCAGGCCGCCATCGCGATCGACAACGCACGCCTTTTCAAGGCGGCCCAGCGCGACCTGACGGAACGGCAGGCCGCCGAGACGCGCCTGAGGGAGCTGAACGAGAGCCTCGAACACCGCATCGCCATGGCCATGTCCGAGCGCGCGGCGATCGACGAGGCCCTTCGTCAGTCGCAGAAGATGGAAGCGATCGGCCAGCTCACCGGCGGCGTCGCACACGACTTCAACAACCTGCTGACCGTCATCAAGTCATCGACCGACCTCCTCAAGCGGCCCGACTTGGTCCCTGAGCGCCGGACACGCTACGTCGCGGCGATCTCTGAAACCGTGGATCGTGCCGCCAAGCTGACGGCGCAGCTCCTCGCTTTCGCGCGTCGCCAGTCCCTCAAACCCGAGGTGTTCGACGCTGCCCACAGCGTGCGCACCATCGGCGACATGATGGGCACGCTGACCGGATCGCGGATCAAGATCGTGACGCAGTTGCCGGAGGAAGCCTGCTTCCTGAATGCCGATCCCAGCCAGTTCGACACCGCGCTCGTCAACATGGCCATCAATGCCCGGGACGCCATGGATGGTGAGGGGCAGCTCACGATCGAGGTGCAACCGGTCCGGCAGATGCCGGCGGTGCGGACCCACCCCCCCGTCCAGGGTGCCTTCGTCGCCGTGTCGATCACCGACACCGGCACCGGCATCCCGGAAGCGCAACTGGAGCAGATCTTCGAGCCGTTCTTCACCACGAAGGGCGTGGGCAAGGGAACCGGCTTGGGCTTGTCGCAAGTCTTCGGCTTCGCCAAGCAATCCGGCGGTGAGGTCACGGTGGCGAGCCAGCTTGGAAAGGGAACCACCTTCACCCTGTACCTTCCCCGCGTGGATGGAAGGGCGCGAGCGGCGGAGGTCGGCGAGCCCGAACCCCTGGTGGACGGCCATGGCACCTGCGTGCTGGTGGTCGAGGACAACGAGGACGTCGGGACCTTCGCCACCCAGACGCTGGCCGAACTCGGCTACGTCACCGTGTGGGCCGCCAACGCCGAGGAGGCTTTGGCCGAGCTGGCGATGGACGCCGATCGGTTCGACGTCGTGTTCTCGGACGTGGTAATGCCGGGCATGAACGGCATCGATCTCGCGCACCAAATCCGTCGCCAGCACCATGACCTGCCGGTGCTGCTCGCATCCGGCTACAGCCACGTGCTGGCCCAGAACGGCACCTACGGCTTCGAACTGCTGCACAAGCCGTACTCGGTCGAGCAGCTCTCGCGCCTCCTGCGGAAGGTCGCGACCTGGCAGCGACGTAAGCGCATCATGGGGAAGTAGCCCGGCCGGGCCTGAAAGACCGCCCGTGCTTATCCCGGCCGGATCGCCGCCGGGATGCGGAATGTGAACCTCGTCCCGTCGCTCGACGACAAGGCTTCCAGCGTCCCGCCGTGGGATTGCGCGATCTCCGACGCGATATAGAGGCCCAATCCCAGGCCCTGCTGACCGGGGCGGACCGCGCCGCGTTCGAAGGGCTGGAAGATCCGTTCCAGTACCTCGACTGGTATCGGCTTGCCTTCATTGGCGACCGAAAGCTCGAAGGCGGCGCGATCGACGATCGCTTCGATCCGGACAGGTCGATCGTCGGCACCATGGGTCAGGGCATTCGCGAGCAGGTTGGAGACGAGCTGTCCAACGCGGCGCCCGTCGCAATCGACGGCTTCGATTCCCCGAAAATGTGTCTCGATCGTACGGTCCGGTTGGCTGCTCCGGAGTTCGTCGACGACCTGCCGCAGGATCGGTTCCAGGTCGCATCGTTCCCGCGAGAGCGAAAGGCCGCCACCGAGCCGTCCCCTGGCGAAGTCGAGCACGTTGTCGATGAGGCCGGCCATCCGCCTGACGCTGCCCTGGATCAACGTCACGATGGTTGCCGCCTTGTCGTCCTTGACGATGCGGCCCAAGGCCCTGGTTCCGGCATCCACGGAGGCGAGCGGGTTGCACAGGTCGTGACCCAGGACCGCGATGAACTGCTCCCGCAGCTCCGACGCCTGTCGCTCGTCCAGGATGGTGGCCTCGCTCAGCTTGAGCCGACGCTGCGCATCGAGGTTCAACGCGACCAGTTCCGCGAAGATCTTGAACAGGCCGAGCGTCTCGGGCGTGTTACGTCATGTACGCCACCTCTCGGCCTAACTTCGAGGCCGGCAGCGATGGCGAACGGGTTCTTGAATTGGCGCAGAAGTACGGGATCAGCATCGTCCTGGCCGAAAAGCCGGACGCGGTTGAGAGTTGGAAAATCATTCTCGACGCCGTCAGGCATGAGCCCGACCCCGCGCGTTTTGATCGCTTCCTTATGGACCTGCCGGGAGATGAGATGCGGAAGCAGCTGGCTAAGTGGAAAGGCGATTGATCCGAAGGCCGCACCCCATGCGCGAGCTAGGTCCTCGCGCTGAGACCCAAGGCCGATGAGATAGCAGGTAGCGCTCCCTGCTACCTCATTGGATAAATTGAGCCGGGCGCCGCCTCAGCTGCGGCCTTCAATCTCCCTCATGAGCTTTCTGATGTCGGCCGTCTCCATGCACGTATTGTCGTTGCGCCAGTCAGCAGGCGGGCGCCGTTTCTGCACGGCATAGGGCGGGCCCTCTGCGCCAATGCGGTACGACGTGGAGCGACCATTCAGCGTGGCCATGCCGTCCACCGACGTCCAATCGGCGAGCGACGAACGGGCAGTGGAAAGCTCCGCGAGGAAGTCGGCAGCGGTCACGAAACGATCGGCTGGATTCAGCCTGCAAGCCCTCCTTATCGCCCGGGTGAACATGTTCGGTGTCCAGGGGCAGACGGTGGTGAGGTCCAGGACCTTGCCCCGGGCGATCCTGCCCTTGATGCAATCATCGGCGAAGATCGTATTGTCGGGATAGGATTTCGCCTGGTACTCGCCCAGCTCCTTAGCCGTCAGCCACGCCGCCTCCTCGGTCGGAAGGTGGCCTCCCATCAGGAAGAACAGGATCATGCCGACTTGGTAGATGTCGCCGGGCTTGCCGTACCGGTCGGACTGGACCGACTCCGGCGGTCGGAACAGGAGTGAATGCCGCGATGCAGGGACCTCCGACTGGCCGTCGGGGAGACGAACAAGGGAGCCGAAATCGCCGATCACGGCCCTCCCGTCGTGGAGGTAGATGTTGCCCGGCTTCAGGTCACGATGAAGGTAGTGCGATCCGTGGAGGTACGTGAGTCCGGTCAGGATGTCCGACACGATCGAGTGCGCTTTGAGGACCCCTACGGGCCTGTCGAGTTTCTGCAAGCTCCTCTCAGCGCAAAACGGGGAGACGTAGTAGGACCATGACTGGTCCACCACGCCGGCGTCGAGCACCTTGAGGACGTTCGTCGAAGCGAAGCCTGTGAGCACCTGAGGCTCCAGGTGATATCGGTGATCGCCCTCCCAGTTGTAGAACTTGATGACGACCTGAGTGCCCAGGACGCGGTTGCGTGCCATGAACACGAATCCATTCCCGCCTTCGCGGTTCTCCTCCTCGATGAGATAGGTGTCGCCCAGACGCTCCACGGTCAGCCGGACGGCGTCCGGCGTATTTGGCCCGAAGGTGAACCCGGGAGCCACGGCTACTCGGCCATACCCGCGCAGGCGGCGAAGAACGCCTCTTCCTGGTTCTTGAACAGCCCGGCCGACTTCATGAAGGCGTGCTTCTTTGCCTTCGCCGCGATGGTCTGCGGCATGAGGATCCGTACGGCGCAGCCGTCAAGGCTCTGGAGGAGCCCCTCGATCTTGAACGTCACGCTTCCGCCCGCGAATTGGCCCGAACCCGAACGTCCCCGCAGGAACAGGGTCTCGATGTTGTTGTTGCGGAAGAAGCCGCCCAGCGCGTTGTGAAAGGCGCGCACGGAGTCCTGGTTCGCGTCGTCATTCAGCGTCATCTTCCGCGACGCGTCCTTCTCGAAACCGTGAGCCCCGTCCTCGGTTTTCGTGACCGTGACCAGGAAAAGGTCACTGCCCTTGATCGACGCCCCGCAGCAACGCACGTCCGCTCCCTCTCCTTCGGGCCCGCGACGAATCGGCTCGCCGTCCCCCATTCGACAAAGGTGGATTCGGACCGATTCGACAAGGTGCGCTGTTCACCTCCCTCTCCTGCTGCACCTTCTCGGTCGCCTCCTTGAACCGCGATCGCTTCGGTGCTGGCGGAAGGCGGTCCTGCAAGGAGGGCGCGGGGGATCACGCGGGCTCTGCCCGAAGCGACCACCTCGGAATCAGGCTTAGCTTGGAACCGAGTTGTCGGGATCTCCCGGGGAAACAACGCGCGCAACGATGTCAACCTCGGGTGGAACGGGAGCGTAGTTCACCGCCGGATGCGCTCGGTCCCACCGTACGCGGTTAACAACAAGAGCTTGATTCACACGAAGGCGACTGGAGCGGCTACAAACGATGACTTTTCTAGCAACAACTCTAAGGCGTGAACAGCATCAGAATGAGATGATTACCGGTCGAGGACTTGCCTCACGCCAACCCGCGACAAGCGACTCGGGGCGGCTTAACTTGGAACCGAATCAGTTCAGGTTTGTAGCGACATCAGGATCGAAATGGCGGAGGGAGCGGGATTCGAACCCGCGATACGGTTTCCCGCATACACACTTTCCAGGCGTGCGCCTTCAACCACTCGGCCACCCCTCCGGCCGGCCCGGCCGGCCACGAAGGGCCGGGAAGGGGGCGGATCGGCGCGCACTATAGTCGGGCCGCGAACAAGCGCAACCTGCCATGACGTTGTTGCGCAGAAAATCGCTGCCGCCGTCTGACCATCGTCGAAGCAATACCTACATGAGGGGAGCGGCAGGTTGCCTGCCTTCGCAAGGATCATCACGATGCTGTCGTTTCTTCGAAAGGCCGCCACGGTGCCGGCGGCAGGGCAAGCGCTCCCGGGGCGACCGGAGCCCCTCCCGACTGCGGCTGAGAGCCGGGTCGGAGGCCGTCATGCGCTGAAGGGGCCGTATCCGCCCGGGATCGAGGTCGCCTATTTCGGCATGGGGTGCTTCTGGGGTGCCGAGCGCATGTTCTGGCGCCTCGGGCCCGGCATTCACGTCACCGCGGTCGGCTATGCGGGCGGTGAAACCCCCAACGCGACCTACGAGGAGGTCTGCTCCGGCCAGACCGGGCACACGGAGGTCGTGCTCGTGGCCTATGACCCGAAACAAATCTCCTACGAGGCGCTGCTGAAGGCCTTCTGGGAAAATCACGATCCCACGCAGGGCATGCGGCAGGGCAACGATGTCGGAACCCAGTATCGCTCAGCGATCTACACGACCTCGCCGACCCAATTGGAGGCCGCGCGGCGCTCGAAAGTGGCTTATGGCGAAGCGTTGAAGGCGCGTGGGGGCGACTTCGGCCCGATCACAACCGAGATCAAAGAGGCGCCGCCCTTCTTCTTCGCTGAGGAGTACCACCAGCAATATCTCGATCGGGTCCCGCACGGCTATTGCAACCTCTCGGGGACAGGTGTGAGCTGCCCGGTCGGACTCGGCGTCGCGGCCGAATGACCTGATCATGCGGCTGGATTGAAAGGATCGGTCCGGCCGCGACCCGCTTAGCGTCCCGGCTTCGACGCACCCGCCGGGCAGCGGGTGAAATGCAGGCTGCGTGAGAGTTTGAGACGCGCCGTCTGCCGCGTGAGGACCATGCTGTCCGGACCCGTCATGCGAATGACCTCGCTGATATTGGCGGGCTTCTCCCCCTGGCGGTCGCAGCGCTCGAACAGCTCATAGCCGCCCGACCCGGACGCAACGCGGCGGATCGTGCATTTGCTGCGATTGGAGATGACGTCGCGCGCCGTGTAGACGCGCTCACGCGTCGGAGAGGCCGTGCAGGACCGATCGGCGCGGATCCAACTGCCGACGAATGGATAGGAGGCGTCCGCCGCCAGGGCGCTTCCCGAACCAAGGCTCAGTGTCAGCAGAAAGGCCGCGAACTGGAAACGGCGCATCAGCTCACCCCGCCGTCATTGGCGGTGGTCAGTTGGTCCACCGGGATGAAGCCACCCGCCGCGGCAGTTCTTGCCCGCACTCCGTCGTCGTCGATCAATTCGATTCCATGCGTGGCGAAATAGATATTCAAGGCGCTGACGACATCGCCTTTTCCGGTTTTGCCAGCCTCCAGGTCGGTAATGGCCGGCCCGGGGACTCCGGACTCACGGGCGAGATCGTCCACGCTAAGGCCGAGGGCTGCGCGGGCCATCTTGATTTGTACTGGCTGCATCGACGGTCCTGGCGGTTGGAATGAGACGACTGGCTGAGATCCCCCGCATTTCTACGGCCTGCGGGGGCACAGGGCAACGCGTGGGTCGGGAGCCCCGCAGATTTCGCTGTTCTCCCACGCCCGCTCCGCATCGCTTGCCTAAGGTTGTGACTTGCAACAGGCGGCGGATTGGAGAAAAAGAGCGCAGCCGTCGGCTGCCGTCGGCGATGTGTGTTTTTCGGTGCCGCTTCGGCGCCGCCCGCACGAGGGACCTCTTATGCCTCGCAAGAAGATTGCCCTGATCGGCGCCGGACAGATCGGTGGGACGCTGGCGCACCTCGCCGGACTGAAGGAACTCGGCGATGTGCTGATGTTCGACATTCTGGAAGGGACCCCGCAAGGCAAGTCGCTCGACCTCGCTGAATCTTCCCCGGTGGAAGGGTTCGACGCGAAGATGACCGGCGTCAACGATTACAAGGATATTGCGGGCGCCGATGTGGTGATCGTGACGGCCGGCGTGCCGCGCAAGCCCGGCATGAGCCGCGACGACCTTCTCGGCATCAACCTCAAGGTGATGGAATCGGTCGGCAAGGGTATCGGGGCCCATGCGCCTGACGCTTTCGTGATCTGCATCACCAATCCGCTCGACGCAATGGTGTGGGCGCTGCAGAAGGCCTCCGGCCTGCCGGCCAACAAGGTGGTCGGGATGGCCGGCGTGCTCGACTCGGCGCGCTTCCGCTATTTCCTGGCCTCGGAATTCGACGTGTCGGTGGAGGATGTGACCGCCTTCGTGCTTGGCGGCCATGGCGACGACATGGTGCCGCTCGTGCGCTACTCGACGGTGGCCGGCATCCCGTTGCCCGATCTCGTGAAGATGGGCTGGACCACGCATGAAAAGATCGACGCGATCGTCGAGCGCACCCGCAAGGGGGGCGGCGAGATCGTCAACCTGCTGAAGACCGGCTCCGCTTTCTATGCCCCCGCTTCGTCGGCCATCGCCATGGCGGAAAGCTATCTCAGGGATAAAAAGCGCGTGCTGCCCTGCGCGGCCTATCTCGATGGCGAATATGACGTGAAGGGCATGTATGTCGGCGTGCCGGTGGTGATCGGCGACAAGGGTGTCGAGCGGATCCTCGAAATCGAAATGACCAAGGACGAACGCGATATGTTCGCGAAATCGGTCGAGTCGGTGAAGTCGCTGGTCGAGGCCTGCAAGGGGATCAACCCGGCCTTCGCGGGCTGACCCACACCGTCGTCGTTGCGAGGCGGCGGAGCCGCCGTGGCAATCCAGTGAGCGGCTCAGACGTGGATTGCTTCGCTCGCTCGCAATGACGGATTCGTTCGCTGAAGGCATACCGGGGTTTCGTCCATGAACATCCACGAATACCAGGCCAAGGCCGTTCTCAAATCATTCGGCGTGCCCGTCTCCAAGGGCGTGCCGGTGGTCAAGGCCGAGGAGGCCGAGGCGGCCGCCCGCCAGCTTCCCGGTCCGCTTTGGGTGGTGAAGAGCCAGATCCATGCCGGGGGGCGTGGCAAGGGCAAGTTCAAGGAGGCCAAGGCCGGCGACAAGGGCGGCGTCCGGCTCGCGAAATCGGTCGATGAGGTCAAGGAATTCGCTGAGCAGATGCTCGGCTCGACGCTTGTCACGATCCAGACCGGTCCCGCCGGCAAGCAGGTCAACCGCCTCTATATCGAGGATGGCTCCGATATTTCGCGCGAGCTCTACCTCTCGGCGCTCGTCGACCGCACCACCTCGCGCGTTTCCTTCGTGGCCTCGACCGAAGGCGGCATGGACATCGAAGAGGTGGCGCATAAGACGCCTGAAAAGCTCCACACGATCTCGGTCGACCCGGCGACCGGCATCATGCCGCATCATGGGCGGGCGCTGGCCGAGGCCCTCGATCTTCAGGGCGATCTCGCGAAAAGCGCCGCGAAGCTGCTCGGCCAGCTCTTCACGGCCTTCGTGTCGACCGACATGGAAATGCTGGAGATCAACCCGCTGATCGTCACCAAGTCGGGCGAGCTGCGTTGCCTCGACGCCAAAGTGTCCTTCGACAACAACGCGCTGTTCCGCCATCCCGACATCGCTGAGCTGCGCGACGAGACGGAAGAGGACGCGAAGGAGATCGAGGCGTCCAAATACGACCTCAACTACATCACGCTCGATGGCACGATCGGCTGCATGGTGAACGGTGCCGGTCTCGCCATGGCCACGATGGACATCATCAAGCTCTACGGCGAAGCGCCGGCGAATTTCTTGGACGTCGGCGGCGGCGCCACGAAGGAGAAAGTCACGGCCGCCTTCAAGATCATCACGGCCGACCCGAACGTGAAGGGCATCCTGGTCAACATCTTCGGCGGCATCATGCGCTGCGACGTCATCGCCGAAGGCGTGATCGCGGCCGTGAAAGATGTCGGCCTGCAGGTGCCGCTCGTGGTGCGGCTTGAGGGGACGAACGTGGAACTGGGCAAGAAGATCATTCGCGATTCGGGGCTCAACGTGATCCCGGCCGATGATCTCGACGATGCGGCGCAGAAGGTGGTCGCGGCCGTCAAGGCCGCGAAGGGCTAAGGCGGCATCGTGACCATTTCTGAACTCGGCGCGTCACCGCCATGCCCCGCCTTGAATAGGGCATCAGAGCCGGATTGCGGGCTCGCGCTCCTCAAAGACGGCCGCATCGAGGCGTGGATGGCAGGGTCGAGCCCGGCTACGACGGCTGAGGGCCCGGTTGACTCAGCAAGAATTCTGTTCGCGATCCTAGATCGCACGACTTTCACGGAAACTGCCGCATGTCCGTCCTGATCGATCGCAACACCAAGGTCCTCTGCCAGGGGTTCACCGGCAAGAACGGCACCTTTCATTCCGAACAGGCCATCGCCTACGGCACCAAGATGGTCGGTGGGACCTCGCCCGGCAAAGGCGGCCTCATGCACCTGAACCTGCCGGTGTTCGACACCGTGAAGGAGGCCCGTGAGGCGACCGGAGCCGATGCCTCTGTGATCTACGTGCCGCCGCCGGGCGCCGCCGATGCGATCTGCGAGGCGATCGATGCCGAGATCCCGCTCATCGTCTGCATCACGGAAGGTATTCCGGTCGCCGACATGATCAAGGTCAAACGATCGTTGTCCGGCTCGAAGTCGCGCCTCATCGGGCCGAACTGCCCGGGCGTGATGACGGCGGGCGAATGCAAGATCGGCATCATGCCGGGCAACATCTTCAAGCAGGGCTCCGTCGGCATCGTGTCGCGCTCCGGCACGCTGACCTACGAGGCCGTGTTCCAGACGACGCGCGAGGGCCTCGGTCAGACGACGGCCGTCGGCATCGGCGGCGACCCGGTCAAGGGGACGGAATTCATCGACATCCTCGAAATGTTCCTGGCTGACCCCAAGACCGAATCGATCGTGATGATCGGTGAAATCGGCGGTTCGGCCGAGGAAGACGCGGCGCAGTTCGTGCTGGACGAAGCGAAGCGGGGCCGCAAGAAGCCGATGGTCGGCTTCATCGCGGGCCGCACCGCGCCTCCCGGACGCCGCATGGGCCATGCGGGTGCAATCATCTCGGGCGGCAAGGGCGGCGCGGAGGACAAGATCGCCGCGATGGAAGCCGCGGGCATTCGGGTGTCGCCGTCGCCGGCGCGCCTCGGAAAAACCTTGGTGGACGTGTTGAAGGCGGGTTAGTCGGGGTTAACCGCGTGTCTCGAAAGCCAAAGGTGCCGGCTGCGCCGTAACCTGGTTGTTAGAGACATCGGGCAACCTCATGTAAGGCCCATCTCGTTTCGCAATTTGCGACATTGGAGCCCATCGGGGCTCCCAGGACGTTTTGATCATGGCACGTGGAGAGCAACCCCAAGGCGCGGTTGAGCCGAGTTTTCTTTACGGGGGCAATGCGGCCTACCTGGAACAGCTCCAGGCCGCCTATGAACAGGATCCATCGAGTGTCGACCCGCAGTGGCGCTCCTACTTCGACGGGTTGAACGACGACCCGTCCGCTGTCGAGAGCAATGCCCGCGGTGCCTCATGGAAGGCCCCGAATTGGCCGCAGGTCGCCAACGGCGAACTCGTCTCCGCGCTCGACGGCAACTGGGCCACGATTGAGAAGGCGGTCGGCGACAAGATCAAGCTGAAGAAGCAGGAGGCCGGTCAGCCGGTGTCCGGGGCCGACGTCAAGCTCGCCACGCAGGACAGCGTGCGGGCGATCATGATGATCCGCGCCTTCCGGATGCGCGGCCATCTGCATGCCGACCTCGATCCGCTCGGGCTCGAACCCACGCGCGACCGCGAGGAGCTGAGCCCGTCGAGCTTCGGTTTCACCGAAGCCGACTACGATCGTCCGATCTTTATCGACAACGTGCTTGGGCTGGAATACGCGACCGTGCCCGAGATGGTCGCGATCCTGCGCCGCACCTATTGCTCGACCATCGGTTTCGAATTCATGCACATGTCGGATCCCGACGAGAAGGCATGGATGCAGCTCCGTATCGAAGGGCCCGACAAGGAGATTTCCTTCACGCCGGAAGGCAAGCGCGCCATCCTCAACAAATTGGTCGAGGCCGAAGGCTTCGAGAAGTTTCTCGATGTTCGTTACACCGGGACGAAGCGCTTCGGGCTCGATGGCGGTGAATCGATGATCCCGGCGCTGGAGCAGATCATCAAGCGCGGCGGCGCGCTCGGCGTGAAGCAGATCGTGCTCGGCATGGCCCACCGGGGCCGGCTCAACGTACTGAGCAACGTCATGCACAAGCCGCACCGGGCGATCTTCCACGAGTTCAAGGGCGGCTCCGCCTCGCCGAGCGAGGTGGAAGGCTCGGGCGACGTCAAATACCACCTGGGTGCCTCTTCGGATCGCGATTTCGACGGCAACACCGTGCATCTCTCGTTGACCGCGAACCCGTCGCATCTCGAGATCGTCGATCCGGTGGTGCTGGGCAAGGTGCGGGCCAAGCAAGATCAACTCGGCGACACGATCGACCGGACCCAGGTCCTGCCGCTGCTTCTGCACGGCGATGCCGCCTTCGCGGGCCAGGGCGTGATCGCGGAATGCTTCGGCCTGTCCGGGCTGAAGGGGCACCGCACCGGCGGCTCGATCCACTTCATCATCAACAACCAGATCGGCTTCACGACCTATCCGCGCTATTCGCGGTCGTCGCCCTACCCAAGCGACGTCGCCAAGATGATCGAGGCACCGATCTTCCATGTGAATGGCGACGATCCGGAAGCCGTGACATTCGCGGCTAAGATCGCGATCGAGTTCCGGCAGAAATTCCACAAGCCGGTCGTCATCGATATGTTCTGCTATCGCCGCTTCGGTCACAACGAAGGCGATGAGCCGGGCTTCACTCAGCCCCTGATGTACAAGAAGATCAAGGGTCACCCTTCCACGCTGGACATCTACGCCAAGAAGCTGCTTGCCGAGGGCGTGGTGAGCCAAGCCGAGGTCGATGCCGCGAAGGCCACATGGCGCTCGCGCCTCGACGCCGAGTTCGAGGCTGGGCAGAGCTACCGTCCCAACAAGGCCGATTGGCTCGACGGACGCTGGTCGGGGCTGAAATATGCCGGCGGCGAGATGAGCGACGAGGAGCGTCGCGGCGCGACCGGCGTTGAACTGGGCAAGCTCAAGCTCATCGGCAATCGGATCACGACCGTTCCCGAGGGGTTCAACGTCCATAAGACGATCGGCCGCTTCCTCGACAACCGGCGCAAGATGATCGAGACCGGCGAGGGGCTCGATTGGGCCACCGCCGAGGCGCTCGCGTTCGGGTCGCTCCTTGACGAGGGAAGGCCGGTTCGCCTGTCGGGACAGGATTCGGAGCGCGGCACCTTCTCGCAGCGCCATTCCGTGCTGATCGACCAGGAGACCGAGGCCCGGCTGATCCCACTCAACAACATCCGGGACGGCCAGGCCAATTACGAAGTCATCAACTCGATGCTGTCCGAAGAGGCCGTGCTCGGCTTCGAATACGGCTATTCGCTGAGCGAGCCCAATGCCCTGACGCTGTGGGAAGGCCAGTTCGGCGATTTCGCCAACGGCGCCCAGGTGGTGTTCGACCAGTTCGTCTCATCCGGCGAGCGCAAGTGGCTGCGCATGTCGGGCCTTGTTTGCCTGCTGCCGCATGGCTACGAAGGCCAGGGGCCGGAGCATTCCTCCGCCCGCCTCGAGCGCTTCCTGCAGATGTGCGCGGAAGACAACATGCAGGTCGCCAATGTGACGACGCCTGCGAACTACTTCCACATCCTGCGCCGCCAGTTGAAGCGCGACATCCGCAAGCCGCTGATCCTGATGACGCCGAAGTCACTGCTGCGGCACAAGCGGGCCGTGTCGACGCTGGATCTCCTCGCCGACGGATCGACCTTCCATCGCGTCCTGCTCGACGATGCGGCGACGAGCACCGGGCCGATCACGCTACAGCCGGATGCCAAGATCCGCCGTGTCGTTCTCTGCTCGGGCAAGGTCTATTACGACCTGTTCGAGGAGCGCGAAAAGCGGGGCATCGACGATGTCTATCTGATGCGCGTCGAGCAGCTCTATCCGTTCCCGCTGAAGCGCCTTGTCGCGGAACTCGGTCGCTTCAAGAACGCCGATGTTGTGTGGTGCCAGGAAGAGCCCAAGAACATGGGATCCTGGACCTTCGTCGACCCTTATCTCGAATGGGTGCTGAACCAGTGTGACATCAAGGCGAAGCGCCCGCGCTACGCGGGCCGACCGGCTGCGGCTGCCACGGCGACCGGTTTGATGTCGAAGCATCTGGCTCAGCTCAAGGCCTTCCTGGACGACGTCTTCGCGGGCTAACGGACGGACGATGGCCTATTTCTTCAGCCGGCTCAACGCACCGCGGCCGACCATCGCGCATGACATGACGGACGCCGAGGCGGCCGTCATGGGTCGGCACGCCGATTACTGGAACGAGTTGCTCGCTCGCGGCAATGCCGTCGTGTTCGGCCCGGTGCTCGACCCCAAGGGGGCCTGGGGCCTCGGAATCGTGCGGGCCGAGACCGAAGCGGACGCGCGCGCCCTCATCGAGGACGACCCGATCCTTGGAGCCGGCCTCGGTTTCAGTTACGAGATATCTCCGATGCCCCGAACCTATGTTCGCGGCTTGACCGCCGACCTGCAAACCACCGCGAGACGCTGAACGATGGCAACCGAAATCCGCGTGCCCACACTGGGCGAATCGGTCTCCGAGGCGACGATCGGCAAGTGGTTCAAGAAGCCCGGCGAGACCGTCAAGGCGGATGAGCCGCTGCTGGAACTGGAAACCGACAAGGTCACGCTGGAAGTCAATGCGCCTGCAGCCGGTGTCCTCTCCGAGATCGTGGCCAAGGACGGCGAGACGGTGGAGCCGGGCGCGTTGCTCGGGCAGATCGATGCCGCCGGGGCTGCGCCTGCCGCCAAGGCCGAAGCCCCGAAGCCCGCTGCCGCTCCTGCACCTGCTCCAACGCCGGCCGCCAAGTCCGGAACCAGCATGCCGCCGGCGCCCTCGGCGGCCAAGATCGCGGCCGAGAATGGCCTCGACACCGAGTCCGTGGCGGGGTCCGGCAAACGCGGCCAGGTTCTGAAGGGCGACGTTCTCAGCGCATTGCGTGAGGAAGCGCCTGTCGCGGCGCGAGCTCCCGAGCCGAAGCCGCAACCCGCGCCGGTTCCACGTGCGCCCTCGAAGCCCACCGACGCCGCGCGCGAAGAACGCGTCCGCATGACGAAGCTGCGGCAGACCATCGCCCGGCGCCTCAAGGACGCCCAGAACACCGCCGCCATGTTGACGACCTTCAACGAGGTCGACATGAGCGGCGTCATGGCGCTCCGCAGCCGCTACAAGGATGTGTTCGAGAAGAAGCACGGCGCCAAGCTCGGGTTCATGGGCTTTTTCGTCAAAGCCTGCGTCAGCGCGCTACGCGAATTGCCGGCCGTCAATGCGGAGATCGACGGCAACGACATCGTGTTCAAGAATTTCTACCATGTCGGCATCGCGGTCGGCACCGAGAAGGGGCTCGTGGTTCCCGTGGTGCGGGATGCGGACGCGCTCAATCTCGCCGAAATCGAAAAGACCATCGCGGCCTTCGGAAAGAGCGCCCGCGACGGCACCATGAAGATGGAGGACATGCAGGGCGGCACGTTCACCATCACCAATGGCGGCATCTATGGGTCGCTCATGTCGACCCCGATCCTCAACGCCCCGCAATCGGGCATTCTGGGCATGCACAAGATCCAGGAGCGTCCGGTGGTGATCGGCGGCAAGGTCGAGGTGCGGCCGATGATGTATCTCGCCCTGTCCTATGACCATCGCATCGTCGATGGACGGGAGGCCGTGACATTCCTGGTGCGGGTCAAGGAAGCCCTGGAAGATCCCTCCCGGCTCGTGCTCGACGTTTAGGCGCGCCGGGGTTCGCGAAGGAAGCCGTCAGCCGCCCTGGGCGATGACGGCGGGACCGCTGGGTTTTGGGCGCGGCAGCAGGGTCTGCCGCACCATGACCACGACGTATTTCAGATATTCCGACGCGATGAGTCGGGTGCGATGCAGGCTTTGCCACCAGGGGCAATCCTTGGCCGTCTCACTGACCACGGGGTAGGGTACCAGCTCCACGTCGTCGACCGCTTGAGCGATTTCGGCGAGCGCGCGGGGCATGTGGTAGTTGGATGTGACGACGATCAGCGACCGGATGTGATTCGCCGCCACCCATTGCGCCGTTTCCTTGGCGTTGCCGCTCGTATCGAGCGCCCGGTAGCCGAGCGTCACACAGCAGTCCACAAGGGTCCGGACTTTCGGCACCCGTCGGGCGAGGCTTTCAGGCGAGGTCGTCGGATTGACGCCCGTGATGAGAAGCCTGTCGGCTCTGCCGTCGACCAGCAACTCGACAGCGTCTGACACCCGATCGGCGCCTCCCGTGAGGACGACGAGGCCGTCCGCATGCCGGGCCGGGACGGTTTCGCGGGTCGTCAAACTCTCCGCAAAACGCAGAAACCCGAGCCCCATCGCCACGGTGCCGATCAGGACCACACCACATGCGACGCGCCACGCGCGCCCGGTTGGGAACGGGAGTGCCGCCGCTCGGTCGCGACCCTTCATGCGCGTCCGGTCCTCCCGCTTCGGCTGTTCGGTGCGATGACGATCATTCCTCCGCCAATGAGGCCGTCATACGGCAGCGGGTGCGAAGGAGGGGGAGACCGCATCACCCCATCTTCTGCAGGTGACGGAAGACGATCGCCCGCGACATGGCGCCGGTCGCGACCGCGATCGAGAGGGAGATCGCGACGATCGTCGCGTAGCCCTTGAAACCGAGCGAGAACGTTCCGAACAGAGCTTCCAGCTCATCGCCGCCCGGCGTCGCTTGCAGATGCGCCCGGACGAGCCCTGCGGCGAGAAACGACGCGACGGCACAAAGACCGCCGATGGTGCCACCACGCAGGCCGAGGCGCAGGAAATGGTGCTGGAACTCGCGCGCGATGAAACGATCCTCGGCGCCGACGAAATGCAGGATGCCGATGATCTCGTGGTTTCCGGCCATGGCGCCACGCGTCGCAAAGGCGACAGTGAGAAACATGGCGACGAGCACGAGCGCGAAGATCAGGCTCGCGATCACCACGACCGTATTGGCCATGGTCGCGAGCCAGGCGAACCAGAGCTGGTGATCGTCGACGCTGGCGCCGGCAATCGCCGCCGCGAGGCGTTGGCGGAGCGCCGGTAGATCGGGCGGATGGCTCGGGTCGGTCTTGACCGCGATGAGACGCGGCACGGGCAACTCATCGAGGTTCAATCCGGTCCCGAGCCAGGGTTCGAGCAGCTTCTCGGAAGCGTCCTTTGCATAGACCTCGACGCTCGACACCCCCTCCGTGGCTCGCACGATGGCGGCAGCCTTGGTGACTTCGTCCTCGAGATCATGCCCGGCCAGCGGACGGATCTGCACCGTCATCTCGCTTGCGACCGAGCGTTGCCAATCCTGCGACGCCCCGGCGATCAACAGGCCGCTGCCCGCCGCGAGCGCGCTGAGAAACGTCATGATGGCAATGACGGTCACGAGCGATCGGCTCGCGATGGAGGCCGCAGGGACGAGTGGGGCGTTGCGGCTGAGCGTGAGCTCATTCGTGTCCGTCGCCGGCGCAGCGGCCGCAGTTGGATCGACGCGAACGACCTGTGGCGCCGGTTTCTCGCTCATCGCCCGGGTGCCTCGCGGTCAGTCATAGACATGCAGGCGGCGGTCGCCGAGCACCAGCCGGCGTGCGTCCTCGAACTGCTCCATCAGTCCCAGATCATGCGTGGCGATCACCACCGAGGTCCCGGATTTGTGCAATTCGACGAAGAGGCGCAACAGCCGTCGGGCGAGAGGCGGGTCGACGTTACCGGTCGGTTCGTCGGCCAGGAGGAGTTCCGGCCGTACGATGAGGGCCCGGGCAATGGCGGCGCGCTGCTTTTCACCCCCTGAGAGAACCTGGGGCAATGCATGCATTCTCTCGCCGAGCCCGACCCATTTGAGCAATTCCACGACTTCCGCCCGATAGGCCGTTTCTTCGCGACCCTGAACCCGCAGTGGCAAGGCCACATTCTCGTAGGTGGTCAGATGATCGAGCAGGCGGAAATCCTGAAACACGACACCGATCTTCCGACGCAGCGCCGTGATGGCATTCTTGTCGAGCGTGGTCGCATCCTGGCCAAACAGGGTAATGAGACCCCGGGTGGGTTTCAGGGACAGCAAGATCAAATGCATCAGCGTCGTCTTGCCGGCCCCTGAGGGCCCGGTGAGAAACTGAAACGTCTGAGGTTCGATCGAGAAGGTGAGATCCTTGAGGATCTCCGGCCCCATCCCGTATCGCAAGCCGACATTCTCAAAGCGGACCAAGCGGCACACCCTCACGCGTGGCGACGGCTTTGGGGGCGGCCGTTCGGTTCGCCTTCAGATTGATGCCGGACACCGATTTGTCCCTCTGTAGTCCGGCAATGTTAATCCAGCATTAACTACGATGCGGTCCGATAAGCTATCCGGATGGCAGTGTTGGTCGGCCGTTCGTACGGCGCCAGCCTGAGGGCCACGCTCAAAGCGCTAGGCCAAATGATCTTCAAATCTCTCGCGCCTCTTTGTGGGCATTTTTCCCACCTATCGTTTGATCAGCATGGCGAGGGAACCACGATGCCGGAACGGGATCAAGAATCGCTGACAATTGCGGCGGTTGTCCCGCTCTACAATGGGGCGGCTTTCATTGAAGCGGCGCTGATGAGCATCGTCACGCAAATCCGGGCCGCCGACGAGATCATCGTCGTCGACGACGGCTCCACGGATGACGGTCCCGCCATCGTGACGCGTTTGGCCGCGGTGTATCCGATTCGTCTGGTCGCAAGGGGCAATGGCGGCCAGTCCTCGGCGCGAAACCTGGGCGTGCGTCTGTCCAACGGCTCTCACATCGCCTTTCTGGATCAGGACGACCTCTGGTATCCGTTTCACCTTGAGGAGCTCGAAAGGACGATCCTGCACTCCGAAGCCGGCAGGCTCGGCTGGGTCTACAGCAACCTCGACGAGATCGATGAAGCCGGCGCCGTCGTCCTGCGCCGTAAGCTCGACCGACTGCCCAGCCGTCATCCCAAAACCTCGGTCCAGGATTGTCTTCGCGACGACATGTTCGTCCTTCCTTCTGCGTCGCTCATTGTGAGAGCCGCGTTTGACGCCGTCGGCGGCTTTGATGAGCGTCTGTGCGGCTATGAGGATGATGACCTCTTCCTGCGGATGTTCCGAGCCGGTTACACCCACGTCTACCTGGACAAACCCTTGTCCCAGTGGCGCATCCATGCCGGCTCCACATCCTTCTCGCCAATCATGGCGCGCTCGCGTCTCATCTATGCCGACAAGCTTTTCGCGGCCTTTCCCGACGAGGCATCGCCGGGTCGGTGGTTCAGCCGGAACCTCATCGCGCCGCGCTTCGTGCGGCTATTGCTGGATGAATATGCGCGAGCGCTCCGCGCCGACAATTGGCTGGACCTTCGGACGACGGCCGCGACGCTGCGCCATGTGATCGTTCCGCGTCTTCATCGGAACCAACGGGTCTTCTTCCTCATAGCGTCCTTCGCGATGCAATCGGCGCTTCTGGGCCGAGTCGGTCTGCGGCTGGGCCGGCTGTTCGGAGGTCTCGGTGCATTTCGGCGTATGGCCCGCGCACGGTAGCGCAGGCTTAAGGCCCCGGTGGAAAGAACGGGCGGTCCGCGGCGGTGCCGCCTGCCGCTTCTAAACTCTGCAAAGCCGAGCAACCCGCCTGTCTGCCGGTCCGGATCGACGCTTAAGCCGTTCCATCACGGCTCTCGATGAGTCGCCATCCGGCATCTTCGACGGCTTCCGGCGACGCCTCGGCGGGCCAGCCTCGGCGCCGGGTTCGCAGACGAGAGAAGCGCTTCCCCACAAGGCTTCTGGCTCCGCCGGCTCGAAACCGGCATGATCGCCCGATTGGTGCCGCCACGCGGGCACATCGGTCGGGAAGCAGTGATCGTATGGTTGAGAACAGGACAGTGCGGGTGCTCTTCGACGAGCACGCGATCGCCGGCCGGATTGCCACGCTGGCGCAGGAGGTGGCGACCCGTGACCTCAGGGACCTGCTCGTCATCGCGGTTCTGAAAGGATCGTTCATCTTCGCGGCCGACCTCGTGCGCGCGCTCCACCGCGAAAACCTCGACCCTCAAGTCGAGTTCATGCACCTTTCGAGCTATCTGCGCGGCACGGTCTCGTCCGGCCAGGTTGCCATTCTGAAGGACATCGATTCGCCCGTCGCGGGGCGTGACGTGCTGATCCTCGACGACATTCTCGAATCCGGCCGCACCCTAGCTTTCGCCAAGGATCTTCTGGCCGCGCGGGGCGCACGGCGCGTGATGATCGGCGTGATGCTGGAGAAGCCCGGCAAGCGTGCCGTCCAAGTGGATGCCGATTTCGTAGGTTTCACCTGCCCCGACCTGTTCGTCGTGGGATACGGCATGGATGTGGCGCATTCGTTTCGCCAGTTGCCGTTCATCGGGGTCGTCGAAGGTGCCTGACGTCGAGCGTCAGGTCTGTGCCGCATAGTAGTGGTGCGCGCTGTCGAGGATCAGGCCGAGCTTGAACCATTTGGCATGGATCACCGCGTCAGGCACGGTCAGGTTTGCGACAGCCAGGATCAGGGCGCCCGCGCGTGCCACGGAGCATAAGGCGCGCATCGACATGCGGCGCCCTGTCCTGCGCGGATGTGGCGGGGCAATCGCCGGTAGATCGGAAAAGGCGGAGATGCAGGTCATCGGTGCCGGCTCGAGAAGATCAGGCCCATACGCTAGCTGACCAGCTCTTTTCCAAGCCTGAAAAACATTGCTCGCCTTTGACCGATCCACGCCAGGGATCCGTGCGGGAGCGGCTCAGTGCAGCGCCTTGTCGATCTCGGCCTTGAACAGCGCGACATTTCCCGGCGTGACGCCGCCGATCAGCTTGAACGCAATCGTCCCGTCGCCTTTCACCACGAAGGTTTCCGGAACGCCGTAAACCCCGAAATCGATGCCGGTGCGCCCGGATTCATCGTTTCCCACCGCCATGAAGGGATTGCCTTTCGCGCCGAGATAGCGGCGCGCATCCTCCGGCTTGTCCTTGTAGGCGATGCCGCTCAGCGTGACGCCCTTCGCCTTCAGGTCAGGGTCCTGGGCGAGGCCCATCAACATTCCATGCTCGTCATGGCATTCGACGCACCAGGAGGCGAAGACGTTGACGAGCGTGACATGGCCGGCTCGTAGATCCGCGTCTTTCAGACCCGGGACGCCGAGGTCCGGCAGCGGCTTGAGCGTGAAGGGCGGCGCGGGGCGGCCGATCAGCACGGAGGGCAGCATGGATGGATCGCCCGCCTGCAGGCGAAGGAAGAACAAGCCGGCCAGGGACAGGAAACACAGCAGCGGCAGGATCAGGAACGATCGCTTGCCACGGACCGGCGGCGTGACGGTGTCGGGATGGGCGCTCATGGCTGCTCGTTGCGGGACAGGCGGGCCAGCAGCTTCTTCTGCGTTCTTTGATCGTACACCAGTGCCAGGATCGTTCCCCCGAGCACCAGCAGGGTCAGCGCATAGGCGGCCAGGATGAATCCGATGTGCGGCACGGCCATCACGGCGTGGCCTCCATGATTGTGAATTGGGTCGCGGGCTCACCCGCGGCGGCGTTCAACATCAGCCGCCGCGCACGCCGACGCAGGATCTCGGTTCGGATCGCATAGGTGTGCAGCGTCACGAACAGCAAGGTGAAGCCGACCGCCATGATCAGCAACGGCCAGAGCATGGAGGGATCCATCGTCGGTCCTCCCATGCGGAACACCGATGCCGGCTGGTGGAGGGTGTTCCACCAATCGACGGAAAATTTGACGATCGGGATGTTGATCACGCCGACCAGTGTCAGGATCGCCGCCGCGCGGGCGGCCCGGCCTGGCTCGTCGATCGCCTGCCACAGGCCGATCAGGCCGAGGTAGATGAGGAACAGCACAAGGACGGAGGTGAGACGCGCGTCCCAGACCCAATAGGTGCCCCACATGGGCTTGCCCCACAGCGAGCCCGTGACGAGACAGATGAAGGTGAAAACGGCCCCAAGCGGCGCCGCGGCCTTCTGGGCCGCATCGGCGAGGGGATGACGCCACACGAGCGTGCCGAGCGCAGCACCCGTCATGGTGATGTAGCTGAAGGACGCCACCCAGGCCGCTGGCACATGGATGAACATGATCCGCACCGTTTCACCCTGCTGATAATCCGGCGGTGCAACGAAGAAGGCGAGATAAAGCCCAACCGCGAGGATCAGGCCCGTCACCGCCGCCAGCCAGGGCAGCAGCCGTCCCGAAAGCCGCATGAAATTGGCGGGGTTCGCGTAGGCGATCATGCCCCAGGTTTAAGCTGTCCTTTGGGCGACCGCAACAGGCGGCACACGTTCTGGCGGCGTCTTGACGCAACTTCATCCAGGCGGAACCCGCACAGGGCCTCCGCACGTTACAGACTGTTGAGAACTGACTCTGCCGATCCAGGTGCCGGATATGCCGGCGGGTCTTCAGCGAGATCGATCCAACCAAAACCTTCAAGGCGCACATTATGAGTGCAGGCGATCATCCATGCGGGATCACGCGACGGCGTGTTCTCGAAACCGGTGCGGCTTTTGCCGTGCTCGGATACCTCCGGCCGGGGTTTGCGGCCGAAGTCAATCCTCAGGCGCCACCCGTCCTGTCAACTGATCCCGGCGTCTCGACGATGCCGGTCAGCTTCAAGGTCAACGGCAAGGTTCAGGCGCTTACCCTCGACACACGCACGACGTTGCTCGATGCCTTGCGGGAGCACATCGGCTTCACGGGCTCGAAGAAGGGGTGCGACCATGGGCAATGCGGCGCCTGCACGGTGCTGGTCGATGGCCGCCGCATCAATTCCTGCCTGACGCTCGCAGCCATGCACGAAGGCGACGAGATCACTACGATCGAAGGCATGGCGGACGGGGAGACCCTCCACCCGCTGCAGGCCGCCTTCGTGCATCACGACGGCTTCCAATGTGGGTATTGCACGCCTGGCCAGATCATGTCGGCCGCCGGCATGTTGCACGAGCACAAGGCCGGTTTCCCGAGCGTCGTCACGGCCGATCTGACCAAGACGCCGGAGTTGACCGACGTCGAGATCCGCGAACGCATGAGCGGCAACATCTGCCGTTGCAGCGCCTACCCCAATATCGTGGCGGCCATCCAGGACGCGAAGGGAGCAGCCTGATGAAAGCCTTCACGTATGAGCGCCCGACCACGCTCGCGGACGCCGCCAAGGCCATCATGGCCAAGCCCAATGCCAAATTCATCGCGGGCGGCACCAATCTGCTCGACCTGATGAAGCTCGAAGTCGAGACCCCGACCCACCTCGTCGACGTCAATCGTCTGCCCCTCGACAAGGTCGAAGACACCTCGGACGGAGGCTTGAAGATCGGCGCGCTCGTCCGCAACAGCGATCTTGCTGCCGATCCGCGCGTGCGCAAGAATTATGGCGTGCTCAGCCGCGCGCTGCTGGCCGGAGCCTCGGGCCAGTTGCGCAACAAGGCCACCACGGCCGGCAACCTGCTGCAGCGGACGCGCTGCTATTATTTCTACGATACGACAAAGCCTTGCAACAAGCGTGAGCCGGGCTCCGGATGTTCGGCCATCGGCGGGTTCAACCGCATCCTGGCCATTATGGGAACGTCGGACGAGTGCATCGCGACCCATCCCTCCGACATGGCGGTGGCGATGCGGGTGCTCGATGCCACGTTGGAGACGGTGTCGCCCGATGGCAGCGACCGCAAGATCCCGATCGCGGACCTCCATCGCCTGCCGGGCAAGACGCCCAACATCGAGACAAACCTGAAGCCGGGCGAGATGATCACCGCCGTGACCCTTCCGCCGCCGCCCAAGGGCGTGCAGATTTATCGCAAGGTCCGCGATCGCGCCTCCTATGCCTTCGCGCTCGTGTCGGTGGCCGCCGTCGTCGACGCGGAGGGCGGCATGATCAAGCAGGCCCGCATGGCCTTCGGCGGCTTGGCCCATAAGCCCTGGCGGGTGGAGAAGGCCGAGCAAGTTCTTGCGGGTGCCAAGGCCAATGCGGAGGCTTTCGCGCAGGCCGGCGAGGACGTGCTCGCGGGTGGCCAGGGGTATGGCCACAACGATTTCAAGTTTCCGCTGGTCCGGCGGACGCTCGCCTCCGTCCTGACGACCGCCGCTCACTCCGCCTGAGGACCGACCATGATCAACATGACAAACCCGGTCGGGCCGACACCGCTCGACAAACCCGGCCTCGTGGGGCAGCCGCTCGACCGGATCGACGGGCCGCTCAAAGTGTCGGGCCGCGCGACTTATGCAGCCGAGTACCATGACGAACACCCGCTGTATGGCTTCGTCGTGCAGGCCGCCATCTCCAAGGGCAGGCTCGATGAGATCGACACCACGGCGGCCGAGAAGGCGCCGGGCGTCCGGCTCGTGCTCACCTACAAGAATGCGTTGAAGCAGGGGCCACGGGGCACGTCCGGCAACCCGCAACTGGAAGGACCGTCGATCGACCATCACGGCCAGCCGATCGCCCTTGTGGTCGCCGACACGTTCGAACAGGCCCGCGCCGCCGCCTATCTGGTGAAACCGCGCTACGCGGCCGAAAAGGGCGAGTACGACATGGGGTCGTCTCTCGCGAAGAGCTTCGTGCCGAAGAGCAACAATGGCGTGCCGGCCGACACGGCGTCCGGCGATCTCACCGCGGCCTTTACAAACGCCCCGGTGAAGGTCGACGTGACCTACACGACACCGCCGCAGACGCACGCCATGATGGAGCCGCATGCCACGATCGCGGTGTGGAACGGGGACAGCCTGACGCTCTACACCGCCAACCAGATGCTGATGCGTGGCACCGACATGGTGGCGGGAACCCTGCAGATCCCGAAGGACAAGGTCCGGATGGTCAGCAGCTATATCGGTGGCGGCTTCGGGGGCAAGCTCCAGGTCGAGGCCGACGCCATCCTGGCCGCCATGGCGGCCAAGGTGCTGCAGAAGCCCGTCAAGGTTGTGCTGACGCGTCAGCAGATCTTCGAGATCACCAAACACCGCACCGACACAATCCAGCGGGTCAAGCTCGCGGCCGGGCGCGACGGCACGCTCACGGCGATCGGACATGAATCCTGGTCGAACAACACGCCGGGTGACACTTTCTACGAGAGTGCCGCTCAGGCCACGCGGTCCTTCTATGCGGCGCCGAACCGCATGACCGCGCACCGGCTCGTGACGCTGGACCTGCCGCATTCGTCCTCCATGCGGGCGCCCGGCGAGGCTGTCGGCCTGCTGGCGCTCGAATGCGCCATGGACGAACTCGCGGCGGCGCTGAACATGGACCCGATCGAGTTGCGGATCAAAAACGAACCGCAGGAAGATCCCGAGAAAGGGCGTCCGTTCTCCACGCGGAGCTTCGTGCCCTGCCTGCGCAAGGGCGCCGAACTGTTCGGCTGGTCGAAGCGCAACGCGACGCCGGGGCAGGTGAAGGATGGCGCCTGGCTCGTCGGCATGGGCATGTCGGGCGCCATCCGGGGCAATCCGATGCTGACCGCCAAGGCCAGCGTGACGCTCGACAAGAACGGGATCGCGACGGTCCGGTCGTCGATGACGGATATCGGCACTGGGTCCTATACGATCCTGGCGCAGATCGCCGCCGACATGCTGAGCTTGCCGATGGCACGCGTGCGGGTGGCGCTCGGCGACACGGCCTTTCCGGCCGCGCCGGGTTCAGGTGGCTCGTTCGGGGCGAACTCCGCCGGATCGGCCGTCTATGATGCCTGCAACGTGTTGCGCGGCAAGCTGTTGCAGGCCGCCAATCTTCCTCCGGACTCGACGTTCAACAACGGCAATGTCACCGGCCTCGGCCGAACGGTCTCGCTGACCGATCTGGTTGGACCCAACGGCCTGGAAGCCGACGGGGCGGCCGACCCCGGGGATTCTCGCAAGGCCTTCAACCAGCAGTCCTACGGGGCTCATTTCGCCGAGGTGGGCGTCGACCGCGACACGGGCGAAATCCGCCTGCGCCGCATGCTGGGCGTCTTCACGGCCGGCCGCATCCTCAACGCCAAAACGGCGCGCTCGCAGGCCATCGGTGGCATGACGTTCGGGGTCGGGGCGGCCCTGACGGAGGACCTTGTCATCGACAAGCGGTTCGGCGGTTTCGTGAACCACGACCTTGCCGAATATCATGTGGCCGTGCATGCGGACATCCCGGCGATCGATGCGGTCTTCCTGCCGGAACTCGACGATCATTCCAGCGCCATGAAAAGCAAGGGAATCGGCGAACTCGGGATCTGCGGCGCGGGTGCGGCGGTGGCCAATGCGGTCTATAATGCGACAGGGGTGCGGATTCGGGATTATCCCCTGACGCTCGACAAGGTGCTGAACGGATGGGCTGCAGCCAACAAGACTGGTGACGCTGTTTCGCAGCGCAAGGCCGGTTGAGGCCGGGGCGCCGCATCCGCGGAACGGACGCAAGACCAAGATGATCACCAAGCCACGGTTCGAACTGCTGATCTTCTGGCGGACGTCGGCGGGATACCGGGTGCGAGTCGCATTAGGCCTCAAGGGCCTGGCGGTCACCGAGCGTCTCATCGACCTCGATGCCGGGCAGCAACGCAGCGAAGCGTTCCTGGCTCTAAACCCGCTCGGGGCGATTCCGGCCCTCATAGACCGCGATGGCGATCATCCCGAGGTGGCCCTCACACAATCCTTGGCCATCCTCGAATATCTCAACGAGGTCGCTCCCGAACCGCCGCTGCTCCCTGCCGATCCCTACGGCCGGGCGCGTGTGCGTTCGATCGCGGCCATGCTGGCCGGCGACACGCATCCGTTTTTGACAGTGCGGGTCAAACAGGTCCTGGCGGCCACGGCAGGTTTCGATGACGCGGCGTGGCGAACGTGGCAGACGCATTGGATAACCACAGGGCTGCAGGCCGTCGAAAAGCGCCTTGCGGCCGACCCGGAGACGGGCACCTTCTGCCATGGCGACCAGGTGACAATCGCAGACATCTGCCTCGCCAGCATCGTTGTCGTCGTGCGTGTGCTCAAGATCGAGATCGCCGACATCCCGACCATCACTCGGATTGTCGCGCGATGCGAAGTGATCGAGGCTTTCGTCAAAGCCGACCCACTGCGGCAGGCTGGCGCGCCGCGGGCCTAGCTGTTCTGTCACACCCTCTCTGACCACTCCGGAAACCCACAGCCACAAATCGGCCATGAAAAGTAGTGAATGAACACTCATTCACTGTCGGGATTGTCGATGATAGGGTGCAGGGTCTTCTCGAAACCGGAGTCCGAAGAGGTCTACGCGCGGCGTCGAGGGGAAATCCTGACGGCGGCGGAACATTGCTTCGTCAAGTCTGGCTTTCATCGGACCACCATCCAGAACATCGCGGCGGACGCCGGCATGAGCGTCGGCAACGTCTACCGGTATTTCGCCTCGAAGGATGCGGTGGTCGAGGCCCTGGTGCTGCGAGATCAGGCCAAGATGGCCGAGGATTTCGATTTGTTGTCGGGCGATGATCTGGTTGGCGCCTTCGCGGCGCTGATGCGTCGCCAGATCGTGGAATGCGGTCCCGCTCAATCGGTGCTGTGGCTGGAGATCTGCGCCGAAGCCACACGCAATCCGACGATCGCCCGCGTCACCCGTGCCCACGAACAGGCGATCTCGTCGCACCTCATCGCATTCTTCACCCGGGTCATCCAGGCCCGCACCGCGCGAGGCGTGGCCACGACCACCGATCCCCAGGCTCTCGCATCCCTGGTCATCACCTTGTTCTGCGGGCTCATGGTCACGCAAGCCCTGACGCCCGACAAAAGCGCGCAGGCCGGCGTCGAGCAGATGCTGGCCCTGGTCTCCGCCGCCATCGAAGGCCGCGTCGAGTCTCCCGCAACGATGGACGAGAAAGCCGAGATTTACGCATGACGCCCCTTTCATTCATTCGGCGCGGCTTGGTTCTGGCTGTTTGCGGCTTGGCGCTGCCGCTCAGTGCGGCTCGGCCTGTGCGGGCCTTGGAAGCTCCGCCACTTCCGGTCGTGAGCGTCGTTGAGGTTGCACCCCGCGAGATCGTCGAACAGGCGATGATTTCGGGCACGCTCGTGCCGCGCGACGAAGTGCTTGTCGCGCCGGAAATCGATGGACTTCGGATCACCGAGCTCCTCGTCGAGGAAGGTGACCATGTCGAGAAGGGTCAGGTGCTGGCCCGCCTGTCGCGCGAGATGCTCGACACGCAGATCGCCCAGAACACGGCCACCATCGCACGGGCCGAAGCCGCCATCGCGCAAGGCCGCGATGGCATCGACCAGGCGGATGCGGCCGCGCAGGAAGCCGCGCAGGCGCTCACCCGGGCGCAGACCCTCATTAAATCGGGTAACTCGACCGAAGCCACGTTGGAACAGCGGGTTTCGGCCGCTCGGTCGGCGGCCGGTCGGCTCGCTTCGGCGAAGAATGGCTTGACAATCGCCGAAGCCGATCTGGCCTTGGCCAAGGCGCAGCGCGACGATCTCCTGCTGCGCGCCGCCCGCACGGACATCAAGGCCCCGGTCGACGGCATCGTCAGCCGCAGGGCGGCGCGCGTGGGCGCGACGGCCTCGACATCCGGCGAAGCCTTGTTTCACTTGATCGCGCATGGCCGGATCGAACTCGAAGGCGACGTGACCGAGAGCGTCCTCGGGGAGCTGAAGGTCGGCGCCGTCGCGAACGTGACCGTCGACGGCGGCGTCACGGCGACCGGTCATATCCGGGCGATCTACCCTGAGGTCGATCGTGCGAGCCGGCTCGGCAAGATCCGCGTGAAGCTCGATGCCGGGCCGGCGCTGCACATCGGATCCTTTGCGCGTGGCGCCGTCGAGGTCGCGCGCCACAACGGCAATGCGGTGCCGGTGGCGTCGCTGCTCTATGGCAACGACAATGCCGTGTCGGTCCTGGTCGTGAAGGACGGGCATGTCGATGAACGCAAGGTCGCGACGGGCCTGTCGGCCGGCGGCTTCGTCGAGATCACGAGCGGGCTCGCGGCCGGCGACGTGATCGTCGCCCGTGCGGGACCGTTCCTGCGCACCGGCGATGCGGTCCGGATCGCCGATGCCGTAACCGGGACGCCGACGCCATGACGCGCCGCGTTCTGCCCACCCTCCACGAAATCGAGACGACCCGATGCGCCTGAATGTCTCCGCCTGGGCGATTCGGCATCCCGTGCCGTCGCTGGTGCTGTTCACCATCCTGCTGGTGCTCGGTCTCGTCGGGTTCCGCAGCCTTCCGATTACGCAGTTCCCGAATATCGACCTGCCCCTGGTGTCGGTGGCGGTCACGGAGCCGGGCGCCGCCGCGACGGAATTGCAGACCCAGGTGACGAAGCGCGTCGAGGATGCGGTGGCGGGCGTCGCCGGCGTCAAGCACATCACGTCGGCCATCAGCGAAGGCGTGTCGAGCACGACGATCGAGTTTCGTCTCGAGACCAACAGCGACCGCGCGCTCAACGACGTGAAGGACGCGATCGCCAAGATCCGCTCGGAACTGCCCCGCACGATCGATGAACCCATCGTGTCGCGCATCGATGTCGCGGGCCTGCCGATCGTGGTCTACGGCGTGTCGGCCCCGGCCATGACGCCCGAAGCGCTCTCCTGGTTCGTCGATGATGTGGTGGCGCGCCAGCTGCAGGGCGTGCGCGGGGTCGGCAGCGTCGAGCGTCTCGGCGGCGTCAATCGCGAGATCCGCGTCGAACTCGATCCCGACCGGCTCATGGCGCTCGGCATTACGGCGGCCGACGTGAACGCGCAACTGCTCCTGACCAGCGCCGACATGGCGGGCGGGCGCGGCGAGTTGTTCGGCCAGGAACAGTCGGTCCGCACGCTGGCCGGCGCGCAGAGCCTCGACACGCTCGGCGCGACCTCCATCATTCTGCCCGGCGGCCGCAAGGTGCGGTTGGCCGATCTCGCGAAACTTTCCGACACGGCCGAGGAGCCCCGCACCTTCGCCCGGCTCGATGGGCAGCCGGTGATCGGGCTCGCGATCTCACGCGCTTCGGGGGCGAGCGACGCCTCGGTGGCCGAGGCCGTGTCGCACAAAATGGCCGAGCTCAAGGCCAAGAATCCCGGTGTGATGTTTACGGCCATCGACTCGGCCGTCACCAACACGGTCGGCAACTACGATTCCGCCATGCACGGGCTTCTCGAAGGCGCCGGGCTCGCGATCCTGGTCGTGTTGATCTTCCTGCGCGACTGGCGCGCGACCCTGATCGCCGCCATCGCCCTGCCGCTGTCGATCCTGCCGACCTTCTGGGCCATGCAGATGATGGGGTTCTCGCTGAACCTCGTCAGCCTGCTCGCGATCACGCTCGTGACCGGAATCCTGGTCGATGACGCGATCGTCGAGATCGAGAATATCGCGCGCCACGTCAAGATGGGGAAGACACCCTACCGGGCGTCGCTGGAGGCGGCCGATGAAATCGGCCTCGCGGTCATCGCCATCACGGCGACGATCGTGGCGATCTTTGCGCCGGTAAGTTTCATGGGCGGGATCGCGGGGCAATATTTCAAGCAGTTCGGTTTGACGATCGCGGCCGCAGTGACCTTCTCGCTGCTGGTGGCGCGCCTGCTGACGCCGCTGCTCGCCGCCTATTTCATGCGGGCGCATCAGCATGCCGAACCGCGCGAGGGCTGGATCATGCGGGCCTACCTGCGGCTCGTCACGGCCTCGGTGCGGCACAAGTTCGTGACGCTGTTCATCGGGCTCGTCCTGTTCGCAGGCTCGATCGCATCGGTGAACCTGCTGCCCTCCGGCTTCCTGCCCAAGGAGGATCATGCGCGCACCCAGTTCGCCGTCGAACTACCGCCGGGGGCCAAGCTCGAAGAGACGCGCGCCGTCACGGATGAACTGGCGCGCAAGATCAAGACCATCCCCGAAGTCGCCTCGGTCTTCGTGGACGGCGGTCGCCTGTTGCCCGCCAAGCTCGAAATCCGGCTCGCGACACTGACCATCAACCTGACGCCCAAAGCCGACCGCAAGCGGACCCAGGAGGCGATCGAGATCGCCATCGGAGGGATTCTCCGCGAACAGCCCGACATTCGCTTCTGGTCGATTCGGGACAATGGCCAGCGCGACATCGCGCTGGTGCTCAGCGGGCCGAACCAGGCTGTCGTGACCGAGACGGCCGCGCGCCTGCAGCGCGAAATGGCGACCGTTCCTCACCTGGTGAATGTCATGTCGACCGCGCCGCTCGACCGCACAGAGATCCAGGTCAAACCACGGTCGGCCAAGGCGGCGGACCTCGGTGTCTCGACCAATGCGATCGCCCAGACGGTGCGGGTCGGGACGATCGGCGACATCGGCGCCAACCTCGCCAAATTCACCGACGGCGAACGACAGGTGCCGATCCGGGTCGAATTGCCGGCTGCGGCGCGGGGCGACATCGCGCTCCTGCGCACCCTGCGGGTGCCGACGATGAGCGGCGGCGCCGTGCCGCTGGAGGCTGTGGCCGATCTGTCGCTCAACCGCGGCCCGACCGCGATCGAGCGCTATGACCGGTCCGTGCGCATCGCCCTCGAAGCCGACACGCAAGGGTCCGACGCGCTGGGTGAGTTGATCAGCCAGGCCATGGCGCTGCCGACCGCCAAGAACCTGCCGCCGGGCGTGACGCTCAGCCAGGTCGGCGATGCCGAGATCATGAGCGAGGTCTTTTCGGGCTTCGCCATGGCGATGGGCACCGGCCTGATGATGGTGCTGGCGGTGCTCGTGCTCCTGTTCGGCAGCGTGCTGCAGCCACTGACCATCCTGTTCTCGCTGCCCTTGTCGATCGGCGGCGCGATCCTCGGCCTTCTGATCTTCCAAAAGCCGATCTCGATGCCGGTCGTCATCGGCATCCTCATGCTGATGGGCGTCGTCACCAAGAACGCCATCATGCTGGTCGACCTCGCGATCGAGGAGATGAAGGAGGGGGTCGATCGGGCGGCGGCCATTATCGACGCAGGTCGCAAGCGCGCGCGGCCGATCGTCATGACCACCATCGCGATGGCGGCCGGGATGATCCCGAGCGCCATGGCGTTCGGGATCGGTGGCGAGTTCCGGTCCCCGATGGCCATCGCGGTGATCGGCGGCCTGATCGTCTCGACGCTTCTGTCGCTCGTCTTCGTGCCGGCCATCTTCGTGCTGATGAACGACGGCCAGGTGGCGCTCGCCCGCTGGTTCGGCCGTCTGGTCGGTGGTGCGGACGACGACAGGCACCGGTCCGATGACCGTGCCTCCGCAGGCCCGATCGCCATTGCGGCGGAATGATCAACGCGACCGGTGAATCGCGTCTCGCATCCTGCGGTTCGGGGGCACCCTTACTGCTTCGCCTAGCCGGTTGCGAGCGCGTCGAACAGGAGTTTGTATCGGGCGCGCGTGACTGTCATGCTCTGATACCAGGTCGTCAGGTCGTCCCAAGGATCCTTGATCGTCGCCAGACCTGAGATGAACGCCACGATCGTGCCGACCTGCGTCCGGCCGGACACGACGAACCATCCGCCGATGCCCAGAATTCCGGCGATCCCGAGTTGATGGCAGAGGTTGGTCAGGAAGTTCATGGTGAACTTGAATTTGAACACGCCCATATTCAGGTCGAACACGTGGGCGAAACGATCGTCCTGGGCCTTGCGTCTGGTCTCCCCGTCCTCCTCCCCCACGAGGGCCGCGCTGGCGGACCGGAGCGTCGCGATCCGCTCTTCCGCACGGCGGGTGATCGCGCGTTGCATCAAGGGGACGAAGATGAATTGGGGAAGGAAGACGGCGGCGATGACGATGGCCATCACGGGCTGCAGGACAATGAGATAGCCGATCACGCTGATCATGATTCCAGCCTGCAGGGCCACTTCCGAGATCGACTCTCCCATGAACGCGCCCACAGGCTCGCTCTCGGAAATGATCATGGAAATATCCGTGCCTTCGCTCGCAGCCGTCGCGGCTGGTGCGCCGGTCACACCTTCCTGGCGCCGGTTGATGAAAGAGCGCAGGCTGCGGGTGGCATGTTCGGCAACCCAGCTTCGATAGATGTTGAACAGGAGCTTGAGGGACCCCTGCAGCACCACGACACACGCATAGGCCAGGACAAAGAAGCCGAGCGAGTGGAAGTTGCCTTCCTTGAGGGAGCGGTCGACGACGCGGCGCTGGATCTCGATCGGCGCGGTATTGAGGATCGCGATCAACCCCGATAGCGCGCACAGCCAAACCTGGTCGCCGCCGCTGATTCGCCAGACAAGCCCGTAATAGCCCCGAGGCAGGTGCTCGCCGGACAGCGTGCGACCACCGTCATTCGCTCTCCAGGGGGACGGCCATAGGCTGAACTGGCTGGATCGCGCCTTCAATCCGTCGATCCCGGTGCCCGCGGCTGGCCGCCAGCCACAGCTGCCGTGCGGGCGGACACGAGCCAGATGGCGCCGCCGAGGACGATGCCGTCCGGCCCATCATGGCTTGCGAGAGCAGATCGTACCGCGTCGATCAGGGCCGGCCGGTTCTCCGGCTCCGCGTCACCGAGAGCCCGCGAGGCCGGACCCACTTGCGTGAGGAAATCGAGGGCCGCGGTCGGACTACCGAGGTTCATCCGTGTGTGGTGCGGCTCGATCCGGATGTCTTCAAACCCCGCCGCATCGAGAATGCCACGCACCCGATCGGCATCCGCGAAAGCGAACGGTCCCGGCTCCAAAGGATCGGCGGGCGGTGCCGGTGGCAGAAGGGGCCGAAGGGCTGCCACGGGAACTTCGAACCAGGGGTTGGCCTTGAGGGGCTGCCAGCACGCGAAGGCGAGCCGGCCGCCGTCCACCAGCCCGGTCCTGATATTGGCGAAGGCCGCGACAGGATCGGCGAAGAACATCACGCCGAAACGGGAGAAGACCAGGTCGAACGTCCGCGGCGCGAACGTATGAGTCGAAGCATCCGCGAGCAGCAGCGTCGCTTGAGGCAGCGTCTCGGCCGCGACGCGCCGCTCCGCGACCGTCAACATGGGTTTCGACACATCGACGCCGAGGACATGGCCCGAACCGCCGACAGCCTGCGCCAGTCCAAGCACGGTCGCACCCGCACCGCAGCCGATATCGACGACCCGCTCTTCCGATTTCGGTGCGGCAAACGCCAAAGCCGCGCCGGTCAAAGGCGCGAAGACGGCATCGATCCGCGCCTGTAGAAGCGCCCAGCGCTCGCCCGCGACACTGTTCCAATAGGCGATCTGGTCGGTATTGGCCGGGCCGGCGGAAGAGGTAGCGGTCATGCTGCGGCTCACTTTCGTCGTCGCAGGGCGACGTGACCGGCCTGGTCGGCCATGGACGGGACATCCTGGGGTAGATCGAGGCCATTCAAACCTTGACCTGCTTGACGGACGCGCGGCAAGGCCCATTGTCGAGTCATGACATCAGATCCACGGACTCTCAAGAACATCGAGGTTCTTGTGCTGCGCGCCGACAAACCTCGGATCGGTTACACCTGGGAGTTGCGTCAATACGGAAAGGGCACGCCGATCATCGCCAGCGACGACCTGTTTCCGTCACAAGTCGAAGCGCGACGGTCTGGCCTCGAGGCCTTCGCGAAATTCATGGCCGCGGGATGATCTGACGCGCTCTGTGGAACGCCCAGACCGGCGCCAACTCCTCTATGTCCGGCGCTGCAGCATCGAGCCCAGCAGGTAACCTGCGGCTGCGGCGCCCGCGAGGGTCAGAAGTGGGGTAATCCCAATGTCTGCAACCCCACTCGAACGGAGACCTGAGGCAAGCGGCACTCTGCCGACCGATGCGGAGTTGGAGATCGGGTCCGTCTCAACCCGGGCCTGCGGCCGATCGCTGCCGCGTTCCACCTCATCGTGCCACCGCCCGGCTTCGTCCTCCCACGAGATCGCCTCATCTTCGCCGGGCACCCGCTGCTCGGCCGCGACAGCATCGGCCGTCGCCTGAGCGGCTTCCCGGGTCGGAAATGTTTCCGAAAAGACATCGCCGGCTTTGTAGGCCCAACCCCCGTCGTGTTCGACGATCCTGTAAACGACATCAACCATGTCGGGTCTCCTCCTGGTGGCGATGGCAACGCGTGAGCGGTGGGGCACAGCGCGGCCCCATCTTCTGACAACCGTTTCGCAGCGGGATCGTTCACAACGGATCATGCCTCGATGGTAGCGCGCGTTGCGGCGGCAACCGAGCCCATGGCGACCTCCCCCGAATAAAGGCAGCACGCAGGCCACAAGATCTTGCTCAAGGAATCTACTCACCCTAGACATGAGGTTCCAGATGGTGCTCCGGCCTGAATGTCCCCTGCCATCGATCCATCTCCGTCGAGAAGCAGCACCGTGCCTCCTCTGCGCGTGCTGCTGGCGGCTTCGCTCATCGTGCCAGCATTGCTGTTCGCAGGAGCCGCCTGGCAGGAACGGCGGGTGCTCATGGGCGAAGCGGCCCGGCGCGCCGAGAAGACCGCCGAAGTGCTGGAGCAGCATGCCGGGGCCGCGTTCAACGCTTACGAACTCATCTTCGCGCGGATCGCCGAACATTTGCGTGCTGTTCCCGATGAGTCCGAGGCCGCCCGTCACATCTACCTCGCCGGCATCGACCACGAGCTGAGGCAGGTCGGCTCGCTGTTCCTGGTGGATGCGAATGGCGAGGTTACGGCGCACAGCCGATACTTTCCGGTGCAGTCCAGCAATGTGATGGATCGCGATTATTTTCGCGCGTTGCGGGATGCCGCCGGTGCGCCGGCCGTGCCGACGGCCAGTGGCAGCCGATCTTCGGAACTCGACATCAGCGGCCTGGCGGTCGGAATGCCCGTCACGGGACGTTTTAGCGGGACGCCCAAGCTCAATATCGCCCGTGCCATCACGAGTCCGGACGGCCAGTTCGCGGGCGCCATCGCGATTTCAGTGTCGCTGGACTATTTCGAGGCGTTCTTCCGCACCCTCTCCGGTTCGTCCGCCGACACGATGGTGCTGGTGCGTTCCGACGGCGCCGTATTGGCCCGCAGCCCGGCGCTCTCCGGCGACCAGAGCGATCGACTCCGCGACCCGGACCTTAGTCGGGCGATCCTGACCCACATCGCGAATACCACAACCGCATATACCTCGCCGGTCGACAAGGTCGAACGTATTGCCGCCTATCGCAAGCTGGCCGCCTATCCGATCTATGTGGGGTATGGCCTCGGTACCGAGTCCGTGCTGGGCCGCTGGCGAGGGCACCTGGTCATCTATGGCGGCGTCGCGCTCCTGGCCGCCCTCACGCTGAGCGGTGTGACATGGCTCGCCCTGCGGGCCGCGCGGGAAGAAGATCGTGCGCGCGCCAGCCTCGTGAGCGAGATGGCGCGACGCGAGGCCGTGGAGGGCGCGCTGCGGCAAGCCCAGAAGATGGAGGCGGTCGGACAGCTCACGGGCGGGATCGCCCATGACTTCAACAATTTGCTTGGCGTCGTGCTGGGCAATCTCGAACTTCTAAGCACACGTCTGCCCGAGGACTCGCGTCTCCGTCGGTACGTCGACCGCGCCATCGAAGGGACGGAGCGCGGGGCCGTCCTCACGCAACGCATGCTCGCCTTCGCGCGTCGCCAAGACCTCAAGCTCGAACCCGTCGATGTCACCAGTCTCGTGCGAGGCATGGCGGACCTGCTCGCGCGATCGATCGGCTCGACCATCAAGATGGAACTCCGCTTCCCGGCCCGACTCACCTCGGCGCAAGTCGATGCGAACCAGCTCGAAATGGCGCTCTTGAATTTGGTTGTGAACGCGCGCGACGCCATGCCGAAGGGCGGAACGATCGTGATTTCGGGACGCGAGGAGGTCCTCGGTCCTGGCAACCCCCAGACACTTACCGAGGGCCGTTACGTTGTGCTCGCCGTCTCCGACACGGGCGTGGGCATGGACGCCGCGACCCTCACGCGGGCAGCGGAGCCGTTCTTCACGACAAAGCCGGTCGGCAAAGGGACGGGGCTCGGGCTTGCGATGGTGCATGGACTTGCGGCGCAGGCCGGGGGCACGCTGCGCATCGACAGCGAGCCCGGCCACGGCACGACCGTCGAATTGTGGTTGCCGCAAGCCGTAGGTGAAGCAGAAGCCGCACCAGTGCCGGCGATGGCCCACCGTGAGACGTCGATCCGTCCCTGCCGTGTGCTTCTCGTCGATGACGATCCATTGGTCCTGGCCGGAACAGCGGCGATGCTGGATGATCTCGGCCATCACGTCATCGAGGCCCGTTCGGGAGACGAGGCCGTCGCGGTCATCAGCGCCGGAACCGCCATCGACCTCGTGATCACGGATCATGTGATGCCGGGCATGACGGGCATCGAACTCGCGTCGCGGATCAGAACCCTGCGTCCAGGCCTGCCGATCGTTCTGGCCAGCGGCTTCGCGGAATTATCGGAGGTCGAGCTTTCGCAGCTCGCGCGACTGCCCAAGCCCTTCACGCTTGCCGCGCTGTCGCAAGCGGTCGCGGCGACATTGCAGGAGCGCGAACCCGAGACACAAGCATCGACGCAGCCTCACCGATCGGGCGGGGTTAGAGTTTAGAGGGCGTCGGTGCCTGCCGCCCGTGTAAGTCGGAGTATCCACTGATCCGGTCATTCGGCTCATCGCATGACCCCCGTATGGCCAAGCGAATAGCGGCCGGGTTGCGGCCAGATGGTCAGTCCATGCGGCGTGTGTCCGACCGGGATCTTGGTGACGGCACCGGTTGTCGTGTCGAACGCATAGACCACGTCATCGAAGCGCCCGGACACCCAGAGGTGCCTTCCGTCGGCGCTGACATTGCCCATGTCCGGGCTGCCGCCGTCGGGCACCGGCCACGTCGCCTCGACCTTGCGGGTCGCGAAGTCGATCACGGACACGCTGCCCGGACCATGCGGCGCTCCGCTAACCGCGTGCGATCCGCGATTGCAGACATAGAGCTTGGTGCCGTCCCGGCTCGGGTAGAGGCCGTGGGCACCGGGACCGGTGGGGATGAAGCCGATTTCCTGAAAGCTGTCGGCGTCGATCAGGCTCACGCCATCCGTCATCATGTTCGCCACATAGAACACGCGGCCGTCCGGTGAGATGCGGATGTCCTGCGGCATGCCGCCCCGAGACAGCTTGAGAATGCCGAGCAGCTTCCGCTCGCCGATGTCGATGCGGGCGAGGCTCCCGGCGAACTCGCAGGTGAAGATCGCCGTCCGGCCATCGGCCCCGAAATCCGCATGGTTGATGCCGCTACATTCCGGGATCGTCAGCGAATTCTGCATCGTCATCGTTTGCGGATCACGAAACTCCAAACGGCGCCGGGACTCCGCGACGACGATCGCGGCCGAGCCATCCGGCGTGAAATACATGTTGTAGGCGTCCTCCATCGGCAGCATCCGGGACACTTTGCCGGTCTGCGGGTCGATGCTGGCGAGGCTGCCCCAGGCCGAATGGCTTTCCGCGCTGCCGGTCACCCAGAGGGTCTTCAAGTCCCAGGATGGCACGATGTGCTGGGGCCCACGGCCCACTCCATAATGGTCGATGACCTTCATGGTGCCCGGATCGATGACATAGACATCGCGCGAGGCGACGTTGGGAACGTAGACCCGCTCCGGGACCCCCTTCACGGCCGCGCTGAGCTGACCGGCCGTGCTGTGGGCATAGACATTGGCCGGGGGGATGGCCACCTCGCGTGACCGGCGCCATTCTCCGATGTCAGCCGGCTGAAAGGCTTGCGCGCATGCCAGTTGACCCACGCCCACGCAAGCCGAGGCGGCGAGGGCCACACCAAGAAAAAGTCGTCGCAAAGAACGATCCCGCGTCGTGATCATGGATGGCTGGTGCGCGTGATGGCGACCTTGATGGCCGCAACGGTCCGGGTGACGATCGCCTCGATGGCCAACTGGCCCATCGCGGCGTTTGAACGCCGCGGGTCGCCGTAGACGCCGTTCACCGCGTCGAGATCGGCGGCGGCTTTGAGGGCGCCGGTGCGCACCATGGAGGGCGCCACCGCCATCGTCAGCGACGTGTCGGCAACCCCCGCATGGGTGCCGATCTCCGCGGCCGAATACCCATGCTGTTTGAGGATGAGGGAGAAATCCGTCGTCGCGCCTCGATAATAGTCCGGGATGAAGTGGGCTCTCGCGGGCGTGGCGGCCCAACGGCGGTTGAGGGCTTCGGCGACGGCGCCAAGGTCACTCTGATAACTCCCGTGTTCCCCGATCAACACCACATCCTTGAAACCATGCAGCTTGAAGCTCGCCGCAGCCGATTCGATCGTCTTGCGGAAGGCGTCGTCCGGAACCGTGATCGTGCCGGGGAAACGCATGTGGGACGTCGGTGGTTCAACCCCGCCTTCGGGCACATAGGCGACCACGGGCGCCACCAAAGTGTGGCCGAGCCGCCGCGCGATCGCCTCGGCCAGCACCCTGGCCCGCGCATCGTGTTTGCCGAGAGCCAAAGCGGGGCCGCTCTGTTCCACGCCGCCGACCGGAATGATGACGGTGGTGGTGCCGGCACGGATCTGGTCGCGAAGTTCCGTCCAGGTCAGATCTTCCAACCACACGCTGTCCGGAGCCTGGGCGCGTGCGGGCGCGACGAGAGCCGAAACAAGCAGAAGCGCGATTGCCGGAAGCCGCCGTCCGCGTGGGGTAGGGCCAAGGCCGATCAAATCAATCGCTCGCCTGCATGCTTCCGACATGGCACTCATTCGTGATCGGTTCCAGGTTCGGCTCGGGCGAGCCTTCGCACGTGTGAATGCGATAGACCGAACCGGAACACCAGCACGGAGGCGGGAAGAGAGCCGCTCGCCAGGTTCCGTGGATCGGCTGCCGCAGATTCACCGGACGCAAGAAAAACGATGAACGGAGGACGTGGTCATCGGGGTCGATATGGGTACGCAAAGCACCAAGGCCGTGCTGGTTGGACGGGACGGCACTATTCTGCTCAGGCGACACGGGCCTACGCGCCCGAACTGGGCCGAACAGCACCCGAATGTCTGGGTGGAGGCGGTCGAAGCCTGCTTGTCCGAGGTGGCGCGCCATCTGACGCCGTCCGACGTGCGGGGGTTTGAATCTCCAGCCTTTACGGCGGCTCCGGCATTCCGATCGATGCCGACATCGAACCGCTGGATCCGTGCCTGATCTGGATGGACCGCCGGGCCGAGGAGCAGGTGGCCTGAGTCACAGAATGTCGATCTGGCGCGTCTTGGCACCATCACGGCCGGCCTTCTAGCAGTCAGGATGGATGGACGCTCGCATTGGAGCCCCAGCCGAGCATTCCGTCACACGTCCCATCTGTCACTCAAATGAGACTCAGGACAGGCCACACCAAAAAAGCCCCAAGAGGGGCTGGACATTTGTGCAGGGTGCGAGCACTGTCCCACTGCGACTTCGGTCGCATGCCCTTCTTGGGCGTTTCCTCCCTAGACTTGGGCCGCTTGTGGTAACGCAGGCGGCTCTTTTTTCTTAGGCGGTCCTTAAAGCACGGCGTGCTGCCTTTCGCAAGGCTGATATGCGAAAATGGGCGTGGGTGTTCGACCAACATGCGGGTTCGACGATAACGAGTGCTGCTGGTGTTCGTCAGGTCATTCTGAGCACTTCTGAGCACCGGCGACGGCCAAGTCGGCTCTTGCATCGCGACGGCCATCGACGTTATGAGCAGTCACCCGACTGGACCCGGTGCAATTCCGGGTGGCTATTTCGGCCGCCGATCCGCCGAACAACGCATCACTCGCCTGTAACGCCGGTCATCCTCCGGCTCTGGCTCCTGATTGCGAGACCCACGACCCCCATGACTTTTGCCTCCATTCGTCAGGAATGGTTCCGCCGTCCTGTGCGCGAGATGCTCGCCGGCGCCGTCGCCACCTTTGCCCTCATCCCCGAAGTGATCGCCTTCTCGTTCGCGGCCGGCGTCGATCCCCAGGTCGGCCTGTTCGCCTCCTTCGTGATCGGCATCGTGATCGCCTTTGCGGGGGGACGTCCGGCGATGATCTCGGCGGCGGCCGGATCGGTCGCCCTGGTGGCCGCGCCGCTCGTCCATTCGCATGGCCTGCCTTACCTCCTGGCGGCGGGCGTGCTGGCCGGCGCCCTGCAGATCCTGTTCGGCCTGTTCCGCATGGGCGTCCTGATGCGCTTCGTGTCGAAGTCGGTGCGCACCGGCTTCGTCAACGCACTCGCCATCCTGATCTTCTCGGCACAGGTCCCGCAGGTCATCGGCGGCGGCTGGATCACCTATGCGGTGCTGGCGGCCGGACTGGCGCTGATCTACATGGTGACCCGCGTGACGACCGCGATTCCCTCGCCGTTGATCTGCATCGTCATCCTCACGGCAGCCTCGGTCGTCTTGCACCTGCCGGTCAGGACCGTGGCGGATCTCGGTCGACTGCCGGACGCACTGCCGCTCTTCGCATGGCCGACCGTTCCGCCGACTTTCGAAACCCTCCACATCATCGCCGCACCGGCCTTGGCGATCGCCATGGTGGGCCTGCTGGAATCGCTGATGACCGCCAGCGTCGTCGACGATCTCACCGACACGCCCAGTTCGAAGAACCGCGAATGCACGGGCCTCGGTCTCGCCAACATCGCGGCGAGCCTGTTCGGCGGCATAGCCGGTTGCGGCATGATCGGCCAGACCGTCAGCAACGTGAAATACGGCGGCCGAGGCCGGCTCTCGACCCTGTTCGCGGGCGCCTTCCTGCTGATCCTCATGGTGGCGCTCAAACCGTGGGTGTCGCAGGTTCCCGTCGCCGCCCTCGTCGCCATCATGGTCATGGTGTCGATCGACACGTTTGACTGGTCATCGCTCCGCACCCTTGTGGCGCATCCGAAGATGTCGAGCGTCGTTATGCTGGCGACGGTGCTGGTAACGGTCGCGACTTCGAACCTGGCGCTCGGCGTCACCGTGGGCGTTCTCCTGAGTGGGGTCTTCTTCGCCTTCAAGGTCGCGGGCTTGCTGCGCATCGAGACCGAGGCCGATCTCGCAGCCAAGCGCCTGACCTATCGGGTGTCAGGTCAGGTGTTCTTCGCCTCCGCGGACATCTTCGTCGATGGGTTCGATGTGCGTGAGGCTGTCGGCAAGAGCGTGCTGATCGACGTGTCGGAGGCGCATTTTTGGGACATCACGGCCGTGGCGGCCTTGGACAAGGTGGTCCAGCGGTTCAGAGCACATGGCATCGCCATCGAGGTGGCGGGGGCGAACGCCGCCAGTTCGACATTGATCGAGCGGCTCGACAAGGCGGCGGCGCTCGGCGGCTCCTGAGACGGCCTGCCGGGCCTACGTCCGACGGGGCTTTCGGTGCCCCCTTGGCGGACGCACCTGCAAGGCCGGACTCGACTCTCTTGCATGTTTGAACTAGAACAAAAAGTGAACAAAAAGCGAGTCGGAGCCTGCGCCATGATCGAGGGAGAACGTGTTCGTCTCAAGTCCGATGCCCCGCTTCGGCGGCAGCATCCCGAGCTGGCCGAGGCGATCGGGATCGTGAGTAGCGTCATTCGGAAAGGATCGCTGTCGGCCGGCCAGGAGAGCGTGAAGATGCACGTGCGGTTTCAGCCACCGGTCAACCTGGTGGCCTTCAACGTACCGGCCGCGCAATTCGAGCCGGCGGAGCGGATCGAGCCGAGGCCGCGAAACCTTTGAACGGGCTTGAGTGAGGGGCTCTACTCACTCGTGAGCCGCAACGCGGCCGCGGCCGCGAAGGGGGCGCCCGCGAGCGTAAAGAGGCTCAGTCCGCAGAGCACCAGGAATGGCGTCAGGAACGGCACCGGGCCGGTACTGCTCGCCGCGGCGGCCGACACGCCGAAGATCAGCACGGGAATCGCGAGCGGCACCGTGATTACGGCCAGCAGCAGGCCGCCGCGCCGAAAGCTTGCGGTGAGCGCGGCGCCGATCGCCCCGAGCAACGTCAAAGCGGGTGTGCCGACCAGCAGGGTTGCGACCACGCTGGCCAAGGCCGTGCCGTCGAGCGCGAAGGTGAGGCCGAAGATGGGCGCCGCGATCACCAGTGGCAGCCCGGTGGTGCACCAGTGCGCCGCGCATTTGACGATCACCACCAGTTCGAGCGGGACGGCGCTCATGCGCAGTTGATCGAGGCTCCCGTCGTCGTGATCGGCCTGGAACAGCCGGTCGAGCCCGAGCAAGGTCGCGAGCAGCGCCGCGATCCACAGGATGGCGGGTCCGATGCGGCGCAGGAGCGTGAGATCCGGCCCGACCGCGAAGGGCACGATGGTGATGAGGGCCAAAAAGAACATGACGCCCGTCAACCCGCCGCTGCCGACCCGGCGCGCGACCGCGATCTCACGCCCGAACAGGGCCACCAGGGGCGCGATCACGATCGGCCGAGCCGCAGCACGGTGGTGGCGAGTGCCAAGGGGGCATGCAGCGCCATGACGGCCAAGCCGCCGCGGGCGAGATGGGCCTCCAACAAGCCGACCAGAAGTGTCTCCGATGGTTGGTCGAGCGCGGTCGCGGGCTCGTCGAGGAGCCAGAGCGGGCGATGCGCGGTCAAAAGGGACGCAAGCGCGATGCGCCGCTTCTGTCCGGCCGAGAGAAGTCCCGCCGGGAATTCGGCGCAATGGCTGAGCCCGACGGCCGCGAGAGCGGCGGCTGGCGGGAGTCCGTCGCCCATCGCCCATCGCCGTTGAAATTCCAGGTTGTCGAACGCCGTCAGCCCGGCCTTCAATCCGTTGGAATGTCCGAGATAATGTGCGCGTTCGCCCAAAGGCGCAGCATCGTCGTCCCGGCCGAGGCGCAGACCGACCTCGCCCTGCTGCTTGGGCAGCAGGCCCGCGATCGTCCGCAGCAGGCTCGATTTGCCGATGCCGTTCTCGCCCATCACGGCCAGGGCAGTTCCGGCCGGGACCGCGAAGGACAGATTCGCGAACAAGCGACGGCCGCTTCGTTCGACGGACAATCCGCTGACCGTCAGGCCTTCGACGCTCCGCACCCAAAACTCTCCCGCTATGCAAAAAATCCACTGCAGACCGCTCTGTTATCGGTCTAGTTTGGAATCATCTATAAGTAGCCAACCTCGCCTTACCGGAACGAGTCAGGGACGCCATGACCTCGCACGACAGTTTTAAATCCCGCAAGACGCTTCAGGTGGGAGATACCACCTATACGTATTTCTCGATCGTCGAAGCGGAAAAGAACGGGCTCGAAGGGATTTCCAAGCTGCCCTATTCGATGAAGGTGCTGCTCGAGAACCTGCTGCGTAACGAGGATGGGCGAACGGTGACGAAGGAGCATATCGGCTTCTTCGTGAACTGGCTGTCGAGCCAGGGCAAGGACGAGAAGGAAATCGCCTTCCGGCCGGCCCGTGTGTTGATGCAGGATTTCACCGGCGTGCCGGCCGTGGTCGATCTCGCGGCCATGCGCGACGCCATGGCCAAAATCGGCGGCCCGGTCGAGAAGATCAATCCGCTGGTGCCCGTCGATCTCGTGATCGATCACTCGGTCATCGTCGACGAATTCGGCACCCCCAAGGCCTTCGACGACAATGTCGCGCTCGAATACCAGCGCAACGGGGAGCGCTACAAGTTCCTGCGCTGGGGGCAGGGCGCCTTCAATAACTTCCGCGTCGTGCCGCCGGGCACCGGCATCTGCCACCAGGTCAATCTCGAATACCTGTCCCAGACGGTCTGGACCCGCGAGGAAGATAGCTACGACGGCAAAATCACGGTCGCGTATCCGGACACGCTGGTCGGTACCGATTCGCACACCACCATGGTCAACGGCCTTGCCGTGCTCGGCTGGGGCGTCGGCGGCATCGAGGCGGAAGCCTGCATGCTGGGCCAGCCGCTCTCCATGTTGCTGCCGCAGGTGGTCGGCTTCAAGCTGACCGGGAAGCTCAAGGAAGGCCGCACCGCGACCGACCTCGTGCTGACCGTCACCCAGATGCTGCGTAAGCTCGGCGTCGTGAACAAGTTCGTCGAATTCTTCGGCCCCGGCCTCGATGCGCTGTCGCTCGCCGACCGCGCCACGATCTCCAACATGGCGCCCGAATATGGCGCGACCTGCGGCTTCTTCCCCGTGGATGGCGAGACGCTCAACTATCTCGACGCCTCGAATCGCGATCCCGCCCGCATCGCGCTGGTGAAAGCCTATGCGGAGGCGCAAGGCATGTTCCGACTCGCTGAGAGCCCGGACCCGATGTTCACCGAGACCCTCGACCTCGACCTCGGCGACGTCGTGCCCTCCCTCGCCGGCCCGAAGCGACCGCAGGACCGGGTGACGCTGGAATCGGCCAAGAACGGTTTTCACGTCTCGCTTGAAAAGGAATTCAAGAAGCCCGGGAAGAGCGAGGAGCGGTTCAAGGTCGAGGAGAGCAACTTCGACCTCGGCCACGGCGATGTCGTCATCGCCGCCATCACGTCCTGCACCAACACTTCGAACCCGAACGTCATGATGGGTGCCGGTCTGCTGGCCCGCAAGGCTGTCGCCAAGGGCCTGAAGACCAAGCCGTGGGTAAAGACCTCGCTGTCGCCCGGCAGCCAAGTGGTGGGTGAATATCTCGAAAAGTCCGGCCTGCAGGCCGACCTCGACGCGCTCGGTTTCAACCTGACGGGCTATGGCTGCATGACCTGCATCGGCAATTCGGGGCCGCTGCCGGCGCCGATCTCGACAGCCATCAACGATCACGACATCGTGGCCGCCGCCGTGATCTCCGGAAACCGCAATTTCGAAGGGCGCGTCAACCCGGACGTCAAGGCGAACTATCTCGCCTCGCCGCCGCTCGTCGTCGCCTACGCCCTGGCCGGATCGATGAACGTCGACCTCACCACTGAGCCGCTTGGGATCGGGTCCGATGGCCAGCCCGTCTATCTGCGCGACATCTGGCCCTCGAAGGAGGAGGTCGAAAGCCTGCACAAGAAATCCGTCACCAAGGAAGTGTTTCACAACCGCTACGGCAACGTGTTCCAGGGTGACAAGCACTGGCAGACGGTGGAGCGCGAGGGGGGCGAAACCTATCGCTGGATGCCGGGCTCGACCTACGTCCAGAACCCGCCCTATTTCGAGGGCCTCACCAAAGCGCCCCTGCCGATCGCCGATATCGAAAACGCCCACATCCTGGCACTGCTCGGCGATTCGATCACGACCGACCACATTTCCCCGGCCGGTTCCATCAAGGCGGCCTCGCCGGCCGGCAAATACCTGCTCGAACATCAGGTGCGTCCGGCCGACTTCAACCAGTACGGCACCCGGCGCGGCAATCACGAGGTGATGATGCGCGGCACCTTCGCCAACATCCGCATCAAGAACCAGATGCTGCCGGGTGTCGAAGGCGGCATGACCAAGCACTTTCCGTCCGGCGAGGCGCTGCCGATCTATGACGCCGCCATGCTGTACAAGCAGGAAGGCGTGCCGCTGGTGATCTTCGCCGGCAAGGAATACGGCACCGGCTCGTCGCGCGACTGGGCCGCGAAAGGCACGCGGCTGCTCGGTGTGCGGGCCGTGATCACCGAAAGCTTCGAGCGCATCCACCGCTCGAACCTGGTCGGCATGGGTGTGCTGCCCTTGACCTTTGTGGACGGCATGACGTGGGCCAAGCTCGACCTCAAGGGTGGCGAGACGGTCTCGATCGCCGGGCTTTCGTCCGGGTTGAAGCCGCGCCTCGAAATGGAGGCCGTGATCACCCATGGCGACGGCCGCCAGGACCGGGTCCCGCTCATCTGCCGGATCGATACGATGGACGAGCTCGACTACTTCAACAACGGTGGCATCCTGCCTTACGTGTTGCGCAGCCTCGCGGCGTAAGATGATGCAATTCCTTCTCCCGTGTGAACGGGAGAAGGGTCAAAGGTACCGATGTCCAAGACCACGCCCGCGACGCTCGCCCTGACCAAAGCCGGCGTCGCCTTCACCCTCGTGAATTACGACTACGACCCCGATGCCGAGCGGATCGGGCTTCAAGCCGCCGAGGCGATCGGCGCCGATCCGCGATGCGTGTTGAAAACCCTCATGGCGACGGTGGACGGCAAGCCGGTCTGCGTGATCGTGCCCTGCGACCGGGAGGTCAGCATGAAGAAGCTCGCGGCCGCGTTCGGCGGCAAGGCCGGCGCCATGATGAAGCCGGCCGATGCGGAGCGCCTCACCGGCTACAAGGTCGGAGGCATCAGTCCCTTCGGCCAGCGCAAGCGTGTCCCGACCGCGATCGAGGAAGGCGCCTTGAGCGAACCGCATGTCTTCATCAACGGCGGCCAACGCGGCCTTCAGGTGCGGCTCTCCCCTGGCGAGGCCAAAACCGTGCTCGACGCCAAAGTCGCGCCGATCGTGGCCTGACCATCAAGACGTCGTCTGGCAGACATCCACCCAGATGGCGCCCGTCAGCGACGCCATCCGGTCGGGTGTGATGCGGACGGCGCTGTTGATGGCGCCCGCTGCGGGCACGACCTCGTCGAAGTCCTTGAGGGACAGGTCGCAGTAAACCGGGAGCGGCGTCGCCAGCCCGAAGGGACATACGCCGCCGACCGGATGCCCGGTGAGGGCCACGACCTCGTCGGGTCCGAGCAGCCGCGGCTTTGCGCCGAACGCGGCCTTGACCTTTTTATTGTCGAGCCGCGCATCGCCGCGCGTGACCAGCAGGACCACATCGTTGCCGACCCGGAGCGACAGGGTCTTGGCGATACGGGCCGGTTCGACCCCATGGGCTTCGGCGGCCAGCGCCACGGTGGCGCTGCTGCTCTCGGACATGAGGATGCGGAGGTCGGGCGCCCTTTCGGCGAGAAAACTGCGGACGGATTCGAGGCTCATCCCGTCTTTGTCGCGTGCCGGCGGCGCATCGGCAACCACGAATCGACGACCAATTGATGCGCGCAACTGGTATTCCGGGGATTAAATCTCGGCCAGGATTGTATGGGTGACGCAACCGCACCTCAAACTTCGCTATTGTGCATTGCGACAAACGCAGCAGGAGTGTTGAATGCCAATCTCGACCGGTCGTTCCCGCCCCAGCGGCAACCATGCCGCGGAAAAGCTTTTCGATGGCGTGCGCGAATTCCGCGAAAAAGTCTTTCCCGAGCAGCGCGAGCATTTCGAGAAGCTCGCCGAGGGCCAAAGCCCCGGCACACTCTTCATTACCTGCGCCGACAGTCGCGTCGTCCCCGAAATGCTGACCCAGACCGAGCCCGGAGAACTGTTCGTCTGCCGCAACATCGGCAACATCGTGCCGACCTATGGCGAGATGCTCGGGGGCGTGTCGGCTGTTATCGAATATGCCGTCATGGCGTTGAAGGTGAAGAACATCGTGATCTGCGGCCATTCCGACTGCGGCGCCATGAAGGGCCTGCTGCACGTTCATGACAGCGCGCTCGATGCCATGCCGACCGTGCGCTCATGGTTGCGCAACGCGGAAGCCGCCCGCACGGTGGTGGAGGCCACGCGAGGGGATTTGGAGGGCGATGACAAGGTTCAGGCGCTCGTCGAGCAGAATGTCATCACCCAGCTGCAGCACCTCGAAACGCATCCGTCCGTCGCCGCGGCCCTCGCCACGGATCGGATCGCCTTGCATGGCTGGGTCTACGGCATCAAGGGTGGCGACGTGCGCGCCTACGATGTCGAGACAAAGCGCTTCGTTCCGCTGCATGATCTGACGCCGGCCGAGGTTGCCTGAGCGGATGCTGGTTCGTTCAAACCTCAGAGTTGAGGAAGTCGTTCGGGAGACTTGGCGTCCCCTCGCGGTCTTCTTCGTCCTCGATCTTCTCGTGACGATCGCCTATGTCGGGTTTGGATGGACGTGGATCACGCCCAATTCGATCCCGCTGCCGCTGCTCGGCACAGGACTGGCCGTCTTTCTGGGTCTGCGCAACAACACCGCCTATGCGCGGTGGTGGGAGGCGCGAACGCTGTGGGGCGCCGTGGTCAACCACTCGCGCAGCCTTGCGCGCTCACTCTCGGCGATGATGACCAATCCGGAATCGCAACCGGCACGCCATCGGATCATCCAGCATCAGATCGCCTTCGTGCATGCGCTGAGGCTGTCGCTCCGACGTGAGGACGTTCCGCGCAAGCTCGTCCGCTTCCTTGCGGAAGACGATCTCGACGTCGTCAGATCTGCCGCGAATATCCCTTTCGCGATTCACACCCGCATGGCGGAGATGATTGGCGAGGAATTGCGGGCGAACCGCATCGATTCCATCGAGGCGTCGGCGCTGAACACGATCATGAGCGATCTGTCGAACGCGCAGGGCGGCCTGGAGCGCATCCGTAACACGCCTATGCCACGACAATATGCGGCCCTGCCGGGCGTGTTCGTGTCGATCTACTGCGTGCTGCTGCCGTTCGGTTTCGTGCCGGAACTCAATTTCCTCACGCCGCTTGGCTCGGCCGCGATCGGCCTGATGTTCCTGACGCTCGACATGTCGGGACGGCATCTCGAAGACCCGTTCACCCGGTCGGCGCATGAGATCCCTATGACGGCCATCACACGCACGATCGAAATCGACTTGAAACATACGCTCGGCGACGAAAATCGGCCCGCGCCGCTTCGCCCCGTCTTCGGCGTTCTGACCTGACGCCAAGAAAAAGCCCGGCACGAGACCGGGCTATTCCATCTACATCCTCAATTCAGATCGCGGATGTGATCCAGCGCTGAAGCTCGCCCTTCGGGGCCGCGCCGACCTTTTTCGAAGCGACCTGGCCGTCCTTGAACAGGAGCAGCGTCGGGATCGACTGAACGCCATATTGGGTCGTGATGTTGGGATTCTCGTCGATGTTGAGCTTGGCGACCTTGATCTTGCCCTTCATCTCGCCCGCGATTTCCTCGAGGGCCGGCGCGATCATGCGGCACGGGCCGCACCATTCAGCCCAAAGATCGACAACCACGGGCTCAGCGGATTTGAGAACGTCCTCGCTGAAGCTTGCGTCCGTAACCTTGATGGTCGCGCTATTCGCATCGGCCATGATGAACCTCGCTCAACCAGAGCCGCGGAATGGGCTCTTCTTCCCATCAGAGGTAAGACTGCCATCGAACCGCGTCAAGGAAGCCTCGACCCGGAACATGTCGCTTTCACGAAGCCTTGCGGTGCGAGGCTGATTTGTCCGAAGAGGCGGCCCGTTTGGCCGGCGCCCGGCGGCTTCGCGACGCCGGTTTCGTCTTGTCCGCCGCTTTGGCGCTTTCCCGCAGCGCTGAGAGCAAATCCGAAGCCTTGCTCGGAACAGGCGCCGGCCGTGCCTTGAGAGGACGGCCCTCGATTTTCGCCCGCACGAGGTCCGCCACGGCTTCCTCGTAGCGGTCGTCGAAGGCTTTCGGATCGAAGCTCCCCATCTTGGTCTTGATGATGTGGCGCGCGAGCTCGATCATCTCATCTTCAATCTTGACCTCCGGGATGGAGTCGAAGGCGTCTTCGGCCGACCTGACCTCGTAGTCGAATTTGAGGAGCGTCGCGATGAGGCCGTCGTCATGCGCGCGGATCAGCACGGTGCGGACCCGGCGAAACAGGATCGCCGAGGCAATGGCGGCCGCTTTCTTGGCCTTCAGGCCGTCCAGCAGCAGCGCGAAGACAGGTGCTCCGACCGGATCGCTCGGGGTCAGGTAGTACGGACGGTCGAAATAAACCGTATCGATCGACTGACAGGCCACGAAGGTCCGGATCGCAAGCGTCTTGTCATTGTCCGGGATGGCGGCCGCGATCTCCTCCGGCTCGATCATGATCGTCTGCCCGGCGCCGGTGTCGTAGCCCTTGACCTGATCGGCCGGCGGAACCGGCTTTCCGGTTTCGCTGTCGATAAATTCCCGATGCACACGGTGACCCGTCTTGCGGTTCAGCGTGTGGAAAGCAATGCGATCCGATGTCGACACCGCCGTGTACAGGGAGACGGGGCATTGGAGCTCGCCAACCCTCAGGGAGCCCTTCCATACGGCGCGCGGTGCCATCACATCCCTCCTCGATCGCGACTCAACGATATCGTGATGCGCTGGTTCCCGGCCGCCGACAGGGCTCTGGGCTCCGTGCTCAAATAATGCTGCAAAGCAAACGTCTGCCAAAACATCGATTTCGGGTGGAATACTGGAAAATCCGAGCATCGACCACTTTGGCGCCCGTCAAGTCTATGCTATTAGGGCATGGCGGCAACGCGGCTCGGCCCGCTTTATCGTGAAGCACGCTGGATAGGTATGACCTCCGTACCGAACTTGCATGTTCAGCGTGCTTCATCATAGAGCGGTTCTTGAGCTCCCGGGGTGTGGGTGTCTTAATGGACTGGCGTCCCTGTTGAAGCCCCGGACGGGGTGTCGTTGCGCATGGCCGCACGGGCTTCATGTTTGGCGGGAATCGCGATAACGGTCCACCCGGATGTTCGCACGCCGATCAAGCTACGGCGCGTCAACGTCTCTGATCACGTCGTAACGAAGACGAACGAAGCCATTGTCCAGCGCTTCGCAGTTCCGCAGCTTCAGCCTGATTCCTGGTGTGGTCTGCCCCTCATGATCGAAGAGGGCCGGCACGCCGCTGCCGCCATCGACGGCCGGGGCGAGGAGCAGGTTCAGTTCGTCCACAAGACCGGCCGCGAGGAACGAGCCGTTGATTTTACCCCCGCCCTCGACCAGCAATCGACGGATTCCGAACTCACGGCGCAGCGTCTTCAGCGCCATAGCGAGGTCGATCGTGTCGCGGCCGCCGAAAATATAGGAGACGCCAGACGCCCGCAGGGCGTTGAGATGCGCATCCGAGACGGTTTCTGACAGCACGACAACGACGTGATCCCCGTCGATCGCATTGCGGGCGCCCCAGTGCAGGCGGCCCCCGAAATCGAGCGCGATCGCGTAGCCAGGGGCGGCCCGATTGACGATATGGCTGACCCGCGGCACCGGCGTCGGATCGCTATCGTCGGTCGGCTGCCCGCGTGTATAGCCCTGCATCGTGATGCGCCCGCACATCCAGGCGTCGCCGTTCAGGCTGGCATGTACCTCCTCGTAGAGCGAGCCGACCTCGATCCCGCCCCAACGGCGGGACTGGATCCGCCCATCCACCGAACTCGCCATATGCACGATGACGCGGGGCCTGTCTTCGCTATCGGATGTCATGGCCAATCTGCTCTGCCGAAGATGTGCTTCAAACTGCCCCGTAGCGTCGTGCCGTCTCGAGGCCGCGCCCATCGCGGGTGAGGTCGAGCGCGACGCCGAGCGCGGTGGCGGCGGCATGCCGGGCCGCCTGGACCTCGCCATTCAGCGATCCGCTCGTCAACAGCGAGGCGGGCGGTAAGCCGCCGCCGCTTTGCAGCGCGAGGCCGAGCGCCAGGGCGGCGAGTTCGTGAATATTCGCCTCGACCATGCCGGGATCGGCCCGGGCGACACGGTAGAGATTGACATAGCGCTTCACGGCGCGCGGCGATGATCCCGCGAAGGGAGCCAAGGCTTCGAGCAGCGCCGATTCCTTGGGAAGCCAGGCCCGGTCGAACGCCGAGCGTCCGGCGTCGGGTTCCTCGGCCGCCACGTCAGGTCCGGCCTGGCTTGGGGCGGCGGCGGGCTTCAGCAGCGACTGCACGAGGTGACGCGCGTCGGGGCAGGGGCCCTCTTCACCCCCTACCGCGACCGGAACCTGCACGATCCGGTTGAGGGTCGCGGTGGCGAGCGCGGGATCGGTCTCGGCCAGGCCGGAGGCGAGCTGAGCCCGATCGGCGGCCAGAAACGTCACGATGCCGGGATGCGCCAGGAGCTGATGGGCCGTATCGAGAAAGGCCGCCGCCTCGCGGCCTGTCACACGCTCAAAGCCGTCGAGCCCGACCACGAGCCGGGCCGGGGCACCGGTTCCCGTACGCTCCCGCCCGCGACGACCGATGGCCTGCGACAGTGCCGCAAAGAAAGTCGCGGCCGCGTGCCGCGAACTTGACCCCGATCGGCTGCCCTCCGGGGCGAACAGCATCTGCGGCGTCGGTTCGACGGAGATGGCCGCAAGGCGGTTCTCGGCCTCGGCCGCGCGCGCGCTGGCGGTCTCCACATCACGCGCCAGAGTATCCACGCGCCGCGCCTGATGCGCCACGAGTCCGTCGAGGTCGCGGCGACGGCCTTCGATGTCGCTGCGCAGCAGCGCCGCGCCGCGCGCCACCGGCTGAATGAAGCGCATCCCTCGCACGATGTTGATCGCCAGAGCCGCCAGGCCCGCAAGGGCGGCGGTCTGCTGCAGGGGCGCGAGCCAATGGCCATGCGCGGCAAGCCAATCGGCGATCGGGCCCATGCGGTCGTTGCTCGACCGCAGCGACGCGATCCAACTGTCCTGATCGGCCATCAGAAGCCCGAGCAGCCACGACAGTACCAAGAAGGCAACGGCCACGACGATCAGCCGCGTCTGGCCGCGGTACGCCCAAAACGCGCTCAACCAACCTAAGCCTCGGCCAACGCCCGGCTCGGCCGCATCGCGAACCAGTTCCTTGTAGGTGACGGCCGTATCGCCCTGGAAGCCGAACCGCCGCAGGCTGCGGTCGATCCGGCCCCGATTGAGCCGGGCATAGCTGTCGATGCGCGATCCCGCCGCCTCGAACAGCACGCTCTCCATGAGTCGTGCCTGGCGTGCCGACAGTTCGTCGAGCTTGCGGCGCTCGTCGTCGAGCCTGTGCCGGGCCTCGTTCAGACGGTCGCCGGCATCGCGTGCCGCCGCCCGCGGGTCGTGACTGGCTTCGCCGGCCGCGCTGACGAGATCAGGGTAGGCGCCCGATAATCCCGCAAAGGCCTGCTGCAGAATGGCTGTCGAAGGGTCCAGGCCCGGCTCGACGCTGATCCGCAGCGTCGTGGCGTCGCCCAGGAACGGGGTTGCGAGCCCGACCGCGTCGGCGGCGCGGCCCAATGTCTCGGTGGCCTGAAGCGTCGAGGCGAGCAGGGTGGTCTTGCCCGCCCCCGCCGGGCCGAACAAGCCGACGCAGAGCGGGGTCGCCACCGCCTGATGCAAGGCGAGTTCGGCCAGAAATGCGGCCTGTGCGCGATGCGCCGAGGCTGGCGTACCGGGAGTATCGTCCGACGTGAACACGGCGGCGGGCATTGAAGGCACCGCCGAAACCGGAGGGGATGCCGGCCGTTCCACCACGACCTTGAGGGCCTTGTCCGTCACGCTCACATGTTTCTCCAATCGACCTGGTCGGTTCGCAACGGCAGCGCCGCACGAGCCGGCTCCGGGATGAATCATCTATCCATGGCGATGATCGGGCGAAGTGGCCGCTTTTCCCGCTTCGTCTTGTCGTCGGCCGCCCGGCCTGCTACCTCATCGGGCAATCCCGAACTTTTCGCAACGCAGCGAGCGCTCCGTCCATGGCGGCCCAATTCGTTTATCACATGCAGGGTCTGACCAAGACCTACTCGACCGGCAAGAAGGTGTTGGACAATGTCCATCTCTCTTTCTACCCCGATGCCAAGATCGGCGTGCTCGGCATCAACGGCGCCGGCAAGTCGACGCTGCTGCGCATCATGGCCGGGATCGATACCGAATATACCGGCGAGGGTTTCGTCGCTGAGGGAGCCCGGGTCGGCTACCTGCCGCAGGAACCGCAACTCGACGAGACGGTGAACGTGCGCGGCAACGTCATGAAGGGCGTCGCCAAGAAACAGGCGATCCTCGACCGCTACAACGAACTCGCCATGAATTATTCGGACGAGACCGCGGACGAGATGACGGCCCTGCAGGACGAGATCGAGGCGCAAGGCCTGTGGGATCTCGATTCTCAGGTCGAGCAGGCCATGGAAGCGCTCGGATGTCCACCGGACGACTGGGAGGTCAGCAAGCTGTCCGGCGGCGAGCGCCGCCGCGTGGCCCTGTGCCGGCTGCTCCTCGACAAGCCCGAGATGCTGCTGCTCGACGAGCCCACCAACCATCTCGACGCCGAAACGGTGAATTGGCTCGAAGGCCACTTGCGCACCTATCCGGGCGCGATCCTGACCGTGACCCATGACCGATACTTCCTCGACAATCTGACGAGCTGGATTCTGGAGCTCGACCGTGGGCGGGGCATTCCCTACCAGGGCAATTATTCGGCCTGGCTGAAGCAGAAGCAGAAGCGGCTCTCCCAGGAGCGCAGCGAAGACGAATCGCGCCAGCGCGCCATCGAGGCGGAAAGCGAGTGGATCTCCTCCTCGCCGAAGGCCCGGCAATCCAAGTCCAAGGCCCGCATCCAGCGCTATGACGATCTTGTAGCCAAGCAGAACGACAAGGCCCCGTCGGCCACTCAGATCGTCATCCCGGTGGCCGAGAAGCTTGGTAACAAGGTGGTCGAGTTCGAGGGCCTGTCCAAAGCCTTCGGCGACAAGCTCCTGATCGACAATCTGACGTTCAAGCTCCCGCCGGGCGGAATCGTCGGCGTCATCGGCCCGAACGGGGCCGGCAAGACCACGCTGTTCCGCATGATCACCGGTCAGGAGAAACCCGACGCCGGCACGATCACGGTCGGCGAGACGGTGCAACTCGGCTACGTCGATCAGAGCCGCGACACGCTGGACGGCAACAAGAACGTCTGGGAAGAAATCTCCGGCGGCGCCGAAATCATCTATCTCGGCAAGCGGGAGATCAACTCGCGCGCCTATTGCGGGTCCTTCAACTTTAAAGGACCGGACCAGCAGAAGAAGGTCGGTTCGCTTTCGGGCGGCGAGCGCAACCGGGTGCATCTCGCCAAGATGCTAAAGTCGGGCGCCAATCTGCTGCTGCTCGACGAGCCCACCAACGACCTCGACGTCGAGACGCTGCGGGCGCTCGAGACGGCTCTCACGGACTATGCTGGCTGCGCCGTGATCATCAGCCATGATCGCTTCTTTCTCGACCGCATCGCCACGCACATGCTGGCCTTCGAGGGAGACAGTCATGTGGAGTGGTTCGAAGGCAACTTCGCCGATTACGAGGAAGACAAGAAGCGCCGCCTCGGGGTGGATGCCTTGATCCCGCATCGGATGAAGTACAAGAAATTCGCGCGTTGAAGTCGTAAAGCCCCCTCGGTTCAGGTTATCCTGTCCGAGGGCTCGCCGAGGCGGCTCAGGTTCAAGCCGCGGATGTGCGTCTGAGCCCTGGATGGGCCGACCTACTTCCGCGGGCTTTCAAGAACGTCAGTCATCTATCTTGGGGTCGGCTGATCCAATCGTCCCCTCGGTGACGAGAACGTTTCCGTCCAGGATCGACAGTGAACCGCTGCAGGCCAGGGCGGCCGATCGTTCAATGGCGCCGCAGACCCTAAGGGTCGCATCGACGTCTCCGATGTCGATACCGTCGAGCACACGCTCTCTGAGGTCCCTCAAAACCGTTTCGACCTCCTCGGCGAGACGCTCGCCTTCCTGGGTCAGCCAGATGGTCTTGGCACGCCTGTCGCTGGGATCATCCTTGCGGAGGACCAAGCCGGCGGAACTCAGTTCGTCCAGTAGTCGGACCAGAGATGTTCCTTCGATGCCGATATAGCTCGCGAGCACGACCTGGCGGACACCTCCGCCCAGGCGGTGGACCCACACGAGGGCCGAGGCGCGCGCCTGTGAGATGCCATGCACGGCCAAGGCCACCTGGGCGAGTTTTCGCCATTTGCGGCTCGCTTGGACCATGCTGGCCATGATGAAGGGGCGGGTCGCCACCGGATCGCTCATGCCAACCCATATCACAGAGCGGGGACAACGCTTCAAGCGCCGAGTGCGAACCTATCCTCGATGTGCAGGCGTTCGATAAAAAAAAGGCAGCCAGGACCACGAAAGTGGCGGCTGCCAATAAACTACTTGGAGTTTGACGAATATTTAGAGCTTGGCGTCAGGGCCGGCTCATCGTGCCCATGGCATGGTAGAAGTAGATGTCCTTGTCCGGTGCCGAGTTGTCAGATGCCGTATCGGCTTGCGGCTGGGTAACAGCCTGGGGCCGGGCGACCTGGGGTTGCGTGGCCGGCACGTAGTCGTAACGCGCCTGATACTGAGCATTGGTCGCGGACGACACTTTCCGAGCCGTTTCCGCATTCGCGGTCGTTGCCGCGCCCACAATCGCCACGCCGGCGATCAAAGCGGCCAAGACTGAAATTCCATTCGTTGCACGCATATCTGTCCTCCGACTTTCGATGCCAGAGGTATATATGGCCGATTGATACGTATGCAAATCACTTGCATGTGAACGATCTAAGGTGGCGCATCGGTCACCTATGCCGTTGCGCAGTCCGGCTCGCTGCAAGCCCGTTCCTGCTCAGCCGATCCGCAACTCGAATGCGGCTTCAATATGCAGGGGCAATCGACGCGAGGCGATCACAACGGCGTCGCCGCGCAACACGGAGGCTGATGCCCAAGGGTTGCGTGAAAGCCAGACGGCTGCCGCGCGCTCGATGCGGCGGCGCTTGGCCTCCGTGAGGACCTGGAGGGCTTCGTCCCGCGTCGGCCGCGCCTTGACCTCGACAAAGGCCACCGTTGCCCCGCGCCGCACGACCAGGTCGATTTCGCCGCCGTGGACCTGATAGCGGCGGGCCAGGATGCGGTAGCCGCGGAGGGCCAGCCAGATCAAGGCAAACCGTTCCGCCCGGTGACCCGCAAGATAGGTTTGCTGCCGCCGACGGCTCGGGTCAGTCCTCATTCAGCCGGCCACGCCGCTCGGCGGTCAGTTCCACGGCTCGTGCATAGATCTGACGGCGTGGCAGGCCTGTTTCGGCGGCCACGACGGCGGAAGCGTCCTTGACGGCCAGACGTTCCAGGGCGGCACGAAGCTTGACGTCGAGTTCCTCGGGAGTCAGCTCGCTGATCTCTGTGTCGGGAGGCCCGACCAGGAGCACGATTTCCCCCTTGGGCGGGTCTTCTGTGGCCAAGGTCGCGGCAAGCTCGGGCAGCGGGCCGCGCCGGACCGTCTCATAATGTTTGGTCAATTCCCGGGCGATCGCGGCTTGCCGCGGGCCGAGCACGGCCGCGAGGTCGGCCAAGGTTTCGGTGATCCGCCGCCCGGATTCGAAGAACACGAGCGTGCCGGGGACAGCAGCGAGAACCGCGATGCGAGCGCGTCGGGCGGCGCTCTTGGGCGGCAGGAAGCCTTCGAAGAAGAAGCGGTCGGTGGGCAGCCCTGCGACCACCAGGGCGGCCAGCACGGCCGACGCACCCGGGATCGGGATCACCGGAATATGCTCGGCCAGCGCTTCGGAGACGAGCTTGTAGCCTGGGTCGGACACGAGCGGCGTCCCGGCGTCCGACACGAGCGCCAGAGCCGCACCGGCCTTCAGCCGCGCCAGGAGATGCGGGCGCATCACGGCCGCATTATGCTCGTGATAGGTCACGAGCGGCGTCGCGATCCCGTAATGGGCGAGCAGAACTTTCGTGACGCGGGTGTCCTCGGCGATGATCGTGTCGGCCGCCGCCAGGGTCGCCACCGCCCGAAACGAGATGTCACCCAGATTGCCGATCGGGGTCGCGACGACATGGAGGCCCGGCGTCAAGGTTTCCGCTTCGGCGCGAAGACCGAGGGCTGTGAAACTTGCGCCGGCGGGTCGCGGACCGGAGGTACCCTGCTCGTCGCCGCTCCTGGTCATAGGCTCTCCAGATCTTCAGATCGTTCTTTATATCGGACGCTTGTAGTGTTGAAAAGAACAAGAGAGGTTCTCATTCGACACGGTCGCCATCTATCCAGCACCTTGTGTTTGCCGGATGAGTGCTCTTTCCATAAATAGCGCCATGTGCATATGGCAGAGGCCGGCCCGGTTGCGGCGGGACAGGCGACGAGGGATCGGCATGGCGACGGCGAAGAGACTGAAGACGGTCGGGTCTGCGCTCGGCTTCGCGGCGATGCTGGCTGGGTGCAGCCAGATCGGGGTCGGCGGCCCGCCCGCCGGACCCAACGAAGCCATGATGGCGGCTCCTCTCGCGCCGGTGCAGTCGAAGTCTCTGACGCCGGCGGCGTCAACCAGCATCGGAAGCGGCCCCACCAAAGTGGCGCTCATCCTGCCTCTGACGCAGAACGGGGCATCGAGCGGGGTCGGGACGGCGTTACGCAATGCGGCCGAACTCGCCTATACGGAATCGGGCTCGAACGACCTGACGATTTTGGTGAAGGACGATCGCGGCACGCCCGACGGCGCGCGTGACGCCACGCAGGCGGCCGTCAACGAAGGCGCCGAACTGATCCTCGGGCCGCTCTTTGCCAACAGCGTGCGTGAAGCCGCGCGGGTCGCGAAGGGCGCCGGCCGTCCGGTCATCGGCTATTCGACCGACACGAGCGCGGCTTCGAACGGCGTCTATCTCCTGTCGTTCCTGATCGAGAACTACGTCGACCGGATCGTCGACTACGCGGCCCAGCAGGGCAAGAAATCCTTTGCGGCCCTGGTGCCCGAGAATGATTATGGCAATGTCGCCCTGGCGGAGTTCCAGGCCGCGGCGGCCAAGCGTGGCGTGCGGGTCGAGGCGATCGAGCGCTACACGCCCGGCCAGTCCGCCGCCGCCGTGCAGCGAATCGCCGGCGACCTGCCGCGCATCGACGCTCTGTTCATACCCGAACAGGCCGATGCCATGGCGGGTGTCGCCCAGGCCCTCACGGCGAACGGGATCGACAGTCACAAGGTCCAAATCCTGGGAACCGGGGTTTGGAACGACGCCCGCGTGCTGAAGCTTCCCGCCCTGCAGGGCGCATGGTTCGCGACTCCAGAGAACACCGGATTCAATGCCTTCGCGGGCCGCTACCGTGCCAAATACGGGGCGGATCCGACCCGTATCGCGACCCTGGCCTATGATTCCGTCTCGTTGGTGGCTGCTCTGACCCGCACCCAGGGTGCGAGCCGGTTCAACGAGAATATTCTCACCAACAGTTCGGGCTTTAATGGAGCCGACGGCGTGTTCCGATTCCGACCCGACGGGCTGAATGAGCGCGGCCTTGCGGTCTTGCAGATCAACAATGGTGCCGCGACCACCGTCAGTCCGGCGCCCCGCACCTTCTCGGCGACCGCATCGACGCAATAGGCTGTACAGGTTCGGCATCGGGCTGGCGGGGGGCCGTCAGCCGGCCTTGATGAAATCCACGAAGGCCCGGAGCGGCCCCGGCATGTGGGTGCGGCTCGGATAATACAGGAAGGGGCCCGAAAAGCTCTGCCACCAATCCTCCAGAATGGGCTCCAGACTGCCGTCCGCGAGAGCCGGGCCGAGAAAATCCTCGAACGTGAAGATGATGCCGAGTCCCGCCAGGGCCGCGGCGATTTCGAGATCGAAGGTCGAGGCCACAAGAGGCCCGTCGGGCGTGAGTCGCACGACTTCGCCGTTCCGTTCGAATTCCCATGCGACGATGACGCCGCTGGCGAAGCGATGACGGATACAGGCGTGATCGAGAAGGTCGCCTGGATGCGACGGCCGACCCCGCGCCGCGATGTAGGAAGGCGCGGCCGCGCTCACATAGCGTTGGCGGCGCGGCCCGATCGGCACGGCGATCATGTCGCGCTCGATCCGTTCGTCATAGCGGATACCGGCATCGAAGCCGGCTGCGAGCACGTCGATGAGGGCGTCGTTCGTGGTCACGTCCAGGGTCACACCCGGGTGAGCGGCGAGGAATCGCGTCGCGATAGGCGGCAGGACACGCCTCGCCACGATCGTCGGCACGTTGAGTCTCAGTGTGCCGGTCGGACTTTCTCGAAAGTCGTTCACGGCATCGACAGCGCCCAGGAGCGCCTCGAGGGCGGGGCCGAGCCGCTCGAGAAGTCGCTGCCCGGCTTCCGTCGGGGTGACGCTCCGTGTCGTCCTGTTCAAGAGGCGCAAGCCAAGTCGCAATTCCAGGCGGCGGATGGCATCGCTCAGCGCCGACGCCGAGACGCCTCTAAGCGCCGCCGCGCCGCGAAAGCTGCGGGCGCGGGCCACCGCCGCAAAGGCATCGAGATCGGCCAGATCGGGGCGCATTGTGCTGCTATCCGGACAGATTGTGGTTGGTCGTCGGAGTACCGCACAATTCGATTTAACGCGTCGAAATCCATCGCATTTGAGAACCACGGGGCGGCGGCCGAAACTACGACTCCGATCTACGCGGGGGCGATATAGACGGAGCCCGTTCTAGGACCCCCTCGCCTCAAGAGGCCAATTCGGCCACGACCATGTCGAGCACCGGGAAACCCTCCTGCGTCACGCGCAGGCGGCCGTCGCGGGTGCGAGCCACCATGCCTTGCTCGACGAGGTCGTCGATCGTCGCGTCGTTGAGCCTGCGGCCGGAGAGTTCCGTGTAGCGGCGCGGGTCGATGCCCTCGGTCAACCGGAGCCCCATCACGAGAAATTCGTCGCCCTGTTCCTCGCGGGACAGTGGATCGTCGGTGACGAGCCCGTGCCCTTCGCCCTCCACCACCGTCAGCCACATTTCGGGATGCCGCTCGGTCGAATGCGCGCGACGTTGGCCCGCCTGAGTGCGGAGCCGGCCATGGGCCCCGGGACCGACGCCGGCATATTCCCCATAGCGCCAATAGATCAGGTTGTGGCGCGACTCGGCCCCCGGACGGGCGTGGTTGGAGATCTCATAGGCCGGCAGACCGTGGAGGCTCGTCACTTCCTGGGTGACGTCCCACAGCGCGCGGGCTTGATCGGCGTCCGGGACCGTCAGCTTGCCGGCCCGGTGGAGCTTCTCGAACATCGTGTCGGCCTCGATGGTCAGCTGATAGAGCGACAGGTGCTCGGCCGCGCGATCGATCGCCTCGGCGAGTTCCAACTTCCAGGCGCTCGGCGACTGGAACGGCCGGGCATAGATGAGGTCGAAGGAATAACGGTCGAAGATCGATTGCGCGATGCCTACCGCCTGCATGGCCTCGGCGGCCGTGTGCAACCGACCGAGCGCCTTGAGGTCGGTGTCGTTCATGGCCTGCACGCCGAGCGACACGCGATTGACGCCGGCGTCCCGGTATCCGCGGAAGCGTTCCGCCTCGACGCTCGTGGGGTTGGCTTCGAGCGTCACCTCGACATCATGCGCGAAAGGCCAATGCGCCGCGATCGCATTGAGGATCGCCCCGACCGTCGCGGGCTTCATCAGCGAGGGGGTGCCGCCGCCGAAGAACACGGAAGAGACGATGCGGCGGGGCGCGATGCGGGCGCGGTGCGCCAGTTCGGTCCGGAACGCCTGGAGAAAGCGCCCTTCGTCGATCGGCGTCTGGCGGACGTGGCTGTTGAAGTCGCAATAGGGACATTTGGAGAGACAGAAGGGCCAATGGACATAGACCCCGAAACCGGGGTCACCGCTGTTGGAGCCGAGAAAGGTGGGAGCCATGGGCTAGGCTTATGCCACGGCGGTGAAGACATGGTAAATGGCGGGTTAATGGGTGGGAGGCACCACTTTCGCGAGGTGTGGCATCGCATTCATCCCCAGCGCTCTGCGACGGCACCTACACCGGGTCCGAGCGCTCGCTCTCGACCGAACGCGTGCCGAGGCCCTCGATGAACCGCAACAGGTAACCGTCCGGATCCTGGACCAGAAACTCGCGCTGCCCCAGTTCGACGCTGCCGGCTCGATACCAAGCCTCGGCCGGGGTCTCGAAGAGCGGGCATCCCGCCGTTTCGAGTGCGTTCAATAGCGCATCCAGCCGATCCACCTCGATCTGCAGATTGATGCCTCGGCCGAAGGGGCGCACCGCTTCGCCCGTCTCCCATCGACCGTTCATCTCACACAACATGATCTGCGCCGGCCCTCGTTCGAGGTAGGCGAAACGGGCGAGAGGACGGTCGTAGGCGACCCTGAATCCGAGGGGACCACACCAGAAGGCAAGGCTCACCTCGATGTCGGTGACTGCGAGTTCAGGAACGAGGGTCGCGAAGCCAGTCTTTGGAGGCGCGCCGGTTCCGGGCGATGTCGCGCGTGCGCTGGGGCTCGAAATCGGAGGGTGTTCTGACATGACGCGAACTCACTCGGACGAGGCAAGACCGACGCGCCTATTGCAGGAAGCATCGAGAAGGAAGATTTGGCGTTATCAGGCAGCCGAAGTCTTGGTGGGCGCGAAGCGCTTCACGGTTCCGCGAGAATACCCGACAGCAACGCTCCATCCATATTCCCGCCGGACAGCACCGCAACGACCACTTTCCCACTCAAATCGATCTTCCCGGCCAGCAGCGCCGCAAGCGCGACGGCGCCGCCGGGCTCGACCACGACTTTGAGGTGCCGGATCGCATAGACCACGGCGCCGCGAACCTCGTCGTCACTCACCCGCAGTCCGCCCGCCAGCAGGCGACGGTTGATCGGGAAGGTCAGCTGCCCGGGTGTCGGCGTGACGATGGCGTCGCAGATCGTCGTGCCGCCGGGCGCATTGCGCTCGGGCGTGCCGCTGGCCAATGAGCGGGCCGTGTCGTCGAAGGCTTCCGGCTCGACCGCATAGATCGCGGCCTCCGGCGCCTGCGCCCGCACCGCCGTCGCGACGCCCGCGATCAGGCCGCCGCCGCCGCAGCAGCACAGCACCAGATCCGGCACGAAACCGAGGGCGGCCAGATCCTCCATGATCTCCAGCCCGACGGTCCCTTGTCCGGCGATCACATTCGGGTCGTCATAGGGCGGCACCAGCACGGCGCCCGTCTCGGCGATGATGCGCGCCGCGATGGCGGCCCGGTCCTCGCCGAACCGGTCGTAGAGCACGATCGTCGCGCCGTGGCTGCGCGTGAGCTCGACCTTGATGGCTGGCGCGTCGGCCGGCATGACGATCGTGGCCGGAAGGCCGAAATGGCGCGCCGTCGCGGCGACCGCCTGGCCGTGATTGCCCGACGAGAAGGCCACGACGCCGCCGGGCGTCAGGGCCCGGTCAATCTGCGCGATCCGGTTAAAGGCGCCGCGAAACTTGAAAGAGCCGGTGCGCTGCAGCGGTTCGGCCTTCAGGAACACACGTCCGCCCGTGCGGGCATCGAGGTCCGGGTGGCTGAGGAGCGGAGTCCGGACAGCGTGACCGGCGATCCGCCCGGCGGCGGCCTGAATGTCCGCGAAATCGATCGCGAGAGGGTCCTGGAGCATGAGCCTACCTGATGAGAACGGGACGCCGGCCCGCGAGAATGCGGTCGAGCCAGACCCAGAAGAAACCCGTGACCGTGAAGCCGAGGCCGATCACCAGCGCGTTGATGGCGGTCCGTCCCCATCCGATCGCCGCCACATCCATGAACGGATAGGGATAGATGCCGCCCCATGCGCCTCGGATGAGCGCATAGGCGAAATACCCGACCGGGTAGGCGACCCAGAGCAGCGGGGTGGTGGCACGCAGCCGGCCCTTCGGCGTGAAGGCCAGCCAGAACAGCGGCACCAGCACCGGCGTGACGCGATGCAACAGCGCGTTCCCGAGTGCGCTGTCGACTGCGACGACCCCTTCCAGCAGAAGCTTGAACACGATGCCGACGAGCAGGATCGACAGTCCGAGCCCGGCCGTGATCCAGGACTGGGCGAAGTGAACGCGGCCCGCCGCAATGCCGGTGAACACCAGCGCGATGAGCAGATTCGTCGTGATCGTGAAAAATCGCAACAGCGACCAGAGAGCCAGGGCCGCAGACCCCCAGCGGCCAAGGGCGATGGCAAATTCCAATCCGACGCCCACCCAGGCCGCGGCCGCGATGATGGCGGCCAGCGTCAGTGCCGGCCAGATCGGAGGATCGTCCGGCGTCGTCACCGCGGCGCTGGCGAGAAACACCGCCGCGCCAACATCTGGAAAGCACGTGCCCGATGCGACAGCGCTTCGCTTCCGTCAGCCGGGATGCCGTGCTTCGCCTCCGCGCTCATCTCCCCGAAAGTTCGGTCGTACCCATCGGGCAAAAACATGGGATCATAGCCGAAGCCGAGCGGTCCACGTGGGGTGACGAGCTGTCCAAAGACCTTGCCTTCCACGATCTCCTGGCTCCCGTCCGGCCAGACGAGCGCGAGCGCCGCCACGAAATGCCCGCGCCGCTCGGCGGGGGCGAGTCCCTTCTCGTCGAGCAGGCCGTTGATCCGAGCCATGGCGTCGGCGAAATCCTTGGACGGGCCGGCCCAGCGGGCGGAGTAGATGCCCGGTGCGCCGTCGAGCGCATCGACGCACAATCCCGAATCGTCGGCGAGCGCCGGCAGTCCGGAGGCGGCCACCGCGGCTTCGGCCTTGAGGAGGGCATTGGCCACGAAGGTCGTTCCGGTCTCTTCGGGTTCCGGCAGGCCGAGTTCGCCTGCCGAAACCGTGTCGATGCCATAGGGCGCCAGCAGTTCGCCCATCTCGCGGAGCTTGCCGGCATTGTGGGTGGCGATGACGAGCCGGGTGAGGGGCGGCATGAAGTCACTTTCGGTTCGAGAGGCAGTCGAGCCCTCAATGCCATTCGTGGGCCATGAAGGAAAGCGGATGACAGAGGGTGTGGTGGAAACCGAGCAGGGTCCGCTTCGCGGGGGCCGGGACGATCGTGTTTGGGCCTGGCGCGGGGTTCCTTATGCGCAGCCGCCGGTGGGGCCCTTGCGGTTCTGTCGGCCCGAACAGGCCCAGCCGTGGCGCGGCACCCGGGAGGCGCTGCATTTCGGCGCCGCGGCGGCCCAGCGGATGGCATGGCTCGGTGGCGGGCGACAACGGCTCGGGCCGACGCTCTCCGAGGATTGCCTGTACCTCAACATCTGGTCGCCGGCCGCCGATAAGCGGCTTCGACCCGTGATGGTCTGGGTGCATGGCGGCGCTTTCGTGGGCGGCAGCGGCGCCCTCTATCGGGGCGGCCCGCTCGCGGCTGCCGGCGACATCGTGGTGGTCACGATCAACTACCGGCTTGGCGTCTTCGGCTTCGTCAATCTGGCCGATGCGTCGGGCAACGAAACGCTTGGCCGCAATCTGGGCCTGCATGACGTCATCGCCGCGCTCGGCTGGGTCAGGCGCAACATCGCCGGCTTCGGCGGTGATCCAGAGCGGGTGACGCTCGCCGGCGAGTCGGCTGGCTCCATCATCGTCTCGCTGCTGATGCTGACCGCCGCCGCCGGGCCGCTCTTCCAGCAGGCCATCCTGCAGAGCGGCGTCTTCAACCTCGCGCAAACGCGGGAGACCAGTCTCACCGTGGCCAATGCCTATCTCGATCATCTCGGATCCACGGCTCTAGACCTTCGCGCTTGTGCCGTCGACGCGCTGCTCGACGCCGAGGAGGCGGTCGCACGGCGATTTTCCAATATCTCACCTGCTGCGCCATGGTTCGATGGCGATCTGCTGCCTGCCAGCTTCGCCGAGGCTCAAGCCAGGGCAACACCCGTCATGCCGGTGCTCGCGGGCGCCAATCGTGACGAAATCGTCCTGTTCCGGCTCATGCCCGGTCCCAAGATCCTGCGAATGACGCGAGCGGCGCTGGTCGACGTGATCCGCCGCGACTGTCCTGCCGCCGTGGCCGCCAATTTGGAGCGTGTCTATCCTGACACTCCCGAAGGTAACCGCGCTCTCGGGTCCGACGCCAATTTCGTGATGCCCACGCTGCATTGGGCCGAGCGGCATGCGGCGCGCGGCGCGCCAACCTGGGTATACCGCTTCGACTATGCCCATCCGCTGCTTCGGGCCTGCCACGCTCTTGAACTGTTCTTTCTCTGGCCGTTCCCCGGTCTCTTCGCGGCGGCTCTGCGTGGCGGCTTCCTCACGGGCCGTCGTTCCGGCCTTTCGGAGCGGATGCGCGCCGCCTGGGCGAGCTTTGTCCGCACCGGCGCCCCGGGCGAGGATTGGCCCGCTTACCGCCTGCCTGAGCGACTCACGCGGCTGTTCGACTTGCAGGACAGAATATTGGCCGACCCTCTTCAGGTGCGGCGGGAGGCCTGGGGCGGGCACGATATCGAGGCCGGGCGGTAGACGCGCCTCTCTGCTGCTCGCCTTACGGTCAGGCGCAGGGCGAAGGCCGGAAAGCGTCGGCGGGTTGGCGAATGAAAGCGCCGGCCAGCCGTTGCTACTCCCGTCTCCTTCCCCTCTCCACCGGGGGAGGAGGCGTGGGTAGACGTTCATGATGTGCCGATGTGCGGATCAGGTTGGCACAAAGAGTTATCGCCGGGAAGGGACGATCACGTCGTGATCGAACCCGACAGATCCTCTCGAACTCAGATCATATATTGACCGCCGTTGATGCTGAGCGTCGATCCGGTGATGAAGGAGCCCGCCTCGGAGCAGAGGTATTTGACAAGTTCGCCGATCTCTTCCGGCTCGCCCAGGCGCCCCACCGGAATTTGCGGCAGGATCTTGGTCCGCAGCACCTCGGGGTTGATGGCCCGCACCATCTCGGTGCCGATATAGCCCGGGCAGATGGCATTCACAGTGATGTTCTTGCCGGCGCTTTCCTGCGCGAGCGCCTTGACGAAGCCGATATCCCCGGCTTTGGCGGCCGAATAATTGACCTGCCCCATCTGACCCTTTTGTCCGTTGATCGATGAGATGACCACGATGCGCCCCCAGCCACGGTTCCGCATGCCTTCGATAAGCGGACGCGTCATGTTGAAAAGCGAATCGAGGTTGGTGGTAAGCACGGCTCTCCACTGGTCGCGGGTCATCTTGTGGAAGAAGCCGTCGCGGGTGATGCCGGCGTTGTTGACCAGGATGCCGATCGGGCCGAGCTTGCGCTCCACTTCCGCGATCCCGCTCTCGCAGGCGTCGTAGTCCCCGACATCCCACTTGAAGGCCTTGATGCCCGTCTCGCTGGTGAAGCGGCTCGCGGCCTCGTCGTTTCCGGCATAATTTACCGCAACGTCGTTTCCGGCCTGCTTGAGGGCCTTCGCGACGGCGGCGCCGATACCGCGTGTGCCTCCTGTGACGAGTGCCACGTGCGCCATGATCGATCTCCCTGACTTTTTTTCATTCAGCCCTTCGGGGGCCGCGCTCTCATTCTTCACGTATTCCGCGTCAACGGGCTAGCGAAACCATCGTTCCGGGGCCGCGCGGGCCAGGGATGCCGTCAATAGGTCGAGCGACCGCCCGATGCATCGAAGATGGCGCCCGTGGTGAAGGAGCACTCGGTGCTCGCGAGCCAGCACACGAGGGCCGCGATCTCGTCCACCGTGCCGAAGCGGCCCATCGGGATCTTCGACAGCATGTAGTCGATATGGGTCTGGCTCATCTGGTCGAAAATGGCTGTCTTGACGGCGGCCGGCGTGACCGCGTTCACGGTCACGTTCTTCTGCGCCAGTTCCTTCCCGAGCGATTTCGTCAGGCCGATCACAGCGGCCTTCGAGGCGCTGTAGGCCGAGGCCATGGGATTGCCTTCCTTTCCGGCCACGGAGGCGATGTTGACGATCCGCCCATAGCCGCCGCGCAGCATGTGCGGCACCACGGCGCGGTTGCAGTGGAACAGCCCGTTGACGTTGACATCCATCACGGCCCGCCAGGCGTCGACCGGATAATCCCACAAAGGCACGTTGGGGCCGGTGACGCCGGCGCTGCAGACCAGGATGTCGATGCCGCCGAACCGTTCACGCACCGCGATCGCGGCGGCATCGACCGCCGACCAGTCGGTCACGTCGACGATGCTCCCGACCGTGTCGGGTCCGATCGTCTTCCGGGCGCGGTCGAGACTGGCTTGGTTGGTATCCCAGAGGCACACGGCCGCACCCTCGGCGGCAAGCCGCGCGGCGACGCAGAGACCTATACCCGACCCCCCACCCGTGATAACCGCCCGCCGCCCCGCGAACCGCTTGTCGGATGTGGTGTTTCCCGTCGGCATGACCGTTCCCTTTCCGGATCTCGCAGCAGGCGGTCCGGCGCGGGATCAAGGCGGTCCGGAGGCGATGGCGGCCGATAAGGTCGGACTGCTCTTCCCCGGGAAGAGTACCCGGAGTACGTCTTTGAGACCGGATCCCGAATGTCGCAGGACCAGCATACAGGCTGTCACATGCAGGCAGGCGCCGACGAAGCACAAGGTAAATTTCAGCATTAGGCTCGCCGCTTCGTCGAAATAGAGCAGGATGGCCATCGAAACCAACAGTGCGAGAGGGATCAAGACGGAACACCAGGCCACAGCCGGCGTGGCGGGGAGGAACCGCAGAAGCCGGTGAACGACCCAGAATAGCGCGATCGTTTCACCGATCGACATGCCGAGGACCAAAAAAGTCAGCCCTGGGTAATACAGAACGAGAATACCCCCGATCCCGAGACCGACTATCGACATCAGGGTGAATTGCAGAAGGAGAGACCCTCTCCCATAAGCCAAAGCCGGCGGTGAAGGCAGGCAGGTGAGATACCGAATGCTGCCAAGAATACCCACCAAGCTCACGATCGTCTGGTCGATATGGTAGGCTTTTCCAAACACGACGGCGGTGAACAACTGGCCCAGACCCAGGTAGCCGAAACCGAAAATCCCCGTCAGAAGCGAGATGATGATGAACCACAGGTCGGTGACTTGGCGCTGGTCGGCCGGTGTTCTCGCGTTGACGAAATGGGGAATGAACAGCGAGTTGAGAAATCCGCTGATGGCCGCGCGCGGCTGGAACGCCGACGTCGTCAGCGCCGTGTAGTGAGCCAGCTGGTCGAGGCTGATTCTGGCACCAGCCAGGGTGCGATCACCGAGGCTCAGGACGGAATAGACGATCCCGTTCAACACCAGGGGTCGACCATATTTGATGGATTCCCGGACCACGTCCTTGTCCCACCCCATTCGCCACGGGCCGGGCGACATCATGTGCGTCAGGCCGACATAGCCAAGCGCGAAGGCGATCAATCCAAAGGCCATGGCGCGATAGTCATGGAGGATCATCGCGCCGATAATGGTCACGACGCTCCAGATGGTCTGGGATCCGATCGTCGCCACGGCGTCGGCGAGATAGCTGTAGCCTCGCATTTGAACCTTGATGTCCAGATGCATGAAACTGCGGATGAAAGAGGCCAGGCCCACCACGGCATAAATCCAAGCCGTGCCCGGAGAATGGAAGACCCACGCGAAGAGCGGTCCACCGAGGGCGATCATGCACCCGAGCAAAGCGCCGCGGATCACAGCGATCGAATGCAGCGTGGCGAGGCTCTTGCTGTCGCCGGATTTGATCGCCATTTGGCCGATCCCGAGATCGGTGACGAGTTCGGCGATGCCAGAAACAATCGTCACCGTCACGGCCAAGCCGAACTCGGCGGGCGTGAGAAGATGCGCAAGGCAGACACCGCGGATGAGCGGAAACAAGACATTGCAGATGCTGGAGACGGCAAGGATGAGGCTTGATCCGGGCCGTCGCAACATCCGAGCCGCCTTCGCGCTTCTTGAAAGTTTTGTGTCGGACATGCCGTAGTGCTTGGCCTCGTCTAGACTTCGAATGGAACTGTGATTCAGGGTGTCGATTTATGGAACCCTGCCAAAATCCTGATTGACCCATACATGATGTTGCGGCGCGGGACCAGATCGACCTCGGCTTCCTCTAGGTCCATCCTCTCGAACCGTCGTTGCCGGGACTGCAGCACATCGACGGTCTGACCAGCGAGCTTGAACTGGTAGGTCTCGTCAGGCTCCTGCCGTAGATGATTGGCTTTCGATGCCAAGTGTGTATCTTGCGACCGAAAGACGAAGGATGTTTGATCGCCGCGTTGTTCCGCTTATTGGGTCAATGGTCTAGGAGTTTCATGAGTATCAAGGAATTCATTAAGGCTCGTGTGAAAAGCCAGCTGGCGGCGCGCAATAACTACAAGGTCACCGGTATTCCGCCGATGACCGTAGTGGCAGGAGCCTCGAATACGGTCCCCCGCCTGAACCTCGTTGTGATGGGGATCAGGAAGGGAGCTTTGTTCGGCGGTGCCGATACGGCGATCCGACTCTTCGATGCTGTTTCTCCCCACTTTCAGCGGCATCGCCTCATCGTGCAATCGGAGGCAGAGGACAGTTTCGACACGGAGAAATGGGCCGGCTGGGACCTCGATTCAAAGCCGCACGCCGGCAGCAAGACGATCGCCTTTCAGAAACAGCCCAATTTCGTGCCCCAGATCGACGAGTCTGATCATTTCATTGCCACGAATTGGATGTCGGCGATGTTCGTGCGCAGCGCACGGCGGGTGCAATCCGTTCGGCGACCCTCCCGGTTCATCTATATGATCCAGGATTACGAGCCTGGCTTTTACCCCTGGTCCGGGCGGCACCTTCTGGCACGTGCCACCTATGTTCCAAAGGATGATGCAATAGCGGTCTTCAACACGCAGCTGCTCCACGATTACTTCGTGAAGAACGATATCGTATATCCCATGAGCTACGCCTTTGAACCGCGTCTCAGCCCGTCTTTGGCCAAGCACCTCGGCAAGCTGGCCGGCCACAAGAAGCGGAAGCTGATGCTGGTTTACGGGCGCCCGGGAACCGGCCGGAATGCCTTCGATATGGTGGTTGAGGCACTCGAAAACTGGTCACGCACCGATCCGAATGCGGGTGAGTGGGAGTTGGTCTCACTCGGTGAGAAACATCGCGACATCAAGCTTGCAAAAGGTCTCGTGCTCCGATCGCGTGGCAAGGTCCCGCTCGACCAGTATGCGTCGTATCTGCTCGATGCCGCTGTGGGCTTTTCACTGATGGCATCGCCCCACCCCAGCTACCCGCCACTCGAAATGGCCGAATTCGGCGCACTCGTCGTCACGAACACGTTCGACAACAAAGATTTATCGCAGCGGGTGGGCAACATCCGCAGCGTCGTCGAGACCACGCCGGTCGCCCTCGCCGCGGCCCTGCAGGCAACCTGCGAAGAGTTCTCCAGAACCACCGTCCCGGCCTCCGCGGCACGGGCTTTCCTCGGTGGTGAGGTGGAATTCCCATTCCTACCGGATCTTGTGCCGAAGTTTCTGGAAGGCTGAAGTGCTTTCAGACGGGCTCCGAACCGAAAGGGTGACGTCCCTCGATATTAACTCGCGATGAGCACGGCCAGGTTTCGGGCCATATCGGGGTATAGATACTGGCCGCGGAGGAGATTGTAGCGACGGCGCAGGAAGCCTTCGCGCCGCAGGCCGACAAAGCCTTCAACAATCCGCCGCTTGTCAGCCGTCATGGCTGGCCCAAAGGCATCGAGAAGGGCCTGCGCCTGTTCACTGCGCCGCAGCATGCCTCTTCGCACCTTCTCGAACCGATTTTCGGCCCGGGCATACTCGGTCAGGCTAACCCGCTTTGGTGTCGAAACATTCGCTTGATGCAACCGATACAGCAACGTGCGCTCGGCACTGTAGACGACCTTGCCAAGCGCCGAGGCAATGAGAAGCGCCCACCAGTCATGACCGGTGACCTCAGCTGGAACAGGGGTTGTGAGTTTCGCCAGGGCGCGGTTGATTCCCGACGCACAACCCAGGATCGGGCAACAGATCAACGATCGGTTCAAGTGTTGGCTGATCTCAGGATCAATCTGCTTGAACTTCCAGTACCCCTCACTCACAGGCTGAAGCGAGGCATCTACCGGAACCACATCCGTAAACGCGTAAAGAGGTGTATCAGGTGAGAGACCGGATTGGTGCCTCTGCATCAGGTCGATGAAATGCTCGGTTTTGGTGGGCAGCCACACATCGTCGATGTCGGAAAAAAGAACAAAGTCCGCGTCACTTTCCTGAAGCAGAAGCGAGAAATTGCCTTGAGCTGACCCCGTTGGATGTCCGTCCTGAACGATCCGCATACGGCCACCAAATTTCGGCTGGTACTGTCTGAGCAGGTCGAGAGAATTGTCCGTCGACCCGTCGTCACGAACAATCAGCTGAAATTCCTGGTAGGTTTGGGATAACAATGAGTCGAGTAGCGCTGGCCCATACTTAGCCGCATTGTAGGAGGCGAGAAGGATGTCGCAAGTTGGCATGGTCTTCCCGAGTGACGAGGCGACGTGCAAGGAGCCTGACATCTAGGCTAAGCTTTCACGACTTCCTAGAGCTTTCTTCCTCTACGTCAGGGAGACTGGCAAATCCAGGGTTCCCAGCGCCCCTCAGCGCTGGGAGAAGAAGATCTGCCTTGCCTCTGTCCAACCCCTCTATGCGCCGTCGACGGGGTTGACGATGAATCCCCGCACCCGCGAACGCTGGACACTGGTGTCACGGCGCGACGCGGAACTTTCAAACGGTGCCGTTTTGGCGTCACGCCCGATCGTCGATGTTGTGCCTGGCGCCTCCAGCCCCGATCGTGTCGCACTCCCCAGCGACGCATCCTCAATGGCGGCCTTGCGGTCGAGTGCGGCGGCGTTGTCGTACAACGTGGCATCCTGGGGGCCCGTCGGGGTCGGAGGGGTCATGCTGGCGGTGCCGGAGCCGATGCGCTCGCGCATGTCTGGGTTGAGGGCACCGGGCTCGTTCGGGCCGGTGCCGACCTTGCTGGCATCGGCCCGCGATTCGGATTCGATGCCCCCGGCGGTCGTCAGGCTTCCGGTTGCGGCCTCCGAAGGGACGCTTTTGGGTTGCAGCGGCTGGTAGCCGTCTTCGCCCGCATAGCTCGCCCCGAAGCCGGCCGTGCTGTTGTCGGGCGGCCCACCGAGCGGCGAGATGCCTTCCTGCCAACCCTGCCAGCCTTCGGACCGCCAGGCTTGTTCACGCTCGTCGATGTCGACCGCCCCATCGGCATCGAGAATGTCGAGGGCACGATCGTAGTTGGCGGCGTCGGTATGGACGGAAACCACAAAGCCGCCGCGGCGAAGCCCCTCGGCATAGGTAAAGCGATCCTCGTCGGGAATGAAGAATTCCTTCAAAGCATGCCAGAAGCCGCCCTCCTCGGGCAGGATCGGTGCATCCTCGGCCGCCGCGCGCTGGTCGCCCAACATGGTGACGGCATCGGCCTGCAGCCCAGCGCCAAGCAGGTCGGTTCTCGCCCGTTCGGCCGCCTCGCGGCTGTCGAAAAAGGCCGTGGCGGTGCGCCGGCCATCGCGGGTGCCTGAGTCTGCGGTATCGTAAGTCATGAGCCCACCTCCTGTTTGGAGGGAAACGAGGAGCCGGGGCTTCGCGTTCCGTCGCGATCAGCGCGATATGGCTTGCGCACGCTTGATCGCGGCGTCGATCAGCGCGGCGCTGCCCTGGCGCAGCACGTGCCCAGGGTCACCGCCCTCGAAGGCCGGATCGAGATGGCCCGCGAGCGTCAGTGTCGCGACCCCATGCGCATAGGCCCAGAGCCGGAAGGCGAGCTCTCGCCCATCCGCCGGGCCGGGCACGCTGGCCTCGATGGTCACCTGGGCGGCCGTCCGCAGCACGTCGAGGGCTTTGGTGGCGGCCGTCCCGGGGGCGGGGGCCGACAAGGTCTGGATGTTTGAGAACATCGCGCTGTAGAGGCCGGGCTCCTGGCGGGCGAAGTCGAGATAGGCCTCACCCATGCGGGCAAGCGCGGTGCGGGGATTGGGCTGGCCGAGATCCCAGGCCTTGTGCAGCCGCTCGCCGAATTGTTCGAAGCCGCGACGCGCCATTTCCTCGACGAGCGCATTGCGGTCGGAGAAGTGACGATAGGGGGCGGCGGCAGTGACCCCCACGAGCTTCGCGGCATCGGCCAGCGTGAAGCCGGCGAGACCACGCTCGGCCACGAGTCGGCGTGCGGCTTCGACGAGTGCGTCCTTCAAGCGGCCGTGATGGTAGGACCGCCGCTCCTCCTTATCGCCGAACCAATCGCCGCGCCCCGTCATGCGGATGGGGTGTCGTTACGCCACATGCGCAAGAGCCTCGGACATCTCCTCGAATGCCTGTCGCGGGTCGGCGGCGCCGGTGATGGGCCGGCCGATCACGAGATAGTCGGCGCCACCCGCAATGGCCTCCTCGGGCGTCAGGGTGCGTTTCTGGTCGCTCTTCTCCGCACCGGCCGGCCGGATCCCCGGCGTGACCAGGCACATGCCCGGACCCACCAGCGGCCGGACGGCGGCAAGCTCCAGCGGCGACAGTACGAGCCCCTGTAGGCCGAGGTCGCGTGCCTGCCGGGCCCGGCGCAAGACGAGCGCCGCGGCGCCCTCCGTGTAGCCGGCCGTCGCGAGGTCGTGGTCGTCGGCCGAAGTCAGCACCGTGACGCCGAGCAGTTTCAAGCCGCTCGAGCCGAGCCCCACCAGTGCCGCCGCCATCGTCTGCGGATAGGCATGCACGGTGAGGAAAGTGGCGCCGAGCCCGGCGATTTGCGCCGTCGCCCGCGTCACCGTGTTCGGAATGTCGTGCAGCTTCAGGTCGAGGAAGACGCGCTTGCCGTCCGCGATAAGCTCACGGGCCAGATCGAGCCCGCCCACATAGGCGAGCTCCAGCCCGATCTTGTAGAAGTCCGCCGCGGGCCCTAGGCGGTCGACCATCGCGGCTGCCGCCGCGATATTCGGCAGGTCGAGCGCCACGATGATGCGGTTTTCGCGAGCCATACTGATCTCCGCCGTGGTCGCGCTCGCGTCGCGCGTTACATCGGGGGTGTTGCCCCCTTCGGGATCGAAAGACCATCATCATGAAAAAACGTCAACTCGGCGCGCAAGGGCCGGAAGTCTCGGCGATCGGCCTCGGCTGCATGGGCATGAGCGCCTTCTATTCCGGACGCGACGACGCGGAATCGGTGAAGACGCTGCATCGCGCCGTCGAGCTCGGCATCACCTTCCTGGATACCGCCGACATCTACGGGCCGCATACGAACGAGGAACTCGTCGGCCAGGCCATCAAGGGCAAGCGCGACAGCCTGATCATCGCCACCAAATTCGCCAACCGGGTGGATGCCCAGGGCAATCGCTTCGTCGACGGCAGCCCGGCCTATGTGAAGGCGGCCGTCGAGGGCAGTCTCAAGCGGCTCGGGGTCGATCACATCGACCTCTATTATCAGCATCGCGTCGACCGCAACACGCCGATCGAGGACACGGTGGGGGCCATGGCGGACCTCGTCAAAGCCGGCAAGGTCCGCTACCTCGGGCTGAGCGAGGCGTCGGCCGCGACGATCGAACGGGCCCACAAGGTGCATCCGATCACGGCGCTGCAGAGTGAATATTCGCTGTGGACGCGTGACATGGAGGGCGAGGTGCTCGACACCTGCCGCCGGCTCGGGATCGGCTTCGTGCCCTACAGCCCGCTTGGGCGCGGGTTTCTCACCGGCGCCGTCAAGCCGGAGGCTCTCGCGGCCGACGACTGGCGGTTGCAGAACCCGCGCTTCGCCGGCGACAATCTCACCAAGAACATGCAATTGGCCGAACAGGTGAAAGCAATGGCGGCCCGCAAGCGCATCACGCCCGCGCAATTGGCGCTCGCCTGGGTTCTGGCGCAGGGCGATGACATCGTGCCGATCCCTGGAACCAAGCGCCGCGCTTATCTCGAGGACAATGTCGGCGCGGTCGACGTCGTGCTGTCACGCCAGGAGCTTGACGACCTCGACGCCGCATTCCCGCCGGGCGCCGCGGCTGGCACCCGCTATCCGGAAGCCGCGATGGCGGCATTGAACGGGTAATACCAAGCCGCATCAGGCTCGACTGGTCGTCTCTGGCTGGATATCGGGTTTTGAACCTTCGCCCCGCAGGCGCCTACGGCATTCCCACATCTCGGCGGAGCTTCCCGGAATCCCCCTCTCCCTTGTGGAGAGGGGTTAGGGGTGAGGGTCGGAACGGGAGAGGACATTGGTTTCCTGACGAAAACCGCGTTCGTCGTGACCCTCACCCCCGGCCCCTCTCCACAAGGGAGAGGGGAGAAACCGCACCGGGTCTTCAGACATTGTGTTAATACGACAGCCGCTTGAGGGCGAAGGGACACGGCACCCATTGAACCTCATGCAGGTCGCTATAAGGCCGGCAGGGGACGGAGGGAGCTCCCGGTTGCAACTCGGACGCGGATTGCTTCGATGGCGATCCAGGTCCCAGGCACGGCATGGATCGCCACGGCGGCTTCGCCGTCTCGCAATGACCGGGGAGGCCCCCCGGCGTCTCCTTACTGTTTGGTCAAAGCCTCGAGGTCGGCCCTCGCTTCGGCGGGCGCACCGATCGTGTCGAGCCCGTAGACGTCGTCGCGGAAATTCGCCGTGCCTTCGCCGTTGGACCAGCCCGTCAGATAGACCCAGGAGACCGGGACGGCCGCCGAGAGGCGAACCTCCTGATGTTCGCCGCCCGCGATCTTCGAACTCACGGCGTCGCCGGTCCAGGTTCCGTCGGGTGCGCCGGGCGTGCCTTGCAGCAGCCAGGCCGCGAGATCATAGACCCCCTGCACCCGGACGCAGCCATGCGACAGGAAGCGGAAATCCGCGCCGAAGAAACGCTTCGAGGGCGTGTCATGCATATAGACCGCGTATTTGTTCGGCATGTTGATGCGGATCGAGCCAAGCGCGTTGGCGATGCCTGAATCCTGCCGCAGCGTGTAGTTCGTCGCCTTCTGGGTGCTCCAATCGATCGAGCGCGGGTCGATGACATTGCCGGCGCCGTCGAGGACGCGGATCTTCTCGCGGGTGAGATAGCCCGGATTCTTCTGCATCTTGGGGATGATCTCGTTCTTGATGATCGAGACCGGCAGCGTCCAGGTCGGATTGAGGTTGACCGCGATCGCCTTGGCATCGACCTCAGGCGACGGATGATCCGGGTCGCCCACCACCGCGACATAGCGCTTGTGGACCTGGCCATGGTCGACCGTCTCGACCGCCGCGGACGGGATGTTCACCACGACATAGCGGTCCGCGAAATTGAAGTTCCGCCCGGCAAGCCGTTGCGCGCTCGATGCGAGTTCGGTGAAGCGCACATTGGCGGGCACATTCATGGCCTTGAGGGTGGCGCCTTGCACAAGGCCCGTCTCCTTCAGGCCGTGATGCGCCTGGAAGCGCTTGACGGCATCGGTCAGGTCCTGCCCCCAGCGCGTGTCGAACATGGCCGGGCTCTGCCCATCGCCCGCAGCTTGGGCGCCGCGCTTGCCGAGATAACCCTCGATGGCAAGCCGCAACCGAAGCGTCGTCACGCCCTTGCCGGACGACTGCGGCGTCAACGGCCCCGACACCACGGGCCAGCCGCCGGCATCCGCGATGGCGGCGTAGCGCTCGGAGGCCTTGGCGGTGGCGAAGAACGTCTCCGGCGTCAGGGTCGGGTTCGGATCGGTCGAAAGTGCCGTTTCGCGAGGCGGGGCAGGGGGCGCCACTTTTTTCCGCGGCTTCACCTCGGCGGTCGGGATCGGGGCGGCCGGAGTGGATGTGGCCGGTACGGTAGCGGTCGCCCCGGGGATCGCCTGGGTCGCGGCCGGGCTCGGTGGGAGCGCCGCCTGGGGGGGTGGCGTGGCCGGTGCCGAGGCCGCAGGCTTGGTAATGGTGGGAGCCGGCACGGCCGGGACCGCCGGTGTCGCGATGCCGGTGATGGGCGCGGGCGACAGAAGGTTCGGCGCCTGGTCTTGCGCCCACGCGCCGCCGCTCAGCCCGAGGCCGAGGGCCGAAAGAACTCCGAGCGAGACTCCGGCTCTGGCATAACGACCGTGAAACATTGGCCCTCGCGCTTCTCGAACGGTTGGACGACCGAGCAGACGGTCCGCAACTCCTATGTCAAGAGTTCGGACGAAAGTGAAGCTTCCGAACTAGGGGTCGATTGAGGTCGTTCCAAGGCTCTTTCCCTGCCTGATCAAACCTCCCGGAGTCTGATGCAGGGATGCAACGCTGGTCGGGTCAGGGTGTGGCCGGTGTCGCTGGCGCGGCGGGGGCGGCCGGGGTGACCTTGGCGGTATCGTCGGTCTTGGTTGCGCCCGCCGTCGCGGGGGGAGGCGGCGGCGCACCGGCCGACGCGTCGACCGGCACGTCCGTGACCTTCAACAGGCTGAACTTCCAGGTGTCGACCTGGTTCTCCTCCGACTGCGCCCGCATGCCGATACGGCCGCCGCCGTCGGGGATCTGCCCCTTCACGGAGGCGAATTTCGCATCGTTGACGAAGGCCGAAATCGTGTTGCCGCTGACTAGCACGCGCAGGACGTTGTCCGACCCGGCCTTGGTGTTGATGTCGGCATCCGCCTTCCAGTCGACGATGCTGACCCATTTCCCATTCAGCTTGCGGGCGATCTCCGCATAGCCGCTCGGAGTGATCATGAACATGTAGTAGTTGTCGTAATCCTGCTGCAGGAAGACCGGGCCCGCCATGGTGTTGTCGTTGTTCGACACGACCTTGGGCATGCGGACCGTCAGGCAGATGTCCACCTCGCCGAAGTTGAGACCCTTGTAGATCAACAGGTTGGAGATGTTCGGCTGCGGTTTGACCTTGACCTTGCCGTCCTCGACCATGACGTCCGGCGCATCGAGCCCCCAGCTCGCGTCAACCTCCTGGAAGTCGTCGGAGAACAGCGTCTTGCCGCCCTTGCAGGCGAAGGCGGGCGTGCCGGCAAGCGTCACCGCGCCCACCACCATCACGGCTTGCAACCACCGGCTCATCAGCACTCTCCCGTTCGACGCGGTTGGTCTAGCAACTTGCGTGGCGGGAAGTTTGGCAAAAGGCGGGCTGCCCGGCAAATGCGGCCGGGCGTTGCAGCCGCGCACCACACGGCCGTGGTGTGGCGGCGATACATCCAAACTCGTCGGCAAGGTCGAATCAAAACTCTTCGGCTGTCCCTGACGAGGACGGAGATCTCCTGAAGCGACGGAAATCCGACACCTTACTCTATGCGGTTCCAAGACGGCCAAAGCGCACCCGATATTCCCTGGGGCTGATGCCGACACGCTTCCGGAATTGGTGGCGCAGACTGTCGGCCGCGCCTAGTCCGACGGCGACCGCGATCTCGTCGATTCCCAGATGGCCAACAGTGAGCAATCGCTTGGATTCCTCGATCCGCTCGATCGCCAGCCACTCGCCCGGCGGCAACCCCGTCGCCTCGGTGAAGCGCCGGACGAACGTGCGCAGGCTCATGCGGCATTCCCCAGCCATGCGTGCCAGTGGCCAGGGAGTGCCGAGCTCCACTCGAATCCGATCGAGCAGCGGTGCAACCGCAGCGTTCCGCAGCACCGGCACAGGCCGTTCCAGAAACTGCGATTGGCCACCTGTGCGGTGGGCAGGCATCACGAGGCGGCGCGCCACCGAGTTTGCCGCGTCCGGTCCGTAGTCCTGACGCACGATCTCGATCAGCAGGTCGAGCCCCGCGGCGCTTCCGGCGGAAGTGAAGATGCGCCCATGCGATTGGTAAAGCGAAGCGTGATCGACCGTGATGGCCGGGTGGCGCGCGCGCAGAACTTCGGCGTAGCGCCAGTGCGTGGTTGCCGTTCCCCCATCAAGGAGCCCGGTTGCTGCGAGCACGAAGGCGCCCGAGCAGATCGAAGCCAGGCGTGCGCCGCGCTTGTGGGCCTCGCGTAAACGGCGACAGAGATCCTCTGGGACCGGCTCGTTGGCTCCCTTCCAACCGGGCACCAGGATGATGTCAGCACGCTCGATCAGCTCGACGCCGTGTTCCGGCGTGAGCCTGAAACCTCCATGCGCTCGCAGGGGGCCGTCTTCGATCGCGCAACTTGCGAAGCGATACCAAGTCTCCCCCATCTCGGGCCGGGGCAGGCCGAACACTTCGGCCACGATCCCGAACTCGAAGGTGCATAGGCCGTCGTAGAGGAGTGCGACAGCAAGGGGGCCTGTTGTCTTTGGCATGATCTTCATGGTGTCTGTCATTCACGCCAATTGCAAGCGCGGCTTGGCGGGTGCGACATGGGGTGGTGAACCGATGGAGATCGTCATGCCTACCGCCGTAACCGCCGTGCCACCCGCGCCGAGTGACCTTGCCCGCGAGCACTACGCCGCCGAATTCGCATTCGAGACCGACTGCTGGGATGTACACGACGCCTTGGCGTTCGGGCCGGATTTCGTGCTCCTCGACGTGCGCGGCCCTGCCTTGTTCGCCGCCGGTCACATTCTAGGCGCCATCAACCTACCGCATGGCAAGATCGTGCGCTCCAAGCTCGAACAATGGGCAGAGGGCACGGTGTTCATCACTTACTGCGCCGGACCTCACTGCAACGGTGCGGCAAGGGGGGCCCTGCGGCTCGCCGAAATCGGACGGCCCGTCAAAATTATGTCAGGCGGGATCACGGGCTGGCTCGACGAGGGCTTTGATCTGGTGCGGGATGGGGCCCCGGCGTGAACCACCCTGCCCGAGTGGCGTCGCTGTCCGACGCACCGGCCCTCCTCGATCTGGTCCGAGAGCATGCGGCGTTCGAGCGTGGAATGGCTTCTCTATCGCTCAGCGATCTCGGGACGATCCTCTCGGCGGCCAGCCCACCGACACGCCTGCTTGTGGCCGAGAGCGACGGCACGCTCATCGGCTACGCCGCAGTGACTTTCGATTTCTCGCTTTGGCGTGCAAGCCGATATGGCCATCTGGACTGCCTGTTTGTCGCGTCGAGCGCTCGCGGCCGAGGGGCTGGGAGGAAATTGTTCGAAGCGGCGGCAGGTTTTGCTCGGGCCGAGGGGGCCGATTGGCTCGAATGGCAGACGCCGGCCTGGAACAGCGAAGCCATCAGCTTCTATCAGCGAGCCGGGGCGCTCCAAGCAACCAAGGAGCGGTTCGCGATGCCATTTCCGGTGCTGTTCACCGGATAGCGGGAACGGTCGAAAAGGAGATCGGGTTCTTCTCACGCGCCTGGGATATCGCCTGCCGTGCGCGCGAACACGAACTCCTTACCGCACGATCACCACATGCAACCGGCGCGGTCCATGTGCGCCGAGCACCAGCGTCTGTTCGATATCGCCCGAGCGCGAGGGTCCGGTGATGAAGTTCAGCGTCCGGGGCATGCCTGTGCCATGGCTGTCGCGCAGGCGGGAGAAGACCGTCTCGTAGTCACCCGCGACATCGTCGGCCCGCACGACCACGACGTGGTTGTCGGGCAGGAAGTTGAGGGTGGTGGGATTGTCGGTGCCGGAGACGAGCGCCAAGGTGCCGCTTTCGGCCACGGCCCCAAAGGCGCGCGACACGGCATTCAGATCCGCGCCATGCGACCGGCCGGTCTCGACTGTCAGCGCCGTGTCGGCCCAGGGCAACGCCGCGAGCTGCGGGTCGTCCCCCATGCGCAGCGTGGCCGGCGCATTGGCGTCCCTCAGGAAGCGTGCCACCTCGCTCGGCACCGCCTCCATCGCATCGAGAACCGTCACGGTCGCGTGCGCGGCCTTGGCCCTGTCGGCCATGAGGGCGATCCTGGCCTCACGGTCGACCTGCCCCCGCTGCGGGATGACGCCGCGTGGTGCTGTCGCCAGGCGCGTCTCGACCGAAAGCCGCCGCGTCGCCTCCCGGCCCGAAACCCCGAGGGAGCGCCGGATGGAGGCCAGAACCTCGTCGCGCGCGCTCATCGGTGGCCTCGACGGCGGGCCTTCCACTGCGCCTGGAAGGTCGCGCCCTGCGGCGCCGGCATGTCGCGCCACGCCGTCCACCCGCCCGCCAGCGGCAGGCTCGTGAAGCGGCCCTTGGTGCGGCCCGCCAATGCCATGGCCCGCATGGCGAGGCCGGTCGCGGCCCGGTAGAGGGCCGGGCGCTCGGCGAAGAAGGCCCAGAGTTTCAAGCCGTTGCGGACGGGCGCGGGGGACAGGTGCCGTTCGAATTCCTTCTCGCGCCAGTTGCGCATCATGCGCGGCAACGGGATGCGGACAGGACACACGGCCTCGCACCGGCCGCAGAACGTGGAGGCGTTGGGCAGATGCCCGGCCTTGTCGATGCCGATCAGGCTCGGGGTCAGCACGGCCCCCATGGGACCGGGATAGATCCAGCCATAGGCATGGCCACCGACCGCCTGATAGACGGGACAATGGTTCATGCAGGCGCCGCAGCGGATGCAGCGCAGCATGTCCTCGAACTCCGTGCCCAGCATGGTCGAGCGGCCGTTGTCGAGCAGGATGACGTGATATTCCTCCGGCCCGTCCGGGTCCTCGGCCCGGCGCGGACCGGTCGAGAAGGTGGTGTAGACCGACATTTCCTGGCCCGTGGCCGAGCGGGCCAGCACGCGCAGGAGCTGGGCCACGTCGTTGCGGGTCGGCACCAGTTTGTCGATCGCGGCCAGCACGATGTGGACCTTGGGCAGGATCTGCGTGAGGTCGCCATTCCCCTCATTGGTGACGATCACCGACGTGCCGGTCTCGGCGATCAGGAAATTCGCGCCCGTGATGCCGATGTCGGCCGCGAGAAAGCGCTCGCGCAGGATGGCGCGCGCTTCGGTCAGCAGCAGTTGCGCATCCGAGAGATCGCGGTCCGGGTGCAGGTGCAGATGCAAACGCCGGAAGTCGGCCTCGACCTGTTCCTTGGTGAGATGCACGGCCGGCGCGATGATGTGGGACGGCACTTCGCCGCGCAGCTGGATGATATACTCGCCGAGGTCGGTCTCGACCGGCTCGATCCCCGCCGCATGGAGCGCGTCGTTCAGGCCGATCTCTTCCGAGACCATCGACTTGCCCTTGGTGACCGTTCTGGCCCCGCGCGCCCGGCAGATCTCGACGATGGCGGCCCGCGCCTCGGCGGCATCGCGGGCGAAATGGACCGTGCCGCCCGCCTCGCGCACCTTCGCCTCATAGGCCTCGATATAGACGTCGAGGTGCTTCAGCGTATGGGCCTTGATGTCCCGCGCGCTGTCGCGCAACGCCTCGAATTCAGGCAGGGCGGCGGCGGCCTTGGCGCGCTTGTCGATGAAGGCCGAGCGGACGTGGTTGAAGGCTTTCTGCAGCTGCGGGTCGTGCAGCGCCTTGTGGGCGTTGGCGGGAAATTGCGCGGACGTGGGGTGGATCGTCATCGCGTGGTCTCTCCTGGCGCCCCGATCGCCGGCGCGTCCGTCATCCCGGCGAGGATCTCGGCGACATGCCGCACTTCTGTCGGCGAGCCGCGGCGGGACAGCTTTCCAGCCATATTGAGCAGGCAGCCGAGGTCGCCGGCCACGATCGTGCGGGCCCCGCTCTCCACGATCCGGTCGGCTTTGCGCTCGACGATGGCGTTCGAGATCTCCCCATATTTGACCGCGAAGGTGCCGCCAAAGCCGCAGCAGACATCCGCATCCGTCATCTCGACGAGATCAAGGCCGAGGACGCTCTGCAGCAACCGGCGCGGTTGCTCCCGGATGCCGAGCTCCCTCAGGCCGGAGCAGGAATCATGGTAGGTCACGGTCCCGTCGAAACGGGCCTTGACGTCGCTCACGCCCATGACGTCGGTCAGGAAGCTGACGAGCTCGTGGGTCTTGTCGGCGAGCGCCCGCGCCTTCTGGGACAGGCCCGGTTCGTCGGCGAAGAGTTCGGGGTAATGTTTGACCACCGTGCCGCCGCAGGAGCCCGATGGCACCACGACGTAGTCGAAGCCCGCGAAGGCATCGATGATGTTCTGCGCCAACCGGCGCGCGGTCGCGCGGTCCCCGGAGTTGAAGGCCGGTTGCCCACAGCAGGTCTGGCCCGGCACGTCGACGATGCAGCCCGCATCTTCCAAGAGCTTCACGGCGGCGAAACCCACGCTCGGCCGCATGAGGTCAACTAGGCAGGTGACGAGAAGCCCGACGCGCGGAGCAGGTTTGGCGTTGTCCCTCATGAATATTCCTTGGCCGGGCGATTCCACCTGGACGAGCCGCTATGTGCCCCAGGGCCTTCGGCGCGGCAAGTCGCATTCCTTCGACTTGCATGGGTTCGATCGAGCCATCAGCCTCACCCGGAAAGACGGCTTGAGCAAGGAATTGTTGATGACATCGATCGATGATATTTTCGTGCCTTATTGGAGCTGCTCAGGCGCACCACCCTTTCGCTCGATGATGAGCTTCTCGCACAGGCGGAAGCCTTCACGGGTCTCAAAGAAAAGTCGGCGATCGTCCGCGAAGCCCTGAAAGCCCTCATCGAACGGGAGAGTGCTCGGCGCCTCGCGCGTCTCGGCGGAACAGAGCCGGATGTCGAGATACCTCCCCGTCGACGAACCAAGCCTGCTTGATCCTGGCCGACACTTCGATCTGGATCTGTCACCTGCGGAGCGGTGACGCCGGGCTCCCAACCCTTCTTGCAGCCAACAGGGGTGCAATCCACCCTTTCGTGCTTGGCGAAATCGCTGGGTCACCTGCGGCAACGGCAAGCAATCATCGAGTCTCTGCAAGGCTTGCCCCGTCTCGCGATCGCGACCGACGCGGAAGTATTGATGTTCATCGACCGCTTCGCCCTGGCGGGCAGAGGAATCGGCTATGTGGATGCGCACCTTCTGGCTTCGACGCGCCTGAATGTCGGCTCCCGTCTGTGGACCCGGGACAAAAGACTTGCGGCGGTGGCGGACCAGCTGAAGCTGGCCTATCGAACCTGAGCGGCCCGTGCCGGCAGGAGCGTGATCGCCGCAGGCCTCAATGTCCCGCGAATTCAATCAGGGTTCCCACGGGCACGTCCATGGCGCGCAGCTTCACGGCGCCGCCGAGATCGGGCAGGTCGATGACGAAACAGGCGGCCACCACGTCGGCGCCGATCTGGCGCAGGAGTTTGGCGGCGGCCGTGGCGGTGCCACCGGTCGCGATGAGGTCGTCGACCAGGATGACGCGCTCGCCGGGACGCACAGCATCCTGGTGCATCTCCATCTCGTCGACGCCGTATTCCAGCGAATAGGCGATCCTTACCGTCGTGTGGGGCAGCTTGCCCTTCTTGCGGATCGGCACGAAACCGGCCGAGAGTTGATGCGCGACGGCGCCCCCCAGGATGAAGCCGCGCGCCTCGATGCCGGCCACCTTGTCGATCTTGGTGCCGGCCCAAGGCTGCACCAGCTCGTCGATGGCGCGACGGAAGGCGCGCGCGTCGCCGAGCAACGTGGTGATGTCGCGGAACTCGATGCCGGGTCTCGGATAGTCCGAGATCGTCCGGATGATGTCCTTGAGGTTGGTCGTCACGGCGTGTCGAACTCCGAGGGGCATGGCGGGCCGCGGGGCACCGGTTCTGCTTGGCCTAACGGCTACCCACCCGAATCACCAGTCTAAATCCGTCAGGCACCCAGCACGCGACCGCCGATCACCCGCAGCTTCTCGACAAAGGCTGGGTCGCGTGCCGCTGGAGCCGTGATGAGCGCATTGTCCAGCGCCCGGTCGGAGCCGACCGGACAGGTTTCGTGCTCTTCGGGAAAGTCGCGGATGAGGCGGGCGATCAGCGCCGCCGCCCGGCCTGCGTTCTCGTGGACGACTTTGATGACGGCCGCGACGTCCACGATCTCATGGTCGGCATGCCAGCAATCGAAGTCCGTCACCATGGCGATGGTGGCGTAGGAGATTTCGGCTTCGCGGGCGAGCTTCGCCTCCGGCATGGCGGTCATGCCGACCACATCATAGCCGGCGGCCCGGTAGGTCATCGATTCAGCGTAGGACGAGAACTGCGGCCCCTCCATGCAGAGGTAGGTGCCGTTGAGCTTGTGGGCGATGTCCTCCGCCTTGGCGGCCTCCGAGATACGGCGCTGCAGCAGGGGCGCGACCGGGTGGGCCATGGAGACATGCGCCACGCAGCCATTGCCGAAGAACGAACTCTCTCGCCCATGGGTGCGGTCGACGAACTGATCCACCAGGACGAAGAAGCCGGGATAGAGTTCGGCCCGGTAGGAACCGCACGCCGAAACGGAAACGAGATCGGTGACGCCCGCCTGTTTCAGGGCCGCGATATTGGCCCGGTAGTTGATGCCGGACGGCGACAATTTATGGCCGCGCCCATGGCGCGGCAGGAACACGGCATCGCGTCCCGCCAAAGTGCCGAACCGCAGCGCGTCCGACGGCTCGCCCCAGGGCGTCGTCATCTGTTCTTCGCGCAGATTGTCGAGGCCAGGCAGGTCGTAGACCCCCGATCCGCCGATGATCCCGATGATGGCTTTGGTCATCCTGCCGCCCGTCCCTTCGATGTGCGCCCTGCCGGCTACCTTCTCCTACATGCAGGATTTCGGCCCTGTGGCGCAACCGCTGCAGGCCCGCTCGGCATGGAGCGCCTTGCGCAAGGCGATCTTGCGCCTCAAAAATCCGCCGCCTATATGCGGCCCGGAACTTGCGCGGGCGGGTCGCAATCCCAACATCCCAACCAGCATCGGGGACCGGGCGGATGACGGCCGAAGACGACTTCGGTCGCAGGCGTCCGCCCATCAACCGGGCCGCTTCGGGGCCCGGTGGTCTTGCGAACTTGAGAGGAATAGAGAGCATGGCAAAAGTAATCGGCATCGACCTTGGCACGACCAATTCCTGCGTCGCCGTCATGGAAGGTTCGAGCCCCAAGGTCATCGAGAATGCCGAAGGCGCACGGACGACGCCGTCGATCGTGGCCTTCACGGATGATGGCGAACGCCTCGTCGGCCAACCGGCGAAACGCCAGGGCGTAACCAATCCGGAGCGGACCTTCTTCGCGATCAAGCGACTGATCGGCCGCACTTTCGACGATCCGATGACCAAGAAGGACATCGGCCTTGTGCCCTACAAGATCACCAAGGCTCCGAATGGCGACGCCTGGGTCTCGTCGGACAACAAGCCTTATTCGCCGTCACAGATTTCCGCCTTCATTCTGCAGAAGATGAAGGAAACGGCCGAATCCTACCTCGGCCAGACCGTTACCCAGGCGGTCATCACGGTTCCGGCCTATTTCAACGACGCGCAGCGTCAGGCCACCAAGGACGCCGGCAAGATCGCCGGTCTCGAAGTGTTGCGCATCATCAACGAGCCGACGGCGGCAGCGCTTGCCTATGGTCTCGACAAGCGCGCTGCCGGCACGATCGCGGTCTATGACCTCGGCGGCGGCACCTTCGACGTGTCGGTGCTCGAAATCGGCGACGGCGTCTTTGAGGTGAAGTCCACGAACGGGGATACGTTCCTGGGCGGCGAAGACTTCGACAATCGTCTCGTCGAGTATTTTGTCGAGGAGTTCAAGAAGGACAACACGGTCGATCTCCGCAAGGACAAGCTCGCGCTCCAGCGCCTGAAGGAAGCGGCCGAGAAGGCCAAGATCGAGCTTTCCTCCGCGACCCAGACCGACATCAACCTGCCCTACATCACGGCGGACGCCAGCGGCCCGAAGCATCTCGCGCTCAAGTTGACGCGCGCGAAGTTCGAGGCGCTGGTCGACGACCTCATTCAGAAGACCGTCGAGCCCTGCCGCAAGGCGCTGAAGGACGCTGGGCTGTCGGCCGGCGAGATCGACGAAGTGGTGCTGGTCGGCGGCATGACCCGCATGCCGAAGGTCCAGGAGATCGTGAAGCAGTTCTTCGGCAAGGAGCCCCACAAGGGCGTCAACCCGGATGAGGTGGTGGCGATCGGCGCAGCCGTTCAGGCCGGCGTGCTTCAGGGCGACGTCAAGGACGTGTTGCTGCTCGACGTGACCCCGCTCTCGCTCGGCATCGAGACGCTCGGGGGCGTGTTCACACGCCTGATCGATCGCAACACCACGATCCCGACCAAGAAGAGCCAGGTCTTCTCGACCGCCGAAGACAGCCAGACGGCGGTCACCATCCGGGTGTTCCAGGGTGAGCGCGAGATGGCCGCGGACAACAAGGTTCTGGGTCAGTTCGACCTCGTCGGTATTCCGGCGGCGCCGCGCGGTATTCCCCAGATCGAGGTGACCTTCGACATCGACGCGAACGGTATCGTGAACGTGACCGCGAAGGACAAGGCGACCAACAAAGAGCAGCAGATCCGTATCCAGGCCTCGGGCGGCCTCAGCGACGCCGACATCGACAAGATGGTGAAGGACGCTGAACTGCATGCGGCCGACGACAAGAAGCGGCGCGAGCTGATCGATGCCCGGAACCAGGCGGAAGCCATGATCCACTCGACCGAAAAGTCGTTGGCTGAATATGGCGATAAGGTCTCGGCGGCGGACAAGAGCGCGGTCGAAGGTGCCATCGCGGCTTTGCGACCGGCTCTCGAAGGTGAAGATGTCGAAGTCATCAAGGCCCGCACCAACGAGTTGATGCAGGCTTCGATGAAGCTCGGCGAGGCGATGTACAAGGCGCAGGCCTCCGGCGGCGAATCGGCTCCCGCCGCGGAAGAAAATGACGACGTCATTGATGCCGACTTCAAGGAAGTGGGCGGCGAGGACAAGAAGCGCGCGTAAAACGCGAGAGAAAGACAGGTTTTTGAACCGGCGCTCCCGAGCGCCGGTTCACTTGTTTTGGGACAGTCTTCGGTCTGCGACGTCGATGTCTCTCCAGCAATGATCGACGAAGCCGAGCACGTTGCAAAGCACCGAGCCTGGACTTCTCCGATCAGCGATAGGCGCACTCGGCTCAGGAGTAACGTCGCAGGCGGCCGAGCGGATGTGGAACCGTTGCAGACCTGGAACAGGGTGGGCCAGGACTCTGCACCGGCAAGTCCCGGGTCACAAACGCCGCCGATATCTTGGCATTTGTGAAGGCATTGTGGCAGAAGCATTTTCGAATGGGGTGAAGCGGCGCCGTCAGAGCACCCTCGCCGAAGGACAATGAAAGGCCGCAAGGCCGCAGGTGTGACACTGGCCGCTTCAGGCGTCACGTATCGCTCGATGGGATCAGCCGTTCATGGCCAAACGCGACTTCTACGAAACGCTTGGCGTTGCCCGCACCGTCACGGAAGCGGAGCTGAAGGTCGCCTTCCGCAAAGCCGCGATGCAGTATCATCCGGACCGCAACCCTGGCGACAAAACCGCCGAGGTCAAGTTCAAGGAAGTCAACGAAGCCTATCAGATCCTGTCCGATGGCCAGAAGCGGGCTGCCTACGACCGGTTCGGTCATGCCGCTTTCGAGCAGGGTGGCGCGGGCGGCGGCATGAACGATGGCTTCGGAGCCTCGATGTCCGATATCTTCGACGATCTGTTCGGCGACATGATGGGTCGCGGTCGGGCCAACCGCAGCAACGGACGAGAGCGTGGCTCCGATCTTCGCTACAATATGGAGATCACGCTCGAGGACGCCTTCCGGGGCAAGACCGCGACGGTCAAGATTCCAACCTCGATCTCCTGTGAGACCTGCTCCGGCACAGGCGCCAAATCCGGTTCGAAGCCCAAGACCTGCGGGACCTGCGGCGGCCAGGGCCGTGTGCGGGCGCAGCAAGGATTCTTCGCCATCGAGCGCACCTGTCCGACCTGCGGCGGACGGGGCGAGATCATCGAGAACCCCTGTTCGGTCTGCATGGGGTCGGGCCGGGTGACGCGCGATCGCTCGCTCTCGGTGAACGTTCCGGCCGGGGTCGAGGATGGAACCCGGATTCGTCTTTCCGGCGAAGGCGAAGCGGGTGTCCGCGGCGGACCGTCCGGCGACCTCTACATTTTCTTGTCCGTCAAGCCGCACCAGTTCTTTCAGCGTGATGGCGCAGATCTCTACTGTCGCGTGCCGATCTCCATGGTGCAGGCCGCGCTCGGTGGCGAGTTCACCGTTCCGACCGTGGACGGATCGGAAGCCAAGGTGAAAATCCCGGAAGGTACGCAGTCCGGCAAGCAGTTCCGCATCAAGGACAAGGGGATGCCGGTGCTACGTTCGCGCGACGTCGGCGACCTCTATATCCAGACCATGGTGGAGACGCCGCAAAATCTCACGCGACGCCAGCGTGAGCTCCTCGCCGAATTCGAATCCGAATCGACACAGAAGACCTATTCGGAATCGGCGGGGTTTTTCGACAGGATCAAAGATTTCTTCGATAATTTGAGCGGCTGAGCCGCCGAATCAGGGTTGGAAACGGTTCAGGAACTTTCGTTTTGCGTCATCATTCAAGCGCGTCCGACCGTGGTGCGCGCGGCAAATCCAGGCCCCCGGCTGAGCGCCTCGGCGACGAGGCGCGCTTCATTCGCGCGTGGCTCGACAAACCTCTTGTCACCGGGGCGGTCTCGCCCTCTGGCAAAGTCTTGTCGCGCACGATGGCGCGCTGCATCGACCCCAGGCTGGAGGGGCCGGTCATCGAACTCGGGCCGGGCACGGGCCCGGTCACCGAGGCCCTGATCCGTCGCGGCATCGAACAGGAAAGATTGATCCTGGTCGAATTCGACCCTGATTTCTGCAAGCTCCTCGCGCGGCGCTACCCGCGCGCCTGCATCGTCGAGGGAGACGCCTACGATCTTCAAGCATCCCTGGGATCGGTCCTCGGGAGGAACGCTGCGGCGGCGGTGGTTTCAAGCCTGCCTCTTCTCACCAAGCCCGAGCGGCAGCGGCTCGCGCTGCTCGATCAGGCCTTTGGTCTCATGCGGCCCGAGGGGGTTTTCGTCCAATTCACCTATGGGATCGGCTCGCCCGTACCGCGCGTCGACGAGAATTTCGCGCCGACCGGCTTTCGGGCCAGCGTCTCGCCGCCGGTTTGGCTCAACCTGCCGCCCGCGCGGGTTTGGACCTATCGCGCGGGTGACAAGGAGTCGGCGGAGGCGGATGTCCCGTCACGTGACGTCCTGCTGCGCTTGAAAGAGGGCACCGATAAGCTCGGCGAGGAATGGCGCGAGAAGCGGCGGCGCCTGCATGACGTCTTCGTGATCCGGGCCGAAAAGGCGCGCCACGAATTTAAACTTCGGACCGAGAAGCTGAGGGTCGGGATCGAGCGTCACCAATCTTTGCTGGAAGAGAAGCACAGCGGGAAACTCCCCCTGGATCTCCTCGAACGCACCAAAGCGAGCAAGAAGACGCCGCGGTGGTAGAGCCTCCGGCCGAGGAGCGGGACAGTACCGACCTTCGTCTCGACGCACTCGCCTATAAGATGATGGGATCGCTTCTCCTGGTGGCAGGTGGCTTGCTGCTCGGGACGCTTGTGGCTGTTCGGCGGTTCAACCCGGTGATCCGCGACGGCGTCAGGGCCTATGCGGTTCCGGGCACCGATGGTCGGCATGTTCTCGATGCGACGGCCCTAACGGTCCTGGCCTCTTCAGGCGGCGTGCTTTTCGCCCTGGGCCTTGTGGGCTTTATGCTGGCCCGCGCCAAGGTAAGACGCCCGGTCGGCCTTTCCAGGATGCCGCAAGCCGACCCGTCCCCCCGGCCTTTGTGGCGCTCGGTCTTGATCCTTGTGGTCGGACTCGTGGTTCTGGCGGGGGTCGTCTACGCGCGAAGGTCCTGACTCGCCGTCTTCCAGAGCGCGCTCGCTGGGCTCATTCGGCCGGCATGCTCACTGAATCCTGCTCGACGACCGGGAACACCACCTCGACAAGCGTGCCTTCACCGGGTGTGCTTCTGATCGACATGCTGGCGCAATTGGCTTCGACCAGCGCCTTGGTGAGAGGCAAGCCCAATCCGCTGCCACTCCGCTTCGTGCTTGAGACTTGGTGGAACGGCTCCATCGCGCTCTCGATCTCCTGCTCGGTCATGCCCACGCCCGTGTCCCGGATGCGGATCGTGATCGCGTCCGAGGCCGCAAGCGTCGTCGAGACGATGACCTGCCCACCGGGCTCGTTGAATTTCACCGCATTGGACAGGAGATTCGAGACGATCTGCCGAAGGCTGTGCTCGTCGGCGAGGGTCGGCGGAAGCCGGGGTGCCAGGGACAGGCGCATGATGATGCGCTCGCGATGCGCTTGCGTCTGAAGCGCGTTCACGCAGGCCTGAACGATCGAGTTGGCATCGACGGCTTCGAGCCGCAAATCCATGCCGCCCGACTCGATGCGCGAGAGATCGAGCAGATCGTTCACGAGGCTCATGACATGCGTGCCGGAAGCGTGAATGTCCTTGAGATAGTCGAGATAACGGGCGTTGCCGACGGGGCCGAGTCGCTCGTCACGAATGACCTCTGCGAAGCCCAGAATGGCATTGAGGGGGGTGCGGATTTCGTGGCTGACCTTGGCCAGGAATTCGGATTTCAAAGCATTGGCGCGTTCCGCCTCACGCCGTGCCGCATCGAGCCCATTCACGGCGCGCTTGCGACTGGCATCGTCGTTCCAGAACACGCAAAGCCGATCGGGCGCGACACGTCCGAGGCGGACCAGCAAGGGAATCGGTTGGCCGCTCCGGGTTCGCCCCAGGACTTCGTTGCTGACGACATTCGATGTCTCGACAGCCGCCGCCAGGAGGCCATGCCATGACGAATCCTGATTGGGCATCAGGAGGTCGGCCCCGGACGCTCCGACCAATTCCGCCGCGCCGTAGCCGAAGAGTCGTGCAGCCTGCGGGCTCACCTGTCGCAGCTTGCCACTCTCGTCGATGAGCGCAAATCCGTCCGCCGCAAAGGCCAGCGCCGTCGAGCTCCATGGCTCCGCCTCGCTTGGCTCGTTCTCGGAGCGCTCGATGCTCTGCTCGGGCGTTTTTGCGACCAAGTCCGGCACGATCCAGATCCGGGCCGTCGAGCTGCCCAGCTCGACGTGTTCCACCCGAGCCTCGACCCATGTTCCATCGCTGGCCCGGATTCGCCCCTCGGGACCTGGCTCTTCGGCCGCTTGACGAGCTTGGAAGTCGAGCTGTGTGGAAAAGCCGAGACGGGCCAGCAAAGTCGCGTTGGCATGCCGGATTCCTTCCATGTCGAGAAGGAGCGCGGCGGGCAGGACGTCGATCAGGCCAGCCACCTCGGAGGGATCGAGGGTGACGGCGCGGACCGGCGGTGGCGGAGCGGCCGGTTCCGGTAAGTCTTCCTGTGCAGGCGGCGAATGGGCGAACGGCCTTGTCCCGAGAACCTTCCGGATATGTTCGAAGGCATCCTGCTCGTCGGCCGTAAGTTCGCTCGGGAAGACGGACGAAGTGGCCTGGTCCGTCTCGGGCGATTCGGACCAGCGCGGAGGCTCGATGCCCAGCGCTTCGCCTCTGCCGGCAGGCGGCACCTGCGGCGGAAGGGCAGGCCGGAGCTCATGGCCGAAATTGGCCGGCACGGATCCTATCCGCATCGACGGGAAATGGACGATGTTGCTGCTGCCCGCCACGATGGTCGGCATGGCGGCGCGTGAGCCGGCGCCGGGTTGAATGTCCGATGCGGGCGGCTCGGGGACGTGAACCGCATCATCGACCACCAGGGCAACCTCCGGCTCCGTTCCGCCTGGCGCATCGTCATCGTTGGCAGGTTGCACCGGTTCGATCGACGCGATCAGCTCGGGTAGGCTTGCGGGCCGGGTCACGGTCCCATGGACATGGAGCGTGCAGAAGCCGCGCAAGCCGGCCCCGCGACCTCGCTTCGGGGCACATCCGATCTCGACCGGAACGGCATCGCCGGTGACCGAGTGTGGCCAGCTCACCCGCGATGTTTCGATCGAGTGGTGGTCCCGCAACGAGTCATCGAGACGATCCGCGAGATCCGGGGCGAAGGCCCGAATGCGGGTGGGCAGGTGATCGTCGATGCGCAGGGCCGCGTGCCCCATCGCGGACTGGAAGACCGGATCGATCGCCGTCAGACAGCCCGTGGCGTCCGTCTCCCACAACACCCGCAGGATGCGCTGGCGAGAGGAGGGACCCTCCAACTCCCCGGAATGGGTCGGCGGGGCGGCGGTCGCGTCTTCCGGCGGAAGCTCCGGGTCGTGGTCGAGAGCGGAGGCGAATGGATCGTCCCGGCGCGGTTGAGCGAGAGGCGATGCCGGGAATTGCAGGGCCACGAGAGGCCCGGGTCCGAGATCGGCGAGCGCCCGGCATGCGATCGTTTCCCAGACTGCCGGGAAATCACGCGAGAGCCTGAGACGTTCCAGCGTCGGGCCCTGCTCGGGGGATAGGTGACTGAGGCGACGCGCGAACGTGCGTGCAGATGGCCCCGACCCGAACAGAAGATCTGAGATGTCCCGCGCATTCGCGGTCCCGAGGAGATGAACGGCGCCATCGTTCGCCCAAACCACCCGCGCCTCGTGCTGGGCGACGATCACGAGCGGCGTCTCCGTTGGACGCACAGCATCGATCGCGAGGGTCCCGAAGATTTCGGCCAGGACGTTTGCAGCGAGAGGCGCCGTCATGAGTTCGCGTTGCATCCCGCACGCGTTGCCAAGGCTCGATCAGATTGGTGGACCACCATGTCCTCCGCAGCCTGCACCGGTTCCAAACTTAGCTTTTTACGATAGCAGTTTACCTCTCATTAACGCTAGCCGGATGCCGCACTTAGCAACAACTGTGGCGTCTTTGCACCTTATCAGATTGTGCGGCGCGGAAAATTTGTTGCAATGCAGCATTTGGCGACTTATATTGGCATTGCCGCCACAAATGGGGCAGGCTGGGCGTTTATTCGGCGTCGCCGATAGAAAGGCCCCGAGGCTTAGCCGCCTGATAAGGAGAACTGCAGTGACCACCCCATCCTATGAAATTCCGACCGAGATGCGCGACTTCGCCGAAAAAAGCGTCGATCAGGCCCGCAAGGCATTTGAATCCTTCATCGGCGCCGCCCAGAAGGCAATGGGGCAGGCCGACACCGCGACCAACACCGTCCAGGGCAGCGCTCGCGTGATCGGCGACAAGGCCGTGACCTTCGCAGAGCAGAATGTTCGCTCGGCTTTCGACTATGCTTCCAAGGTTGTTCGCGTCACCGATATGCAGGAGCTTATGGCTCTGCAGTCCGACTATGTGAAGAGCCAGATCGCGACGCTCCAGGAGCAGGCCAAGGATTTCGGCAGCACCATGCAGTCGACGATCGCCAGCACCTTCAACAAGTCGTAAGGGGCCGACCGTGGCCGTCTCGCGCCGCGCAGCATCGAGGCGGCCCTCCAAAAGGCCCGTGGATCTTCCAGCTCAAGGGAATAGTCCGATGATGGTCGACAACGACCGACCTGGCGAAGGCGAGGGAGACGCTCATCCCGCCGAGGAGCACGCGGCGCAGACCTCGGAAGCAGTTTCTGAGGCGGGCTCCGAGATCGCATCCCACATGATGGATGTTACGAAAGCCGTCGCCGAGGAGACCGAGGCTGCCAACAGTCAAACCACCGAAATCCTGAAGGCGGCCTCGCAGGACACGTCTGAGGCCGTGGATGCGGCCCGGCAGCATCTCAATGCGATGTGGTCTTCGCTCCCGGGCGGCAACCAAGGTGCGTTGGGGTCGCTGAAGACAGCCGCAGAGTCGTTGGGCAAGGGAGCCGAGGCGAACTCGACGACGACGCTCGAACGCATGGCCGAATTCAACAGCAAAGCCATCGCGGCGTGGCGGGTCAACGCCGAGGCGGCGATCCAACATTGGCGGAACCTCGCTTCGGTCAAGACTCTGTCCGAGGCCATCTCTCTGAATGCCGAGCATGCCCGGCGGCAGATGGACGCTGTCAGGGCCCAGACCACGGAATTGTCGACCCTGGCCACTCGAATTGTCCGCGAAGCGGCCGATCCAATGAAATTTTCCGGCCGTTGATGCGGTCCGAGGCCCGGCGCGGAGGATTGTCGGGGCCGCAATCGAAAACGGTCATTTGTCACGGCGGGCTTTTTTGCTAAGGGGCGACGGTTCCGCGCAACCGAATTGATCATGTCCCTCACAGAAAACGACCCTGTCGCACGGCGACGGACCTTTGCGATTATTTCGCATCCGGACGCCGGCAAGACCACGCTGACCGAAAAGCTCCTATTGTTTGGCGGCGCGATCCAGCTGGCTGGCGAAGTGCGGGCCAAGGCCAACCGGCGTCAGACGCGGTCGGATTGGATGGACATCGAGCGCCAGCGCGGCATCTCGGTGGTCACCTCTGTGATGACCTTCGAACATGCCGGCTGCGTCTTCAACCTCCTCGACACGCCGGGCCACGAAGACTTCTCCGAAGACACCTACCGCACGCTCTCGGCCGTCGACTCGGCCGTGATGGTGATCGATGCCGCACGCGGCATCGAGTCCCGCACCCGAAAGCTCTTCGAGGTGTGCCGGTTGCGCGACATCCCCATCGTCACCTTCATCAACAAGCTCGACCGCGAAACGCGCGATCCCTTCGACCTGCTCGACGAGATCGAAAAGGTGCTGGCGCTCGACACGGCGCCCATGACGTGGCCGATCGGTCGTGGACGCGCCTTCGCGGGCACGTACGATCTTGCGCGCAACATGATCCGCAAGCTCGACTCCGACGTGACCGCACCCATGACGCCGGTCGACGGGCCGCGTGATCCGGTGATTCGGGCGCTGCTGCCGGCGCACGAGGCCGATGCGGCCATCGACGAGCTCGAACTCGCCCGCGACGCCTGCCGCCCCTTCGACGAGCAGGCCTATCTCGAAGGCCATCTGACACCGGTGTTCTTCGGCAGCGCACTGCGGACCTTCGGGGTCGCGGACCTGATCAATGCCTTGGCGACCTTCGCGCCGCCCCCGAAGGGCCTGCAGGCGGAAAGCCGTTTCGTCGAGGCGCACGAGAAGAAGATGAGCGGCTTCGTGTTCAAGATCCAAGCCAATATGGATCCCAATCACCGGGACCGTATTGCCTTCATGCGCGTCTCCTCGGGCCGCCTCACGCGTGGCATGAAGGCCAAGCTCGTGCGCACCGGCAAACCCATGGCGCTCAACGCGCCGCAGTTCTTCTTCGCGCAGGAGCGTGCGCTCGCCGAGGAAGCCTATCCGGGTGACGTCGTCGGCATCCCGAACCACGGAACGCTGCGCATCGGCGACACGCTGACCGAAGGCGAGGATCTCGTATTTCGCGGCGTGCCGAGCTTCGCGCCCGAGATTCTACGGCGCGTGAAGCTGACCGATGCCATGAAGGCCAAGAAACTGCGCGAGGCGCTGCAACAGATGGCCGAGGAAGGCGTGGTCCAGACCTTCGTGCCCTATGATGGGTCGGGCGCCATGGTGGGCGTCGTGGGGGCGCTGCAGCTCGACGTGCTGGCCGAGCGGCTGCAGGCCGAATATGGCCTGCCGGTGTCGTTCGAGCCGAGTCGCTTCGAAATTTGCCGCTGGGTCACCGGGGAAGCCACGGAGCTGAACAAGTTCCTGGCCGCCTATCCGTCCTCGACCGCCTCGGACCTCGACGGGGCGCCCGTGTTCCTTGCGACCTCGGCCTTCACGCTACGCTACGAGCAGGAGCGATGGCCTTCGATAACCTTTTCCGACATCAAAGATTATCAAAGAGCCGCATAAGGTCTATTCTGGCTCAAACCGCTGTTTCGAGCCGGATATTTATAGATGATTAAAATTCTGCCCGTGATCATGTGCGGCGGGTCGGGCACACGGGTGTGGCCTGAGTCGCGCGAAGCCTTGCCGAAACAGTTCATTGCGCTTCTCGGCACGCGGTCGACGTTCCAGATGGCCCTCGACATGCTTCGCGATCGCGATCTGTTCGAGCCGGCGATCGTCATCACCAATCATGACTACCGCTTCCTGGTGGCCGATCAGGTCAAGGAAACCGGGATCGAAGCCGACGTGGTTCTCGAACCCTCGCGCCGCGATTCGGGGCCGGCCGTCGCTGTCGCGGCGGAAATCGCGCTCCGTCGCGGACCCAAGACCGTCGTGGCAGTGTTCGCTGCTGATCACATTATTGAGAACCGGGCCGCCTTCGTGGAATTCTGCCGCGAAGCCGCCTCGGCGGCCGCGGAGGGGTCCATCGTGACCTTCGGCATCACGCCGACCCGCCCCGCGACAGGCTTCGGCTATCTCCGGCCCGGCGCTCCTCTGGGTTACGACAGTGGCGTGCGAAAACTCGAATCTTTCGTCGAGAAGCCCGATGCGGCCACGGCGCAACGCTATCTCGAAGCCGGATATTTGTGGAACTCGGGCAACTTCGTGTTCCGGGCCGACGTCATGCGGGCCGAAATCGAACGCTATGCGCCCGACCTCGCCAAGGGGGCCGAGGGTGCGGTCGCGGGTGCTCAGCGCGACCTCGGGCTGCTCGTGCTCGACGCCGAGGCCTTTGCCCGCATGCCGAAGATCTCGATCGACTATGCCGTGATGGAGCGCACCGACCGGGCCGCCGTCATTGCGGCCGACATGGGCTGGTCGGACATCGGCACCTGGCAGGCCGTGTGGGAGCTTTCGGACCGCGACGCCCAGGGCAATTCCATCCGCGGCTCGGGCGTCGTGCTCGATGGCAACAACGTGCATATTCGATCGGACGAAATGCTGACCGCCGTGGTCGGGCTCGACAATGTCATCGTGGTGACGACCCAGGATGCCGTCCTGGTGCTCAACGCCGACAAGGCCGCCAAGGTGAAGGACCTCGTCGATCAGCTGAAGCGGGAAAAGCGGCCCGAGGCGCTCGAACACCGCCGCTCCTATCGGCCCTGGGGCTATTATCAGAGCATCGATCGCGGGGGCCGCTATCAGGTCAAGCGCATCGTCGTGAAGCCCGGCCAGCGTTTGTCGCTGCAGAAGCACTTCCACCGCGCCGAGCACTGGATCGTGGTGCGCGGCATCGCCGAGGTGACGGTCAACGAGACCATCAAGCTCGTGCACGAGAACGAATCGATCTATCTGCCGATCGGCTGCACGCACCGCATGACCAATCCCGGCAAGATCGACCTGGAATTGATCGAGGTGCAGACCGGCAGCTATCTTGGCGAAGACGACATCATCCGCATCGAGGATGTCTACAACAGGTCCTGACGCCGCTTACGTCTAAACCCGCGCCCGCCGAAGCGCGCTGACGATTCCGGCCGCCAGCGCGAAGACCGCGCCGACAGCCAGCGCGAGACGCGGGGCGGCATCGCCGACGAAGCCGAACAGAAGGGCCGTGATCACGGCCCCGTTCGTTTGGCCGAACAGCCGCGCGGTGGCCTGCATGCCGCCCGCCGCCCCGCTGCGCTCCTTGGGTGCGGAGAGAAGCATGTTGCGATTGTTCGGGGTCTGAAAGAACCCGAACCCGAGACCGCTCAGCATGTTGAACGCGATGAGCGGGGCAATGCCGCCATCAAGCGGCCACACGGCCGCCAGGCCGAGCCCCGCCGCGAGGCATCCAGCGCCAATGGCGCAGAGCGTGGCTGTCGAGACCCGTTCGGAGAGGCGACCTGCGAACGGCGCCGCCACCGCCACCGTGACCGGCCAGGGCGTCATCAGCAGACCCGTCGTGAAGGCGTCGCGACCGAGCCCGTGCTGGAGGTAGAAAGGCAGACCCACGAAGGCGAGCATCTGGGCCGCGAAGGCGCAGACCGAGGCGATCACAGAGAGACGGATCGCCCCGTTGCGCAAGAGATCGAGCGGGATCAGCGGAGCAGCCCGCGGAGCTTCGCGCCGGACCAGTGCCACGAGGCTCACGGCTGCCACGAGAAGGAGGCCCGCGGCCCATATTGGAGCCTCCGTCAGCCGGTCGACCGCGAGAATCAGCGGCGCGAAGAAGAGGGCATTCAGGAGGGCGCTGAGCCCATCGACGTGGCGGCCGCTGCCGGGCGTTTCGGGCAAAGCCCGCGCGGCGGCGAGTACCAGGCAGCCGATCGGGATGTTGACGGCGAACAGCCAGGGCCATGGAGCCACATGCAGGATCGCGGCGCCGAGCGTCGGTCCCGTGGCCGAGGACAGGGCCACCGCCATGGCGTTCCAACCGATCGCCCGCCCGAGCAACCGGTGCGGGTAGGTGTAACGCAGAAGCGCCGCCAGCAGGGCCATGGTGGCGGCCCCGCCAAACCCCTGCAGGACGCGAGCCGCGACCAGGACGGGCAGGTTGGGCGCGACGGCGCAGAGGGCGGAGGCCAGCGTGAACAGGGACACCCCGGCAATGAACACCCGACGATAGCCGATGCTTTCACCGAGCGCCGCAAAGGGCAGCAACGAGACCACGAGCGCCAGTTGGTATCCCGACACGATCCAGATCGAGGCCGCGGGCGAGACGTCGAGGGCACCCGCCATGGTGGGAAGCGCCACGTTGACGATCGAGCCGTCGAGCACGGCCAGCACGATGGCCGCGAGCAGGGCGAAGACCGCAATGATCCGGCGTGGCGTCGGCAGGCCGTCGGGATCGGGAGATTCGGAAGGAGCGGACACGTGGCAGGCGATCGCGTGGGTTGCAGCGCGGTCTAACAGGCGGATCGAGGCCTGTCCCCTGCCGTCATGCCGCGAGACCGACGGAAGGCAGCACCGTGTCCCGTAGAGCCGCGAAACGTTGGGTGCAATCGCCCCGGAAGCTGTCTTGGCCCGTATGGGTCAGCTTGCTCTCAAGATCGAGCCAGATCTCGCCTCCGAGCGCACGCCAACGGCGGCAGAACGAATAATCTTCGCTGAGGTAGAAACCGGTCGCGGGGTCGATGATGCTGTCGAACAGCGCGTAAAGATGGTCTGCGGGCGCCCGATCGTCGGCGGCGTCGTGGACGGCGCGGAACTTGAGCTCTGGATGAGCCGCGATCATGCGCTCGAAGACGTTGCGCCTAATCAGCTGAAAGCCGGTGCCGGCGAAATCGGCGGTCGCGAACCCGCCTTCCAGTTTTAGATCCGACCCGCTGGACACTTGGCCGACATAGGAAAGGCCCGCGCGATCGAGCGCCTCGCCGGCCAGGACGCGTCCCGGAACCTGACCCCAGTCGGTTCGCTTCAGGGGGTAGAAGGCGGCGGCGAAATCACGGTCGGCCGCAAGCAGCCGGTGGAACTGCTCGGGTTCGAACGAGATGTCGGCATCGATGAACAGGAGATGGGTGGCGTCGGGTCTCATCAAGAAATGTGAAACCAGAAGTGCTCGGGCGCGGCTGATCAGGGAATCGCCGCCTAGCATGAGCATGTCGATCCCGAGGCCGGCTTTCTCCAGATTGCTGGTGAGGCGCATCACCGAGATCATGAAGCTCTGGGTCACCAAGCCCCCGAAGCAGGGTGTGGCGACGACGATATTGGGGCGCGTCATGGCTGTTCCGGACGATCGAGACCGACCCAGCATGACGGGGGCGCCTTACCCCAAGCTGTGGTGACCGCGACCCTGGTGGGCAGAATGCAGCCTTCCCGATGGACAGGCGGCGGCCTTTACGGAACAATCATGATGTTTCGATCGGGGAAGAATTTGATGAGTGCCTCCGCCAACAGCATTGCGGCGACGATCCTGATGTTGGCTGCGGCCGGCGCCGCCAGGGCCGAGACCCAGGTCGAGCGCGGCCGATATCTCGTTTCCATCATGGATTGCGGCGGATGTCACACGACCGGGGAACTCGGCGGGCATCCGGAGCCGGGGCATACGCTGGCCGGCGCCAAGATCGGTTGGGCGATCCCGGGCGTCGGGATCGTGACGCCGCCGAATCTCACGGGAGACGTGGCCACCGGGCTCGGCAACTGGACGAGCGACGACATCGTCAAGCTCTTGCGCACCGGCGTTCGCCCCGATGGCCGCGAAATTGTCGGCCCCATGGGATGGCGGGCCTATGCTCAGATGACCGACCCCGACATCCGGGCTGTCGCGGCTTACCTCAAAAGCCTGCCGCCGGTTGTTCATGCCGTGCCGGGCCCGACCCCGATCGCGGATTTCAAGGGAGCTTATTTCACGGTTGCGCACCCCTGAACGCGTGCCGTCTCGCGATCTGCGATGGAGACGAGGGCGTCAGATGTGTCGGATTCGGGTGCGACGATGCGTTGTGTCATTGCTTTAGGATCGATCCATCCGCTATCTCGACCCATCCGAGAGTTCGGCCTCGATCAGTTCGATCAAATTCATGTTTGGCATCAGAAAGAAGGCGATGCGCCGGCCCGCGAAGGCGACGGCCGGCACGGGAGCAACGGTCAGTTTGCACCCGGCGGCGCCCAAGGCCGCCAGGAGATCGTTCATCGAAGGAGTCTCGAACGCGTGATGGTAGAGTTTCACGCCCCGATCAATCATCCCATTGATCGGCGATTCAGGCCCCGAAGGCATCAAGAGTTCCAGGCGAGGGCCCGGACCGATGAGGAAGCGGCCTCGAACGCCTTGGATAGGGTCCTCGAAATCGCTGCCTTCCTGTCGATACCCGAGGCTTATCCATGATTGCGTTTCCCGATCGATTGATCGGCAAGCCAGGCCAAGATGATGAAAGCGGCACGCGAAGGAGGCAAATAGGTCATCCTCTTTCATGAGGTGCTCCAGCGAGTCGTCGTGAGAGCATTTCGAGACGCGGAGCGATCTTGATCCAGATCGGATGTGTCACACGGTGTTCGACGGCATCGACCAACTCGCCTGTCGCCGTAGTCCAGTCGTGCAGGATACGGGCTCTCGGAACCCCGCAGGAATCATGAAACGAGACGACGGCCTGATTGGCGAGGTTGGTTAACGAATAGAGGCTGGTGAGGCCGATGACGTCAAATGCGACCTTGAACATGAGAAACACCGATTCGACCGCAGCCGGCGTGTCTTGGGCGAGAATCCAACGGCCCCACTCGGCCGCGTCTGTGTTCGGGTCGTAGTCATAGATGGCGATCGTTCCCACGGGTCGTTCCGTGAGGCCGTCCGTGACCATGAAATACCAGTCGCCCGAGCGCGCCTCGTATCGTTCTTGCCATGCAATCTGGTCATCAAGCTTGCCCGAGGTTGGGCCGATATACCTATTCAGGAGAGGGTTGCTGCGGAGCCCAAGGATATAGCGAGCATCGGCGCGGGTGACAGGACGCAGCCCGAAGCGCGCGCCTTTGATGCTGAAATCATGCAGCACGTTTCGCCTCGGCTAGCCTGACGATATCGTCGAAGTTCTTGATTTCAGCGATGTCATCCTCGTCGAACCGGACATTCAGAGCATCTTCAAGAGCGAAGATGATCTCGATGTGCTTGAGCGAATCCCAGCGCGGCTCGTGATCGCGGCTGATCGCATCCGCGGGGACAACGGGCCGCTGCAAGACAAGAGCCAGGATGTCGGCGATTTTACCTTCGAGAGTTGCGTCAGCCAACTATGCTCTCCATTGCAGAGCCACGGGGGCTTCATTTACGAGACGATCAGCAACAGTCTGATCCCAAGCCATTTCAATCGTTCCGTGCTCTGCATCACAAGTAGATCCTGTGTAACTCGAGAGCCAGGTGATAGCCGGTTGATTCCGCGGCCCGACACGGTACCTAAATCGCACGCTCTTGGCATTGAATTCGGCCATAGAATACCGAAGCGCTTCAGTGATCATGACGCTCTCAAGAAATCGTCCGAGTGACCGGCAGGAAAGGCACAATTCCTCCACCACGACGCAGTCATGGTCTCGGCGCACCAGCAGCGAGCCGACGGAGCCGGAATCTGCGAGCCGATCGCGAAGATAGATCATGACGGCTCGACGTTCTGGATCGTCCAGGTACAGGGAAATATCGGCAGCCGAAGGTCGTAACAACGCGATATTGAATTGATTGGTTTTCACGCTCATATCGTAAAAACGTTGAAGCTCGTCTCTTGGATTCGACGTGAAGCCGATCTCGACACCCAATGACCTGATGTAGCTGTTCTTATCGAGGGATTCACCGGCCGCAGCCTGGCGCTGCTTGTTCGCCTGGATATCTGCGACACGTAGGAGGTCTGTCCGCGTTTCTGTCGATGGCCACAAGCTGGGAAATCGGCGGAGCGAGCGCACCGTGTCCTCGGGCGAATGCCCCGCAAACAGGAGCTTCACGTCAGGTAGGTCCCGCGCCATGGAGGTCAGTTCGCCGAGGTTGTCATCCAGGAGCAAGACAGCGTCGGTCGCAATCTGCAGTTCGGCCGCGGCCTTGCTGATGCCGTCCGCCTTGCCGGCCCAAGAGACCTGCCAACTCGCAATGTGGTCGGCGTGAATGGGAAAGTCTCCGCGTTCGCGGAAGAGCTCCGTCACATCGTCGGCCTCGTTGCGAGAAACCACGATGAGGAGCACGCCCTTGCTGGCCAGTTCGGCCAGGAGAGTGTGAAGCTTGTGATGTGCTTCGGTCAATACGACGCCATGAGGCCCGTCTTCCGCAAGCACCCCTTGGTAGAGCGTGTTATCCAGGTCGACTGCGACGGCTTTGATCGGGGCCGCGATGAGCGATGGGATGAGGCTCAAGCCGAGCTCCCTTGCCGCACCGAGACACGCGGCGTCGGAGTAGCGGGTGCCGGTCAGTGAACTGCGGCGATCGTCGAAGAAACTTGCAGACAATTCCGATGCGAGCGAACTCACTCGAAGGATCGCTGTTCCGGGCGTTGCCGCAGACCAAGCGGACAGGGCTGCGTTCAGATCGCGTGCCCGTGCGTCGGACGTCGGAAGATCTGCAACGATGAACGGCGCTCGTGTGGCCTCCCGCAGGGCCGCTAGCCTGTCGAAAATCCACATATGCAGTTCGTGATCCGACAGGCGCGCGTAACGATCGAAATCCAGCCAGACGATGCCGAGATCAGAGGTTACGTTTGTCACTTGGAAGGAGTCGTCATACTCTCCAATGTCGAGGCACGCGTCGAATTGCGCATAGGTTAAAAAAAGCTTTAGTGCTGTCGCGACCTGCTCGAAGCCATGATTTCGGTAGATGTGAATCCTCAGACTGCGTCTCGCTTGGCTCTGTTCGAGCTTGAGGAGGTTATAGCGGCTGAGCTTTTCGGCGAATATGGTTTGCTGCCAATCCAGCAGGTCGAGAGAGGACATGACGCGACCATTCCTATCTTCGAGCGAGAACGATCTCTTGAGTTCCGTGCACATGCGCCGGCCAGTTCCGGCTTTGATCACTCACTTCGGGGTCATTTCTGCCCTGGGTGGCAGACATAACGCGCCGGAAGACGATCACTGGTTGCGCGACATGGAGGGTGGAGAACATTCAGCGGCCGATCTCAACTTTAAGACGAACGAACGGGCACTTCGCGGCTTGGCGGTGAACTTTGGTCGCGGCAAGATATGGGTGATGAAGGGTTAACTTATTGTGGTGATACGCGCCCGCCGACCATTCTTCGGTGTGTGGCCGAAGCAAGCTCCGATAATGTGACGAACCGCCTGCCGTTCCGTTCCACCCATTCGATGATGTCGGTCAAGAACGATGCCGAGCCACGCCCCTGGTATCGTCTTTCGACGGCCTGCGCTCGGCTCAGCGTCGTGATGAATGGTTTGTTGTCGGCATAGAAAGCCGCGCTATTCGCATTCATGGCCCACATGAAGGGATGAAAATTAAGGATTTTCAGTCCGGGGCTCGCAAAGGCCGTGGCGTGGTGCTGGAAGTCCCAATCGAGGCCGCTGGTCCAATGCACATCGTCCTCGAAAAAGACCGGCAATCGCAGCACGCCGTTCCAATGTCTCAAACCCTGCAGGTTTCCTTGCAGGTGGCAGCAGAGATTACTGTCGACCGTGATGCCGCGGCGCGCAACCGCCATCGCGACGTGGGAATTATCGAAAAACGCGTGACATCGCAGGGCGATGGGATCGGGCACGAGGTCGAACACATGATCGAGGATGCCATCGATCGTGTCTCCATGCGTGGTCCCGGCAAGGAAGTTCGGGTGGATTCCGAGGTCGACCAAGCCGGCTTGGGCCAATCGCTCCAGAACGGCCGACCGGTGCGTGACGAAGAGGGTCGGCTTTATCCCTCTAGCTGCCGCCGCCTCGACATAGCTCTCGATGCAATCGTCCGAAGCCCAGTCGACATCACCCGTGAGAACGAAACCGTCCGAGGGATCCGTCTGCATTGCGTTCTCCCCAATCAGATCCGGGAGTATCGCGAACTGAACCGAGCGTAAACACTTTCAACGACCCGATGTTGATGAACCGCTTAATGTGGCTCGGCCATCGAGCGTAGGTTTCCCGCGAGCGTGGTGAGGCTGGTTTCGCCCTTCTTCAACACTTGTTTGGCGCCTTCGAGGCGCTTGCGGTCGTCACGCGTCAGGTCGCGGGCGGTGAGCACGATCACCGGGACCTGGGCACAACCGGGCGTGTCCCTCAGCTTGTGCAGAAACGCGAAGCCGTCCATCACCGGCATGGTGAGATCGAGCAGGATCACGCGCGGGACCGCATGGGCCACGAGGTCCAGGGCCTCCTGCCCGTTGCCAGCCTCGGCGACGGTCCAGCGGTCCTTTTCCAGCACCTTGCGGATGCGCTGGCGGGTGTCGGTATCATCGTCGACGATCAGGACATCGCCCTCGGCATGTCGGAAGCGGTCCATCACTTCCCGGAAGCGCTCCCATCGCACGGGCTTCTGGACGTAATCGGCGGCCCCCAGCGCATTGGCGAGGCCGCGCTCGCTCACGAACGTGACCATCACGACCGGGATCGCGGCGAGGTCGGGATCGGCTTTCAATGTGGCCAGGACGGTCCAGCCGTCCACCCCTGGCATCATCACATCGAGCAGGATCGCGCGCGGTTTGAGGGCGCGCGCCAGGTCCAGCCCTTCGCTGCCATTGGTGGCGACATGCGCCGCGAACCCCTCGCGCTCCAGGAAGCGGCTCATCAATTCGCGCTGGGCAGGGTCGTCGTCGATGACGAGAACGATCTCACGACCGGCGTTGGGCGCACGATTGGATATTCCGGCGTCGCCTTGGGGACCAGCCTCCTGATCGTCCGAGGCTTCGGGCAGATGCACCGGCAGCGTGACCGTGAACGTGCTGCCGGTCCCGTGCCGACTGTCCACACTCACCGTGCCGCCCAGCATGTCCGCGAAGGCCTTGGTGATGGACAGGCCCAGGCCTGTTCCGCCGAACTTGCGGGTGGTCGAGGCATCGGCCTGCCGGAAACGCTGGAACAATTGCGCTAATTGGTCGGCCGTCATGCCGATGCCCGTGTCCTCGACCTCGAACACCAGCGTCGCCTTTGGTCCATTGCCCCCCTCGCGCCGGGCCATCAACGTCACGGTGCCGGCGTTCGTGAATTTTGCCGCGTTGCTCAAAAGATTGAGAAGGACTTGGCGCACCTTGGTGATGTCCGAGTGCATGGTGCCGAGATCGTCGCCCAGCTGGAGTTTAAGGGTGTTGTTGTTCTTGGCGAAAAGCGCTTCGACGGTGACCCCCACGTCCTTCACGGTCGAGGCCACGTCAAACGACTCGGCGAACACCTCCATTCGCCCGCTCTCGATCTTCGAGAGGTCAAGCACGTCATTGATCAGGCCGAGCAGATGGCGGGCGTTTCCCTCGATCTTGCGCATGTCCTCCAGAAGTTCGGTGGCGTCGGTGCCGTCTTCGATCTCCTCCAGTAGCATCTCGCTGTAGCCGATGATGGCGGATAACGGCGTCCGCAACTCATGGCTCATGTTGGCGATGAAGGTCGACTTCGCGAGATTGGCCTCCTCGGCGGCTTCCTTCGCGCTGGCAAGCGCGCGTTCGCTCAGCACCTGATTGGTGATGTCCTGACAGGCGCAGAACAAACCCGCGATGTCCCCGCCGTTGTCATGCACGGGCGTGTACGAGAAGGCGAAGTGCGACTCCTCCATCCGGCCTCGGCGGTTGACCAGCAAGGTGATGTGATCCATCTGCACCGACGCACCGCCGAAGACCTGCTCGACCAGCGGCTGCAGGTCGTCACGGGCTTCACGCCACACATCGAGAAAGTCCTGGCCCAGCGCCGCCGGATGCTTGATCCCGAGAATCACGCGATAGGCATCGTTGTAGAGCAGGGTCCGCTTGGCGCCCCAAAGAAGAAACATCGGCTGGTTCGACGACAGCATCACGCTCATCAGCGTCTTGCATGGCTGCGGCCAGTCGGAAGCGCGTCCGATCGGCGTCGCGGCCCAATCGAAGGCGCGGATCAAGGCACCGGTCTCGCCGCCGCCGGACAGAAAAGCGGGCGTCTTGCTTTGCAGCATCACATCTACCCCCTGGCCCCCTCAACGGCCCTTCCAATGTTGGAGCAACGGTCAGCGCAAGCGAAGGTTGCGGCCAAGCTTCCCGCTAGATCCGGAGCCGGCTCCTTGCTGCGAATCGCAAACTCGATGCTGCATGAAAGGCATGCGGGCATTGTGCTTGCGGGTTGATTGTGCCAACCCCACCATCCTTGCATGTCGGGTGCGGCCCCGCGTCTCGAGCCGCCGGAACATTTCATGTCCTACGATCTCGTTGTCATCGGCACCGGCCCGGGCGGCTATGTCTGCGCCATACGGGCGGCACAGCTTGGCCTAAAGACGGCCGTGGTGGAAAAGCGTCCGACCTTCGGCGGCACCTGCCTGAATGTCGGCTGCATCCCGTCGAAGGCGCTTCTCTATGCAACCGAGATGTTCGATCAGGCGGCACATGGATTCGCGCCGCTCGGCATCAAGATCCCGGCCCCCGAGCTCGATTGGGCCGCGATGGGGAAGCACCGTGACGACACGGTCGCGGCGAACGTCAATGGCGTGAGCTTTCTCTTCAAGAAGAACAAGATCGACAGCGTGATCGGCACCGGCCGCATCGTGGCGGCCGGAAAGGTCGAGGTCACGGGCGCCGACGGCAAGGTGCAGACGCTCGAGACCAAGAACATCGTGATCGCGACGGGATCGGATGTCGCGACCTTGCCGGGCATCAACATCGATGAGGAGACGATCGTGTCCTCGACCGGCGCGCTCGTCCTGGAAAGCGTGCCGAAGAAGCTCGCCGTGATCGGCGCCGGCGTGATCGGGCTCGAACTCGGCTCCTGCTATCGGCGGCTCGGGGCCGAGGTGGTGGTGATCGAATATGCGGATCGCGCGCTGCCCGGCATGGACATGGAAGTCTCGAAACAATTCCAGCGCCTCCTGGAGAGACAAGGTTTCACGTTCCACCTCGGCCAGAAGGTCACGGGCGTCGACAAGGTGCAGGGCGGCGCCATCGTCCGCTACGAGCCGGCGGCGGGTGGCGAGCCCGGGTCGGTCGAGGCCGACATCGTGCTGATGGCGGTGGGCCGCAAGCCCTACACGGAGGGGCTCGGGCTTGAAGAGGCCGGCGTCGCCCTGGAGCGCGGCCGCGTCGTCATCGACGATCACTTCGCCACCAACGTTCCCGGCATCTACGCGATCGGCGACGTCGTGCGGGGCCTGATGCTGGCCCATAAGGCGGAAGACGAAGGCATCGCGGCGGCCGAGATCATCGCGGGCCAGGCAGGCCACGTAAATTATCGGGCGATCCCGAGCGTCGTCTACACGATGCCGGAAGTGGCGGCGATCGGTGAAAGCGAGGAATCGCTGAAAGCCGAGGGACGCGCCTATAAGGTCGGCAAGTTCCCCTATACGGCGAACGGCCGGGCGCGCGCCATGCGGCACACGGATGGTTTCGTCAAGGTGCTGGCGGATGCCGAGACCGACCAGGTTCTCGGGGTGCATATCATCGGTGCCGTGGCGGGCGAACTGATCCAGGAAGCGGCCGTGGTGATGGAATTTGGTGGCTCCTCGGAAGACCTTGCCCGCACCTGCCACGCCCACCCGACCATGTCGGAAGCCGTGAAGGAGGCTGCCATGGCGGTCGAGAAGCGCGCCATCCACGTTTGAGACGGGTGTGATCAACGCGATGCGGCGGGGCTGAAGGCCCTGCCGGCAAGTTTTTCATTGCGAGCTGTTGCCCCGGTCCTGTGACGTCCGGGCGCCAACAACGTGACCGTTTTTCATACAATCTTCCAGGGGTTGAGGAGGACGACCCGCGTGCGCTCGAAATCCCCGACGTCGCGGGACACAAGCGTCAACCCGTACTGGAGCGCCGTAGCCGCAATGATCAGATCGGGTTGGGAGAACGTGTGCCGAGTCTTTCGCCCTTCCTCGACGAGCAGCCGCCACTGGAACATGACATCTTCGCTGATGGGGAGGACCCGCTGCGCGAACATCGGCCTTACTTTGTGGCGCAGCCAATCGTTCAGCTCGGCGCGTCGCTCGGGTTCCGCAACCATCTCGATGCCGAAGCAGATTTCAGCGAGCGTCACGGCGCTGATGTGAAGGCGGCTCAGAGGTTGCGCCCTGATAAAGGCGATAACCTTAGGCTCAGGTCTGGGTCGGCGAAGTTCGGACAGGACGTTGGTATCGAGGAGCCATCCTGTCACAGGGTCACGCCACGGACGGGCATCGGCTCATAAGGCATGTCGAGCTCGGTGTCGTGAAGAGGCGAGGCCTGCATCGCGGCGATCAGGGCTTCTCCGGTTTCGTCGCCCTTCAAACGCCGAAACTCCTCGGATGAAATGACAACCACCTCGTCGCGCCCGTGAACGGTGACGTGCTGGGGACCCTCACTGCGGACCCGTCGTACCAATTCGCTGAAGCGAGCCTTGGCGTCCTGTAACAGCCAATGGCCGGCCTGTCGGCTCTTCGGAGAGCGAGCACGTGGTGCCCGTGGATCAGATTTCATAATTCTGGTCATCCTGACTAGGATGCGCTCATGGTACTCGTACTTCAAGGACTTGGCTTCGCCGCGTCGGACTAAAAATGCGCGAAGGACTCGGCGCCTTCAGGCGGCGCGCGAGAGGTCGCCTTCGATCGCGGAGAGCGCTCGTTCCAGGGCCGCCACGCAGTCCGGGTCGAGGGCGGTGCCGCTATCCTTGCGCAGGATGCCGAGCGCCTTTTCGAGCGGCATGGCGGACCGATAGGGCCGGTCGGCCGTCAGAGCGTCGAAGACGTCCGCGACCGAGACGATGCGGGTCTCCGGGTGGATCTCGTCGGCCTTCAATCCGCGCGGATATCCCTTACCGTCGAGCCGCTCATGATGGCTGCCACCGATGCGGGCCATGTCATGGAACACGGCGACGCGCGCCAGGATGGTTTCGGAGAGTTTGGCATGGTTGCGCATCGCCTGCCATTCGACTTCGTCGAGCGGACCGTTCTTGTCCAGGATGCTGTTGGAAACGCCGAGTTTGCCGATGTCGTGCAGCAGCGCCGCGCGCCGCAGCCAGCGTCGCCGGCCGGGTTCGTAGCCCATCGAGGCCGCGATCATATCGGCATACACGGCGACACGTTCCGAATGACCTGACGTGAAGGGACTTTTGGAGTCGACCACTTGCGCAAAAGCGCGCGCGATGTCGTCGAGGTAGTCGTCGTCGACGGCGATCGAGTCGCGAGGCGGTTCGAGGTCGAAGAGAGCGTCCTCGACCGAATCCGACGCGAGCACCTCCCAGAAATGATCGCTTCGGGCCACGCGCTCGAAACAGGCACTCACCTCAGGATCGAACCAGGTGCCGGTACGGCGTCGGACCTCCGCCATGGCGGCCTCGCGGCCCGCCGTGTGGTGGAAGACATCGACCACCTGGGACAGGAGCGCGATCCGCGCATAAATTGGAATGGCTCCGCCTTCGAGACGGTCCGGGCGGCCTTTGCCGTTCCAATGCTCGTCGAGCGCATGGATGCCGGCGCAGACCGCGGGTGGAAAACGCAAGCGGGCCGCGATCGCGGCCCCGCGCTGGCAGCGGGTTTCGATCAGCTCGCTGACGAGCCGTTCTCCGTTTTGCAGAATATTGAAGACGGCCTTGAAGCGCTCCGCCAAGCCGGATTTGAGGCCCGTGTGCGAGAACACAAATCCAAGGACCTTGGGCAGACTGTCGCTTACCGTCTTGAAATCGCGTTTCAGGCCGATGTCATCGGAGAGGTAAAGCTCGCAGAGCCGCGCTGCGTTGCTCGAACAGCCGAGGTCCTTCATCATGACGGTATAATAGAGTTCCCAAAGTAAGGACTCCGGGAGCCCGAGTTCCTGCCCGATGTGAAAGCCGATCCAGGTGGCGCGGACGCAATGGCCGATCGGCTGTCCTTCGGTCAGGTCGAGAGCATGGCTGAGGGCGCCGAGAAGTTCGGACAGGCGAATGCGTTCTCCTGTCGAGCGGGTCGCCTTGTCACCGCGCACTGTCATAGGTCTCGTCCCGGCCGATGGAGCCTCATCATCGGGCGGCCGTCCCTAACGGGACGTTGCGGGCCGGAACCTCGGTGGGGGAAGAGTTAGCGAATTATCGAGATCTTATTTAGTAACTGTCTGAATTCGAAGGGATCAAGTGGCCGGGTAGAAGCCGCGGTACCAATCCACGAAGGCCTGCACGCCGCGTGAGACCGGGGTCGTCGGGACAAATCCCGTCAGCGCCTTAAGCAGTGCCGGCGACGCCGTCGTGGCCTCGACGTCGCCCTTCTGCATCGGGACCATGGTGCGGGTGATCGCGACACCGACGCTGCGCTCGATCGCATCGATATAGTCGAGCAGGGGCACCGACTGGCCGCCCGCGATATTGACGGCGCGATAGGGCGCCACCGGGGAGAGGGAATCCATCGTGCCGATCGGAGCGCCTTGGACAGGTGGACAGCCGATCAGGCGGACCACGGCCTCCACCAGATCGTCGACATAGGTGAAGTCCCGCTGCATGCGGCCGTGCCCGAACACCTCGATCGCCTGCCCGGCAAGCGCGGCCCGCACGAATTTGAAATAGGCCATGTCGGGCCGTCCCCATGGCCCATAGACCGTGAAGAACCGAAAGGCCGTGATGGGAATGCGCCACAGGTGGGCATAGGAATGCGCCATGTCCTCCGCCCCCTTCTTGGTGGCCGCATAAAGGGACAGGGGGTGGTCGGTTCGATCGGTCTCGCGCGATGGCACCGCCCCGCTGGCGCCATAGATCGAACTCGTCGAGGCGAGAAGCAGGTGCCGCGGCGCCACCTGCCGGGCGAGTTCCAGGATATTGAAGGTGCCGGCGAGATTTGACTCGAGATAGGCCCTCGGCTGTTCCAGGCTGTGCCGGACGCCGGCCTGGGCGGCGAGATGGATGATGACGTCGGGTTGGCGCCGCGCCGCCAGGTCCTCCAGCCGCGCCATGTCGTCGAGCATCAGGATATGCGGCTGGAACGCCGCGAATCGCTGCAGAACCGCGTGGCGCGCCTCCTTCAGCGACGTGTCGTAATAAGGCGTCATGCCGTCGACACCGTCCACACTGTGGCCGTCGCCGAGAAGGCGAGCCGCGACATGAAAGCCGATGAAGCCTGCCGTGCCGGTGATCAAAACATGCATAAGGCGCTCCCAGGCGGGACGCAGGACCGAGCGGTCGCGGGCGGTTGGAACACCCTTTATGCGAAATTCCAGCCGAACAATAGCTGGAGCTTCGCTGCAGGGTAGATGGTGAACCTTGCATCGGGACGACCCGGAACCTTGCCGATCTAAGCTCCTGTTAAGGTCAACAAACCATGATGGGAGCCGTCGCCGCGACCTGGCGATGCGTTCGGACCCGAGTCAGCTGCCTCCATGACACTTCTGAAAGAACACGCTGCAATGCCTCCCGAGACCTCCGCCGAAACCGCTTCGGCGGGGCCGGATTGGCAGGCTCTCTACCAGAGCATGATGGCGCAGCTCATGGCGAATATGGAAGGCATGGTGGCCCATGTCCTGGCGGACCATGCGGCGCAGCACGGCCTCCTCCTGCCGGAGGCGTCTGCCACCGCGGTCCCACCCGCGCCCGAGCCGCCCCCTGCGACCGGCAACGCCGGCCTCGATGCCATCCATGCGCAATTGCACGAAAACGCGCCGAGCCTCATGCAGCCGGCGGCCGTGCCCACCCCGCCGTGGCTCCGTCCCTTCACGTTGCCCGCGAATGTGCGGTTCACCCGGACGCCCGATCCCGTCATGCGCTGGGAACGTGCCATGCCCAATCCGGAAGAGCTTGCCGTCAAGGCCCGCGAGGCCGCACGTGCCGCGACCGAAGCGGCGGCCGAGGTGGCGCAGCGGGAGTTCGACCGCATGCGGGCGGAATCGTCCGATACGACACCGATCTGGCGGCGTCCCTTCACGCTGCCGCCCAACGTGCGCTACACACGCACCCCCGACCGGGTCGCCAAACATGACGGCGCCTCGTCGACCGCGGAGGTCCATTCCATTCCGGCGTCCGAGCCCCGCGCGGCCTCTGCCGTTGACGTGCAAGAAGCCATGTCGACGAGCGAGAGCCCGGATGGCGCCTATCGGGCCGTGACCTTCACCAAGACCGTCACGACGGTCGAATCCGTCACGGTCTCGACCGTCGAGCCCACCAACGAGGGGCCGCTCTTCAGCGGCGAGATGTCGGAGGCCGCCGGCCCCTCCGAGGCTCCCGCCGAAACTCTTTCCCTCCTCCAAGCGCCGAACGAGACCGCGCCAGCGACCCCCATGCCGTTGCCGGCTCATCGCGACTCTGTCGCGCATTCGGCCACATGGGCGGACCATGGCCTGCCGTCATGGTTCGGCGCAATGTGTCAGTCGGCCGATCTGACGGCATCGTTTGCGGCGCATAGCCCGGCGCCTACCCCGACCTTGCCCGAGCCAGCCACAGCTGTGCCTTCGATTGATGAAGATGACAGTGATGGCGGCGCTCCGTGGCGCGCCCGGTTCTTGCCGGATCTCGAAGAGGTCGTCTCGACCGCCGTGGCCGCGTCGGCACCCGTGACCCATGCCGACCTCAGCAGCGACCCTGACGCGGACAGCGGCGCGGCGCTGTGGCGCGGTCGGTTCCTGGCCGATGAACCTGGCATCGAGATCGTACCGGCACCGGTGGTGATCGCCGCCCCCTCTGTTGCCGTCGAAACAGCCGCTGGCGTCGCCCCGATTTCGAGTGAGGTGGTCCGGACGCCCGAGCGCCGCGCCTTCGGGTCGCACGGCATCCCGGCCTTTGCCACCGCCATGCATGTCGATAGCGATCCCGATTTCTACGTGTCGCCACCGATCGAGCATCTGGTCATGCCGCGCCCGCAGGAAGGGGTCGGCGTTGGCCTCACCCGCGAGGCGCTGGAGCAGAACGCCCGGTTGCTCGAAGGCGTGCTGGAAGATTTCGGCATCCGGGGCGAGATCATCGCGGTGCGTCCCGGCCCCGTCGTCACGCTCTACGAGCTCGAACCGGCGCCCGGTGTGAAATCGAGCCGCGTCGTGGGATTGGCCGACGACATTGCGCGATCGATGTCTGCCGTCTCGGCCCGTGTGGCGGTGGTGCAGGGCCGCAATGTCATCGGCATCGAATTGCCGAACGAGCGGCGCGAAACCGTGTTCCTGCGCGAACTGATCGGCTCGGAGGATTTCGAGGATTCGAGCCATCGGCTCGCCATCGCGCTCGGCAAGACGATCGGCGGCGAATCGGTCATCGTCGATCTCGCCCGGATGCCGCACCTGCTGGTCGCCGGCACCACCGGTTCGGGCAAGTCGGTCGCCATCAACACCATGATCCTGTCGCTGCTCTACCGCATGCGTCCGGAGGAATGCCGCCTCATCATGGTCGATCCCAAGATGTTGGAACTCTCGATCTACGACGGCATCCCGCACCTGCTGACCCCGGTCGTCACCGATTCCAAGAAAGCCGTCATCGCGCTCAAATGGGCCGTCCGCGAGATGGAGGACCGCTACAAGAAGATGGCCAAGGTCGGCGTCCGCAACATCGACGGCTTCAATGCCCGCGTCGCCGAGGCCAAGCTCAAGGGCGAGGTCATCACCCGCACGGTGCAGCAGGGGTTCGATCGCGAGACGGGCGAGCAGATGTTCGTCACCGAGGAGATGGACCTCGCGACGCTCCCGTATATCGTGATCATCGTCGACGAGATGGCAGACCTGATGATGGTGGCCGGCAAGGAGATCGAAGGCGCCATCCAGCGCCTCGCCCAGATGGCGCGCGCGGCCGGCATCCACCTCATCATGGCGACGCAGCGACCGTCCGTGGACGTCATCACCGGCACCATCAAGGCCAATTTCCCGACCCGCATCTCGTTCCAGGTGACGAGCAAGATCGACTCGCGCACCATTCTCGGCGAGCAGGGTGCCGAGCAACTGCTCGGCCAGGGCGACATGCTGCATATGGCGGGCGGCGGGCGCATCGTCCGTGTACACGGTCCCTTCGTGTCGGACGGCGAGGTCGAGAACGTCGTGTTGCACCTCAAGGCGCAAGGGCGACCCGAATATCTCGACGTCGTCACGTCGGACGGCGAGGATGAAGCGGAGGGCGACGAGGACGCCGGTTCGGACCCCGTGTTCGACAAGGGCAGCCTCGGCGACGATAGTGTGGACCTCTACGACCAGGCCGTGAAGGTGGTGCTGCGCGACAAGAAGTGCTCGACCTCCTACATCCAACGCCGCCTGCAGGTCGGCTACAACAAGGCCGCGTCCCTCGTCGAACGCATGGAGAAAGAGGGACTGGTGGGCGCCGCCAACCACGCCGGCAAACGCGAGATCCTGAACTTCAGCCGCGACTATGGGCGCACGATCATCATGCCGGGGGATGGCGATTAGGCGGCCTCAGGGCGACACTTTCGTCTCTTCTCACCTGTCCTTCAGGCGAGAAGAGACGCGTCAAGATGACTTCGCGGTTTGTCACTCCGGGAAGTCATAGGCGCTTGTATGGAGGTGATTGGGCTGCGACTTTGTCCACGCGGTTCGCCGCTGTGAAATTGCCGGCTTGAACGGAGACGCTCTCGGAGGGTAGCCGGCCGTTCGGCACTTTGGCCTATGAGGACCATGTCCACGTTTTTCACCAGCGACACGCATTTCGGCGATATGCGGGTGCTGCGCATCGACAAGCGTCCGTTCAAGTCTTTGGCCGAACACGATGCGGCCCTTGTGGCGAACTGGAACGCTATGGTCGGGCCGGACGATACGGTGTGGCATCTCGGCGATTTCGCCCTGGGACCGTCCGACGAGGACGTCGCGGCACTGCTGGACGGCCTCAACGGGACCAAACATCTGCTGATCGGCAACAACGACGGACCCGGCACGTTGAAAGCGCCGGGTTGGGCCAGCCTCGGCCATTATGCTGAGATCGACATCGGCGGCACGGGCTTGATCCTGTGCCATTATGCGTTCCGGACCTGGAACGCGATGGGGCGCGGCACCCTCAACCTGCACGGCCACTCGCATGGCCTGCTCAAGACGGCGCCCAAGCAATATGACGTCGGGGTCGATGTCTGGGATTTCCGACCCGTGACCCTCGATGAAATCCGCGCCCGGCGGCGGGTCACGCGGATCAAGCATTTTGGCGGGATGGCCGACGATGCGTCCCAATAATGCGTCGCAAAAGTCCTAGGTCGGGAAGGGCGACACGCCGATCAGGTGCGAATGGCCGCCCAGCATGAGCGCGTAGGCGAGGAGCCCGGCACCGGCACGCCATGTGACGACATCGCCCGCGTTGAGCGTCGAGCGCCCCGCCGCGACAGCAGCGAAGGGAAGGATCGACGTCCGTGCCGCGAAAGGGCCCCAGGCGTCGGAGCCCAGGAGGCGCAGGCGTTTGGCATCGATCGACATGGTTCCGAAACCGCAGACGGCCGCGAAGGTGCCAAACAGGATCAGCGACGCGAGATCTCCGTTGCCGATCAGGTGCACCAGGGCCCACAAGCCCACCCCGACCAGAAAGGGATGGCGCGTGATCTTCACGATGCCCTGGGGCGATTGCGCGAGACCCGCTTCCTGTCCGACGGCGGTGGGATTTGGCGTCGTGACGCCGATGACGGCGAGCAGGAAGGCGGGCAGCATGAGGGCGATCGCGGCGGGCTTCCACCATTCGAGCTGTCCCCACGTCTCCACATAGGGGCTCGCCTGGTAGGATCGGACCAGCCAGAAGATGCCGAAGAGCGACCCCACGGAGAACATCAGCATGTAGGGCGTCGGGCCCAGCCGGGCGACGAGCCCATCTCGGAGGCGCGTCCCGGCCACGCCGAGATGAAGGGCGGTGAAGAAAACAGCGCTCAGGATCAGCATGAACATCGGGCACGCTTTCGAAACCATCCGCGACCACCGACAGCCGGCCGGTCCGGATCCTCGAACGGTAGGGCCGAACCGGCCCTCGTGCATTAGGCGTTCTGCCGCGCGCCGAAAATAGCGCTGCCGACCCGCACATGCGTGGCGCCGAGCTGGATCGCCAATTCGAAATCGGCGCTCATGCCCATCGACAGGGTGCCGATCCCGTTGCGCTCGGCGATCATGCCCAGCAGGGCGAAGTGGGGAGAAGCCTGCTCATCCACGGGAGGGATGCACATCAGGCCGTCGATCGTTAGGCCGAGGCTGCGGCACCGGGCCAGAAAGGCATCGGCCTCCTGCGGCAGCACGCCGGCCTTCTGGTCTTCGGCGCCGGTGTTCACCTGGACATAAAGCCGCGGCGCCTTGCCGGCGCGTCCGATCTCCTCGGCCAGTGCTTCGGCGATCCGGGGCCGGTCCACCGTCTCGATCACGTCGAACAGTTCCACCGCCTCGCGGGCCTTGTTGGATTGCAGCGGCCCGATGAGATGGAGGCTCAGATCCGCGACGCCCGCGCGCAGGGCCGGCCACTTCGCCTTGGCTTCCTGCACGCGGTTCTCGCCGAAGACGCGCTGGCCGGCCGCCATCAGCGGGGCGATATCCTCCGCCCCGTAAGTTTTCGAGACCGCAACCAAGGTTACGGCCGCGGGGTCTCGATTTGCGTCGCGCGCGGCCCGAGCGATCCGCGCCCGGATTTCGTTCCAGCGGGATACGACGGAGAGTTTCGCATCATCCGTCATCCCCGTTCTCCTTCGGCGTTCCGGCTCAGCCTTCTTCGTCGGAGTCGATGTCGCCATCGATGAGCCCCGACACGTCGTCGTTCTCTTCCTCATCCTCTTCGAGGAATGTGTCGTCCGCGGGTTCGTCCTCGACCTCGATGTCGTCCTCGGCCACCACCTCGACCTTCTCGGCCGCCTCGACCTCGTCGAGCGACACCGTTTCGGCCACGGCTGGATCGACCTCGACCTCGACCTCATCGTCATCATTGGCCGGTGCCGTCCGGGCCGCGGCGGCCCGACTCAGGGGCGCGGCCTGGAAGACAGTGGCGCATTTCGGGCACACGATAGGGTCCCGGTTGAGATCGAAGAACTTCGTGCCGCAATTCTGGCATTGGCGCTTCGCGCCAAGTTCGGGTTTCACCACTGTATTGTCCTTGGAAGGGGCCTGAGATGCCGCCGTTCAGAAATGAAGGCCCGCGTTAGTCGGCGTGGCCACCGCTGTCAAATGGGAAATGGAGGGGAGACCGTCATAATGACAGAGGGGGGCGGCCGTGGTACGAGCGCGCCCGACAAACAGCTTTTTGGAAACCCCCCGGTGTCAGCCTCTTCCGATGCATCTGCCCATGGCGCGACGCCGCAGCCCCTGACCGCGGGCCGCAGCGGGCCGTTGCGCGGACGCTTCAAGCCACCGGGCGACAAGTCGATCTCGCACCGAGCCTTCATCTTCGGCCTGCTCAGCGTTGGCGTGACCGACATCGAAGGTTTGCTCGAAGGCGACGACGTGATGCGGACCGGCGAGGCCTGCCGGGCGCTCGGCGCCACCCTGACGCGGCATGGGCCGGGGCGTTGGACCGTCCAGGGGATGGGGGTCGGGTCGCTGCTCGAACCCAAGACCACGCTTGATTTCGGCAATGCCGGCACGGGTTCCCGGCTGATGATGGGCGTCGTGGGCGGCCATGCGGTGACGGCCACATTCGACGGCGACGCGAGCCTTCGAAAACGACCGATGCGTCGCATCCTCGATCCTCTGGAGGCGATGGGCGCGCGGGTCGTCGACCAGGCGCCCGGCGGGCGCTGCCCGATCGTCCTCGAGGGAACATCGGAGCCGCTGCCGATCGACTACGAGACGCCTGTCGCCTCGGCCCAGATAAAATCAGCTGTGCTGCTCGCCGGTCTCAACTCGTTTGGCCGCACCACGGTGCTGGAGCGCGAAGCCTCGCGGGACCATACGGAGAAGATGCTCGCTCACTTCGGCGCGACCGTTCATGTCGCGCCCTGGGGTGAACATGGACGCAAGATCGTGCTTGAAGGCCGGCCGGAGCTGAAACCCCGCCCGGTCAGCGTGCCGGCCGATCCCTCCTCGGCGGCGTTCCCGATGGTGGCCGCCCTGATCGTGCCGGGCTCGGAGATCGTCCTCGAAAGCGTGATGATGAACCCGTTGCGGACGGGACTTCTCACCACGCTTCTCGAAATGGGCGCCGACATCACGGTCGACGGGCGGCGCACCGAGGGGGGCGAGGACGTGGCCGACCTGCGGATCCGTGCCTCGCGACTGCACGGGGTCGACGTGCCGGCGAGCCGCGCGCCCTCGATGATCGACGAATATCCAATCCTCGCCGTCGCGGCTGCCTTCGCGGCCGGCGAGACCCGAATGCGGGGCCTGCAGGAATTGCGGGTGAAGGAATCGGACCGCCTCGCGGCGGTCGCGGCCGGGCTCGCGGCAAACGGCATCCGGCATTCCGTCGTCGGCGACGACCTGATCGTGACGGGCGGTCCGGTGCCGGGGGGCGGCTCGGTCGAGACGCATCTCGACCATCGCATCGCCATGAGCTTCCTGTGCCTCGGGCTGGCGGCCGAACGACCCGTGACGATCGATGACGAAGCCATGATCGTCACGAGTTTCCCGACCTTCAAGGGCAGCATGGCGGGGCTTGGAGCGGCCTTCGCGCAGGAAGGCGGCGCGTGATCATCGCCATCGATGGGCCGGCCGCTTCGGGCAAGGGCACCCTGGCCCGCAAGCTCGCGGCGCGGTTCGGCCTGCCCCATCTCGACACGGGGCTGCTCTACCGCGCGACCGCCCGTGCCTTGCTGGATGCCGATCAGCCACTCGACAATGCCGCCGCGGCCGTCGCCGCGGCGCGTGGGCTGGCCTTGACCGAGTTCGAGGAGCAGCGCCTGCGGGGCCGCGAGATGGGAGAGGCCGCCTCGGTGGTGGCTGCCATTCCGGCGGTGCGGGAGACACTCGTCGAGGCACAGCGACGCTTCGCGCGCCGCATCGGGGGGGCGGTTCTCGACGGACGCGACATCGGCACCGTGATCTGCCCGGAGGCCGACGCCAAGATTTTCGTCACGGCCTCACCGCAGATGCGGGCGCAGCGCCGGGCGCTGGAACTTGCTCGATCGGGTGAGGACGTTTCGTTCAACGAGGTGTTGGCCGACATCCTGCGTCGCGACGAACGCGATTCGTCCCGTGCCGTGGCGCCGCTGCGGGCCGCCCCCGATGCCGCGTTGCTGGACACGACGGCGCTCGACATCGCAGGAGCGTTCACGGCCGCGCTTGCCCTCGTCGAGGCCGCGAGAGCCCGCCTGCACGCCACCGATTGAGGTCGGGCTTTCGAGACCACGTCAGCTGAGCCGGGTCGATCGCCGTACCGCGAGGTCGGTACGGCGAGCTACGCGTCATCCTCCCCATCGACCCCTGCGCAGAGGATAGACTTCGGGACCAAGACATTACCCTACGTCACTTAGCAGCTGGAAAACCCACATCTACAGATTGATTGGGTGATGTGATTGATGTTCACTACGACTTCCGCAAGGGAAGCATTTCGTAGAGGAACCTATGCCAAAGCGCAGCCCGGGCCTGCCCACCGACGACCACGTCAACCGGCGGTTCGGAGAGCGGTTGCGGTTTTGCCGGGAGAAAGCGGGCAAGAGCCAGTCGGAGGTTGGAGAGGCTCTTGGAGTAAGCTTTCAGCAGATCCAAAAATACGAAAATGGCACGACCAGTATTAGCCTGAACCGCATCTTCGATTTCGCCGCCAATATCGGGATCAGCATGGGAAGCCTGTTCGAAGGGCTCGATCTTTATCCCGGGCGTGGGGGCGTTCGCGGCTTTGCGGAGGAGAAGCAGGCGGTCTTCATCGACGAGGATGAATTGACGATCGGGGCCGGGCTCTATTCGAAGCAGAAGGTCGCGCTGCTGAAGGCCTTCGAGCAGATCAAGGACTCCAAGGCACGACGAACCCTGATCGACATGGCCGATGCGCTGGCCAAGCGCGACGAGGATGTCACCGTCTGACCCTAAGACGCACGCGGCAGACCCGTCGCGCCGCCGATCAGCATCCGCTTGATTCGCGGGGTCCGATCCACCAGGCCGAGCCCGATATCGCGGAGGAGCCGGACCGGAAGGTGGTCGTTCGAAAACAGGCGATTCATCAAGTCCGTCGTCGCCACCATGGCGGTCGCATCGAACTGACGGTCGCGCTGGTAGGCTTTGAGCACCGCATCCGCGCCTGGGTCGAGGCCCAGTTCGACGACTTCGGCGACCTGGCTTGAGAGCGCCATGGCGTCGCGCAGGCCGAGGTTGAGTCCTTGGCCTGCGAGCGGGTGGACCACGCGCGCGGCATCGCCCAGCAGAGCCAGCCGCGGCCCGACGAGACGCCGCGCGAGCGCGAACCGGAGCGGAACGGCGGCCGGCTGATCCTCAAGCGTGAGCTGTCCGTATTCGAACCCGATCCTGTCTTGCAAGGCGGCCAGGAAACCCTCGGCCGGCAAGCCGACGAGGCGTGCGGCTTCCTGCGACGTCTCGGTCCAAACGATCGAACTGCGATGGGGTGAACCATCCTGTGCCCGCAACGGCAGCAGCGCCAGGGGGCCGGCCGGCAGGAAATGCTGCACGGCCCGCCCCTCGTGGCTTCGCGCATGATGCAGCGTCGCCACGATGCCGGATTGAGGGTAGGGACCACCGAACACCTGGACCCCACCCGCGCTCCGCAGGCGCGACCGGCCGCCATCCGCGGCGACCAGCAGGCGGCCCCGGAAGCTCGCGCCCTCGGATGCCTCGACCCGCACCCCGAAGCTCTCCGCCTTGAAGCCCGTGAGCCGGACCGGCACGAACAGAACCCCCGCGGCCTGGCAGGCCCGCAGCAGCGCGCCGCGCAGATCCCCGGTAAACGCCATATGGGCCAGATAGCCCTCGGCGCGTTCCTGGCCGTCGAAGCGCAGGAAGATGGGGTTTGGCAGCGCGCCCGGCCGTGAATCGGTGATCGTCATGCTGCGGATCGGCTGCGTCGATGCCGCGATCTCGTGCCAGACCCCCAGCGTCTCAAGGCTCTGTTGCGCATCCGGTGCGACCGCGACAGCCCGCATCGAGTGGCGAGGCGCCTCGAGACCATCGATCTTAGCCAAGGCTGGATCGCAGAGCGTCACGGTGACGAGCGCCCCAACCGCCCGCTTGATCGACAGCGCAAAGCTCGCGCCCGCGATGCCGGCGCCAGCCACGATGATGTCAGAGAAGGGCGGAGCCGCCATGGACGCAATACTTCAAATGTGGGCCGGACCGACAGTGACCATCCGGGATCGGCCGGCGCGCGTCAATGTGGCAGGCCGCAGCGCCCCTCGGTTACGGCGCAAGAACCGGGAGGCCCGTGACCCTCGGCGGGGCTAGCCTGGGCGCCTCGATCGATGACAACGGAACGCCATGCATTTCCGTATCACCGGCCTCGATCCGGCGCTCTTTGGCCAATCCTCCGACGATCTCCCGAAATCCGGCATTCGGCGCGTCATGGCCGACACCTCACTGGGTATCCAGACCGTATCGCACTCACCGAGGTCATCCCGGGCGAGACGATGCTCCTTCTCAACACCACGCATCAACCGGCGGACTCGCCCTACCGTGCCAGTCACGCCATTTTCGCGCGGGAGGGCGCTACGGTGCCCTTTGATCAGGTGAACGTTGTTCCCGAGGTCTTACGTTCAAGGCTGGTCTGGCCCTGGGGACTCGATGAGGCCGGCATGATGATGGATGCCGATATCGCCGCGGGCGATGACCTCGTCCCCTGCATGGAGCGCCTGCTGGCAGACTCGCGGATCAGATATCTTCAGGCCCACTACGCGAAGGCGGGATGCTATGCGGCGGGGATTGTCCGTGCCTGAGACACGACGGTGCCGCCGCTATGCTGCCAGGCGGCTCTGAAGGGGACGTGACGACCACGCCCCCGGCTGATGGCGGGTGCCGTATCAGGCTGGAACCACCCGCCGCTTCGAGTAACCCAGCACACCGATCATCAGGACCGCAGCACCGAACATCGGAAGCGAGGAGGGCAGCGGGACCGCAGACAGCGACCCGTTGTTGATGCCTTCACTGAAGACGATCTGATAGCCGCTGATGGAGGGATCGATAGCGAAAAAGGGATCGACGACGGCTGTCGCCAAGGACGATAGCTGCGTGCTTTGAGCATCAAGGCCATAACCCGCAAGCGCATCGGTACTGACGACCATTCTGATTTTGTAGATCTCGTTTGTTTCGAGAGAGAAATATCCATTGATATCGAAAGAGTCGGTTAAATTCACTGCATCTGTGTTGCTGTGACTTTCGATGCTCCTCAGCAGACCCTGTCCACTCCCGTTGACGACGCCGTCCAGTTCAAAGCTAGCGTAGGCGTTTGATAGAGAATTCAGTCCAATATTGACGTTCGTGCGACCGGAAGCCTGGACCAGAATTGGAATCTGGCGGTTCTCCGAGCCCTCTATTGCGAAGTAATAGATGAGCTGGGCATTGTTCTTGGCATCGCCGCCCCCGAGAGGGGAGGCAGCCGTGGCAGCGCTACTGGAAACGGTTTTTGGCCTGCCTGAAAGGTCCAAATCGACGGTCGTCGTGCTATGGCTTGTCGATCGCGTCGTCTCACCCACATGATTCAGATCGGGGCCGCCAAACACGTCACCTTCAATGGGGTGGTGTAATCCATCTCTATAGCTTGTCGTGACTTGCGTGTTCCCGCTGTAGCCCCATGCCGGGACAATCACAGTCGCATGTGCGCCTGTCGTCACGAACAGGGAAATCAGGCAAGCGGCTCCGACCGCGATCCTGTTCCGCTTCGAAGATCCGCACGGGTCCAAATCGGCCGGCAAAGAGGTGTGGATGTTCTTCTGCGCGACGTTTCTGCCTAACGCTGCGATAAACGGCGGTTGCTTCTTCTGGATGACATCGCGCGCCTTCAATCTGCTCTCTCCAAACCGCATCGAAATCTCCTGAAAAATCAGGTGCGAGTATGATGACTCCTTGCCCCACGTCATCCACCGAACGGTGGAGACCAAACCGAAAAGCGCTGCTCGGCCCGACAATGATTTAACCAATGGCGGGGATTGTTCATTCCATGGCGCGTTTCCCTTAGGCCCAGGTGGGAGGGATCGGATCGGGGCCACCGGAAGAGCGTTTGCGGCCGTGGAAGCCTGCTGTCCTGGCTCGGCCCATGACGCTCCGCAAAAACCCGCTAAGGTCCGTCCTCGCGAATCGTCCACGCTGGCTGCATCCCACGAGGTCGTCATGTCCAAAAAGCCGCCCCTTTCCGGCGACGGCGAGGCTCCGAAGACGATCTCGGTCGCCACCATCCGGTCGCTCGATCTCGATCCGCCGCGCACGCGGCGCGAGCACGATCTGCTCGGCGAGGCGGACGTGCCCGTCGATGCGCTCTGGGGCATCCACACCAAGCGCGCGGTCGAGAATTTTCCCATCACGGGCGTGCCAGTCGGGCATTTTCCGGAACTGGTGCGTTCACTCGCGCTCGTGAAGCAGGCGGCGGCCCGGGCCAACAAGCGGCTCGGCTTCCTGCCGCCCGACAAGGCCGATGCGATCGACAAGGCCTGCACGGCCATCGCGGTCGAGGGCCTGCACCATCGGGAGTTCGTGGTCGACGCCGTGCAGGGGGGCGCCGGCACCTCGACCAACATGAATGCCAACGAGGTGATCGCCAATCTGGCGCTCGGCACGATGGGCTATCCGCCGGGGGACTATGCCCATCTGCATCCCAACGACGACGTCAACATGGCGCAGTCGACCAACGACGCCTATCCGACGGCCCTCCGTCTCGCCGTGATCCTGGCGACCGCCCCGCTGGCCCGCGCGCTCGACGACCTCGCCTATGCGTTCAAGACCAAGGCGGTGGATTTCGCCGACATCGTCAAGATGGGCCGCACGCAGCTCCAGGATGCCGTGCCGATGACGCTCGGCCAGGAGTTCGACGCCTTCCATGCTACCATCAAGGAGGATGTGGCCCGGCTCGGCGAAGTCGCCGCCTTGTTCCGCGAGGTGAACCTCGGCGCGACCGCGATCGGGACCGGGATCAACGCCGATCCGCGCTACGCCTCGCTCGCAGTCGAGGAACTGGCGCGGCTGTCGGGCCAGCCCATGGTGCTGGCCACCAATCTGATCGAGGCCACGTCCGACATGGGTGCCTTCGTGTTCTTCTCCGGGCTCCTGAAACGGATCGCCGTGAAGATCTCGAAGATCTGCAACGACCTGCGGCTCCTGTCGAGCGGACCGCGCACCGGCTTCGCCGAGATCCGCCTGCCGGCCGTGCAGGCCGGCTCCTCCATCATGCCCGGCAAGATCAACCCCGTGATCCCCGAGGTGGTGAACCAGGTGGCCTTTCTGGTGATCGGTCACGACCTCACCGTCACGCTCTGCGCGGAAGGCGGCCAGTTGCAACTGAACGCCTTCGAGCCGACCATCGGCTATTGCCTCCTGAATTCCATGCGCATGCTGACGGCCGCGATGGACACGCTCACGCACCGCTGCGTCCTCGGCATCGAAGCCGACCGCGAGCGCTGCCAGAGCCTCGTGCGCGGCTCGATCGGTCTCATCACCGCGCTCGGGCCGGCCCTTGGCTACGAGGCGAGTTCGCGGATCGCCAAACGGGCGCTCGACGAGAATCGCAGCGTGGCCGAGCTGGTGCTGGAGGAAGGACTTCTCACCGAGGCGCAGCTCGACAGCCTGCTCGAACTCGAAGCCATGACGCGGCCCTCCCGGTTGCGCATCGTCCCGGACAAGCGCGGCAAGCCGACAAGCATGTAAGCAGGCAGGACGCAGACCCGTCTGCGGCGGCGGGAGGGCTATCCGGCCTATGTCATTGAGGCTAAAGCACTGCGCCCGCCCGATCTTCCCCGCAATGCGGCGGCCGCTCACAGCGAGATGTTCATGAACGGCCCCTCCCTGACCACCGAGGCCCCCGCGACCGGGCGTCGGATCGTCGACATCACGCATATCTACGACCTACTTCGCCTTGTGGTGGTCGCGACAGCCGTCATCCTGGCGATCTGGCTTTTGAGCGACGTCTTGATGGTCGTCTTCGCGGCGACGCTCCTGGCCGTCATTCTGAATGGCACTGCGTCCCTTCTCAGCCGCGTGACGCGTCTGCCCTATTGGGCCGCCCTGTTGATCGTGATCGTCGTCCTCACGGGGCTTCTGATCGGGCTCGGCGTCGTGGCGGGCCCCGGCTTGGGCGAGCAGGCCAAGAGCCTTCGCGGCGCCTTGACGGAGCAGGGCAGGAGCCTTCAGGGCCGCCTGTCGCAGACCGAATGGGGCAAGTTCATCCTGCAATATGTGCCATCCTCGCTGGGCGGCGGCCGCGAGGCGAGCGCCAGTCCCTCGATGCCGTCCGGTCTTGCGGGCTCGGTCGCGGGGGTCCTGGGCTCCGTGTTCGGTGTCTTCGGCACCCTGGCCGTGGTCCTCATCGCGGCCATCTATTTCGCCGTCGCGCCCGCCACCTACATCAACGGCGCTCTGCGCCTCGTGGTGGTGCGCCACCGGCCCCAGGCCAAGCTCTATTGCGAGGCGGCCGGGCATGCGCTGTGGGCCTGGAGCGCCGGGCAGGCACTCGACATGCTGGTCGTCGGTCTCCTGTCGGGCGTGGGCCTCTGGTTCATCGGCGTTCCGTTGGCGCTCGTGCTCGGCGTCGTGGCCGGGCTGCTGAACTTCGTGCCCTATATCGGGGCGATCGTCGGAGCCATTCCGGCCGTGATCATCGCTTTTTCGGTCGGCGTCACCCAGGGTCTCGAAACCGTGGCCCTCTACCTCGTGATCCAGGGCTTCGAGGGCAACGTCATGGCCCCGATGATCCAGAAGCGCGCTGTCGACCTGCCGCCCGGACTGACGATCCTGGCCCAGACGGCCTTCGGGGCCATCCTGGGGTTTCCGGGCCTGATCTTCGCCACCCCTCTCACGGCCGCTCTTCTGGCGGTCATGAGCAAGGCCACCACGCCGCTCGACGACAAGGACAAGATCGGCGGCCCGGGATCCGACGATTGAGGCCGAGAAGGGCACGGTCGAGTGCCACGCGACGCATCGAGCAGCACAACGTCAAGATTATCCTGCTAGGATCTCGCGATGTCGAGCGTCGCTACCCCTCAGATCGTGATCCTGCCCGGCGCGGACGAGCCGCTCGCCCGTGAAGCCGTCGCATGGCTGCGCTCTCTCCAGCTGGAACGGCGGTTGTCTCCGAAGACCGTGGAGGCCTATGGGCGCGACCTGCGCCAGTTCGTCGGCTTCCTGCAGGAGCATTGGGGCGAGACCGTTACGCTAACTGGTTTCGCCGCCTTGAAGGTGCCGGATCTGCGTAGTTTTCTGGCGCACCGCCGTCGGGCAGGAACGGAAAACCGTTCACTGATGCGGGCGCTCGCGGGCCTTCGTTCCTTCGCCCGCCATCTCGAACGTGAGGGGCTCGCCAAGGCGGATGTGTTCTCCGCGATCGGTACCCCCAAATTGCCGCGCAGCCTCCCGAAACCCATCGCGATCGAGCCCGCCCGGAGTCTCGCCCAAGTCGAGACGCGCGACGGCGAGGATCGCCCGGCCTGGGTGCTGGCGCGCGATGCGGCTGTGCTCGGCTTTCTCTATGGCTCCGGCCTGCGCATCAGCGAGGCTTTGGGGCTCCGGCGTCATCAGGCGCCGGTCGGGGGACTCGACAGCGTCACGGTCGTTGGCAAGGGTGCGAAGACCCGCGGTGTGCCCGTCATCAAACCGGTGTCGGAGGCCGTGGCCCGCTACCTGGCGCAATGTCCGTATCCGCTGCCGCAGGACGGACCCCTGTTCGTCGGCGCCAAGGGCGGTCCCCTCTCGCCGCGCATCATCCAGCTCGCCGTGGAGCGCCTGCGCGGTGCCCTCGACCTGCCCCCGAGCGCAACCCCGCACGCGCTGCGCCATTCCTTCGCGACCCATCTCCTGAGCCGTGGGGGCGATCTTCGCACGATCCAGGAACTGCTCGGCCATGCGTCGCTCTCGACCACGCAGGTCTATACGGCCATCGACACGACCCGGCTGATGGCCGCCTACCGCGACGCGCATCCGCGAGCGCGGTAATCCCACGGTGGCGCGGGTGGGAAGAGGAGACGTGGCTTGCCGCGTTCGACAACCCATGTTTTCGTCGGCCCAGGCTGGTCTTCGGCATCGCGGATCGTGATAGAAAATCCTCTAGGACGAGCCGAGGGGAGAACATGCCGGTGAGCGGATCGGTCCCGGATGATGCGCGGCTGCCGCGCAGTCTTTATGCCGAAACCGCTCGCGAGCGGGTCGCGACATCGCCGCTGGATGGCGACCGGACCGTGGATGTCGCCATCGTGGGCGGCGGTTTCACGGGACTTTCGGCTGCCCTCCCCCTCGCTCAGCGGGGTGTCGAGGTCGCGGTGCTCGAAGCTCGAGAGCCTGGCTGGGGCGCCTCGGGGCGCAATGGCGGCCAAGTCAATCCGGGCCTGAAACACGAACCCGACGAGATCGAGGCCGAGTTCGGCGCGGCGCTCGGCCGGCGCATGATCGCTCTTTCGGGTGACGCCCCCAACCGGGTCTTCGCGCTGATCCGCGAACACCAGATCCGCTGCGACGCGCGCCAGACCGGCACCATCCGGGCGACCTTCACGAACGGCTCCGCCGACACGATCCGCCGCGCCACCGAGCGCTGGCAGCGGCGCGGGGCACCGGTCGAGTTGCTCGACCGCGACGGGATCGCGACCGCGACCGGCACGGGCCGCTATATCTGCGGCGCGCTGGATCGCCGTGGCGGTTCGGTCAACCCGCTCGGCTATGCGCGGGGTCTGGCCGAGGCCGCCATCAGGGCGGGGGCCAGCGTCCACAGCCAAACCCCTGCGGCAGCTGTCGTGCGCCAGGGGAACAAGTGGCTGCTGACGACCCCGCGGGGCTCCGTCACGGCCGAATGGCTGGTGCTCGCCACCAATGGCTACACGGACGATCTCTGGCCCGGGCTCAGGCGCAGCATCGTGCCGGTCTACAGCGGGATCGTGGCGACCGAGCCGCTGCCCGACGCCGTCGCCCGACGTATCCTGCCGGAGGGTTCGGTGCTCTACGAACACGAAGCCATCACGGTCTATTATCGCCTCGATGCCGCCAACCGCCTGCTGATGGGCGGCCGCAGCCGCCTGCGGCCCCTGGAGGGACCGGAAGGGTTCCGGGATCTCATGCGCTACACCAAGCGCCTGTGGCCCTTCATCGGCGACGTACGTTGGTCGCACGGCTGGAACGGGCAGCTGGCGATCACGACCGACCATTATCCGCATCTGCAGGAACCCGGCCCCAACGCCATCGCGTGCCTGGGCTACAACGGCCGTGGCATCGCCATGGCGACCGTCATGGGCGGCGAGATCGCCCGACGCATCTCCGGCACGCCCGCCTCTGACCTCGACATGCCTGTGACACCGCTGCGGCCGATCCCGTTCCACCGCCTCTGGCCCCTCGCGGCCTCGGCGCGGATCGCCTATGGCCGGGCCCGCAACGCGCTCGGCATGTGACACGGCTGGCGCCATGAACTCCGAGTGACGTGTGATCGATCCCGACATCCAGGCTTTCATCGCCGAGAGCGAGCGTTTCTATCCGCCTGATGCGGCAACCCGGTCGATCGTCGACCAGCGGCGGCTCTATCACGCCTATGCCCACGCCTTCGCGGTGCGGCGACCTTCGGGGATCGAAAGTCAGGATGCAATGCTGGCCACGACGGGCCGAAGCATCCCGCTCCGGCGCTACATGCCCCGACGGGAGCTCTCGCGCGGCCTCGTGCTCTACGCGCATGGCGGCGGCTTCATGCTCGGTTCGCTCGACAGCCATGACAGCATCGTGGCGCGGGTGGCGGAGGCAACGGGCGCGGAGGTTATCGCGATCGACTATCGACTGGCGCCCGAACACCCGGCGCCAGCTGCGCTCGATGACATCATGGTCGTGCTGGCCGCCGCCCTGATGCGGCAACTGCCCTGGCCCGATCTCCCACTCTCTCCCGTGGCCCTCATGGGCGACAGCGCCGGGGCGGCCTTGATGGCCGCGGCGGCCTTGCAGGCAGGCAAGGCGCGCCCAGGTCGCTTGGCGGCCCTGGCCTTGGTGTATCCGTCGTTGGGCTACGAACCGGCCGAGCCGGCGTGCCGTCTGGAATCTGCCGCGCCGATGCTGACGCTGGCCGATGTCCGCTTCTACCGCTCCGTCTATCTCGCCGGCCGTGAACCGCCGCCCGGCACATTCGTGCTCGATTCCCCCGATGTTTCGGGTCTGCCACCGACCGTTCTCCTGCCCGCCGAGCACGACCCGCTGCGCGACGACTGCACCGAACTGGCCCGGCGCCTCCGGGCGGTTCGGACCGAAGTTCTGTTGCTGCCCGGCACCGGCCTCGTGCACGGATGCCTGCGCGCGCTCGACCGCTCACCGGCTGTGGCCGAGCCCTTCGGGCGACTCTGCGCGTTCGTGGCCCGCCGCCTGCACGGCTCTCGGACATCGCCGTAAGCTGCCATACGATGTGTTCTCTTGCCGCGATCCCCGAGGCAAAGGTGGCTTCGAAGCGGGTCCGCGCGCAGTATTGCGCAATTCGGTAGCCGGAGAAGATCGCATGGAACCAGACTTCTCGACCCTCAGCGGCCTCAACCGCCGTGCTCTGTTGACCGGCGCGGCGCTGCTCGGCGGCACGGGCGGGTTGGGCCTCGGTGCCCGTGCCAGGGCCGACGACACAACGCCGCAGGCGGGCGGCACGCTCAGGCTCGGGATGACGGGTGGCGCGACCTCGGACAGCCTCGATCCGCGCGCCGTGACCGACTGGGTGCCGGTCAATCTCGCTTTTCAGGTGATGAATGGTCTCGTCGAGATCGATGAGAAGAACCAGCCCGTGCCCGAATTGCTGGAGCGCTGGGAGGCAAAGCCCGGCTTCGCCGAATGGGTGTTCGACGTGCGTCGCGGCGTGACCTTCTCGAACGGCAAGACGCTCGATGCCGACGACATCATCTATTCGCTGAACCTCCATCGTGGCGAGACGAAGTCGGCCGCCAAGGCCACGCTGGGGGATATCACCGACGTCAGGAAGCTGAGTTCCCATCAGGTCGACATCACCTTGTCGAGCGGCAATGTCGATCTCCCCTATCTCCTGTCCGACTATCACTTCTTCGTCGTTCCAAATGGCTGGACGGACTGGATGAAGCCGGTCGGTACGGGGGGATATACGCTGGAGGTGTTCGAGCCCGGCATCCGCTCCGTCACCAAGAAGCGGAGCGGCTACTGGAAACCCGGGTGCGGCCATGTCGATGCGATCGAGATCCTCTGCATCAACGACACCAATGCCCGCACCAATGCGCTCGTCTCTGGACAGGTCGATGTCGTCAACCGGCTGGACGCCCGGACGGTCGATCTTTTGAAGCGTCGGAGCGGCCTCCAAGTGATTCGCAACGCGGCCGGGCAGCACGCGGTGTTCCTGATGAACGTCACCGACAAGCCCTATGACGACGTCAACGTGCGGCTGGCGCTCAAATACGGGATCGACCGCCAGGGAATCATCGACACGGTGCTGCACGGCTATGGCGTCATCGGCAATGACCACCCGATCCCACGCACCAATCCCTTCTACGCGGCCGATCTGCCGCAGCGCGCCTACGATCGCGACAAGGCCAAATTTCATCTGAAGCAGGCTGGTCTGACCACCCTGCCTGTGACCCTCGCGGTGTCGGATGCGGCCTTCACGGGGGCGACCGATGCCTCGCTGCTCTATCAGGAAGCTTGCAAACCCACCGGCATCGAGATGACGGTGGAGCGGAAGGCCGCGGACGGCTATTTCAGCGCCGTCTGGATGAAAGCGCCGTTTTGCGTGTCCTATTGGGGTGGTCGTCCCACCGCCGACCAGATGCTGACGATCGCGTATAAATCCGACGCCGCCTGGAACGAGACCTCCTGGAAGCGTCCGGACTTCGACAAGATCCTGCTGGCGGCCCGAACCGAGGACGACGTGGTCAAGCGCAAGGCCATGTATTTCGAGCTTCAGAAGATGATCTCAGACGACGGGGGCGCCGTGATCCCCATGTTCATCGACTATCTCGAAGGCGGCGGTTCCCGGGTGAAGGGGATGAAGCCGCATCCGTTGTTCGATCTCATGGGTCAGCGGATCGGCGAGAAGGTCTGGCTCGCGTTCTGAAGTGCATCAGAACGGACCGCGTGCCGCCACAGCATCGATCACTTTCTGCAGCCGCTCGATGCGTGCCGCGTAGGTCGTCCGCAAGCACGTTGTGTCGTCCTTGCAGGTGTGGCGATGTTCGAGCCAGGTCGACTGGCCATCCTGAAGGTCGCCACGGACGCCCATGCCGGCGAGACCCATGGCGACCTTGTAGAGCGTCACCATGCGGGCATCGTCCTGAACGAGCTTGATGTCGGCGCAGATGGCCTTCTCGTCGACCGTCGCGGCCTTGGCGCAATCGATGAAGCCATCGGGGGCCGCGACGGCCTGGGTCAGCCCGCCGAGCAGGAAGCCGGCCGCGAACAGATGCTGGATGAAGCGCATGGGGCCACCTGGAAAGTGTCGGGAGGAAGTCAGAAGATACAGTGATCGAACACCGGCCCGACGCTGCCGTTCCAGGCGCCGCGATAGAGCGCGAGAAGCTCCTCCGCCTGGGTCCGGCCATCGACGATCCGATCGAGCGGGTCGAGGAAACCCGTCTCGTCGCGGCCCTGGAGATCGCACCGGCCACGGCGGGCGAGACCGGCGCGGGCCAAGCCGAGCAACTCGCGCGCGATGGCGCGTGCCGGTATGCCGCGGACGACCGCATCGAGCCCGAGGCGCGGTACGTCGTCACGCAAGGTCTGGCGATCGGCGGCGGTCCAGTCCTTGACGATCTCGGCCGCTCCATCGAGGGCCTCGTCGTCATAGAGAAGTCCGACGAACAGGGCCGGGAGCGCGTTGATCATGGCCTGAGGTCCAACATCCTCGCCTCGCATCTCGAGGTAGCGTTTGAGGCGCACCTCGGGGAAGATGGTCGACAGATGATTGGCCCAGTCCGACAAGGTCGCGCGTTCGCCGGGCAGGGCGGTCAGGCGTCCGTCGAGAAGATCACGAAAGCTCAAGCCCGCGACGTCGTGATAGGTCTCGCCGCGCTTGACGAAATACATGGGCACGTCGAGCGCATAATCGACATAGCGCTCGAACCCGAACCCATCTTCGAACGCGAACGGCATCATCCCGGCTCGTGCGTTGTCGGTGTCGCGCCAGATCTCCGATCGTGCCGATAGGAAGCCGTTCGGGCGGCCGTCGGTGAAAGGCGAATTTGCAAAGATCGCGGCCGTGATCGGCTGCACGGCGATCGACACGCGGAGCTTTCGCACCATGTCGGCTTCACTGCTGAAATCGAGGTTGGCCTGCACGGTCGCGGTGCGGAACATCATGTCGAGGCCACGGCTGCCGACCTTCGGCATGTAATTCGCCATGATGCGGTAGCGCCCCTTGGGCATCACGGGCGTCTCAGCGAGCGACCATTGCGGCGACATGCCGAGCGTTAGAAACCGGATGCCGAGCGGTTCACCCACGCTGCGGACGTCTTCGAGATGGGTCGCGAGTTCCGCGGCCGTCTCATGGATGCTGTCCACCGGAGCCCCGGAGAGTTCGAACTGGCCACCAGGTTCGAGCGAGATGGCTCCCCCGCCGACGGCATCGAACAAACCGATCGTCTGACCGGCCTCAATGATCGGTTCCCACCCAGACCGGGCCTGCAGTCCCGCGAGGAGGTCGGCGATACCGCCGCGGCCCGCCCCATCGCCCCTATACGGGACGGGCTGTCGGGTGGCCGATCGGAACGGCACCTTTTCGTGCTCTGTCCCGACACGAAATCGCGCGGGCGGCTTACAGCCCTGCTCGAACCATCGCACGAGCTCGTCACGCGACTCGATCGGCGTCAGATCATTGACGTCACGGGCCATTCTACACTTTCACCGCTCGATTGACGCCGCCTCCGAAATCCGTCGCGGTCTCGTGGCGCGCCTTTAGATAGGCACTGGGAAGAAAAGTGGCAACGACCCTTGCTTCCGGAAACGGTTCACCTACCGTTCATAGGGGCGTCGAGACAGTGAGGAACCGCTCGGCGTCGCGTTCCGCATGGCTGTATCGCGGGACGTCGGCCGGCGCGGCCGTCATGGTTCTGGGGAGACAATTATGGTTTCGATTCGTAAATCGCTTATCCTGGCTTGTGCCGTATCGGTGCTTGGCCTCGGCTCCGCTTTCGCTCAGACCGATCCGAATGCAGCCCCAGCCGCCCCTGCGGCAGGCGCCGCCGCGGCTCCTGCGGCTGATGCGGGTGCAGACGCGACCGCCGCGCCCAAAAAGATGATGAAGAAGAAGCACATGTCGAAGAAGATGATGAAAAAGAAGACCATGTAAGCTGAGTCGACCTGGAGGCCCGTTCCATCTGGAACGGGCCTTTTTGCTTTGCCTGTGTTAACGGAAGCGTCGGACTTGGCTGCTAGACTGCGCCCAGACGGGGGTCAGCGGCGTGATGAAACGATTTCTCGCAGACCGGACAGGCGCGACAAGTCTCGAATATGCCATGATCGCGGCCGTGATCTCGATCGTCATTGTCGCGGCGAGCACTGAAATCGGCATCAAACTCAACGCGAAATTCTTCGGCCCCGTCGTGGGCGGGCTGAACTGAGCGGATCCCCGTGGGTGAGTGCCCGGCAGATTCAGGCGTAGGCCAGGTCAGGCACGTCGCTCGACTGCGCACCCGACATATTATCGAGGCTGGAGACGATCAGCGCCGCGAGGGCGTCGGCCAAGGGTGAGGATTCGACCGTGTTCCTCAAGAGAGCGATCTTGCAGGAGGGAAGCGCGGGAAATCCGTCTGAAGGGCCGAGTACCCGCATGCCGGGCCGGAGTGCGCTTTCGGGCAGGACCGAGACGGCCAGTCCGGCCAGGACCGCGGCACCCACGGCCGTCGAGTTCCAGCTTGCGTAGAGCACCCGGAATGGCTTGCCGACGTCTTCGAGCCGCAGCGTCGCGGCATGTCGCCAGGTACAGTCGAGACGCCCGAGTGCCAGCGGCAGCGGCGTCGACTCATGCACGGAGTGCCGGGACGAGGTGACCCAGAGCAATCGCTCGGTGCGGATGATGCTGACGCGCCCCCGGCTCTCGACATGGGTGATGATCGCGAGGTCGAGATCGGCGGCCGCGATTCGGCTGACGAGCATCGGGGTAGGTTCGCACACGACCGTGACCTCGACGCGAGGGTTCAAATCGGAGAACCGCACCAGGATTTCTGGAAGGTAGCGATCGGCGTAATCATCCGGCAGGCCAAGCCGCACGTGTCCGGCAAGCTCCTGGTCTGCGAAACTCGCCAAGGCTTCGCCGTTGAGCCGAACGATGCGCCGGGCATAATCGGCGAGCCGGATCCCGTCCTCGGTCAGTTTCGAGGCCCGTCCATCCCGAGCGAAGATCGCACGGCCGATCCGTTCTTCCAGTTTCTTCATCTGCATGGAAACCGCCGATTGGGTTTTGTGGACGGCCTCGGCGGCGCGCGTGAACGAGCCTGTGTCGACGATCGCCACAAAGGTGCGAAGCTGGTCCATGTCGAGAAGGGTGGCCATCTGTGCCCTGCCGTCATTATCGATGTGAGTCGTTGATATCAGCTATCGTGAACATTCGCTATTTTGATGGTTCCTGTTGGCTTAGATCAAGCTGGGCGCCACGCACAGCCTTCCCGCACCGGGCAGGCGATCGGCGCCCGCAATCCAGGAGTTCGTCTCATGGCTCGCCCCGCCACAGTTCTGGGGATATTGGTTCGTCCCTTCGCCTCTCTCATGACCGCTAGCAAGCTGGTTGGAACGATCCTGTCGCGCCGTCTCGTGATGGGCCAGCTGGGCCAAATGGACGACCGGATGCTCAAGGACATCGGCCTCACCCGCCATGATGTGTGGTCGGCCATGGCAGAACCGCTTTTCCGTGATCCCACGGTCGGGCTTGTCGCGCGCGCGCGGGAGAGCCGGCTGGCCACCAAGGCGAATTTACGTGAGAAACTCGCGCACGCGCGCCTGGTCGAGACCTGGGAGCGCGAAAACCGCGCCGCGTGAGGAACGGGCCGGCCGCATGCGCGACCGGCCTGCTTTCACGCCCTGCCGTGCCCATAGTCGTGCTCAAGCTTGACCGCCGGACCGCATTCCAGCACAAGTCGTCGCAATTGACAGAGTGTTGGACCATGACAAAACCGCCGCTGCATATTTTGCTTTGCGCCCCGCGCGGCTTCTGCGCGGGCGTCATCCGGGCGATCGATGCGGTGGAGCAGGCTCTGTCGATCTATGGTCCGCCCGTCTACGTGCGGCACGAGATCGTGCACAACAAGTATGTCGTCGAGAGCCTCAAGAAGAAGGGCGCGATCTTCGTCGAGGAATTAAACGAGATTCCCGACACGGAAGCGCCGGTCATCTTCTCCGCCCATGGGGTACCGAAGTCGGTTCCGTCCGAGGCGGCGGACCGCAAGATGTTTGCGATCGACGCAACCTGCCCACTGGTGACAAAGGTGCACCGTGAGGCCGAACTGCACTATCGTCGTGGCCATCGCGTGCTTCTGGTCGGTCATGCCGGCCATCCCGAGGTCGTGGGGACGCTGGGTCAACTTCCGGCTGGGGCCGTGATCCTGGTCGAAAACCTCGAAGACGTTCATCGCCTGGCCGATGAAAGAGGCGATGAGTTGCGGCAGCAACCGCTCGCCTTCGTCACCCAGACGACGCTGTCGGTCGACGACACGCAGGGCATCGTCGACGCGCTGAAGTTGCGCTTTCCGGCCATCGTCAGCCCGCACAAGGAAGACATCTGCTACGCGACCACCAACCGACAGGAAGCCGTGAAGCAGATCGCCCACAAGGTGGACGCGTTGCTGGTCGTGGGGTCTGCCAATTCCTCGAACTCACAGCGCCTGAAAGAGGTTAGCGAGCGGGAAGGCTGCAAGAACAGCCAGCTCGTGCTGCGGGCGAGCGACATCGACTGGGCGCCGCTCGGTGACATCAAGACGATCGGCATCACGGCCGGCGCTTCGGCGCCGGAAGTTCTGGTCGAGGAAATCATCGACGCCTTCGCGGAGCGCTACGAGATCGACGTTGAAACGGTGTCGACCGTCCAGGAGAACATGTTCTTCCCGCTGCCGCGCGAATTGCGGCCCTTGACGCAGGGTACCCCGGCGCTGGCGTGAGTAGGCTGTCCCACTCTGCATCCGCTTGGATTGAATCGGCAGCGTTGATGTTTCCTAAGATCGAGCGGGCCCGATCGTGGCTTCGGCCACGCAAGGCTGTGTAGGGCGGGACCGGCCATGGCTGTCTACACCGACGTGTCCGCCGCGGACCTGACCGCGTTTCTCGAAGCCTATGACCTCGGCACGCTTCTGTCCTTCAAGGGGATCGCCGAGGGTGTCGAGAATTCAAACTTCCTGCTGCAGACGAGCCGTGGCGCGTTCATCCTCACGCTTTACGAGAAGCGGGTTGATGCCGAAGACCTGCCCTTCTTCATCGGCCTGTTGGGTCATCTCTCGGCCAAGGGGCTGAATTGCCCGCAGCCGGTGCGTAACCGGTCGGGCGATGTGCTCGGTCGCCTGTGCGGCCGGCCTGCGGCGATCGTCACCTTTCTCGACGGGATCTGGATCGCCAATCCCCAGGCCCGGCACTGCCAAGCGCTCGGCGAGGTTCTGGCGCGCCTGCACCTGGCGGGCGCGGATTTTCCCATGCGCCGCGCCAATGCCTTGTCGGTGGACGGCTGGAAACGGCTTTCCGCACAGGCCGCACCGCGGGCCCATGAAGTGGCCGCCGGGCTTGCGGCGGAAATCGAGACAGACCTCGCCGACCTTTCGGCACGCTGGCCACGTGACTTGCCGGCGGGTGTGATCCACGCGGATCTGTTCCCGGACAACGTGTTCTTTCTCGGCGAGACCCTCTCCGGACTCATCGACTTCTATTTCGCCTGCACGGACGCATTTGCGTACGACTTGTCGATCTGCCTGAACGCCTGGTGTTTTAGCGCGGCCGGAGCCTTTGACGCGGCCAAGAGCGAGGCGCTGCTCGCGGGCTATCAGTCGATTCGGCCGCTGACTCTCGCAGAGCGGCAGGCCCTGCCGGTGCTGGCGCATGGGTCGGCTCTGCGTTTCATGCTCACCCGGCTGGTCGATTGGCTCAATGTGCCGCCCGGCGCGCTGGTGAGGCCGAAAGACCCGCGCGAGTATCTCGGAAAGATGCGGTTTCACCGCACCGTCGAAGACTCGCGAATCTACGGCCTGCCGGGTTAAAAGCCTCCGATGACCTGGATCGCCTATACGGACGGTGCCTGCGCACCCACGAACCCCGGACCCTGTGCCTGGGGCCTCTACCTCATCCCGCCCGGGAGCCAGAGCGGGACCGAACACCATGGTTTCATCGGGCATGGCACCAACCAGATCGCCGAATTGACGGCGGCGATCGAGGGCCTTTCCCGTGTTCCGGCCGGAGCCCCGGTCGAACTCGTGTCCGACAGCCAGTATGTGCTGAAAGGCCTGACGGAGTGGCGTAAGGGCTGGGAACGCAAGGGGTTTCGCAATGCCAAGGGCGAGCCGGTGGCGAACCTGCCCCTGTGGAAGCAACTCTTCGCCCTGGCCGACGCCCGCAAGGTGACGGCCCGCTGGGTGCGGGGCCATAACGGCGACCTGCACAACGAGCGCGTGGATGGGCTCGCCAACAAGGCCCTACGCGAAGCGCGCGAGGGCGGAGGCCCGAAGGTGCCTGCACCAGGCCTATTGGCGGGGCGGCAAGGAACGCTGCTCTGAGGCCAGGAAGAGCGTGCACTGTCGCGCTCGTTGAGTTTCACGACCTGCGTTTTGATGCGCCCCACAAGCGTCTGCCGGTAGTCCGGCTTGCGCGCGGTTTCGCCCTGATTGACCCCGATGCCGACCGCCAAGACATTAAGGATAATTAAAAACCGGAATCCGGTCGAACCGTTTACAGCCTCGCCGGTTGATTGCACCATACGGATACGACCACTTCACGGGTCTTGTTACGGATGGATGGATGACGGGTTTCTTCGCACCTCAGCGTGAGACAGTCGACAACGATGACTTCCGGTCATCCGTCGGCAGCGACCGGCTACCCGAAGAGATCCTGCTGCCGATCATCGCCGGAGCCTACGCCCGAGGCGTCGCCGACACATTGGAGCTGCTTGGCATCCCGGCGCTCTTCTTCGACGGCGACGGCCGTGTCTTGCACGCCAACAGCGCCTCGAATCCATTTGTAGACGGGCCGCTGCGGTTGCGGACGCACCATCTGATCGCTCGCGACGCGGCCGACAATCATGCTCTTTCAGAGCTTATTGCTGTCGCATTGAAGCCCTCTTCAAGCCTGACCCCGACACTTCTGCCGAAGGCTGGCCTGACGATCTATGCTTTGCCATTGCCGGATCATCTTCGCACGGCTGGGCAAATGGTTCGGGCCATACTTCTGATTTCAAACGCCGACGATTCCGCAGTCGCCATGTTGGCCCGGCGAATGGCGACGTTCCGGATCTGACACGAGATCGCCAGCTCCAATGCCGGCCGGATTTCTATTCCCATAAACTGAGCACGACGCATGAGCCGAGTGCTTCACTGGCTGACGGCCGATCTCTACCTTCATGGGGGCAAATGGGAGCCGTGATCGGCTCCCGGCTATAGCGCCATGATCGCAACCCAGACCCAAGCGGACGCGAAAGCCACAGAAAACCGTTGACGACGCTTCAATCTCACATTAATAACCGCGTCACATTCGACGGGCTGTAGGCATCTCTCGATCCGGAACGACGCGTTCCCGACCTAAAGAACCTAAACGCTGTCGGCGTCTCCTGCGACTGAGTAAGGTCACCTCCGGCTTCAGAGTCGGAGCATGAGGCAAGAACAAGGAACCGCAAGGGGCCTTGGTCCTCTGCATTGCGGCGCGTCCGGTCTTAAACGGCCGGGAGCGCGGTTTTGCTTTGTGTTGTCGTCACATCAAGGCTTGGCCGGCTTTGGTGTGTTGATGTTTGGGCCAGGGGTTTCGGCCCCGAACCGGGGCGAAACACCCCTCAACAGGGCGGAATTGATGCCGACGATCAGCCAGTTGATCCGCAACCCGCGGGTCGCATCCGTGGTGCGGAATAAAGTTCCCGCGCTGCAGCAGAGCCCGCAGAAGCGTGGGGTTTGCACACGTGTTTATACGACGACCCCGAAGAAGCCGAACTCGGCGCTTCGTAAGGTTGCCAAGGTTCGTCTGACGAACGGCTTCGAAGTGATCGGTTACATTCCGGGTGAAGGCCACAACCTTCAGGAACACTCGGTGGTCATGATCCGCGGTGGCCGCGTGAAGGATTTGCCGGGCGTGCGCTATCACATTCTCCGCGGCGTGCTCGACACGCAGGGCGTGAAGAACCGGAAGCAGCGCCGCTCCAAGTACGGCGCGAAGCGTCCGAAGTAACGAATTTCAGGAACCGACCATGTCCCGTCGCCATAGCGCAGAAAAGCGAGAGATCATCCCGGACGCCAAGTTCGGTGATGTGATTCTCACAAAGTTCATGAACTCGATCATGTACGACGGGAAGAAGTCCGTCGCCGAGCAGATCGTCTACGGTGCTTTCGAGCAGATCGAGACGAAGCTGCGTGTCGAGCCTTTGCCGATCTTCCAGCAGGCGCTCGAGAATGTCGCGCCGGCCATCGAGGTTCGGTCGCGGCGCGTCGGAGGCGCGACCTACCAGGTTCCGGTCGAGGTTCGTCCCGAGCGTCGCCAGGCTCTGGCGATCCGCTGGCTGATCACGGCGGCCCGGGCCCGCAACGACAAGACAATGGTCGACCGTCTTTCGAACGAGTTGATCGACGCGTCAAACAACCGCGGCAACGCGGTCAAGAAGCGTGAAGATACACATCGCATGGCGGAGGCGAATCGCGCCTTCTCGCACTACCGCTGGTAAAGCACCAAGGATCTCCCCATGCCTCGCACCCATAAAATCGAGGACTACCGCAACTTCGGCATCATGGCCCACATCGACGCGGGCAAGACTACGACGACCGAGCGGATCCTCTATTATTCCGGCAAGTCGCATAAGATCGGCGAAGTCCATGATGGCGCTGCCACCATGGATTGGATGGAGCAGGAGCAGGAACGCGGCATCACGATCACCTCGGCTGCCACGACGACTTTCTGGAACGACCATCGCCTGAACATCATCGACACGCCCGGTCACGTGGATTTCACGATCGAGGTGGAGCGCTCGCTCCGCGTGCTCGACGGCTGCGTTTGCGTGCTTGACGGCAACCAGGGTGTTGAGCCGCAGACCGAGACCGTTTGGCGCCAGGCCGATAAGTATCACGTGCCCCGCATCGTGTTCGTCAACAAGATGGATAAGATCGGCGCCGACTTCTACAAATGCGTCGATGACATCAAGACCCGCGTCGGCGGCCGGGCGATCTGCATTCAATTGCCGATCGGTTCCGAGTCCGACTTCAAGGGCATCATTGACCTCGTCCGCATGAAGGCTGTCGTTTGGGACAACGAGAACCTCGGCGCGACCTTCCATGACGAAGAGATCCCGGCTGACCTCAAGGAGAAGGCGGACGAATATCGTCTTGCGCTGCTCGAAGCCGCCGTGGAACTCGACGACGACGTCATGTCCGCCTATCTCGACGGCACCGAGCCGGACGAGAAGACCCTCAAGCGCCTGATCCGGAAGGCCGTGCGTTATATCACCTTCATTCCGGTGCTGTGCGGAACCGCGTTCAAGAACAAGGGCGTGCAGCCGCTCCTCGACGCCGTCGTGGATTTCCTGCCGTCGCCGCTCGATCGCGAAGCCATCAAGGGTATCGACGTCAAGACCGAAGAGGAAGTCGTGCGCCTGCCGGGTGACGACGAGCCTTTCTCGATGCTCGCCTTCAAGATCATGGATGATCCCTTCGTTGGCACGATAACGTTCTGCCGCGTCTATTCGGGCATGGTCGAGACCGGCACGACGGTCATGAATTCGACCAAGGACAAGAAGGAACGCGTCGGTCGTATGCTTCTCATGCACGCGAACAACCGCGAGGACATCAAGGAAGCCTATACGGGCGACATCGTCGCGCTGGCCGGCCTCAAGGATACCCGCACGGGTGACACGCTCTGCGACATGCAGAAGCAAGTCATTCTCGAGCGCATGGAATTTCCTGAGCCTGTCATCGAAATCGCGATCGAGCCGAAGTCTAAGGCAGACCAGGAGAAGCTAGGCGTCGCTCTGTCGAAGTTGGCCGCGGAGGATCCGTCCTTCCGCGTGTCGACCGATCAGGAATCCGGCCAGACCATCCTCAAGGGAATGGGCGAGCTCCACCTCGACATTAAGGTCGACATTCTGCGCCGTACCTACAAGGTCGACGCCAATATCGGCGCCCCGCAGGTGGCCTATCGCGAGAAGCTGACGCGCCGTGTCGAGCAGGACTACACCCACAAGAAGCAGACCGGTGGTACGGGTCAATTTGCGCGGGTGAAGATCATTTTCGAGCCGAACGAGGCCGGAAAAGGCAATCTGTTCGAGTCGAAGATCGTCGGCGGCGCGGTGCCGAAGGAATACATCCCCGGCGTCGAGAAGGGCATCAACAGCGTGATGGGGTCCGGCATCCTGGCGGGTTTCCCGGTGGTCGACACCAAAGCGACTCTCATCGACGGCGCGTTCCATGACGTCGACTCGTCAGTGCTCGCCTTCGAAATCGCGTCCCGGGCAGCCTTCCGAGAAGCTCTGCAGAAGGGCGGGTCCGTTCTTTTGGAGCCCATCATGAAGGTCGAGGTCGTGACGCCGGAGGATTACACGGGTTCGGTCATCGGCGACCTGAACTCGCGTCGTGGGCAGATCCAGGGCCAGGACATGCGCGGCAACGCGAATGTCATCAACGCCATGGTGCCGCTCGCCAATATGTTCGGCTATGTGAACACGCTCCGGTCGTTCAGCCAGGGTCGTGCCACTTTCACGATGCAGTTCGATCACTACGAGCAGGTCCCGGCGGGTGAAGCCGCCAAAGTTCAGGCGAAATACGCCTGAACCTCTTCCAATCCACCCAGTTGAGCCTGACCAAGGTTTAAGAGGAGCCATCGATGGCTAAGGAAAAATTCTCCCGCAATAAGCCGCATTGCAACATCGGCACCATCGGTCACGTCGACCATGGCAAGACGTCGCTGACGGCCGCCATCACCAAGGTGCTGGCCGAGTCGGGCGGCGCCACGTTCACGGCCTATGATCAGATCGACAAGGCGCCGGAAGAGAAGGCGCGCGGCATCACGATCTCGACGGCTCACGTCGAGTACGAGACCAAGAATCGCCATTATGCCCACGTCGACTGCCCTGGCCACGCCGATTATGTAAAGAACATGATCACGGGCGCTGCGCAGATGGACGGCGCGATCCTGGTCGTGTCCGCCGCCGATGGCCCGATGCCGCAGACCCGCGAGCACATCCTGCTCGCCCGGCAGGTCGGCGTGCCGGCCCTGGTCGTGTTCCTGAACAAGGTCGACATGGTCGATGACGAGGAGCTCCTTGAGCTCGTCGAACTTGAAGTACGCGAGCTTCTGTCGAAGTACGAGTTCCCCGGCGACGATATTCCGATCACCAAGGGCTCGGCTCTCTGCGCTCTTGAGAACAAGCAGCCTGAGATCGGCCATGACGCCGTCCTCAAGCTGATGGAAACCGTCGACGCCTACATTCCGCAGCCGGAGCGCCCGAAGGATCAGCCCTTCCTGATGCCGGTGGAAGACGTGTTCTCGATCTCGGGTCGCGGCACGGTGGTCACGGGCCGTATCGAGCGCGGCATCATCAAGGTCGGTGAGGAAATCGAGATCGTCGGCATCCGTCCGACCGTCAAGAGCACCGTCACGGGCGTCGAGATGTTCCGCAAGCTGCTCGATCAGGGTGAGGCGGGCGACAACGTCGGCTGCCTGCTGCGCGGCACCAAGCGTGAAGACGTCGAGCGCGGCCAGATTCTGTGCAAGCCCGGCTCTGTGAAGCCGCACACCAAGTTCAAGGCCGAGGCTTACATTCTCACCAAGGACGAGGGTGGCCGTCACACGCCGTTCTTCACCAACTACCGTCCGCAGTTCTACTTCCGGACCACGGACGTGACCGGGATCGTGACGCTGCCGGAAGGCACCGAGATGGTGATGCCGGGCGACAACATTTCGATGGACGTGGCACTCATCGTGCCGATCGCGATGGAAGAGAAGCTCCGCTTCGCCATCCGCGAAGGCGGCCGCACCGTCGGTGCCGGCGTCGTTGCATCGATCATCGAATAAGAGGCGATCGAGGGAGCGGGAGTTGCTCCCGCTCCACCTTGATCAAAGGATGAAAAAATGAACGGTCAAAACATCCGCATCCGCCTCAAAGCCTTCGATCATCGCGTCCTGGACGCGTCGACGAAGGAAATCGTGTCGACCGCGCGTCGCACGGGAGCCCAGGTTCGCGGACCCATTCCGCTGCCGACCCGGATCGAGAAGTTCACGGTCAACCGTTCGCCACACGTGGACAAGAAGTCGCGTGAGCAGTTCGAGATCCGAACCCACAAGCGCGTGCTCGACATCGTCGATCCGACCCCGCAAACGGTCGACGCGCTGATGAAATTGGATTTGGCTGCCGGCGTGGACGTCGAGATCAAGCTCTGATCCCTGATTTGGACCGACACCTCTCATAGCGATGTGTCTTGAAGGATTTCTGACAATGCGGTCAGGTGTTATCGCCCAGAAGGTCGGCATGACCCGCATCTTTACGGATGCAGGCGAGCATGTTCCGGTTACCGTGCTGAAGCTCGAAGGCTGCCAGGTCGTCGCGCATCGCACGGAAGAGACGAACGGATATACGGCGCTGCAGCTAGGCTTCGGCAAGGCCAAGGTCAAGAATGTGTCGAAGGCCGAGCGTGGCCATTTCGCTGTTGCCAGCGTCGAGCCGAAGATGACGGTCGCGGAATTCCGTGTTTCGCCCGATCAGATGATTCCGGTCGGCGCCGAGATCACGGCCGACCATTTCGTCGAAGGCCAGTTCGTCGATGTCACCGGCACGGCGACCGGTAAGGGTTTTGCGGGCCCTATGAAGCGTTGGAACTTCGGCGGCTTGCGGGCGACGCACGGCGTGTCGCTGTCGCATCGCTCCCATGGTTCGACCGGCGGCCGTCAGGATCCGGGCAAGACCTTCAAGAACAAGAAGATGGCCGGACATCTCGGGACCGACCGGATCACGACGCTCAACCTGCGGGTCGTCAAGGCCGATGTCGAGCGTGGCCTTTTGCTCGTCGAGGGCGCCGTTCCGGGCGTTGCCGGCGGCACCATCTTCGTGCGCGACGCGATCAAGCGTCCGATGCACAAGGACGCCCCCAAGCCGGGCAAGTTCAAGACGGCGTCGAGTGCTGCCGCGGCCTCCGATGAACCCATGACCGCGGAAGGCTGAGAGCGATGAATATCGATATGACCTCCCTCGATGGACAGTCGGCCGGTACGGTCGAATTGTCCGATGCGATCTTTGGGCTCGAGCCGCGCCCGGATCTGATCGCCCGCATGGTGCGCTACCAGTTGGCCAAGCGTCGTGACGTGGCGCACGAGACCATGGGCCGCGCGGACGTGTGGCGCACCGGCAAGAAGATGTACAAGCAGAAGGGCACGGGTTCGGCTCGTCACGGCTCGGCGCGCGTTCCGCAGTTCCGGGGCGGCGGCAAGGCTCACGGCCCCGTTGCGCGGTCCTTCGCGCATGACCTTCCAAAGAAGGTGCGGGCGCTCGCGCTGAAGCACGCCCTTTCGGCCAAGGCCCGAAGCGGCGAGATCATCGTGTGGGACAAGGCCTCGCTTGACGAGGGCAAGACGAAGCTCCTGAAGGAGCGGTTTGGCGTTCTGGGGCTGACCAACGCCCTGATCATCGACGGCGCGGAACTGCAGCAGAACTTCTCGCTCGCGGCGCGCAACATTCCGCAGATCGATGTGCTGCCGGTGCAGGGCATCAACGTTTACGACATTCTGCGTCGCCAGAAGCTGGTTCTCACCCGGGCTGCCGTGGACGCTTTGGAGGCACGCTTCAAATGAGCCACGCACTGACCCATTATGACGTCATCGTCGCCCCGGTCATCACCGAGAAGGCGACTCTGGCGTCCGAACTGAACCGCATGACCTTCAAGGTGCACAAGGACGCGACCAAGCCGCAGATCAAGGCGGCGATCGAGGCCTTGTTCAACGTCAAAGTCGAAGGCGTCAACACGCTCGTCCGCAAGGGCAAAACGAAATTCTTCCGTGGCCGCCGGGGTACCCAGGGCGACGTGAAAAAAGCGATCGTGCGCTTGGCCGAAGGCCACTCGATCGACGTCACCACGGGCCTCTGAGGAGAGGGCAAGGAACGCTGTCATGGCACTGAAAACATTTAAGCCAGTCACGCCAAGCCTGCGCCAGCTGGTGATGGTTGACCGGTCCGGTCTCTACAAGGGCAAGCCGCTCAAGACCCTCACCGAGGGCAAGTCGGAGGCCGGCGGCCGTAACAATACGGGTCGGGTCACGGTCCGGTTCCGGGGCGGCGGTCATAAGCAGACCTATCGCATCATTGATTTCAAGCGGCGCAAGCTCGACATCCCGGCGACGGTTGAGCGGCTGGAATACGATCCGAACCGCACGTCCTTCATCGCCCTCATCAAGTATGAGGATGGCGAGCAGGCCTACATCATCGCGCCACAGCGCCTGAATGTCGGTGACAAGGTCGTGGCCGGCGCTCAGGTCGACGTGAAGCCAGGCAATGCCATGCCGCTAGCGGCAATTCCGGTCGGCACGATCGTGCACAACGTCGAGATGAAGATCGGCAAGGGTGGTTCGATCGCCCGGTCGGCCGGCACCTATGTGCAGATTGTCGGACGCGACCAGGGCTATGTCAGCATCCGGCAGGCGTCCGGCGAGACGCGTCTCATTCACGGCCAGTGCTTTGCCACGATCGGTGCGGTCTCGAACCCCGATCACATGAACATCAGCCACGGTAAGGCGGGCCGGTCGCGCTGGCTCGGGCGTCGTCCGCATAACCGCGGCGTCACCATGAACCCGATCGACCATCCGCACGGTGGTGGTGAAGGACGCACATCGGGCGGCCGTCACCCCGTGACCCCGTGGGGCAAGCCGACCAAGGGTAAGAAGACGCGCACCAACAAGCGGACGACGACATTCATCGTGCAGTCCCGTCACAGCCGCAAGAAGGGCTAATCCATGTCACGCTCGATCTGGAAGGGTCCGTTCGTCGACGGGTATCTGCTGAAGAAAGCCGATACGTCGCGCGCTTCGGGCCGCAGTGAAGTCATCAAGATCTGGAGCCGTCGTTCGACGGTTCTGCCGCAATTCGTGGGTCTCACGTTCGGCGTCCATAACGGTCACAAGCACATTCCCGTGCAGGTGAACGAGGACATGATCGGTCACAAGTTCGGCGAGTTCGCGCCGACGCGAACGTTCCACGGTCATACCGCGGATAAGAAGTCGAAGAGGGGCTAGAGCATGGGCAAGCAGAAAGCACCCCGGACGCTCGGCGAGACGGAAGCCAAGGCGGTGGCGCGGATGATCCGCATCAGCCCGCAGAAGCTCAACCTTTTGGCGCAGCTCATTCGCGGCAAGAAGGTCGACACGGCCCTGGCTGACCTCCAGTTCTCCCGCAAGCGGATCGCGCTCGACGTGAGGAAGACGCTCGAGAGCGCCATCGCCAATGCCGAGAACAACCATGACCTCGATGTCGACGATCTCGTCGTCGCCGAGGCCTATGTGGGCAAGGCGCTCGTCATGAAGCGCTTCAGCCCCCGCGCCCGCGGCCGGGCGGGTCGGATCGAGAAGCCGTTCTCGAACCTGACCATCATCGTGCGCGAAGTCGCGCAAGAAGCGGCCTGAGGACAGGATCATGGGTCAGAAAGTCAATCCGATCGGCCTGCGTCTCGGCATCAACCGGACCTGGGACTCGCGTTGGTTCGCGAACAAGAACGAATATGCCAAGCTGCTTCATGAGGACATGAAGATCCGCGAAGTGCTGATGGGCGCCCTGAAGCAGGCGGCTGTCTCGAAGATCGTCATCGAGCGTCCGCATAAGAAGTGCCGCGTCACGATCCAGTCGGCACGTCCGGGTGTGGTGATCGGCAAAAAGGGCGCCGACATCGACAAGCTCCGCAAGATGGTGTCGAAGCTCACGACCTCGGAAGTGGTGATCAACATCACGGAAGTGCGTAAGCCCGAGATCGACGCGACGCTGGTCGCCGACTCGATCGCGCAGCAGCTCGAACGCCGCGTCGCGTTCCGTCGCGCCATGAAGCGGGCCGTGCAGTCGGCCATGCGGCTCGGCGCGCAGGGGATTCGCATCAATTGCTCGGGTCGCTTGGGCGGCGCTGAAATCGCTCGCCTCGAATGGTATCGCGAAGGTCGGGTGCCATTGCACACGATGCGCGCCGATATCGACTACGGCGTGGCGACGGCGAATACGGCCTACGGCACCTGCGGCATCAAAGTGTGGATCTTCAAAGGTGAGATCCTCGAGCACGATCCGATGGCCCAGGACAAGCGGATGGCTGAACTCGACCAAGCGGGTGGCGGTGGCGGTGAGCGCCGTCGGCGTGATCGCGACAATCGCAGCGCGGCCTGACCGCAGCGCATAAGAACAGAGAAACAAACCCATGCTGCAACCCAAGCGAACAGTCTTCCGAAAGGCGTTCAAAGGCCGCATCAAAGGCGCGGCCAAGGGCGGCTTCGAGCTCAACTTTGGCCAGTTTGGCCTGAAGGCGCTTGAGCCGGAGCGCGTCACGGCACGTCAGATCGAGGCGGCCCGACGTGCTTTGACCCGTCACATGAAGCGCGCAGGACGTGTGTGGATTCGGATCTTCCCGGATCTGCCGGTTTCGAAGAAGCCGACCGAAGTCCGCATGGGTAAAGGCAAGGGCGCCCCTGAGTTCTGGGCGGCCCGGGTCCATCCCGGCCGCATCATGTTTGAACTTGATGGCGTGCCGGTGGAAACAGCCCGCGAAGCGCTGCTGCTCGCGGCCGCGAAGCTGCCGATCAAGACCAAGTTCATCCAACGTATCGCCGAATAAAGGAGACAGGTGATGAAATCCACGCAGCGCCTGTCCGACATCAAGGTGATGACGGAAGACCAGCTTTCGGAAGAAGTCCTGAAGCTGAAGAAGGAACAGTTCAATCTCCGCTTCCAGCGCGCCACAGGCCAGCTGGAAAACAGCTCTCGCGTTCGGGTGGTTCGCCGCGATATCGCGCGGGCGAAAACCTTCGCTGCGCAGAAGCGCAGCGTGAAGAACGGGTGAAGCGATGCCGAAGCGAATTTTGCAGGGCGTTGTCGTCAGCGACAAGCAAGAGAAGACAGTGGTCGTGAAGGTCGAGCGCCGCTTCACGCATCCGCTTCTGAAGAAGACCGTCCGCCGCACCAAGAACTACCATGCGCATGACGAGAATCGGGTGTTCAAGGTCGGCGATATGGTGTCGATCGAGGAAACGCGTCCGATTTCGAAATTGAAGCGCTGGGCGGTTTTGCCGTCTGCGGCTGGCGGATCGAGCGAGACACAGGCGTAAAACTCGTGTAAGAGGCAGGCCTTCAGCCTGCTTTCAGGTCAATTTGTCCCTCCTTTGCGAGAGCAGGGGAGGGCGTGTTGCTTGTGAAAGGTGAGGTCGAGGCTCTGCCCCACGACCGCATTCGGCACCTTGCGGTGCCACCTTCCCCGTTCGCGGCGGAAGGAGGGGCGGAATTCCTAGGTCGGGTGACCGGCGCGGGACAACAATCATCTGAGTTTCCCTCCGCCGCCTCGCTGCGGTGGGGTCCGGGAATATTGAAAGGCAAATGCCATGATTCAGATGCAGACAAACCTGGACGTCGCGGATAATTCCGGCGCGCGCCGCGTTATGTGCATCAAGGTGCTGGGTGGTTCCAAGCGGAAGTACGCCGGCGTGGGTGACATCATCGTCGTCTCCATCAAGGAGGCTATTCCACGCGGTCGCGTGAAGAAGGGTGATGTGATGAAGGCCGTGGTGGTGCGAACCGCCAAGGACATCAAGCGTCCCGACGGGACCGTGATCCGTTTCGACACGAATGCGGCCGTGCTGGTGAACAACCAGTCGGAGCCCGTGGGAACCCGCATCTTCGGACCGGTGCCGCGTGAACTGCGCGCCAAGAACCACATGAAGATCATCTCGCTCGCCCCGGAGGTGCTGTAATGGCCGCCAAGATCAAGAAGGGCGACAAGGTCGTCGTGCTGGCTGGTCGCGACAAGGGTCGCGATGGCGAAGTGCTGGAAGTCTTCCCCAAGGAAGAACGGGCTCGCGTCGGCGGCATCAACATGGTGAAGCGCCATACGAAGCAGAGCCAGACGGAGCAGGGCGGCATCATTTCGAAGGAAGCCCCGATCCATCTTTCGAACCTCGCGCTGGCCGATAAGAACGGCAAGCCTGTTCGTGTTGGGTTCAAGATATTGGAAGATGGCCGCAAGGTTCGTGTTGCGAAGAAGTCGGGAGAGTTGATCGATGGCTGAGGCTCAAACCGCCAAGCGCGCGAGTTCTGCGCCCGCGCCCGGTAAGATCGCTCGTGGTTCGGTCGGCCAGTTCGACACGTCGATCGCTGCCGCGCCGCCGGAAGGCTACACGCCGCGCCTAAAGAAGCTCTATCTCGATGAGATTCGCCAGAAGCTGATCGAGGAGTTCGGCTACAAGAACGCGCTCGCCGTCCCGAAGATCGAAAAGATCGTACTGAACATGGGCGTTGGCGAAGCTGTGAGCGACACCAAGAAGGTGTCGACCGCAGCCGCTGACCTTGCCCTGATCGCCGGTCAGAAGCCCGTCATCACGCATGCCCGCAAGGCGATCTCGACCTTCAAGGTGCGTGAGAACATGCCGCTCGGTGCGAAGGTCACCTTGCGACATACCCGCATGTATGAGTTCCTCGACCGGCTGACGACGATTGCTCTGCCTCGCGTCCGAGACTTTCGTGGGCTGAACCCGAAGAGCTTCGATGGCCGCGGCAATTATGCGATGGGCATCAAGGAACACATCATTTTCCCTGAGATCGACTACGACAAGACGGAGTCGGTGATCGGGATGGACGTGATCATCTGCACCACGGCGAAAACCGACGACGAAGCGCGTGCGCTTCTGCGTGCATTCAACTTCCCGTTCCGGCAGTGAGCTTCACCGAAGTTCAGACGCGGACACCAAGGAAAGACTGATGGCAAAGAAAAGCTCGATCGAAAAGAACAACAACCGCAAGGCACTGGTGGCGCGGTTGGCGCCCAAGCGCGATGCCCTGAAGAAGACCGCCGCAGACCAGAGCCTGTCGATGGAAGAGCGTTTCGAGGCCCGCCTGAAGCTCGCGGAAATGCCGCGGAATTCTGCGGTGACTCGGATCCGCAACCGTTGCGAGGTCTCGGGTCGCTCGCGTTCGGTCTACCGTAAGATGAAGATGTCGCGCATCGCGTTGCGGGAGTTGGGCAACAAGGGCCTGATCCCCGGTCTCGTGAAGTCCAGCTGGTAAGGGAGCGCAGCCATGTCGGTGAATGATCCCCTGGGCGATATGCTCACCCGCATCCGCAATGCCGGAATGCGCAAGAAGGGCAAGGTGTCGACTCCCGGCTCCAAGCTTCGTGCCAACGTGCTCGACGTGCTGGAGCAGGAAGGCTACATCCGTGGCTATTCGCAGACCGACCTCGGAAATGGGCGGACCGAATTCGATATCGAGTTGAAGTATTTCGACGGCCAGCCGGTCATCAAGGATATTCAGCGCGTCTCCAAGCCCGGCCGTCGCGTCTATTCGGCCGTCGATCAGATGCCGCGCGTTGCCAACGGCCTCGGCATTACCATCATGTCGACGCCCAAGGGCGTCATGGCCGATCACGTCGCCCGCGAGAACAACGTCGGCGGTGAAGTCCTCTGCAAGGTCTTCTGACCACGGCCGATAAGGAATTGAACAATGTCTCGAGTCGGTAAGAAGGCCGTGCCGGTGCCGAAAGGCGTCACGGCCAAGGTCGAAGGCCAGAAGGTATCGGTCAAGGGCGCGAAGGGCGAATTGTCCTTCGTGGTCCATGACGATGTGTCTGTCGAATTCGCCAATGATGAAATCAAGGTCGATCCGCGCTTTGAAACCAAGCGCGCTCAAGCCCTTTGGGGCACGTCCCGGGCGATGATCAACAACATCGTGACGGGTGTGAGCGCGGGGTTCCAGAAGCGCCTCGAAATCACGGGCGTGGGCTACAAGGCGGCTGTCGCGGGTAAGAACCTGCAGCTGTCCCTTGGCTATAGCCATGATATTACGTTCCCGATCCCCGATGGGATTGCGATCGTGGCTCCGCGCCCGACCGAACTCGCCATCAGCGGGATCGACAAACGCGCCGTCGGCCAGTTGGCCGCGGAAATCCGCTCGCTGCGTCCGCCGGAGCCCTACAAAGGCAAGGGTGTCAAATACGCTGGCGAGTTCATCTTCCGCAAGGAAGGCAAGAAGAAGTAAGGAGGCCGTCATGACGAAATTGGATCCGGCGGCCCGACGCGCAAACCGCGTCCGCCGCGCCATCAAGGCGACAGGCCGATTGCGCCTTTCGGTGCACCGTTCCTCGAAGCAGATTTACGCGCAGATCATCGACGACGCCAAGGGTGAAACGCTGGTGTCCGCCTCCTCGTTGGAGAAGGCAAATCGAGAGCAGCTCAGGACTGGTGCGAATATCGAGGCGGCGAAAACTGTGGGCGAGCAGCTTGCAAAGAAAGCGGTCGAAAAGGGGATTGCCGAGGTCGTATTCGATCGCGGCCAATACATGTACCACGGTCGCATCAAGGCCTTGGCCGAGGGCGCACGTGAGGGTGGACTGAAGTTCTAGCAGGCGTTCTCTGCGGAGACCTTCAGACGAGGCTGCTTTTGTTATCCAGGAAGCCCGCGACTTCGGTCTGCGGGCTTCTTTCGTTTCGCCGGCCAACGCGTCGACGGCGAGGGTGGCATTGCTTGCAAGGAAGCCGAAGCCAAAATGGACGTCATTGGCGTCTTGATTTCTCCTCGATTCGCGCTTACGTGTTACATATCGATTCTAGGCTGAACGTTCAGGCCTTCGCGTTTCAAACCTAGTTTGTACGCTTGCTATGACCTCCTCCGACTTATCGACATAGCCCTAGCTGGGAGAATATCCCGGTTAGATCTTTAACCTATGCCAACAAGGAGTTCGTCATGAGCACCGGCACAGTCAAGTGGTTCAACCCGACCAAGGGTTTTGGTTTCATTGAGTCGTCCGAGGGCGGCCAGGACGTTTTCGTCCATATCAGCGCTGTCGAGCGGGCCGGCATGGCTACCCTGAACGAGGGCCAGAAGGTCAGCTACGAACTCGTCGCCGACAAGCGCACGGGTAAGAAGTCGGCGGATCAGCTTCAAGCATTGTCGTGATTCTTTCCCTGTCCGTCACTGATGCAGTGGCGGCGGGGTATGTGTTTCACTAGAATGCAATAGAGGGAGCTGGGAGTGATCCCAGCTCTTTTTTAGTTCAGACCACCTTGGAGATCTCGTGCAAGTTCTTGTTCGTGACAACAACGTCGATCAGGCCCTGAAGGCGCTTAAGCGCAAGATGCAACGCGAGGGCGTGTTGCGTGAGCTGAAGCGTCGGCGTGCCTATGAGAAGCCTTCGGAAAAGCGCGTCCGTGAAGCTGCCGAAGCGGTCCGTCGTGCTCGCAAACTGGCCCGCAAGCAGGCTGAACGTGAAGGTCTGGTGCCGGCGCGCAAGCGTCCTGAGCGCCCTGCTTTTCCGGGTCGTGGCCCGTCGACCCCGATGGCAGCCTCTTCCCCGTTTGGTAGCCGTTAGACGTTCTGAAGTCGCGACCTGGCTTGCACCGACCGCGCTGCGTCGGCATCGGTGCACCATAATTCCACGCGGTCGTGCTTTCCGTTCTGACGGTTTGGCGACTGCGAGGCTCCGTATCAAGCATTGAGGGAGGAACCCGGTGTCCAAGGAGCAACGCAGCAACAAGGAAAAGAAGAAGCCGAAGAAGGACAAGCCTAAGGCCGAAGCGGCGGTGTCGCCTTTCGCTAAGGGGCAGACGGGTCAGAGCACCTCTAAGAAGGGCTGAGATCCGGCTTTCTGGCGAACGGCTCTTGAGCAGCCAGCAGGATCCGGGCGGCTCGATTCACGAGGTTGCGAAGTTTTAGGCATCTCTCTCGCGAGAATGGCCTCAATTTATAATTGAGTTATCGGCGGGCCTATGCAAGGGCATAAACCCGCGATCCTTACGGCTCCCCGCGTTGCGCGCGGGCAGCGTTTTGTGTCGATCGGGTTGGCGCCCTGCAGGGCCGGGCCCTTCAACCTCATTTCACCGCGATCCCCGCCGTCAGGCCGCCATCGATCAGATAGTCGCCACCCGTGCAGAAGCCGGCGCGTGGCCCGGCCAAAAAGGCGATCATCTCGGCCACCTCCTCGGCTTCGGCGATGCGGCCGAGAGGATGCGCGTCTCCGAAGCGGCGGAACACCGCGTCGAGATCGGCATCGTCCCCGTCGAAATGCTTCGCCGCGACCGCCAACATGGGGGTTCGTACCGATCCGGGGCTGACCGAATTCACACGAATCTTGTCCTGCGCGTGGTCGAGCGCCATGGCGCGCGTGAGGGCATGGATGGCGCCCTTGGTGGCCGCATAGGCAGCAACCCCTTTCTGGCACGCGTGTCCTTGGACAGACGCCAGATTGACGATGGATCCTCCGCCGCGCTTCCGCATCTCCGGGATCCCGAAATGCCCCGTGAGATAGATCGAGCCGACATTGACGCTGAAGCAGCGTGTCCATGTTGCGATATCCGTGTCCTCGACCGTTCCGAACGGATGGATCGCGGCCGCATTGACCAGGATGTCGAGGCCGCCGAAACGCTCAACCGCCCGTTGAACGCAGAATGCGACCTCGTCTGGCACGGACATATCGGCCCGCTGAACTTCCACGGGAGGAACTGTCGCCCGCAGCGCTTCGTTTGCCGTCTCGTCGATCCCGCATGCGAGCACGTTTGCACCGGCCTCGATCAGCCGTCGCGCGGTTGCTGCCGCGACCCCGGATGTGCCGGTGATCAGCGCAACTTTGCCTTCCATGTCACGTGGCATTCACTTGCTCCTTGGGTCGAACTACATCCGGCATGAAGGCGGGACGCCCATTTGGCAAGACCGGCCGACGCCCACGTCACGGCGCCGGATGCGCGGCGGCGGCCAGTGGGGCATCGACCCGCGGGCGAGCGCCGCGCGGTGGTGCCTTGACCCGGAACCAAGTCACATAGAGGGCGGGCAGGAAGAACAACGTGAGGAAAGTGGCGGCCACGATTCCACCGATCATCGCGTAGGCCATGGGACCCCAGAAAACCTGCGGGGCGATCGGGGCCATGCCGAAGCTGGCCGCCGCCGCCGTCAGCAGAATGGGTCGCATGCGGTGCTGCGTTGCTTCCACGACCGCCGTCCATTGATCCTTGCCTTCCGCCAGCACCTCGTCGATCTGCGCGATCAGGATGATCGAGTTGCGGATGATGATGCCAATGAGCGCCAGGATGCCCAGGATGGCGACAAAGCCCATCGGTTTGCCGGACAGAAGAAGGGCGGCCACGACGCCGATGAGTCCGAGCGGCGCCACGCTGACCACCAGAAATAGTTTCTGGAAGCTCTGCAGCTGCACCATGATGAAGAACGCCATGGTGAGCAGCATGATCGGAGCTACGGCCACGATCGGTCCCTGACCTTTGGCGCTTTCCTCGACCGCGCCGCCGGTCACGAGCTTGAAGCCATTCGGCAGCTTGGCCGCGAACTCGTTGATGGCGGGTTCGAGCTGTTGCACCGCTGTGGCGGGCTGGGTCACGTCGTGCATGGCGGCCCGAACCGTGATTGTCGGCAGGCGGTCGCGGCGCCAGACGATCGGGGGTTCGAGATCATAGTGGAATGTCGCAAACGAGAGGATCGGGACCACCTTGCCGGTGCTGGTCGAGATCTGGAGGCTCTGCAGCGTCTCGATCCGGTTGCGCTCGCTGGCCTGGGCACGTCCGACCACGTCGATCAGATAGATGCTGTCGCGGATCTGGGTGATCGACGAACCGCCCACGATGCCGTTGAGCACCGTCGCCACATCTGACGAAGTGATGCCGAGCTGGCGGGCTTTGTCCTGAGCGATGTCGAGCCGGATCACCTTACCGGGCTCGTTCCAGTCGAAGGTCGGGGATTCGAGGTGTGGGTTGCCGCTCATGAGCTTGGCGAGGTCGAGGGCTTTTGCGCGGAGCAGCGGGATGTCGGGTCCGCTCAAGCGATATTGCACGGGACGCCCGACCGGCGGACCGAGATCGAGGGGGTGGATGAAGACATCCGTACCGACGAAATCATCCGCGGCGATCTTCTGCAGCCGCGTGAGAACGCGGCCGCGCGCCTCAATGGATTTTGCAACGACGACCATCTGGCCGAAGAACGGATTGGCGAGCTGTTGGTCGAGCGGCAGATAGAAGCGGATCGCTCCCTCGCCAACGTAGGAGCTCCAGCTTGAAATGTCCGGATCGGACGCGAGATTCGCCTCGAACCGATCCATCTGGGCCTTGGTCTCGAAAATGGAGCTGTTCTGCGGCAGCGTCATGTCGACGAGCAGCTCAGGCCGGTCGGCGGCGGGGAAAAATTGCTGCTGCACGTGGGTCATTCCGACGATCGCGGCCGCCAGCAGAGCGAGACAGCCGAGGATCGTGACCCATCGCAATCGCATGGCCCCGATCAGCATGGCCGCGAAGACCCGCGCCACCAGGCTGGGCTTGCTATGGTCATGATGCTTCATGGTCTTTGGCAGCAGCTTCACGCCGATCAGCGGCGCGAACAGCACGGCCACGACCCAGCTGATGAGAAGCGATGCCGCGATGACCACGAACAGTGAGTAGGTGTACTCGCCCGCGCTGGACCCGTTGAAGCCGATCGGGATGAAGCCCGCGACTGTGACGAGTGTCCCGGTCAGCATCGGGATCGCGGTCGACGTGAACGCGAAGGTTGCCGCCTTGGTGAGCGTGTCGCCCGCTTCGAGCCGCGTCACCATCATCTCGACCGTGATCATCGCGTCGTCGACCAAAAGGCCGAGCGCGATAATCAGTGCGCCGAGCGAGATGCGCTGCAACGAGATACCGAAATAATGCATCACCACGAAGGTGACGGCGAGCACGAGCGGAATCGAGAACGAGACCACGAGGCCAGCCCGGATGCCGAGGCTGATGAAGCTCACGACGAGCACGATGAGCACAGCTTCGAGCAGGGCTTCCGTAAAGCCGCCCACCGCCTCCTCGACGATCCTCGGCTGATCTGAAACGAGGTGAATGCCCACCCCGATGGGCAGCGTGCCCTCGATCTCGCGCATCTTCGCCTTCAAGTCTTCGCCGAATTGCAGCACGTTGCCTGAGGCGATCATGGCGATGCCAAGCCCAATGGCGGGCTTGCCGTCGACACGGAACAAGGGGTCCGGTGGGTCCTTGTAACCCCGCGTGATGGTGGCGACGTCGCTCAGGGGAAAAAACCGATCGTTGACCCGGAAGTTCAGTCCCTCGAGGGCCTGCTCGGACTTGAACCCCCCACTGACCCTCAAGGAAATCCGCTCGGGACCGGATTGGACAACGCCGGACGGGGTCACGGCATTCTGGTTCTGCAAGGTCTCGATCAGCGATTGCGTGTTCAAACCCAGCCCGGCGAGCTTGCGGGTCGAAAAGTCGAGGAAGACGACCTCGTCCTGCGCGCCGATCACCGTCACCTTGCCGATGCTCGGAACGGTCAGGATCTCGGAGCGGACCTGTTCGACATAGTCCCGCAACTGACGTTGGCTGAGGCCGTCGGCCGTGAACGCATAGATGTTGCCGTAGACGTCGCCGAATTCGTCGTCGAAGCCGGGCGGTTTGACGCCGCTCGGCATTGTGTTTTGGATGTCCTGGATGTGTTTGCGAATCTGGTAGAACTGCCAAGGCACATCCTTGGGCTTGGTCGTATCCTTCAAGTTGACCATTATAGTGGTCTGACCGGGCGTGGTGTAGCTCTTCGTGTAGTCGATCGAATCGATCTGCTTGATCTCTTTCTCGATCCGTTCGGTGACCTGGTTCAGCATTTCGTCGACGGTCGCGCCGGGCCAATTCTGCACGATCACCATGGTCTTGATGGTGAATGGCGGATCTTCTTCTCGGCCCAGGCTTTTGTAGGCCATGAAGCCCGCGATCGCCGACACGATCATCAGGAACCAGACGAAGGACCTGTGATTCAAGGCCCATTCCGACACATTGAAGGACTTCACGCGGATCCTCCTCCTATTGCTCGGTGAGTTTGATGGGCTGTCCCTCGGACAGCGAGTGGACACCGGCGACGATCACGCGATCGCCGGTCTCCAGTCCGGATGTCACGGTGACGCGATCAGGGTCCCGGTCCCCCAACGTGACCGAATGAAGCTGGGCGTGACCGTCGGCGGCGATCCACACGCTGGTCTTGCCGTCCTGCTCCAGAATTGCGCCCGCGGGCAGTTCGATCCGGGGCTTTTGACCCGCGCTGACGGCGATCTGCACGGTCGTGCCGAGCCGGAAGGACTCCGGCGGATCGTCGAGCGTGAGACGGATGCGGCGTGTGCGGGTCGCTGCGTCGGACTGCGGCGCGATCTCTCGGACAGTGGCCCACCCGGCGATGTCGGGATTGACCAGGAGCGAGACCTGAAATCGCGCATCTCGCGCAAAAAGCGCGACGCGCTCGTCGGGGACGTCGAACACGGCGTCGCGAGGGTCTGGCCGGGCGATCGTCACAGCGGTTTGGCTTTGAGCCACCACCTGTCCGACCTCGGCCGACCAGGAGGCCACCACCCCGTCATAATCGCTCTTCAGCACCGTATAGCCGAGCTGTTCCTGCGCTTTCTGCAGGGCCGCCGTGACTTGATTGACCCGCGCCTGCGCACTGTCACGCGCCGCTGTGGCGGAATCCAACTGCGCCTGGCTGGCGCTGCCGGTCTTGATCAGTTCCTGCTGCCGACCGAAAGTCGCGGCGGCGTTGGCCAGAACCGCCCGGGCATTCGCGAAGTCGGCTTGCGCGGAGACCACGGCGAGGCGGGGCACGGTCGGGTCGAGGGTCGCCAATTGCTGGCCCTTGCTGACCCGATCACCCACATTGACGTCGCGCGAGATCATGCGGCCGGTCATCTGAAACCCGAGTTGCGCCTGGTAGCGGGGCTCCACGCTGCCCGTGAGACGCGTCGCCGGCGCAATGGTCGGCGCGACCACGAGGCTGAGCACCGGCCTGATTGGTGGTGGCAGGTCCTGCTTCTTGTCGCACCCAGCAAGCGACAGCGCTGCGAAGAGAACGATCGCGGATCCTGCGCGCAGGTCCATGTCGATCATGGCGCGCGCTCCTGCACGGGATCGACGGTTTGACCGGGATAAAGCAGCTGAACGCCGGCTGTCACCACGCGCTGCCGGCTCGAAAGTCCGTCGGCCAGAAACACGGATCCGGTCATGTAGCCGCGCACCGTAACGGTTTTCAGCGACACTCTGTTCTGATCGTCAAGCACCCAGACGGCGGGCTTGCGGTCGATCTCGAAGAGTGCGCTCCAAGGCAGCACGACGGACATTTTTGCTTCCCAATGAGCCCGCCCCACGATGACGGCGCCGAGTGTCATCTCCGGTGGGGTCGTGTCGAGGCCGATCTTCACCGTCACCGTGCCGGTCCCGGGATCGACAAGGGGGGAGATCTCCCGCACCGATCCGGTACAGTGGATCTCAGGGTTCGCCTGCAAGGCGATATCGACGGACTTGTCGCTGGGCGGGGCTGTGAGCAGCGTCTCCGGAATTTCGAAGACCGCGTCACGGGGGCCGTCCTGCGCCAGCACGAAGGCGGTCTGCCCCGATTGCACGACCTGACCCGCCTCGATGTCGCGCGAGACGATAATGCCGGATTGGCCCGCCTTGAGTTCCGTGTAGCTTTGCTGCTCGCGGGCGGTGTTCAGGGCCGCCTGTGCTGCATTGACCTGGGCGCGAGCGGTATTCAGTGTCTCCTGCGCCTGATCGAAGCTTGCGCGCGTCGTGTAGCCGCTGGAGAGCAGGCTCTGCTGGCGGCCAAAGGTGAGTTCCGCCTGCTGCAATTGCGCCTTGACGGAGTCGAGGGCGGCGGTCGCGTTGTCGACGTCGGCCTGCTGTTCGACGGGATCGAGGGAGGCGAGTACGTCGTCGGGCCCGACATGCTGCCCGACTTCCACCCGGCGCGTCGTCACTTTGCCGTTCACCCGAAATGCGATGTTGGTCTGGATCCGGGGTTGGATGGTTCCTGTCAGAGCAAGATCGGGGGAAACCCGTTGTTCCACAGGAACGGCGGCTCGAACACGGACCAGGTCCGCCCCCGATCCGTCGGCCGAGGCCGCCCTGGTCAAAGTGCAGAACGCCGCCAGCACCGCGCCCATGTGCTTCAGCACGGCGCAGGGCCGTCCAAAACTTCTGCTCACGGGTCCCTCCTTGTGCATCCCGCAGGCGCATTCGCAATTGTCAGCAGGGTCATATCGCGATACAATAAAACCGTCTAGTTGGTTTTTTTAAGGATGGCTAATGCAAGCGCGGAGCCTTGTCACGCTCGAAAAGATCGTTGCGGCGGCAGAAGCTCTGATCGCCCGCCGTGGGATCGGCAGCCTCACCATGGACGCCGTCGCGGCCGAAGCCGGCCTGAGCAAAGGCGGCGTCTTGCATCATTTCCGCACCAAGGAAGAGCTCGTCACGAACCTGGCGCTTCGCAAGCTGAAAGCCGTTGAAGCTGGCATCAATCGTGAAGCCCAAGTGCTCGGCGGACAACCGGGCAGCACTTTGCTTGGCATGGTCGAGCATGCGTCCAAACAATTCGGCCTGGACGAGGGGTTTTCGCGAGCCCTGCTGGTGGCGGCGGTCGAGAACTCCTCGTCGCTTGAACAGTTTCAGGCGATGTTCCACAGCGTGCTCGAGGACGTTCAACGCGAGAGCGCCGATCCGCCATTCGGGATGGCCTTGCTGTTTGCCGTCATCGGCATCCAGGTGTCGCAAACGCTCGGGTTTTCGCAACTCGCGCCGGAACAGGCTCAGACGATCTTCGCTGCCCTGCGGACAGCCGCACAGCCATTGGGCCGCACGGACGAGTGTCAGCCTTAGCCGACCGGACCGTCATCGCCGGGCGATCCCCGGTGGCGAACCGCTTCCGCTGTACCGGCAGAGGGCCGGTCAGCTCTTTGGGGGGATGAATGTGATGTCAGCGATGATTGTTCGAACACTCTCCGCGGGATGTCTGGCGGCACTGGCCTGCCTGGCGCAGTCGGCCTCAGCGCAGGCCGCCGGTCCCTTCGCCAATCTTCCCGGCGCCTGGTCGGGCGGCGGCACGATCTCCATGACCGACGGTCACAACGAGCGTATCCGCTGTAAAGCGGTCTACGAGGTGGCTTCGGGCGGGCTCGCCCTGCATCAGGGTCTTCGATGCGCGAGTGACAGCTATAAGTTTGAAATCACAAGCAACCTGCAAGCGGAAAACGGGCAATTGTCCGGGACGTGGAGCGAGGAGACCCGGCAGGTCACCGGCGACGTGACCGGCCAGGTCAATGGCAACGACATCTCCACATTCGTGAGTGGGCTCGGGTTTTCGGCCCGTCTCAACGTGACCACCCGGGGCAACGCGCAGGCCGTGTCCATCACCCCGGAGGGCACGGACATCCGTGCTGTTCGCATCGAACTCAGGCGGCACTGACGCCTTGCGTCTCTGATCAGAAGCCTTCGGGTCCACCATCGGACCTCGGGTCGTGTGTGGCTTCCAGACGGCCGCCCGGAAGCCGCAAGACCGCGCCCGCGTGGCCAAAGGCTTCCGCATAGGGCTCGGGCCGGATCGTGACAGCGTGGCCGGCTCGTTCGAGAGCCGCGACGACCGAAGGGTCGAAGCGATCTTCGAGATGCGTTGCGGTCGAGTCCGCCCCCCAGGTGCGGCCCCACAGGAAGCGGGGTGCGTCGACCGCATCGGCCAACCCCATGCCGAGCCGGTAGCGCGAGAACACCTGCGCCTGGAACTGCGGCTGCCCGTCACCGCCCATCGTGCCGTAGGACAGGACGCGGCCATCATCGAAGGCGGCGAGCGGCGGGTTCAGCGTGTGGAACGGATAGCGTCCCGGCATGAGCGCATGCGGCGAGCGCTCGTCGAGCGAGAAGGCGACGCCGCGGTTCTTCATGAGAATGCCGGTCCGCGGCAGCACGCATCCGGAGCCATATTCCCAGTAGATCGACTGGATGAACGACACCGCGAGGCCGGAGGCGTCGATGGCCCCCATCCAGATCGTATCGCCATGCCCGAATTTGACAGGCAGCAGCATCGAGCGGTTCGTCTTGATGCGCGCCGCTTCGCGCTCGATCGCCTGCGGCGTGAGCCAATCGGCGGGATCGCCCGCGTAAAAGCGCGGGTCCATGCAGACGTGATCGCGGATCGCGAGGCCGATCTTCGAGGCTTCGATCAATCCGTGAAGATGCTCGAACGTCTCCCCGCGCTTGACGGCGAGCCGCTCGAACAGCCCGAGGATCAGCAACGAAGCCAGCCCTTGCGTGGGCGGCGCGGTATTGTAGACCGTGCAGTCGGCGAGGCGGATGCTGAGCGGTTTCTGCCAGCGCGCCTCGAAGCGGCTGAAATCCTCACGCGTCAAGGAGCTGCCGATGCGCTCCAGGTCGGCCGCCATCTCGCGAGAGATGTCGCCGCGATAGAAGTCGCGCAAGCCCGCGTGGGTGAGCTGTTCGAGGGTGGCCGCGAGGGCAGGCTGCCGTCGCAACGTGCCGGCCGCCGGTGTTTTGCCGTCGACGAGGAAATGCTCCGCAAAGCCTGGTGCCGCCTCCAAGGCCGCGCGCTCGTTCGGCACACCGCAGGCCTCGGAACGCGATACCGGCACACCTTCGCGCGCCTGGGTGATCGCCGGCCCAAGCAGGCGGTCGACCGGCAGCGTGCCGCCGAGTGAGGTCGAAAGGTCGAGAGCCGTGCGCCAACCGTCGACCGTGCCGGGCACCGTCAGGGCGGCATCCGGGCCACGCGCCGGGATCTTGTCGAGATCCTTGTCGTGGTAGCGCTTGATCGTCGCGGCCTGCGCGGCAGGGCCGCCGGCCAGGATCGTCCGGACGGTTCCGAGACCGCCGCCGCGTCCCGCCTCGCCGATCGTCCAGAATCCGTCGCCGCCGAGCCCGTTCATGTGGGGGTAGACCACCGCGATCGAGGCCGCCATGGCGACCATCGCCTCGATGGCATTGCCGCCCTCGATCAGCACATCGCGCCCGACCTGCGCCGTAAGCGTGTGCGGGGCCGCGACGGCCGCGTGCGAAAAACTCGGGGTTTCAGTCATGCTAGGCTCCGGCGGATGAATCGCGGCCCGGGTACCGGTCCCAGGCAATGGATTCGGCGAGATCATAACGCAAAGTGGCTGCAACAGCGCGAGTGGACCGCGCTTGAACTCGATCGCGGGCGATTGGGTCTCTCAGGATCTTCGCGGAGCTTCGTGTAACATATGACGCAATGGAGAGTGTTATGCCGCGTCAGGCTCAGGATGCCACACGGCCTTCCCGGCGTATGGCAAGCTATCTACAACGGATGCAAAAGCGGATGATGCGCTGTTGTTGCGCGTCAATCGTGCGCTTGCCTTATCCCTGAGCATCGTCTGAGGCTTCACCCCCGGCTTGACCTTCATCGGTCATCCGCCGCAATCCGCGGATCGAGGTTGCACCATGGGGCTCGCCGCTCTGCGTAGACCTCCACGGTCGGGTCGGGAAAGTCAGGATCGGTAAACGCGCCGACCGGCACCGAAATCATGCCGGGCCGCGCGTCAATGTCGTAGAACACCGTTGCGCCGCAGGAGGGGCAGAACCGAAAGCGGTTCTGCCTGCCGGAAACAGCGATGCGGACAAAGGTTTGGAACGGGCCTTCAGTTCGCACTTGGTCCGCCAGAAAGGTCACATTAACGGAAAAAGCGCTGCCGGTGCGCGCCTTGCAGGCAAAACAATGACAAACGGAGATGCGCACCGGTTCACCCGTGCAATGCGCGCGCAACTCCCCGCAGGAGCAATGGGCGAGCCGCTCCGTCATGCCACTCTCCCGCTAAGCCCGCATGCGTGCCCCGTCCGGATCGAAGGGTGCCCCCTCGACCCGCGCGGCGGCGCGGCGTTCGCCCAGGATCTCGATTTCGAAGCCGGTGATCTCCTTGGCGAGCGCCTTGGGAACATAGCCCATGGCGAGAGAGCGGCCGACGCTATGGCCATAGCCGCCCGAAGTCACCCATCCAACGACTTTGCCGTCGTGCCAGACGGGCTCGTCGCCAAGCGCATCGGCATCTGTCGTCTCGATTGCGAAGTTGACAAGCCGCAAGGGCCCGCCGCCCTCGGCTCGGATGCGCCCCACAGCCTCGCGCCCCACGAAATCCGCCTTTTTCATCGCCACGAAGCGCTCGAGCCCGGCCTCGTCCGGTCCATAGGTCGGCCGGAACTCGCGCGCCCAGGTGCCGAAGCCTTTCTCCAGACGCATCGCATGCAGCGCCCGGCCGCCGAAAAGCTTCAGGCCGTAGTCCTTCCCGGCTTCGGTCAGGAGATCGTAGAGGCTGCGCTGATACTCGGCCTTCACCCAGATCTCGTAGCCGAGGTCGCCGGTGAAGCTGACCCGGCCCACGAAGGCCGGCAGTGTGCCCACGTCCATCTGGCGGAAGCTCATGAACGGGAAAGCCGCGGTCGACAGTTCGTCGGAGACGAGCATTTGCAGCAGAGCGCGCGACTTGGGGCCGGCAAGGGCGAGGCCGGTGTATTCCATGGCGCAGGCCCGGACCGTGCAGCCGCTCTCGGGCAGGTAGTTCTCGAACCAGCGCAGGTAATAGGTCTCGGCCGCATAGGTGCCGACGATGAAGAACTTGTCCTTGGCCCAACGCCCGATGGTGAAATCACCGATGAGCTTGCCGTTTTGGTTCAGCATCGGCGTCAAAGCCATTTTGCCGATCGCGGGGATGCGATTGGCCATGACCTTGTCCAGGAAGGCTTCGGCCTTCGGGCCGGTCACCTCGAACTTCCCATAGTTCGTGGTCTCGATCATGCCGACGCCCTCGCGCACGGCCTTGACCTCGGCCGCCACATAATCGTGCGTATCGGGCCGCTTGAACGTGAAATCCTCGTAGGCGAGGTCTTTCGACGGTGCGAACCAGAGCGGATGCTCCAGGCCGCAATAGTCGCCCCAGACCGCGTGCCTGTCATTGAGCCGGTCATAGATCGGCGATGTGCGATAGGAGCGACCGGCCGGCAGTTCCTCGTTGGGGTAGCGGATGCGAAAGCGGCGGGAATAGTTCTCGCGCACCTTCACATTGGTGTAGGCGAGCGTCGTCCAGTCGCCGAAGCGCGCGACATCCATGCCCCAGATGTCGAAACCGGGGTCGCCTTGAGTCATCCAATTGGCGAGCGCCAATCCGACGCCACCGCCCTGGCTGAACCCGGCCATCACGGCGCAGGCGCACCAGAAATTCTTGAGGCCCTTGATCGGCCCGATGAGCGGGTTGCCGTCCGGCGCGAAGGTGAAGGGGCCGTTGACGATCTTCTTGATGCCGACCTTGTTGAAGGCCGGGAAATGCGCGAAGCCGACTTCGAGCTCCGGCGCGATGCGTTCGAGATCGTTCGGCAAAAGGTTCTGGCCGAAATCCCACGGCGTCGTTTTCTCGGACCACGGCACGCAGGCCTTCTCGTAGGTCCCGAGCAACATGCCGTGCCGCTCCTGCCGGGTGTAGATCTCGCCCTCGAAATCGACGCAGTGCAGGTGCTCCTGGGTGCCGACGAGTTCGGGCATGTCCTCGGTGATGATGTAATGGTGCTCCATGGCGAGCACGGGCAGCTCGATGCCGACCATGCGGCCCACCTCGCGGGCCCAGAGACCGCCGGCATTCACCACATGCTCGGCATGGATCGTGCCCTTCTCGGTGATGACGTCCCATGACCCGTCCGGGTGCTGCTGCAGGTCGGTGACGCGACACTGCCGCTCGATGGTGGCACCGCCGATCTGGGCCGATTTGGCATAGGCGTGCGTTACGCCATAGGGGTCGACGTGACCCTCGACCGGGTCATAGAGCCCGCCCACGAAATATTTCTTGTCCATCATCGGGAAATGCTTTTCGGCCTCGTCGACCGAGATGAGTTCCAGATCCATGCCGAGGTAGCGGCCCCGCGCCTTGACCATCTTGAGCCAGTTCATGCGCTCCTGCGTGCCGGCCAGCATGATGCCGCCCGTGAGATGCATGCCGCAGCTCTGGCCGGAGATCGCCTCCAATTCCTTGTAGAGCTCGATCGTATATTGCTGCAGCTTGGCGACGTTCGGGTCGCCGTTGATCGTGTGCATCCCACCGGCCGCATGCCAGGTGGACCCCGCCGTGAGCTCGGCGCGCTCGACCAGCATCACGTCGCGCCAACCCGCCTTCGTGAGGTGGTAGAGAACGCTTGCGCCCACCACGCCGCCACCGATCACAACCACCTGGGCTTGGGATTTCATGCTCACCCTCGTCAGGCCTTCTCCCGCGACGCGGGAAAAGGAAACAAAGCTTCAACATCCGTCTTCACGTCGCCATCGGCTTTTCGCCTTGCGACGAATTTTGTGGGCTTCCGGCCCGCCGCACGCGACCGGCAGCGGCATGAAGGCCACAAGGATCCCCTTATAGATGCCGAACCCGATGCCGTCTCCACCCTCGATTCTGACGAGGCGTGAAGACTTTCGACACTGTTTTGCGCCACATCAGCGCGACTTGCGTCTCAGGAGAGCGGAATGATTCACAATCTGCAGGCGCTTCTGGCGACCATCTACGGGAGTGTCGCGGCCCATCTCGACCGGTGGGACGGCTGGGCCGTTGTCATCGCGTCCCTGCTGTTCGGCCTTCAGCGCGCACCGCTGTGGATGCCGGTCGTGGTCGCGCTCGTGATCGATCCCCTGCTTTACGGCTGGGTGGCCGGTCTGCTGCATGGTCGCATCGGAGGTGTCGAGGGACTCGGGTTATTCACCCTCACACAGATCGTCGTCGGCTATGGCGGCTACGCGGTCGGGCGATTGATCGCCCGCCTGCGCTAAGCCGAACTCAATGCCGCCGCAAAAGACGGGCGGCGTAGAAGCCGTCCATGCCTTCGAGGCCAGGCGCAGCGCTCGGATTGAAATAGGGCAGCGTCCGCAATTCACTCTTCGCCGTGAGCCAGCTGCTTTCCCCGGCGATCTCGTCAGCCCGGATCGGGTCGAGATTGATGTCAGGATTGCGACGCAGGAGCGCGGCGATCTGCGCTTCGCCCTCCTCGGGTTCGATCGAGCAGACGCAATAGACCATGCGGCCGCCCGGCCGGAGCAGCGACACCGCGCGGTCGAGCATCTTGGCTTGCAAGGCCGCCAGCGTCGAGATGTCAGAGATTCGCTTGGTCCAACCGACATCGGGGTGCCGCCGCATGGTCCCCGTGGCGGAACATGGCGCATCCAGCAGGATGGCATCGAACGGCGCCGCCTCATAGGTGGTGATATCCGCCACCTTGGTTTCCGCGCTGAGATTCAACCGTTCCATATTGATGGCGAGACGCTTGAGACGTTCGGCTGAACGGTCGACCGCCACGACCTGCGCACCAGTCATCGCGAGTTGCGCCGTCTTGCCGCCTGGCGCTGCGCATAGATCGGCGACGCGCTCGCCCCATTCCGCACCGAGCAACCGGGCCGGCAGGGCTGCGGCGGCATCCTGCACCCACCACGCACCGTCCTCATAGCCGGGCAATTCCGGCACAGGCGTATGACCGCGCAGGCGGATCGACTTCATGGCCAAGACGTCGCCATCGAGCCTCTCCGCCCAGCCTTCCGGGTCGCTCTTCACCGTAATGTCGAGGCGGGGCTCCACACGGTTGGCAGCCGCGATCTGAGCAACGCCGCCGTCTCCATAGGTCAGCCTCCAACGTGCCGCGAGCCAGGCCGGCGTGTCGATGAGTGGGTCCGTATCCGTCAGCGTTTCACGCAAACGGGCGAGGTTGCGCGCAACCGCATTGGCAAGCGAGGCGAAGGGCAGGCTTTGAGGGTCGTGCCGCACCGCCTGCACGCACAGATTGACGGCGGCATGATCGGGAACGTCGAGGAACAGCAGTTGCGCGGCCGTGGTGATCAGAGTCCATTCGAGGGGTCCCGATTTCCGGGGCAAGCCCCGCTCAAGCAGGGACGCGAGTGCCTTGCGGATCGTTCCCAATCGTCGAAGCGAGACCATGACGATTGAGCGCACGAGTGCGCGGTCCCGAGGTTCGAGGCCCGCCAGGCGCGGATGCACCGGCTCGCCAGAGAAGAACTCGTCCACGCCGTGTCCGCTGCCGATCACATCAGCCAGAACCGATGCCGCCGCGAGGCGGGCCGGCAATCCGGGCGGAAGGGTGGGGGGGACGTCCTGAGCCTTTTTGGACCAGGGTTTGGCACGGCTGGCTGGGCGTTGTGGGGTCACTGGACTCTTGGACATCGCTATATCGATCACAGAATTTTGGAAGTTCACCGCCGAGCTGAAAGTGTCTTGCCCCGAAGACATGGCCAGCCGAAAAGATACGACCCGAGATGTGGACGTTACCGCTTAGACGGCCTAATTTAGGCGTCATCAAGGGAAAGTAACGAATCTCCCCAGCATCGCTCATGACGTCGGTTCAGGGCAAGTCATCAATCGAAAGACGAGTGAAAATGTCCACGGAGATTTCCAACGGCCGCGACCGGCCCTCCGCGTTGCCGAATGTCGAAACCACGGAGAAACCTGTTACGCGTCCGCTTCCGGAGGCGGCTCAACGGGCTCTCGCCGAGGCCGCGGCCCGGAGGCGTGCGACGAATGTGGCTATAGCGAAAGAAGAAATGGGCGGACGGGGCGGTCTCGATCCGGTCAGATTCGGGGATTGGGAAGTCAAAGGCCTGGTCAGCGATTTCTGACGACGATTAACGAAAGAAGGCGTTGCGCTGTTATCCGCGCAACGCCTGCAACGACTTCAAGCTGCGAAGTGTTTTACGAATGCCGGGGCAGGCTGTCGGCTGCTTGGTGGGCGGCAGAATACGTGGCGGATTTCACTTGTCCGCCAATGTCATGCACAAGGTCGGACAGGTTGTCGGTCGACACGCCATGCTCTGCAACAGTCGATTTGACCTGATCGAACGTCTGGTCAGCCGTTGCTTTCAGCTGAGAAAGCTGCTGCCGGGCCGCTGCCGCTGCACTTTGCCGCATCGACTCACTGGCATCTCCCATCAGCTGGGCCTCGACGTCGGTCGACGGCAGCGCTGCTCCCACGGCGGCGCCCACTGCCACCCCAAGGGCGGCGAGCACCAATGGCTGCTCGTCGAACAGCCGAGCCAGAGACGACGTAGGATGTTTGAGGTTCAAGGAAGTATTCATCAATGGTCTCACTGGCTGGCGAAGATCTGCCGATGTTGAGGCTCGGCCATACCCCAAGTTGGCATTGCGGAGATTGTTCATTTCAGTTGACGTTCGGGTCGTTCTGGTCCGGGTAGAGATATCTGGTGACCCGCTATCTGACCGGGCCGCGGTCGCCTCGCCCCGGTTTGTTGCACCGTAGTTGACCGTGGGTGGAACGTTCCCGCGAACCGACACTCGGGTCGACGCGCGACCCTTCGTTGAGTTTGGGGTTGAAAGCCGGCCAAAACCGAGGAGCATTGCTGCTCCGAGGCCGATCAGAACCGCTGGGATCGGGTTCGCACGCGCGGTTTGCCAAACCCGATCCATCAGCGCCGTCGAATCGAAAGTGGCGTGAGCCATGACTTCATCGACGACGTTGCTCGGCTTCAAGTTCTCACGAAGTTGATCCAAGGTGTTGACGAGACCCGCGCGCTCGTTCTCGGCCTCTTCAGCCACTTCTGCAGATGTCTGATCAGTAAACAGACTCATGACACCTGTTCCTTGATGATCTGAGCATCTTTGCCAAGCTGATTGATCGAGCGCTTCGGTGCGAGCCCAGAGGTCGAAAGATGGCTCACTGCGAAGTAAACGGCGAGTCCGCCGACCACCGCCGAAACCAATCCTACGCTGAAAAACGCCACAAAGGGCTGCAGTCCGAAGTAGATCAGAAGATGAACAACGCCGAGAACAAACAGTACAAGCGCGGTCAACAGAAGAACCGACGAGGCCGCGATGATGGCCAAGGCCCGGATGGCCTCGGCCAGTTTTTCGCCAAGTTCGGTACGGACCAATCGGATTTCAGTCTCGATCAGCCGCGCCATGTGGGCCATGGCATCGGCGATGAGACTGGGCGTGGACGGACGTCCTGAGAGATCGGTCATGGTGATCCCCGCTCAGGTCTGGGTGTCGCGCGCCACCACCTCATGGGCCGGTTCGCTTTTGAAGAAACGAGCCAGAACGAAGCCAGCCAGGACCGAGCCCGCGAAGAAAGCCACCGGCTGCTTGCGCGCGAAGGTCGTCACCGACGCGACGACGTCGCCAAGGTTGCTCGCGCGAAGATCGCCGGCGATCCGATCGACCGAACCGGCCGCATCGCGCACCAGCTTGGCCATATTGGGATTCTGCGGCTCGAGATCGCTTGCTGCATTTTGCGCGGCACGCGAGATCCCGCTCAGCTTATCGGCCCCGATTGCCTTTTGCTGATCGATAATGTCCGCGATGCGGTTGCGCGCCTCATCGGCCATCGACGAGATGACGGTCTTGGCCTCGTCGACATGTGCGCTTGCCTGGCTTTTCAGGTCGGCTGCCAGGTTCGTGGCAGTCTCCCGCAAATCCTTGCCGTTCGCCTGCAGGTTCTCCTTGACGTCGGAGAGGCTATCCTTCGCGGTCGACAGGTGGGATCTGATACTGTCTGATGCGTCCGAAGCGGACCCCTTGATCGAGTCGCCGTAGCTCTGAGCGGTCGAAGCGGCCTTGTCGCGAAGGTCCCCGGCTTTCGCAGCCCAATCGTTGGTCGATGATGTCTCGCTCATACCTCTTCCCCTGGTTACCGAGCTTCGGCGAGACAACCTGCGGCAAGGGATTTGAGTTCCGTGAGGACGCGAACTCCAAGTTACTGAAGCATCACCACAGGTGTTCCCACGGCAACGCGGTCGAACAGATCAACGATGTCGCGATTGTGCATGCGGATGCAGCCGAATGAAGCGGCTCGGCCGATCGAGTCCGGCCGGTTGGTGCCATGGATGGCATATTCATCGCCGCTCAACGTGAGGGCCCGCGCGCCCATTGGGTTGCTCGGCGAACCGCCGGGGATGTAGTCGGGGAGCCATGGCTCGGCGCGCTTGACCTCGGGCGGTGGAGCCCAGGCCGGCGCGACATATTTGCCGTCGACCGTCACGACCCCGCGCCATTGTTTGCCCATCTTGCCGACCGCGACCGGATAGCGAAGCGCTTCCCCATTCTCGACCACGAGATAGAGGCTTCGCTGGCGCTGGCTCACCACGATGGTTCCCGGCGGATAGCCGGGCAGGGCGGCCAGTTCATAGGCGCCGGCCGGCAACACCGTGGTCAGGAAGGCGCCGAGCGTCGCCAAGGCGATCAGGCCGGCCAACACGATCTCGGTCCACATCAGGCGGGTCCGAACCACCGGACGGTAGGTAAACCCCATCTGCCGCACTCCTCACCGGCTTCATGCCGATGAGGCTTTCTCGATCCGTGAGGCTCAACGCCCTCTTACCGGATGGCCTCAAATGCGCGACGATCCAGAAGATCGCCACCGCAGGGTTAACAGAGGCCTGCGGTTCATGATTGATGTTCCGTTGCCGTGATCCGGCTCAGCGCGACATCGTCTCCCGGCGCTTGGTCACGAGATCCTCGACGACCGACGGGTCGGCAAGGGTCGAGATGTCACCGAGCGCATGGAATTCGTTTTCGGCGATCTTGCGCAGGATGCGCCGCATGATCTTGCCCGATCGGGTCTTGGGCAGGCCGGGGGCGAACAGGATCACGTCGGGTGTCGCGATGGGGCCGATCTCCTTGCGGACATGGGCCGACAAGGCCTTGCGCAAGTCGTCGCTGCCCGAGGTGCCTTGCATCAACGTCACATAGGCGAAAATGCCTTGACCCTTGACGTCATGCGGGAAGCCCACGACGGCGGCTTCCGACACTGTTTCGTGGGCCACGAGCGCACTCTCGATCTCGGCCGTCCCCATGCGGTGACCGGAGACGTTCAGCACGTCGTCGATGCGCCCCGTGATCCAATAGTAGCCATCCTGGTCGCGCCGGCAGCCGTCGCCCGTGAAATAGGTGCCCGGAAAGGTCGCGAAATAAGTGTCCTCGAAGCGTTTGTGGTCGCCATAGACGGTGCGCATCTGGCCCGGCCAGGAATCGGCGATCACCAGCGCCCCTTCGCAGGCTCCGTCGAGCACGCGGCCCTCGGTGTCGACGATCTGCGGCTTCACGCCGAAGAACGGCAGGGTCGCGGAACCCGCTTTGAGCGTCATGGCGCCGGGCAGGGGCGTGATCATGTGGCCGCCGGTCTCGGTCTGCCACCAGGTGTCGACGATGGGACAGCGGCTGTCGCCCACCACCCGGTAGTACCATTCCCAGGCTTCCGGATTGATCGGCTCGCCGACCGTGCCGAGCAGCCGCAGCGAGGACCGGTTCGTCCGCTTCACCGGTGCTTCACCGGCGCCCATCAGCGACCGAATGGCGGTCGGTGCCGTGTAGAACAGCGTCACCTTGTGCTTGTCGACCACCTCCCAGAAACGCGACACGCTCGGATAGGTCGGCACCCCCTCGAACATCAGCGTGGTGGCTCCATTCGCCAGCGGGCCATACACGATATAGCTATGGCCCGTGACCCAGCCTATGTCGGCGGTGCACCAATAAACGTCGTCTTCGTGCAGGTCGAAGACATATTGATGCGTCATGGCGGCATAGACGAGATAGCCACCGGTCGTGTGCAGCACGCCCTTGGGGGCACCGGTCGAGCCCGAGGTGAACAGGATGAAGAGCGGGTCCTCGGCGCCCATCTCTTCGCAGGGGCAGTCGCTGGCCGCTTTGGCCCGGGCGGTCGTATAGTCGACGTCGCGCGGGTGAGACGTGATCTTGTCACCGAGCCCACCCGTGTTGCGCACCACGATCACAGTCTCAACGGCAGGGCATCCCTGGATGGCCTCGTCCACGGTGCGCTTCAGCGGCACGCGCTTGCCGCCGCGGAGGCCTTCGTCCGCCGTGATCACGACGTTTGAGTCGCAGCCGAGAATTCGGCTCCTGAGACTGTCGGCCGAGAAGCCGCCGAACACCACGGAATGAAGTGCGCCGATGCGTGCGCAGGCGAGCATCGCGAAAGCTGCCTCGGGGATCATCGGCATGTAGATCGTGACGCGGTCACCCTTCCGAACGCCGCGCGCCTTCAGCACATTGGCAAACCGGCAAACCTCGCCGTGCAACTCGCGATAGGTGATCGACCGCGAATTCGTCGGATCGTCGCCTTCCCAGATGATCGCCACTTGGTCGCCACGCGTGGCGAGATGCCGGTCGACGCAATTATAGGCCACGTTGGTGGTGCCGTCGGCAAACCACTTGATGCTGACTTGGCCCAGCGTGAAATCCGTGTCCTTCACCTCGGTGTAGGGTTTGATCCAATCGATCCGTTTGCCGTGCTCGCTCCAGAAGGCCTCAGGGTCGCGGATCGAGGCGTCGTACCAGGACCGATAGGTCGCGGCGTCGATCAAAGCGTTGTTTTTGAACGACGCGGAAGCCTCGTGGACGTGCCCAACAGTCGACATGTGTTCCTCCCGGGAGTCCTTGCCGGCCCCGCTTCTTGTGGTCGGCGTGATGGTAGCGCGGGAGGGTGGCGGGGGACAATGGGTCGACAGGACCGCGATCGAAGGTGCAGGAATTTGTCGCCCCGCCCGACCAAAGATCATCGAGTCCCGTGTGCCGATCGCTTGAAGCGCCCGCGTCGGCGCGCTTCAAGCGATCGCCGTGCCTGAACGTCACACACTTGTAATCGAACCTCTGCAAAACCCTTGCGCTTGCTGGGCAGCCGGCTCGGGCGATCGGGATCGCGCGGCTACGGAGCCTCGCCCCCATAGCGGGCAGCAGGGGAGCTTTGGACCATGGCATTTCATCGGCATTTATCGTCCTCACCACAGACCACGCGCCGCGAATTCGTCGCCGGCGCAGGAGCCTTGGGCGCCGCCGCCTTCGGGGGGCTTCCCTTGTTCGGTGCCGCGCAGGCACATGCGGCCACCATGGCGGATTGGGCGGCGGCTCCCGACGTGGAAAAGGCCAAGATCGAAGGCCAGCAATTCGTCAGCTATGGCATGCCCGACAGCTGGGCCAACTACGGTGAAGTGCTGCAGAAGTTGGCGCAGCATTACGGTTTCAAGCTCGACCATTCCGACACCGACATGAATTCCCTCGAGGAGGTCACGAAGTTCGAGGCGGAAAAGAACAATCCCGTGGCGATCTGCGCCGATATCGGGATCCTGTTCGGTAAGGTGGCCGAGCAGAAGGGTGTGGTGCCTCCCTATATGCCGCCGAATGCCGCCAAATTGCCGGCCGGCCTGAAGGGTGAAAAGGGCGGCTGGGTGGCGACCTTCACGGGTGTCCCGTCCATGGTGGTGAACACCAATGTGATCAAGAACGTGCCGACTTCCTGGGCGGACCTCGCGAAGCCCGAGTATAAGGGCCAGGTCGAGGTGATCGATGCGGCCGGCGGCGCCGGGACCGCGATTGCGACCTATATCGCCTGGGCCTACGCGTTCGGCGGCAACGAGAACAATCTCGCTCCGGCTGCGGCTTTCACCAAATCCATGATCCCGCAATTCGCGACGTCGGCGGCCAATGCCCAGACCTTGGAAAAGGGCGAGGTTCCGATCCAGATCAAGTATGATTTCAACTGCATCGCGGCCGCCAAGCAGCTGCAATCCAAGGGCATCGCGGCCAAAGTGGTCGTGCCGGAGTCGATCTACGCGCCGTCCGCGCTGATGCTCAACACCTACAACTTCCCCAAGATGAATATCGCCAAGCTGATGCTCGACTTCGTTCTCAGTGACGAAGGACAGGCGGCCTTCGCCAAATTCGGCGCGCGCCCGATCCGCTGGGTGCTGGGCGACCTCAAGTTGCCGGACGACGCCAAGGCGAATTGGCTGCCCGACGCGGACTATGCCAAGGTTCACGTGCTTCCGGACTGGTCGAAGGTCGACCTGCAGAAGGTCGCCGAGACGTGGCGCGACGAGGTGGCCGGCGGCTAAGGTGAGCCACCACGCCCAGGCCACAGGATCAGGGCGCTACACCGCAGCGGCGCGAACCCTGTCGATCGGCGAACGCGCGAAAGCGTTGTTCGTCGATTGGTCGCTCGCGCTGCCGCTGATCGTCATGGCGTCCCTGCTGCTGATCGCACCCGCCCTCTCGATGGTCTGGTCGAGCTTCGCGGGCGAGGACGGCCATTTCACCCTGGCCAATTGGGCGAAGACCTTCAGTTCGGCGGCGTCGCAGCACGCGATGGAAAACTCGCTTCTGCTCGCCGCCACGGTGGCGACGCTGTCGACCTTGTTCGGTACGCCGCTCTCCTGGATGATATCCCGCATGGCGCGCTGGAGCCGTTCGTTTCACCTCGGCATCCTCAACGTGGCCGCGAATTTCTCGGGCATCGGCCTGGGCTTCGCCTATGTGGCGGCACTCGGCACCTACGGGATGGTGACGCTGGCGTTCCAGAACGTCGGCCTCGGCTTCACGGGGCTGCCGCAGAGTTCGTTCACCGGCCTCGTGCTGGCCTATTGCTACAGCAACGTCCCGCTTTTCGTGCTCCTCTCCCTGCCGGTGATGAGCCTGCTCCGGGACGAATGGTGGGAGGCCGCGCAGACATCCGCCGCGACCCGCTGGCAGTTCTGGCGCTACATCGGCGCTCCGGTGCTGATGCCCTTCATCCTGGCCGACTGGCTGCTGATCTTCACATGGTCGGCCGGCATGTATGGCCTGCCGGTCGCTCTCGTGGGCGAGAAGCCCGGCGCCTTCCGGCTCGTCACGGTCGAGATGTACCGTTCGCTCTATGGATCGTTCTTCGGTGATCACCGCATGCCGGTCTATGCCGTGCTGTTGATGTGTCTCGCCGCCGTGAGTCTGCTCACCAATCGATGGATCATGCGCCGGGGGACACGATGGTTGACCTGACGCGCGCCCAGGAGAGTCCCGCTTTCCCTGCGGTGGCGCGTCCCACGGTCGCCTGGGGGCGGCCGAAGCCGGGGTTCTTCGGCCTGCTGCTGCTCTCCGTGACGGTCTTCTACATCTTCCTGCCGATGATCGCGGTCTTTCTCTATGGGCTCGCGACCACCTGGACCAACCATGTGACGCCGGACGGCTATACCCTGGCGCATTGGCGCGATTCGCTCGCCGATGGCCGGTTCCGGGTGGTGCTCGGGCGAAGTCTCGCGCTGGCGATCGGGACGGCTGTCCTCGATCTCCTCTTGGTAACGCCGGCGGTCTACTGGCAGCGCGTCCGCAACCCGCGCATCCGGCCCGTGATCGAGATCCTGGCCGCCATCCCGTTCTCGGTGCCCTATGCCGTGATCGCCTTCGGGCTCCTGCCGCTCAGCGGCACCTATGCGCCCTCGCTGCAAGGCACGCTCTGGCTGCTGCTGCCTGCCCATGCGGCCGTGGCCTTCTCGTTCGCCTATTGGGCGATCGACAGTTCGATGGCGGCCAGCAATGTCGTGGGGCTCAGCGAAGCCGCGCGCACCTGCGGCGCCAATGTCGCGACGACGCTCACGCGTGTGATCCTGCCGAACATTATGCCGGGGCTCGCGAGCGGCGCCGTCCTGGCCTTCGGGGTCAGTTTCAACGAAGTGGCGCTCGTGCAGATCCTGTGTGGCAACCGTTTCGAGACGGTGCCGCTCTACACGCTCAATCTCCTGAAAAGCACCGACGCCGATTTCAACAGTCTCGCCGTCATGACGGGCATCACCTTCGCGATCACGCTGGTGCTGTCGGTCCTCGTGGTCTCCCTCAACAAGGGGCGCGCCGCGGCCGGAGGCACGACCGACGCCAAGGGAGCACCCGCGTGAGCACGATCACGATCGAGCATGTCTCCAAGCGCTATGGCGACAAGCTGGCCCTCGACGACGTCAGCCTCAATGTTCATTCGGGCGAGTTGATCGCGCTGCTCGGGAGCTCGGGCTGTGGTAAGACCACCTTGTTGCGGGCCATCGCGGGCCTGATCGACCCGAGCGCCGGCCGGATCCTGTTCGACGGGCGCGACGTGACGGCGGTGCCGACCCGGATGCGGCCGATCGGCATGGTGTTCCAAAGCTATTCGCTGTTCCCCAATATGACGGTCCGGCAGAACATCGCCTTTCCGCTCAAGGTGCGGGGCCAGTCCACGGCCGCCATCGCCCGGCGCGTCGACGAATTGCTCGCGCTGATCGGCCTCGGCGAATGGGCCGATCGGCACCCGAGCCAGTTGTCGGGCGGCCAGCAGCAACGCACCGCGCTCGCCCGGGCGCTGGCGCCCGATCCGGCGGTGCTGTTGCTCGACGAACCTTTGTCGGCCCTCGATGCCGTCGTGCGCCTGCACCTGCGCGACGAGATCCGCCGCATTCAACAGAGCATCCGCACCACGGCGCTGCTGGTCACTCACGATCAATCCGAGGCGCTCGCGGTGGCGGATCGCGTGGTGGTCATGCGGCAGGGCCGCATCGAGCAGCTCGCCACACCCGCAAGCCTCTACGAGACCCCGACCACGGCCTTCAGCGCCTCCTTCATCGGCAATCGCAACGCGCTGAACCTGCCGGTGCGCGACGGCCGCATCCGCCTCTGCGGCACGATCGAGATCGCCACGGCCCTCACCACGCCGCGCGCCCTCGTGTTCGTCCGCTCGGAGGACGTGCGGCGCAGCAACGACGCCTCGGGGCAGGCCGCCACGATCGAGAACCGCATCTTCGAAGGCTCCACCACGCGGTTCTATCTCACCATCCCGACCGACGACGGCCCCCTGCACGTCAAGGCCGACTGGCCCAGCCGCGAAACCGACGAACTGCGCTCGGGCGACACCATCAACGTCGTCATCGACCCGCGCGACGCGCACGTGTTTCCGGGGTGATGGGATCGCCCTCCGGATAGAGTGCGGGTTCAGGTCGCGACGATCGGTGAAGCGCAGCGGTCGATCTCAAGTCAGCTGAGACAAGCCGTCCTCAGTCTTCCATCTGACATCGGTCGCTCCTCGTCGGAGCGACCGATGTCAGAAGCGATACTGCAATTTGGCACTGCCGGTCTGGCTGATGAACGAACGCGACAGCTGGGTCCGATATTCGGCAGTGAGCTGAAAGCTCTCCGCCGTCGTGAGTTGCACGCCCAAGCCGATCTCCGCAAGTTTGTCCGGCACATGGGAGATGGTCCGGAAATAGTCCCCACTTCCGTCGTCCTGGAATTTCGCCAGGCTGCTCACGGTGTTGTTCGGCACGAACGTGATGCCCACCGTACCAAAGGGGCGCAGCGTCCAGCTTTGGACGTCGATCCGGCCGCCGATCTCCATCGTCGGGCTGACGACCAGGAAGGTCTTGTCCAGGCGCTTCATGTCGAGATTGAAACCATCCGCTCCAAATTCCGAGTAGCCCAAGATGGTGTTATGGATGATGTCGAGATCGAGATACGGCTTGACGTACCAGTCCTTGAACAGGAACTGATAGGCGGTGCGCAGACGCCCCGCCGCTGTCAGGGCGGAGATGTCGCCTTGTGCGATCAGGCGTTCGTCGTCGAGATCGATCGACCGCCTACTGTTGATCGCCCCGTAGTTGAGATCGCCCGACAAAGCGAACATCCATGCCCCGACCTGGTGCTTCAACGCTCCGGCGATTTCGCCCCCTTGTTCGGCGGCACTGCCCGTCTTGTCGGCACTGATGCGATCCGAGGTCACATAGCCGAGGGACGCACCGAAGAACCAGTCACGCACGAACTCGTGCTGCATCCCGACACGATAGTCCACGCCGCTGATGTGATAGCCGTCCTCATCGGCGGTGTTCGACTGGTGTGCAGTTGATCCCTGCACGCGACCCCAGACGCAATCGCCTTCGCGCAGCAGGGTCGATCCATAGACGAAGGCCGGGCAACTCATAACGGCGCCCAAGGCCGCCTTCGCCTGGGTCAACGCGGAATCGACGCTGTCGAGAGTCTCTCCTGGGTCGAGTTGTTCCAAATCAGCTTTGTAATCATCGAGCGACCGGACCTTGGCAAAATCGGCGAAGAGCCGCGCGATGCCAAGGTCGTCTTGGGAGATCGGGTTACTGCCTGTCCGAACAGCGAGACTGTTCCACTGCTTCTGCAGGACATCGGCGGTGTGTTCGGCATTCCCGCTCAGGGAAACCCCATTCGGATGGACGAAATTGGCGCTCGGCTGGAGGGCGAGCGCGTTGGCACCCTGGTTGGTCACGCTCCAGCTGATCGGCGCCACCTCCGACGACGCGAGGCTAGGCGCCGGCACGGAAAGCCTTGTGGCGGCAACATCCGCGCCTCGCCTGTCGAAGATGCTATTCGTCGCCGCACCAAATATGCGGCCTTCCGCGGTGAGAAACGTGTAACTGCCCGGCAGCAGACTGTTGATCACATTCGGTTGGACGGTTCCGCCTCTCACAGTGGCCGTCCCGCTCACGTTCAGCACGTCCGCTGCGGGAGCTCCACTATCGGCGGAGACATCGACCAGGATCCGGCCGTCGTTCTGAACGAAGCTCCCATTGAGCTTCGTGGAGCCGAGGGTGCCGACGCCCGCAATGTCGAGCGTAGCGGTGTTGTAAAGAGTGCCCGCGCCAAGCTGGATTTTCCCATTGGCCTGGGTGATCAGCGACGCGCCGCTGCCCGCGCCGTCGACTCCGTTGAAGAAGAATTCGGCTTGTCGGGTGGCGGCTCCGGTGACGATGTCGCCTAGGACAGTGCCGCGATTGAAGATCCTATCGTCCCCTGAGCCAATGATTGCCTGCCCGGAGACGGCGCTGACCGCCGTACCCGGCTCGATCGTGATCGTGTTGTTCAGGCCACCGCCATCGACACGGATGCCCGCACCCGTCCCGCTGCCGCCCTTGATCGTTCCGTTGACGTCGATGTCGATGCTTCCGCCCAGCCGGGTGGGGTCGAGACTGCCATCGGTCCGTTGCGCGCCGCTCTGCGCGAAGATCGCGTAGGAGTCCTTGCCGGTCGCGGTGACGCTCCCGCGCACATTGACGGTGATCGCCTGCCCGCTACCCGTGCCGATTCGCTGCTGGGCTTGAACGCCATCGAGGCTCGTCAGATTGCCGCCGCCGGTGTCGAACCATGCTCCGCCCCCACCCCCGAGGCTCTGAGCGAAAATGCCATGAGCCCTGTCTCCGGTCGTGGCGATGGTCAAGCTTGAGGTGGCGTCCTGCATGCCGATCTTGATCTCACCGCCATTCCCGGTCGAACCGCTCGTGTTCGTTTTGGTCGTGATGAAGGGCCAGAAGCCGCTTGTCGTTTGCGTGACGGTCGGCGGCGTGTATGAAATTGCCCCGGTCCCGGCTCCCGCGTAGCCGCCGCCGCCGCCGATCGATTGCGCGAACACGGCCGTGGCCCCCGCGCCGCTCGTCGTGACGCTCGCGCCGTCGCCAAACGTCACGTTGACGGCGCCGCCATCTCCCCGCGAATTGCCGTTGCCGCCGAGGGTTGTGTCGCGCCGGATCTGTGACAGGGACGACACATAGGCACCAAACCCGCCGCCGCCGCCGATCGATTGGGCGAAAATCCCCATGGCGCCGAGCCCGGTCGTCTCGATCGTGTTTGTGTCCACAACCGTGACGGCGCCGCCCGATCCCGTGTTCAAGCCGTCGCTTCCGGCCCGGGTTCCGCCGCCAATGCTCACGTAAGCGTTGGTCGGCGGAATGATCGAAGTGCCGGTCCGCCCATTCGTGCCGCCTTCGGTTCCCAGTGCCCCGAGGCCGAGGGCCTTCAACAGGTCGCTAGCGGCGTTCACGGCGTCGAGTTGGGCCTGGGATGTCACGAGCAGGTCGGCCGAGACCGGGGAGGCCTGGTCGAGGAAGAAGGCGCCCCCGCCGCCCCCTATGCTCTGCGCCACAATGGCGTGCGCCTCCCGGCCGGCCGTCGTGATCGTGCCCGAGTTTTGCATCGTCACGGCGCCGCCGTCCCCCCTGGCGCCGCCCGATCCTCCGACGTTGACCCCCGCCGAGACGGAGGCCACCGCATCGGTGTTGGCGGCGCCACCGCCAAGGCCGCCGCCGCCACCGATCGACTGCGCGATGGTTCCGAATGCCCCGCCACCCTCGGTCGTGATACCGCCCTTGTTGTTCACCGTGACGGCGCCGCCGTTTCCGCCATTCCCCCCTGATCCGCCGATTGCAACGTTGATATTGTACCAGTTGGTGCCGTTCGTCGTGCCGCCACCGCCGATCCCGCCGCCACCGCCGACGCTCTGGGCCAGGATGCCGTAAGCACTGTTGCCGCTCGTCTGAAGCGTGCCGGCATTCATGACGTCGACGACGCCTCCATCGCCTCCACCGCCGCCGCTGCCACCCACGCCAACGTTCACGGAGGTCTGCCTCATCGTCGTGTCGGGGGTTTTCCCGATCAGGGATTTCAGCCCATCTTTCACGGCATCCGAGAATGACTTCTGAATATAGTTCAAGGCGCCAGTCTTGGCCGATTCGGCAAGGCTCTGGATCACGATGAGTGGAAGGCCGATCTCGGGCAGGGGAGGCTCGCCCTTTTTGGCCCGCTCTATATTCTCCTTCCTGATCTTCTCGTTTTGCGCGACGTTATTCTTTGCGCTAGTCCAACCAGCCTTGATGATGCTCAGGGCGTCCTTCGCATAGCTCAAGCGTTGCTGGGCGGTGCTCTTCTTATCGAGAAATCCAGCTTGCGCCGCGTCCAACTTCGGATTGCCGAATTGTTTCGACAAGCGCTTGTTGATCGAGAAGATCTCGTCTGCGACCTGCAGGACCGCGTCCGTCGCGTCCTTGGCGCTCCCCGGGAACGATACGGCTTTCTTTCCGCCGGTCATCGCGCCGCCGACGCCGCCACCGCCCCCGACGCTCTGGGCGAAGATCGCGGTCGAGCCTGCGCCGGAGGTCGTGATGGTGGCCCCTTCGACGTTGGTCACCTTAACGGCACCGCCGCTTCCGCCCTTGCCGCCGCTGCCACCGATCGACAGGTTGCCGGCGAACTCCCCCGCGCCGCTGCTGGAATAGCCGCCGCCTTCGCCGCCGCCACCGCCGATCGACTGTGCGAGAATGCCCCGCGAGTCATGGTTTGACGTGACGACAGTCGATCGGTTCTCGACCGTGACGGCGTCACCCTTGCCGCCGTCGCCGCCCGTGCCGCCAACGGCAACCTTGGCCGCCCATGTGTCGGCGACCGGCAAGGCGTCCGAGATCAGGTCGCTCAATAGGCTATCCGGAGTGGAGACACCTTTCTTGGTTTTGGCGGTTGCGGTCCCGCCAGTGCCGCCGCCGCCGCCGATGCTGGCGGCCTCGATTCCGGTCGAGAAAGCGCCTGTCGTTTCGACGACACTGTTGTTGACCACCTTGACGGTGCTGCCGCTGCCTCCGCCTCCGCCCTCGCCCCCGATGCCGATCGCCACGGCGAAGTTTTTGTAGAAGCCGGTGACATCGGAGGTCGAGGCCGCAGAGCCGCCGGCGCCGCCGCCGGCTCCGATGCTGGTCGCGAGAATGCCGTAGGATCGCTGACCGCCCGTCGTGATCGCGGCATCGTTGTCGACCGTGACGACCTTGCCGGACCCACCCTTCCCACCGGTTCCCCCGACCGAGAAGGTGAAGCTGAAGCTCGGAGAGCCCGGGGGCGAGGCAGCCAGCGCCGATGCGGCCGCATTGCCGCCCTGGCCGCCACCGCCGCCCACACTGCGCGCCACGATGCCGTAGGAATCGTCCCCTGACGTCTTCAGGCGAGACGTGTTGTCCACCGAAACTATGCCGCCGTCGCCGCCGTCGCCCCCCGCCCCTCCGACCGCGTATGAAGCGGAAACAAACAGGCCCACGGACCCTGCGCGGGCCGAGCCACCGACGCCGCCGCCTCCGCCGACGCTTTGGGCCAGGAGCGCACCCGCCGAGTTGCCCGCCGTCGTGATGGAGGGCCCGGACGTATCGCTGGCGGCTCGGCCGGCCGGCCGGATCGTTACGTCACCCCCGTTCCCGCCGCCGCCGCCGTTGCCGCCCGCCGCCGTGCCGAGCCCGAAGGAAAGAACGGACGTCGAGGCGCCGCCCGCGCCACCGCCGCCGCCCACACTTTGGGCCTCCAGACCGATGGCGGCGTCCTTTTCGGTGACGATCGAGCCTTCATTGGTCGCGGCAACCTTGCCGCCGTTGCCGCCGGCCCCGCCGCGACCGCCTCGGCCCGCCGGAAAGAAGGCGGAGGTGGCACTGCCGGCGCTTCCACCGCCTCGGACAGACCCTGGCGCGATGTTGATCTTCTGGAAAGGGTCGAAGGCTTCGCCTCCGCCCAGGCTCTGCGCCAGAACGCCGACCGAACCCTTGCCGTGCGTGACAACCGATCCTTTTTGGATCACATCCACCTTGCCACCGTTGCCCGCCGCCCCACCGTCTCCGCCAGACCGCCCCTGAAATCCGACGACGCCGTTGCCGCCGACGCCGCCCAACGACATAGCCGCGAGTCCGATGGAATTGTCTCCGCTCGTCTCAATGGATCCGGTCTGGACGGCGGTCACGAGCCCGCCATCATTACCTTTGCCGCCCGCTCCCCCGCCGCCCTGACCCGAGTAGTCGGTTCCCCTGGCGGCGCCGAGTTGGTTCCCGCCTCGTCCGCCGATGGATTGCAGGACGACGCCGGCGGAGGCCGAACCCGCCGTTGTGATCTTGCCTTGACCGGTGAAGGTCACCGCGCCTCCCAGGCCGGCGCCGGGCAGGAGACTGCGATAGCTGATCCCGTCGAGACCCGCGCCGCCGATCGATTGCGCGATCACGCCTGGCGCCGAACTCCCGTTGGTGGAGACCGCGGCAGTGTTGCCGAGCGTCACCGAAACGCTGCCGCCGTTCGCACCCGGATATTTCGACTGATCGGCGGCGTTGATCCCCAATTCCCAGGGCAGACCGGTGCGGTTTTCGCCGGTCTGCCCGGCCTCCGATCTTGCCCAGACACCAGCGAAACTGTCCCCGCTTGTGTTCACATTGGATTGTAGGCCAAGCGTCACCGTGCCGCCCCGACCACCATTTCCGATATATCCGCAGAAGCCGCACTGACCCGTGGCCCCCACGGATCCGCTCCCTCCGATCGAAAAGATCGTCAGGAGCGACGTCGGCACCTTCAGATTGGCGGCGCCGACGATATCTCCCGTCTGCGTCAGCGAAACATCGCCGCCCCTCCCGCCGTCTTTGCCCGGCGTATAATACGAGCCGCCCATGACGCTGAAATAGGTTCCGAGCGCGCCTTTGCCGCCTTGAGACAAGATCTGAACGATGCTCGAAGGGGCGGGCTGTCCGACGTTCGACTTCGCATTCGTCTGACTGATGGCGCTGCCGTCGGCGCCAGGGGTCGAATCGGGAACCTTATCGTTGGCCCGGGCGCCGCCGCCTGTGCCATCGGCTCCCTTGCTGATGATGCGAAAGGATCCATCGTCGGCGGTTGCGACCCCGCCTTGCGCCACCACGAGCGCGAGGACACTTGCGCCGCAAAGCACCCCTCTACGGGTCCTCGATAGGGCTCTCGATGGATGGATGCGGTGCATTCACGTCATTCCGTGCGGCGTGGATCGAGAGAGTCCCCAATGGAACAGCCCGGGCGATGGCCGGTGCTTTGTGGGTCTCCGGCAGAGGTCTCATCGGATGACCCGATGAAACGACACAGATGCTGAGGCTCTCCGGCCTAACCCGGCGACGTTGCAGCGGGCGTTACCTTCGAAGGCGCGGGACGCGGCTTGGATCCGTCGGACCGTCGACGAGGCCGCTTCGATCAAGGTGAAGCGGCCTCCGGATCAGGCTCGGCAAATGAGCCGTGGCGGTTCAGAACCGATATCCGAGCCGGATGGTGCCTGTTTCGGAGCGGTATCGATGGGCGAAGTCGCCGCCGATCTCGACCTTGACCTCCAGGCCGTGGATCTCCTGGACGTCGGCCCCGAGCTTGACGTTGGCCAGCACGTTGGGGATGCGGATCAGGTTTTTCATAGGCATCCGACAGCGGCGCGCCGGTCAGCACGGAGCGCACCGCATAATTGCTGTCCGACACCAGGCTGACGCCGGCCGACCCGTAGGGGCGGGCGGTCCAGTTCTCGCCGATGTTGACGCGGCCGCCGATCTCCAGGGTCGGGATGAAGGTTGCCAGGAACACGTTGCTGCCCATCACATGCAGGCCGAGCGGGCCGCCGTCCTTCTCGGTGAAGGCCGGTGTGTGCAGGTAGGAGAGGTCGAGGTCGGCGTAGGGCTTGGCGTACCAGGGGCCGAAGTCGAACGTGTAGGCGGCCCGGAGGCGGCCGGAGACGTGGTCGAGGCGGCTGTCGGAATGCGCCACCTCGCCGTCGAGCGGCCCCGTGGAGCGGGTGTTCCTGTACCAGCCGCTGCCGCCTTCGAGGGCCGCGGCGAAGAGCCAGGGTCCGAGCTGCCGCTTGAGCGCCAAGCCGCCGCTCACCCCCTGGCCGTCGGACGAGGAGCCGCCGTCGCGCGAACGATTGGAGCTCTCCTCGTAGCCGATCGACATGCCCAGGAACGTGTTTGCCGCGATCTGCCTCTGGGCGCCGACCTGCATGATGCCGCCCGTCTGCCGATAGCCCTCGTCGTCGGCATCCGCGAAGCGGTCGGTGCGGGAGCCGTAGAGCCGGCCCCAGGCGCATTCGGTTTCCACAGTCAGGCTGCCGTCGCCCGCGAAGACCGGGCAGCTCATCAGGTTGGTCTTGAACTTGGCGCTGCTGTCGGCCTGCTTGACCGGCGCGGCGCCGTAGCCCTCGGTGTTGAAGTCTTCGAGCAGGCCCGCATAGGTCTTCGGGTCCATGACGGTGGCGAGCTTCGCCAGGGCGCCGTCCGTGTCGCCGACCTTGTTCTGCGCCCAGAGCTCGTTCAGCATGTCGCCGGCGCGCTGCTGGTCTCCATTCAGGGCGACGCCCGCCGGCGTGAAATCGGCCTGGGCCACGTAGAGGTTGGCGGTACGACCGTCTCCAACCGTCTTGATCCCATAGGCCACGGCGAGGGTCTTGGTGATGCTGTCGGGCGAGAGGGAAAGCGACTGCGTCGTGGCGATGACGGGCAGTTCGGTCGGCGCCAGGGTGATGGGCGTGACGTCGATCTTGCCGCGCACGTCCGCGTTTGTCGCGATCAGCTCGGATGCCTTGCTGTTCACAAAGTCGGCGTTCAAGGCCAGCGTGCCGTTCCGGCTCTGATAGTAGTTCCCGGAAATCGTCAGAGCACCGAAGCCATTCTGGTCCCCTGGACGCAAGATCCCGTTCTCGTTCCTGACATAGCCCGCGACGGATCCCGATCCGCCCATTGTGGCTCCATTGAATATTTGAAAGCGGTCGGCACGAAACGTGCCCTTCGAGTCGAACAGCATCGTGCCGTCCAGGATATCCACCAGAGATCTGCTGTCTTGCACCGTCGACTGGATATCGAGGGTACCGGCCCCGATTTTTTCGACACTGCCGGTTCCCGAGAACGTGTTGTTCGCGAGCGTCAGCGTCGTCCCCTGGTCAACTTCAAAATTGGCGACCAACCTCGTTATATCCTGGCCTGCATCATCAATTCTGTCGGGGGCCTGCTTGTAGGGTGCGGTGATGATGTCGCGCTGCATCGTCATGGTGGTCGTCGTGTTCAGCGTTCCGCCACGAAACGTCAATGCGCCCGCTTGCGCGCCAAGATTGTTATCCTGACTGATACGAACAGTGCCGTCATCGAGCCGCGTGCCGCCCTGGTAGCTGTTGTCGCCGGCAAGTGTCAGAGTCCGATCGCCCATCTTGAGCATGGAGCCGACGCCGGTGATCTTGCCCGCATAGGTGCGGTCGCGGACTTCGATATTGGCGACGTAGGGCTGATCGAGCTGCGCCTGGGTACCCGCCTCCAGCGCATCTGTGTTCAGCGCATATTTGGCGATCATCTCATGCGCTTTTGTGGTGGGGTGAAACGCATCCCAAAACAAATATTGGGACACGTTGCGCGGCGAGCAGCCGTTAACATACCCCCCTGCGGAGCGGGTATTTGCGCTTAAATAGCCGGTATTCGCTGTGTCATCGTAACAATTCTTGCGTCCTTCGGTAAATCCGAAAGATTGAGGATTAGCCTGCACCTCGTTTAGAAGAGCCGCAGCATCGACGACGACGATGCGTGACTGCGAAGGACTGCTCGCAAATTGATCTCCAAGATTGTAGAGATCTTCTTTCAGCCTATAGTTTGTCGACTCGATATGGCTGTGAAGATCGTTTCGATCGTTTGCATCGGCGCTGCTGAATTTTGGTGTCTGACTTACGTCCGGCACTGTCAGCACATAGTAGGTCGCACCGGTGACGGACGTGGACGAATTCGCTTTGAACGCATCGTTGATCGTTTGCAAAAGCGAGGGCACTGTCCGGACTTGTGCGTCGGCCTTGTTCAGATCCTTGGGAACATTGCCGAAAATAAGGCCAGACTTATCTTCCATCTGCTGTCGGTAGTTGTTGCCGCCGATCCAAAGCGTCACCAATGGTCTTTGCCCGAATGCCGACGAAGATCCGGATTTAATGGCGGGGATCAGATCGCTCGATATCTGTTCGTTTAGCGTTTTAATTCCCACACTGGACAGATTGTTGTCGACGTAATCACCAACGACGGCCCCGCCATACGCCAGATTGCGCGAGGGATCGTAGGTGCCGGCGACCGCTCTCTGAATGTATTCAAGCCACACTGGCCCATTCGAAAATCGTCCAGAATCATAGTCAGTGGCGTTAACGGGAAAGATGATTTGCTTTCCTAGCCCGGATTATGCAGGCCAATAAGCATTGAGGTGGATTTTCTCTACCGGACCGTGCCGTTTGTCCGATTTTGCGCCTCTGGCGACGCGCCTCCTCGTTCCGGCGGAAGGCCGGATTTGGGGGGTGGAGAGGTTTGCGGGTTGATGGGACGGGCTCGATGGACGGGGCAGATTGCCCCGCCTGTCAGGTGACGAGACGGGGTATGCGGGCGAGAGCGGCCGGCATGATGGCCTGCGCCGGACAAGAGCTCGGCAGGTGGATCTTGATCATCGTCTTCCATTCGACGACGCGAGCG
>NZ_JAMOIM010000109.1 GCF_026130545.1 Lichenifustis flavocetrariae | reverse complement strand
AGACGCCCAACAGTGCAATCAGACGCCGAATGGACCTCCCCCGCGCAAACGCCGAAGCTGTGCTGCTCCCGGAACTCCAGGATCAGCAGTTTCCACACGGTCTGCAAGACTGATGCACCTTGCCCTACGGCCGTTGTCGCCTCCGGTCTCGGCTAGAGCTACGTCGAAAGTCGCCGCAGCTCCGCGTGGGATTTTGCCAGGTGAGCGCTCAAATCCGTCGTCGGATCAGCCAGCCAGGCGCGCGTAGCATGAGCGAACGTCGCCATCCCGATCTGGGCAGCAAACGCCGCCGTGCCTTCCTCCACGCCGCGTTTAAGCAGCGCGTTCGATAGGCCGACAGTCAGGTTCGCTATCTTAGTCAGGACCCGCTCTTGCAGGGCCGGGGTGTCGGCAATGACTTTCTGCCGGGGCTCGGTGAAAGGGCGATTCCGCTGGAGAAGCGGTTCAACCGATCGGAAGGCGTGAAACAACGCCTCCAAGGGAGACATATCCTGCGGTGCCGCTGCGACCGCCTCCCTCAGGATGTCGCGGAATGCTTCCTCGCCGTCGAACAACGCCTCTCGCTTATCGGCGAAATGCCGGAAAAAGGTCCGCTCGGTGACGCCAGCCCGCGCGGCGATCTCCGCCGTAGTGGTCGCGTCATAGCCCTGCTGCTGAAACAGTTCCAAGGTCGCTTGTTGCAACCGGCCGCGCGCCTCTTTTCCGCTCCGTGGCATTCTTTATCACCCAACATATTGTCAGTCGCTGTCACTATCCTATATGGCTGTGGCTGACATTATCAAAAGAGATTTCAATGAGGACACTTCGTTTCAGTCAATACGGCGAGCCGAAAGAGGTTCTGCGGCTTGAAGAGACCGATATTCCAGAACCCAAGGCCGGACATGTGCGCGTCAAGGTCCATGCCTGCGGGCTCAACCCGGCGGATTGGGCGCTCTGCCGGGGCCTGTTCGCCGGCAACCTCCCCCGGGGCATCGGCCTCGACCTGTCGGGGACGGTGGATACGATCGGCGAAGGCGTGGCAGACGTGGCGGTCGGCGATCGGGTTCTTGGTGTTCCTGCCTATCAGGATTATGCCAGCGCCGGCGCGGCGGACTACGCCGTTTTGGCGGTCTGGACGGCTGTGCCGGCGGGGCTCGACCTCCTCCAAGCTGCGGCGTTGCCGATGGCGATCGAAACTTCATTCCGTTGCCTCGACATCCTCGGTGTCGCGGCCGGCCACACCCTGTTTGTTTACGGCGCAGGCACGATGATCGGGTTCGCCGCTGTCCAGATGGCGCGGCTGCGCGGCGCGCGGGTGATCGCCGCCGCGGGCGACACGTTCGCGGGGCAGCTTCGCGCATTGGGCGCCGAGGTGACGCCCTATGGCGCAGGCATGGTGGAACGGGTGCGTGAACTCGCCGGCGGCAAGCCCGACTTGATTTTGGACGCCGGTCCGGTCAGTGAGGTGCTGCCGGACCTCCTCGAGGTCGCCGATCATGATGCCCGCCGTATCGTGACGGTCAGCAATCACGGCCCAGCTGCCGAAGCCCTGGGCGTGAGAAACAGCTTCGAGGGTCCGCTGGACTATGGCGCGCTGGGCGAGTTTGCCAGGCTTGCGGCCGAAGGTCGGTTCAAAGTGCCGGTCGCGCGTAGTTTCCCTCTCTCGGATTGGCGATCTGCCGTGGATCTAAGCCTGACTGGACGCGCGCAAGGCAAGTTGATGCTCACCCTGAATTTCTAGAGTTCAATAGGAATCGTTCCGAGGAGCCTAACTCGCCTCGGCGGGGCCGCCTTTGGACGACCGCTCATAAAGGAATGTTTTTGAGCGGTACGATAGGGAATGTAAGTCAGGTGGGATGGCGACAACAACGCGCCGCAGCGTGGCGAGCCGCTTATCGTCACAGATTTAGTCGCGGCGAAGCCGCATCGCGCGGCCCATGCGGTTCGGCGAGGGCGCCGCGCACTGGCCGGTGGAGGTCAGGTCGAGACGCGGACGAGCATCTTGCCGATGTTGCCTCCTGAGAACAGCTTGAGGAAGGCGGCGGGGGCGTTCTCGATCCCGTGCTCCACGGTTTGGTGGATCTTGACGGCGCCACTCGCGACCCAGCCGGCCATCAAGTCCACGAATTGCGGCATCATGTCAAAATCGTCGGAGACGATGAAGCCTTGAAGGCGAAGACGCTTCGTCACCACCAAGCGCATGTGCTGTATCGCGGTTCCCTCGATTTGGTTGTATTGCGAGATCATGCCGCAAAGGGCGAAGCGTGCGAACGGCTTGGCCGATTGGAGGGCGGCATCGAGGTGAACGCCGCCGACATTGTCGAAATAGGCGTCGATGCCCTGGGGCGCTGCCGCGGCCAGCGCGGCGGCCAGGTTTTTCTCCACCTTGTAGTCGACCACCTGGTCCACTCCGATCTCGCGAAGGAACGCACATTTTTCCGCCCCGCCGGCGGAGCCGATCACAGTCGCGCCGGCGGCCTTTGCAATTTGGCATGCCGCCGAGCCCACCGCCCCGGACGCCGCCGAGACGAACACGACCTCTCCAGCCTGCAACTTCACGACCTTGGTCACGCCGAGGAACGCCGTCAGTCCTGGCAGGCCGGCGACGCCGAGCAGCGCTTCAGGTGGCAGGCCGGTGGTCGGGACCTTCGTGAGGGCTGACGGAGGCGCATTGAAAGCCTCGCGCCATCCCAGCATCGATTGTACGAGATCGCCGGGCGCGAAACCCTCGCACGCGGAAGAGTCCACGCGGCCAATCGCTCCGCCCTCCAATGGCTCACCCAAGCGGAAGGGCGGGACGTAACTTTCCCGCGTCATCATGCGGCCGCGCATGTAGGGGTCGACGGACATCCAGAGATTCTGTACCCGAACCTGCCCGGCAGGGGGTGGCGGCACCTCCACCACTCCCATCGCGAACGTGTCCGGGGTCGGGCTGCCCTCGGGACGCTTGGCGAACTAGATCTCGCGGGACATGATGCTGGAAAGGCTCATGCTTCTTCTCCGATTACGCGGCCGCGGTTGGGGTCGCTGGACAGAACCGCCCGGTAAGCCGGGCGGTCCTGCAGCCGGTCGGCATAGGCCTGGATGGCCGGTGTGAACGACGAAGTCTCGCCGAGCCTGGCGGCGAACGCGAGAGCATAGCCGATCGAGATGTCCGCGACGGTGAACCGGCCGGCCGCCGCGTAACGGGTGGAGGCCACTGCCGCTTCAACGGGCTTCAGCCGCCGCTGGAACAGCGCCCGCGCGTCATCGACGATTTGCCGGTTGCGCCGCTCCGGCGGTTCGAGGTGCCGGTATCTCAAGATGCTCCCGAGCGGCTGTGTCAGCGTGGCTTCGCCGTACAGGCAGAATTGCAGGTAGTCGGCGAAGGAAGCCTCGGCTGGCGACACCGCCAGGGGCGTCGGACCGTAGACCTCGACCAGGTAAAGGCAAATCGCCACCGACTCCGTCATCCTGGTCGGGCCGTCGATGAAGAACGGCAGCGACCCCGCCGGGTTGATAGCGAGGAACTCCGCCTGCTTCAGTCGTGGCGGGAACGGGACAAGCGTCGTCCGATAAGGCAAGCCCATTTCGGCTAACAACCAGGCGACCCGAACCGAGCGGGTCCCGTGTCCGTGGAACAGCTGCGGCTCTGGGCGCGGCGCTGCCCGAATGGACTGTCCGTGGTCGCATGTTTCGAGCATCGGGTTTGCTCCGCATAAGTTATGATGTATAACATTGAGTATGTGCCATGCTGTCAAGCAAATGTTTTATGGTATCACATGCGACCGAGTGGCCGATCTTCGTCGAGGGACTATCATCATGGCGATCTCCGGGAAGCGCTGATCGAGGCCACGTTCGCGCAGGTGGACAAAGCCGGCTACGAGAGTGTCAGCATTGCGGCGCTGGCCAAAACACTCGGCGTATCCCAACCCGCCTATGTTCGTCATTTCGACGACAAGGACGCGCTGTTGACCGCTGTCGCGGTGAAGAGCTTTCACCTGTTCAGCACGGTGCTGCGCAATGCGGTCGCCGGGTGCCAGCCCGGTAATCGACTCCGCGCCAACGCGCTGGCTTACGTGCGTTTCGGCCGCGAACGTCCCGGCCTGTACCAACTGATGTTCGGCTCCCCGTTGCTCAGCAAGGCCAGTCCTGAAAGTGAAATCGTCCTCGCCGCGCGAGCCTGCTTCGACCAGTTGCTCTCTGCCCTGGAAGGTGCGGCACGCCCGCGCGAGAGCGTTAGGGATGCGGTGGGCGTATGGGCGTCGTTGCACGGGATCGTGCAATTGGAGCGGTTCCACCTCCTCGATGGGCTACGAACTAAGGAAGTTCATGTCGACACCATCGTGGACGATTTGCTCGCTGACCCGCCATGATCCGCCGAGCCCATGGCCCAACATGGCGAGCACTTACAATCCAGCGGAAACCTTCGGTGTACGATCTTACGCTGTGCAGCCAGAACACGCAAAAAGCGCTGTGAATCAGAAGCCAGGTCGGCGAGCATTTTGAAGAGAAGTGTTAGGTGCAAAACTCTAACAGACCGTGTGGAAACTGCTGATCCTGGAGTTCCGGGAGCAGCACAGCTTCGGCGTTTGCGCGGGGAGGTCCATTCGGCGTCTGATTGCACTGTTGGGCGTCG
>NZ_JAMOIM010000108.1 GCF_026130545.1 Lichenifustis flavocetrariae | reverse complement strand
TCGGCAACCCCGTTCCCAGGACTCCCTTGAATCATAAATAACTCAGTCGACTCAACATGTCATCGGACAGACACTAAGATTTCAGATTTGCGGCAGCCTGTGAGGAGCAGCAGCCGAATCGCATCCGCCATAGCAGCGCTGATGGTGCGCTCGTCCTCCATGACCGCGAGAGCCTCTGCGACGGCCACGACCTCACGGTCGACAAGAAAACGCTCCCGCTTCTCACCCTTCGCCAGCTTGACGCCGCGGGCCGGGTTCGTAGCCATCAGCCCCCGGGCGACGGCGAAGGTGAACATCGCGCCCACAATGGCCAGCGCGCGCGAGGCAATTCCCTTCCCTCCCTTCACAATCGCTCGCCCCATTTTGCCGGTCTTCACGTCTGCGCGCGTTTTGCCGGCGGCGATGTCCGACTGCAGTCGAGAGAGATCAGCGCTGGTGACCGACTTGAGCGTTTTAGTGCCGAGCAGCGGCCCAACATGACGCCTCAGGTTAGAGGCATCAGTGGCCCAGCTGGACGCCTTCTTGTTCGGCTTTTCGGCCGGCCCTTCAGTAAGGTAGAGGTCGATTAGCTCCGTGATCGTCGATGCACGCTTGGCTTCAGCCTTGGTGACCAGAGGATCGTTCCCGGCTGCGAGGTGTCGAAGCAGCTCCACAGCCTTCGCGCGGGCCTCTTCGCACGTCCAGGGCGATCCGTGCTTGCCGATCGTGTAGCGACGGGTTCGGCCGTCAGAGTTGCGATAGTTCAGGATATACGACTTCGCGCCAGCCGGCGTGACGCGGAGGCCGAAGCCTTTCACCTCGCTGTCCCAGACCAGCACTTGGCTACCAGCGGGCGTGGTGCTGTCTACCAATCGCTTGGTGAGCTTTGGCATGCGATTTGGCTCCGTGTCAGCGTGTCGTGTCAGCGGTAGAGCGAAAATCAGCGCCTATTTCAGCCAACAAGAGAGAACACGATATGGCCGGAACGCTAGAGCAATCCGTGCCTTAAGCCAACACCAGCTCACCACTTATAAACGAGGAAAACAGGTTACCTCTGCAATCGCACTGCAGAGGCCAGCGGTTCGATTCCGCTCAGCTCCACCAACGCTCAAGGCACCGCTAAATTCGGCGTAGAAGCAATAACTTAGCTTCTTTCTTTTTTACGTTGCGTACCCAGTATCACGATGCGATCTCCACCGATGCTCCCGGTCGCGATGAATGTGGTCACGAGGAGTCTCAAGCAGCATTCCCGCCCAAGGGTTCGTCTCGACCTTGTCGCGCTTGAGCAGGAAGGCCCCATAACGCGAAAGCCGCCGAGGTAATTGCTATTGATCGCTCTGTGACCGAAGGTCGGAAGGTATCCGATTCTCCGCCGTTCGATCCCCCCGACGCGGTGTTCGAGCGCGGTCAGGCGGCGGGTTAGCGTGCCGCCGATCCGACCGGCGCCGATGATGCCTATTCTCATGTTCGCACCTGATCCTGGTTGGAGACGGATTGCGTCGGCATGCCTGTCATTCCGCAGCGTCGTCTGTCGCCCAGCCCGTTCGCACCGAATTTACCCTGGCTACGAATGATGACACGCATTCCTGCGGAGCGGGACGATCAAAGAGGCTGACCGGGAATGCGAAAACGGTTGCGACGAGGCGCCCGAACCGGCTTGATGACGATCGGCGTCCAGCGTCAGCGAACATCACGTCACGGGTCTTCGACCGAGGACAAGACGCGATACCGACCGAGGGTCGAGCCCAGCCGCGGAAGCAGGCTGGGGACCGATCGCGAGGCGGAGATCACGTGCTCGACGCGTCGCCTGACCCGTGTCCCGCGTCCCTGACCCGGTTCTACTTCACGCGGCGGCCGGCGAAATATCCCTCGTTCGTGGTGTTCTGCTCGACGTTGGCAGTCTCGCCCCGCTCGGCGGTATTGCCGGCTTGCCTGTGGTGGGTCGAGGTGTCCCGATCCGTCTTCGGATCGGAACCGGTTCCCTTCGGGCTGTGGTTGGCGGGTGGCACCGGCGGCATGTGCCTGGTCATTCTTTTGTCCTCGGGTGGCGCAAAGACACCCTTGGGTCAACCGCGGTACGGTGGCGTTGTTGCATGGCCATCCGTCACGCACAGCCCAAGGACGCCCTTGTCCACGTCGGTCGAAGCGTCGGGGTCAACTCGGCCCCACGACGCGGATCGGGGTGCCGTCGAGGAAGGCAAGGGCGTTCTCGACGCTCTTGGGATAGAAATCGTGCCAGGTCTCAGCCACGCCGTAGCCGAGATGGGGCGTTAGAACTGTCGCCCCCTCCGCACGGAACGGGTGGTCCTTCGGCAGCGGCTCCGTGTCGAAGACGTCGAGCGCGGCGATGATCCGGCTCGCCTGAACGGCGGCGACCAGCGCCGCCTCGTCGACCAGCGGCCCCCGGGAGGTGTTGACCAGGATGGCGCCGTGCTTGAGGCGGGCGATGTCCGCGGCGCCGACGATTCCGCGACTGCGGGGCGACAGCACCATGTGGATGGAGATCGCATCTGACGTCGCCATGAGGTCGTCCTTGCCGACCAGCCGTGCCCCGGCCTCCCGTGCCTTCTTTTCCGTCAGGTTCGGGCTCCACGCGATGACGTTCATGTCGAGCGCGGCGCCGTAACGCGCCATCCGCGTCCCGAGCCGGCCAAGGCCGAGGATGCCGAGCGTCTTCCCCGCCAGCCCAATGCCGACTGGAACACCGTGCTGGAAGCCGCCGGCCCGCATGGTGGCATCGGCCGCCGGGATCGCCCGCGCGGCGGCGATTAAAAGGCCCAGCGCAAGTTCGGCGGTTGCCCACGACGCCGTGGGAGCCCCGCCGGTGGTGTTGCAGACGGTGATTCCCCGCCGCGCGCAGGCCTGCATGTCGAGCGAGGCGTTGGCGCCGCCCGTGATGCCGATCATGCGCAGCTTGGGCAGCCGCGCGAGGAGGCTGTCTGGCATGGCCGTTCGTTCTCGCATTGTCATAAGGATGTCGAACTCGGCCAGGGCGCCCGCAGCCTCCTCCTCGGTGCCGAGGGCGTCGGCGAAGAAGACCACATCGGCGCGGACTTCCAGGGCCGACCAGTCGGCGCTGCGACGCGCCACGTCCTGCCAATCATCTAGGACGGCGATCTTGACCATGGTTGCTCCGTGTTGCATCCCCGACGGGAGGCTTACTCACCTTATGCGCTCAACGGGGTTGCCCGTCAGCGGCTGAAATGGACGACGATCTTCGGTCTTACTGGTACGCCCGGCATTTTCGGTCATCCGCAAGCCCTGGCATAGTCGACGTAGCCCCTCAGCCCACGGGTGTACCACGTGGCCGCATTGCCTTCCGCCAGCGCCAGGCGGTCATGGATTCGGTGGGGAAGATCGCGCCGTTCGGTGACAACCTGACGGAGGTCACGCCCGCTCCCACGTCCGCGACGACGACCTCCGTCACCTCGCGCAGCAGCCGGATGCGGTTGCCGACGCTGCCACCATACTCGTCGCAGCGATGTTGGAGCCGTCTCTCAGGAATTGGTCGATCAGGAGGCCGTTCACGGCATGCACCTGGTCCCCATCGAAGCCGGCGGCGACGGAGTGGCGCGCGGCGAGGCGATAGTCCTGGATCAGGCCTGGGTTTTGTCAATCCAAAGGGCCCGCCTAAACTATGGCTTCTCACCGTCGTCGGCAGGCGCCGTTGTCCCACCAGACGGGGCCGCGTTCGCCGAGGCCACCTTGGCCGCATCAACTGCCGCCCGTGCCGCCGTGCTTCTGGGCCAAGCCGTGGAGTTTCCGATCCGCTAGGTAGACCGTCAAAACGGGGTGGGAAACTGACATTGACTCCGCTGCCGAGAGCGGACGTCCGACTTGACATGTCCGGGCTTGGCTACCCAGTCCGAGTTGAGTTTTGCCCGTGCAACCTTGCGTTATTGGATAGCGAACACACCTAGCCCGCCCGACCTCATAAACGCCAAGCCCGACCAACTAATGCGCATTGATCGAGCCCGGCAACGTTGTTTGCGGAGGCGCAAGCCAACTATGTCAAGGTGCGCTCGAATTTTTCGAAAGACAAGGTTTGTTGCAATGCAACCTGCTGACAAAGCTGCGCTATGATCACGAAAGAAAGGTAACGTTCGGAAAAGTTCACGAAAATGTGATCTGTCCTGGTTGGCGGGGACGTTGCATTACATGACTAAAAGTTCATCTACATAGGTAGGGGTGGTATATTGAGGTGATTGAGATGAAATTTGTCCTTCCATTGATGACAGGGGCATCACTTATTTGTGCCGCTGCTCTCCCGGCTACAGCAGCCCCATTGCCGCCAGCAGACACTACGACAGACCTGGGTGTTTTCACCGGAGTTCCTGGAAACGACAGTGCTGGTCTTGGCCGGATGGTTCCTCCAGGAACGTTCACGGATACGTATACCTTCTCCACGATCAGCACTGACCTAATATCGGCGTCGATTACAAATTCATATACATTTAGCAACCAACTAATTGATCCGTTTACAATCACCTTCTATTCAGGCGTTCCTGGCAATGGGACGCAAATAGCGTCTGCGACTGCCACAAGCCCTTTCTTTGGTTTCGAATCGGGCGGCTTCGCCCCAATCAGGCAAGCGGCAGGCCAGTTCTACCTCGTTGTTTCTGGAACCACGAAGGATGATCCAACTTACGGAGGATCAGTCGCCTTATCGGTATCCAGCGTCCCTCTTCCGGCTTCCGCTCCGATGTTCGGCGCTGCCCTCCTGGCCCTCGGCGCGGTCGGCTATGGCGTTAAGCGCAAGAAGGCTGCTGCTGCGGCCTGACCCAAGCGGACCCGGTCAGACACGACGCCCGTGGCTCACGCTGCGGGCGTTTTCGTTTGCCTGGAAGCAGCCCCCCCAGAGTCCGAGACGGTGAAGGGTTACGGACGCCGGCCGGCTCCGGTCGCGCGTTTTGGCTCACAGCCGGCGTCGGTAAGCCGCCCAAGGACGAACGCGCGGGGGTGGCCCTTCACTATGGGGATTTGGAGGAAGCGGCGA
>NZ_JAMOIM010000107.1 GCF_026130545.1 Lichenifustis flavocetrariae | reverse complement strand
ACGCAGGAGCAATGCCCGGACCGGCAGGTGGATGGCCTGCGGGATCGCTGCGACCGGCTCTGCCTCGAAATCGTCTCGGCGGTCAGCCCGCGCCGTCCGGTCTACGATGCCGTCATTGCTGAGCTGCGGCCGGGCGACACGCTCGTCGTGTGGGACCTGGACCGGGCCTTCCGGTCGGTCCTCGATGCCGTCAGCCAGTCCGAGCGGCTGCGGGCCATGGGGATCGAGTTCGAAATCGTTAGCCTGCAAATCGACACGGCCACTCCTGCGGGCATGCTGGTCTACACCATCATGAGCGCGATCGCGGAGTTCGAGCGCCGCCTGCTGGCGCAACGGACGCGCGAGGGGATGGCGTCGGCGCGCCGCCGTGGGGCGCGGCTCGGCCGTCCGCCGAAGCTCGATGAAGGGCAGCTTGCCGAGGCGCGGTGCCGCCTTCTGGCCTGCGAGGCCCCTGCAGAGGTGGCCCGTGACCTGGGCGTTGCCCGGTGGACGCTGGCGCGGTCGTTGCGGCGGCAAGGCTTGTCTTCGGCCTGAGCAACTGTTCGGTAGTGTCTCAGTTTGAAATCGGCGGGTCTTGACCCCGGTCGCGGGTTGGCCCCATCTCCTATATGCTTAGTGGAAGCATGGGAGGCGATATTGCAACTCCGTTCAGTCACAAGTACGCCGCGAAAGCAGTCGTCAAATTCAAGAGAGCACCAGATAGAGGGATGGTAAGTGGCATTTTTGAAGTCACTGCCATGCTGACCGTCTTCGGTCATGGGAAGATCTAGCCGAGATGGTGGAGGCTGGATTGCCGAGGCCGGGGAAGCGTGGAATGTACCGGAAGGCTACCGCGACCGCTTGATGCGACGCTGGTTTCTGTCCTTAACCATCTCTTAGCGTTGACAATCCCTTACCTTACGGGCTTGTAACCTTCGCACGCCGCTGGGGCACGGCTGCGTGGAGGATGTTCAATGCGCATGAAACACGCGGCCGTGATGGCTGGATTGGCTTTGAGTTTAATGTCGGGGACCGCGAAAGCGGCTTACATCGTGAACATCGATCAGGTTGGCACGAACGTTGTCGCGACCGGGAGTGGTTCCCTCGACCTTTCCACGTTTTCTTTCATCGACAACGGAGGCTCCGGTCCCACCGTCAACGCATCCATCGGGTCTCTCGAACTCGGAACGTACACAGACCCTAAGATGCGTTATGCCGGTTCTATCAATGGACCGGGTTCATTCGGAACCGGATCTGACTTTTATCCAGATATTACTTCAGGGTCACTAGTAGGAATAAACGCGCAAATAAATACATTGGTAGTGCCGAACGGCTATGTGTCCGGCGATCCTTTAGGCACTTCGGTAGATATCTTCAGCAATAACACGTTCGCAACTTTGGGTCTATCGCAAGGCACCTACACGTACTTATTTGCCGGTAGCGGCGAAAGTACAGACACATTCACCATAAACATCGGCAGTGTCAGCGTTGTCCCCCTTCCTGCTTCCGCCCCCATGTTCGGGGCTGCCCTCCTGGCGCTTGGCGCGATCGGCTATGGCGTAAAGCGCAAGAAGGCTGCTGCTACCGCCTGATCTCATCGGCAAGTCAGCGCACGACGCCCGAGGCGAGAGCTGCGGGCGTTTTTGTTTGAGCCAAATTGAAACTGAGACACTACCAACTGTTCTTGACTCTTGACAGCACTACGGCTAAGCCGTAGTATATGGATGATGGGGTGTTTCAGTGGGACGATACGAAGGCTGCGGAGAATTTGGCCAAGCACCGTGTCACCTTCGAAGCCGCCCGCGACGGGTTCAAAGACCCCTTCGCCCTGGATTGGCACGACGATAGCCAGGGTGCTGATGAACAGCGCTTTGCCAGTCTCGCCATGGTGGAAGGCCGGCTGCTCTTCATCGCCTACACGATGAGAGGCGAGGCCATCAGGATCATCTCGGCGCGGTTAGCCGAACCCTATGAGCGACGGAGGTATCATGACGACAACGAAGCATGACTGGACCCGCGCAGATGCGATGACCCCCGAGGACATCCATGCGGCTGCACTGGCCGATCCGGACACGCAGCCCATGACGCCTGAGGATTTCGAGCGCATGAAGCCGACGCCGCGCACGAAGATCATCCGCAGGGCGCTTGGCCTGTCGCAGGAAGAATTCGCGGCACGGTTCCATATCCCGCTCGGCACGTTGCGGGACTGGGAGCAGGGGCGCAAAGACCCCGATGCCGCCGCTCGCGCCTACCTTATGGTGATCGGCCGCAATCCTGCGGCCGTAACGGAAGCCCTGCAACCGGCACCATGACGGAATGACCTAATCTGCTGAAATGACGCCACCAGGATTGCGCACAGGGTCCGTGTGGAGATCGGCACAGAGGGAAACCGCGTCGCGGCTATAGGCTGCGATGCAGGCCGCTTCGACGGGCAGGCCCGTCCCTCGATGCCGGGTTGTAGGGGTTGGCCATATTGGCCGTTATCACCTCATGCTCATCCAGGCAGAAAACCCGTCTCGCGATAGCTGCTGACAAGTTCGTCAAACACGGCGATGTCCGCCCGACTTCGCGCCAAGAGTTGAGCGCCGGATATTGCAGCAAAAATAGCGCGTGCATGCTTCTCAGTCTTAGCGAGGTCAGTCAAACCAGCCGCAGCCAAGGTCTTGCTCAGCCAAGACACGTTGATGTCAGCGAAGTTCTCCACCTCCTTTTTTACAGCCTCTGGCAGATCGTCGTGTTCCGCAGCCATGAAGCTGCACAGACAGATGCGATTTCCGTTTTCAAGCGATCGGCGGAAGATCGTCGGATAGCGGCGCAGGCAGTCGGCCGCATCCGGCAACTCGCTTCGCATTGCCTCAAGCTCGGCCGCGGCGTCTTGCCAATAGCGCTTCGCAACCGCCGCGCCGAGATCGGCTTTGCTTGGAAAATGGTAGTGGAGGCTTGCTGCCTTGATTCCGACCTCGGCCGCCAGGTCGCGGAAATTGAGGCCCCCATATCCGTGCGCCTGCGCTGCCGTCCGTGCTGCCGACAGGATTGCCTCCTTCGTATCCATGCTCATCCCGCACTCATACCCGATGCCTACCATCTGATAGATAGGGGTTGCGCATCCTGATTGGAAGGACTAATAACTGTCTACCAAGTGGTAGATAGATGAGGTTTAGCGATGATGACGATCTACGATTGGCATACCGGCCCATACCCGGCACGGGTCCGCATTGCCCTGGGTGAATTGGGGCTACAAGCACAGGTGCGGTTCGTCTCGATCGACCTTTGGAAGGGTAAGCACAAAACGCCGGCCTTCTTGGCAAAGAACTACTCCGGCACCCTCCCGGTGCTCGAACTCGATGACGACACTCTCATCGCTGAGTGCACCGCAATTACCCAGTACCTCGATGCATTGAACGGCAAGCCTGTTCTCACCGGCACCACGCCGCTTCAGCAGGGCGTGATCCACATGATGAGCAAGCGCGCCGAGATCGAGCTGCTCGATGCCGTCAGCGTCTACTTCCACCATGCCACGCCAGGTCTCGGGCCGGATGTCGAGCTCTACCAGAACGAGGAGTGGGGGCTTCGCCAACGCGACAAGGCGGTACGCGGGATGCGCTACTTCGACGGGGTACTCCAGCACCGGGCGTTCGTTGCTGGCGATACCTTCTCGATGGCCGATATCACTGTCATCGGCGGCCTGATCTTCGCGGAACTTGTCGGCCTCGCAGTGCCTGCGGAGTGCAAGGCCCTGCTGGACTGGTACGCACGGATGCAGGAACGCCCGAGCGTCCGGAACCGGATCACGATGTCTGAACCCGCCGAAGCGGCGGCCTGACATCCCGGCCCTCGCGGTCGCAACTTCCTACGGTCCGAGCTCCTGCACGAGATGCTTGCCTACCCAGCTCATCTCTACCGCCTCGACATTCTGCATGGGAAGTACGGCGTCATGCTCGGTCAGCCGGTCACACCAGACTGACAGTCAACCCGGTCGGGCGAGAGCGCCGCATTGCCGGCGCTTGATGACACCACCGCACGTTAGCAACGAGGATACACCATGAGCATTGCAATCCGGCTGACGACGACCGGCGGTCCCGACGTTTTGACCATTGCGCAAGTTGCACCAACCGACCCCGGCGCTGGGGAGGTATGGCTGGAACAAGAGGCGATCGGCGTCAACTACCTGGACGTCACGCAGCGCAGCGGTGCCGTTCCCATCGCGCTGCCAAGCGGTCTGGGGCTGGAAGCGGCAGGGAGGGTGGCATCCGTCGGTCCGGACGTCACAAATGTCACGCCGGGCGATCGTGTCGCCTATATCCTGGGGCCGATAGGTAGTTACGCGAGCGGGAGGCTGTATCCAGCCAACCGCCTGATCCGGCTGCCCGACAATCTAAGCGCCGAGGATGCGGCCACGGTGTTGTTCAAGGGCATCACCGCGCATTACCTGCTTCACAGTACCTGCACGGTCGGCCCAGGCACGGTCGTACTGCTCTACGGGGCAGCTGGCGCACTTGGTCAGATCATGGTGCCCTGGGCGAAGTCACTCGGTGCCTTTGTTATTGGTGTTGTCTCCAAAGAGACGAGCGTGTCGCGGGCCCAGGATGCCGGTTGCGATACCGTGCTTGTCTGGGGTGCCTCCGACCTTGCTGCGGAAGTGACCAGAATCACGGGCGGGCAGAAGGCCCATGTGGTCTATGACGGGATCGGCAAGCCAACCTTCACAGCGTCGCTGGACTGCCTGCGCCCGCGCGGGATGATGGTGTCGATCGGCGCGTCAGCGGGCGCTCCCGACCCGGTCAGCCTCGGTGTGCTGAACGCGAAAGGGTCATTGTACCTGACGCGTCCAGGCCTGAGTGCTCACGCCACAGAGCTTGGAGAGTATCGCCATCGTGCGGCGGCGGTGTTCGCAGCGGTCGCTGAAGGCATTATCAAGCCAACCGCGTGGAAGAGCTTCCCGCTCTCCGACGTTGCCGAGGCGCACGCGACCTTTGAAAACGGCCAAGCCGCCGGCGCGATTCTGCTACGACCTTGAAGCATCCGACTTGCAATTGATCCTGCTAGCTGATGGACGCAGCTAGCCGGCCCTATTCACGGACGCGCTTGGATTTCGGCCAGTTTGGCGGCCCGATGCTTGCGGTCGAGGGTCATCGT
>NZ_JAMOIM010000106.1 GCF_026130545.1 Lichenifustis flavocetrariae | reverse complement strand
AAAATCGAAGCGGGGGACCGTAGTGTCGACCATGGCGGACGTGGCAGCGCGAGAGCGGATGTGGGGTTGGTCTAAGCTCGACTTTGCGCATTTTCAGGCGGCGTAGCAGGCGAGGTCTGCGAGGCGGTCGTAGATATGCCCCGGTATTTTCGACAGATCGGTCTGTGCCGGGGATGTCGTGAAAGCCGCTTCAGCCCAGATCTGACGTCGAACGGCGGCGATGGCATCGGCAAAGGTGAGGCTTGTCTTGCGGTACCACTTGGCAGATCGCACGACGAGCGCCTGTGACTGGTGAAGATCGTCGGCCCCGACGGTGATGAGGGCGTAGAGACCGAGCAACACCGGTGTGGTCCGGGCGATGGCGCGATCGGACCATTGCCGCTGCGTTTCGACGCCGAGGTGGCGACGGACCTCGGCGAAGGTGACCTCGATGGTCCAGCGTCGGACGAACCACGACAGGATGTCTTCGGGGCTGGCACCCTGATCGGTACACAGGAAGGCTTGTGGCCTGAAGAGACCGAGAGGGTCGCGCACCAGAAGCCATCGGAGCGGCACGATCGGCCGACCTGGGTGGCTCCACACCGCGATGCCGGTGGCGACCTCCACGCGTCGCTCGGTCTCGCCATACCAGCCTTGGACGATCAATGTTTTCCAAGCCGTCTGCGGATCGAGGAGGCGCTGGGCCAATGTCGGGAGCCGCTCGCCGTTGCGCCGCGGTCGCCCGATCGTGCCGGTCTCGCGCGGCGCCATGAGCCCGAACAGGCGTGCATCGAGCCTGAGCCGCGTCACGACGCTGACGCGGGTCCGCACCGCGGCCAGCAGATTGATGGCCGCAAAGGCGCTGTCCGCCACGACCACGATGGCGCGGCCCGGCAGCCAGCGGGCGATCTGCAGCATCATCTGGCGGGCGCCGTCGACCAGCGTCTTATGCCTGACCCGGCTCACCGCTGCGGCGCGCTCCGACGCCATCAGCACAGTGAGGAAGGGCAACGCCCACACGCGACCCGCCCAGGGAACCGGCACTAGCAGCATGGCCGACAGCCAGCGCAATCCGCTGGCCTTGACGAAGTGCCCGTGGCTCGACCTTACGGGGTCCCGATAGATGCCTCGGGCCTTGATCTTGGCACCCCATCGCCGCTCGATGGTGTCGTCCAGGCCGATCACCACGGGTCCAGAAGAAGCGAACCGGTCGACCAACATCAGAAAGAGGATGCGGGCGGCCGCCAAGGCAGACCAGCGGCACCGGTTCAGCACGGCATGGTAGAGGGCAAACCCGGCATCGGCGCTTTTGCCGGTGGCGCGAAGTGCAGCGCTTATGGTTCGCCGATGCGGCGTCAGAATTGCGCCCTCGACCAGAACGCGGGCGCGCTGCCAGGTCGGACGCGTGAACAGCACCTGAAACGGAACCAGCCAGTCCGCTAATCGGCGATCACAAGCAGGGACAATCATCACGTCGCTCCCCAAGCAGGTTACCTGCTTGGGGAATCCAGAGCCGTCGGAATCGACTCAGCGCCGGGCTTCAAAATGCGCAAAGTCGAGCTAAGAGTCCGTCCGATAAGTCATGATCGGGCCAATCTGCGGATCAGGATCATGACGGAAGCGGCGTAGAGGAAGGCTTGAGCGGAGGCGAGGGTTGCCTCGGGGTCTTTCCAGAGTCTTCGGTTTCGGCTGATCCAAGCGAAGAAACGCTCGACCACCCAGCGGCACGGGTGAACGGCGAAACCAACCTGGTTGGGCGGTTTGCGCACGATCTCAATGTCGACGAGGGTCGCCATTGCCGGGCGTTCGCCGGCATAGGCCGCGTCGGCAAACGCCTTGGTGATGAACGGAAAGGCGCGGCGAGACAGTTTGAGAACCGGGACGGCACCGTCGCGATCCTGCACGCTGGCCGGTTGCGGCTCAAGGATGAGAGCCCGGCCATCGGTGTCGACCATGCGCCGAGAACCACATCAAATCCTGGAAAACGCATCTGGCTGCCGACCGCACCTCCTGCACCAAGGCCACCGCCAACCAGTTCCGCCTCTTCCTTCACGCCGGAGCCTATTGGCTTATGTGGGGCCTCAGGATGTCCATGCCGAAACGATCGATGTGGCGCGTCGCGCAATTCGACACGCTGCGCCTGCGCCTGATCAAGATCGCGCCCTCCACTCGCCACTCCACCCTGCTTCGCAGGGCGGAGCCTCTGGCTCCTTCCGCCCGTGTGGTCGAGATGAAGACGCAGGTGCGGCTGCATCTGCCCACGACATGTCCGACACAGGCGATCCTGCGCCTCGTCCTCGGCCGCATCCCGCGCCTCGCGACGTGACAAACCGGGCGCTCAAGCCCCTCCTTTGCCCACCCTGCAACCCCGAACCTCGGCACAACCCGCCCAGCCAGCCCCCATCCTCAGGGGACGGAAAGCCGTGTTCCGCAAGCCCAGATCACCGCCGCAAGCCGGCAAAATCGCCGAGCGGTAGAGTCGAGGATGGCGCGGTAGCTTGGGCCATGCGGCAACGCCCCGTTTCCCATCACCGCTCATCAAACCGGACGTGCGGATTTCCCGCATCCGGCTTTCCGACCGGCTTCACCGCGAGGCCCACGGCGGAGGCCCAACATGCACGCGTCTCAGATGCAGCACGCCGAGGGGGCCGAAGACCTCCCCGTAGGTGAACCTGCGTGTGCCGCGTCCTTGCACGTTGTGCCGCCTGACGAGGAAGTGACGCACGCTCTCATAGACGTGGTTATCGACCGCCCGGTAGGCCTGAAGCCGCGTGCCGTAGCCGAAATAGCCCGACCAGCCGCGCAGAAGCCTGTTCAACTGGAGACGGACCGCCGGCCATGTCCCGTGGTTGCCCGGCACCAGAAGGTCGCCGACCTTTGTCTTGAGACGCTGTACGCTCTTCTTGGACGGGCTCGCGCCCAGGTACCAATGGCCATCTTTGCGGAAGCGGTGCGGCCCGAACGTGTAGCCCAGGAAGTCGAAACTTTCCTGTCGGGCGTCCTTCACCGAGGTCTTGGCCTCGTTGAGCGTCAGCCCGAGCCGCGCCATCACCGACCGCGTCCACGCCAGGGCCTCGGCCGCGTGACCGCGGCCCAGTATGACAAAGTCGTCGGCATAGGAGATGACACGGGCTCGGAACACGTCGTCCCGTCCCGTTATCCGCCAGTGCTTCAGGAAGCGGTTCATGTAGATGTTGGACAGCAGCGGGCTCACGACACCGCCCTGGGGCGTGCCGGTCCCGCTGTCACGTCCGCCACTCATGCGCCGCATCCCGTCGCCGTCCCGCTCTTTCCACCGGCACCTTGAGCCACAACCTAATCAGGTGCAGCACGTGCCGGTCGACGACGCGGCGAGCGACCGATCGGAGGAGATCGTCGTGCGGGATCGTGTCGAACGAAGACACCACAGACTACCCATCTCCAAGAGCTTCCGGCTTCGGTCATCGTCACCCGTCGACGACATACATTCGAAGGACGCAGCCTCGCCGTCATCGCCAGCCTGACCCGGCGGGGCATTCCGTTGTATTTGGCGGTCCTGCCCGACGGCAGTCGATCCCTGATCCCAATCGCCTGGACGGACGGGGCTGGCCGCGAAGGTGTCGGATCAGAAGCACCACCCAACGCTTGCGAGAACGACAGCGAGGATCTCGGCACGATCGATGATTTGCTCAAGGCGCGGGCCATCGTGGACGCTCTCCTGCGCCGGCTCACCGAGTCGGTCCCCGGATCGGAGGGCGAGCATGCAGTTGGAGATAGCGTTTCCCGATCGGCCGCCGCCGCCGATCTCCCCAACAGATCTCTGGGACCAGATCAATCCCGAGGCCCGGGTGGTGGCGCTGGAGACCCTCTCCCGCCTCATCGCGCAGTTGCTCGCGGCAGCGTCGGCCGAGGAGACCTGCGATGAATAAGGTCACCTCGAGCCATCTCGCCCGCATCGCCATCGTCTATCTTCGCCAGTCCAGCGCCGCCCAGGTCGAGAACAACCGCGAATCGACCGACCGCCAATACGCCTTGGCCCGTCAGGCTGCTACCCTGGGATGGCCAACCGACGGCATCATGATCATCGACGAGGACCTGGGCCTCTCCGGCTCCGGCGCAGTCGCCCAATCCGGCTTCGCCCGGCTGACCGCCGAGGTCGCCCTCGGACGCGTCGGCCTCGTCCTCGGACTGGAAGTCTCGCGATTGGCCCGCAACAATGCCGACTGGTATCGGCTCATCGACCTGTGCGGCCTGTCCGACACCCTGATCGGCGATGCCGAAGGCGTCTATCACCCGGCGGTTTTCAATGACAGGCTTTTGCTGGGTCTGAAGGGAACGATGAGCGAGGCGGAACTCCATATTCTACGCGCACGTCTTAACGGCGGCATCCGCAACAAGGCCGAACGCGGCGAACTTCGGCGCGGCCTGCCGGTCGGCTTCGTCTGGGGCGAGGCGGACGGCGAAATCCGCCAGCACCCCGATGAAGCGGTCCGAACGGCGATCGCCTCGGTCTTCGCGCGCTTCGCCGAGACAGGTTCGGCGCGCCGGGTCTGGCTGTGGTTCCGATCGGAAGGCCTGAGCTTCCCGTTGCGGCTGCATGAGAGATCGGAGCTCCGCTGGGTGGCGGCCAGCTATACGGCCATCCACCACGTCCTGAGCAATCCCGTCTATGCCGGCGCCTATGCCTACGGGAAGACGCGGCGCGAGCCGGTGCTCGACGCCTCTGGCGCGCGCAAGACACGCATGCGACATTTACCCCAGTCTGAATGGCTTGTGCTGATCAAGGAGCACCATGAAGGCTTCATCGACTGGCGGACCTACGAGGCCAACCAGGCCAGGCTCGCCGCGAACACCCGGCCGGGACCGCATAAGGTGGGCGGGGCCGTGAGGGAAGGCGCGGCGCTTCTGCAGGGCTTGGCCAGTTGCGGTCACTGCGGTCGCCGCCTCAAAACTCTGGCGCGCGACAAACAGGATGAGAACGAGTTCTCATCCTGTTTGTCGCGCGCCATTCAAGGTCGGGATGCGCACCGAGAAATCTCGATTGCGGCGTAGCCTGATGTCACTGCGGGACCTGATGCGGCGAATACGCCATGACACGATTCCTCAGCAGGTCGACGAGATCAACGTCGTCCTGCGCGGTCACTATGCCTACTACGGCTTGGCTGGAAATATCCGGTCCTTGTTCAAGGTGTATCGGGCTGTGGAGCGTTATTGGCGCAAGATGTTATGTAGCCGTAGCTGGGCAGGATCTCATCTGACCTGGGAGACTTTCAATCAGATCAAGGCCCGAA
>NZ_JAMOIM010000105.1 GCF_026130545.1 Lichenifustis flavocetrariae | reverse complement strand
CGACTTCCATGGCGAATGGAACTATACAATCGCTCCAAGGCCATCATAATCAGCGCGATAATTTGTCGACGCTGCCTTAGAGCCCAACCCGAAATGAGTTGAGTGATTTCAGCGACCTGTGATTCTGTTCGGTTGCGAGACTGAACGGGATGACGATGGCCTGGACTGAAACCACTTGCCGCGATTATGAGCGGCGAGGCCGACGCTATGCAAGCGATACAACGGATCGGGAATGGGGCCTTGTGGCGCCATTTCTCCCTGAGCCGAAGCGGATCGGGCGACCGCGGACGACTGACCTGCGAGACGTGGTGGATGCGATCCTCTACATGGCAACGACCGGGTGCCAATGGGCAATGCTGCCGACGGATTTCCCGCCGCCCTCGACGGTGCAACGCTTCTTCTACGATTGGCGCGACAGCGGCCTGTTGCGGACGATCAACCATCATCTGGTGATGGCGGCTCGGGAGCTCGAGGGTCGGGAGGCCAGTCCCTCAGCGGGCGTGATCGACAGCCAGAGCGTGAAAACGACCGAAAGTGGCGGGGTTTGCGGCTACGACGCGGGCAAAAAGATCAAAGGACGCAAACGCCACATCGTGACAGATACGCTGGGCCTTCTTGTCGGTCTGGTGGTTCACGGTGCCGACATTCAAGACCGCGACGGCGCACCAGCCGTGCTCCGCGCCATTCGCTCCGCGTTCCCGTGGCTGCGCCATGTCTTCGCCGACGGCGGTTATGCCGGACCGAAGCTTCGCGGCCGCTTGGCCAAGATCGGCGCCTGGACGATGGAAATCGTCAAACGCTCCGACAAGGCTCAAGGCTTCGAGCTTCTTCCGCGCCGCTGGGTGGTTGAGAGGACCTTTGCATGGCTGGGCCGATGCCGAAGGCTCGCAAAGGACTGGGAGAAAACAATCGCAAGCGCCGAAGCATGGATCATGATCGCACATATCCGCCTGCCGACCAGACGGCTCGCAAGGTACTGCTATCCCTCATAGAGTTTCCAGTCGGACTTTTATTGTGAAAGCGGATTCGGGTGATACCACGGACCAAGGCACTGGTATTTTGATCACCGCATTTAAGGCGGTGACCCCCGAGCTGCCAACGTTGGCAGCCTTCAGGACTCTGGATGTTGACCCCTCTTTTGGCCCAGATATTGCCAAAATAGGCACTGTACCGCTTCCAGCATCTCTCCCGATGTTCGGCGCAGCTCTCCTCGTGCTTGCTGGTTTTGGATACGGCATGAACCGTTGGGTTGCGCCGAAAGGCCAAGAGAAAGTAGCCGCGGCCTGAATTCGAGGGGAGCCGTGCAACAAACGCCCATGGCTCATGTCACGGGCGTTTTGTTTAGCTGCCGTTCCTCGTTGTGGAGCAATAGCGGGATCAGAAGGCGTCCGATCAGACAGTCTATGACCTAAAACGAAACCCTAAGGCTGGCACTGCCGGCCTGATCAGCGAAGACCCACCTTGATGCCCGTCAGCTCGTTGCTCGCGGGTTCTTCATGTTGGGAGAGGGGAAGGGGAGCCGGACACCGCGCCCGTGAGGCCGACAGGCGAAGCGTGAGCTCGGCAGCCCAAGGGGCCACAATAGCAGCGTTGCACGGAGATCGGCCGGAGTCGAAATGCCCTTTTACGTTTTATGAACGACCTCGGCCGTGGTGAGCCACGGCGGCAGGCTGGCGGCCCGCTCTCGTCACGAAGGGCTGTAGGGCCGCTGCCTGTCGCCAGCCCAAGGCGCGTCAGCGTCTGTAAGATCCTGTCGGCCGTCCATGCATTTGCCGGTGCCAGTCCGGTTGTCATCCCTGTTTTAACATGAGAACATATATAGAACTCATAGCGCGGGTCACGGGGACACAGATGATCGAAGGGGACCGGGTAAAGCTGAAAGCCAATGCGCCGCTGCGCCTGACGCATCCCGAGCTGAAGGACACCATCGGCACCGTGGGCAGCATCCTGACGGGGCAGGGTGGCACGCTGCTACATGTCCGTTTCGACAAGCCCGCCAATCTCGTGGTGCTGAGCGCGATGGTCGAGCAGTTCGAGGCAGCCGACCGCATCGAGCCGCGCCTGCGGATTGCCTGACAAACGCTGCGTCGCAAACAGCGCTCCGAAGCCCCGCTTGCGGCCGGCGGTGGCGAGATTGACGATCGCCTCCGAGCTTTCGACCGGGCCCGATTGCAGCGCATAGCGGTCGCCTCGTCGAGCGTGATCAGCACCGGATGCCAGAGCGCCCGCGGCGCTTTCATCAGGCTTTCCAGGAACCGGGCGATGACGCGGCGCTGTCCGGCCAAACCGAGATCGTTGAGCTGCAGAATGGCGGAGACGCCGAGTTCGAGCAGCGTGATGGCCAGTTCGCCGGCTGTTGCTTCGCTGAGGGGTGCATCGGCCCCGTCGCCGCCGATCAGCACATAGTCGAAGCGCTCGCGTAGTGTGAACAGCTCGTCCTCGACGTTGAAGACGATGTGCTGCATGCGGCCGTGGGTGGCCTCCAAGATGCGGCGGATGGCGTAGGTCTTCCCGGCCCCGGACGCGCCCTGGATGATGGCACGGGAGCCGATCAGTTCAGCAGGGGAGGGAACATCGGTGGTGTCCGGTGTCGATGTGAGCTTCATTCGATGAAGCCTATCCGGCGTTATCGCTTCTACGGTTGCCTGCGGGCGTGGTGCTAGCCCGAGTAATTCACGCCAGGGTTGGCAGATGTAGCTTAAAGCACTGACGTGATTTATGATTTGGTTATCAAAAACCGCCCTCGCCGCCAGATTTTCCGTCGTGGCGATCCGACACTTCGGTTGAAGACTCACGGGAGCCTTCGTTGGCTCAAAATTCCTCCCAGTCACTTTCAACAGCGGGTTGGGGTTTCAAAGCCGCGCCACCCCGGCCCGATGCCTTCAGGGCGGGTGCCCGAACCAGTCGTGCAGAGTTGGTTGGCCGTGCAACGCTGCGGGGCTGGGAATTTTGAGCGGATGACACAGGTTTCTGGCCAAGATCGAACCGGGACATCAGCCGAGCCAGTTCCTCGGCCTCCTTCGCCAAGCCATGGCTGGCGGCCGTCGATTCCTCGACCATGGCGGCGTTCTGCTGGGTGACCTGATCCATCTGGTTGATGGCCGTATTCACCTGTTGCAGGGCCGTCGCCTGCTCCTGCGTGCTGGTTGAGATGTCAACCACGACCGCATTGATTTCGATGACCTGGGCGACGATCCGCTCCAGAGATTTGCCGGTCTCCCCAACGAGCGCCACCCCTTCACCGACCTGGCGACCGGATTCCGAGATAAGGGCCTTGATCTCCTTGGCGGCTTCTGCCGATCTTTGGGCCAGGCCCCGGACCTCGGACGCGACGACCGCAAAACCGCGGCCAGCCTCCCCCGCACGCGCGGCCTCCACGCCCGCGTTCAAGGCGAGCAGATTGGTCTGGAAGGCGATCTCGTCGATGACGCTGATGATCTGACTGACCTTCTGGGCCGAGGTTTCGATCGCACTCATGGCTTGCACGGCCTGAGCTACGACCGTTCCCGAATGCTCGGCGTCGGTCTTGGCGGCCCCCACCACTTTGCGAGCATGGCTGGAGCCGTCGGAGGTCTTCTTCACCGTAGCCGTGATCTCATCGAGAGCGGCTGCGGTTTCCTCCAAAGAGGCGGCTTGCTGCTCGGTCCGGCGCGAAAGGTCATCGGAAGCGGTCGAGATTTCGATGCTGCCCGATCGGATCGCGGCCGTGTTGGCCGAGACCACAAGCATGGTCTCCTGCAATTTGCCCATGGCACCGTTGAAATCGACCCGGAGCTTGTCATAGTCCGCGACGAACGAGGTTTCGATCCGAAACACAAGATCGCCGGCGGAGAGTCGTTCAAGTCCTGTGGCAAGCGACGCGACGACATGGGCCTGCTGCTGAGAGGCCTCAGTCCGCACCAGCTCGTTTCGTTCCCGTTCCTCGTCGGCCCTCATTCGTGCCGAGGATGCCTCATGTTCGAGGCGCGTCTTGTCAATCGCGGCGGTCTTGAAGGTCTGCACCGCTGTTGCCATCTGGCCGACTTCGTCCTTGCGGCCAAGGGCAGGCACGTCCACCTTCATGTTCCCCGCAGCGAGGCTGTTCATCGCGGATGACATCAGCACCACAGGGTTGGCAATGGCCCGCGACAGCAGCCATGCAATCAATGCCGAAAACAGGATGGCGCAGGACAAGCCGGTGATTTGAACGATTTTGAGGTTGGCGATGGAGCCGTCTTCGGCCTTCTGGTCGAGGTCCGACCAAGTATTTAGCTTCTCCTTGGTATCGGAAGCACTTTTCATAAATTGCTTTTGAAGGTCGACCGCTCGGTCGGACTTGATCAAGGCCAGGCTTTTTTCGATCGCTCCATTGTCGGAGCCCATGCTGACGACGACGTCGCCGATTTCCTTACGCCAGAGTTTGACCGCGGCGTCGAGGCCATCGATCAATGGTGTGGCTTCGGCCAACCGGCTGTAATCCTTCACACGACTCCGGATCGAGACGAGCGCGTCATCGAAGCTTTTCCCGGCTTTTTGATAGACCTCGACCGAATTCGGATCATGTCGGATGACATATCCGCGCTCGGCGGCCACAGCGCCAAGGGCACCTTCCAGCGCGTTGTCGACGCCGTTCAGAACGTCGCTTCCTGCGCCGTTATTCGCACTCTCCGCTTCGGTGCGCGACACCGCAAAATACATCGAGCCGCTGGTCATGGCCACGATCAGAACGATCACGGCAAAGCCAAAAGCCAGCTTGAGGGATATCTTGAGGTTTGACATTATCGCTTTCAATTATGTCCACTAATGATCGAGCATCACCTCCAGGAACGCTTCAAACGCTTACAATCCGATAATCTGGCGGCTTTGCCGCAACTATGGAGAACCAATCGTTCTTGACCACGCCGCTTTGAGGCGCCTGCATCGGATCTCCGCCCGGAGAGGGTCCCAACGGCAGCTTCGCCCTCGACGTGGATGATGAAGGCCAACACGACGCCGATTTGCATCACGCATAAGGTCCCTCCTGCCGGTATCGACGAGGTAGAGGTTCTTTATCAACGCTCCCCAACAGCGCCATTGCTGCAAAGTATTTCACGGCCGTCGGCTGACAACGTCCCCACTTTGTTAAAATAATAGACGGATGTTTTGCTCAGCACCTGGCCCGTATAAATGCCTCCCAGCTCGCTCATACATCTGGCGACCGCCCCGTTGATTTCGATGCTCGGGAGCATCCGTGACCCGTCAGGCGTAGCTCCTCTCGCCGTCAAGAACGAGGGTCTGAATAGCCGATCAGACTGTCGGTCGAGGCTCGTCACCTCGCTAAAGCGGGTGCCCGTGATGCAATAAAATCACTGTCCGGGATCCCCCAGACTCCGCGTTCGCCATAGCGAAAATACGCACCGATGGGGCGGAGATGTTGCCATCCCTGCCCCCTCCGAGACCCCTGCATGCGAATGACCGCATCCGGTACTTCAAAACAATTTTGCAATCCTTACTGGAACAGCTTGAGAATGAGCTGGCTGTTCTGGTTGGCGATCGACAACGACTGGATGCCGAGCTGCTGCTGCG
>NZ_JAMOIM010000104.1 GCF_026130545.1 Lichenifustis flavocetrariae | reverse complement strand
GACCTCGGCCGCGCCCTCGGCAAAAGCACCTACGGCCAATACCTCCTGCGCCTCGCCGAAACACCCGCAAACTGAGCGCACATTGACCTCGCACGGCGCAACGGGATAGTCGGCACAACGGCTCTTCTGGATCGACACGCTGATGCGCACGGATGACGGCAAACCGACCCTCCTCAGCGAGTATCGCCCGCCCGACTATCTGATCGAGGCGATCTGGCTCGACATCGTGCTGCATCGGACCGCGACGCGGGTGCGCTCCAAGCTGACGATCCGACCCAACCCGGCCGGCCGACCAGCTGCGCCGCTTCGGCTCGACGGCGATGGTCTCGTCCCGCACGCCATCATACTTGACGGGCAGGCGCTGCCACTCACGGCACAGGTGGTGACGGCAGACAGTCTCACAATCGCCGATCCGCCGCGTGAGCCCTTCACGCTCGAAATCGAGACGCTTACCGACCCTTCGGCCAACACCCAGTTGATGGGTCTCTACCGCTCGGGCTCAGCCTATTGCACGCAATGCGAGGCCGAAGGGTTTCGGCGGATCACCTACACACTCGATCGTCCGGACGTGCTTTCGGTCTTCACCACCCGGATCGAGGCCGCCAAGGAGGACGCGCCCGTCCTCTTGAGCAACGGCAATCTGGTCGAGACAGGCGCGTGCGAGGATCCCGCGCGCCACTTTGCCGTATGGCACGATCCATTTCCGAAGCCCTGCTACCTGTTTGCCCTCGTGGGCGGTGCGCTGGATTGCCTGTCCGACACCTACGTGACTGGCGGCGGTCGCCGTGTCGCGCTCGGAATCTATGTCGAACCCGGCAAAGTGCCGCTGGCCCACTATGCGATGGACGCCCTGAAACGCTCCATGCGCTGGGACGAGAAAGCGTTCGGCCGAGAATATGATCTCGATATCTTCAACATCGTCGCCGTGTCGGATTTCAACATGGGCGCGATGGAAAACAAAGGCCTCAACGTCTTCAACGACAAATACATCCTGGCTTCACCCCAGACCGCCACCGACGGCGACTATGCCGGCATCGAAACCGTGATCGCGCACGAGTACTTCCACAATTGGACCGGCAATCGCATCACCTGCCGAGACTGGTTTCAGCTGTGCCTCAAGGAAGGTCTCACGGTGTACCGCGACCAGGAATTCTCGAGTGACGAGCGGTCCCGGCCCGTCAAGCGGATCGCGGATGTTAGGACCCTGCGGTTGCGCCAGTTCGCCGAAGACGCCGGCCCGCTCGCTCACAACGTGCGGCCCGACCGCTACCTCGAAATCAACAACTTCTACACGGCGACCATCTACGAGAAGGGCGCCGAGATCGTCCGCATGCTGCGTCATCTGATCGGCATGGATGCCTTCAATCAGGGCATGACCCTCTACTTCGACCGTTTCGACGGGACAGCCGCGACGATCGAAGATTTTCTCGGCTGTTTCGCTGAGACATCGGAGAGCGATCTGTCGCAATTCATGCGCTGGTACGAGCAGGCTGGAACCCCGGAACTCAAGGTCGTCTCGACCTTCGAGCCGCAGGACGCCAGTCTCACGGTCGAGTTTTCCCAGAGCACCGCCCCCACGCAGGGCCAGCCGACCAAGCAGCCGCTTGTCGTTCCCGTCGCGTTCGGGCTTGTCGGCGTAACCGGAACACCGATCGCTCTGGCAGATGTCGCGACGGAGGGTCTCAGCGCCGCGGAACTGCGCAGCGGAGTGGTCGAACTCGACGGTCCGACGCGCCGCCTCACCTTTCGCGGGCTGCCGGAACGTGCAATCCCCTCCACATTGCGAGGCTTCTCGGCACCGGTCAAGATCGCCACCGACCTCACACCAAGTGACCTCACGGTGCTGTTGGCGCATGACAGCGATAGTTTCAACCGCTGGCAGGCCGCCCAAACATTGGCCACCCGGGTCCTGGTGGAAGGAACCCGTGCGGCTGGGTCCGTCCAACGACCGAACGATGTCGATCCCGGCCTCCTCGCCGCCTTCGCGGCTGTCCTTGATGACCCGCATGCCGATCCGGCCTTCGTGGCGCAGGTGATGACGCTGCCAACCGAGGCCGACCTCGCGCGCGATATCGGTCAGGATGTCGACCCGGACGCCATCCATATCGCTCGTGAAAGCCTGCGCGGCACTTTGGGCTCGGCCCTGCACGATCGGTTGCTTCGGCTCTGCCAGCCGCCGAAGGACGTCCTCCCTTATTCGCCGGCCGCTCCGGACGCGGGGCGGCGTGCTCTCCGCAATACGGCACTGTGGCTCCTCGCCGGAGGCGATGCAGGCTTGGGGCAGGATTTGGCCGCAGCACAATTCGATGCGGCGGACAATATGACCGACCGCATCGCCGCGCTCGGCGTCCTCAGCCTAATCCCTGGTGAGACGCGGGAGATCATGCTGAACCGCTTTCAGGTGATGTTTGCCGACGAACCTCTGGTCGGTGACAAATGGTTGAGCCTCCAAGCCTCCATTCCTGAAGCCGGAACGCTTGATCGGGTGGAACGGCTCATGTCGCATCCGACCTTTTCCATGGCGACACCGAACCGCATCTACGCGCTGATCGGCGGCTTCTCGGCCAATCAAACACAATTCAACCGTCAGGACGGGCGCGGCTATGATTTCATCGCGGAAATCGTCATGACGCTTGACGATAAAAACCCTCAAGTTGCAGCCCGCCTCTTAAATGCCTTCCGGCTTTGGCGGACGATGGAGCCTCACCGCCGGACGCGCGCCGAGGCGGCACTCGAACGCATCGCAGAACGGCCATCCTTGTCGGCCGACGTTCGAGACATCGTGACCCGATCCCTCGGGCGCTAAAGCGCAATCGGCGCCAATCAGGGCCCGTAGGGAGCTTTTTTGAGTCTTCCGAGTGACACCGTCCGGGTACTGCGGGAAACCGGATTCCAGAAAGCTCCCGACGCCCCATAATCCTGGACAAATCGTTAAACCGGGATTCTTATAGGGTTGATTCGGGGCTCGATGCGGCACATTGGCCCCGGTTCACCAGGTTTCTGGAGGCCCTTCATGGCGCGTGCAAACGTGGCCCGTGTATCTGCACGCGCGGGTTCCCTGCAGGGACTTGTTCGAAGTCTGCAGCCCGACACACGTTCGGATCGGATCGCGGCTCTCGAACCCGTCGCGCGCCGGCTTGTCCCGGCGGTCGCTTTCCTGTTCGTCTTGACCTTCGCGTTCGGCTCATTGATGCAGATGATGGATGCGCGCGAGCGCGCCAAGGCCGATGGCTTCAGCGATATGGAGCTTATTGCCTCTGTGGTCACGAACGAGATCAACAAGGCCGTCGCCGAGACCCCGAATGCCAGCATCGAAGCGATCCTCCAGAAAAGCCTGCCTTCACGCGCCTTGACAAGCGGTCGCCAGATCATGGTGACCGACCAGAGCGGTACGATCGTCGCTATTCTGCCGCCGGAACCGCTGGACAACCGGACGCTCGCCGACAAACTTGGGCCCGCCCAGGCCGTCATGGTCTTCGCAGAGAAAGCCGGCGTCATGTCCGTCGTCCTGCCGGACGGCTCGGAGGCGCTTGCCGCGGTCAGAAGCCTCCACAGTCCCTTCGGCCAGATAGCGATCCTCGATCCCGTCTCCGGGCTTCTGGCTGACTGGCGGTCCACCACCTACCGCACCACGATCCTGATCGTGGCCGCGGCTATCATTCTCCTGAGTCTCGCGGGTGCCTACCTTTGGCAGACCACCCAGGCGATGGCGGCCGAAGCCCTCCATTCGCGCGTGCACGGCCGCATCGACACTGCGCTCAATCAGGGTCGATGCGGATTGTGGGACTGGGATCTTGCGCGCGGCCGCATCTACTGGTCGGAATCGATGTACGCCATCCTGGGGATGGAGCCCGACTCGGAATTCATCTCCTACGGAGATCTCAAGGTCCTGCTGCATCCCGAGGACCGTGACCTCTGCGATGTCGACCATCTGCTGGCAAACAAAGAGGCCAACGTGCTCGACCGCTCGTTTCGGCTTCTGAATGGCCGTCAAGAGTGGATCTGGCTTCGGATCAGAGCCGTCATCAAGCGGGATGATGCGGGTCTCGACGCGCACCTTGTCGGTATTGCCATCGACGTCAGCGATGAAAAGAGACAGGCCGAACAGACCCGGACGGCCAACGAGCGTCTGCGTGACGCGGTCGAAGGCTTGTCGGAGGCGTTCGTTCTGTGGGACTCCGAGAACCGGCTGGTCACCTACAATTCCCGCTTCTTGAACCTGCATGCTCTCGAGCCGCACTTGGCCCAGCCCGGCATGCTCTACAGCGAGATCATCGCACGTTCGACGCCGCCCAACATCCGGGCCGCCACGCCCGCTCCGCAAGGCGTGCCCTCCACCGGGGGAAGCTATGTGGCGCAACTTGCCGACGGACGCTGGCTGCAGATCAACGAGCGACGCACCCAGGACGGCGGTTACGTCTCGGTGGGGACTGACATCACGGCTCTGAAACGCCATGAAGAGCAGCTCATGGATTCCGAGCGGCGCCTGATGGCCATGGTGGCGGACCTGCGCCGCTCTCGCCAGACGTTGGAACGGCAGGCCGAACAACTGGCCGAATTGGCCGAGCGCCATGCCGAGAAGAAGCGCGAGGCCGAGAGTGCCAATCGGGCAAAATCCGAGTTCCTCGCCAATATGAGCCACGAACTCCGGACGCCCTTGAACGCCATCATCGGCTTCTCGGAGATGATGAGCCAGCAGGTCTTCGGGCCACTCGGGTCGGACCGATACAGGGATTATGCGGCCGATATCGGCACGAGCGGTCGTCAATTGCTCGACGTCATCTCCGACGTCCTGGAGATGTCGCAGCTCGAATCCGGGCGGGTCGAACTCGATTGTACCCTCTTCGCCATCAAGGGCGTTCTCGACGAGACTTCGGCCCACTATCGGAAAAAAGCCGCGGATAAAAACATTTCGGTCGTCGTCGATGCCGATTCCGGCCTTCTCGTTCGGGCGGACCGGAGCGCCTTGGCCAAGGTGGCCAGCAACCTGCTGGGAAACGCCATCAAGTTCACACCTCAAAATGGCAACGTCTCGCTCCGAGCGCGGTTCGTCGACAAGAGCGTGGAGATCCTGGTTCAGGACAGCGGGATCGGCATTGCGCCAGCCGCACTGACCCGGATCGGCCGACCCTTCGAGCAGATCAATGCAACCCTTCTCGATGGCATGAAGGGTTCTGGCCTCGGCCTCGCCATCGTGCGCTCCATCCTCGAGTTGCACGGCGGCTCGTTGGCAATCCAATCTTTCGTCGGAGAAGGGACAATTGTGAAAGCCGTGATCCCGTCCGTCATTCCGTTCCGGCTTGAGGCCATCGAACAAGCATCAGTAGCGGCGTAACGTTCCGACGGCCGACCACACGCGGGGAGGTTGTCCCGATCACATGGCTTGTAGAGGCATCTCTACTATCCGGCGACATTTTCTACAGCTTGCACAGCAACGCGTCGTCATAGATCGTCAGATTACCTCATGCCTCCGAGAACTTACGATGGGAATGCTCTAGCCAATTGAATGATTTTGCTTGGCACTCTCAGAATTCACTATGTCGAACATAAAAACCGTTGAGGTGAAAGCATTCATCCCAGCGAAAGACTTCGAGCTTTCGAAGCGTTTTTATAGCGATATAGGATTTTCTGTGGCATAGTTTTCCGAAATCCTCGCGTATCTCCACGCCGGGCGCTCCAGTTTCCGATCGCGGTAGGGACGCTCATTGCTGAGCGCCCCCCGCACAGATCCGAGCGGGCCCAATTCGGGCACTCGGCTCCC
>NZ_JAMOIM010000103.1 GCF_026130545.1 Lichenifustis flavocetrariae | reverse complement strand
CTTTGCGAGGGTATTGAGACCATCGGTGAGCTGGGCGTCCTGCAAGACTTTGGCGTTCGCCTGATCCAGGGCTACCTGCTGGCCAAGCCCGCGTTCGAGGCTCTGGCCATCCCCGCGCCGATGGTGCCGCGAATTCAAATGGTCGCGTGAGCTCAGATCACCCAGGTCGGTGATTCATAAACTCAACCGGCATTTGCGCTTGGTTTGAGGTGCTGCAGCGCCGCAGCCCTCGTGCAGGCAGGCAGTCTGCGGGATATGACGACGATTTAGCTCTGTACGGCGAACCGCGACCGCTCCCTTGACGCGGACTTCCTGGCCGAGTGGATGGGCGCAGGTGCACAACGCCACTAGGTGATCGAAGTGGCGGATATGCTGGATCCGACGAGGGCACATCACAGGGTATTCAGAGCCCGAGCCGCGCGGATGAGAGATGCTTGGCCGACGCTCACGTCCCGCCGCCCGCACCGCATAGCCGTCCGACAAAGGCTTCTGCCGTCGATCAATCCGAGCCGACTTCTATGCCAAAGACCGACGCTCAGGCTGCGCTTGCGAGTGGCGCCAGGTTGAGCCGTTCGATAAGAGCGACTTTGACCTCTTCGGCACGTTCGTTGTCGACCTGACAGGTGCCGGCCGCCGTGTGGCCACCCCCGCCATACGCGGCGCAGACCGCTCCGACGTCGACGGGCGAGCTACGGTCGAGGATCGACTTGCCGATCGCAAAGACAGTGTTCTGCTTGCGAAGGCCCCACATGACATGCGCCGAGATGTTACACTGGGGGTGCATCGCATAGATCATGAAGCGGTTGCCCGCAAAGATCGTCTCCTCGCTGCGCAGATCCAACAGGGCAAGCGTCCCGTGCACCGCGGTGCAGCGTCGGAGCTGGTCCGCGAAACGCTCGCGGTGGGCTTCATAGAGGGCGACGCGCTCCCGCACGTCCGGCAGAGAGAGAACCTCATCGACCGACAGGTGTCGGCATTTGTCGATGAGCTGCATCATCAGCTCGTAGTTCGACACCGTGAAATCCCTGAACCGGCCGAGCCCGGTGCGCGAATCCATCAGGAAGTTGAGCAGGGTCCAACCGGTCGGGTTGAGGATCTCGTCCTGCGAGAACTGGGCCGAATCGGCCTTGTCCACCGCGTTCATCAAGTCTTCGCCGATGTTCGGGAAGCAAGCCGCGCCACCGAAGTGACGGTAGACCACGTGGGCGGCCGAAGGTGCCGTCGGATCGATGATATGGTTCGGCTGGGGCTCCCCATTGCGATCCATTTCGCTCGAATGGTGGTCGAAGGCCAGGTGGCAACCGGGCACATAAGGCAGGTTGGTGATGATGTCGCGATCCGTGATCGCGATCAAACCATCCTGCATATCCTTGGGGTGGACGAACTTGATCTCCGCAATCAGTCCCGACTCGCGCAGCAGCATGCCGCATACAAGTCCGTCGAAATCGCTGCGCGTGACGAGCCGATAGGGTCCTGAGGTCATAGAGGCGGTCCAGGGTTCACGTTCCACGTGCCGTCAGGCTTAAACCCCGCCGCCTAAACGACTCTGAGGATTCCGCGCGGTCGAAACGAACCTGAAGAATGTGGTGAATCGAGTCTTACTAACGTCTCTATGGCAACTCCTGATCTGTCTGCAACGATCAAGCTACATGTCTGTTTGTCGTGCCTGCATCAATGTTAAAGCCATCGAGTTGCGTCCGGCTGCGATCGAGAAGTGCACTGACCTTGCCCGTGGCAGTGCCGGCTTCCATGGCGAGCTTGCGGATCTCGGATGCGATAAGGGCAAAGCCTTTGCCAGCCTCCTGCGCGCGCGCGGCTTCGATAGCGGCATTGAGCGCCAACAGGTTGGTTTGCCGGGCAAAGTTGCTGATTGTGTCGATAATGCCAACGATCTCGTCCATCATCTGCGTCATGGCGTTCGACGAGGCTGCAATGGCCTTGCGTTTCGGGGTGATGTCGGCCCCGCACATCAGGATCCGTTCGGGCTTATGATCCAGATCCGTCATCACGGCAAAGACCGCCTCGAACCAGAGCGATGGCTGACTTGGGCGAGGCCACTCGACCTCGCGTCGCAATGAGCCCGCTTGCATCAGCTCGGCCATGGCATCCCGATTGAGCAGTTGATCCAGCCGAACTGTGGGTGCAGCCCCGTCGTCCACGATCGCATTCGACCGGATTGGCTCACCCGAGATTCGCCATTCGGCAAGCGCATTCGAACTGCCGATGGCGTCAATCTTGAGATTGAATTCGAGCGAGCTGCGTTTGGTGTCGGTGACATTGGCCTGGATGGAAATAAACTTCTCGATCTTCCCGTCCGGGCCGTGCACCGGGTTGATGGCCAAGCTGATCCAATAAGGCTCTTTCGCTTTCGTGTAGTTCAGGATTTCCTCGTAAAACGGCTCGCCTGAGAGAAGCTTCGCCCGCACCCGAGCGACCGTCGTCTTATCGGTTCCAGGGCCTTGAAGGAGATGCCCGGGCTTTCGTCCAAGCACTTCGTCCCGGGCATAACCGGTCAGCCTTACGAAGCCGTTGTTCACATAGATGATCCGTCCTTCCCGATCGGTGATCACGACGGAGTTTTCCGTTTCGTCGGCCACAAGGGAAAGGAGATTGAACTTCTCGCGCTGTTGAACGAGCGTGGTGACATCGGTCGCGTATTTGACGATTTTGAAGGGGACATCGTTCAGGTCCAGAATCGGATTATACGTTGCCTGAAGATAAACGATGCGACCTCCCTGGCCAAACCGCCGGTACTCGCCCATGTGCGGCTCTCCGGCGCCCAATTTTTGCCAGAAGCGGGCATAATCCGGAGACGCGCGCTCAGACGGCGAGACAAACATCGCATGGTGCTGGCCCACGACTTCGTCGTGTTCAAATCCCATGACATCGAGAAATGTGTTGTTGGCCTCAATGATAGTGCCGTCGAGGTCGAATTGGATCACGGCCTGTGTGCGGCCGATGGCTTCGATCTGGCCAAACGCATCGGCATCGGCAAGCTTGCGAGCTGTGATGTCGGTCGCGAATTTGACGATCTTGCTGGGACGGCCCTCAAGATCGAGGATTGGATTGTAGGTTGCCTGGATCCAGACCTCCTTGCCGCCCTTGCCGTAGCGCTTGAACTCGGCCGCCTGATACTCGCCCGCGCGAAGCCGGTTCCAGAAGTCCGCATAGGCTTGCGAACTTTGTTCATCAGGATCGACGAAGATACGATGGTGGGATCCCACCACCTCCGCCAGCGTATATCCCACGAGCTCCAGGAAGTTGGGATTGGCGGCCAGGATTGTTCCGTCGAGAGAGAATTCGATCGTGGCCTGCGATCGGGAGATGGCAGCGATCTGGCCGGCATGGTCAGCGCTGGTGACGCGGGCCGCCGTGACGTCGGACGCCATCTTGACGATCTTGTAAGGAGTACCGCGTTCGTCGAGCACGGGATTGTACGAGCCCTGGATCCAGATGCTGGATCCATCTTTGCGGATGCGTTTGAATTCCGCGACGGCGGCGATGCCGCGTCTGAGCTCACGCCACAAGGTCTCGTAGGCTTCGGATCGACTGTCGTCCGGACTGACGAACATCCGGTGATGGCGGCCGATGACGTCGGCTCGATCATACCCGAGCAAGGCCAGAAACTTGTCGTTGGCCTCCAGGATCGTGCCATCCAGGGCAAATTCGATGATTGCGAAGGAGCGGTCGAATGCAATGTTTCTGGCTTCGAGCTCCCGGACCTTGTCCTGCAGCTTGGCGTAGTCGGGGCGCCTGAGGTTGAACACGATTCGCTCCGGAGGTGGACGTCAATCGTGACGCCGATTTCTTTAAGAAGCCAAAAAATGATTAAAATCAGTAGGTAACGCTGTGTTTATGGTCAACATTCCTTGTCGGAAACGTGGACATGAAGTCAGCCGGGCAAACGGTCTCGGCGCAATTCCAGCTGCGTCATTACCAACCCAGCGAAATTCTTGAGCAAAGCCTCTTCGCGGCTTTCAAAGGACGCCCGCGGTTTGGTGTCCAGCGCGCAGAGTGCACCGATCCGGAAGCCATTCTTTGTCAGGAGCGGAGCTCCGGCATAGAACCGGATATGTGGGCTGCGCGTCACCAGAGGGTTGTCCTTGAAGCGCAGGTCCTGGCGCGCATCGGGAACGACCATCACCTCATCGCTCATGATGGTGTGGGTGCAAAACGACGTGTCACGCGCCATCTCCCGCGTTTGCAGGCCGAGGCTTGATTTCAGCCACTGTTTGTCCCGACCGACGATCGAGACGATCGCCATGGAGGTTCGAAACATCGTGCTGATCAGCTGGGTGACCTCGTCGAACTGCGTCTCAGGCCAAGTCCCAAGTATCCTGTAGTCCGCCAGCTCCTCAAGACGCGCCTGCTCATTGAAAGCTGGGGCAGGTGCAAGAGCCGTGGCGCGTAAAGGAATCATAAGATGTGCCCGTTCTACTCGAAGCGGTGTGTAGAAACCAATGCCACAATGTTATTATTACTGTATTAATATTTTATACCATTTAATCAATAAAAATACATTGTATATTATAAGTGGAAAGAAGGTTAGAACTCTTTTCAGCTTTGCCTTAAGGCCTTGTTTGTAACTGCTCAGCCCCAACGATGCGGCCGATCCCGAGAATCGCTTCGTGGCAGGTGAACTGGAAGCACGCTGGAACCGTGCCTTGCCCTCTGTTCGCCACCCCACAGCGCTTCGCGCCGTGTGGCCCCTACCGAACTCCGCCCGTGTGGCTGAGTTCGAGGCGCGGATCACCAATCATGACGTCGCGGTGCCCCCACGATCCGAAAGGGCGCCGGTCGGCGGAGACGAATTCGCGCTTGTACTCGGCCAGGACGGGGCCCTGCTGCAGTCGGGGAACGAGGCGCACGCCATAGCGGCACGCATCGTCATGATCCTTGCGGAGCCGTTCGTGGTAGACGGCATCGCGATCCAGATCGGTGCCAGCGTCGGCATCGCGATCCAGGACGTCCCCTTCATGCCTGTGCGTGACCTTATGCACCGAGCTGACGTCGCCCTGTCGCGGGCGAAACTCGACGGTCGCCGATGTGTCCGCACCTTCAAACCAGATATGGATGCGGAGATGCGGGCGCGGGTTTTGCTCGAGCGCGACCTGCGGCAGGCTCTTGCCCAGGACGCAGTCGTGCCGCATTACCAGCCGTTGGTCGATCTCCGGAGCGGTGCGCTGGTCGGGTTCGAAATGCTGGCGCGGTGACCCCACCCAACCCGCGGGATGGTGCCGCCGGACATCTTCATTCCGCTCGCCGAGGATCTCGGCCTGATCGGCGCCCTGACGGACCGCCTGATGCGACAGGCCTGCCGCGAAGCCGCAAGCTGGCCGCATGCCGTTACGCTCGCCTGCAATCTGTCGCCGGTGCAGCTCTGTGACCCTGGTCTCCCCGGGGCTATTCGCGACGTCCTCAAGGAGACAGGTCTCCTTCCGAGCCGTCTTGAACTCGAGATCACCGAAAGCGCGCTCGTCGGCGATCTCGCCCTCGCCCGGGCGTCGCTCGGACAGCTCAAGGTCTTGGGCGTGCGCCTTGCCATCGACGACTTCGGCACGGGCTACTCCAGCCTGAGGCACCTGCACTCGCTGCCTTTCGACAAGATCAAGATCGACCGGGGCTTTGTGGCTGGAATGGCCGGCGACATCGACAGCGGCAAGATCGTCTCCGCCGTGGTGGGACTGGGTCGAAGTCTAGCCCACCTTATTCACTGGCCTGATGATGGGAAGGTGGCGGACGTAGCGTATCGTCTTGAGGCAGCGTAGGATTTGGGT
>NZ_JAMOIM010000102.1 GCF_026130545.1 Lichenifustis flavocetrariae | reverse complement strand
CGACTTCCATGGCGAATGGAACTATACAATCGTTCCAAGGCCATCATAATCAGCGCGATAATTTGTCGACGCTGCCTAAGAACGCGACTACTACGCTGGTTTTTGCCCCAAGCGTCGGCGCTGAAAGGCAGTCAGGCACCGGTCAAGCGTCCTTCACCAACGCTGACGGCACGTTCTCAAGCGCGATAACGCCGGTTCAGATCTTGCTGACGACCGACACCATCTGAATGCGGTCACCCATCGGGGCGTCAGAACGCGGCAGGCTAGCCCGTCGCGCCCGCAAAGCGGTTCCGCGCCCCGTTGATGAAGATACGCGCCGGCCAAGGCTGAGCAAGCCAGGTGGTCGACCACGGCCGGCCGCCTTCCCCTCAGATCGTCGAGGGTGTCAGAGCTTGCCCCGTGTCTGGGCGGAGACCTTCAGGTTCGACATCGGCTTGCCGCCATGCGGCCCTCCGCCTTGTTGCTTGTCGTTCAGCTTGCGCTCCTCAGTGCGCTTCGCCACCGCCTCAGAGAGCGCCGACTTCGCCTGCTCCGCCTTGGTATCCGCTGTGTCGCCGGCGTGATCCTGCGGTTGCTGATGATCTGTCATGTTCTGTCCTGTTGCTGAGAATGGTGCCGGCCAGGCTGCCGGGTGAGAAGCCAACATGGCGACCATGCTGCGGCTTTCAACCCGGTGACCTGAACGCCGGCGGCTCGTCCTCCTGACGGGCGTGGCCGGCACTTCCCCTTCGCCGACCACGCGGCAGAAACTCTCAGTGCCGGAAAATCCGGCAGTGACGATGGAGATCAACACCATGATCACGCCTGAATCCGTGCAAAATGCCCTGGCGGTCGAGAACCTTCCGGCGCTGCGTGCCGCCTTCGACGGCTTTTTGGCCTTCCCAGATGAACCCCCGCTCGACGGCTTTGCCGATGTCCCAGCCATCGTAGCTTCATTCGATGCGGTCATCGGCGTTCTACGCCACGATTTCGAGGTGATGCCCGAAGCGACGCTCGATCGCATGAGCCGTTGCTCAGCCGAGGGACACGGCGGTCTGATCGGCGTTCGATACAGCGACGGCGCGCAAGCCGCGATCCGCGCCATCATGTATTTCGCCGAGCGTTTCGCCGGGAAGCACGCGTTCGCCTGAGCACACCAATGAGCTGGGGCCTCCTTGAGGGCGCCGCCGGATCCGTCCAAGAGCCGCAAGCCAGCCTCCGCGCCCCAGCGCACCCTCACGGGTCACCGCGGTCAAGGCTGGCGCGATCCGGCATCAATTCCGAGCGGCTGAACCGCTCTAACCCATCGGGGCGTCAGGACGCGGTGCCGGGCCGCGCGTAGATCCGGTGTCCTGATTGACAATAAGTGGCGGGTCAGTGTGGAAGCGCTGCTCGATCGCGCTCAAAATCTTGTCGCGCATCATTTCAGCGCCAAACCTGGCATAAGCCAACCATCAACCCGATCAGCGTAGCGGCCCATACTGCGCCGCTGACTGAAGCCGGTTGTCACCTCGGTCGATCTCCTTCCGCTGCCGCATCCGTTTGACACATGAAGACGCCGTCCCCCGGCAGCTTCGCTGGCTTGGTGATGTTCGACAAGGTCTCGACCTTTACGACGATCTGTTGCGGACAATGGTCCTGAGCTTGGCGCGCCGTCGCGAACTGGGTGCGGGCTCGCACAAAGGCGTCTTCGAGCGGCGACCGGGGAAACTCCGACGCGAAGCCGAGCGGCGCCGTCGGCGTGAACGGCCCGATATCGTCCGCGCTGGACGGTCGAGCGAGGTCGGCGGCACATACCGCGCCGGACATCGCCATCAAAACACCGGCATAGATTGCTCGCACCTCAAGCCTCCCTTCCCTGACCATACCCGGTCAAGCGTCCGGCACTAATGCTGATCCATCTTCTCAGGTGTGATCACGCCCGCTCTGATCAGAATGACAACTGACGCCGTCTGATCACGCGCTTTTACCTATCGGGGCATCGAGGCGCGGCGGCCGTCATGCTCCGGCTGCATTCGAATTATTGAGGCCACCGGGAGCTGGCTCCGACTCGTCGGAGTGGAAGAAAGCAAAGCCGACGGTCTGCACTTTTTCTACAATTTCGGCGGGAGGCTCAATCGGGCCGAGGAGCTTCCAATCTCTCGGGCCCAAGTCGGCAGGAAGAGAGCTACCTTGACTCGTCACCAGCCTGACGGAGGGATCCGACTTGTCTATCCATTGCTCGAACATGACGCGCTCCTTGTTCGGCTGGTAACGATGAGGGAGCATGGAAGTTCAAGCGGCCACCGGCTCGACAAGGCTTGGATCGTCGGCGCCCTGGCCGGTCTTGTTCACCCGCGCGGACACGATCCATTCTCGCAAGGCGCTCTCGGCGGCCGGCCGCAGCGCGTCTGGCCCGGCCTCGCCTGATAACCAGGCGTCGAACTGCTCAGACATCAGCAGCACAGGCATCCGGTCGTGATATGGCGTCATCCATGCGCTCGCGCCCGACACGATGATGGTCGCCGAGAGGATCTCCTCGCCCTCAGGGCTCTTCCACCGGTCCCATAGGCCGGCAAACGCCAGCACGGGCGACCCATCTGCCGCGCTGAAGAGGTGCGGCACCTTCGCGCCCTTCTCGCCCGTCCATTCATAAAAGCCCGAGGCAGGGATGATGCAGCGGCGCGCCTTGAAGGCGTTCCAAAACATCGGCTTTTCGGCCACTGTCTCGGCACGTGCATTGAAGGTCGCCGGCACGTACTTGAGCGGCTTCGACCACCAGCCCGGCACCAATCCCCAGCGCATTCGGACAAGCTCGCGCTGCCCCTCGACATCGAGCCGCACGACATCGATCGTCGTGGTGGGTGCGATGTTGAAACGTGGCCGTAGGTTCAGCGGCGCGCCAATGACCGACAGGAACTCTCGAACCTCGGCCCAGGTGTATCGTTGCGTAAAGGGTCCGCACATGGGCGGATGATGATGAGATCAGAGGCGGGAGTCGAGAGGTGCCGGGATTGGGTCGCGGGAAACCTCAGACAATTGGCTCGAGCAGCATTGGGTGTCGCATGCCTGCTTGAAGAGCGGCCGGCGGAGGTAGGGCACCCCTGCCGGCCGCTTGTGCCATCGTGGCAAGTCAACACGTGGCACAAAGGCAGATACGCAAGGATCGATGCCAGAGATGAGCGTTTTAGGCATGTCGGCCCGGCCTTCTCGCGCCTTGGTTAAGCCGCGATCAAGTGGCGCTGATTGGAAGGTTGGGCAGCGATGATGATCAATCGGCGGCGCTTTCTGCACATCGCCGATCATGACAACGATCTCTAAACTTTCCGCCCGGTCGTGCCGCTGTTTTCCTCCACGCTCGTGCGCGTCTTCGTTACGCGCTCGGCGTCCCGGCTTCGATGTGGTCGATCCAATCAGGCACTCGGCACCTCCGCCAGTGCGCTCTCGACCAGCGAGGAGTCCCCCATTTGTTAAACTACGGCGAAAACCAACAGACTTGGGAAACGCGCCGAGATCGGCGGGCGTAGAGAACGTCTTCGATCTGGGATTGACAAATTGACGCGGTTCGCGAAACTCTGCCTCCTATTGCGGAATATTTTTCAAGTACGTGACAGGGCAGTTTTATGAAAGCTCTTATCGCCGCTTCGTTGTTGGCTGCCTTTCAAGCCCTCGTATGGCCTGCGCACGCGTCAGTCATCTTGGTGCCTCCGGTCGTTTTAAGTCCCGGAGAAACGCTGTCGTCACTTCCAAATGGCGGTAGCTCTGGCGATGACGTGCATCATGAAGTGATATACGATAATTCTGAAAACTATATTTTTGATGCTGGCCTACTTGACTTCACTTTAAGAGCACGTGTGATTCATTATGATGACCAAGGCCCTGATTCGATAATGCACCTTCATCCCGGTCTCTTGTTCGACTATGAAATTCAAGTAGTTTCCGGGAGCATAGATTCATTTGGTGTTATAGACTGGTCGAAGACTGACACATCTGTAAAGGTATGCGGCATTTCATCTTGTGGGGGCTCTGGCGCAAACGGGGATTTACCAACCAGCGTAAGCCGATCTTTAGATGGCAGTGAAATCTCGTGGGATTTCGGTAATCTTACAGCAGGTCATCATAGTGCAAACCTTCAAATATTTTCATCTGCTGCAGGCTATATGGATCCGCCTGCGTTCTTCACAGACGGCAGCGGCAACACGTTCTCGGTTGAAACAGTAGCGCCGTCCCTATCAGCCGTTCCCCTCCCAGCCTCAGCGCCCATGTTCGGGACCGCTCTGATTGCTCTCGGCGCCGTTGGCTTTGGCATGAAGCGCAAGGCGAAAGCGACCGCCTAATCTCAATCAGCTTCGAATGACGAAAACCCGTGGCTCACGCTGCAGCGTTTTTGTTTGTGTTCTGCCCCGCCCGATCGGGCTCAACATGAGCCCACAATCCGATCCCCGTCAGCCAGTCTTTAAGAGCGGCCCGAATAGCGGCATTCCCCGCCAACGGTGGTGTTTGCGACAAGCTCCATAGGTCGACGGCGGCACGAATCGCCATGCCTTCCGCATCTGTCAGATCCAGGCCAGACAAGGCGCCCTCGAGATCGAGATGGCGCAAGGCTTCGATATGGTTGATCCGATCTGGCATGATCGACACCACCCTCCCAACGCATTCGGGTCGACCTCGCCGAAGCTGGCGAGCACCACCCCCTCCGCAAAGTCACCGCTGTCCGGATCGCCCGTGCGTGAGAACGCGATGGCGCCAACATTGCCGGTCGCCACAGATTGCGCTCGACACCTAGCAAGCCCGCTGTTCGGCGCTTCCTTGGCTTTGCCTGACACTACAAGGCCATCAGCCTGTCACGCGCCAAGCACCCGGCCTGCACGTATCAGGGCAAAACCCACCACAGCCCCAAGCCCAAGATTCCTATCAGGACGGCGGCCCAGACCGCGCCAGTGGCCAGGCCACCTATCACCATGGCTAAAGCCAACGTCGATCTGTCGGGCAGGTGCCCAACGAGTGCCTGCTTCCATGTCATCGATCGCCCCCCAGCGCTCGACTTCTGAAACTGCATCTCGCGTGCCAAGGCGAACCACAGCACCGAAACATGCAGGAAAAGCTAAAGCACGGCGTCGGGTGCTTGTCGCCTCCCTTTTAACGATGCCGGCATTCTGTTTGGCGGGCGTTCAGTTTCGGCATGACACTCGCTGCCTGGGCTGATCAGGGCTCGGCGGGAACGCATGTCGGACAACATTGTCCCGATTCAAGACAAGGGCGAAACGGTCAAGGAAACGCGCCGCGTTCCATGGATCGAGTTCATGCTTGTGCTCGGCGGTTTGTTACTGACCGTCCTCTGGGTGGCCGGCCTGCTCTGGGCAGCGCTCTTGGTTCTGGAATGGGTCTGGAGATGGCTCTAGTCGACGTCCATCTCCGGCGCGACGTAGAGCAGATAGGCGAGAATGGCCAAGCCGGCGCACACGGCGCCTACAAAAATGATCATCGCCACTCCCCCCGGAGTTTCCAGGCAATCTGGTCAAGCGCCGATTGCTTGAGACCAGGATAGGTAAAACTTTGATCTGGTCAAACGCTGATCACCACGTCGGGCGCGGGCAGTCAGCCTGACGCAAGGCTCCCGCGGCAGCCTTCACACCAAGCCGGACCGATCTGTCCCGGGCGGTCAGGCCAATCATCCCGAAGCAGGCGTGCCGACGCGTCGCCATCCGTATATCTGAGGTACGCGGCGGCGCGTCAGCCTCGCCACAATGCTGGATGAGGGTTGACGCGAGGTGAATGGGTCTTCCGTAGGAGCCTAACCCAATCGGTGGTGACGCTGTTTGGAAGGCTGAAGCTGAAGGGAGTTGTGCGGTGTGAGGGGAAGCGGCGGGGTGTTAAGGTGTGGCGGACAAAACCGCACTCTTGAAGAAACTGATCGCCCGATCTCCAAGGGGCTTTTTATTGCCGCGCTGTCATGCTTCTGTCGTCCGCGAAAAGAAAAAGCGCGGACAACGGAATGCCCGACTTGGAGTTTAAGTGTCTGTCCGATGACATGTTGAGTCGACTGAGTTATTTATGATTCAAGGGAGTCCTGGGAACGGGGTTGCCGA
>NZ_JAMOIM010000100.1 GCF_026130545.1 Lichenifustis flavocetrariae | reverse complement strand
GCTCGCCTGTTTGCGGTCAACTTCGCCGACGACCTTCTCAACCCCGTGCAGCTTGGTGCGATGGCGCGTGTCATGCCGCGCGTCAAGAACGGCCGGTTCGTCGTCGTCCCCGAAGGACCTGACACCATTGGCCATCAGACGCTGACGCAGGCCAAGGTGTGGGTGCCTTATCTGAAACAGTTGATGGAAACGCCTTGAATTGTCACGTTGGTAAAGTGATTGACGATCCACGCCTTATTTGAACGGCTGACGATTAGTCCCTATTCAACGATGCTTCGGACATGCAGGTTTCCGGCCTTGCTGTGCCTTCGATGCATTGGCCATGCCGGTCCACCTGCACCGCCGTTCTCGCCGTGTGGGTTTTCGCACAGCAGCGGTCCGCCGCGGCCCGTAGGATCCTCCCCATCCCAACCGGGCCGGAGATCAAGTTATGCCAAACACCCCCCTCAGCTTTCGCCCTCTCACCCAGATCGCGCCGCCGATCCCAATCGGCTCACCCCAGGTGATGAGCATCGGCGGCTCGTTGTCACCACATCAGAGCCAGCAGCGGCAACTCGCCCAAAGCACCCAGGCACGAGCTTTCGTAACCTCGGGTGGCGCCATGCCGCCGCTGTCATTCCCGATGTCCGATGCTCCGATCATGCCCGTCTCAGTGCCGATCCCGTACCCTAACATCGGCTTTGGGCGCTGATCCGCCAAAAAGACGCGGAAGGGGCGGCCCCACGTCTGTGGCGCCGGGCAATTCCCTCGGCTGCGTTGGCGGATAGAAATCGTCAGACTTGGTGCGGCGACCACGCGAGTAACTTCGTGGAAGCCTGATCCGACCTCAGGCCTCTGCTTCTTCGACCATGGCACGTAATTTCTCGGGATCGCGCAGCACCAGAGCCCCGCGCCGCCGCTCGATGAGACCGGACCGTTCGAGTGCTTTTAATTCGCGGGTCACGGCCTCGCGATGGGTCGCGATGCGCGATGCCAGTTCCACATGTGTGGGCGGGGGCGAAACTGACCAAGCGGCTTCGGATTTCTGACGCGGTGCGCCGAGACGCAGAAGTTCGGCATACAGACGCTGGCGCACCGAGAGCGTGCTGAACTCATTGACTTGGTTGGCGAGTTTGCGGATCTCGGCCGCCAGTCGGCGCAGGATCTCGTCGCAGAGAGCCGGATGGCGATGCACCGCCTCAATGAACCGTTGCGCCGTCATCCGGCCCACGACCGCATCGGTGACTGCGACGATTCCGGCCGAGCGCGGGCGGCCGTCGATGGCCGCGAGTTCGCCAAAGCAATCGCCGTCCGCAAGGTCGCGCAAGACGACTTCCCGCCCCGCCGAAAGGATCTTCACGCGCAACGACCCGCGCAAGACGAAGAACACGTCAGTGCCGCCCTCGCCGTAGTCGAGCACCCAATGGCCCGCATCCGCGCGCCGCCACAGACATTGAGCGTCGAGCTTGGCAATATCGGCCGGGTCGAGAGCTGCAAACATTGGCAGACGCGCCAGGCTTTCTGCGGGTCGGATCATCCCTGCCTCGATAAGCGGTGGGCGATGAGACGGCCCATGAAGTCGCACTGTAACGCGCCGAGCCGCATTCCACTGCTATTGTAAAGTCATCTTGGACCGGACACTCGGCAATACCCTCACCATAGGCTGCTTTAGAGCACCAGATGGATCACAATGGGTCCGGGCGGTGTGAGGCGCGGGATCATCGCGACGGACAAAACGGAAACATCGGGATCCTTGGAGGAGGCCGGGCGCATGGTGCGGAAGAGGCTGAGTGGGGCGGTTGTCCCGATCGGGCGGCACGACGCCCCAGATCTCTCCTGATGGGCGCTCAATTTAATTCGAACGGCCGGGCAGGCGTCAAAAACGCCTCCGCATTCGATCCAAAGCAGGTTCGTCGTTCTATGCTCGAACGGATCCTGCGGCTATCGACTGGCCTCGTGCTGTTCAGCTATGCGGCGACGCACCTGCTGAGCCATGCTTGCGGTTTGTTCCTGCTCGACACGATGGATCGAGTTGGCCGTGGGATCGTGATGGCGCCTTGGCGCACCGCACCAGGACGTGGGCTCCTAATCGGCTCCTTGTTCGTGCATGGAGGCCTTGGCCTCGCTGCCCTGGCGCGGCGGCGGCATCTGACAATGCCGCGCATCGAAGCCGCGCAACTCGGGCTCGGCTTGCTGATCCCGCTTCTGATCATTCCCCACATGGCCAACGTGCGTCTCGGCTATGCCCTCTACGGCTTCGACGACAGCTACTTTCGCCTGGTCTATCAATATTGGATCACCTCGCCCGCGCTGGGTCTATCGCGGCAATTCACCCTGATGACGGTGCTTTGGACGCATGGGTGCCTGGGCTTGCACATGTGGTTGCGCTTCCGGCCCTGGTACCGCCACTGGAGCGGCGTGCTCCTGGCGATTGTCATCGTGGTTCCGGTCCTGGCCATGCTGGGGATCATGAACGCCGGCTGGGATACGACCCTGCGCACCACGCTGGAGCCAGGCTTCGGTGCGCTGCATGGTCCGCCGAAGGTCGGGACGGTGGAAGCGTCGCAACACCTCCGGCTCGAAGGGCTTTGGAGGCAGATGCAGGTCGGCTATCTCGCCCTGCTCGGGACGGCCTTCGCCTATCGGGGTGCCCGTCAATGGTATGGCCGTCGCTTTCGCGGGGTCACGATCACCTATCCGGCCGTCTCAGTTCGAGTGCCACGGGGCTTTTCCATCCTTGAAGCCAGCCGCCTCCACGGCATCGCCCACGCCTCGGTGTGCGGCGGCCGTGCCAGATGCTCGACCTGTCGGGTCCGGGTGGTACGCGGCGCGGGGGACCTGCCGCCGCCAAACGGGATTGAAGCAGCGACCCTCGCGTCTCTGGGCGCTTTGGCCGATGTGCGGCTCGCATGCCAAACGCGCCCCCAAGCCGATGTCTCGGTCGTCCCGCTGGTGGCCGTCGCATCTCGGGTGCAGGGCTTGAGCATCGCCTTCGATCATGGCTTCGAACATGTCGTCACGGCGCTCGCGATCGATCTGAGGGACTCGACGCGGCTGGCGGCCGGCAAGCTTCCGTTCGACACACTGCACCTCATCAACCGCTACGTCGGCTGCGTCAGCGCCGCCATTGAAGCGCACGGCGGTTATGTCACCTCGGTCGCCGGGGATGGCGTCATGAGCGTTTTCGGCGTCGACGGCCGCGCCGCGGTGGCAGCCGGTGCGGCCCTGGCGGCCGCTTTCGATATCTGGAACGCGCTGATCGAGCTGGAACGCGAAATGACGGACGACCTCCGGGCGCCGCTCCGGTTCGGCGTCGGGATCCACAGCGGCGTCGCCATTGTCGGAGCGGTGGCGCTGTCGGGCCGAAGCTCGCTGCAATTCCTGGGCGACACGGGCAATGTGGCGGCCCGCCTCGAAGCGCTGACAAAGGAAAAGGCCTGTGTCGTGCTTGTGTCCGCCGACGTGTTCTGCGCCACCAACCGGGCGCCCCTCGCTGGCGCTGTCCGCCACACCGTGGTGGTACGGGGACGTGAAGCGCAGCCGCTTGAGGCCATCGCTTTCTCCGATCCGCTCGAACTTGCCAAAGCCATGGCAGGCGCGTGACACGAACAGCGACGCGTTACGCACATCGCGGTTCGCATCCGCCAGCATCACTGCCAGCCGGAGGTGGTGGCGGTTGAGGTCGCTTTCGGCGTCGAGGTCGGCATCATGCAAAAGGGCGCCCTGGCGTCTCGGATCGCGTTGAACTTCGCCTGGTTCATCTGATGGGGGAGGCAGCGGCTCCCGATGGTCATGGACGCACTTGCGCCGACCGGCAGCGGCGGCGGGACGGGAGCGATGAAGTTACGATGATTACCGATGGTGGCCATGACGGGCTCCGCGAGTTCGTGTTTACCAAACGGAGATTACCTAGGTCCTGAGAGGGAGTTGTGCGTTTTCCCACAGGCCGGATCGGAGAGGAGGAAGGGCACCCATTTGCATATTTAAGGCGTCGACCACGCCGCGAATAAGACTTGTCGGGTGCGCGCGGAGAGATTCGAACTTCAAGGCTACCAGTCTGCGGTTAGAGTCACCCAGAGGTTCCGTAACGTCGTCTGCGAGCTTTTGGCCTGAAATAGGCGGACAGAAAACTGGTAAGAATGATGGTAGGAATTTTCTAGGAATGTACCACTAAGTGCCTGTTGGAATTACATTTGGAGAGGATTCCCTTCGCCCGCTCCAGCGCTTAAGCACTGGCGTTCCTTTATCCGTTCCTCAACCTATGAGGAACGCGAATTAGGTGCTTTTTTCGAACGGTGCGCGGCCCTGGCGGAGGCCACTCTGCTGGAAGGTGCGAGCTTGGTTCCCCTCAGGTAGCGCACCGTCGTTTCGGACCTGGCGTGCCCCATCGTGGGTCGAATGTCGTCGAGATCCGCACCAGCGTCGCCGGCTTCGGTCGCGCCTCCCGCCCGCGCGTCCATGTTGAACAAGCCCCGATGCACCTTGGCGGCATCGGCCACAATGCGCCATTCCCGATGATAGGCGTGCTCCGCATAGGGCCGCGGCGGGTCCGCATTCTCGTCGATAACCAGCGGGCCCCTGCGGCTGGCCAGAGGCACCTTGTTCAGTTCCTCCATCACCGTTGGGCAAAGGGAAAGATCAAAGCGCACCTCGGAACCGGTCTTGGTCGTGACCTTCGTCAGGATCCAGGACGGGGATACGCCTTCCCAGGTCAGTCCGTTGACCCACTGCCGGCCATTGATGACGAACGGCGACTCGGCCCCAATGTCTGGGTCGATCGGTTCCCATTCCCCGATGACGTCTCGCTGCCGCAGCATCAGCTCCCATTGCAGAGCCATGCCGATCGCAAGGGAAGGTCGCCCTGCGGCGTGTGCGGCGACACGCACGGCCTCGATGTGTTCGAGCTCCAGGACAGTGACGCGTTTTGCAGGCGCTTCGAAGCGGGCATTGGCCAGGATGACCGCGAGCCGGACGCATTCTTTCATCTCGATCGCGACGCCAAAGCTGACGATCCGGCGCAGCATGGACACGAACCCGTGGGCCGTTCGGACTTGGTCAGGCTTGTCGCGGCCCTTGCCGTCCGGGTAGCGCGCGGCCGCGTACCAGCGCTTGATGTCTGCAAGCGCGATCGCCGCAAGCTCGGTCTGTCCGACGGCGCGCTCCATCTTGTCCAGCATCTTGCCGTAGGTCCGCCGGGTGTTCCATTTCACCTCCTGAAACGGGCTCTCGGACCATGATCGATACTCACGGATCAGGAAGTTGATGGTCTTCTTGCCGGGCCTCGCCGCTGCCGCGCTCCGCTCGGCGAGCCATTCCTGCATTTCCGCCTGAAGAACCCGGCAGCGCGCCGATATTGCTTCAGCATCGGCCTCGTGGATTCGCACCGTCGCGGGCTCGTAGCCAGCCTTCGCGGCTTCCTTTGCTGCGACCCAGTAGACCCTAAGCGACCCATCGCGGTTGCGGCGGTCGCTACGTCCCGGCGCGTCGCCTTCTGGGCGTCCTGAACGCATCTAAATTCTCCACGATGCTGGAAGCCTCGGCGGTCGGATCGGCGTGCCCTGACCGGCGGAACAGGAAGGCGCGGACGCTGGGCCAGCACCGTTGATTGTTGAAAAGAGGATCGCGTTTTGGCAGGCCGGAACGCTCCAGCACCACAGCCGTGGCTTCCCATTGCGCTTGGCTCATCGAGACCCGCTTTGCGATCTCGGCGTCCGGCAGAAAGATCGGATCGGGTTCGCTTCGAGGTCTCATGTGGATCCGCCTTCTGGACTGACGCCCAGCAGGCTGTAGAACCGCGTCGTGAAGCCAGCGACGGCAGCCGCTTCGCACCGGCTGGAGACGGGCCCAAGCGCATAGCCGGAGCTCAGGAATGATTTGCGGACGCCCTCGACCAGTTCGAGCGACATCTGATGCGCGAAGCTCTCGATCCCATCGCGAAAACCAGTGAGCCGTTTTGGGCGTCGCTCGTTCCCGATTGGAGGAAATCGAAAGGAACATGGTCTCGGCGAAGTCGCTGCCGATCGCCCGATGAAATGCGGTGAAGATCTCCTCGCCGCGACCCTCGGCACAGGCGACATCAACCTGCTGCAGAAACTCGGCAGCGATCCGCTTGACCGAAGCTTCACTCACG